>NZ_JANSKK010000002.1 GCF_026659735.1 Staphylococcus pettenkoferi | reverse complement strand
GGACCACACTCAACTAATTCTTTTCGCTCAAAGCGCTCAAAGAATGGATTTTCGTTGTGGTCTTGCTCCATCAAGCGTCTCGAGTCGACATTGAAAAACTAACTAATGTATCATATGTTTTAGGTTTTTACCTTACATATACGTTATTCTCTTTCATTGTCCTAGACTCTTCCCTACTATTAGTGAAGTATCTATAAAATTAAAAAGCATTACTTAATAAAATCATCCAATTTTATTTTTTAGTAATGAATTATCTTCAATTATCGTTTTATATAAACGATGTCGGTATCCTTATGAAGTTTCTTGTTGGGCTGCTATCTTATTTTATAGTAATAAGCGACCTCATCAATATTATAATGATGTAGTGCGCTTATAATATTTGTAAATATACAAAATAAAGTTTTCTTGCTTTTTTATCGTAATACTTGTTGATTATATCTCTACTATACGTATTATATAAGTATTATCGTTTAATATTAATATCTATAAAAGAACATGAAAAGCGCCATTCTATCGAATTCAAGATAGAATGGCGCTTTTTGACGTATAGTCATTACTATTATTTATAATTTTTTATACACTTTTATAGCTATCAAAGCGATGATTCCAACTAGAATACAACCTAGAATCCCTAGTATCACTCTGAAGCTCCCGCTAAAAAAATGAGACGATTCCTCAACTTTCACGCTTGGAATATGCTTTTTACCAATAAATTGACGGTCGTATTGCACATATAGATGTTGGTCTTTAGATACTTTCAAATGATACTTACTTTTATCTTTAGGCACAACATCATATAAATCTTTCTTCACTTTATACTTTTTACCATCAATCGTATGCTCGCCTTTAGAGATCACTTTGCGATACGCATACTTGTGGAAAGCTTCTTGTGTAATGGCATTCGCGATTTTATGACGCGCGTGCTCTGATTGGTCACTCGGATAAGGTTGAACATTGAAGATATTGGCATTCACACGCAGATGATCACGCTTCGTCGTCAAGACTAGGTTATATCCTTCTTTACTTGTACCTGTCTTCAGTCCGTCAACACCCTTCATTTGTTGAGATTGATGGGGGAGAGACAGATTCGTATTATGTAGTTTCTGATGATATTGCGAATCATCTTTTAACTTTGTGATATTCAATACTTCCGGATGTTCGCGCAACAGATGATTTGTGAGTAACGCCATATCATGTGCGGTAGTATGGGATGTGCTTTCATTTTTATAACCTTTAGGCTCATAGGGTTGAATTAAATGGTTATCTGCACCACTAGGGTTAGTAAAATGTGTGTGGTTCATGCCTAGAGCTTTGGCTTTAGCATTCATCCGGTCGGTAAATTGAGAGACATCTCCATCGATGTGCTCTGCTAAGACTAAGGTTGCTGCATTACTTGAGTTTAAAGCTGCTTGTTTCAATAGTTGTTCCACAGTGTAGGTTTGTCCTTTTTTGAGTGGAAAAGTAGTGAGATTGGGCAGTTCAGACATCTTTTGGTATCTCTCGGTAATATTAACTTTATCGTTCAAATTCACTTTTTTATCTTTGATGTCATCATAAACCACTAACATCGTCATTAATTTAGTAGTAGAGGCAGGCTCCACTTTTTTATCTTTATTATAGTCGTAAAGTATTTGCCCATCTTCTGTTGTCACAACCATACCTTTAGGATTAAACGTTTTATCGAGTTGTACATGTTCTTCTTTCGACTCATCGACAGGCGTTTTTGCCGATACCGAATTGAAATTAATACTCAAATAACATAAGAAAAATACCATTATAAGTAACGATAATTTTTTCATTGTAGGCTCCTCTTTGTGTAGTTTCTATATGCATGTCATTATATTATCAAAAACGAGTCCTTTAGTTAAATTAAATTAGTGGTATTGATTAACTTTGTTGTGAAAAAATGATATTTGAATAAAAAGAAAGTACTCCGTTTTTCACTAATGTACGGTTAGAAAACCACATCTGCTTTTAGTCATCCTTTTACAAAATAAATGCTAAGACGATAAAGCGACATAGCGTTGATACGCTTGACCAATACGCTGTGCAGCCTCGCGTCCACCCATAATATTACGCGCGAAAGGACCTAACTCTAAATCTGCTAACGCGCCACTGACGAAAAGGCCAGGCAGCCACTCAAGATCGGTTGAAATTTGTGGTAAACCGCATTGTGCAACAGGTGCGCCATACTCCATTACGAGATGTTGGAGAAAGGGTGCGTTGAGTACTGCCTTCTCGAATCCTGTAGCTAAGAGAATGTGGTCATAAGGCAATCTACCGCTCGGAGTAACAATGTGATGATCAGCTAATCTTAAATGTTCATTGATGTGAATATGTAATCGACCTTTGCTTTCTGCTTTCTTCAGCTTCAAAAACAGTTCACGTGGCATTGACCCACGATGACGTTCTTGTTGATTTACTCTATGGCGTTCGTTCAATGATAGCTTTTTGAAACGTGACATGTATTTAGGGCCGAGCCAACCTGGATCTGCATCGAAATCATTCACAGAGATGGGCTTGTTGAGCCAGAGATGTATCGGTGACCGAGATGCTTCGTTCAACAAGCGCAGTGTAAGGTGGGCAGCACTCACACCACTTCCAATGATGTGCGAAGTAGATTCAGCATCGATATCATCGAGGTCGAATACGTGGTTAACGTCAGGTTGATTGAGGTAGTCTTTCGGAATATAGGGTTGATTCGTACTCCCGCTTGCGATGATGACGAAGTGGCTTTCAAGTATACGCTGATCTTCTAATGCGAGGTGCCATCCATTTTTCATAGGGGCAAGGTGTTGTACGGCACCTTTGAAATGACCCTCATTCAATCTGTATTTATGAATCAAGTCGTGCGTATGATCTAAGAACATCGCACGTTGAGGGCGCTGATAACGCCCATAATGTGATGCTGTATACTGATGTTCTTTCGCATAGCGATTGAGGTGGAAAGGGTCAGGATGAACGTGATGAACACAAGGTGAGCGTAAGAAAGGCATTTCTAGACGCTCAGTAAATTTACGAAATTGCGCACATAAATTGTCATGAGGATCGATGAGTCTTAAATCTTTAGCACTTAGACCCAATTCACGTAACTTAATCGCAATGGTTACCGCCTGTATTCCGCCGCCGATAATCGTCCACTGTTTCATAGGAAGACCTCCTGTTTTATAAATCGTAATTATTTTGATTTGTAAAATATACCACACATTTTTTAAAAGGACAAATTGAAACAGCATGTCTAAAAGTGGAGAGATAGAATCAACGTGAAATTGAGACTTTATGCAAATCAAAAAAAGGGGGCTGGTGAGGCAAGGATATGATCTGCAATCCATCACAATATAAAAAGCTCGTAGACGGAATCAATCCATCTACGAGCTTCAACTATTAATCTTCGTGACCTTCAATACCTTTGCGTATCTCGTCACGTTTAGTTCGATCAGTGTAAGGTGTCTTCAATTTGTAAGCCGATTGGATAATCAAGTGACTTGATAAAGGGCCAGTAATCAAGATAAATAGAATACCGATAATCAACTGCATGTTGACGGATCCTTCTTTTCCAATAAAGAAGATAAACACGCCAGTAAGCATGAGCATGGCTCCTAATGTCGCTGCTTTACCTGCAGCATGGGCGCGAGAATAGACGTCATCGAGTCGCACGATACCTAATGCGGCTAGGGCACTAATAATCGCGCCGAGAACGACGAGGACTAATGCAATGCTAATGAGTATCGTCTTGATCATGCTCAATCACCTTACCTTTATCCATATATTTCGCAAAGACAGCCGTACCTAAGAACGCGAGTATACCTATGAGTAGGATGACGACAACCATGTATTGAACGCCGATTAACATACTAAATAATGCAACGACGGCCATGAGTTGTAGACCTACTGCGTCAATTGCAACGACGCGGTCAGCGAGAGAGGGACCCAAAATGACGCGAATGAGCATCGCGAGCATGGACAAGACGACGATAACTAATGCGATAATAATAATAACTTTGTAACTCATCGTTCACCCACCTCTCTAACGACTTTCTCAAGTGAGGATTTAATTCCCTCGATTTCTTCTTCTTTCTCACCAAAATCAATGGCGTGAATATAAATTTTCGTGCGATCATCACTTAAACCTACCACAATCGTACCTGGCGTCAAGGTGATGAGATTCGACAACAACACCACTTGCCAGTCTGTCTTTAAGTCCGTGTCGTAAGTGAAAAATGCAGGTTCGTTCTTTAATGACGGCTGCAAGACGATGCGAATGACATCGATATTGGCTTTAATTAGCTCAATGAGAAAGACAAATATGAGCTTAATCACTTTATACAACGTGATGATATAAAATCGACCAGGCAAGACACCGCGTAATAGATAAACGAGTAACAAACCGAGTATCAATCCTAGGAGGAAGTTATTGACTGTGTAACTACCTGTGACTAACAACCAGAATAACGAGAGTAATAAATTAATAACCACTTGTACTGCCATAATTACTTATCCCCCAATACACTATCGATATAGACGCTTGGATCATAGAATGATGAGGCCGCTTCTTTAACCACTGGATAAAGCGCATCAGCCGATAACGCAAAGACGACTGTGCAAACGACGGCCACAATGGCTACTGTTAATAAGCCTCTATAACTTAATTTCGGATTGTACTCGTAACCGTGTGATTCACCAAAGAATCCTGATAGGAAAATGCGAATCACTGAATAAAGTACGACGAGACTTGAAAGTAACACGACGATACCGCTCACGTAGAAGCCTTTCTCGAAAGTCGCTTGAACGATGTAATATTTACCGTAGAAACCACTGAGCGGTGGAATACCAGCGAGACTTAACGCAGCGATAAAGAATGTCCAACCTAGCACGGGATAGTGTTTAATTAATCCCCCATAACGTTTCAAGTCATGCGTTTTAGTAATCTTAGCCATAATACCAATCAAGAAGAAGAGGGAAGCTTTCACAAGCATGTCGTGAATCGTATAGTAAATGGCTCCCATCATACCAGATTGGTTCATCATAGCTACACCAACGAGAATGACGCCGACTGCAATCATGATGTTGTAGAGAATAATCTTCTTCGTATCGTAAAAGCTCACTGCGCCGACACAGCCGAAGATAATCGTTAATAAGGCTAAGAATAGAATGAGGTAGTACGCAAAGCTTGAAGTATCGTTGAAGAATAAACTACTTGTTCGAGCAATTGCGTAGACACCTACTTTCGTTAACAACGCACCGAAGAATGCAATGATTGCGACGGGTGGAGCATAATAAGCCCCAGGTAACCAAACATACATTGGGAAGGCTCCTGCTTTCGTTGCAAAAACGAAAATGAACATGATGTAGACTATATTTAATAAGCCGCTTTGTTGTGCGGATAGGTGATTTAATTTTTCACTAATATCTGCAAGGTTGAGCGTTCCTACTACTGAGTAAAGAATACCAACTGCGATGACGAAGAATGCTGAACTTGTCACGTTGATCAAGACATATTTAATCGTTTCGCTGAGTTGAACTTTGGTACCTCCAATGACGAGTAAGATATAAGATGCGATGAGGAACACTTCAAAGAAGACGAATAAGTTAAAGATATCGCCTGTAATAAAGGCTCCAATGACACCTGTGATCATAAACATAATTGAGAAGTAGTAATAGTATGTTTCACGTTCAATCCCTACAGATTTGTATGAATATAGAATGATTAGCAATGTCACAATTAAACTTGTAATGACGAGTAGGGCACTGAATAAGTCTTGAACAAATACGATACTGTAAGGCGCTTTCCAAGACCCTAGCTCTAGCTTAATCGGTCCGTTTTTCCACACATTAATAAAATTGATAATCGCAAAGATTAATGTAATGAATGTCCCTATAAAAGCGACATAGCGTTTGACAATGGGACGTTTACCAATAAATATGAGTAGGAGTGCGGTGAATATCGGTATGATTAGTAAACTGACGAGTAAGTTACTCGTGATCATCATCGTACACTCCTTTCATTGATTCAAGATTGTCTGTTCCTAGTTCTCGGTAGCTACGAAAAGCAAGAACGAGGAAGAATGCAGTCACGGCGAACGAAATAACGATGGCTGTTAAGATGAGTGCTTGTGGAATCGGATCCACATAAGCTTTCGCACCATGTTCGTAAATCGGCACGCCACCTTTCTTTAAACCACCCATGGTAATTAAGAATAAGTTCGCAGTATGTGTTTGTAACGTTGTGCCGATAATGATGCGTATGATGCTTTTAGATAGAATCAAGTACACACTCATGGCAGTAAGGATGCCACAAACAAAGATCATTAGAATTTCCATCACTCATTCTCCCCAATCGTTAAGATAATCGTCATGACTGTTCCAACTACTGCTAACATGACACCAAGGTCGAAGAATGTCGCAGTGTGTAGGCCCATGGGTTTTAATATACCTAATGGAACGTCAAAAGGTTTGTGTGTGAAGAAGTTTTTATTGAACAACCAACTTGCCATCGGTGTGGCAGCACAGAAACACAAACCGATACCGATGAGAATCTTGAAATCCCAAGGATAAATCTTACGCATCGTCTTCACGTCGAAAGCGACAGCGACGATGACCAGTGCACTTGAAAGGATGAGCCCTCCAACGAAGCCCCCTCCTGGTGTATAGTGGCCAGCGAGGAAGAGGGAAATACCAAACATGACGATAAGGAAGAAGATGAGAATGGCAGAATATTGAAAGATAATATTCTTCTTAGGTTTATGAGATTGTTTATTCATTCTCATGTCCTCCTTTCGTTTGACGTTGATGTTTCGCTTTTAACTTAATCATCGTATACACACCGAGTCCAGCAATACCGAGCACTGAAGATTCGAATAATGTATCGGTACCACGGAAGTCGACTAAGATGACGTTAACGATATTTTTACCATGAGCGAGATCATGGACATGTGCTTTGTAGAAAGCACCGATAGAGTCAAAGTGACGGTTACCATAAGCAATTAAGCCCAGGATAGTCACTACTGCACCGGTCAGAATTGAGATGATTGCGTTAGTTGATTTGAATGTCCGTGACTCATTGTGACGGTTTAAGTTCGGTAGGTGGTAGAAACAGAGCAAGAACAAGGCTGTAGAAATCGTTTCTACTACGAATTGTGTTAATGCTAAGTCAGGCGCGTTAAAGAAGATAAAGAATATCGCGACTGAGTAACCTACCGCACTCGCCATGATGATACTGAACAAGCGTGAACGCGCAAAGAGTATCATCGTAGACGCTGTTAAGATAATTACAACGATGACGAGCTCATATGGACGTACGGCACTGACATCTTTAAAGTTCAATGTAAATGGTGATACGAAAAGCGTCACTGCTGCAATAACTATGAGTGAACCTAAGATCCATAAGAGGTTCGTACGCGTATAACCAGTCACATAGCTGTTCGTAAAGTTAGCTGAGTAGTTCGGAATATATTTACCTAAACTGTCGTACCATTGGTTAAACGTCAATGCTTTAGGTTGGGCTTGTAGTATTCTAACCCAATAAGCAAAAGTCAAGATGAGCAGAATACCTACGATGTAAATCACAAGCGTTGAGAAGAACGCCGGTGTAAAGCCGTGGAAGAACTTGAATTCTGCAGTAATACCACTTGAATGTGTAATCGCGTTCGCTGCGGGTTCAATCAATGATGACGTCAACAAGTTCGGTGCGAAACCGAAGACGATGACCAGCACTGCCAAGATAATTGGCGAGATTAACATCAATGGTGATGCTTCATGTGCTTTCTTAGGTAACGCATCCGGTTTGTGCTTTCCTAAGAAGATTTGACCGATAAAACGCACAGCATAAACGAACGTAAAGATGCTACCAATGATCGCAATGATAGGTAAGAGTATACCTAGTGTATTGAGACTAAAGATATTCGCTTGTGTTACATGGAGCATGCTTTCAATAAAGCTTTCTTTAGATAAGAAACCGTTAAACGGCGGAATACCTGCCATACTTAAAGCCGTGATAATCGTTAAAGTAAATGAAATCGGCATAATTGTCATGAGACCGCCGAGTTTCTTCACATCACGTGTACCTGTGCTGTGATCGATAGCACCAGTAATCATGAACAATGCACCTTTGAATGTCGCATGGTTAATGAGGTGGAAGACAGCTGCTGTGTATGCCGCAACGTACAACGTACTATCTGAACCGTTGAAATGATAACTTACCGCACCGATACCGAGCATCGCCATGATCATACCGAGTTGTGAGACGGTTGAAAATGCGAGAATACCCTTTAAATCACGTTGTTTCGTGGCATTAAGTGATGCCCAGAACAACGTAATTAATCCGATGAGTGATACGGTCCAAATCCAACCTTCAGATATTGCAAAGATTGGTGTCATTCGTGCGATGAGATAGAGTCCTGCTTTAACCATCGTAGCGGAGTGCAAGTAAGCACTAACAGGTGTAGGTGCCTCCATAGCATCAGGTAACCAAATATAGAATGGTACTTGCGCTGATTTCGTGATTGCTCCGATGATGATGAGTACCATTGCTAGAATAAAGAATGGACTTTGCTGAATATCATCTGCTTTTTCCACTAAACTATGTATACTTGTCGTATTACCTGCTAGCGAGATCAAGATGAGCCCACCAAGTAGGGCAAGTCCACCTAAGACAGTAATGATTAGTGATTTTTGAGCACCATAAATCGATTTCTGCTTCGTTCTCCAAAATGAGATCAGTAAGAAACTGGAGAATGAAGTTAACTCCCAGAATAGATAAAGAATAATCACATTATCGGAGAGAACTACACCGAGCATGGCTCCCATAAACAAGAGCAAGTAACAATAGAAGTTGCCGAGTTGTTCACTTTTATCTAAATAGCCGATAGAGTAAAGTACAACCAGACTTCCGATTCCTGTAATGAGTAAACTAAATAACAGTCCTAACCCATCAACATGCAAATCATAGTTCATACCGAAGCGCGGCATCCAGTTTAAATGTGCTAACACATTATCTCCTGAAGATGTGCGCGAAATATACGTTAAGAAATAAATAAATAAGACGACCGGTATTGGCAAGACGAACCAACCGAGATGGAGTCGTTTATGAAACCGGTAAATGATTGGTATGATAACAGCAAATATCAAAGGTAGTAAGACTGCTATATGTAACCAACTCATTCTATTCCCTCCTTCAATATCTCTGTCATATCAAATTACGCGTTTAAAACTCATGAATAGTTTGAAATCTTCATGGTAAGGCAATATAAATGCCAACAGTAATCTGACGATGAAGTGTTATAGATATATTATACAATAATGCCTGAATTAAGAAAAACCAGGCTCTAAATCAACATTCAATTCATTACATAAATGAATTATATCGTCACATCATGTGCACTAAGCTATTTAAATTCGCACTTATATTGAATCGCATAATCTTCCTTTAAGTTATCTAATTTCTCTAATGATAAGCGCGCGTGCTCAGTATCACGTGCTTTCAGTTTATCTTCCAAAGCTGTAATCGCTCGTTGTAATGACTCTTCGTAAGGAAGCGGTTCTTCGTCGAATGGTTTAAGTTGTGAAGGACTCGTGTAGCGCTTTTCAAAGTGACTCAACGCTTTACGTTCATGGAAGAACACACCTTCCGTTTCTTTCGGATTATGCAAGTCTCCTTGTTTCGGATGTTTGATGACTTGTTCGACTTGGACGAGCACTTGATTGTCGTTCTCTTCTACGACACTGACGCCGTACACGCCCGTTTTATGTGCAAAGCGATATAACTTCATATGCGACTCCCTTTCGTTTTATGATAAAATACAGTTATTATCTTAACATGAAATGGAGAATTAAAATGACTGAGTATCCTCAATTAAATAAAGAAATTCATGAAGGCGAAATTAAAGTTGTGATGCAGACGAATAAAGGTGATATGACCTTTAAACTTTTCCCAAATATCGCACCTAAGACAGTGGAGAACTTTGTAACACACGCGAAAAATGGTTACTACGATGGGATTACTTTCCACCGTGTGATTGAAGACTTCATGGTACAAGGTGGCGACCCGACTGCATCAGGTATGGGTGGTGAAAGTATCTACGGTGGACCGTTTGAAGATGAGTTCTCTGACAAAGCGTTCAACCTATATGGTGCACTTTTAATGGCGAACGCAGGTCCAAATACGAATGGTTCACAATTCTTTATCGTACAAGCGAAAGAAGTGCCTGAATCCATGTTGAGTCAATTAGCTGACGGGGGCTGGCCTCAACCGATCGTGAAAGCATACGGTGACAACGGCGGCACACCATGGTTAGATCAACGACACACAGTATTTGGTCAAATCATTGAAGGCGAATCTACATTAGAAGACATCGCACAGACTAAAGTAGGTCCTCAAGATAAGCCACTTTATGATGTAGTGATTGAACATATTGAGGTGACAGAAGCGTAAATCGTTCAGTTGTAGAGCGTTTGACGTAATAATTGAATAGTTGTAAAAGTGCAGAAGCGGATGCGCGTTTCTGCGCTTTTTCTATGAGTGTAATTAAATTCAGAGTGAGACTGCTAGCCGATTATTTTGAATTAAAAGGAAACGTATTTAAATTTCTGAAAAAAATCACAATATTTTTAGTCTAATATTAGTTTCTTGATATGGTTTTGTGCTATTATAAAAATGGTACTAAATCGAATAAGGGGTTATTACGTTGAACGCATACTATAAAGCAGGTCAACATATTAAAGTTCGTGTGACTGGAATTCAACCGTATGGCGCATTTGTTGAAACCCCTGATAATACTGAAGGTTTAATTCACATATCCGAAGTGATGGACGATTATGTGCATAACTTGAAGAAATTTTTATCACCTGGACAAGTTGTGAGAGCGAAGATTATTTCTATCGATGAAGAGGGTAAGCTCAACTTGTCATTAAAGGACAATAAATATTTTAAAAATTATGAGCGTAAAAAAGAAAAACGTTCAGTATTAGATGATATTAAAGAAACCGAGAAGTATGGGTTTCAAACAATTAAAGAACGCTTGCCGGTTTGGATTAAACAGTCCAAGAAAGCGATTAAAGAAGAATAGTTTAATGCGCAGAGCACTATCACATTTGAGTTGTGGTAGTGCTTTTTTGGGAGACGCACAGAAATCTTAGATTTCGTTGTGCGTCCCCCACAAGGCTGACTAGAACTTGAGACAGCGCGAGCTATTTCAAGTGCAGACAGCTACTGCGAAATTACAAAGATAGGACAGACAGAAAGAGGTATATTCTTTTACGATAATAAGATAATGAACAGAAATCTATGATGGTTGCGAAAACATAGTTGAAGTTCCTTCTTAGCAGAAAACACATAAGAATACAGATATTTTATAGATAAATCTTAAACTCTGCTCATTTAAATCTGGGTCACTTAAGTTATGCAAATCAGTTTAACGGGTAGAGTATATTAGTTAAAATGTATGCACATGAATATAAATATCAAGATGGAGGTCTCATAATGGATCAAAAGTTTCAACCTTTATTTGAATCATTAACATTCCCAAACCAAGCTGAAATACGAAATCGCTTTGTACTTGCACCGCTTACGCATGTCTCTTCAAATGATGATGGCTCAATTTCTGATGTCGAAATTGATTACATGCGTCAACGTTCTAAAGATGTAGGTCTAGCTATCAGTGCAGCAAGTAATGTCAATGACGTAGGGAAAGCCTTCCCAGGACAACCCTCAGTAGCACATGACTCAAATATGGATGGCTTAAAACGTCTTGCGCAAGCAATGAAAGAGAATGGTGCTAAAGCCATTGTTCAAATTCATCATGGCGGAGCTCAAGCTTTACCGCAACTCACTCCAGATGGAGATGTTGTAGCACCTTCTGAAATTGATCTGAAAAGTTTCGGTGATCCGAAAGAACACCATGCACGTCCAATTACAGAAGAAGAAATCGAACAGACAATTAAAGATTTTGGGGAAGCGACACGTCGTGTGATTGAAGCAGGATTTGATGGTGTCGAAATTCATGGTGCGAACCACTACCTCATTCATCAATTTGTGTCACCTTATTATAATCGCAGAGACGACCAATGGGGTGAAGATCACTTACTTTTCCCAATGCGTGTTGTAGACGAAGTAACACAAACAGTTCAGCAACATGCAGATGATGACTTTATCGTCGGCTATCGTTTTTCACCAGAGGAACCTGAATCTCCAGGAATCTCAATGGAAATCACAGAACAACTCGTGAAAGCGCTCATTGAGAAACCGTTAGATTATCTTCACGCATCATTGATGGATATTGAATCTCCAACACGTGAAGGTAAGTACAAAGATATTCAGCGTGTTGAACTCTTGCATAAATGGATTGACGGCAAGATGCCGCTCATCGGTATCGGTTCAATCTTTACAGCAGAAGATGCGCTGAAAGCGATTCAATCTGGTAACGTTGAGCTCATCGCGTTAGGTAGAGAAATTCTCTTGGACTATCGATTTGTTGAGAAGATTAAAGATGGTCGCACAGACGAGATTATTTCACAATATGATCCTGACCGCGAAGATCGTCACAACTTGCCACCGAAATTATGGAAGCAGTTTGATGATGGATTCTATCCACTTCCACGTACTGACGGCAAATAATTTATAGGTAAAATATAAAATCAATATCGTTCCCCTCGTAGTACTCGACTTGATGATTACGAGGGGGATTATTATATATAGGGTGGTTACAATCCGCACTTCATTTAAAAGAGTAAGAACACCTCTTAACTTTTCTTCGACCTTATTTCTTATTCTCACAGATAAACATTATTGAATATCAGCCTAAAAACATCCCTCAATAACCCCATTTTGTTCGATATTTCGTGCCTCGAATAACCTCATAAAATTGAATTACAGCCCTCTATAACTATTCTCTTGTTGTTTTACACGAATCATGTCATTATATATGTAAGGGTTTTCAAAATACAACAGAGGGGGACTCAACTATGATTCCGTACAAACACGAACCTTTTACAGATTTCAGCAACAAAGACAATATCGAAGCGTATCACCAAGCTTTAGCCAAAGTAGAACAAGAGCTTGGACAAACGTACCCTTTGATTATTAATGGCGAGCGTATCTTCACTGATGACACAACACGCTCCTATAACCCGTCGAAACGTGAAGAAACGATTGGTTATGTGTCGAAAGCCACTCAAGAACACGCGGAACAAGCGGTTGAAGCGGCGAAAGATGCATTCGAAACTTGGCGTAATGTGGCACCAGAAACACGTGCGAACATTCTCTTCAGAGCCGCCGCGATTACCAGACGTCGTAAACATGAATTCTCTGCATGGCTCACTAAAGAAGGCGGTAAACCTTGGAAAGAAGCGGATGCAGATACTGCGGAAGCAATTGACTTTATGGAATACTATGGACGTGAAATGTTGCGTTTGAAAGATGGTAAACCTGTTGAAAGTCGTCCAGGTGAATACAACCAATATGATTATTTACCTATCGGCGTGAGCGTCGTCATTTCACCGTGGAACTTTGCCTTAGCGATTATGGCAGGAACTACAGTAGCGCCAGTGGTTACAGGTAACACGGTCTTACTCAAACCGTCTTCCAATACGCCAGTAGTATCGTATAAATTTATGAAAGTACTTGAAGAAGCAGGATTACCGAAAGGCGTAGTGAACTGGATTCCAGGCTCCTCTGCAGACATCGGTGATTTCCTAGTTGAACATAAAGATGTAGGATTGATTTCATTTACTGGCTCTAAACGTGTAGGCACAGATATTATGCAACGTGCGGCACAAATTCAAGATGGGCAGTATCATATGAAACGTGTCATTGCTGAAATGGGTGGTAAAGACACGATTGTCGTTGATGACGAGGCAAACTTAGATACAGCCACAGACGCGATCATTCATTCCGCATTTGGTTTCTCTGGTCAGAAATGTTCCGCTTGCTCACGTGTTATTGCAGTAGAGGGAATCTATGATGAGTTGCTTGAGCGTGTGAAAGCTCGCACCGAACAATTAACGGTAGGCGATGCGAGTGATTACCGTAACTTTATGGGGCCTGTAATTGATCAGAAATCATTAGATAAGATCAAAAATTATATCGAAATTGGTAAAGAAGAAGGTCGCTTAGTGATTGGTGGTCATACTGAAGAAACAGTTGGTAATTTCGTACATCCGACAGTCTTCGCAGATCTCGCTTATGATGCTCGCGTGATGCAGGAAGAAATCTTCGGCCCTGTGGTTGGGTTTACGAAAGCGCAAGACTTCGACCAAGCGATTCAGTTTGCGAATGCGACAGAATATGGTTTAACAGGTGCAGTAATTTCAAATAATCGTCTGAAACTTGAACAGGCACGTCGTGATTTCAAGGTAGGTAACTTGTATTTTAATAGAGGATGTACCGGTGCAGTCGTAGGCTATCAACCATTTGGTGGCTTTAAAATGTCAGGTACTGATTCGAAAGCAGGCGGCCCAGATTATCTCGTTCTACACATGCAAGGACGTACCGTGTCAGAACACTTATAATATTTTTTGCATTTTTCAAAATTCATGAACCTCAAGCGCGCCAAGCATCAACGGATATTGACTCAATATAATGTTAAATAAGAGTAAACTTATTTTTATAAAATAGTTTCAGTTATGCACTAAATAAGTTATGCTAAGGATAACTAATCAATTAGGATTTATTTCCTAAAAATATATACAAAGGGGAGATATCATGACAAAAACAGAAGAAATCATTGAAAAAACAAATCATTATGGTGCGCATAACTACGTGCCACTACCAATCGTCATTTCTGAAGCTGAAGGGGTATGGGTGAAAGACCCTGAAGGTAATAAATACATGGATATGTTATCAGCATACTCAGCAGTGAACCAAGGTCATAGACACCCTAAGATCATTCAAGCATTGAAAGATCAAGCTGAGAAAGCAACACTCGTATCACGTGCATTCCACAGTGATAACTTAGGTGACTGGTATGAAAAGATTTGTAAATTAGCAGGTAAAGAGAAAGCTTTACCAATGAACACAGGTGCTGAAGCGGTGGAAACTGCATTGAAAGCAGCGCGTCGTTGGGCTTATGAGAAGAAACAAATTGAACCAGACAAAGCTGAAATCATCGCGTTCAATGGTAACTTCCACGGTCGTACAATGGCACCAGTTTCACTTTCTTCTGAAAAGGAATATCAACGTGGTTACGGCCCATTATTAGATGGATTCCGTAAAGTAGACTTTGGTGATATCGAACAAGTGAAACAAGCTATCAATGAAAACACTGCAGCTGTGCTTATCGAACCTATCCAAGGTGAAGCAGGTATTAACGTACCACCAGAAGGTTACTTGAAAGAAATCAGAGAACTATGTGACGAACACAATGTATTATTCATTGCTGACGAAATTCAAGCAGGACTTTGCCGTTCAGGTAAACTCTTCGCTACAGACTGGGATGACGTGAAACCAGACGTTTACATCTTAGGTAAAGCATTAGGTGGCGGTGTGCTTCCTATTTCAGTCGTGCTCGCTGATGAAGAAGTATTAGGCGTATTCACTCCAGGCTCTCATGGTTCAACATTCGGTGGTAACCCACTCGCTTGTGCAGTATCAATGGCTGCGATCGACGTACTTATCGATGAAGATTTAGCAGGTCGTTCAAGAGAGTTAGGTGAATACTTAAAAGCTGAATTAGAAAAAATTGATAATCCAGTTATCAAAGAAGTAAGAGGTCGCGGATTATTTATCGGTATCGAATTACACGAAAGTGCAAGACCTTACTGTGAACGCTTAAAAGAAGAAGGTCTCTTATGTAAAGAAACACATGACACTGTTATCCGTTTCGCACCACCACTTATCATTTCTAAAGAAGAATTAGACTTTGCTATCGATAAAGTGAAGAAAGTCTTTGCACAATAATACTTCTGAATAAGAATTCTAGTTATTGAGTTCAAAATAGTATCATTTTCTAACATCAGGCTGTAGCAATGATAAAAATTAAGTGATAAAAATGCCTCTGAAATTGTACTTTTGATGCACGATTTCAGAGGTAGAACAACTTAATTCATTTGTCTACAGTCTGAGTCTTTAAAAAGCTATAACTTATGTTACAATTACCATGAAAGCGAAATCATTGTTACGAAAAAGAGGCGAAATGAATCATGACTGAAAATAATAATTTAGTGACTTCTACGCAACAAATTATTAAAGAAGCATTGCATAAATTAGGTTTTGACGACGGTATGTACGACTTAATTAAAGAACCTTTAAGATTCTTACAAGTCCGTATACCTGTACGCATGGACGATGGCTCTGTAAAGACTTTTACTGGTTATCGTGCACAGCATAATGACGCTGTTGGTCCAACGAAAGGTGGGGTACGTTTCCACCCAGATGTTGACGAAGAAGAAGTTAAAGCACTTTCAATGTGGATGACATTGAAATGTGGGATTGTCGACTTACCATACGGCGGTGGTAAAGGCGGTATCATCTGTGACCCACGTGAAATGAGTATTCATGAGGTTGAACGTCTATCTCGTGGTTACGTACGTGCGATTTCACAATTCGTAGGCCCTACGAAAGACATCCCAGCACCAGACGTATTTACAAACTCTCAAATCATGGCATGGATGATGGACGAATATAGTTCACTAGATAAATTTAATTCACCAGGATTCATCACAGGTAAACCTATTGTACTCGGCGGTTCTCAAGGCCGTGACCGTTCAACTGCATTAGGCGTAGTTATCGCAATTGAACAAGCGGCGAAACGTAGAGGTAGAGAAATCAAAGATTCTCGCGTAGTTATCCAAGGTTTCGGTAACGCAGGTAGTTTCTTAGCTAAGTTCTTATATGACTTAGGTGCTAAAATTGTAGGTATTTCTGATGCTTACGGTGCGTTACATGATCCTGAAGGCTTAGATATTGATTATCTACTCGATCGTAGAGACAGCTTCGGTACAGTAACAAACTTATTTGACGACACTATTTCTAATAAAGAATTATTTGAAATTGATTGCGATATCTTAGTTCCTGCAGCAATCGCAAATCAAATTACAGCTGACAATGCAAACGATATTAAAGCAGATATCGTTGTTGAAGCTGCCAATGGTCCAACAACACCTGAAGCAACACGTATCTTAACTGAACGTGATGTATTACTCGTACCAGACGTATTAGCGAGTGCAGGTGGCGTAACAGTATCTTACTTCGAATGGGTTCAGAATAACCAAGGTTATTACTGGTCAGAAGATGAAGTTAATGAAAAAATGCGTGAAAAATTAACAACTGCATTTGATACGATCTATGAATTGTCTCAAAACCGTAAGATTGATATGCGTTTAGCAGCTTATATCGTTGGTCTTAAACGTACTGCTGAAGCTGCACGTTACCGTGGTTGGGCGTAAGCTTTAACTCAAGATTATAACTTTCAATATATTAAAAAAAGGTTCAACTTGAAGATTGATTTTCAAGTTGAACCTTTTGTCGTATTCAGGTGAAAAATTAATTTATATTATTACGTAAGTGTTCGAGGGGGAGTGAGACAGAAATCTCCGATTTCGTTGTCTCACCCCCGCAAGGATGTCTAGACTTCATAAAAGCGAAAGCCATTATGAAGTCAGACAGCTACTGCGAAATTGTAAAAATAGGCCAAATAGTATCTGAGTCATTCTTTCTGTGCTAATAAGATAATGCACAGAAATCTATGATTTCGTTGTCTCACCCCCGCAAAGATGACTAGTACTTGGGACAGCGCCAGCTATCACAAGTACAGACAACGACTGCATTTTCTTTAAAATAGCACTGATTGGAAGACGCTCATCTTACAAAGTCCCGTAATCGAGCTTATTTCATCGAAGCTAAGATGACTGCTTTAATCGTATGCAAGCGATTTTCTGCTTGGTCAAAGACTTTGGAACTGTCACTGTAGAAGACTTGATCTGTAACTTCCATTTCTTCAATACCGTATTTCTGCGCAATCTCTTGGCCATAAGAAGTCTCTGTATTATGAAAGGCGGGAAGACAATGTAAGAAGATCGTGTCCTTTTTACCAGTAGCTTGAAGTAACTCCTCGTTAACTTGATAAGCTTGTAACATATCAAGACGTTCTTCGAAATGTTCTTCTTCACCCATAGATACCCAAACGTCAGTATACAAGACATCAGCCTGTTTCACAGCTGAATGCGGGTCAGTCATAATAGATACTTCAGAACCATGTTGTTCAGCAAATTGACGCGCTAACTCGACAGTCTCTGTATCCGGTTGGAGTGCTGTAGGAGCGCAGATGCGAATGTTCACACCTAATATCGCCGCTGCAATCATTAAAGAGCGCGCCACGTTGTTCCGTCCATCGCCAAGATAGGTTACTGTGAGATCTTCTAACGTGTCGAAATGCTCTTTCATCGTCATGAAGTCTGCGAGTGATTGCGTAGGGTGCCATTCATTGGTAAGGCCATTCCAAATTGGAATATTGGCATACTTCGCAAGTGTTTCAACATTCGTATGTGCATAGCCACGGTAAGCGATGCCATCAAATAAGCGGCCGAGTACAAGCGCAGTGTCTTTAATTGATTCTTTCTGACCTAATTGGAGATCATTTTTATTTAAATATTCCACATTCGCTCCGAGATCATTCGCTGCAACAGTGAAGGCAGCACGTGTACGCGTTGAACTCTTCTCAAAGAGTAGGGCGATATTTTTATTCTGAAGATAAGTATGCGCTTCACCGTCTTGTTTCTTCTGTTTCAAGTCGATAGCCATATCGATGAGACGGTTGAGATCTTCTCGCGTATAATCGCTTTCTTTCAAGAATGATTGGCCGGTTAAGTTAAGGTGAGTTGGAATGTCAGACATCATCATCCCCCTTTCTATAACAATAGATTACATATTCGCTTTAATATGTTTGAGTTGTTGACGTACGGCTTCTTGGCCAGTAGAGCCATAACTTGTACGACGTTTCACACAACTTTCAGGTCTTAAATAATCATAAATATCACTTTCGATCGCAGGATGTGCTTGTTGGTATTCTTCAAGCGGCACATCGAGTAAATAAATACCTTGTTGTGTGCATGATAGGACGATTTGACCTACGATTTCATGCGCTTTACGGAATGGTACGTCTTTTGAAACGAGATAATCGGCAAGTTCTGTTGCGTTTGAAAAGTCGTGCGTGACTTCGTCTTGTAAGTGATCGACATTAACTGTCATCGTGCTCAACATACCTTCAAAGATACGTAAACTACCTTTGATAGTGCGCACAGCATCAAATAAGCCTTCTTTATCTTCTTGCATATCTTTATTGTAGGCGAGAGGGAGACCTTTTAAAGTCACTAACATACTCATGAGGTGACCAGTCGTTCTACCTACTTTACCTCTAATCAGTTCTGCCATATCTGGATTCTTCTTCTGAGGCATAATTGATGACCCTGTTGAGAATGCATCAGAAAGTGTGACGAATTTCGCTTCTTCGCTAGACCAGAAGATGATTTCTTCAGCAAAACGGGAGAGGTGTACCATCGTTAATGAAATATTATGCAATGTTTCTACAATGTAATCACGATCACTGACAGCATCGAGACTATTTTCATACAATGAACCGAAATCGAGCAGTTCTTGTGTGCGGTGACGGTCGATAGGGTAAGTTGTACCGCTTAAGGCTGCTGCACCGAGTGGTGACATATCGATACGTGCCAAACTATCTTCGAAACGACTGTAGTCACGTTGTAACATCCAGTAATACGTAAGAATGTGATGCGCGAATGAAATAGGCTGCGCACGTTGAAGATGCGTATAGCCTGGCATAATCGTTTCTACATGCTGATCGGCAATATTCACAATCGTTTCTTGTAATTTACGAACCATTTCCATAATGGCTTTAACTTCTGTCTTCGTATATAAGTGCATATCTGTTGCGATTTGGTCGTTTCTGCTACGTCCCGTATGCAGACGTCCGCCAGCTTCACCAATACGTTGGATGAGCTCGTGTTCAATATTGAGATGGATATCTTCAAGACTGACATCCCAAGACATCTTGCCATCATGATAATCTTTCTGAATGCCTTTGAGACCTTCAATAATCGCTTGGCTATCCTCTTCTGTAATAATGCCTTGTTCAGCTAACATTGTGGCATGCGCAATACTACCTTCGACATCATAATCAATCAAAGTTTGATCGAAATGGATGGACGCGTTAAACGCATCCACCCATTCCTCGGGTGTCTCACTAAATCTGCCACCCCAAGCTTTCTTACTCATTGCTATAACCTCCGTGCAACATTGAGTTCACTTGTGTTGGTAAGCCGAAGATATCGATAAAGCCAACTGCTGCTTCTTGGTTGAAGGCATCGTCTTTCGTGTATGTTGCTAATTTTTCATTATATAAAGTGTAAGGAGATTGACGACCATTCACTGTGACATTACCTTTGTAAAGTTTCACACGTACATCACCAGTCACGTAAGTTTGTGTACTGTCGATGAAGACTTTTAAGCTATCGCTTAATGGTGAGAACCATAAACCGTTGTAGATTTGTTCAGAGAATTGTTTCTCAATGACTGGTTTAAAATGCGCCACATCTTTCGTTAACGTAATTGTTTCTAACGCTCTGTGCGCAGTTTGGATGACTTCTGCAGCTGGTGTTTCGTAAACCTCTCTTGATTTAATACCTACGAGACGGTTCTCAACATGGTCGATTCTGCCGACACCATGTTTACCAGCTAATTTGTTTAAGTGAAGAATCATGTCAGTTAAAGACATCTTCTTGTCGTTAAGTGAAACAGGTAAACCTTCTTCAAAGTGAATCACGATTTCTTCCGCTTCGTCTGGCGCATCTTCTGGCGCATTAGTTAAGTCGAATGCATCTTCTGGAGGAGCTGCATATGGATCTTCAAGGATACCGCATTCGTTTGCTCTGCCCCATAAGTTCTGGTCGATTGAGTATGGAGAATCTTGTTCAATTGGTAATGGAATATCATGTTTCTTCGCATACTCGATTTCTTCTTCACGGCTCCAGCCCCATTCTCTAACTGGCGCGAAAGCTTTCAAGTTAGGGTTAAGTGCTTTGATAGCCACTTCGAAACGTACTTGGTCGTTACCTTTACCTGTACAACCATGTGCGATACCGATTGCATTTGTTTTTTCTGCAATTTCTACGAGCTTTTTAGAAATAAGCGGACGAGATAATGCAGAAACAAGAGGATACGTATTTTCGTATTGTAAGTTACCTTTGATGGCATAACTTACATAGTCCTCTGTGAATTCTTCTGTCGCGTCGATGATATGACATTCAACTGCGCCCATGTCCAATGCTTTTTGATGTACAACGTCGAGATCTTTACCTTCCCCAACGTCTAAACAACAAGCAACGACGTCATAACCTTTCTCGATTAACCAATGTACTGCTACGCTTGTATCTAAACCACCTGAATACGCTAATACAATTTTATCTTTCATGTCGAACACCTCGTTTATTAATTTTCTGAATATGATAGTTCTTATCATAGCAGATAAAATGCGTTTTGAAAACCATAAATATACAAAAACTTGCATAAATAAATTATACAACGCTATCTTCTTCGATAATGACAGTGGTTTTAGTGGTTTAGTTTTATATAAAATGCATAAAACAAGGTATATTTTTATAAAATATACAGTGATATTCAGCAACATACAGTATGAGGAAAGGGGTGAGTGAGTAGGGCGGTAGCTAACTCATTTGAATCGACCACTTAAACTTAGTAAAATATATTTGTAATAAAAACTCAGGAGGCAGTTTAATGACTCATATTCAATTAGATTACGGTAAGACTTTGGAATTCTTCGGAGAGCACGAATTAGAGCAACAGAAAGACAACGTTAAAGCAATTCATCAAAAGATTCATAACGGGTCTGGCGCTGGCAGTGATTTCTTAGGCTGGTTAGATCTTCCTGTGGATTATGACAAAGAAGAATTCAAACGTATTATTGAAGCGGCGAAACGCGTGAAAGATCATTCAGATGTGTTTGTTGTGATTGGTATCGGCGGTTCTTATTTAGGCGCACGTGCAGCAATCGAAATGTTAACTTCTTCATTTAGAAATAGTACAGAATATCCTGAAATCGTCTTTGTAGGTAACCATTTATCTTCATCTTATACACATGAGTTAATCCAATATTTAGATGGTAAAGATTTCTCAGTGAATGTCATTTCTAAATCAGGTACGACGACAGAACCTGCTGTATCATTTAGATTATTTAAACAGTTACTTGAAGATAAATATGGTAAAGATGAAGCGAAAAAACGTATCTTTGCGACAACAGATAAAGAGAAAGGCGCTTTGAAACAGTTAGCGACAAACGAAGGTTATGAAACTTTCGTCGTGCCTGATGATGTGGGCGGTCGTTATTCCGTTCTTACAGCAGTAGGCCTTTTACCTATAGCGGTAGCAGGAATCGACATCGAAGCGATGATGCAAGGGGTTGCGAAAGCGCGTGAAGAACTCTCATCAGATGAGTTAGAAGACAACATTGCGTATCAATATGCAACAATCCGTAATATCCTTTACACGAAAGGCTATACAACTGAAATGTTAATCAACTACGAACCATCACTTTCTTACTTCAATGAGTGGTGGAAACAGTTGTACGGTGAGTCAGAAGGTAAGGATTACAAAGGCATCTATCCTTCAAGTGCAAACTACACTACAGACTTACATTCTTTAGGCCAATACGTACAAGAGGGACGCCGTTTCTTATTTGAAACTGTATTGAAAGTCGATACGCCTAAACATGATATCAAGATTGAAGAAGATCCAGACGACTTAGATGGTTTAAACTATTTAGCTGGTAAAACGATGGACGAAGTGAATACGAAAGCGTTCGAAGGTACATTGCTCGCTCACACAGATGGCGGCGTGCCTAACTTAGTTGTTCGCGTACCTCGTTTGGATGCTGAAACATTCGGCTACCTAGTTTACTTCTTTGAATTAGCGTGTGCGATGAGTGGCTATCAATTAGGTGTGAATCCATTTAACCAACCAGGTGTGGAAGCGTATAAACAAAATATGTTTGCGTTGTTAGGTAAACCTGGTTATGAAGATAAAAAAGAAGCGTTGGAAAAACGTTTATAATTGAAGTGTGATGAAGTGATGACCCGCGGATGAATAATATCTGCGGGTTTTGTCTTGTGATGAAGTAGTATATGTTACTGACATGTAGTAAGTTAATGACTTCTACTAATTTGCCATACTGCGTCAGAGAATAACCTAATGACTCTTACTAATTGGCTATACTGCGTATTGGAAAAGTGGCTGCGCTTTCTTAGAGGGTCACGCTCAACTAATTTTTCTCGCTAACTTAGCTCGAAAAATGGATTTTCGCTGTGCCCTTAATCTCTCAAGAGTCTTGCCATTTTCCTGCACTTGTATTGCAAGAATCCTATTATTAGGTTCATTCTAATAACATATTTCATCACAAATTCTCTTTTAATTTTTGGTTTAAGTTAGTGTTTAGTCGATTAGGATGTCTTCTTTTAAGTTAGTTATCTTAATGGAATTTATATTTCGTTTAATAATATACAACGCCATAATCGTATATTCTCTATTTTGTTTTTATTGTTTTATAAAGAGTTGCAAGTAACAAAATGCTTCTTGCTAATTTGCAATACTGCTTATTGGAAAAGTGGCTGCGCTTTCTTAGAGGGGCACGCTCAACTAATTTTTTCTCGCTAACTGGGCTCGAAAAAATGGATTTTCGCTGTGCCCTTAATCTCTAAAGAGTCTTGCCATTTTCCTGCACTTGTATTGCAAGAACAAGAATACGTAGAAGAAAATATAACGTATTAAGTTCTATTTAAAACTTCCCACGTCTAACCAGACTTTTTTCTTTTATTATAGGAGTTAAAGTTAGTGTTTTTATTTGATTAACAATACTACGTATAAAGTAGGGAGAAATGGATTGCTTTAAGAGAGGGAGAAGCACAGGAATCAATAATTTCGTCGTGCTTCTCCCGCGGGGATGACTAAAGTTTGAGAAAGCGAGGTGCCTTCTCGAATTCAGTCAGCTACTGCGAGCGCTCAACTCATTTCCTCTTTCTACATCTCGCGACTGATTTATCTGAGATTCAGATGTAATATTTTTCATTATATGGCTTGCATTTTATAATAGAGGAGAATTTATTGTAGTAGAACGGGAATTCCAACTTTCTACTTAAGGAGTTATGTAATGCCTAGAATACTAAAACATTTGATTTCTCTCGTCATAGCAATTATTATTGTACTGTTGATTCAGACATTTCTCATCAGAGGCTACGTGGTGCAAGATAAAGCAATGCAACCGATGTTGTCTCCAGATGATCGCGTGATTATTAATAAAGTAAATACGATGTTTAATCGACTGCACGGCGGTGATGTGATACTGTATCGGCAACATGGGCAGTTACATATAAGTCGGATTATCGGGCAACCTGGAGAGACGATTGAGTTTAAGAAAGGTCAGTTATATCGCAACGATCGACAAGTGGATGAATCCTATGCAACGCAAGGGCAGATTGACCATTTAGAATTGCGACATGTGAAAGGGTCAGAAGGCGATATCGTGCCGCCAGATGCCTACTTCGTATTGAATGATCAGCGCAAAGACCACAGAGATTCTAGAACATACGGTTATATACAACATTCAGATATTATCGGTCATGTGAGTTTCAGATACTATCCGTTGCAACGCATGACTTGGCAATTTAAAGGAGATTGAGGTGTAGAACGTGAAGAAAGAAATTAAAGAGTGGATTATAGCGATAGCGATTGCAGTTATCCTCATCGTTGTAATCACTAAATTTGTCGGGAAATCCTATACGGTACGTGGTGATTCCATGTATCCTACTTTAAAGGATGGAGAGCGCGTTATCGTTAATATCGCAGGTGTTAAAATGGGGCATCTAGAGAAAGGAAATGTCATTGTCTTCCATTCTCAAGAGAAAGATGACTACGTGAAACGTATTATTGGTACACCAGGCGATAAAGTGGAATATAAGAAAGACCAACTTTACATCAATGGTAAAAAGGTGAAAGAACCTTATTTAGATTACAATGAGAAACATAAACATCTAGACTATATTACTGATGAAGATTGGAGCACGAAACAAATCAATAACGGTAAAGCCGAAATTCCTAAAGGCAAACTTCTAGTACTAGGAGATAACCGTGAAGTAAGTAAAGATAGCCGATCATTTGGTTTAATCGATAAAGACAAAGTAGTCGGTAAAGTCGCACTCCGTTATTGGCCATTTAGTCAATGGAAAGCGAACTTCAATCCAGATACGAAATATGAATAATTGAGCAACTACTCCATAATTTTAATTATGGAGTAGTTTTGGTAGAAGCGCAGAAATCTTTGATTTCGTCGTGCTTCACCCGCAAGGATGACTAGAGTTCGAAACAACGAAAGCGATTTCGAACTCAGACATCTACTGCGCAAATAATAAAGATAGGAGCGATATTAAGATCATACAATTATTGACATAGAATAAAGAACTAAAATAGCACAGAAATCTCTGATTTCGTAGTATTTCGGCCGCAAGGATGACTAGAGTTTGAAACAGCGAAAGCGATTTTGAACTCAGACATCTACTGCGACGCTTACTATCTTTTCTTTATCTAACTCAAGGACTGTTTTTTATCGTGTCTTCGTATATGTTTAATGATTTAGAGATCTGCTTAAAATGTTTACACGTTCCTCCTTTTTTATACACTAGAATCGTATTTAATCATCTTATTCTTCACATATTTTTTTATCTCAACCTTAAATTCCAACCATCTTTATTGAATTCAATGTCCCATACTGATACATAGAGAAAAATTTTTCTACGCTGGTCCTATGCGTGTTAAACTATCTTTTGAAGGAGTGTTTTTTTATGTTTTTGGATGTGTTATACGGCAAAGCGGGCACAGGTAAATCTTATGCGATGTTAGAAGAAATCAAAGAGAAGATGCGTGAGAATCCGTTGGGAGACCCTATTATTCTCATTGCACCTACACAGAATACGTTCCAACTTGAACAAGCGTTTGTTAATGACCCAGATCTTCGAGGAAGTCTACGTACAGAAGTGCTTCACTTTGAGCGTCTGAGTCATCGCGTGTTCCAAGAAGTAGGAGGTCTGAACGAAGAACAATTATCTAAAGCAGCTACAGAAATGATGATCTATGATATTTTGCATCAGGAAAAATCTGAACTTCAACTCTACGGTTCTCAAATTGACTATTATGGTTTTAGTGAAAAGCTCTACGAACAAATTCAAGATTTTAAAAAATATGCAGTAAGCCCAGAGCAAATAACAGAATTGATTGCCACGCATCCCATGCAAACACGCATGAAACATAAATTACACGACATTGCGCATATTTATCAGCGTTTAGAAGACCGTATTCAAGGTAATTATGTTTCTACCGAAGATACATTACAACGTTTTATCGAAATGATGCTACAATCGGATTGGTTGTCACGTGCTGAGATTTACATCGACGGTTTCCACAACTTCTCTACGTTGGAGTATCAAATTATCCGTGGACTGGCTCAGAACTGTAAACGCGTGAGTGTCTTGCTGACAACGGATGGCGACAAAGACACGTTTAGTCTGTTCAGAAAGCCTTCAGAAGTGTTAACGCATCTTGAAGATATTGCGCATGATTTAGGCACGACACTACATAAGCGTCAGTTCAATCAACAACAACGCTTTCTCACAGAAGATTTAAGGCACCTTGAGCACCAATTTGACGCCTTACAACCCTCAACAGTGAATGCGCAAGGCAATATTCGTATTCTTGAATCTTCTTCTATGCGCGAAGAGGTGAACGAGGTCGCGCGTCAAATTATTAAAGATAATCGTGAGCACGGACGTCGTTATCAAGATGTGGCGATTCTATACCGAGACGAGAGTTATGCGTATCTCTTGGAGTCGATTCTACCTCAGTATGATATTCCGTACCATATCGACGTGAAACGTTCAATGACGCACCATCCCGTGATGGAAATGTTCCGTTCGCTCATTGAAGTCGTGCAGACGAACTGGAATTTCGAGCCACTTATGCGCTTGTTTAAGACAGGTGTACTTACTCGAAATACGAAAGACGACCACTATCTCATTGATTTATTAGAGAATTTCGTTCTCGAGCGCGGTATTTACGGTCAACGTTGGATTGATGACCGTTATTTTACCATTGAGCAGTTTAGTAAAATGGGCTTGAAACATCACAAATTAACTGAAGAAGATCGTGAAACGTTTGAAAAGGTAGTCCAGCTCAAATCCTATGTCATGGATCACGTCCTACAACTTGAACGTAACTTGAAAGATGCGACGACAGCTGTAGAATACGCGACGGCTTTCTATGAAACGATTGAAGACTTTGGCTTGCCGAACCAACTCATGACAGAGCGCGATGAATTTGAAGTTGACGGGGAGACGCAGAAAGCTGAAGAAATTGACCAGATTTGGCAAGGCTTTATCCAAACACTCGATGACTTAGTGCGTGTATTTGATACGTCATCGATGACAGTGAAACGTTTCCTTGAACTCTTAGATATCGGATTAGATCAACTTGAATTCGTCATGATTCCTCAGACATTGGATCAGGTTAGCATCGGTGCGATGGATTTAGCGAAAGTAGATAACAAAGCACATGTCTATTTAATCGGCGTCAATGATGGTAGTTTACCTCAGTCTGTAAATGCTTCGAGTCTCATTACAGATGATGAGAAACGGCTTTTTGAGGAAAATGCAGATATCGAACTCAGCCCGACATCAGACATTTTACAAATGGATGAAGCATTCGTCTGCTATATCGCAATGACGCGTGCACGCCAACAACTTACGATGTCCTACAGTTTAATGGGCAATAGTGGGGAAGAGAAAGAACCGAGTCCATATCTTGCGCAAATTCAAGCATTATTCAATCAATTACCGACGACAAATATCCATCATTACCATCAACGTGAGCCACTTGCGTTGATGCAGCATCCACATCAAACGAAGACGGCTTTATTCGAATCTCTACAAGCATGGCTCAACGAAGAAATTGTCGCGGACACATGGCTGGATACGTATCAAGTGTTGCGAGACGATTCGGAGCTTAATGATGGACTCAATTACTTACTGTCAGCATTAACTTACAATAACGAGACAGTGCAGTTATCCAATCAGCTTTCTAAAAAGCTTTATGGTAAAACGATGAATGCCAGTGTGTCACGCTTTGAAGGTTATCAGAACTGTCCATTTAAACACTATGCCTCTCATGGGTTGCGTTTAAACGAACGTACGAAGTATAAATTGGAAAACTTTGATTTGGGCGATATCTTCCACCAAGTATTGCGTTATATTTCAGAACGCTTGAATGGTGATTTTACCAATTTACAACCGAATCAAATTCATCAATTAACTGTAGAGGCACTGAATGAAATTCTGCCAGAAGTGCAATTCAACGTCTTAAATTCGACAGCCTACTATCGTTATCTGTCACAACGAATTGGAACAATCGTAGAAAGTACGTTGAAAGCGTTGAAATATCAAGGTGAGCACTCCAAGTTTGTGCCACAACGCTTTGAAGCAGGATTTAGACGTAAACCGCGCAATAATAACGAACTTGAAGCGACGCCGTTGAAGACGAGACAAGGGATTCCGATTAATATTCGTGGTCAGATCGACCGTATTGATACGTATCAGAAAGATGATAAAAGTTATGTGAACGTTGTCGATTACAAATCTTCAAAAACGAGTGGTACGTTAGACTTAACGAAAGTGTATTACGGTCTACAAATGCAAATGATGACGTATATGGATGTCGTGCTACAGAACAAGATGCGCTTAGGACTCACAGAGATGACGAAACCAGGCGGACTGTTGTATTTCCACGTCCATCAACCGCGTCCGTCATATCAGTTAAATGAGTTGTTACAAAAGGACTTTGGGCAAGAATTTCTAGGTGCTTACCGTTTGAATGGCTTGCTTAATGATGATGAAGAGGTGCTCGATGCCTTTGACACACGTTTCGAACCTCAATTCAAATCTGATATCGTTCCTTTGAGAGCTAAAAAAGACGGCGCGCTACATTATTCTAGTAAAGTCGCAAATGAAGAGACGATTTATAAATTCTTGAAGCATAATCGTCAGAACTTTATCGATATTGCTTCTGATATTATGGATGGACATACGGAAGTGGCACCGCTTCGTTACGACGACAAATTACCATGTGAATTCTGTAATTATCGTGCAGTGTGTCACGTCGATAGTTTAATCGATAGTAAACATTATCGCAGTGTGGATGAAACGATTGATCCACTTCAAGCGATTCAAGATGAGAAGTTAGAAGGTGAAGATAAATGAGAAGTGTAATTCCTGAAAAACCTCATGACGTACAGTGGACCGATCAACAATGGAAGAGTATTTATGCGAAAGATCAAGACATTCTCGTGGCTGCAGCAGCAGGTTCAGGGAAGACTGCGGTACTCGTTGAACGTATTATCCAACGCATCTTACGTGACGACATCGATGTCGATCGTCTTCTTGTAGTAACCTTTACTAATGCGAGTGCGAGAGAGATGAAACAACGTGTCGAAGCACGTATTCAAGAAGCATCGATTGCCGACCCTTCTAACGCTCATTTGAAAGCGCAACGCGTAAAGATTCATCAGGCACAAATTTCTACGTTACACAGTTTCTGTTTGAAACTCATTCAACAACATTATGATGTGTTGGACATCGATCCGAACTTCAGAACGAGCAGTGAGGCAGAGAACATCCTGTTACTCGAACAGACGATAGATGAGGTCTTAGAACTACATTATGAGAAGTTAGATCCAGCATTTATCGAGCTGGCTGAACATCTTGCCTCTGACCGTAGCGATGACCAGTTACGTCAAATCGTGAAACAGCTCTACTTCTTTAGTGTAGCTAACCCAACGCCATATGCATGGTTACAGCAACTCGATGAGGCTTACCAAGATGACCAACGTATTGAATCCATGCTTGAGACGATGAAGACGTTCGTAAAAGTCTTCTTACAAGCAGGTAAAGAAGCATTAGAAAAAAGTCACGAACTTTTCTCTATGGCGGTTGATACTGAGAAACAAATTGAGACGGTGGAAGCAGAGCTTAAATTCCTCGATAAAGCATTAGAAGGGGATCTAGTTCATCCTGATGTAATTACGCAGCATGAGTTACCTAAACGCTTTCCAACGCTTACTAAAAAGATTAAAGAAGCGAACGACGGCATGGAAGAAATGTTGCTAGATGGGAAAGCACAATATGATGCTTATAAAAAGCAACTGACGAAAGTGAAAGAAGAATACCTTTCTCGCTCAGTTGAAGATTTGACTGAAGATATGCAACGCTTAGCGCCTCGTGTACGTTATTTAGCACAAGTCGCTAAAGATGTCATCGTGCGTTTTAACAAGAAAAAACGTGAACGTAATATTCTCGATTTCTCAGATTATGAACACTTTGCCTTACAAATTTTGACGAAAGCAGACGGTCGTCCTTCAGCAGTGGCAGAAGCTTATCGTGATCAATTTGCAGAAATACTCGTGGATGAGTACCAAGATACGAACCGTGTTCAAGAGACGATACTACAAAGTATCAAACAAGGCGACGAAGCAGACGGTAACTTATTCATGGTAGGGGATGTAAAGCAATCTATTTATAAATTTAGACAAGCGGATCCTGGATTATTCATCGATAAATACAATCGTTTTACAACGAAAGGTGACGGCACAGGACTACGTATCGATCTGTCTCAAAACTTCCGTTCACGTAAAGAAGTCCTTTCGACGACGAACTATCTGTTTAAACATATGATGGATGAAGCGGTCGGTGAAATTGAATATGATGATGCCGCGCAACTCTACTACGGCGCGCCATTTGACGAACGTGAGCATCCATTGCAGTTAAACATGCTTGTGAAAGATGAGGATTCTGAACTCACGGCGAGTGAACAGGAAGCGGAGTATATCGCGCAACAAGTGGAATATATCATGGAACATAAAGAAGTTTATGATATGAAGACAGGTACCTATCGTAAACCTGAATATAAGGATATTGTTATTCTAGAGCGTAGTTATGGTCAGGCGAATACGTTGCAACAAGTGTTTAAAGATCACGACATTCCGTTCTTTGTAAATAGTAAGCAAGGGTACTTTGCGCAAACGGAAGTCCAACTCATACTCTCTTTCTTGCGCACAGTGGACAATCCGCTTCAAGACATTTATCTCGTCGGCTTAATGCGTTCTGTGATTTATCAATTTACAGAAGACGAGTTGTCTCAAATTCGTGTCGTAAGTCCGAATGATGATTATTTCTATCAATCTATCAAACAATATCAACAGTCTGAGGAGGCTGATCCAGCGCTCGTAGATAAGTTGAAACGATTCCTTGATGACATCGCGCATTATCAGAATTACAGTCAATCGCATCCGGTGTATCAGCTTATCGATAAATTCTACAACGACCATTACGTCATTCAGTACTTCAGTGGTTTAGTTGGCGGTAACGGACGACGTGCGAATCTTCATGGACTGTTCAATAAAGCGATAGAGTTCGAGAATTCTAGTTTTAGAGGCTTGTATCAATTTATCCGCTTTATCGATGAGCTGATTGAACGTGGAAAAGATTTCGGTGAGGAACAAGTCGTAGGGCCTAACGATGATGTCGTACGTATGATGACGATTCACAGCAGTAAAGGTCTCGAATTTCCATTCGTGATTTATGGTAATCTTAGCGGTCGATTCCAACGCAATGATTTAAATAAAGCTGTGATTCTTAACCAAGAATACGGTTTAGGTATGAAATATTTCGATATGGAGGATTATATCGCTTATCCTTCTCTCGCTTCATTAACTTATCGTGCGATTGCTGAGAAAGAAATGATTTCTGAAGAGATGCGCTTAATCTATGTCGCTTTAACACGTGCGAAAGAACAGCTTTTCCTCATTGGACGCGTTAAAGAGGATAAAGAATTGGATAACATGGCGAAACAAACGGTATCCGGCACACATTTACCTGTCAGCGATCGTTTGACTGCACAATCGCCGATTCAGTTGATTTATCCTATATTGGCTAAACATCAATCACCTGAACTGCCTAGAAATTTACGTTTCGAGGACCATATTAATGATTTGCCTGACGCGATGCATCCTTATGTAACAGTGAATACGACGTATTATGCTGATATCGCTACAGAAAGTGAAATTCATACTTCAGAACAACGCACAGTTGAAGACATCGAAGCACTCAATAGTGGAGATGATGAGTTAAAATCTCAAATTCATCGTCAATTAAGCTATCATTATCCATATCAAGCAGATATAGAGAAACCTTCCAAGCAATCGGTGTCAGAGTTGAAGCGTCAATTAGAGACAGAACAAGCAGATACCAACTATGACCGTGTGAGACAGTATCAAATTGGTTACGCTTCGTACGAGCGACCGGCTTTTATGCATGAACAAAAACGTCGTAAAGCCAATGAGAAAGGGACTTTAATGCATACGGTCATGCAACATTTACCTTTCCGTCCTGAAGGTTTGACTGAAAGTGAACTCGATGCCTATGTAGATACGCTGATTGATAAAAATATTATCGAAGACGATGCAAAACGGGATATCAGTTACGAAGATATTATGAAGTTCATTCAAAGTGATATTTACCAAGATATCGCACATAGTGAAAAAGTATATCGAGAATTGCCGTTTGTAGTGAACCAAGCTAGTGTGGATCATATTGACACGGATGAAGAAGATGTGTCGATTATTCAAGGTATGATTGACTTAATCTATATCAAGGACGGCTGTTATTACTTCCTCGATTACAAGACCGATGCCTTTAACCGCCGTAAAGGAATGACAGATGAAGAGATAGGCCAACAGCTACGTGAGCGTTATCGTGTACAAATGCAGTATTATAAAGATACGTTAGAAACGATTCTAGACACTGAAGTGAAAGGCTATCTTTACTTCTTTAAATTCAAAACACTGTCTATTGAAGATAGTGAGGGTTAAAGTCATTTTGATAAAAATGATTAAAAATCGGTCCATCATGTAAATGACTTCAAGCACGCCATTACCGTAATCATTTAAAGGATAATGCGTGCTTTTTCACATTTAAAAGATTAATTAATTCATGTCGCAAACTTGACTTGCGAACAACAAAATTTTGAAAATTATGATACTCAGATATTTGTGATTTCTCACAACATTTAGTTATAATGTGATTAAGATTAAGGTGAGGAGCTGATGATGAATGAAATTCCTATCATTCAGATACGAAGGAGAAACATCTTACGGAGTGAAAGTAAAGCGTGAAGAAGCGGCGTGGGATTTAAAGAAAGTCTTCGCTGATTTCGCTCAAGAATGGGACTTTCACCCTAAAACATTATTACAAGGCTTACAACATAATCAATCAGTAGACTTTCAAGAAGCAGTACGTAAAGCGGTCGTAGCTGCTGAAGAAAGTAAGAATAGTGAAGCGTACAAAGTTCAGTTTAATGATATCGAGTTTCTACCACCTGTTACTCCAACCAACAATGTGATTGCGTTTGGTCGTAACTATCAAGAACATGCAGACGAGTTGAATCATGAAGTGCAACGTCTGTACGTCTTTACTAAAGCGGCGTCATCACTCACAGGTGATAATACAACGATTCCAAATCATAAAGATATTACAGATCAACTAGACTACGAAGGCGAGCTTGGCGTTGTCATTGGTAAGGCCGGCGAGAAGATTCCTAAAGGCTTAGCTTTAGACTACGTATATGGATATACAATTATTAACGATATTACAGACCGTAAAGCGCAGAAAGCGCACGATCAAGCTTTCCTTTCTAAAAGTTTAACAGGTGGATGCCCAATGGGTCCTTACATCGTGACGAAAGATGAATTACCAGAACCTGATAATGTCAATATCGTAACAAAAGTGAATAACGATATTCGTCAAGACGGTAATACGAGCCAAATGTTCTTAAATATTGATGAATTAATTGAAGAAATTTCTAAATACGTAGCATTACATCCAGGGGATATTATTGCGACAGGAACGCCAGCAGGTGTAGGTGCAGGTATGGAACCACCGCAATTCCTACAATCGGGCGATGAAGTGAAGATTACGATCGATAATATTGGAACTTTAACGAACTTCATTGCGGATAGTGAAGAATAATAAGACACAATTGATGATGAGCGAGTTGCTTACAGGTGACTCGCTTTTTTATTTCGTTTTCGTAGCATCTTTAATTCGCATTATAATAGGGTATCTATTATAATAGCACATGGTAAATATTAGATTAGTGTGGGGGTATATTCGTGTTACACATTCATATTACAAGTTGGGTGCTCGCAATTATTTTATTCTTTGCAGCATACTTCAACTTTTCAGCTAGAGAAGGTGCGACGCCATTCTTCAAGATAGCACATATTCTATTACGTATCTTTATGGTATTAGTCCTCATCTCTGGTTTCTGGTCATTAATGCAAGAGATGACAGCCGATGATGGTGGCGGTCACCTGTTACTCACAATCAAGATGCTTTGTGGTATCGTCGTTGTAGCTTTAATGGAAGTGACAATTGCTAAACGTAAGAAAGGTGAAGCGAGCCATGGCTTACTATGGTGGACGATTATCATGATCATTATCACAATGATTCTTGGTGTAATCCTACCATGGGGTCCAATTTCTTCACTCTTTGGCATTCATTAAGAATAAGTTAGTATCTTACCGATGCTTGTCGATGATTCACTTATCGATGAGTGTCGGTTTTTTATTGTGAGTTTTTGTAGGTTGGGGTAAAAGTAAACTGTTTGTATTTATTGATGACATTTTTAAAAAGTTTAACTTTCATATATTAATTTTAGTAAAAGAGTTTGCTATACTCATGTTAAATATCAAACTATTGTGAAAGGAGTCAATCGCATGTCAGAAATGCATTTAACGGTGCTCTATTATAGTACAGGTTTACATCCAGCATCTTGGCGTTTACCTAATTCTCATATCGACGAAGTGGGAGACATTGATTTTCAAGTTAAAATTGCTCAGTTAGCTGAAAAAGGGAAATTAGATGCTTTCTTTTTAGGTGACGGTCAATACATTTCAGGAGAAGCAACAGGACATATTTCTTATTACTTCGAACCCATAACCGCGTTAGCCGCTCTATCGCGAGAAACGCAATACATCGGCTTGATATCAACCATTTCTTCAACCTTTTACGAACCTTATCTGGCGGCTCGGATGTTATCAAGTTTACAACAGCTTTCTCACGGAAGAATTGGTGCTAATATTGTGACTTCTCAATTTGATGCGGAAGCGCAAAACTTTTCAATGAACCATTTACCATCTCTAGAACAACGTTATGCGCGTGCTGATGAGTTTGTTTCAGTAATGAAAGATCTTTGGGCTTCTTTTACAACTGAGGCAATTATCAATGATAGAGAAAGAGGTGAGGGTCTCAATAGTCAGTACATACGTCCGATTCAACATAAAGGTGACTACTTTAAGGTTGATGGCGCAATCAATATCCCTACGAGTGCCTATGATAGACCTTTATTATTTCAAGCAGGGACCTCTCTACCAGGACGCGCTTTAGCAGCCAAACATGTAGAAGCGATCTTCTCTATCGCGTGGAATCGGCAGGATGCGCAAGATTTCAGAGCAGATATTCATCATCGAGCAGAATCGGAACAACGTCGTCCACCGCTCGTTCTTCCTGGTTTAACAGTTTATGTGGATGAAACTTACGAACAGGCAGCACAATTGAAAGCACAACTTGATGACTTTATACCTTTAGCTAAGCGTAAAGTGCAATTGAGTAAAGCGCTTGGTTTTAGTATCGAGGATTGGGAGTTAGATGCACGTGTACCTGAACTTCCGGATTATTCGAAGTTAACACGTAAAGTGACACGTTCTTTATATGAAGCAATTAAAAGGGCATGTGAAGAAGAAGCTTTAACGTTAAGACAATTATTAGACCGCTTTGGCACTTGGGTAGGTCACAAGACAATTGTTGGAACACCTGAGCAGGTCGCTGAAGAAATGATTGACTGGTTTGAAACAGAGGCTTGCGATGGCTTTATGCTTATGCCACCTACCTTTCCTGAGTCGTTTGAAAAGTTCATCAATTTAGTTATCCCTATTCTTCAAGAACGGGGCTATTTCAGAAAAGCGTATTCAGACCATACTTTAAAAGGGCATTTGAATCGAGAAGCATTGGACTAAATTTAAGAAAAGTCTCAATAGATACCGAAATACGAGCGTAAAATCAATTGCAATGCAACTACATAGAAATAAAACACGATGTCATCCTCTTCATGACATCGTGTTATCACAGTAGCTGTCTGTTCTTAAAAAAGTTAGAGCTGCCCCGAATTCTAATCATTCTTGTGGGGGTGAGACGACGTAAACATTCTAATAGCTGTTTCCCCCTATTTATTTCTAGCTTTATATCCAATCATATTTATCGCATCTTTCGGACTGCTATACGGCGGTGCGTAAGCGACTTCGAAGTCAGTGAGTTCATCTATAGTAAGTTGGTTCTGCATAGCCATTGATAAGATATCAATTCTTTTATCTGCACCATCTTTACCTACTGCAGCAGCTCGAATTATCTTACGTGAGTCGTTCTCAAAATACACACGAAGATGTAAGCGTTCATTTCCCGGGAAATAACCTGCGTGCTGATTCTGCTGCGTTTCAACCATTGTATAATCAAAATGTTTGAGCTCTTGCGGTTTCACACCGACACTCGCGAATGTGTAGTCAAAGAATTTCACGATATTGGCACCTAGGAAACCAGGAAACGCTACGTTACTATCGCCAGCAAGTTGTTCAGCAATAATACTTGCGCCACGGTGTGCACCCCAAGCTAAAGGAACATGTGCAGGAAGGTCAACATGGCGATAACGTTGTGTAATTAAGTCACCTAAAGCGTAGACATCAGGAACTGTCGTTTCGAAGCGTGTATTCACTGGCAAGTAACCTTGATCATCGAGTTGAAGTCCGGAACCTTTAAGAAATTCAGAGTTCGGCTTCACACCCACTCCTTCGATGATTAAATCATAATCTTCTTGTTTACCAGATGTGAAAGTAACAGTATGACCATCCACAGCGGTCATTTCTTCATTTAATCTATAAGCGATACCCCGCTTTTCTAATTCATCTAGAATAGGTGAATTCATATCTTGATCCATCAATTTATTAATTTCTTCAGAACGATGGATTAATGTTGGCTCGATACCGCGATGATATAGATTCTCCAGAATCTCTAAACTGATATACCCAGCACCGATCACGAGCGCACGCTGTACTTGATGTTCACGAATGTACTGGTCAATCGCATCTGTATCTTCCATATTGCGTAGTGTGAAGATCATGTCACTGTCTACATCTAAACGGTTAGCGCGACAACCCGGACTCAGTATCAACGTGTCATAGCTTTCTTCAAAAGTTTCATTATTTTCTCGGTTATACACCGTTATGGTCTTCGTTTCAGTGTTGACTGCGGTTACTTCATGATAGGGTTTCACTGTGATTTTCTTTTTATCGTAAAATGCCTCAGGAGTGGCTTCTAATATTTGATCTCTATCTTGAACGACGCCACCAATATAATAAGGAAGGCCGCAATTAGCGAAACTCATATCACGATCCTTTTCAAAAATTACAATTTCACTTTCTGAGTCTAAACGTCGAATTTGGCTACCTACTGTCGCTCCGCCAGCTACAGCACCTACGATTACAATCTTACGCATCACTTGTCATGTCCTTTCTTATTTATCTGCATTATAAGGGATATTTAAATTGAAAAAGTCATTTAAATAACGACCAATACCATCTTCGTTATTGGAATATGTTGCTTCATTCGCAATCATTTTAATCTCATCTAAGCCATTAGCCATCGCTACGCCATGTGTCGCATACTTCAACATTTCACTATCATTGTCTTCATCTCCGAAAGCGATGATGTGATCGCGATCGATATCGACATACTGACGTGCATAATCAATGCCTCCAGCTTTATTAATACCCTTTCTCACAATTTCGATAACTGGGAATGGGGCGCCCCAACGACGATGTTCGATATTCTCAGCGTAGAAGTGATTTAACATATCTTTAATCTGAGGAATTTGCGCTTCTGGACTTTCGACTAATAGAGAAGTCGGTGCTTCGGTTAAGTTCTCGAGTAAATTACCGATTTCTATATTTGGGTTACCCATAGAGAATCCTTCAAATAAGGTTTCGTCATAATTGTCGATGTACACATGATCGCGTACTTCTGCGACCAAATTGGACACGTCGTATTCTTTGAGCGAACGAATCATTTCATGTGCGACATCTAAGTCTAGCTCATCATGAATCATTTCGAACTCGGCATCTCCAGGGTGGTGAACGTAAGCGCCATTGAAATTGACGATGGGCGTATGCAACTTGAGTTCATGATAGTAAATATCGCAAGCACGGTAAGGTCGGCCTGTAGCAATCATTAAATGATGACCTTGTTCTTGCAAAGTGAGCAATACTTGCTTAGTATAAGGTGAAATTTCCTTCTCATCGTTGAGTAGTGTACCATCTAGGTCTAAACAAATAAGATAGGGGTTCGTTGTCTTCATTATTACTTGCTCCTTATCAGTGATTACAACTGCGCAATTCATAGTCAGAAACTATTACTCGTACGCACAATATTGCACTAACATCATAGCATTTTATTGGCGTTTTGTAAGATATTTGATATATTGTGTATATCATTAAATTCTGAGAGGTGAGACGAATGGATGAAGCATTGAAAGACAGTATACTGAATGCGTTAGAAATGGTTATTGACCCTGAGTTAGGGATTGATATCGTTAACTTAGGTTTAGTATATAAAGTTGATGTCGATGACGATGGTCTCTGTACTGTCGAAATGACGCTAACATCTATGGGTTGTCCGCTTGGACCGCAGATCGTTAACCAAGTGAAGACCGTATTAGCAGATATTCCAGAAATTCAAGATACAGAGGTTAATATTGTTTGGGATCCACCTTGGGACAAAGAAATGATGTCTCGCTATGCGAAGATTGCGTTAGGTATTGGATAATCCAACCAGAACTAGCAATGGCTGCTCGATAACAAGCTATTGTTAGTTCTTTTTTATGTAGTTTGATGTTTTGATCTTTATGTTTTTGGTAAAAGGTGTAGAGTGAAATGAACTTAGTTCACAGGCGTCACTATCCACTTCCTAGTAAGTTGAAAAAAAGTTTAACTATTTTTGACCTTTAGGGTTGAATTCTCGTAAAAGGCGTCGTATAATATAGTTAAGGTCAAAGAAAGTCAAAGTCAAAACGATTTCTTTGATCAAACCTAGTAGTAATTTTATCTAAAATGAAGCTTAAGGCCTGCTTTCAATTACGTTGAATTATCTATAGAAAGCGGCTGTACAGAGGTGAATAATTTGGATATCAATCAAATGACTTATAAAGTCCAAGAAGCCTTACAAAAAGCAATTGGACTTTCTCAAGAATATGAAAATCAAAATATTGAAATTGAAGCCATTTTAAAAGCAGCAGTAGAAGCGGACGAAAGTCTCTTTAAAAGCGTGCTAGAACGCGCAGACATCGATGTAGATGCACTCGCGCAACAATATGACAAGAAATTACAAAGTTATCCATCTGTCCAAGGGGATAATGTCCAATACGGACAGTATATTAGCGCCAAAGCAAACGAACTCATCAACAAAGCAGAACAATACATGAAGCAGTACGAAGATGAGTTTATCTCAATGGAACATCTCCTCCTAGCAGCGATGGATATTGATGATACAACGCAACAAGCGACACAATATAAGAAAGAAGTCATTGAAGAGATAATCAAGAAAGTTAGAGGGGGAAATCATGTGACGACACAAAATCCTGAAGTAAACTACGAAGCATTAGAGAAATACGGTCGTGACTTAGTCGAAGAAGTACGACAAGGTAACATGGATCCAGTCATCGGCCGTGACGAAGAAATACGTAATGCGATACGTATTCTCAGTAGAAAAACGAAGAACAACCCAGTCCTCATCGGTGAACCTGGGGTAGGTAAGACTGCGATTGTAGAAGGTTTAGCGCAACGTATCGTGAAGAAAGACGTGCCTGAATCACTGTTAGATAAAACGATCTTCGAGCTCGATCTAAGTGCCCTCGTTGCAGGTGCAAAATATCGCGGTGAGTTTGAAGAACGCTTGAAAGCTGTATTGAAAGAAGTCAAAGAATCAGATGGTCGTATCATCCTATTTATTGATGAAATTCACATGCTCGTTGGTGCTGGTAAGACAGAAGGTTCAATGGATGCCGGCAACATGTTGAAACCGATGTTAGCGCGCGGTGAATTGCACTGTATTGGTGCGACTACGCTGAACGAATATCGTGAAAACATCGAGAAAGACTCTGCACTTGAACGTCGTTTCCAAAAAGTTCAAGTTAGCGAACCGGATGTAGAAGACACGATTTCTATCTTACGTGGTCTGAAAGAACGTTACGAAGTCTACCACGGTGTACGTATTCAAGACCGTGCGCTAGTCGCTGCAGCAGAACTTTCTGATCGCTATATCACAGATCGTTTCTTACCAGATAAAGCGATTGACTTGGTTGACCAAGCATGTGCAACGATTCGTACAGAAATGGGTTCTAACCCAACTGAGTTAGACCAAGTGAACCGTCGCGTGATGCAGCTAGAAATTGAAGAAAGTGCCTTAAAGAACGAGTCTGATAATGCCAGTCAACAACGCTTAAAAGAACTTCAAGAAGAGCTTTCAAATGAAAAAGAAAAACAATCTGAAATTCAATCTCGTGTTGAACAAGAAAAAGAAAAAATTACCAAACTTCAAGAAAAACGTGCAGAATTAGATGAAAGCCGTAAAGCACTTGAAGATGCTGAAAATAACTACAATCTTGAAAAAGCAGCTGAATTACAGCACGGACGTATTCCACAATTAGAGAAAGAATTACGTGACATGGAAGATGCTTTCCAAGATGAACAAAGCGGCGATACTGATCGCATCATTCGTGAAGTTGTTTCTGACGAAGAAATCGGTGACATCGTAAGCTCTTGGACAGGCATTCCAGTATCTAAATTGGTTGAAAGCGAACGTGAGAAATTATTAGGATTATCTGATATTCTTCACGAACGTGTCGTAGGTCAAGATAAAGCAGTAGACCTCGTTTCTGATGCTGTTGTCAGAGCACGCGCAGGCATCAAAGATCCTAACCGTCCAATCGGTAGTTTCCTCTTCCTAGGACCAACAGGTGTAGGTAAGACAGAGCTTGCGAAATCACTCGCTTCAACTTTATTCGATTCAGAGAAACACATGATTCGTATCGACATGAGTGAGTACATGGAGAAACACTCCGTTTCACGTCTTATCGGTGCCCCTCCAGGCTATGTAGGTCATGATGAAGGTGGACAATTAACTGAATCGGTTCGTCGTAACCCATACTCAGTCATCTTACTCGACGAAATCGAGAAAGCACATACAGACGTGTTCAACGTCTTATTACAAATTCTCGACGAAGGTCGATTAACTGACTCACAAGGTCGTAGCGTGGACTTCAAGAACACAATTATCATTATGACTAGTAACATTGGTTCACAAATTTTACTAGAAAATGTGAAAGATTCTGGTGTGATCACAGAGGATACTGAAAAAGCTGTGATGGATAGCTTGAACGCTTACTTCAAACCAGAAATTCTGAACCGTATGGACGATATCGTCTTATTCAAACCATTATCTGAAGAAGATATGAGCCACATTGTTGATAAAATTATCGCTCAATTGAACATCAGATTGATGGATCAACGCTTAAGTATCGATGTTTCAGATAAAGCGAAACAATGGTTAGGTTCAGAAGCATACGAACCGCAATTCGGTGCACGTCCATTGAAACGATTTGTACAACGTCAAATTGAAACACCATTAGCACGTCGTATGATTCGTGAGAACCTTCCAGAAGGTACACATGTGAATGTTGACCTTACAGACGATGGTTTAACATTTGATGTAGAGAAACCAGAAACGGCTGAGTAAGTGATGCAGAAGAGTGTGAATAGTAATTGCACTCTGCCATGATAAATTAAATGAGCTCCTAAAATATATAAAGAAGTCGACTTGTAAGCGCAAGGCTTTCAACGGTCGGCTTCTTTTTGGTATGAAGTGAAATGGGTGTGTAGGTAAAGTGAGAGATTCGTAATAGAACAGGTATAATTAGAGATTAAAATAGAATAAATAATTTATAAGGAATTACTAAAGAGAATACTGTCACTTTAGTGGGTGTTCTCAAAAAATCCTTAGAATTAGTTACACTATTGAAAGGATTTATTTACAATGGAACTTATTTAAGCTCACGAATATATAAAAGTTAAAAAGAGTATTAGCTATTTGAATGTCGGAGATTAAAGGAGAATAGTATATCATATACTGAGTATAGAATAATTAAATTTTTCAATGTGAACTCGAGACGCATGATGGAACTAGACCACAACGAAAATCCATTCCTCGAACTACATAATGTAGATAAAATACTTTAGAAGACGCAGTAGAGATCTGGATTCATAAGGATTTTCACCCTTATGAATCCTAGCTCTTTGCGGGTGAGACCATGAAATCATAGATTTCTGTCTTTCTCCCAGTGAGAGGAATTAGTTGAGTGTGGTCCCATATGCAAGCGAGAATTTTAATATTGAAAAATAAATTGTAAACTTTCCTAAGAAAATAAACCCCTTTTAAAATTACCGAAAATTAGTAATTTAAGCTTCTTACTTTTAAAAATAGCGTAAAGAGGGAATATATCATAATAGATATACCAAAAGCACTAACGACTTATATATATAATGTCACATCATGCAAAGTCCGAAATAGAGATAGAGGAGGTCTATTATGGCTGTAAATGTGAAAGATTATTTAGATGAACAATATGGTTTATTTATCAATAACGAATTTCAATCTAGTGAATCTGGTGACACTATAGAGGTGACGAACCCATCTAACGGTGAAGTGTTATCTAAGATTGCGAAAGCATCTAAGTCAGATGTAGATAAAGCAGTCGAAGCGGCTACACAAGCTTTCGATTCTTGGAGCAAGACTTCTAAAGACGAAAGAGCGAACTATTTACTCGAAATTAGTCGCCGTATCGAAGACAAGATGGAACATTTCGCAACAATTGAATCTTTACAGAATGGTAAACCTTACCGTGAAACAAGCGGTTTCGACTTACCATTCGTTGCGCAACACTTTAAATACTTCGCGAGCGTTCTACAAACTGACGAAGGTACAGTGAACGACTTAGACGAAGACCACATGAGTATCGTACGTCACGAACCAATTGGCGTTGTAGGTGCCGTTGTAGCATGGAACTTCCCATTATTACTTGCTTCTTGGAAATTAGGTCCAGCTTTAGCAGCAGGTAACACAGTAGTGATTCAACCTTCATCTTCAACACCTTTATCACTCATTGAGTTAGCGAAGATCTTCCAAGACGTGCTTCCTGAAGGTGTAGTGAACGTCGTGACAGGTAAAGGTTCCGAATCTGGTCAAGCCATCTTTGATCACGAAGGTGTGCACAAACTCTCATTCACAGGTTCAACAGACGTAGGTTACAAAGTAGCGCAAGCCGGTGCAGAACGTATTGTACCAGCCACACTTGAGTTAGGTGGTAAAAGTGCCAACATCGTCTTTGATGATGCGAACCTAGAACAAGCAATCGAAGGCATCCAAATTGGTATTTTACTCAACCAAGGTGAAGTTTGTAGTGCAGGATCAAGATTATTACTACAATCTAGTGTGTATGACAAAGTGATGGATCGCTTGAAAGACGCGTTCGAAAGCATCAAAGTGGGCGACCCATTCGACGAAGATGTACTCATGGGTAGTCAAACAGGTCAAGAACAAATCGAGAAGATTGAGTCTTATGTGAAATATGCTGAGGAAGCAGACGATGCGCGTATCATTACAGGCGGTAAACGTATCACTGACAATGGCATGGATAAAGGCTACTTCTTTGAACCAACAATCATCGAAGTAGACGACAACAATAATAAGTTAGCGCAAGAAGAAATCTTTGGCCCAGTATTAACAGTGATTAAATTCGATGACGAAGAAAAAGCTGTGAAGATTGCGAATGACTCTGAATACGGCTTAGCAGGCGGTATCTTTACTACTAACATTAATCGTGCGCTCAACGTTGCTAAAGCAATGCGCACAGGACGTGTATGGATTAACACTTACAACCAAGTTCCTGCAGGTGCACCATTTGGCGGTTACAAGAAATCAGGTATTGGTCGCGAAACTTATAAAGAAGCAATTAAGAACTATCAACAAGTTAAAAATATCTTTATTGATACAAGTAATGAGAAGAATGGCTTGTATTAATTAAATCATAGCTATCATAATGCTGAGGTAATATGTAGAAAGCTCGGTGGCGCTTGCCATCGAGCTTTTCTTGGGAGACGCACAGAAATCTTAGATGTTGTTGTACCTCTCCACATGAATAGGGATAAAGGAGGTTTAGACAAAAAAGAACCAGCTTTATCAGCTGGCTCTCGATCAATTAAAGATTATTGTTCTTCTTGATATGATTTGTGCGTAGGTTTAATAATTGCTGTAAAGATTGCTACAAAGATTGTAAATACTACTGCTACGATGATAGGTAGAATCCAGTTAACAGAAGAACCGCCGTCAAGACTTGTTAATACGAAGCCTACCATTTCAAGCAAGAGTATTGACCAAATCAGTACCATAATGTACTTCATGGCTATGCCTCCTATCGTTTCAATATTTCATGTCATAACTTGTATGATAATTAAGGTTATTATTAATGATGTCATTGTTTGAAAATTGTCATGTTAAGATGACTTATGTATAGGTTTAATGACACTATCCATTCAGATACAATTATATAGAAGATGAAGCGTTTTGTATAGAGCGGAATATAAAGTGATGTGACATATGCGTGTCTTTCTAGTATACAACTAGCTTATAATGACCCTATCGACTTTTACCAATCAGGGTCTTATCAATTGTCATCCCTATAGAGATAACTTATAATTTAGTGAACATATGACGATTGTACGAGGATTTGTAATTGTACTTGTGAGAAAGACTATGTTAAATTAAGACCTGGTACCAAAATTAGAATAAGTAGGTGTACAACCATGAATGTGGGTATTAAGGGATTTGGTGCGTATGCGCCAAGCAAAGTAATTGATAACGCTTATTTCGAGTCATTTTTAGACACATCAGACGAATGGATCTCAAAGATGACCGGAATCAAAGAACGTCGCTGGGCTGCTGATGACGAAGATACATCAGATATGGCTTACGAAGCGAGCGTGAAAGCAATTAAAGATGCAGGAATTCAACCGGAAGATATAGATATGATTATGGTAGCAACGTCCACAGGGGACTATCCTTTCCCAACCGTGGCGAACATGCTTCAAGAACGTCTTGGCACGAAGAAAGTTGCGACGATGGATCAGTTAGCTGCATGTAGTGGCTTTATGTACGCAATGATTAATGCGAAACAGTTTATTCAATCTGGCGACTACCACAATATTCTCGTCGTAGGTGCGGATAAGTTGTCTAAAATTACAGATTTGAGTGACCGCTCAACAGCAGTGCTCTTCGGTGATGGTGCAGGCGCCGCTGTGATTGGAGAAGTATCAGAAGGACATGGTATTCTAAGTTATGAACTCGGTTCTGATGGTAGCGGTGGTAAATACCTTTACCAAGATCAAGAGACACATAAGATTGTGATGAATGGACGTGAAGTGTTTAAATTTGCGGTACGCATTATGGGCGAAGCGTCTACGAAAGCGGTAGAGAAAGCAGGTTTGACTGCAGAAGACATCGATATGTTCGTTCCACATCAAGCGAATATTCGTATTATGGAATCTGCACGTTTACGCTTAGGTATTCCAGAAGAGAAGATGAGTGTTTCAGTAGATCAATTTGGTAATACTTCAGCCGCATCTATTCCTTTGAGTATTGCGCAAGAGTTAGAGAATGGAAAGATTCAAGATGGCGATACCCTCGTCCTTGTCGGATTTGGTGGCGGCTTAACTTGGGGCGCTATCACTTTAAAATGGGGTAAATAGGAGGATAAACATATGAGTAATAAGCATCGAGTGGTAATAACAGGCGTAGGAGCACTTTCGCCGATTGGTAATGACGCACAGACAACGTGGAAGAATGCTTTAGAAGGTATGAATGGTATAGATACGATTACACGTATCGATACTTCGAAGTATAACGTGAGCTTAGCAGGAGAGCTCAAAGATTTTAACATTGAAGACCATATTCCACGTAAAGAAGCGCGCCGTATGGATCGTTTTACACAATATGCGGTTGTAGCTGCTAGAGAAGCGGTGAAGGATGCGAAACTAGAAGTGACTGACGATAATGCTGAACGTATTGGTACGTGGATTGGTTCAGGCATCGGCGGTATGGAAACGTTTGAGGTAGCGCATAATCAATTGAATGAGCGTGGCCCTAGACGTGTCAGCCCGTTCTTCGTACCGATGTTGATTCCTGATATGGCTACAGGTCAAGTATCTATCGATTTAGGTTTGAAGGGACCAAACGGATCAACAGTCACAGCTTGTGCTACAGGTACGAACTCTATCGGTGATGCGTTCAAGATTATCCAACGCGGAGATGCCGATGCGATGGTTGCAGGTGGTACTGAAGCGCCGATTACACATATGGCTGTAGCAGGATTTAGTGCGAGCCGCGCATTGTCTACAAATGATGACAAAGAAACAGCATGTCGTCCATTCCAAGAAGGTCGTGACGGTTTCGTAATGGGTGAAGGCGCAGGTATCGTGGTGCTCGAATCTCTAGAGTCAGCACAAGCACGTGGCGCTGAAATCTATGCAGAAATCGTAGGTTATGGTTCTACAGGTGATGCATATCATATTACTGCTCCAGCTCCAGAAGGTGAGGGCGGTGCACGTGCGATGCAACTCGCTTTAGACGATGCAGGTGTTACAGCAGACCAAGTTCAATACTTGAACGCGCACGGTACAAGTACACCTGTAGGCGATTTAACAGAGGTTCAAGCGATTAAGAATACCTTTGGCGACGCTGCGAAATCGTTGAAGATTAGCTCAACGAAATCGATGACAGGTCACTTGCTCGGTGGTACAGGTGGCTTAGAAGCGATCTTCTCAGCGCTATCTATTCGTGATGGGCGTGTCGCGCCTACAATTCATGCAGATAGTCCAGATCCAGAGTGTGATTTAGACTTCACACCGAACCAAGCTGCTGACTTAGATATTAACTATGCGATGAGCAACAGTTTAGGTTTCGGTGGACACAATGCCGTGTTATTATTTAAAAAGTTTGAAGGATAATTATTAATATAGAAATTCCCCTGGCTATATAGTTGGGGGATTTTTGTGCTGTAAAGGAACTTTCTCGATATTGGTAAAAGAGGTGTTGTAATCATGACAAAAATTAGGTAAGGTATTTAAAAGTCAGAAAATTAGGAGAAAAATGTCGATGGGAAAATTCTTTACTTTATCAGCTACCTTAAAAAGTCGAATTATTGGTGACTTTCTACTGAGTACAACCATGAATGCGATTATGCCGTTTATTGCTCTATACTTAACGTCTAAGATTAATGCGGTCTTTGCGGGTGTGTTCTTTATCGTGAATATTCTAGTGAATATCGTGATTTCATTCATGGGTGGTTATCTTGGTGATCACTATGATCGTAAGAAATTAATTCATATCATTTATTTGCTTTACAGTATTTGCTTAATTCTCTTGGCAATAACAGTGACATTAGACGGATTAGGGCTCATCATTTTTTGCGTAACCCTCTTTATCTTTAGCAATCTCACAGGTATAGGTGAAACCATTCTGAATGCAGCGATAATGGATGCAATTTATGAAGATGTGCGTGAGTACGTCTATCAACTGAATTACTGGGTTTATAACGCCAGTTTAGCGCTTGGTATGTTACTTGGTGCAGCACTTTATCACCACCATAAACACTTATTATTTGGCTTGTTCTTTGTCACTATGCTGGTGAGTTGGTATTTATTTATAAAATACTATCGTGTGGAGCAAGTGATGAGCTATGGGGCTGAGGATTTAGGAAAAGTGAAGCATTTCTTGCATAATTTAGCACTTGTATTTAAGGATAAGTATTACATGTTACTCAACAGTGGCTTTATCTTGACTATGATGGCTGAACTAAGTTTGAATTCTTATATTATTGTTCGTTTGAGAGACGAATTTCAGACGATACAGTTATGGGGGATTCCAATTGATGGTGTACGTATTTTTACGATTATCATGATAATTAACGCGATTGTCGTCGTAACAATGACATTCAAAGTGAATCAGTGGATGACGTTCATGCGAAAAGGCCGAGCATTTATAGTAGGAATTCTTCTTTATGCAGTAGGATATGGTGTGCTCACTATGTCGAATTCGTTCTGGATACTTTGTCTTGTTATGGTCATTGCTACAATTGGTGAGCTCATTTATTCCCCAATTCATAACGCACAACGCTTTCTGATGATACCTGAGGACAAACGAGGCACTTATTCAGCGATGGAGACGATATGCTTTTTCGGATCTGAAATTCTTGCTCGCTTTGGATTGATACTTGGGTCAATCTTATTATCGTGGCAAATGTCAATTTACGTTGTCATACTGATTCTCATTGGCGGCGCATTAATGTACATTGCCCTGTTTAAAAATCCTCATATTTCAATTAAATAAAGCGTGCATCAGGTTTATATTTTTGAGAGTGGGCTGTACTAAGCGATCCACTCTCATTTTACATAATTTTATAAATGAATTGCTCTGACTCACATCATCATTAAAGCCATGATAATGTCTAGGACTAAATAGCATACGTTAACACCGAATGCGACTTTGACCCAACGCGCTACACGGTAATCAGACTTCTTCGCTTGTTGTGGATTGAAGAAGTCGTCATCTTGAACTGAAGCTTGATGCTTTTTACTCGACAAGCGATACTTCATACGTCGCATTCCATAACTCGTCGCATCAAATACGCCTTCCTGAATCAGAATTAAGATAAAGGTGACAATGCTTAATATCATCGCTACATAAAATAGGACATTGACGTACGCCACCCATTGGTGAGAGGTGAATAGCCAGATTATTAATGATATGACAGGTGTTATAAGAATAAACGTCAATAATTGTGTTAAATTACGCATCGAACTCATCCTAGCTCTTGAGAAATTTAGTATAAGTATAGCTTAAATCACGGTTTTAGTGTAGATTTCCGCTATGAATTCATAGATAAACGACGAAAATGGAGTGATTTACCATTGATTTCATTCTGAATTAACTATATAATATTGTTAAATATTTCTGAAAATTGTGAAGGGAATGTTTACTACTTAAACAAGGGGGATGTTATATGCTTAGATATGTCTTAAAGCGTTTTGGTTATATGATATTATCTTTATTTATCATCATAACGATTACGTTTTTTTTAATGAAGCTGATGCCTGGATCTCCGTTTAACGATGCTAAACTTAGCGCGGCTCAAAAGCATATTTTAAACGAGAAATATGGACTCAATGATCCGGTCGCAGTTCAATACTTACACTACATCAAGAACGTTGTGATGGGAGACTTTGGTTACTCGTTCCAATATCACAATCAGCCGGTATGGGAATTGATTAAACCACGGTTAATACCATCGATGGAAATGGGACTCTCAGCGATGGTTATCGGTGTCATCCTTGGATTAATCCTTGGTGTTGCTGCAGCGACGAAACAGAACACTTGGGTAGACTATACAGCTACAGTAATTTCAGTCATCGCAGTATCTGTACCGTCATTCGTACTTGCAGTGTTGTTACAATACGTCTTCTCTGTACGCTTGCAATGGTTCCCAGTTGCTGGTTGGGAAGGGTTCTCTACAGCAGTGTTACCATCTTTAGCGTTATCGGCTTCAGTTATCGCAACGGTAGCTCGGTATATACGTGCAGAGATGATAGAGGTGCTCAGCGCAGATTACATATTATTAGCGAGAGCCAAAGGGAACTCAACGATGCGAGTATTATTTGGACATGCACTTAGAAATGCTTTGATTCCAGTTATTACGATTATTGTTCCAATGTTAGCCGGAATCTTAACAGGAACATTAACGATTGAACAAATCTTTGGTGTACCGGGTCTCGGGGACCAATTCGTACGATCAATTACGACGAATGACTTCTCCGTAATTATGGCAACAACATTATTATTCAGTACATTATTTATCGTTTCAATCTTCGTGGTTGATATTCTATACGGAATCATTGACCCACGTATCCGTGTCGAAGGAGGTAATAAGTCATGATGAAGAAGAAAGATACAGGGACTCCAGAAACGAATTCAGTGATGACTCATACCTCTGAAGGGATTATGGCAGATGATTTCATCAGAAGTGAACGTAATTTAGAGAAAGAGCCAGAGTTACAACGTGAGAGTAAGAGCTTCTGGCAAGACGCGTGGGACCAACTGCGACGTAATAAATTAGCTGTCGTCGGTATGATTGGTTTACTACTCATTATTATATTCGCATTTGTAGGTCCACTATTGAGTGATCATGATTATGCAGAACAAGATGTGCAACGACGCAACCTACCAGCGAAGATCCCAGTATTAGACCACATTCACTTTTTACCGTTTGATGGTCAAGGTGCTGACGGACACGACGCTTATAAGAAAGCAGGTGTGAAAGAGAACTTCTGGTTTGGGACTGACCAGTTAGGCCGTGACATGTGGACACGTACATGGCAAGGTACGCAAGTTTCACTCTTTATCGGTGTAGCAGCTGCCTTACTCGACATCTTCGTCGGCGTAGTCTACGGCGCGATTTCAGGATTCTTTGGAGGTAGGATAGACAACTTTATGCAGCGGTTGATCGAAATTATCGCGTCGATTCCAAACTTAATTGTCGTGATCCTATTCGTGCTTATCTTTGAACCATCTTTATGGACGATTATCTTAGCGATGACCGTGACAGGGTGGATAGGTATGAGCCGTGTCGTTCGTGGATCATTTTTAAAGTTAAAAAACCAAGAATTTGTCCTAGCGTCACGCACGTTGGGAACATCTAAGCTCAAACTGATATTCCGACATATCTTACCGAACGCTTTAGGTTCTATCATCGTTACATCAATGTTTACCGTACCTAGTGCAATCTTCTTTGAAGCGTTCCTTAGCTTTATCGGTATCGGTGTACCAGCGCCAAAAACATCGCTTGGCTCGCTCGTTAACGATGGACGTCAAATGCTCTTAATCCATCCACATGAGCTCTTTATACCAGCAATCTTATTGAGTTTACTCATACTCTTCTTCTATCTATTTAGTGATGGACTGCGTGATGCATTCGATCCGAAGATGCGTAAATAATAAAGGGGGCAGAAATTATGTCAGAGAGAATATTAGAAATCAATGATTTGCATGTGTCCTTTGATATTAGCGCAGGGGAAGTGCAAGCAGTACGTGGTGTTGACTTCTATTTAAACAAAGGGGAGACCTTAGCAATTGTCGGCGAATCGGGTTCAGGTAAATCCGTGACGACGAAAGCGATTACGAAACTCTTCCAAGGCGACACAGGTCGTATTAAAAAGGGAAGTATAAAGTTTCTCGGTGAAGACTTAACTCAGAAGACTGAGAAAGAACTCATTAAATTGAGAGGAAAAGATATTTCGATGATCTTCCAAGATCCGATGACGTCACTCAATCCGACGATGAAGATTGGAAAGCAAGTTATGGAACCACTGATGAAACATCGAAATTATAGTAAAAGTGAAGCGAAAAAACGTGCACTAGAAATTCTGAATTTAGTGGGTCTACCTCACGCAGAACAACGATTTAATGCTTATCCGCATCAATTCTCAGGAGGTCAACGGCAACGTATCGTTATCGCAACAGCTTTGGCGTGTGAACCGAAGATATTGATTGCCGATGAGCCAACGACAGCACTAGATGTAACGATGCAAGCGCAGATCTTAGATTTGATGAAATCGTTACAGAAAAAGATCGAAACTTCCATTATTTTTATCACACACGATTTGGGAGTAGTAGCAAACGTAGCTAATCGTGTCGCAATTATGTATGGCGGTCAAATGGTGGAGACAGGAGAAGTGGATGAAATCTTCTACGATCCGAAGCATCCATACACATGGGGATTACTATCATCAATGCCAGACTTAGAAACTGGATCAGATACGGAATTACTTGCGATTCCTGGTACACCTCCGGATTTATTACATCCACCGAAAGGCGACGCATTTGCTGAGAGAAGTCCTTATGCATTAGAAATTGACTTCAAGCTCATGCCACCATGGTTCAAAGTGTCACCAACACATTTCGTGAGATCATGGTTACTCGATGCACGTGCGCCTCATGTTGAACCACCTGAGATGGTACGTAAACGATTGAGAACTATGCCGAACAACTATACTCAACCGAAGCAGGTAGAAAGGGTGTCGTTTGATGGAGAATAATCAAGAAGTGCTCGTACAAGTCAAGCATTTAAAGCAATACTTTAACCAAGGTAAACGTAACGAAGTCCGTGCCATCAACGATATTTCCTTTGATATCTTTAAAGGTGAGACATTTGGACTTGTTGGAGAATCAGGTTGCGGTAAATCGACAACAGGGAAAGCGATTATTAAATTGAATGATATTACGAGCGGAGATATCTTCTACGACGGAACAAATATTAAAAATATCAAATCACGTAAGCAATCGTTGAAATTTAATAAGAGAATTCAAATGATCTTCCAAGATCCCTACGCTTCGCTAAATCCTCGTCTTAAAGTTATGGATATTATCGCTGAAGGGATTGATATTCATAAATTAGCGACGAGTCGTAAGGATCGTAAGCGACGCGTCTATGATTTATTAGAAACGGTAGGGCTTAACAAAGAGCATGCCAACCGTTATCCGCACGAATTCTCTGGTGGTCAGCGTCAACGTATCGGTATCGCGCGTGCACTAGCAGTTGAACCTGAGTTTATTATTGCAGACGAACCGATTTCTGCACTTGATGTGTCGATTCAAGCACAGGTAGTTAACTTGTTGCTGAAACTACAATGTGAGCGCAATATCACTTTCTTATTTATCGCCCATGATTTGTCGATGGTGAAATATATTTCAGACCGTATTGCGGTGATGCATTTTGGTAAAATTGTCGAAATAGGGAAAGCAGAGGATATTTATAACCGCCCATTACATGCTTATACACAATCACTATTGTCAGCAGTACCTCAACCAGATCCAGAAAGTGAGCGTACGCGTACGAGAATGACTTATAAAGAAGATGGTAAAGATGGAGAACGTCAACTGAACGAAATTGAGAACGGACATTACGTCTTTACTACAGAAGCTGAAGCGGCTGAATTACGTAAGCACATCAACACGCGACAAGATAAAGGAGGGGACGCAGATGAAATTCAAGTGCACTAAGATTGTCGGCACCCTCATTGCGGCAGCTTTCGTCTTGAGTGGGTGTGGTAAAGGTGGCGGTCTATACGACAATGAAGGACAAGTTTATCGTAGCACCTTAACTCAGGATATGAGTACGTTAGATAATGTCATGGCTTCAGATAATGTGTCATTCACAACATACACTCAAGTATATGAAGGGTTATATACTTTAGATAAGAACGACAAAGCAATCCCAGGTGTTGCAAAAGGTGAACCGAAGATTTCTAAAGATGAGAAGCGCTATACCATTGATTTGCGTCACGATGCAAAGTGGTCTAATGGAGATCCAGTAACAGCGAATGACTTTGTTTATAGTTGGCGCAAAGCGGTAGATCCGAAGACAGGTTCAGAGTATGCCTTTATTATGAATTATCTTAAGAATGCAGAAGATGTCAATAGTGGTAAAAAGCCCGTCAAAGACTTAGGTGTTAAAGCACTTAATAAATATAAACTGCAAATCGACTTAGAAAAACCGGTACCTTATTTCAAAGAACTCCTCGCCTTTGGTACATACATGCCACAAGATGAGAAAGTTGCTAAAAAAGAAGGAGATCAATATGGTACGGGTGCTGACAAAGCGGTCTATAATGGCCCTTTTAAAATGAAAGACTGGAAAGCTGAAGATAAAATTACAATGGTCAAAAACGATCAATATTGGGATAAAAAGAATGTGAAACTCGATAAAGTAAACTTTAAAATCCTAAAAGACCAACAAGCAGGTGCTTCCCTGTATGATACGGGTTCTGTAGACAACACTGAAATTACTTCAGAGCAAGTTGACAAATATAAAGATAACCCTGGACTATTTAAAAAGCTAAACGCAGGGACTTTCTTCCTTAAAATGAATGAGAAAGAGTTCCCAGATTTTAAGAATAAAGATTTGCGTATTGCTATTTCCCAAGCAATTAATAAGAAATCTTATGTGGATTCAGTACTAGGTGATGGTTCAAAACCATTCGATAACTTTACAGCTAAAGAAACTGCGTTATTACCGAATAGTACGAAAGATTATGCAGAAACGGTTAAATCACCATTGAAGTATAATGTCAAAGAAGCACGGCAACATTTAGATAAAGCGAAGAAAGCATTAGGTAAAGATAAAATTACCTTCACTGTAAATGTACAAGACACACCTAGTGCGAAAATTTCAGCAGAATTTATTAAATCAGATTTAGAGAAAAACTTACCAGGCATTACGGTAAAAATTAAACAAATGCCATTTAAACAAAAAGTCAATTCGGAATTATCAATGCAGTATGAAATGTCGTTAGCAGGTTGGTCACCTGATTTTCCAGACCCAACTTCTTTCCTTGAAACAATGACGAAGGGTAATGCACAGAATAATACCGATTGGAGTAATCCTCAATTTGATAAAATGTTGAAAGAAGCAGATGGTCCATTACTTACTAAAGAAAAACAGCGTATCAATAAATTACGAGAAGCTGAAGAACTCTTATTAAACGAAGCGCCAGTAGCGCCAATTTATCAACAAGGTAAAGCTTATTTACGAAATCCGCAGGTAAAAGGTATTGAATACCATCAAATTGGTGGGGATTATTCATTAAAAAATGTTCACATCGACAAAAGCATTGACCGCAAAACAGGCAAAAAGAAAAAAGATGAATAAATTTAAAAAGCGCTCCGATTTCCATTTATCGGGGCGCTTTTTTAGGCATAAAATACCTTCGCCCTTGGAAGCCTCATTAATGCACTTCAATAAGCGAAGGTATTTTAAATTAATTATTTTCTTTTACGCCCTAAGCCCATCGCACGTTCCATTTTTTTCAATGTCTTGAATGATGCTTTTTGCGCTTTGTCGCGACCAAGATCTAGAATGTCATCAAGTTCTTCTGAATTATAGAATGACTCATACTTTTCTTGGAAATCTGTAAGGAAGTCTTCTACGACTTCGGCGAGATCACCTTTAAATGTACCGTAATTAGAATCTTTATATTGTTCTACGAGTTCATCAATCGTTTTATCAGTAAGACCTGCATAGATAGATAGTAAGTTAGAGATACCAGGTTTATTCTCACGGTCAAACTTAATGATGCCATCAGAGTCCGTCACTGCACTTTTAATCTTCTTCGCAGCGAGACGCGGTTCGTCGAGTAATGAAATAAAGTTCTTCTGATTGTCGTCACTTTTACTCATCTTACGAGTTGGATCTTGAAGACTCATCACACGACCACCAACTTTAGGCATGCGAATCTCAGGCTTAACGAGTACATCATTGTAACGGCTATTAAAACGTTCAACTAGATTACGAGTTAACTCCATGTGTTGCTTCTGATCTTCACCAACAGGAACGATATTCGTGTTGTAGATTACGATATCAGCAGCCATGAGAGGCGGATAAGTTAGAAGACCTGCTGGAATTCCTTCAGTTTGTTTCTGAGCTTTGTCTTTAAATTGAGTCATACGTTCGAGTTCGCCAATCGAAGATATCGTCGTTAACATCCAGCTTGCTTGTACGTGAGCTGGAACTTCGGATTGTATAAATAATGTAGATTTCTCAGGATCGATACCTGAAGCTAAGTAAATCGCAGCAAGTTGACGTGTCTGTTTACGTAACTTGAGTCGATCTTGAGGGACAGTGATTGCATGTTGGTCAACGATACAGAAGTAGCAATCATAGTCATCTTGTACATCACGAAACTGTTTGAGTGCGCCTATGTAGTTACCAATTGTAGGGATACCACTAGGTTGAATCCCTGAGAATAAAGTTTCCATAAATCTGATGCCTGCCTTCACAAATAATTTCTAAGTATGATACTCATTATAACAGTATTTCAATCGTTTGTAAGTTATGTTAGACTATAGATAAGAGGCTTATGATGACTTGAAACTCAAGATTAATGAGACTTTAACAATTCTTTAGTTTTTATTAACTAATTCTCATTTAATTTTAATGTTATCAGGGTAGAATGTAATTGTATGATTAAGAAGACTATATCATTTGAAATGAGTGGTATAGATTGTTGATAGATTTTCATAAAAGGTTGCTTGTACTGATATTCATAGACTAGGTCTTAAGTACGATGTCTTATTTGAACTATGTAGTATACTTTAAGATGTACAGCCTAAGATTTCAAGTCAAGGACTTTATGATAAATTTAGAGGCAATCGCAGTCGGGTTGAACCCCTTGAATTTCTTAGTCAAATAAATAATGTGAATAATTAGAAATAAGATTCATATAATAGGAGAGTGAGATGTATGGTAACATTATTTACTTCACCAAGTTGCACATCTTGCCGTAAAGCGAAAGCATGGTTACAAGAACATGACATTCCGTATACGGAGCGTAATATTTTTTCTGAACACTTAACAATAGACGAAATTAAACAAATTCTTAAAATGACTGAAGACGGAACAGACGAAATCATCTCTACACGTTCTAAAACATATCAGAAGTTAAATGTAGATATTGATGCGTTGCCACTTCAAGACTTATATACTATTATTCAAGATAATCCAGGTTTATTACGCCGACCAATTATCTTAGACGAAAAACGTCTTCAAGTGGGTTACAATGAAGATGAAATCAGACGTTTCTTACCGAGAAAGGTTCGTACTTTCCAATTACAAGAAGCGCAACGTATGGTGGACTAATTTCAATACACTATTTCACGGGACCATGAAGTCTGTACTACGTCGTACATACTTTGTGGTTTCTTCATTGTTTTAAGATTTTTAACAAGCATATAGCACGTCTCTTCTGTCGACAGCACTCAGTGGAAGTGCTGTTTTTTTGGGCGATGCGAAGGGTATATGTTATAGTGAGAAGTCATAAATCAATAGTGAAATTTAATCAAACAAAACAATTGTATTTCTCCGAACGTTCTAATACAATAATGATACTATTCATCGACTGTTAAGGAGTGAGATGATAATGAGAATAGAACGCGTTGATGACACAACAGTCAAATTATATATAACTTATAGTGATATCGAAGCCAGAGGTTTTAAAAAAGAAGATTTATGGGCAGACCGTAAACGCGGAGAAGAGTTCTTCTGGAATATGATGGAAGAGATCAATGAGGAAGAAGACTTCGTAGTGGAAGGCCCATTATGGATACAAGTACATGCATTTGAAAAGGGCGTAGAAGTAACAATTTCTAAATCTAAAAATGATGATATGATGAATATGTCTGATGATGACGCTAACAATCTTAACCATCAAGTGACGGACTTACTGTCTCAAACACTTGATCAAGACGCAAGTTTAGAAGATATCTTTGAACAGAAACAATCTTCATCTTCTAAAGGTCAATCAGAAGAACAAACTTCACAACCACGAAGTGTTCAAACTTTACTCGTGAAGTTCAATGACTTAGAAGAATTAATTTACTTTGCACATCATCACAACTTACCAACGCGTGACTTCGAAGACTTACTCTATAGCTTAGACAACGAATACTATTATATGATTCACTTCGACGATACGGTTAACCAAGAAGTTATTAATGACAGTTATAGTCAGTTGCTCGAATTTGCGAGTCCATCTGACAAGACCGAAGTATTCTTAAACGACTATGCTAAGATTATTATGAGTCACAATGTCACTGCACAGGTAAGACGTTACTTTGACGATAATGCAGGATAATAAATCAATATAAATAAGTGTGCGAAACAGATATTTCGTGCAGTAGCTGTCTGTACTTGAGATAACTATCGGTGTCTCAAATTCTAGACATCCTTGTGGGGGTGAGACTATGAAATTAAGTAGATTTCTGTCTCACTCCCTTTTTTTATGTTCTGAGAGAGTTGCGAGGATAAGTCGAATCGCTGCGCTTCTTATTTTTTTAAGAAAGTTAACTTTTGTAAAAGTAATTCACGTCACTTCTTCGTGTATATAAGTGAGGTGAAACTTAATGTTATGTGCACTGAATACAGGAGGAGAAGTCGTGTTTGCTTTTAATGCGATGAGAGGAGAGCGCTATTGTTGCCCAGACTGTCGAGGTACGGTGATTTTTAGAAGAGGAACAAAGGTAAAGCCCCATTTTGCGCACAAAGTAAAAAGTGTATGTTTAAACAACAGTTCAGAATCTATGGCGCATTATAATGCGAAATATGTTCTTGCTCAACAGTTGGTACAAAAAGGATATTATGTGGAAGTGGAACAACCCGTGGCTCAGATACAGCAACGCCCTGATCTCATTGTTGATCATACTTACGCTATTGAAATTCAATTCTCTTCCATCCCTCTAGAAGTTCTGCAAGCACGAACGACAGGGTTGGAAGACCAAGGTTATGAAGTAATTTGGATTGTGCTTGAGCCAAAGACTTATCAAAGACGAATGAAACTGCAACAACTTCAAAGCGCATGTTTAAATCCTGTGACAAGGCGATTAATCGCGTGGTCGGATCAACATCAGAGTCTTGTAGGTATTTCGGAAATTCAATATATAGGTGGCCAGTGGTTTGTAGGTAATAAACGGCCGATGACAGTGGATGAGTTATTTTGTAAAAGTGAGGAAGCAGCAACAACGAATTTGTATAAATTAAGTGATCGACGTGTGGAGCGCTATATACAAATGTGTCGACGTCAGAACAACGTACATGAACCTACTTTAAATGCGATGTATCACTTGCAGTGGAGCCAACGACAAGTGAATTCAATGCCAGGCTTTATCCTACCTCATCAATTGTACATTCGAACGCATCCTGTCGCTTGGCAACTGCAATATTGTTATATGCAGAAGTTAGAGGTGGCACCATCTCAATATACCCATGGATTATTTCAATTTCGTCATTTTATTCATGCGATTCCGAATTGCCAAGAAATTGAGGAACAACTCATTGATGGTTATAGAAGTGTAATACAAAATGTAATCATGGAAGAGTAGTCGCTTTTAACGTGCAAAAATCAGATTGACGTGAGAAAATTGTATTAATATGAATATGTAGGAGGTTTACAGTTATGAGTCAACAATTAACAAGAGAAGAACAAGAACGTAAATATCCAGAATATACATGGGATCTAACTACGATATTTGAAAGCGACGAAGCTTTTGAAGAAGCTTTTAAAGAAGTTGAAGGGCAAATTGGTAAAGAGCAAGAGTTTAAAGGTCATCTCGGCGATAGTGCAGAAACGTTGTATCAAGCGTTAGCACTTGAAGATGAGCTTGTATCAAAACTTGAGAAAGTCTACGTTTATGCGCACTTAAAGCAAGATCAAGATACGGCTAATAGTAAATATACGGGCTTTGAGGCACGCGCGCATCAACTTGTGATTAAGTTTAGCTCAAGTTGGAGTTTCTTAATTCCAGAAATCTTACAAATCGATGAAGAGAAGATTGAACAGTTCGTTAAAGAACACGAAGGACTTCAACGCTATGAGTTTGATTTGAAACTCATCAATGAGAAACGTCCACACGTGTTAAGCGCGGATAAAGAGAAATTGCTTACAGAAGCACAAGATGCCTTATCTACACCAGAGAATGTCTATGGAATGTTTAGTAATGCGGATTTAGAATTTGAAGATGCTGTAGACTCCGATGGACAACGTCATCCTCTAACACAAGGTACATTTATCAAGTGCTTAGAATCTGATGATCGTACGTTACGTCAATCAGCTTACGATAATTTATATGCTAAATATGGTGCTTACAACAACACGTTAAGCTCAACGCTTGCTGGTGAAGTGAAGAAGAATGTCTTTAATGCGCGTACACATAACTATAACTCTGCGCGTGAAGCAGCATTAAGTAATAATCATATTCCTGAAGAAGTTTATGACAACTTAGTTGCAACTGTTCATAAATATCTTCCATTATTACACCGTTATACTCAATTGAGAAAAGAGTTACTTGGTCTTGACGACATGAAGATGTATGACCTATATACGCCACTCGTTAAAGACGTTAAATTTGAAATGCCATATGAAGAAGCGAAGAAATGGATGCTAGAAGCGCTTCAACCTATGGGCGAAGAATATATGGAAGTAGTTAAAGAAGGATTAGAGAATCGCTGGGTCGATGTTTACGAGAATAAAGGTAAACGTTCAGGCGGTTATTCTTCTGGTGCGCACTTAACGAATCCATTCATTCTTCTGAACTGGTCTAACACTGTGTCAGATTTATATACGCTTGTGCATGAATTTGGTCATTCAGCACATAGTTACTTCAGTCGTAAACATCAACCGTCTAACTCAAGTGACTATACAATCTTCGTAGCAGAAGTAGCATCTACATGTAACGAAGCTTTATTAAGTGATTACATGGATAAACACTTAGATGACGATCGTCGTTTGCTCTTACTTAACCAAGAGTTAGAACGTTTCCGTGCGACGCTATTCCGTCAAACAATGTTCGCGGAATTTGAGCATAAGATTCACCAAATCGAAGAAGCAGGTGAACCACTAACTGCTGAGCGCATGAATCAAGAGTATGCAGAGTTAAACCGTACTTACTTCGGCGATGCAGTTGAAACAGATGAAGCGATTAGTAAAGAATGGTCACGTATTCCTCATTTCTATATGAACTATTACGTGTATCAATATGCAACTGGATACAGTGCGGCTCAAAGTTTAAGTCATCAAATCTTAACTGAAGGTCAACCTGCAGTTGAAAGATATATTAATGAGTTCCTGAAAAAAGGTAGCTCTAACTATCCAATTGAAATTCTGAAAAACGCTGGCGTAGATATGACAACTCCAGAACCTATTGAACAAGCTTGTCAGGTATTTGAAGAAAAATTAGATGCTTTTGAAAAGCTTATGAAAGCTTAATTTCATTGTATTCGCTTACAATATGAACAGTTTGTGACAAATACAATGAAAGTCAATTTTTAGGTTGAAAAGGGGTTGGGGGCGTGTTATATTATGAACATGAAATTAATCACATAACAAACATACCCCTTTGTTTGAAGTGAAAAATTTCTCCCATCCCCTTTGTTTAGCGCCGTGTATAACAGACACGGCGTTTTTTTATATCCTTTTTTAAATGCTATCATGCTTATTCACATAGATGTATATGCATGCGTGTAGAAATAAATTACAGAATTAATGTATTGAGTAAATGACTACACTCTAAAATTTGTCTGATACCTATGGTAATCATCGCAACAATTTAAGATATTATCTGGTCAGAGGGAAATAAATACTTTTAGTCATAGAGTGACTCTCAGAGCATAGACATTTCTAAGGTGACTCCTGTGATTGATCGGTTCTGCATTTCTACTAAAGTCAGGCATAAAAAGAAACCACTCCATTTTCATTATGGAGCGGCTTTCCAACATTAACAATTTATTTTATATGTCGCTTTAGATATCTGGCTTTTATTACTAACTAGCGATAATTAGATCTTTGATTTCCAGAAGTTACCTTCTAAACAATCCATTTTTTCAACTTTTTGTTGTAAGGCTAACTTTTTCAACTCTTTATCAAGGACCTTTTCAGGCCACTCATAAATCGTTAAAAGCTCTTCTTTCGTTACCAATTGTTGATATTGAATATATCTTTCAATAGATGGTGGCAGTTCTTTCTCAATAGAATGGCCCATCAGTTCATTAATGATATAAGTATAAATATGATATGGATAAAGACCTTCTACTTTCAATCCTTCTTCATGAACATCTTCACTAAAGAAGACGAGGGAAGGCGCCTCATTAATTTCCATTTCTCGTGCAATATGCAAATCAACTTGCAAGCTTTCTTTAAGTTTATTGTGCTTCAAATCTTCTTTGAACACACTGTAATCTAATCCTGCATTACAAATGCAATCGTTCACCATTTCTTCAGTGATAATATCGCGTTTCGGAATAATCTCATTCTGGATGAGATGGATAAAGCGTTCAGCTCTCACACGTCCTTGAAGTTCGGCTGCTTTATATGCTAAGGCAATATTATCAAGTTCTGAAGTACTTTGCGCTTGGCATTTCGTTAAGACGCGTAACGAAGGATTAAGAATATGTCTCACGCGTATATATTGCTTATATTCTATACGGAGCTTGGATAGTATAGCGGAGAGTTTAAAGCAATCTTTGCTAAATGGATCGAAAAATGAGTATATCTCTATCTTACTCACAGGTGAAAGATTCGTATCTTCACGACTATTCGGTTGTAACATTTTTAATTCTCCAGTCATGTGGTTTCACCTACAATTATTTTTCGGAATTGACCATGTGATTAGCGGTTAACTTCAGGCGTTCATACAAGTAGTCACCTACGCCTGCAGGAAAGTCAGCAGTTTGAATCGCTTCATGCATGTTTTCAAGCCATGCATCACGTTCGTAAGGTGAAATGTGAAAGTTCATGTGGCGCATCTTTAACATCGGGTGCCCATGTTCTTCAGTATAGAGATGGGGACCGCCTATAAATTGCGTGAGAAATTGTTTCTGTTTTCGACTCGTTTCTTTAAAATCTCCAAGAAATAAATAATTAATTCGGTCGTCTTGTTCGACCAATCTATAGAAATGATCAATCATTGCATACAATGCTTCTTGACCAATAATATTATAGGGTGTTTGTGCCATAACCTCACCAAATTTAATTAATCTACTACTAATATAACATGAATTTTTACATATGGAAGTAATTCGACTCTGCATAGACTAGGCGGTTACAAGGTTTAACCGACTAGGACAATATGCGACCCGACTCACAAGAATCTAATTTAAAAGTTCAGATTTGCGGTCGAAGAAACGTTTCACTTTGTTATCTGGTTCGTGATAATCAATATTAAATTGATTTAATATACGTTCGAATTCTTTGCGACCTTTATCATGATTCTCAACTTCAAATTCGAGTTCGTAATCTGTCATATCTAGATATTCACTTCGGTCCAACACCAATAAATTCTCATCTAAAGGAACTTCCATACGATGTGTAGTAAGTGAACCTAAGACAGTGAGACGTTCAATATCTGCATCGATAGACTTCAATTCATCAATGATATCTTGCGGTAGATCATTTGTATCAAGCACATCATTCATTTCAGGTCGAACTGTCGTCTCGAAATTGTACTCAAGTAATCCCACTTCTGCAGGAACTTTAAGTGTCATCTCAAGATTGTCATTTTTCTCACGAATGCGCAGCGCAAATAGATGCTCTTTAAGAACGAAATCAGGTGTGTCTATATAGTAATTCGTTTGTGTAAAGGGTGTTGCCTGTTGAAAGTATGCTTCTTCGAGTTGTGTGTATTGCGTTTCAGATAGAAGCTGTTTAAATTCGATTTCATTATTAGTAGCCATAAACTTCACTCCTCTATGTTAGTGTATTCGCGTTTAATCATATTATATAGGAATCGCTTCATGCGATGTAGCGTAGCATATTCTCGTCATTGAAGCATAGTTATTTGATGAGTGGATAAAGGATAATCGGGAGATATATTCAACATTTTTAACTTTAGAAAGTGACTGTAAAGTGATTTTAACCTAACTAACATAGACTATAATCTTATATTAAACGCATGACATGTTACGTGTTATGTAAGATTAAATTATGTTAAAATGATTTACGAATAAGGAGGAAGAGCATGCGTATATATGTTAATGAGATTAAAATAACTGACGATAGTATTCGTTGCTATACTGAAGAACCAACTGAAGGATTAACGGAAGCGGGGCAAATGTTAGTCGATAGTGATAACTATGCCTTTGCCTATATTCTTGATGATGGACAATCCTATTCTTATTTACTATTCGTTCAAGAGACTTGGTCGATGTTACATAATAATAAAGGTAAAAAAGTGATTGTTAACGACGACTTAGAACTTGAACATTTCGATGAAGAATTAAGTTATATATTAGATAATATTGAAGGTAATTCTAACTACGGCAAAGAATTTGTCAGTGCTGTAGAAGAAACATTTGAATTAAATTAAAGTTAAGTAGTACGAAGCGGAGTGAGCATTATGAATCAATGGGATCAGTTTCTAGCTCCATATAAGCAAGCTGTAGATGAACTGAAGATAAAGTTAAAAGGTTTACGAAAGCAATACGATGTCACTGAGCAAGCTTCTCCGATCGAATTCGTCACAGGACGTGTGAAACCCATGACGAGTATTATCGATAAAGCGAATAAACGACGTATCCCGTTCGATCGTTTACATGAAGAAATGTACGATATCGCTGGATTGCGTATTATGTGTCAATTTGTCGATGATATCGATGTTGTGGTAAATTTACTACGTCAAAGAACGGATTTCCGTGTAGTTGAAGAAAGAGATTATATCAATAATACTAAACAAAGTGGATATCGGTCATATCATGTCATCATTGGTTACCCTATAGAAACACTCAATGGGGGAACTGAGATCTTAGCTGAAATACAAATTCGCACGTTAGCGATGAATTTCTGGGCAACAATTGAGCATACTCTACGTTATAAGTATGATGGGGATTATCCACCAGAAATTCAACATCGTCTTGAAAGGGCGGCAGAAGCGGCGTATTTGCTTGATGAAGAAATGTCAGAGATTAAAGATGAAATTCAAGAAGCGCAGAAATATTATTCGAAAAAAAGAGCAAAAAAGCATGATAATGAGTAGTGGGGTGTGAATATGCGTTATGCAATCTTATCGAAAGGGGATTCAAAGTCTAATGCTTTAAAGCATAAGATGATGAATTATATGCAAGACTTTGAAATGGTCGAAGATGTAGATAACCCTGAAATTGTAATTTCAGTAGGAGGGGATGGTACATTACTTCAGGCCTTTCATCAATACAGTCATATGTTGTCGCGATGTGCATTTGTCGGTGTACATACGGGACATCTAGGATTCTACGCTGACTGGTTACCCCACGAAGTAGAAAAGCTAATCATAGAGATTACGAACTCAGAATTTCAAGTGATTGAATACCCTTTACTCGAGCTGATTGTACGCTATAATGACAACGGCTATGAAACCCGTCATCTCGCGCTTAACGAAGCTACGATGAAGACTGAAAATGGTTCGACACTTGTAGTGGACGTTAACATTCGAGGTAAGCAATTCGAGCGTTTCAGAGGGGACGGTCTCTGTGTATCGACGCCTTCTGGTTCAACAGCATATAATAAAGCGCTTGGTGGCGCGCTCATCCATCCATCTCTTGAAGCGATGCAATTAACAGAAATCGCTTCTATTAATAATAGAGTCTTTAGAACAGTCGGTTCACCTCTGGTGTTACCGAAGCATCATACTTGTCTCATTAAACCTGTGAATATCGATACCATTCTTACGACGATAGATCATGTTAGTATCCGTCATAAGAATGTCAATGCGATACAATTCCGGGTAGCTGATGAGAAGATACGTTTTGCGCGTTTCAGACCCTTCCCGTTCTGGAAACGTGTGCATGACTCGTTTATATCTAGTGAGGAAGATGAGTGATGAAGTTAAGCTATCGTGTGGAGTCTGCGCAATTATTGCGTGAGTTCCTTCAAGCACAACGCTATTCTAAGAAGACTTTGAGCGCCATTAAACGTAATGGCGCTCTATTTGTTAATAATCGTTTCGTTACAGTGAGAGAGCGGTTACAGCCAGGTGATGTCGTTGAGGTGCACTTGCATGAAGAACAGTACAGTGATTATCTTCAACCCTTTCAACAAGATTTAAAGATACTGTACGAAGATCAATTTCTGCTGATCGTTTCAAAAGGAGCACATCAAAACTGTGCGCCGTCGAGAGAACATCCACATGGCAGTTTGATTGAACAGGTGTTAGGGTACTTACAAGCTACAGATGGAACTGTACCTCATATTGTGACAAGGTTAGACCGTAACACTTTAGGAATAGTTATCTTTGCTAAACATGGCTTTATCCATCACCTTATGTCTTCTTGTCACTTGAAGAAGTGGTATTTAGCCGTCTGTGAGGGACAAACACCTTCACAAGAACGCATTGATGCCCCTATTGGTCGACGCAAGAATAGTATTATTGAACGACAAGTGTGTGCTGAAGGTAAGCGCGCTTTAACTCAATATGAAACGCTACAGACGACCGAGAACTATAGTTTGTGTAAAGCTCAGCTAATCACAGGGCGTACACATCAGTTGAGAGTACATTTCGCACATATCAATCACCCTATCGTAGGTGACTCATTATATGGCGAAGCGCATCCTAAATATTCAACCCAATTACTAAGATGTGTTTGTGTGCATTTTCAACATCCAATAACGTCGAAAAAAATAGAAATTAAAGATAATTACCACTCAATAGAAACAATATTTAATATGGTATAATAGTGGTGATTCGGAGGTGAGTATTGTGGCGAATGAACGCGATAATAAATATATTGATGAGGAAGAAGTTTACAATAAATCTCTGTTAGATCAGCATTTGCTTGATAATGATATTGATGCATTTAGAGATGAATTCCTCGGCATGCATACATACGAACAGAGTGAATACTTCGAGGATAGTGATGACGAGATTAGGCAGCGTATCTTCGAAGTGTTATCTCCTGAAGAAGTTGCTGATTTCTTTGAACAACTCGAATTTGAAGAGGAAGAATACGATCCTCTATTTGATACGATGAATGCCAACTATGCAAGTAAAGTGTTAGAGAATATGTCTTCCGACAACGCTGTCGATATCATGAATCAGCTTTCTAAACAGAAAGTCGCTAGCATGCTCACTTTAATGAATAAAGAAGATGCGAAAGAAATCAAAGCCTTGCTTCATTACGAAGAAGATACTGCCGGCGGTATCATGACTACGGAATATATTTCCTTGAAAGTGACGACACCGGTGAAAGAGGCCTTAATGCACGTTAAAGAGCAAGCGCCTGATGCAGAGACCATCTATGTCATCTTTGCGGTGAATGATCACAAGCAGTTGGTCGGAGTGCTCTCGTTACGTGATTTAATCGTAGCTGAGAATGACGCTTACATTGAAGACGTGATGAGCGAACGTGTCGTTAGTGCCAACGTTGCGGATGACCAAGAGGACGTCGCTCAGAAGATGCGTGACTACGACTTTATCGCGATGCCGGTAGTTGATTATCAAGATCACTTACTCGGTATCATCACAATCGATGATATCTTAGACGTTATGGATGAAGAGGCAAGCGAAGACTACTCTCGTTTAGCCGGTGTATCTGACGTTAATGCTAAGCATGATTCTGTGTTTAAGACTGCAGGTAAAAGGCTCCCGTGGCTAATTACACTGACTTTCTTAAGCATGATTACTGCTACGCTTATTGGTTCATTCGAGGATACGCTATCCAAAGTCGCGTTACTCGGTGCCTTTATCCCAATTATTAGTGGGATGTCAGGTAACTCAGGAACACAATCTCTTGCCGTGTCTGTGCGTAAGATCTCCACAGGCGAGATCAATGAACAAAGTAAGTTCTTAGTGGCATTGAGAGAAGCGGGCAGTGGTTTACTCAGTGGTATCGTCTGCGGTATCTTATTGATACTTTGTATTATCGTGCTACATCGCCAGCCTATTCTTGCTACGATTGTTGGCAGCAGTTTAACTGCAGCGATGACAGTAGGTACATTGATGGGTGCAGTGATTCCATTGATTATGAACAAACTCAAGATTGACCCAGCTGTAGCAAGTGGTCCGTTTATCACGACAATCAACGATATTATCAGTATGTTGATTTATTTCGGCCTAGCTACTACGTTAATGAGCTATTTAATCTAAGGAGGAACTATGGAATTTGTATCTCTTGTTGTAGTTGTCCTTGCTGCTTTCCTCACACCGATACTCGTTAATAGACTGAATTTAAATTTCATCCCTGTAGTAGTTGCGGAAGTACTCATGGGTATTATCATCGGGCATTCTTTTCTCAATTTAGTAGAAAAGGATGCCATGCTTAATATTTTGTCCACTTTAGGCTTTATCTTTCTCATGTTCTTAAGTGGACTGGAAATTGATTTTAAGACGTTTAGAAAGGATCCACGAACTAAAGCGAAGGAAGAACAGGAAGAGAATAAGACGCCTGGGCACTTCCAGATGGCGATCACTGTCTTTGCCTTAATCATGATTATCTCCATCGTCTTCGCATACATGTTCAAATGGTTTGGTTTAATCGATGACGTCTTATTGATGGTTATTATTATTTCGACAATTTCTTTAGGCGTAGTCGTGCCGACATTAAAGGAAATGAACGTCATGCGTACCACAATTGGTCAGTTTATCTTATTAGTAGCAGTCTTGGCCGATTTGATTACGATGATTCTGTTAACGGCGTATGGTGCGCTCAATTCTCAAAGCAACGTGCCGTTGTGGTTAACATTGATTCTCGTAGTAGCTGCCATCATCTTTTACATACTAGGTGTGAAGCTCAAGAAGGTGACTTTCCTACGCAAATTGATGGATGGAACGACACAGATTGGAATTCGTGCCGTTTTCGCCTTAATATTACTACTCGTAGCACTTGCTGAAGGGGTAGGAGCAGAGAACATTCTCGGTGCGTTCTTAGCTGGAGTTATCGTCTCTCTTCTTGGACCTGACGAAGATATGGTAGAGAAACTCGATTCCTTTGGTTACGGATTCTTTATCCCGATCTTCTTTATCATGGTAGGGGTCGACTTGAATATTCCTTCCTTGATCAAAGAACCTTCAGTACTCATTATTATACCGGTACTCATTGTCGCGTTTTTAGCGTCAAAGATCTTCCCGGTGATGTACATACGACGATGGTTTGATCAGCGTACGACGATAGCGTCAGCATTTTTACTCACATCGACATTATCGTTAGTGATTGCCGCAGCCAAGATTGCGGAACAGTTGGGTACCATTTCGGTGGACATTTCCGGCATACTCATCTTAAGTGCTGTCATCACTTGTGTGTTCGTGCCCATCGTGTTTAAAAAGATCTTCCCAGTGCCCGACGAAAGTAATCGTCGTATCGAAGTGAGTATGATCGGGAAGAACCAACTCACGATTCCGATTGCTCAGAATCTATCATCAGAACTCTATAAAGTATCGTTATATTACCGCAATGATTTAAGTGACAATAGACGCTTATCTGATGATATTACGATTATCGAAATTGCGGATTACGAAGCGACGATGCTAGAACGACTCGGTTTATTCGAGAAAGATATCATCGTTTGTTCAACAAATGACGACGACATCAACAGAAAGGTTGCTTTGATGGCGAAAGAGCGTGGCATTAAGCGCGTGATTTGTCGTCTAGAGTCAAGCTCTGATGATCAAGAGTTGCGTGCGGAAGGTATTGAGATCTTCAGTAGCTTCACAAGTAACAAGATCTTGCTCAAAGGGCTTATCGAGACACCGAACATGCTTAATCTCCTCAGCAATGTCGAAACATCACTTTACGAGATTGCTATGCTCAATCACAAATACGAGGGCATTCAATTGCGTAACTTCCCATTCGGTGGGGATGTTATTTTCGTCCGTATTATTAGAAACAATGAGTCGATCGTGCCGCACGGTGATACGCAATTACGTTACCGTGACCGCGTTATCGTTACTGGTGCGAAAGAGTACGTAGATGAGTTGAAACGTGAGCTCGAGTTTTAATAGTTTTACGTGATTTCGTTGAGTAAAATGAGGTTAGGAATGTCTACGCAATGGACGCTAATTGATTAATAAAGTGTATCTCGTAAATGTCATCGGTAATTGTGACAAGGTAGACCATTTGAAACACCTGCGCTTACAATTGTTTAATTAAAGATGACAATGTTAGAATAAAAGGTGTTAACAATTTAAAAATTGTAACAGTTACGCGATAAATTGGTGAGATGAGTAGAAATATGGCTCATCGAAGTAACTGGCTGAACGAGTGAAATGTTATGAATAAAGTTAAAGGAGTTAATCATATGTTTAGTTTAGAAGGTAAGACGTTTGTAATTATGGGAATTGCAAACAAACGTAGTATTGGTTTTGGTGTAGCTAAAGTGCTTGACCAATTAGGTGCAAAGCTTGTATTCACTTATCGTAAAGAACGTAGTTTGAAACAACTTGAGAAATTAGTGGATGACTTAAATCAATCAGACAAACACTTTTACCAAATCGATGTTCAAAAAGATGAAGATGTCGTGAACGGTTTCGAAAAAATCGGTCAAGAAGTAGGAAATATTGACGGTGTGTATCACTCTATCGCTTTCGCAAACGTTGAAGAATTAAGAGGTCGTTTCTCTGATACGTCACGCGATGGTTTCCTACTCGCACAGGACATCAGTTCTTATTCTTTAACAATTGTAGCTAAAGAAGCAAGTAAATTAATGCCAGAGGGTGGCAGTATTGTCGCTACAACATACATTGGTGGCGAATATGCAGTTCCTAACTACAACGTAATGGGTGTTGCGAAAGCCAGCTTAGAAGCGAATGTACGCTACTTAGCAGCTGATTTAGGTGCAGATAACATCCGAGTGAACTCAATCTCTGCAGGGCCTATCCGTACACTAAGTGCGAAAGGTGTGGGCGGTTTCAACGCTATCTTGAAAGAAATCGAAGAACGTGCCCCATTACAACGCAATGTTGACCAAGAAGAAGTAGGTAAGACTGCAGCATTCTTACTCGGTGATTTATCAAGCGGTGTGACTGGTGAGAACATCCATGTAGATGCAGGTTTCCACGCAATCAAATAAAGTAAATAGAATGATGATATAGAGGCAGGTGTCGTAGGACATCTGCCTTTTTCAATGAATAAAATAAGTTACGTATACATGGTTGAGAAAAGAAAGTTGATGCAAGTGAAAGAGAGGAGAGGGTATAGGAGGAATTTATAACTATTCTTATAAGAAAGAGGTCCGAAGAGAACTGTCTCTTCGAACCCCAATTGTGCTTGTTAAAGGATATTAACGATGTAGAATACCGCTTTAGTCTTTAACATCACTATTTGCTTTTTCAAGAATGTGTTGACGGTACTTAAAGACATTTTTAACTACAGTCTTAATCACTGCATAAAGTGGTACCGCTACGATAATGAGACCAAATCCACCAAGTTCACCTGAAGCTAAGATTACGACGATGATTGTAAGTGGATGGATGCTTAATGATTTACCCATCACGTTTGGAGTGACAACGTTACTTTCAACTTGCTGTGCGATTAACGTAATGACACAGACCCAAATGAATGTGACTGGACTTTGGATGATACCGATGATCGCTGCTGGTATAAATGACATCCATGGTCCGAGGAATGGGATGAGGTGTGCCACACTGGCGAACATGACAAGTAAAAGTGTGTAACGTAAGCCGATAATTGTATAACCGATATATAACATGATACCGAGAATAATACTGACTAACACTTGTCCTTGAATGTAAGATTTAAGTGTATGATCTAAATCTTTAAGTAAGTTAACGACAAAGACCTTTCTTTCACCTTTGAACAGGCGTGCGATGAACGGGATGAAACGTTCATGGTCTTTCAACATAAAGATTAAGAAGAACGGCACCATGATGAGTAAGAATAATGTAGAGATAAATGACGTAATATAGCTGATAGAGTTAGATAAGATATCTGTAACACTATCACCCGCTGATTTGACTACATTATTAATACGGTTCGTCACATCGTCAGGTAGACGGTCTTTCTGGTTAAGTGCAAAGTGAATGATGTCTTGTGCCTCACGTTGAAGTGTTGGAATTTGTGAGATGAGGTTTTCCACTTGAGCTACGATGAGTGGACCCACAACGCCAATCACTAGTGCGATAAGTGCAATCAAGACGATGAAGATAATGAGTATGCTACCCCATCTTGGCACTTTGTATTTTTCCAATAGCTTTTGAAATGGCAAACATATGTAGAATAGAAAGCCACTAAGTAAGAATGGAAGTAAGACGGCTTGGATAATAATTATGAAAGGAGTGAATATTTGATGTACTTCCATAACCAATCTAATTAAGACGAACAAGATGATCAGCGCGATCCCTGTTCTAAACCAAACTTTGTTTAACATTGGCTAGCTTCCTCCTATTATTCTTTAAATACGATACTACTAAGTATAGCTTATTCACCAGTGATACTAAAGTACAAATTACGCGTGTATGTAAATTTTGCGCGATTGAATCTACTGGTACAACTATTTACTTTATTTCCCACTTCTTTACCTTTTAAAAGTCTGAGAGAGAAAAATTCCTTGTACTTTCCTGAAGACTTTTGATATTTTTAGCAATTTACGTGAAATTTTGATCATTATTGTCCTATTGCGTAAAAAATTTTATTACTGGTTGAATGGGGTAGGTACAGCGTTTAGTGAAGTTTTTCATCTAGTATAAAAAGAATATAAGTTGAATGGTAATTTTTTAAAGTGTATAATCTTTAAAAACATAACCATTTGCGCAACAAGTAAAAAAGGGGGATGGTACATATGTTAGAACATGTTGTATCATGGTTAAACGATGTTGTGTGGAGTAAGCCGTTAGTAATTCTATTGCTACTAACTGGTATTATATTCTCATTATTCACAAGATTTTTACAAGTACGTCATTTTAAAGAAATGATTCGACTCATGTTTCAAGGGGAGAAATCGCCTACAGGTATTTCAAGTTTCCAAGCGATTGCATTGTCGCTGGCTGGTCGAGTGGGTACCGGAAATATCGTAGGGGTATCTACAGCAATCTTTATTGGTGGACCTGGCGCGGTCTTCTGGATGTGGGTCACAGCATTTCTAGGTGCGAGTAGTTCTTTTATTGAATCTACTTTAGGTCAGATTTACAAACGTGAAACGAAAGGGGAATACCGAGGAGGTCCAGCCTTTTACATTGAGAGAGGTATTAAAGGACGCACAGGTAAGATTTATGGACTTATCTTCGCGATTGTGACTGTTATTTCAGTAGGTTTGTTACTACCTGGTGTTCAATCCAATGCGATTGCGAGTTCAATGACGAATGCTTTTAACATGAATCCTTGGGTCGCAGCAATAGGCTTAGCTATTCTTCTCGCGCTGATTATCTTTGGTGGTATTAAATCTATCGCGAAGGTAGCGACAGCCTGTGTACCATTTATGGCCGTTGCTTACATTATTATGGCGGTTATCATTATTATCATCAATATCGACCAAGTTCCTGCGTTATTCTCACTTATCTTTAAGTCAGCTTTCGGTATGGAATCAGCATTTGGTGGTATCTTTGGTGCTATGATTGATATCGGTGTTAAAAGAGGATTGTACTCAAACGAAGCTGGGCAAGGTACAGGGCCTCATGCAGCGGCAGCAGCTGAAGTATCTCATCCAGCTAAACAAGGGCTTGTACAAGCATTCTCTGTCTACGTAGATACATTATTCGTATGTACAGCAACGGCGCTTATCATTCTCATTTCAGGCACTTATAACGTAACAGATGGAGGCAGTGACGCGCACGGCAAACCTCATTTGATTAAAGATCATGGTATATTCGTGCAGACTGCTAATGGCGATAAAGACTATTCTGGTACAGCTATGTATGCCCAAGCTGGAATCGATAAAGCCTTTCAAGGAAGTCATTATCATTTTGATCCTTTATTCTCAGGCTTTGGTTCTTACTTCATTGCCATTGCGTTGTTCTTCTTCGCCTTTACAACGATTCTGTCATATTACTATACAACAGAGACCAACATCTCATATTTAACGCGTCATGCTTCAGCACGCACGACGAAATTATGGGTAAACATTACACGGATACTCTTAATACTCGCGACCATCTATGGTGCTGTCAAGACTGCAGACGTCGCTTGGAGTATGGGTGACCTAGGTGTAGGTATGATGGCATGGCTCAATATCGTGGCGATTTGGATACTTCATCGCAAAGCACTGAATGCACTGAAAGACTACGAGATGCAGAAGAAACGATTAGGTTCTGGTCGTTATGCGATTTATCGTCCTGATCCTCGTGAAGTACCTAATGCGGATTTCTGGTTAAAAGACTATCCAGAACGTATCCGTAAAGAAACGAACATCAACATCGACGATTATGATAAGATGTAACGCGTCTTGAATGGCAAACGTGCATATTTCAAATTTACACGTCTCTTGGTACAATAACGATAGGAGTATGAGGGAGCGTGTTAAGAATGACCGAATTTCAACCGGGTAAGATTACGACAATCGACTTTCCAAGTGAAGCACTTGGACGTTCAATCAAATTATCTATTTACTTACCCAAAGACTATACTGAATTATTTAAACATAAAGTGATTATTTGCTTTGATGGCCGTGATTTCTTTAGCTTTGGTCAATTACACCGCAAATATGAAAAATTGCGAGAAGCCGATAAAGTAGAAAAGGCAATCTTCGTTGGCTTTCACTATGAAACAGTAGATGAACGACGTAAAGAATTTCATCCTCAAGGCAGTAAAGCACCGCAAACAGTCAAAGCGGTAACACAGGAAATTCTTCCGTATATTGATCAAACGTTCTCAACGTTCAAAGTAGGAAACAGTCGCATACTGTTTGGAGACAGTTTAGCTGGTAGTATTGCTCTGATGACTGCCTTCTCTTATCCGAGAATCTTTAGTCAAGTCGGTGTTTTGAGTCCGCAATTTGCGCAACCTATGGATCAACTAATTGAACGCTGTCAATTTAAGGAACTACTCAACATTTGGCACGTAGTTGGTTTAGAAGAAGAACGATTCAATCTACCAACTACAGGTGAAGAAGCGGACTTTTTAACACCGAATAGAGAACTTCATGAACTGCTCGTGCAAAACAATGTAACCACGCAATATCAGGAATTTGATGGTGGTCATCGCTGGAAATCATGGCAAGGTTTATTAGAAGAACTACTAATTTATTATTTATCTGATGATATTTCATTTTAAATCATTACAGTAAGAATACATTAGTTATAAGTAACGCTTTTTTCAGAATTTTGATATAATGAAAAGTAAGAGAAACAAAGGAGGAATTTCAATGATATTAGGATTAACATTAATTCCGTCAAAAGACTTCCAAGATGAGGTGAACGCATACCGTAAACGTTATGATTCACATTATGCAATGATTAAACCTCATTTAACGATTAAAAGCGCATTTGAAATTGATGATAAAGACTTTGATTCTGTTAAAGATGTAATTAAACAACGTATTCAAGGTATACCAGCAGCGGATATCCAAGCGACAAAAGCTTCAAGCTTTGCGCCGACGAAAAATGTCATTTACTTTAAAGTAGAAAATACAGATGCTTTACAATCATTATTTGATTCATTCAATACTGAGAAATTCTACGGAACAGCTGAACATCCATTTGTTCCTCATTTTACTATTGCACAAGACTTAACAAGCCAAGAATTTGAAGATATCTACGGACAAATGAAATTAGCTGGTGTTGATCATAAAGAAACAATCAATGAACTTACTTTATTAAAATACAACCATGACGAAGATAAGTGGGAAGTTGTTGAAACATATCCGTTAGAAGGTTAATCAATAGTATTAAGCTGAGAATGTATACAGATTAGAAGAGCGAGTGAAAGGGTGAAGAATCACCATGCTTTCACTCGCTTTTTTTAATGCTTACGTAATCTTAAAAAGTAGATGCCGTAGAATAATGCCAAGAAGAGGTATACGGCGGCTGAGAAATAGAATGTATTGATTTCACTACCTGTAAATTGAGCAATCAACCCTCCAGGGAGCGGTCCAAGCATCGCGCCGAAACCTTGTACACTATTGAACACGCCCCACGTTTCTTCTTGTTCTTTAGGATTGATATAACCGGCCATAAATGTATTCCAAGCAGGAAGTAAGACTCCGTACATCAATCCGATAATAAGTGCTAAGCCCCACACAATGTAAATGTTAGTAATCAAGGTGAGGGAGAAGATGAGTATCATGTAAAGAACGAAACCACCGAAGACGATGCTATGCATAAATTGTCTACTATTATTATCTATCATCTTAGACAAGAAGAGCATTGAGATCGTACAACCGATGCCTCCGATGATTAAAGTTAACGTGTACTCTACAGTAGAAACACCGACAGTTTGCTTTGCATATGTAGGTAAGATAGGGAGTAATGCTGAGATGGCTGTCCCTTGTAATAATATCCCTGGAAATAATATAAGGTGGCGTTTCATCACATCTACAATTTGAACTAATTGTGCTTTGACTGGACGTGTATCATAGTTAGTTAGACGAATTTTCACAAAGTAATACATGATCCACGCGAGAAGAACCACTAGAGCCATAAGGAAGGTAAAACGGGTCGGGCTGAATTTAAAGACGAGATTCATGCCTATCCAACCGACGAGTAAACCTAATAACCACGCAAAGTACACATATCCCATTTGCTTACCGCGTTGTCGATCGTCTACACTAGCCAGCATGATGACCCAAATTGGGCTTACAGCTACGCCAAGTAAGATTGCACTAAGTATCAGTACAGCTGGATGTGTTGGAAACCAAATGACTAAGAATAAACTTCCGAAAGCCAATAGAAAGCCTAATGTAAGTACAACTTTGGTACCTAAACGCTTGAGTATAAATCCTATTACGAAGTTTGTCACGGCATCTGAAATAAAGTGTACAGAGACAGCTAATGATGTGATCCCTACAGCAACAGAAGTCGCTGTAGGTAACATCGAAAGATAGCCGAGAATGTACATGCCTCGCGCAAACTCCATTAAAAACAGGATTAACAACATGATTATAAAGTTTTTACTAATGCTTTGCTTATTTAAGGAGGAACTTTGCATATAACGGAACCTTTCCATACATTTCTTGATATTGTGCTGACTGATTTAATAGATCAAGTAAATCTCTACATAATTTATATGTTGAATAAGGCACTTTCGCTTTACGCATGGCATCAGTCATGTGAGCTAAAGTTTCTGGGTGATTCGTTAGGCTAGAAACAACGTCAATGGCTTCTTCTGGTGTGTTTGCAATGCGACCGAATCCTTTGTCCTGAAAATAAATGGCATTCTCTAATTCTTGACCTGGAGCCGGATTTAAGAAGACCATCGGAATCTTACGAGTTAGTGCTTCAGAAATCGTAATGCCACCTGGTTTCGTTATCATGAGTTGACTAGAAGCCATCCATTCATTCATATAGTTGGTATAACCAAGTATCAAGACATTGTCGTAATCCTTAAATTTGGCTGACAAGGAACGTTTCAGCTCTTTGCTCTTACCACAAATCATTACGATTTGAGATTGGGGGCTACGCTCGAGTATTGAAGTAATCATTTCATCAAAGCCTTTAGAAACTCCGAAAGCACCCGCAGACATTAGAATAGTTGGCTTGTCAGGGGCTAGTTGGTTTTGCGCTAACCATTGCGCTTGATCAATATCTTCTTCAAACTTGTCAGCAATTGGAATACCAGTTACTTTTATTGCGTTGCTAGGGATACCAATTGACTCAAACTCTTTCTTCGTATCTTCAGTGGCAAGGTAATAGCGCTCGGAATGTGGTGTAATCCAGTTCTTATGTAGACGGTAATCTGTCATAACGGTAGCCACTGGTATATTCATATTAAATTGTTCAGTTAATACTGACATTACTGGTGTAGGGAAAGTAAGTAATATAAGGTCAGGTTTCTCTTTCATCAATAAGTTGAGCAATTTATTCAAACCATAATATTTATAGAAACATTTATCTAATTTGTCCGGACGACTATAATAGAATTGTTTATAAGTATTACGGAAGTATTTAAAACTATTGATATACCATTTTTTACAAATGGTCGTCACGATGGGATGTGCTTCCATAAATAAATCATGCTCGATAATTTCGAGATTATCTAAATCCATCTTCTGAAACTGATTAACTATACTTTGTGTCACTTGCAAATGACCATTACCAAAAGAACCAGTAAGTATCAATATCTTTTTAGTTTGAGTCACCATAACGAGGCACCCTCCAGTAGTCAAATTTAACTCAAAGTTAGTGTAACGCATTTACATGGCGTATAAAAGAGTCCAAACCCTTGTGAATGCTCTATTTGTTTCATCATTAATCAAAGCTTATTCAGCTCTTTTTATAAACTTCAAATTATACAGTTCATTACATTATATCATTTTACAACCCTATGTGGAATCAGTCATACTATAATCGATACAAATATGATGAACATCGTGAGTGAACCCTGTTGATTAATAGCGACTAGAATGGTCACGACGAAGATTGTCGAGAGTGACTAACATACTAGAGTCGTAAAGGGTAAAGATGTAATTAATGATAAAGATTAATTATGCAATTAGCATATCATGAATCTTTACATTTTTCTTTGATTTATATGTCTTTTATATAAATATTTAAAGTAAATTAATCTTACCTTAACGTCAGTTCTGATTAACGCAGTATGTTGCCGTAGTGTGTTTATTAAGCAAGACGAAGATGATTTTAGACCCTTTATACATATATATTACTAGTGAAAAAGTGTATAATATATTTTATTGGCATAAAACAATGAAGTCTTACAAATAGCAATAATGTAATTTCTATATAATAAGGAGAGAGAATCGTGAAGGCGAGTGCATTGTTCGAAAAAATCAAAGTGAAACAAGTTATCGGTAGTTTAGATAAAGAAGTGAACGATATTACAACAGATTCTCGTACTGCAAAGCCAGGAAGTATCTTTGTTGCATCAGTAGGCTACACAGTTGATAGTCATCGTTTCTGTCAGCAAGTCGCCGATTTAGGATGTGAAGTTGTAGTCGTAAATCGTGAACAAGAAATTGACGGTGACGTCACACAAATCATCGTTCCGGACACGCTACGAGTAGCAAGTTTACTGGCGAATAAATTATTCGACTTCCCGAGTAAACATTTAACGACATATGGTGTCACAGGCACAAATGGTAAGACATCTATCGCAACGATGATTCACAATATTTACCGTGCCTTGAATAAGAATAGTGCTTATTTAGGAACGAACGGCTTTCAAATCAATGAAGAGAAATCTAAAGGTGAGAATACGACTCCAGAAACTGTTTCTTTAACTAAAAAAATTCAAGAAGCGGTTGAAAAAGATGCTGAAGCAATGACGTTAGAAGTATCAAGTCACGGACTAGCTTTAGGGCGTTTGCGTGGCGTAGAGTTTGATGTTGCGATCTTCTCTAATCTCACGCAAGATCATTTAGATTTCCACGGCTCAATGGAAGCATACGGACACGCGAAGTCGTTACTATTCAGTCAACTTGGACAAGACCTATCTAAAGACAAATTCGTAGTGCTTAATAAAGATGATGATTTCTCAGAATACCTAGAGACCGTTACACCATTTGAAGCCTTCACATATGGTATTGATAATGAAGCCCAATTTATGGCTACCAATATTCAAGAAACATTACAAGGTGTCACATTTGATTTAGCTACACCTTTCGGTACATATCCTATTCAATCCCCGTATGTGGGTAAATTTAATATTTCTAACATTATGGCTGCTATCATCGCTGTGTGGAGTACAGGTATCAGTCTTGAAGAACTCAGTCGAGTTGTACCCCAACTAGAACCAGTGGAGGGTCGTCTTGAAGTGCTCGATCCTGATTTGCCAATTGATTTAATTATCGATTATGCGCATACAGCTGATGGAATGAATAAATTGATTGACGCAGTGAAACCTTTTGTTAAACAGAAACTTATCTTCCTTGTGGGTATGGCTGGAGAAAGAGACATGGGCAAGACACCTGAGATGGGAACCGTAGCGTGTCGCGCAGACTACGTCATCTTTACGCCAGACAACCCAGCCAATGACGATCCTAAGATGTTGACTGCAGAGCTTGCTAAAGGGGCTACACATGATAACTACGTTGAATTTGATGACCGTGCAGAAGGTATTCGTCATGCCATTGAGGTAGCTGAACCAGGTGATACGGTCGTGCTTGCTTCTAAAGGACGTGAACCTTATCAAATCATGCCAGGTCATGTTAAAGTACCTCATCGTGATGATTTAATCGGTTTAGAAGCTGCGTATAAGAAATTCGGCGGTGGACCGGTTGAAGATTAAAGAAGTCCAGTTAGCAGAAGTAACACGCAAAGTCTATATTTATAAAAATGAGCCAGAGCGAGCGACATTGTTAGCCATACCTGACTTGGAGTGGTCGATGTTACTTCCTGATACTCAAGACGAACAAGAACTTGAAACGGAACTCGTGATGCATTTATTTACTTTAATGGATGACGATGACGCCGAACATATAGCAAGACAAATTATTCAATGGTTATAATAAATATTTAAAGGAGTTAAAGCATGTCTATCAAAGAAGAAGTTGAATCTAGAAAGACCTTTGCCATCATCTCCCACCCAGATGCTGGTAAGACAACATTAACTGAGAAATTACTGCTTTTCGGTGGTGCAATTAGAGAAGCAGGTACCGTCAAAGGTAAGAAGACGGGGAAATTTGCTACAAGTGACTGGATGAAAGTTGAACAAGAACGTGGTATCTCTGTTACAAGTTCAGTGATGCAATTTGACTACGATCACTATAAGATTAATATCCTTGATACCCCAGGGCACGAAGATTTCTCTGAAGACACGTATCGCACATTGATGGCGGTCGATAGTGCGGTCATGGTTATTGACTGTGCGAAAGGGATTGAGCCTCAAACACTTAAACTTTTTAAAGTTTGTAAAATGAGAGGCATTCCTATCTTTACTTTTATCAACAAACTCGACAGAGTCGGCAAGGAGCCGTTTGAATTACTCGATGAAATCGAAGAAACGCTTAATATTGAAACATATCCAATGAACTGGCCAATTGGAATGGGTCAAAATTTCTTCGGTATCATCGATCGTAATGAGAAGACAATTGAACCATTTAGAGATGAAGAGAACTTACTTCATCTTAATGACGATTTCGAATTAGAAGAGTCTCATCCGATCGCAAATGATTCTGCATACGAACAAGCAATAGAAGAATTAATGCTCGTAGATGAAGCGGGTGAAGACTTCGATAAAGATGCATTATTAGGCGGAGAACTTACGCCTGTATTCTTCGGTTCAGCACTTGCTAACTTTGGTGTTGAGAACTTCTTAAATGCTTATGTTGATCACGCACCAATGCCTAATGCAAGACAGACGAAAGATGGTAGTGAAGTGAGTCCTTATGATACTGATTTCTCAGGATTCATCTTTAAGATTCAAGCGAATATGGATCCTAAACACAGAGACCGCATTGCGTTTATGCGCGTAGTAAGTGGTGCTTTCGAACGCGGTATGGATGTGAAGCTACAACGTACGAATAAGAAACAGAAGATTACACGTTCAACATCATTTATGGCAGATGACAAAGAAACGGTTAACCATGCCGTTTCAGGAGATATTATCGGTCTTTACGATACTGGAAACTACCAAATTGGTGATACTTTAGTAGGGGGTAATCAAAAATTTGAGTTTGAAGACTTACCTCAATTTACGCCAGAGCGTTTCATGAAAGTATCGCCGAAGAACGTCATGAAACAGAAACACTTCCATAAAGGTATTGAACAACTCGTTCAGGAAGGGGCCATCCAGTACTACAAAACATTGCATACCAATCAAATTATTCTTGGTGCCGTGGGACAATTGCAATTTGAAGTGTTCGAGCACCGTCTCAACACAGAATACAATGTAGAAGTAGTTATGGAACCTGTAGGTCAGAAGATTGCTCGCTGGATTGAGAACGAAGAGGACATCTCAGATAAAATGAACACTTCACGCTCAATATTAGTGAAAGACCGTTATGACCAATACGTCTTCTTATTCGAAAATGAATTTGCGACAAGATGGTTTGAAGAGAAATTCCCTGAAATCAAATTATATAGTTTGTTATAACTATTAGAGTTGTGTATAATTACTTTTAACAAATAGCATACCTATGACTAACACAGTCAGAGGGGAGTAACTTAACTATTCGGGTCGTTGATGACAATCGATAATCAACGCATACGATCGAATAGCGTCACTTTGTCGTCATTACGAAGATTATTTCTTCCGGTAAAGTGGGCAAATATTATCTGCTAAGTGAGACCTTTGCTACTGTCATGAATAATGTCTAGAAGTGCAAGTATTTCTTTGTGGTACAGACAGTTATTCGATTGACGGATGGCATAGGTCTCTATTTGTATTCAATAATATTTGAAGGAGTTGTCCTTGATGGATCCGAGTTTAATATTACCTTATCTATGGGTGCTCGTCGTATTAGTCTTTCTCGAAGGATTACTAGCTGCTGATAACGCTGTTGTTATGGCTGTGATGGTGAAACATCTCCCACCGGAACAGCGTAAGAAAGCATTGTTCTATGGGCTATTAGGTGCCTTTATCTTTAGATTTATTGCTTTATTTCTTATTAGTATTATCGTTAATTTCTGGTTTATTCAAGCTGCTGGAGCGATTTACTTGCTCTATATGTCTGTGAAAAATCTGTATCATTTCTTTAAAAATAAAGATGAAGGACCTCAGAATCCTGATGAGGTAGATTCAACTGAGTCAGAAGAAGAGCAGAAAGTAAGTAAAGGTCATTTCTGGTCAACGGTCTTTAAAGTTGAGTTTGCTGACATCGCCTTTGCAATCGATTCGATGCTTGCAGCAATGGCCATTGCCTTTACGTTACCTACATTAGGCATTCATTTCGGTGGTATGGATTTAGGCCAGTTTGCTGTGATGTTCCTTGGTGGTATGATAGGCGTTATTCTCATGCGTTTCGCAGCCACTTGGTTTGTGGAACTCTTGAACAAATATCCAGGATTAGAAGGCGCAGCATTTGCTATCGTCGGCTGGGTAGGAATTAAGCTTGTCGTCTTAGTCCTTGCACATAAAGATGTAGGGGTCCTCCCAGAGTCATTCCCGCATAGTATGTTATGGCAAATCATCTTCTGGTCTGTGATGATTATCCTAGTGATTGTAGGTTGGCTAACGTCATTAAGAATGAATAAGAAACAAAGTAAATAACCCTCTCATATATATACACGCTTTAACATTGCATTTTACTTCTACAAATTGTAATTTAAAGCGTGTGTTTTTATTGGAACGCAATGATTGAGGTAAGAAAGTGAGCGAATATCTGCCAAGGTGACAAGAAATGAGGCATCAATACGATACTTCGAATCTGCTAATTGCATCACTTCACTTCCTGTTTTAATAAGAATTGATAAGTCTGTGGGTTTTATCCTACAATTAAGATAAAATATTTTTCAGTTAAGATAAGCAATTGAGTTGTAGAAATGTTAATAAATTCTTCTAACTACAAAGCAATTGCCGCTCTAATATGTCATAATATAAACAAATGTTCAGATTTGAATGGAGGGGCTGTGTGTGGACAAGAATGAAAAGCACGTCATTCCACGCCATAAATATAAGCGTAAACGACGTGAATTTTTCCACAATGAAGAACGAGAAGCACGTGTAAAACGAGAGCAAGAAAGACAGGAAAGGGAACAACAACGAGAGGCACAACTGGCGAAGAAAAACGAGGAACGTGTGAAAGACAATATGCGTAAAGCACGCATCGAGAAGCTCACACAAGAAGAGATACAGCACCAACATGAACGCGCAGTTCAAGAAGAGGCTGAGGACTATCATCGTCAAGTTGAACAAAATGATGAAAAGGAAACAGCTCAACATCGAGCTAATGCGAATACGTTGATTGAAGAAACCGCTCAACAAGATGTAGATGCTGAAACTCAAATTGGAGAAGATTCTGGTGAATCGATGCAGTTGGAATCCTCCGACGCAAACCATCAATCTCAGAAACCGCACTCTTTAAATAATGATAAGCAAGAGTCGAGACATCATCTAAAGGAGAGTCAAAACAACGAAGAGAAGCAAGGTGCACGTGACCGTAATGGTGAACCACATGTACCAACTTCTAAACGCCCTCAAAAGACTGTCCATCAAGATGAGACGGGCAATCACAAGAAAGTAGCTGACAAAGATAAACTTAGAGCTGCTCAAGATAATAAAGCATCGAACGAGGGTTCTAACTTTTACTCAGAACAAGCACAACAGTCTAGAGTAGAACGTTATGTTTCGGATGATGAGGAGAAACCAGCGCATCACATGAATGCGACAAATAGAGATCAGAATACAACATCTTCTGACAAACAGGGCAAGCAACGAGATATTTTAGAAACAGTGCGCAATTTCTTAACGCAACATTGGGCGAAGTTGCTTATTGCGCTAGGCATCTTACTGTTAATCATACTCATATTTGCGATTTTTAATAACGTTAATAACAATGGGAAAGGATCGAATCATCTCTTCCAAAGTAACAACGATGACGATAAACACTACACAGAGACGATGAAAAGTGCAAATTCAGCGATTCACTCTGTAGTTACAGTTGAAAATGATACAGATAAGTCGCGTTCTTCTGCAGACAAAGAAACACAAGAATCTGGCAAAGATAACGAACTAGGTTCAGGTGTCGTCTACAAGAAAGTAGACGACGCTATTTATGTCATGACAAATGCCCATGTGGTAGGTGACAAGAAGAAGCAGAAGATTACATATGGTGACAATGATTCGACGACTGGAACTGTGATAGGTACGGATAAATGGTCTGATATTGCAGTAGTGAAAGCAAATGTGAAACAGCAGAGTGATGTTAAGCCGATTAAGATGGGCGATTCCAGTAATCTTGTGCTCGGCGAACCTATCATTGTAGTTGGAAATCCTTTAGGTGTAGATTTCAAAGGTAGTGTTTCTAAAGGTATCATCTCAGGTCTCAATCGTCACGTACCTGTCGACATTGATAAAGATGGCGAGTATGATGAGTTGATGAATGCCATACAAATGGATGCGCCTATTAATCCTGGTAACTCAGGCGGTGCTGTAGTAGACCGACGTGGTAAACTTATCGGAATTGCTTCGCTCAAGATTGACATGGATAAGGTTGAAGGTATGGCCTTTGCTTTACCAGTTAACGACGCACAATCCATCGCTAAACAGCTAGAAGATAAAGGTGAAGTTAAATATCCAAATACAGGCCTTAAAGTGACAAATTTAAGTGATTTAAATGAGGGTGAACGCGCTTCACTTAACTTACCGAACGATGTCGACAAAGGTATTATCGTTGAAGACGTAAATGATGGTTCACTTGGAGATAAAGCAGGTTTACGTAAAAATGACGTTATTGTGAAGTTAGATGATAAAGAAGTTGAAGATAAATTAAGATATCGACAAATTATCTTCAATCATAAAGATGATCATAAATCTTTAACAGCTAAAGTATACAGAAATGGAAAGGTTAAAGATATTCAAATTAAATTGAAGTAATCTTGAGGTGAATAAAGGTTGTCCATTTTCAATCAATTACTAAAAAAATCGAGCCCTCAACAAGGTATTGTGATGTACTATCTCTTTGCTATAGTGGTCGCGTTCTTATTACTCAACCTTCCATTTGTGCATAAACCAGGTGTAGATGTCGATCCAATCGACTCATTATTCGTAGCTGTTTCAGGAGTGAGCGTTACAGGCTTATCACCGATTGATATCGCATCAACGTATTCTACGTTTGGTCAAATTATTATTATCATTATTCTTAATATCGGTGGCATCGGTGTAATGGCCATCGGTACACTACTCTGGGTGGTTCTCGGTAAACACATTGGTATCCGTGAACGTCAGCTTATCATGTTAGATAACAATAAGGACAACATGAGTGGTACCGTGAAATTGATTATAGAAATCGTGAGAACGATTCTGATTATCGAACTCGTAGGTGCATTATTGCTCACGTTCTATTTCTATCGAGACAGCCATGATTTGAACTATGCATTGATGCAGGGTGTCTTCGTTTCTGTATCAGCTACCACGAATGGTGGCCTTGATATCACAGGGAAATCCCTCATGCCTTATGCGAATGACTACTTCGTTCAAACGATTGTGATGTTTTTAATCGTTCTAGGGTCAATTGGTTTCCCAGTATTGTTAGAAACGAAAGCGTATATCAAGAACCGTATTCCTAATTTCCGTTTTTCGCTTTTTGCTAAAATAACGACGGTCACTTATTTCGCATTATTTATTTTCGGTTTCTTGATCATCCTGTTATTAGAACACAATCATCTATTTAAAGGGATGTCATGGCACAAGGAGTTATTCTACGCGATGTTCCAGTCATCTACTACACGTAGTGCGGGTTTACAGACCATCGATGTGAGTCAGTTTGGACAAGCAACGAATTTGATTATGGGATTACTCATGTTCATCGGCTCATCACCCAGTTCAGTAGGTGGGGGTATTCGTACGACAACGTTTGCGATATTATTGCTCTTCTTGCTTAACTTTAATAATAATAATGAGCGGACAGCGATTAAGGTCTTTAATCGTGAAATCCACGGGTTAGATATCCAGCGTTCTTTCGCCGTCTTCACGATGGCAAGCGTTCTGACGTTTATAGGTGTCATTATTATGCTCGTGGTCGAGAATGGCAAGATGTCTTTCTTACAAATCTTCTTTGAGGTCATGTCTGCGTTCGGAACGTGTGGCTTATCACTAGGCATTACGAGCAATCTAGATGATGTATCGAAAGTGGTCATCATGATTCTGATGTTTATCGGTCGTGTCGGCTTGATTACCTTTATCATCATGATAGGTGGTCGTCGCGAACCGGATAAATATCAATATCCGAAAGAGCGTATTCAAATTGGTTAATTTAGTGATTTAATAGGTAAGGACAGAGTGAGAATCATTGTTGATGGATTCTTGCTTTCGTTCTTGCCTTTTTCTATAGCGTAAAATGTACAGAGAGAAGCGGAGAATGAAATATTTCTATTCACTCATCATGGTCACATGTTAAACTAAAGAAGATAGTTAGGAGCGAGAAAAAGATGAAAAAAAGTGAAAATATATCTATAGATGTAATAGCGACTTCTGACATGCATAGTTATTTCTTAAATGGACCAGATGGGTCGAATATTTATCGTGCGGGGACGTATGTGAATCGTGTACGTGAGAATAACCCTAACGTTATTCTGTTAGACAGTGGGGGAAGTCTAGCAGGCTCTCTAGCTGCTTATTACTACGCGATTGTGGCACCGTACAAACGTCATCCTATGATTAAGTTGATGAATGCCATGCATTACGATGCGAGTGGAATTAGTCCAAATGAATTTAAATTTGGCTTACCCTTCTTCTCCCGTTCTATTGCTTTATCCAGATTTCCATGGCTTTCAGCAAATATTGAATATCAGCGTACGAAAGAGCCGTACTTCTCTACACCGTATACGATTAAAAAGATTTCAGGTGTAAAAATTGCGATTGTCGGATTAACTTCAGATGGTTTAATGAAACGCGAACACTTTGAAATGGAATCAGATGTGAGCATGGCTAAGACGATGCTAACGGCGAAACGTTGGATTCGCTATATCCACGAAAGTGAATCACCAGACTTTTTAATTGTGATTTATCACGGCGGTTTAAACCAATTAAGTCAGAAACCGCGTGAGCATGAGCAAGAAGTGAATGAAGCAGAGAAGATTATTCAAAATTTAGGTGTTATTGATTTGCTAATTACAGGTCACCAGCACCAAACTTATATCGGTAGGGATAATGAAACACTTTATGTGCAAGCGGGGCAGAATGCTGAGCAACTCGTGCACGTCAATGTGAATTTTAAAAAACATACGACATCCTACGAAGTGGATTTCGTCAATTCCGAAATTGTGGATTTGAATCAATATCCAGAAGATTCCACACTGCTAACTACGACATATTACGATCGCAAAGCAGTTGAACACTGGATGGATGAGATAATAAGCGAACAGGTAGGAGATTTAACGGTTGATGGTTTAGAAGATGTGGTTACTCGCCCACATCCATTTATTCAACTCTTACACGACAGTATTCAGAGAGAACATGCCTTTGACATTTCATGTGTGCATTTACCGTGTAATGGCGAACGAGGTTTGAGCGGTCAAGTGACTAACCAAGATATCTTTGAAGCTTATCCGCATCCTGATGTGCCCATTGATATTACGGTGAAAGGTGCAGATATTAAACAAATCCTTGAATATAGTTATGGACATTTAGAGTTTAGTGATGGAGAACTTAGCTTAACGATTATCGATGAAACATTATGCACATTCTGGCAAGGCGTGGAATATGATGTGGACATGACTCAACCACCTAATCATCGTGTTACGTTGCACAATATTAATTTAGATCACATGTATCGCGTAGTCATGACCGATTATTGCTACCGTAACTACCAGCAAATTCTCGATACGGCTATTATTCACCATACTGATAAAAATACGATGGGGGAACGCATTGCTCAGCAATTACAAGACGATGAATATCAATTAGAGCACAAGCAGACCTTTAAAGTGAAATTGAAGTAGGTAGCGTTTGGTTTGTGGATGGGATTTTCTTCAGTAATACGAATATATTTGAGAGAGGAAGAACGTATAAAATGTGTATGCGTTCTTCCTCTCTTTATATATCGAGGAGTTAATATAAGGTCAACGTTTACTATAATTGAGTCTATAGTGCTAACTTTGAAGTGATTTAATAAAAGAAGTAAAAGGCATAGGTGGAAAGGAATAACTATAAAAAGCTCTGTAGGCATTTGAGTTTCTATTGTGGCTCTATATCAAATTGGACTAGTGAGCCTATATTTGAGTTTAAGAGATGTTATTTTGCCTAGCTTTTTTCGGTTTAGAAACGAAGAAGTTGTTGATTGTTAATGCTTGGTATACTTAACATTTGTGTAGTATAATTACATTTGGAAGGTTGAGATATACCTTACAGCCTACATGTAAGGAGGTGAGAGCCGTTGCATGAGGTTATAAAAATACTCCTAGGTCAACCAGTACAAGTCGCATTTGTACTAATTATCCCAGGAGTATTAAAGCAACTTAGATTATGGCATATCGACTATATTAGTCGAAAGCCGAACAGCAAAGATTAATTTAACCGGAGGCATAGTGCCTCCTCCTTACATGTTTATTATATATCTTATAAAAAGGGGGTTCAAGTGATGTATTATTTTTTAACAACATTTGTAGTTGTTTTCGTTCTACTGATACCCGAATTTATAAAATTTGCACGAATAAAACACTTGAAATCTTTAGGTTACAGATACGAAGGTGATCGACTTGTCAGTATACAAAAAGACAATTGAGAAATTATTTAAGAGTAATATTACTGGTTATCAAATAAGCAAAGCAACAGGCATCAGTCAAAACGTAATATCAGGCATTAGAAATGGGAAACGTCAAATAGACAATTTAACACTTGGTACTACAGAAAAATTATACGAATTTCAAAGGAGTTATTATTCAAAGCATAAATAGTAACTATCAATTTTAGACGGACAACGTAACAAACAAAGTGAATTACCGATATCAAAGTTGTCCGTTTTGTAATTAAGAATTTTAATACTTCTTTATACATATTTCGATGAATATAAAAAGAACACCGCCTTTACGGTGTTCTCTACACTTTCTTAATAAGTGATTTATAAATATTAACGGAAACGGAGGGATTCGAACCCTCGCGCCGCTCTCGCGACCTACACCCTTAGCAGGGGCGCCTCTTCAGCCAACTTGAGTACGTTTCCATATGGCTCCACAGGTAGGATTCGAACCTACGACCGATCGGTTAACAGCCGATAGCTCTACCACTGAGCTACTGTGGATTAATGTGATTTCTATCAAGCACAAGTATTATTATAGCAATTACACAGATTTTTTCAAGAGGTTGAACCCAAAAAATAAAAGAATATTTACACTCTGTATAGATATAGTTAAAATTTATTTAATAACTTTAATACAGAAACACCACGAAAACGACTGATTTTTGATATAGATACTCCCGACTACTGCAGGAAGTTAATCGGGAGTATTGTAATTCAGAGAATAGTTAAATACTACTCCTTATATTGAAATAATTTCGCGTATTTAATAAGCACTTCATAAATGTTCAGTTCCTTTTTAGCATAATCTATAGGATTATTAGGATCACTCGTAAATACTTTTACGGATCGTTCCATTAAAAAATTATATAAAATGGCATTTTTATATTGGTGATCTAAGCTATGTTTAGAAACGTTAACAGTTAAGGTTTGATTATCCACGAAAAAGATTTTACATCTTTTATCTTTAAGTTCTTTAATCTTTTCAACGTAGTGGATGTTAATCCAAGCGTTCTCTGATTTACGATCTGAATGCGTAGGGAAAAAATAGGTTGGAAAAAGTGGCGTTAATAAAATAGGTGGCTTACTAGTAATTCCGGTTATACGGGTCGCTTCATTCTTTTTATGTAAGTAGGGGGCACCGTAGAACCTACATGACACCTCTAATACCTTTTGAGGCTTTTTCGGTAAAATAAGTGATGGTGAATTAACTTTCAGGATTTTGGTGCTGGCATGCATTCCTCTACCATTACTAATCGGGTAAAGTGCCATGTCTTCTTGCTGAATAACGTCAAGTTTCATAATGATGAAACCTCCTTTAAGTAGTTGCACATTTACTTTTATCATTTAATAAATCTGTAAGTTAATCATATACTAGTCCAATCGATAAATCAACTCATAATATAACTCAATTTTACGGTTTTCCACAACTTAAAAAATGAGCGAAATTGCTCGAAATTACTTAAAAATTGTAGAGGTAAAAGGGTAAAATTCTACTAATAAATATCTGAAAATTCATTGATTTCAAATATCAAAGTATGTATAATACTAACAAATAGAAATAAAGGAGTTGCATTCACATGCAGAACAAAGCAAATTTGAAGTATGAAACACTTGAAGCTTTTATCAATACGATCAACGATTTGGGTATTGAACTTATCATTGATCAAGCGCTACGTAACGTACGTAAGCAGGAACTTGAGAATTTAATCGATGAAGCACTCAAAAATAAAAATGAAGAAGAGTTCAAGCGCTATACAAAAGAATACAATGAATTGGAGGCATGTCTCGTTGGATAACTCAAGTCATTCTTCCTCGATGAATAAAAGGACGCTGTGTTAAAGTTTAGAATTACTAATATAACACAACGTCCTTTAATTATTCTCTAAGACATTAAACGAATGAGTTCATCTCTGTTAATATCCCCGAAATAGTGGTAAATACTATAGTGCGAAAGCGCCTCTTTAATACTGTTGAAATCGTGTAATGTACCGACGAGTGCATCTTCAATCTCACTTACATCTCCTTCGCCGAAGAAATCTCCGAAGATTTTCGCATTTTCAATACGGCCTCTACGTACATCGAGTTTAACTTGTACAAATCCTTTATCAAATTTCTCTTCTCTTTCGAAATTATATTTCGGATTACGACCGTAATTCCATTCCCAAGTGCGATATTTTTCATTACTTAGTTGTTCTATATTTTTCCAATCTTCATCTGTAAGATGATATTCTTCAACGTGGTCTGCTTCACCAAATATTGTTTTTAATATAATACTTTTGAACTCTTCGATTGAAATAGGTTCATCTAGAAATTCCACAATATTTGCGACACGACTTCTTACTGATTTAATTCCTTTAGATTTAATTTTAGCAGGATTAACTTTCAAAGCATTCTGAACCTCACTAAGTTCACTATTGAGCATAAGTGTTCCGTGACTAAACATACGAGATTTAACCTTTACCATAGCGTTACCAGAAATTTTCGCGTTACCCACCTGAATATCGTTACGGCCAGTCATTTCAGCTTCGACGCCTAAGGACTGTAAAGCTTGAACGATTGGTTCGGTAAATTTCTTGAAGTTATGGAAACTGTTGCCATCGTCATCTGTAATAAAGCTGAAGTTTAAGTTACCTGTGTCATGATATACTGCACCACCGCCTGAAATACGACGAACGACATCGATACCGTGCTCAGTCACATAATCTTTATTAATCTCTTCATGTGTATTTTGGTTCTTGCCTATGATGATTGAAGGTCTATTGACATAGAATAGGAAGTAGCTATCGTCATTCGGCATATGTTTAAGTACATATTCTTCCATTGCTAGATTTAAAGTTGGATCTGTGATGTTGTTATTACTAATAAATTTCATCGTGCATTCACTCCTATACCATAGTGGTAATATTGTTCATCCATGTGATGTCATCATAGTTAACGCTACTATTCCCCTCACTTTATTTATGCCTTAAATTGAGGTAAAAAGCTACTCTTTTACTCATCGTAAGGTCTCGAAATGCGACGATACTGTGACAATACTGAAAGCTTTGATAAAGCGGTCATATTCCTCTTTATTCATCCTAGAGTTAATGGTTATCTGTTTATTTGTCGCGGTTTTTTTAGTACAATACTATCTAGTTAACATTCTAGGAGGTCTTAAGATGACTGTCGCAGAAGTAGGAAATATTGTAGAATTTTATGATGGTTTAAAAGGACGTGTAGAGAAAATTAATGATAATTCTGTAATTGTAGATTTGACAATTATGGACAACTTTGAAGAGCTTGATTTACCTGAAAAAACAGTTATCAATCACAAACGTTATAAAATTATAGATCAAGAAGGATAAGAATATGGGAAAAGTTTCAAAAGCACTATTGTGGTTTATCCTTAGTTTTATAGTTTTTCATATCATTCTTTATATCATGTGGGGAGAAAGACAAGAATACTGGTACCTTTATACAGGTATTATGCTAATTGCAGGTATCAGTTACGTCTTCTATCAGAGAGATATCGAGTCGAAGCGATTGCTTACCTCAATAGGGTGGGGGATTGTGACAGCTATTGTGCTGATTATCCTTCAACTCATATTCGCAGCAATCAGTTCTGATATTAAATACGCTTCATTGATTAAGATGCTCTCTAGAACAGGTGTATATTTCAAATGGCAAATGCTAGTAACACTATTGTTAGTGATACCTTGTCATGAGTTGTATATGAGAACCGTCTTACAGAAGTGCATCCTGCAGTTGAAGGTGCCTAAATGGATAAGTATCGTTATTACTGCTTTAGCTTCGGCTTCGCTCTTCTTCTACTTAGATAATAAGGCATTGTTGCTATTTATCTTTGTTGCACAATTAATACTATCAGCAAGTTATCTATATACAAGACGAATTGCGACCACTATCGTAGCGCAAATTGTGGCGATTGTCGTATTATTGATTTTTAATGCTTGATAGTCGAATAGATAGGTACATAGCTGATTTGATTAAATAAGTGACGGTTCAGATTCTAATTGAAGAACTACAACAAATATTTAAATACCTCCATCATACTTGGTCGTTAACTTTCAATACTAGGCTGCCAAGTAATGATGGGGGTCTTTTAAATCGCTTTAAACAATATTAGATAAAATGCAAAATAATCGATACTACAATGCTGATAGCAGTAAATAGTAAACCAAACTTAACGAGCATGCGATTCTCTCTTTGTTCTAGTGTTTTTAACAAATTATCGATTTTTGTATTCACCTCTTCACGAAATGCATTGATCTCTGAACGTATCTCTTTTTTGAAATCATTCATTTCTTCGCGAAGCGAGTTAAAATCAGCTTTCATCTCTTTTTTGAAGTCGTTCATGTCTTCTCGAAGCAAACCGAAATCAGCTTTCATCTCTTTCCGGAAATCATTCATGTCTTCTCGAAGCAAACCGAAATCCTCTTTCAAATCGCTTTTGAATTGATACATGTCGTTTTTATGCGTTTCGAAATCATTTTTCATCTCGTTTCTAAAGTAATTAAAATCCTCCTTCATTTCATTGCGCGTTTGTTCGAATTGCTTCTCCATCTCTTTTTTGAAACGCTCATATTCTTCTTTTCTTTCATTATTAAATTGAGTGAATTGATTTTCCATATAGCTTTTAAAGGACTCGAAATCAGACTTATTCTCCTTTTTAAACTGAGCATACTCATCCTTCATCTCTTTTTTAAATTCGGAATATTTATTTTCCATTCCTTCTTTAAACTTATCGAAATTTAAGTTTAACTCAGCTTTAAATGTCTTAGTGTCCTCTTTGGTATCTTTAATGAAATCCTTATAATCTTGCTTTAACTCGCGTCTCAGTTTGTCATTCGCTTCCGTTTGCACTTCGTAAAAGTGTTGGTTGTCTTTGCGCATGCCAGTCATTTCTGATTGGACATGTTCTAAGGCGTGTTGATGACTTTCTTGCAACTGATTGAGTGTCTTCTTAGTAAAGTCTTCATGTTCTTGTAAATGCTGAAGGGATTGCTGATGCGTTGAGATATTGCTTTCAAGAGTAGCGTGCTTCCTATCCAATTTCTGTTTGTGTTTATAGAATTCTGCTTTAGTTAAGTAATTTGTCATGTTCTCATCTCCTGGATGTCTTTTGTAGTGATAGGCGAGCGGTGCTTGAGGTTGCTTTAACATAAGTTTAAGTTCAGAAGGGAGGTAAAAATGCGGGTTAGAGCTCATTGATGTCTCCTTTATCTTAGGTTGTTGTCTAGTGTAAGGTGCAAATAAGGATTGAGAAACGGTCAAAGACGGCGAACGTGCCTGTATTTTCGTTATTAAAGTTATTATATAGCAAAACACCCCTCTGCTCAATCAAAAATATAATATTAGAATAATATTCTAAATAATTCTGTGAATAGAGAAGAAAAGATCGGTTTTTACTACGCATATCTCAATACAAGTCACCGATACTCATTGTTTTAACCTCAAATGTTATTTCTTTCGATATTTAGTGTGAATTCACAGTGAAAGGAGGTTGAGACGATGATTGATCATTTAACGCTACCTGTTGCACATGGCACTTCGCTGTTCTACTCAGGCAATTGGTTACTGATTAACGCTTTGATCATGCTGATGATTACAGATGTAATTACAGGGTTATTAAAGGCTATCAGTAAAGGGCAGTTGTGGAGTAAAAGTGCGCTTAACGGTTATGTTCGAAAGATTGGTTACTTGTGTGTCATCTTAGCAGGCAACCTCATAGACGTCATCTTTCAAATGCATGGGATGTTTATCAATAGCTTTGTTCTATTTTACATCGTAGGTGAGTTAACGAGTGTACTAGAGAATGCAGTAGCCATGGGCATCCCTGTGCCTAAACTATTAAGCAACAAATTAATGATAGACAACAAAGGAGAAATGACACATGACGAAGACACTCATTGATTATTGGAACAATGTTCCTGTTTGTCGGCAACTCTTACCTATAGGCACTCGGCGCTGTGGCGTAAGATTAACTACGGGGAGACCGGTGTTTGCCGTCTTTCACGATACTGGCAATATTGACAGTACAGCGCAGAATAACGTGGATTACTTCAGGCGAACATACAATGAACCGTGGGAAAGTACCTCTTCAGCACATATCTTTGTTGATGATGTAGAAGCTATCGTTTGTATACCGCTTGACGAAAAAGCTTGGCACGTAATGTATAACACGGTGACGGATAATGTGTGGTATGGCATCGATGCAAATGACGGCGCGTTTGGTCTGGAAGCGTGCTATTTCTCCAACCGTCAACGCTCGTTAAAGTCGCTGGATAATGCCTGTCGAGTGATGGCAGCGCTTTGTCAGTCATGGGGAATCAATCACTGGGACCACATGCCGGGACATCAAGAGATCCAGAGCGATAAACGAGATCCAGGGAACCTCTTAGCAGCTTGCGGTTATGCGCGAGATGATATGGCGCGTATCGATCAACTCGTAGCGCGTTATTTATAAATGAAACTTATGCAGAGCGTCTTCTCCTAGGTATATAATTATGTTTATTTAGTAAAATATTATATAATATAAAAGACTAACAAATAACGATTTAGGAGTTTGAAATTATGATTAGAAAAGCGCAACCTGAAGATACTGAACAGCTTGCACGATTAAGTTATATCATTTGGGAAGGGCTTGAAACAGATTTAGTTCAACATATCGAACGCACACGTTTATTAGATGTGATTGAGCGTAGTATGACTGACGTGAAATATCGAGGTCACATTGATAATATATGGGTTTATTTAATTGAAGGCCAAGTCGCTGGATGTTTGATTGCTTATCCAGGTAAAGATGAGCTGGAGCTGGAGGAAGCCTGGTTAGAATTAGACTTAGACGAAGATATCAGACAATACGGTTTGCCGATGCCAACGAAAGAAGCGAAAGATGATGAATGGTATATCGAGACGGTAGCTACGTTTCCTGAATATCGAGGACGTGGTGTCGCCACAGCGTTGTTCCAACATGTGATAGGTCAGCATCCAGACTATCAGTGGAGTTTGAACTGCGATGTGGATAATACAGGTGCGTTAAGCCTGTATCACAAATTAGGTTTCGAATCAGTTGGAACTATTGACCTTTATGGCCATGAACATTATCATATGGTGTTATCTGACGATGCACGTGAACGCTACCGCTCTAGTAATGTGTAAAAGTTAAGACGAACCACGTAACTGATAGAAAGAACGCTACAACATAAGATCCAACATCATAAGATGACATATGAATAGCCCCAACAAAGCGCCTTAAATACTTTGTTGGGGCTCTATATTGAATCCTTTTATATTAATTGGATTAAGTGAGACCTTATAGCTTAAATTACACCAGCAAGACCACTCAGATAAATACCTAAAGCGTAAAGGATACCGAAGATGGTATTGGTTTTTCCTGTCGCTGCCATTGCAGGCATCATAGTTTGTGGTGTATCATTTTTCTTGAATCGTCGAACTGCTTTAATTGGCATATTGAATGATAACAGTACGAGTAAATAGAATAGTGATGCGCCTGGATGGAAGATAATAAGTCCAATCACAAATAAATATGCGACAATGTATAAGAGACCCATTAAGCGTATGGAATTATTTTTGCCTAATAAGATAGGTAACGTCTTACGGCCACTTTCTTTATCTTTCACGCGATCTCGAATGTTGTTTGCCATATTGATCAAACCAATCGTAATTACAATCGGAATACTAATCCAGAACGCATACCATTGTAAGTTACCTGTTTGGATAAAGAAGGCGATGAGTATAATTACCATGCCCATAAACACGCCGGAGAATAACTCGCCAAATGGTGTCCATGAAATCGGCATTGGTCCGCCCGTATACAGGTAACCTACAGCCATACATACTAATCCTACTGGTAGAATCCAGAACGAGCTTGCTACAGCAAGAAAGATACCTAGCAGTGCCGCGATAATGTAGAATGCAATAGCGAGGTTGAGCACAAGTTTAGGACTCATCCCATTGCGTACAATTGCGCCACCAATCCCTACGGAAGTATGGTCATCTAGACCTTTCTTGAAGTCATAATACTCATTAAACATGTTGGTAGCAGCTTGTATTAAGAGACAAGCGATGAGCATCGCTAAGAAGAGACTGAACTTCAGATGGTCTTCGCTACCTGTCATAAAGAGTTTAGCCGTTGCAGTTCCAACTAACACTGGAACGATGGCTGCTGTAAGTGTATGGGGTCTCATTAATTGCCAATACTTTCGGACAGTAGAATATTGTTGATATTGAGAAGCCATGCATATCATACCTCTTATTCGTATATTAATTTTTATGAATCAAATTAATTTTAATAGAAGTTTTAATAGAGGTCAAATGGCGGATAATCATTTGTATCGATTTAAGCAATAATAAATACACAGTTTCTGAAAGATGGTACAATATTATAATGAATAAATTTTGTATTGAAAGAAGTGACATGCATGACTGTTGAGGTCAGGGAAGATGAAATCATAGAACGTGTTTATAAAAGCAATCATGATTTTGTTTCTGTAGAAGCGAAGATTAACCGCGAATTAAATCCTGTAGAACTCTTTCAACTGACTGAAGATGAAGCGGGGAATCGTTTCTACTTTAAAAAGAATAATAATCAAATGTCTTTTTTTGGTTTTAACGCACTTAAAAGATATAAAAATGACTTTGAAAATAAACAATCCATCTTCCGCGAATGGGAAAAAGATAAAGAACGTATTGATTGTATTCATCCTCATTCTGCTAAACATCACTTAAAAATATGCGGAGGATTTCAATTCTCAGCACATAAGTCAGGAGATGAATGGCGCCAATTTGGCATCAATCATTTTATCTTACCTGAGATATTGAGCACGATGGAAGACGGTGTCACATATGTCACGTATACAGTTCCACGAGAAGAATTTGATATAGAGCGTTTCAAAGCGATCGTTCAACGTCTGACAGAACGACCTGAATCCTCAATCGAACCGCCGAAAGACATCACACGCATAGAGGACATTTTTAAGGATGAGTGGCGTGATCTCGTTGCACAAACGGTTGATGAACTTGATGAGACGAAAAAGATTGTGCTTGCTCGTAGAAGATTGATTCAATTTGAGCAGCCAATTTCAGTGCCGTATCTATTGCAACGCGCATTAACTGGGGAACAGAATAGCTATCTCTTCGTGCTTGAGTCCGAAGAGAGCATCTTCTTCTCTCAAACACCAGAGCAACTGATCGAAGTTGAAGATAATGTACTTTCTACTAAAGCAGTGGCTGGAACAATACGTCGGACACATGACGAGCAACTTGATGAAGAGAATATTCAAGCCTTTTTAAATGATCAGAAGAACTTGAATGAACATCAATTTGTTGTGGATAGTATCCTGCAAGATATTGAAGATTACGTGACCGAAGTGGATTACAATCATAAGCCCGAAATCTTAACGAACGATCATCTGTATCACCTTTATACACAGATCAAGGCGTCACTGAAAGAGAATGCCTATATTAAATTATTGGATCGCTTACATCCTACGCCTGCATTGGGTGGCTATCCAAAGGATGAAGCTGTTGAGTATATCGAACGTTATGAATTTGGAACACGTGGCCTTTATGGCGCTCCAGTAGGCTATATTGATATGGATGACGACTGTGAGTTTATCGTCGCGATAAGATCAATGTTACTTAAACAGTATCAAGCAATTCTATTTGCCGGTTGTGGAATTGTTTGTAATTCTGATCCAGATGCAGAAGTTGCGGAAACATCTGTGAAGTTTAAACCGATGATGAAAGCATTAGGAGTAGAAGTTAATGACTAAACACAAGGAAGCTTTAACGAAACAAGTATATCAACTCGCCTCTGAACTGTATGCTTATGGTATTCATGAGGTGGTCATCAGCCCGGGATCCCGTTCTACACCATTAGCAATCGCCTTTGCAGCACATCCAGATATCAAAATTTGGGTGCATCCTGATGAGCGTAGTGCGGCATTCTTCGCTTTAGGGTTGATGAAAGGGAGCGAACGACCTGTTGCTATTTTATGTACTTCAGGTACTGCAGCAGCAAACTATACGCCTGCAATAGCAGAGTCTCAAATTAGTCGCCTACCACTTGTTGTGTTGACAAGTGATCGTCCTCATGAGTTGAGAGGTATCGGCGCGCCTCAAGCGATTAATCAAGGTCGCATGTTTGAGAATTATGTCCATTATCAATTTGACTTTCCGATTGCGGATGGGCATTATCCTGACGCAATGACGCAAACGATTCAATTTCAGTTGCAAAAAGCAAGTCAGCATTTATATGGCCCTCATCGTGGTCCTATACATTTTAACTTGCCATTTAGAGAGCCTTTAACACCTGATTTAAACAACTTAGACATGCTTACTTCAGAGATGTATGCGATTCCGCATTATCAAAAAACGGCTTCGATGGATCATATTCAATCAAGTTTAGACAAGGACAAAGGTTTGATTGTGGTAGGGGATATGCAACATCAAGATGTGTCACAAATACTCAAGTTTGCGACGATACATGATTTACCTATCCTCGCTGATCCATTGAGTCAGCTACGTCAAAGTCAGCACCCTAATGTCATCACGACGTATGATTTGCTATTTAGAGCAGGTTTAAAGGTAGAACCAGACTTTATTATTCGAGTGGGCAAACCTGTCGTCTCTAAGGTGATTAATCAATGGCTCGGACGTACTGAAGCATATCAAATTCTAGTACAGAATAACGATCAACCTGATGCTTATCCTGTTGCGCCACATATCTCTTATGAAATGTCGGCGAATGATTTCTTTAGACAAATCATGGAGCTAGAGCCTAAGAAGCGTCATAACTGGTTGAGTCACTGGCAGTCATTAGAGAAACGTGCAAGAGTCGAGCTTCAAGACTACGTTGAACACGCTTCCGACGAATCGGCTTATGTCGCTCGTCTTTTAGAGAAACTCACTGCTGAAGATACGTTATTTGTAAGTAATAGCATGCCTATTCGTGACGTGGATAACTTAGCGACAGATTGTGAAGCGATGATTTACGCAAATAGAGGCGCAAATGGTATTGATGGCGTCGTTTCCACTGCACTGGGTATGGCGGTACATCGAAAGACGACGCTACTGATTGGCGATTTGGCGTTCTATCATGATATGAATGGCTTATTGATGGCTAAAATGCATGATATTCATCTCAATATTATTATATTGAATAATGATGGTGGTGGAATCTTCTCTTACTTGCCACAAAAGCAATCTGCAAGTGATTATTTCGAACAGCTCTTTGGTACGCCAACAGGTTTAAATTTCGAGCATACTGCCTTACTTTATAACTTTACCTTTGCGCGCTACGATGATTTACAGTCATTTAAAGACATGCAGTTATCTGAGTTTGGTGGTCATATATACGAAGTGATGACTGAACGTGAGGATAACCATCAACAACACCGAAATCTCTATCAGAAATTGAGTGATATGATTGATGTTGAATTATAATTTTTATCCAGCAGAGAAGCAGTCCGAGCAACTACTCATTATGTTACATGGGTTTATTAGTGATCAGCGAACTTATCATCAACATTTGGATACGTTGCGACAACAGACGAACGTCTTACTCCTCGACTTGCCAGGTCATGGGGAAGACCAGTCGAGTGAAACAGAAACGTGGGATTTTCCATTTATCTGTAGCGCTTTAGACGAAGTATTGAAACAATTTGCAGAATATCAACTCTATCTACAGGGTTATTCTATGGGTGGTCGTGTTGCACTTTATTATGCAATATATGGTACAATGAAACTTAGCGGTTTAATACTTGAAAGCACTTCACCAGGCATAGAAGATGAAGAACAAAGAATCGAACGTCAGCGTGTAGATGATGCACGTGCGAAGGTATTAAATCTTGCTGGTATTGAAGTATTTGTTAACGATTGGGAGAAACTCCCGCTTTTTCAAACGCAAAAACAACTCCCTAAAGAAATGCAACGTGGGGTCAGAGAGTTAAGACGCTCTCAAGCGCCGAATCGCCTTGCTAAAGCACTACGCGATTATGGTACAGGGTCTATGCCTAATCTCTGGCCTAAGTTAGAACAGATAACTACGCCGACTTGCATCATCGTTGGGGATTTAGATCGTAAATTCTGTCGTATCGCAGAACGTTTACAGCCCGCTCTGACAAGCGCAACAAAGTATGTGGTGGAAGATGTTGGGCATACGGTAAATGTGGAAAACATTACGGAATTTGATAATATAGTATTAAGATTTATGAATGAGGAGGACAAACATGTCTAGACAGTGGGAAACGCTCAAAGAATATAGTGAGATTAAATATGAATTCTATGAAGGTATTGCGAAGATTACGATTAACCGTCCTGAAGTACGTAACGCTTTCACACCTGATACAGTTCAACAAATGATCGATGCATTTAGTCGTGCTCGCGATGATGAACGTATTTCTGTCATCATCTTAACAGGTGAAGGCGACAAAGCATTCTGTTCTGGTGGAGATCAGAAGAAACGTGGACACGGTGGTTACGTAGGCGACGATCAAATTCCTCGTCTTAACGTGCTCGATTTACAACGCCTTATCCGTGTGATTCCGAAACCAGTTATTGCTATGGTTCGCGGTTACGCTATCGGTGGCGGTAACGTCTTAAACGTAGTGTGTGACTTAACGATTGCTGCAGACAACGCCATCTTTGGACAAACAGGTCCTAAAGTGGGCTCATTCGATGCAGGTTATGGTTCAGGTTACCTCGCTCGTATTGTAGGTCATAAAAAAGCACGTGAAATCTGGTACTTATGCCGTCAATACAATGCACAAGAAGCATTAGACATGGGCTTAGTTAACACTGTCGTTCCGCTTGATGAAGTGGAAGATGAAACTGTAGAATGGTGTCAACAAATCATGCAACATTCACCTACTGCACTTCGTTTCTTAAAAGCAGCGATGAATGCCGATACAGATGGTTTAGCAGGTTTACAACAGATGGCCGGAGATGCTACATTATTATACTACACAACTGATGAAGCGAAAGAAGGACGCGACGCATTCAAAGAGAAGCGTCAACCAGACTTTGATCAGTTCCCTAAATTCCCTTAATTCAAAGAATCAAGATAATGATGAAGACAGCGGTTGAGTGTAAGACACATTCAATCGCTTTATTTTTATAATTCAATGTATGGAAGCATTGTATTTATTGCTAACTGTTATATATACGATAAGTATAAAAATATTAACACATTAGATATAAAATCTTATCATCTGATAATTAATGTTTGACAGATATTAATATTTAGAATATATTATAGTTGATGAGGTGAGTGTATTATGACTAAAGAATACGGTGATGAACTAAGAAAAGAACTTTGTTTCTTATTTTACGTAACAAACAAAGAAATAGTGAATCAATTTAATCAGTATTTGAAAAGATATGACATTAGTTTTCCGAATTACATTGTGTTACTGTATATCGACACAGATCGTCCGATATATATCAAGACACTTTGTGAAGAGCTCTATTTAGACTCTGGTACGATTAGTCCGATTATTAAGCGTCTTGAGAAAAAAGGTCTTATTAATCGTATTCGTACGCTTGAAGATGAGCGTCGTGTGAAGATTGAACTTACACAAGACGGCATCGACCTTAAGAAGCAATTCAGTAAAATTTCCGAAGATGTCATTCAACAGTTTGACATGCCAGAAGAAGACACTGTGACTTATTACAACTTACTACGTAAATTTACTGATCGAAACATCATTGAAAAATACAAGAAATAGCACAAAAGCGATTGTTGGAAATGGTTAACCAACAATCGCTTTTTCAATATTTATGACTGATAATGCTTTTCTAAAAATCTTTCAAGGCGTGCCATGCCTTCTTTGAGCTGTGATAATGGATAAGCGTAAGAGATTCTAACGTGACCTTGGCCATAAACAGTAAATGCAGAACCTGGTACCATAGCGACATGAGCTTCCTCGAGAACTTCCACGCAGAAGTTAAAGTCATCATCAGTGAAACGTGTAATGTTAGGGAAGATATAGAAAGCACCTTCAGGCGTAGCATCTAGCTCAAAACCGAGCTCTGTAAGACGACGTACTAAATAATCGCGTCTTTCAATATAAGCTTCGTTCATATAGCGCGGTGCATCTAAACCTTCTTGCAAAGCAGCCTTACAAGCAATTTGAGCAGGCACATTTGCACAAATACAATTATAGGCATGCATAAACGTTAATTTCTCAATTAAGTATTCAGGCCCCATGAGAAAGCCCATACGGATGCCTGTCGCAGAATGAGATTTACTCAATCCGCTGATAACTAACAGTTGGTCACGTAAGTCCGTAAATTGTCCGAAAGACGTGTGTTGACCTTTAAATGTATTCTCCGCGTAGATTTCATCACTGATGACAAAGATTTCATGTTGCTTTAACGTCTCTACAAGTCCTGCCACTTCATTGTAGCTGAGTGTGACACCTGTAGGGTTAGTAGGATAGTTTAAAAGTATCGCACGCGTCTTGTCAGTAATATGAGACTTGATCGCTTCAGGCGTTACCTTATAATCTGTTTGAGTTGTATCGATATAAACCGGTGTGCCACCTAAAGTCTTCACGAGAGGAATATAGCCTGCGTATACAGGGCCAGGAATAATAATTTCGTCTCCTTCATCAATGATACTACGTAGCGCCGTATCGAGCGCCTCACTCGCACCATTCGTAATAATGATTTCTTCTGGATCATAATCTACTTCAAAGCGTTGTTTAAAGTACGCGCTAATCGCCTCACGTGTTTCGATGAGTCCCTTATTGTGGGAATAACTTGTATGATTCTCTTCAATCGCTTCAATATATGCTTTTTTAACCACATCCGGCATAGGAAAGTCGGGTTGACCAATAGTAAGATTGACACAATCCGTCATGCCTTTCATACGGTTAGAGAATTGTCTAATACTTGGTGCTTGTAAGTATTTAGAATGCTGGTTTAACGCTAATTTCATTTTTTCACCTCAAAAAAACCGAATTGCTCACTCTATCATGTCGAAAGAATTAAATTAAGTCTATTCTAACATAAATCAAGAGATTGCAATTCGGCTTTGTTATCATTTCGAGTTAAATTGCGAAGGTCGTCTTAAATGAATGATTGGGTTCGACCATTTTACTACAAAGTTGGTTGTTAAAATATAAACAATTAACGCGCTTAAACCGATGAGGTAAATATAAGTCATCATTGAGATTGGTTCTTTGAATGGGTAGAGTTCAAACCCTCTCACCACGCCAATCACTAAGCCGTGTAACAGGTAAACTTGAAGCGTGCGACCCCCCATGTAGGTGAACCAATGTTGTCCCTGTGGAACAAGATTAAAGACTGAGAACATCGCGACTAGGATGATGACGTAGAGCACAAGCCGTTTCAATGGACTGTATAAACCTTGATCACCATCCTCTAAAGAGGTGTAAGGCGTACTGCCAAGCAACCAATCCGCATTGATAGGGTGGATATAATAAATCACAAAGAAACTGATGAGTATGGCGATAGAAATCGGTATGAGTCGTTTGTCACGCAAGAACGCAGTATGTCGTTTCTGGAACAGGTAACCAATGTAGAAGATTGGGAAAAAGATAATCGTTCTTGAGAAACTCAAATATTCGTTGATATTCGATGAAAATCCTGCGAATAGCGAGATGATAATTGCGACGGGTAAGACGATATAGGGTTTGTAATCCTTAACGATAACGAGAATGACATGGAATAAAAATAATGTCAGTAAGAACCACAATGCAAATACAGGATTGAAAGGATCAAATGTCACTTTATCAGTTTGCCCTGTAAAGTAATAGTAAAATGAGAAAAAGGCAAAGAAGATAAAGTAAGGAATGAGTAACTTTCTAGAGACCTTTTCTAAATAGCCTTGTTCGCCGATTTTTTTCGCAAAGTAACCAGAAATAAAGAGAAATCCTGGCATATGGAAACTATAAATAGTTAAGTATAGCGCCGATAGAATCGGACTCTCAGATTTATATGGTTGTAAAAGATGACCGAAAACTACGAAAAATATTAATATCGCGCGTGCATTATCAAAATAATAGTCTCTTTGTAAGGATTTACCCATAAATTTAGCTCCTTCAAAAAATTTATAACATCTAATAATTTATTATATAAAGTGTTGCTAATGCAACAATATCGCATTATTGTGGCAAAATCGTTTGTATTTAATGAGCGAGAAACGTATAATATTTTTAACTTCAGTACAAGTGTAGCATTACATCATGTAGTGAAAGTGGTGGCGGTTCGCGAGTTTTCTTTAAGATAATATCTATATCGCGCGTTTCCGACTTCCAGTGATCGCTACAGATAGAACTTAAATAAGAGAGGACAACAAATGTACAAACAACTCGAAACAATCATTACTTCTTTAAATGAAGATTTGGAACTTGTGAGTCAGCGAATAGGTAGTAAAGTCGATTTATCTCATGAGCAGTTTGTCATATTAAGATTACTATATACGCAACAAATGATGTCTCAACATACCATTACAAACAAGTTGCACAGAGAGCAATCATTGGTGTCGCGTTGGATTAAGAAACTACGTCGTCTCGATTACGTGAAAAGTCAGACGTCTCCAGTAGACATGCGACGAAAAGATTTATTGCTCACTGAAAGAGGTCTAGAACTTGTACGCCAAATTAATGAAGCGCGTATCTCACTCCTTGAAGTGCGAGCTCAGAAGTTAACTGAAGATGAGCAAGCCCAATTCGCGATATTGTTAGAAAAGTTGAGTGATAGTGATCAAGCTGATGATGCTGAATAAAAAACGGTAGTTCATTATTTTGTAAGTGATGGTAGCTATTCATTCTTCGGTTAACTAAGCTACTTTAACATGTGAGCTTCACTATACTTTCACGTGACATCAGTATCAAAAAATAAAATTCACTTAATAAAACCCTTCAATCATTACGTTTAAGCAATGACTGAAGGGTTAAGTTTATGATTTATTTTGTTGATTACAATCGAATAAACTATTTTTGATACGTACTGATATCAAAGTATTTACCTGTTTGTTTGATTTGATCGTAGAATGACTTAATGCGGATAGCATTTTGCTTCGCCCATCCAATATCAGTTGCATATTGATGCGTACCTGGTTTGGCAGGGTTCCAACGCATTTTATACAACGTGTTCTGACCCTCGTGAATGTAACGGCCAGCGATGAAATGCGCACCGCCAACAATCGCTTTCTTCACTGTATCCCAACCTGCTTGTTTCGCATAATTGAAACCTCCGCGAAGTGCATCACTGTCTACTGCACCAATACCGAACATGTTGTAGTACTTCTTACCTGTAGTGACCACTTTATTATTGACCACGTTACCACCATTTGCGAGGGTAGAAGTACCGTTGCCTGTTTCAAGTAGGGCATGTGAAATGAGATAAATTTCATTGATATTGTACATCTTCGCAGCTTCACTGAAAGCTTCACCTTGGCCTTCAAGAATACCTTTACCAGCAAGTAATTTGTTGAGTGAAGCAACTGATAGATTCTGAGCCATATCGAGTCTTAAGAATTGATATTTCTGAGTATCATCTTTTGCGAGTTTATCAGAGTCCATCGCTGCCTTGATTTCAGCAAGTGAAGCATTCGTCCATTTACCTGGAACGTGTTGCACTTGTGGACGGTAAGCCAAGTTATATTGCAATTTCGCAGCTTGATCAAGTGTCATGTTAGAGCGGTAGTATTTCACTAACGCTTTACTTAAGTCAGACGCCTTAATCCACACGAGTTTACCGTTTGAAAGCTTACCATGATACCAAGTCACACCATTCACTGTTTGTTGTTCGATGACTTTAAAGATACTTGCATAAGCGCCAGTGAGTGCTGTGCCGTTCTTTGCAATAGGTGAACTGTAGTAGAGACCATTCTTATTCGTTACGACAAATTCATATGAGAATGGCGTTGTCTTACTTGCAGCTTCTTTCGTAACCGCTTTACCACTTTGTGCAGTTGCTTTCACAGGTGTTAAATCTTTGCTGTTAATCCAACCTGTCTTATTGTTCGTCGTACCGTAAAGGTAGGCGTTATTATCTACTTTAATTGATTTTGAAACATTAAAGATACTGTTGTGAGCTTGTTTCAAGTTATCCAACAACTGTTTATTCGTACCCCAAGGGATAGAGTAGAGACCTTGCGTTGATGGCTTGATCGTGTATTGACCTTTCGCTGCAGTTGGTTTGCTTAAATTCTTTAATTGAATATCTTTCGCGTTAATCCAACCGATTGGTGTGTTTTGACGTTCATTCTGTAATAAGACGTAAGTTTGGTTGCCTTGTGTGCGTTGTTTTGTAATAGTAAAAGTTTTGCCACCATAAACGTTCGCTTTTTTACCAACTGGATCAAAGACAGTTGCACGAATACCTGAGTTATTCGCTTTAACTTGACCAATCTTACTTACAGCAGTCGTCACGTTCTTAGGTGTTGTATCTTTGTAAGCCACATCACTTGTTAACATCCAACCGATATTCGTATTCTTATCAGTTAAAAGGTAGAATGACTTCTGACCTAAAGTCGCTTTCTTCGTTAACTGATACGTCTTGCCATTAAGGTATGACTTCTGAACACCGCTTTGATCGTAAACGGTTGTGTAAAGGCCATGATTAGATTTAGCTACTGTACCTTGCGCGTTCGTTAATGGTGTAACGACGAGCTTCGCTGATGCAGCAGGTGCTTTCGGTTTCGGTTGTGCTGGTTTAGGCTGCGCTGTTGATGTACTTGTTAAATGTGAAGCACTAATCCAACCAGAAAGTTTGTTTACTGTACCGTAAATATAAGGTGTTGAACCAATCACTTGTTGTTTCGTAGCTTTAAATGATTGGAGACCTTTACCCGATACTGTACCTGCTTTTTGAGCGGACGTACCCCAAGGAACGAGGTAAAGTGTTTCGCCAGACTTCACTTTGTATGTTTGGTTGACTGATTTCGTTGCGCCTGCTTTGTTGTAGTTTACATCGTTCTGATGAATCCAACCGATTAAATTGCCTTTGTTGTAATCAGAAACGAGGTAGAATTTTTCTGAACCAAGTGAAGCAGCCTTAGTCACTTTCAATGTTTGGTTCGTTTGTGTCGCTTTTTTACCTTTTTGATCATAAACCGTTGTGTATAAACCTTTGTTAGCGTTATTGATACGTGCAACACCACTGTTTGCATTTACTGACAGTGTACCTTGTTTACCTGTTGACGTAGATGGCTTAGGTTGACTTGGTGAAGGTTTAGACGGTTGTGTCGTTGTACCTGAGCTTGCAGTTCCCCAAGGTGCGACTTTGTTCGTTTTAATTAAATATTTTTCATAAATTAAATCATAAAGCTCATCATAAGAATAGTTGTGCATTGCAAGGTAACCATGTGGATCGACGTGATCTGTACCACCTAAGTAGTTACTTACAGAACGGTGTGTCCAAACTGTACCTTGACCATCGTATTCAGCGCTATCCGGTTTCAAACCATAGTAAAGTAGGTTCGTTGCTGCATAATCCGCATAGTTGTTGATTGAACGTGCGAATGAGTCATAGTCATGTGTGTGGACAAGCTCAACGTGGATAAAACGTTGGTTGGCAACAGGGCCTGCACCCCAAGCGCCGTAGTCCGTGTTAGCCGTTTCGATAATACGGTTACCATCGACATAGGCATGTACGAACGCAAGACTATAGTTATTCTTCATGAAGTTAACTTCGCCATCAATCGTAGAAGAATCGTTGGCTGTATCATGCATCACGATACCTTCTGGTTTACCATAGCGATAGTTAAATTGAGGTAAATAACTCGCGATACTTTGCTCATACGTTGGTACTTTATAGTTCTTGCTACGGATGTAATTATTGATTGAAGAATTCACTTTAGGTGCATACTTCGGCAATTTCAACTTAGGTGATTTAGAAGCTGCTCTGAATGTGGAAGTATTGCTCGGAATTTCTTCTGAATCATCGGAAGCGACATATTTCGCTTGAACTTCTTCAAAATGACGATCAACTTCCTCTTGTTTATGAGGTGAGGCTGTCACTTGAGCCGCTGTTAACGTATGGTGTTCATGTGCTTTATCTGTTGGTGTAGCATCCGCAAGATTACTTTCGTCTTCATTAGATGGCGTTGTCGCTTCTGTAACCTTATCCTCTACAAAATGCGCATGATCTGCTTGGTAATGACCTTCGACTACGCCTTGTTTATCAGGTGAAGCAGCAATTTGAGCTGGCGTTAATGTACGTTGAACGTGCGCCGCATCAGTTGGTGTGGCATGTGTAAGGTCTTCATTAGCTTTAGCTACATCTGAGTTATCATCAGATGAGGATGGGCTAGTAGCAGATCCTTCTAAGTCTGTTGATTTCGCATCATTGCTTGAAGATGTTGTATTCGCTTGTGCGTGCTCGCTATCTGATTGCGTTACATCTGGATCATGAGTTGAAACTGTTTTAACGTCAGAATCTGTTTCTGTATCTGTATTATCTACATCGTGTTGTGCTTGAGTTTGAGCAACATCTTGCGTACTTGAAGTGTTCGCTTTATCAACAATATTGTGATTATTTTCTTCTGATACTGTTGAATCTGCGTTACCTTGTTGATCTTCAGTAGCAGAGTGTTTAGCGATATCTTGAGCTTGTACGCTATTACTTGAATCTTGCTCCATAGTAGAAGCGGTTGCGTCAGTTGTTGCTGAAGCTTGGTCTTTTTGAACATCAGTAGCAGATTGCGCTACTTCTTCGTTATCAAGAGTAGTTACAGGCGTTTCAATAGCATCGTCTTGTGCTGCATCAGTTGAAGTTGTCGCATCTTCTGATACAGTTTCGTTGTTTGAAAAGGCTTGATCAGTCTCTGCAGTGTTAGCCTCATTATCTTGAGTTATTTCTTTGTCAGATGTTTGCTCCCATGTTTCAGTAGTCGCTACTGCGTCATCTTGTGCGTTCTCTTCATGATCTTGCGCATTCACGTCATCACTTTGATTATCTGATTCGCTACTTTGTACATTTGTATCTTCGTTTTGTGTATCTTGAGAAGCTTGTACTTCTTGTTGAGCGTCAATCCCTTGTGATAGTTCGTCTGAAGTCTCGTCTTGCGCCTCAGTTTCATTGTCTGCAGTATGATAAAGCGAATCTAAATGAGAGTCGTACGCTTCTGTATCTGCTGTTTCAGGCGCTTTGACAATAGAAGGATCTTGATAAACTTGTGTCCCTGAAATATTTGTCGTCGGGTTGCTGATTTCATCTTTAATTTCTTTTGATTGATCTAATGCGTGCTGGTCGTCAAGAACATTAGAATTTGAAGTTTGATCTTGTGTTTTTTCAGCCGCATGAGCGTGATGTGTAGTCAAAGCTGTACCTGCTAACGTTAACGCAATGATTGAAGGCACTTTGAATTTAAACTTTAAATTAGCCATATAACTACTCCTTTATGTATACAAAATTTAAATACATTATAATACGGAGTATGTGTAAAATCTTGAATTTCACTGGATTGTAATATAAAAGTAATCTTAAAAAGCGTAGTCGCCACATAATATTATTGAATTACGCGTGCCTACGCTTAAAATATCAGATATATTATATTTTCATTACAACTTGAAGACAAAGTGTATAATCACTGTTTAAATATGCTTTGTCATGCGTATATGCTCAATATTTTCCTCTAAAAATACTTCACCCTCTGCCTCATAACCTAAAGATCGATAGAAATGTTCAGCCTGACACTGTGCATTGAGTACCAAGGTTGAATAACCCTCTTTCTGCGCAACTTCCTCTACAAACTGCATCAGCTGTCTGCCATTACCGCCTTGTCTATAGGATGATTTAATCGCTACACGTTCAACTTTAGCTACATCTTCATAAGTTCGAAAGCGCGCCACAGCGAAGGGTTCTCCATTCTCGGCATAACCTACGATATGTGTCGCAACCTCTTCGTATGAATCGAGTTCATTTTCAATCGGTACACCTTGCTCGTGCACAAACACTTCTCTTCTTATTGAAAATGCATCCGACAATTCGTCTTTAGTCGTTACTTTTTTGAACATGTTATCCCCACCTTGAAGTTTTAAAAGCAATTATATCTTACTATATTTGATAAGTCATTTCAGAATAACTAGAAAATGACATTTGTCACATTGAAGTGATGACATCCTCTACTACTGCAATTCCCAGAAGTTTTGTAATATTGAAGTATCACCAGTGAAGGAGGAAAGCGCATGATTGAAGTGAAACATTTAAAGAAAGCTTTTCAGAAAAAACAAGTGCTAAAAGACGTGAACTTTAACATACCCAGCGGTGAATGTACGGCGCTCATAGGCAAAAATGGAGCAGGAAAATCGACTTTAATTGATATTCTAATAGGGGATTTGGAACAAAATACGGGTATGATTCAAGACACACAACAATTACTATCGAAGTCCCACTTAGGTATACTTTTTCAAAAAGCGCAGTTTCCAAAAGTAATGAAAGTGAAAGAACTATATCAATTGTATGCCAAGATAGTTAAGCATCCAATCTCATTAGAGGCGTTTCAAGATATTACACGCTTTACAAAGCATCAACTCAATCAATTTGCAGATCAACTTTCAGGTGGTCAGCAACGTATATTAGGTTTCGCACTTGCCATTCTTGGGCGCCCTAAATTACTCATTATGGATGAACCTACCAGTGCGATGGATGTCGAAATGCGTAGTCATTTTTGGAACGTTATTGAAAGACTGAAACAGCAAGGAACCACGATATTTTACACATCGCATTATATAGAAGAAGTAGAACGCATGGCTGACCGAATTATCGTCTTAGATAATGGTATCGTGACTACAGAAGCGACACCACAAGATCTTAAGCAAAAGCAGTCTTATTCGGTAATATCTTTATCTAAAAACTGGGCAAATGAGTTAGAACAGTTACAAACGGTTGAAAAAATTCAGCAAGATAAATTATTACGTTTGACTACCACTCGTGTTGAGGCGACCCTTAAGGAGTTAGTGACACATGGCGTTAACCTCAATGATATTGAAATTACTAAATCTTCTTTATTGGAAACACTATTTCAAAATGATGAAAAGGAGGAATACGCATGATACGTACATATTTAGCTATAGAAATTAAGATGTTATTTCGTAAAAAAGTATACTTAGCACTATCTATATTACTGCCATTAGTATTCTACTTACTCTTTACTTCAATTATTGATATACCTTCTGCTCAACAGGAAATTTTCTATAAAGAATATATGTATAGTATGGTGACTTTCAGTTTAACCAGTTTCTGTTTAATGAGCTTCCCTGTGGACTTGATTGAAGAACAACAAATAGGTTGGCAGAAACAATTGCTTAACACACGTATGCGTTATCTTGATTATTATATGACTAAGGTGTTCAAGACGATGATTCAATTTGCTTTATCAATCGTTGTGATCTTTATTGTCGCTGCTACTGTACGTAATATATCTATGTCCGTTAACGAGTGGTTAATTTCAGGTGTAACACTTTGGATTTGTGCTAGTTTATTTTTATCTATTGGTATTCTGTTGGCACAAGTCAATGATTTGCAAAAAGCGAGTAGTCTAGGCAATATTTTATACATCGTCTTAGCAATGGTAGGTGGTCTGTGGTTCCCAGTGAGTCAATTTCCAGAATGGTTAAAGGTCATTGCTTACAAATCTCCAACTTATCACATGAAACAAATCGCTTTAGATATTGGGAAAGGGGAGCACTTTAACTGGCAGTCTATGCTAGTATTATTAATATATAGTGTTATCTTTGTGGGGATGGCTTTATTGTTGAAAAGAAAACGAGGTGCGTCAAAATGAATGCAAAGCTGAATACGAGTCTCATTCACTTGTCCTCGTTATTATATTTTCTCATGCTCGTAATCGGACTATTCATGCATCCTCGTGGCCCGATGTGGCTAAATATTATATTAGTCATTACGTTCGGTATCGTTTATTCGTTAATGATTATATGTAATCCAATATTGAAAACCTATGTATTATACAGTTGTTTTCTTGTCTATTGTATGTTGACGATGAGCTTTGTATATACCATGTCACCTGAAGTTTCGCTGTTTTTCTTTTACAGTGCTTTCTTTATTCCTTTTATAGTAAAAGAAAAATTTCAAAAGTGGTTTATTCTTACGATGCTGATAGCGATGTGTGGTTGTTTAGCGGTTACTTTAATTTTTTATAACTCCTCACATTTGTTTACACTCATTTTGTTTTATGTCGTTATCGTTATGATATTAATCGGTAATAAGCGAATGGTTAAAAATCGCATGTTGAAACAAGAACTTGAACAGAAGAATCAACATATTAACGTTTTGATTGCAGAACAAGAACGAAATCGGATTGGTCAAGATCTACATGATACATTAGGCCATGTCTTTGCGAGTTTAAGTTTGAAATCAGAACTTGCCATGAAATTAATTGATCAAGATACGGACAAAGCGAAAGAGGAGATGGCAACAGTCAATCGACTTTCTAAAGAAGCGCTTCATAAAGTTAGAAATATTATCAATGATTTGAAAGTCCAATCTTTTGAGGAAGAAGTACAAGGCATGAAAATGTTATTAGAAAGTGCAAATTTTGAATTTCATTTTAATAACAGAGAGAAAGCACGCGTACTCAGTCCTTCTAAACAATCCATCTTAGCCATGATATTGCGAGAAGCGGTGAATAATGTAATTAAGCATTCAGAAGCGACGAAAGTATATTGTAGTCTCGCGGAGGAGCAAGAGGCGGTTACTTTAACAGTGCACGACAACGGTTGTGGACTAGAAAATGATACTGCGTTACAGAGTATTGAACAACGTGTGACTAGAGTGAATGGTACACTTGAAGTGACGAATGAAGAGGGTCTGAAAATCGAAATTACAGTTCCACGAGGTGAGCAACTTTGATACGTATTACGATAGCTGAAGATCAGACGATGTTACGCCAAGCGATGGTTCAACTCATCGAAATGCACGACGATATTTCTGTAGTGGGAGAAGCGGATAATGGTGTGCAAGCACTGCAACAAATAGAAGCACAATCACCAGACATCGCAATATTAGATGTAGAAATGCCTCAACTTTCTGGTTTAGATGTGTTGAGTCGCGTAAGAGCACAAGGTGGTTTGACTAAAATTATTATCGTTACCACGTTTAAACGACCTGGATATTTCGAAAGAGCAGTAGCGAATGATGTAGATGCGTATGTGCTGAAAGAGCGCTCTATAGATGAATTAGTGGAAACGATGTATAAAGTAATGAAAGGCGAGAAAGAGTATAGCACATCGCTCATGACTTCTGTATTTAAGAAAAGAAATCCTCTAACCGCTAAAGAGCAGCTTGTGTTGAAAGAAATTGGTAAAGGGTACTCGAGTAAGGACATTGCTAATGCACTTTATTTATCTAATGGAACGGTACGCAATTACACTTCTGCGCTTATCGAGAAATTAGAAGTAGACAATCGTTTCGAAGCTTGGAAGAAAGCAGTAGAAAAGGGCTGGATATAATGATCTATGAAACATAAAAAAAGGCGTTGTTCGCGGGAAACAACGCCTTTTATTCATCTCTTATTGTGCTTCTTGACGCACAATTGCTGTATATTGCCAGAATATGCGCATTTGAGCAATATTCCAGTTATTCATTCCCATTGTAAAGCCTGATGGGGTAAAGATATTGACATTCGTCACTTCAAGTGCGGCTGCGATTAAATATTGAATCGGCACACTAATGGATTGCATCGTTTCAGTGACACCATTTTCATCATAAACCCATGAGAAAGGAAGTTCAGACTCAAATACATCGACTTTGTCGAAGATTTCAGGTAATGCCACTATATAACATGCACCGTCGACCACAGGATTCGTTTCACTGTCTTTATAGTAGATACGCAAAGCTTCGTAATTCTCACGATGTTCATGGTTCACATAGAAGAGTTGGCCTCTAAATAATGCCATATCTTTACTATGAATCATCTGCTGTTCAAGTATGTTGAACATGCCGTTAATGTGCGAGAGTTTCTCATATGTTTTGCGTGACATCGCGCACACTCCTTTCAGAAATTAGTAGACGTCATAGCCACCTTGTTGTTGATTGTTAGGATCTTGACCGTACTGACCGGATTGATTAGGATCCGCGCCTTGAGCTGGTGCTTGACCTTGGTCTTGGTTACCATTGGCTGGATTGCCACCTTGTCCTTGTTGGTCATCATCTTGATCCTTGTTAGATTTGGAATGTAAAGTCTTATCATCGTCTTTGTCACTTGTCGTGTCATTCTGATTCTTATCGAGTAAATCATCGTCGAGTTGCGTTTGTGGTACGAGTTCACCATAACGATCAATCACACGTTGATTTAAGAAGTCACGTTTATTCTTGATAGGTGCTAAACCTAAATCTTTACGTAAAAGGTTCGATGATTTCATTATACTTTTTATGTCTGGATTATAATAGTAAATACCATCGAGCATGTCATCGTCACCAGAGAGTTGAGATTTCTTAATATCTACACCACTCTTTAAGTACGTAGAAGCAAGTGCACGAATTTCTTTGTAACTTAAGTTGTGACTAGAATTTTTACCAACAATTTTAATCACATTATCGAGTTTATTTAAAGAATCTACTTTTTGAGCTTTCGCAAAGAGTAGCTGTAACAGTTCCATTTGTCTTTGACCACGTTTTAAGTCAGAGTCTTTATGACGCGTACGTGCTACAGCTAAAGCTTCTTCGCCGTTCAGTTTATGACGACCTTTTTTAATTTTTGTACGACCATCATCATTTTTATTCACTTCATTGATATTGTATGGCACATCGTACTCGATACCGCCAAGCTCATCTACAGCGTCGACAAAGGCATCCATATTTACTCTGGCATAGTAGTCTACTGGCACATTCATCGTCGCTTCTACGGCATCCATAGAGGCTGTAGGGCCACCATATGCATGAGCGTGAGTAATTTTATCATAGTAGCCGACTTTCGGAATATAACTAATCGTATCACGCGGAATGCTGAGCAAACGGATTTGTTTCTTATCTTGGTTAAAAGTAGAAAGAATCATGGAGTCTGTTCGTGAGTTCTCGCTATTTTGACCGCTCTTTTTACGATTCTCGTTCTCATCAATTCCTAAGAATAGGATAGAAATTGGATCTTTAGACGCATTCACTTTGCCTTCTCGCAAATTAGATTGGCGTCCTGTATCGTTGTCATTATGAGAACTTTCAAAAGCATTTTGCGAAGATTTGAGTAAGGTTACCGCAAAGATAATCGGTATGACAATCAATACTAATGATAAAAGTATGAGAAGATATTTAAACAATTTATTCATGATTGAAGCTCCCAAATATTAGTTTAGTGTTGTTATGTTATGCGATGAAAAGACATGAACAGTCTCTCTATGTAAGCATCATAACTTTACGCGATAACAAGTGTTTTCATAACTTCATACAATCGATTTTAACTTAATTACAGTCTTTATCATTTTTACAATAACTCACAAAAATAAATGTTAAGTTATTGTAAAGACGAAATTGTACTATAAATAATAATTTTATTACTCTCAACTAAAAATATCAACTGTTAGCAGTAATGTCTTATTCTAGGTTATACATAACATTAAGCGTATTTTATCCTACTACGTCTGTGGACATTTTAAAATGTAAAAAATAACGATCTTGCTGACTAAAATATCTTTACTGAACGGATAAACACATGAATTATCAACGCAGATAAGCTATAATGAACCTTACAAATCATATATTGTAAATCAAACTAGGCTAGCGTTACGCATTATAACATACTCATGTTGATAAATAATGAAAGATACGCAGCCTAAACTTAAATATTTAAATGTTGAATTGGAGTTATAAAGGAGACTTGAGATCATGGTCAATAAACAGGCTTGGTTAGACCACTTAGATGAAAGTTTAGTACGTCACTTCTATGAAGAACAGGATAGTACAACACGCGAAGAGGGCTTCCATGAAACTTTAGCGTTTGGTACAGCAGGAATACGCAGTACGTTTGGTATAGGACCAGGGCGACTCAATGCCTTTACAGTGAGAAAGGTCGCGCTAGGGCTAGCACAATATTTAACTCAGCAACATGAAGACCCAAGCATCGTCATCCACTATGACACGAGATTTCTTTCTAAAGATTTCGCCCAAGAAATGGCAGCTGTGCTTACGCATCACCATGTTCATGTGACGATTTCACAAGATTACAAATCTACACCTGAATTATCGTTTGCAGTCCGTCAATTAAAGACAGATGCAGGTGTGATGATCACTGCGAGTCACAACCCTAAAGATTATAATGGTATTAAAGTTTACGATCAGCACGGTGGCCAGCTACTTCTAGAAGCTTCTGAAGATTTGAGTCAATTTATTAATGCGATTGAAGATCCTTTAAGTATTGAAATAGGGGACTTTGATCAGTTATTGAACGACAACATGATTTCATATCTTCCGAGCGAAGTCACGCAAGCTTATAAAGACGCGGTTAAAGATTTAGTAGGTAATATAGGGAACGATAGTACCAAAGTTGTGTTGACGAGCTTGCATGGCACAAGTTTACCTATCTTGTCAGACATCTTAACTGAACTCAATTATTCTAATTTCGCAGTTGAAAAGGAACAGTCGACGCCTGATGGTCGATTCCCAACTGTTGAACGTGCGAATCCAGAAGAAGTTGAAGCGTTTGATTTAGGGCTGCAACTTGCGAAGAAAGAAAATGCAGGTCTGATTATTGCTACTGATCCAGATGCGGATCGTTTCGGCTTTATAGAGCGCTACGAAGATGGTACGTACACTTACTTTAATGGGAATGAAATTGGATTATTGCTCATGAAATTGCGCTATCAAGAAGCGTTAGAAAGTGGTAAGCAGCTCTATATGGCGAAATCTATCGTAACGAGTGAGTTAGCTGAGCGTTTAGCACGTGCATTGAATGTTGGAGTAAATAACGTCTTAACTGGATTTAAATATATTTCTGAGTTACTTGAACAGAAAGCGACTGAAGAAGAGACGTTATTACTAGCCTTTGAAGAAAGTCACGGTTATTTAGCGGCACCGTTCTCACGCGATAAAGATGCGATTCAAATGGTACCATTACTCATTAAATATAAGAACATGCTAACAGATAACGGTTTAACGATTAAAGATACACTCGAAGATATTTATGAACAGATAGGCCATTTTAAAGATAAAACTGTTTCACCGACATTCGAAGGTGTAGAAGGTAGAGCACGCATCAAAAATATTATGAATCAATTTAAAGGAGAGGCGCCTCAGAGTCTCTGTGGTTTAAATGTACGCGCGATAGAAGATTATAATGAAGGTGTTATGAAAGATATCCAAACGGGCGAACAACGTGAATTATCCTTACCTAAAGCCAACCTTATACGTTTTATTTTTGATGAAGGCTTTATAGCGGTACGTCCTTCAGGTACTGAACCTAAGATTAAACTTTATTTCTCATTAAATGTTGAAGATCTTGATGCAATCATAGAGGAATTTAAAGAAACATACGTGAAATAATCAAAGATTCAAAGAAACTTTTTAAAAAGAACTTAAATCATAATACAGCCCTAAGACGGTTTCGTAGCGAAATCATCTTAGGGCTATTTTTATGACATAAATAGTGTAAGTAGATTACTTCGCATGACGCAATGCATCGAAGAATAAGTCTTTGAAGCGCTCAGCATCAATAGACATTACGACACTCGTGTTAGGAAACTCTGAGTTAAAGTCTGTGACAGTCATACCTTTCGTTAACTCGCCTTGGACTTCAATTTGAACATATGCTTCTTCGACTTTAAAGTGTTCTGGATGGAGTAGGAAGAGTAACGTATAAGCGTCGTACACGTTAATTCCTTTTTCAAAATCATCTCCTCGATAATGTTTGAACATTTGATGTAGCATATCTCCAGTTTGGTTCAAGTCTTTGAGTTCATCGACATGTTCGTGTAGGAGCGTTGAGCTACGTGCCACATCAAGACCGACCATCGTTAGTGGTAATCCAGAATCAAAGACAATTTGTGCTGCTTCCGGATCACAATACATATTAAATTCAGCTGCAGGCGTGATGTTACCTCTGTTTGCACTACCGCCCATTAAGACGATTTCTTTAATGTGGGCAGTGACCTCAGGATAAGTTTTGAGTAAAAGGGCAATGTTTGTCAGCGGACCTATTGGGATGAGCGTTATCGGTTCGTCGCTTTGAAGTAATGCATCTCTCATAGCTTCAACTGCATGGGTAGATGATAGTTCAGTTTCATCTACGTCTTCGAATTCATAACCAGCCATTCCGGATTCTCCGTGAACTTCACTCGCATCAACAATGTTCGCCATAAGCGGTTGTGAAGCACCGCGGTGAACTGGAACATTACTATTAAAGAATTTCTTTAATTTCAAAGCGTTAGCTGTGGTTTTCTCGATGCCTACATTACCATTTACTGTAGTAATCATCTTTAAATCGAACTGAGGGTGATTGAGCGCAATACTAATTGCCGCTGCATCATCAATACCTGGATCTGTATCTATAATAATCGGTTGTTTCATTTGCATAGGTCATCCTCCTTAAACGTTGAACTTATATCCATTGTACAACGAATAGATTTATGAATGCTAAGAAGAGCATTTGTTATTGAGCATAAGAAAAAGGCTCCTCCGAAGAGAAGCCTTATATACTCACAGCTTATACATCTTATAAGTGGTGAGAGTGACCACCTTGCATTACCCAGTACGTACCGATAACGATAGCAAGCGTAATGATGATGGCGAAGATAACTTTGAAACTTTGTAAGTTACCGTCTTTACCTTCAGTTAAGTGCATGAACATGAGTAATTGAACTGCAGCTTGGATAAAGGCGAAACCAAAGATAATAGTTATCTTAGCATTTAATGTCATAGAAGTGTATAGAGTTACAAATACTGCGAGAATCGTTAAAACAATAGAGGCAATGAAACCAACTGTGTGTTTTGCTATTGTATTCATCCGCTATACACCATCCCTATCATATATACGGCAGTGAAGATGAAGATCCAAACAACATCTAAGAAGTGCCAGTATAAACTTACGATAAATAATTTTGGAGCATTGTATGAGTCTAATCCACGCATACCAATTTGGATTAATAAACAAATGATCCAGAATATACCTAATGTTACGTGACAACCGTGAGTTCCTAATAGGATAAAGAAACTAGACCAATAAGAACCGATTGTCGGATTCACACCTTCAGATGCATAGTGTGCGAACTCGTAAATTTCGAATCCAACGAAGACTGCACCTAGAAGTAAAGTGAGAATCATCCAGAACATCATTTTGCCTTGTTGTTCTTTACGCATGTAGTAAATTGCAATACCACAAGTGTAAGAACTGATTAACAATGCGAAAGTCATTATTAATACTAATGGTAATTCAAATAGTTCTGTAGTCATTTTGCCGGCATAGTCGCCACCATGTTGCAACGTAAGCAACGTTGCAAACAAGGTACCGAACAATGCAAATTCAGCTGTAAGGAAGATCCAGAAGCCAAGTTTATTCAAATTACCTTCATGTGAACGTGAATCAATAGTTGTTGTATTATGACTCATAACTTACAGCCTCCTTTTCTTTTCTACGTTCTTCACGTAGACGTTCTTCAGTTTCAGCTACTTCTGAAGCAGGGATGTGGTAACCATGATCGACTTGGAAACTTCTGTAAATCATAGTACCGAAGATACCTAAGAGACAGATGATAGCTGGAACGATTGTTTCGAAGATTAAGAAGAAACCTCCGACTGTGAACCAGAGACACATCCAAACGCCGACCCATGTGTCATTAGGCATGTGGATGTCTTTATAGTTACGGTTGTCTAAGAAGTGACGACCGTGTTCTTTCATGTTGACGAATGTGTCGTAGTCATTCCAATCAGGAGTAACTGCGAAGTTATATTTAGGTGGTACAGCAGATGCTGTTGACCATTCTAAAGTACGTCCTAAGCCATTCCAGTTGTCACCAGTAGCTTCACGTGGTGCTTTGATATGGCTGTAAACGATGCTTGCTACTAGGAATAAGAAACCTAGAGCCATTAATAATGCACCGATAGATGAAATCACGTTAAGTGTAGTCCATCCGTCTTCTGGCATATAAGTGTATAGACGACGTGGCATACCATCTAAACCGAGAACGAATTGTGGTAAGAAACAAACGTTAAATCCGATCATGAATAACCAGAAGCACCATTTGTTTAATGTCTCGTTTAGTTTGTATCCCATCATCTTAGGATACCAGAAGATTAATGCAGCTAGACAAGCGAATACAACACCAGTAACTAATGTGTAGTGGAAGTGTGCCACTAGGAAGTAAGTGTTGTGATATTGGAAGTCGGCTGCTGCCATCGCTAGCATTACACCTGTAACACCACCAAGTAGGAAGTTAGGGATAAATGCTAGTGAGAATAGCATTGGTGATTCAAAGGTAATTCGACCTTGGAATAAAGTGAATAACCAGTTGAATAATTTAACACCGGTAGGAATACCGATCATCATTGTTGTAATTGAGAAGAATGAGTTGATTAACGCACCATTACCCATTGTGTAGAAATGGTGAACCCATACTAAGAAACTTAAGAATGCGATACCTGCTGTTGCCCAGATCATACTCTTATGACCGAATAAGCGTTTACGCGCAAATGTCGGAATAATTTCTGAATAGATACCGAATGCTGGCAAGATAACGATATAAACTTCGGGGTGCCCCCAAACCCAGAAGAAGTTTGCCCATAGCATTGGCATACCGCCGTTAGCAACAGTGAAGAAATCAGTACCGAAGATTCTATCAGTAGTGAATAATGCTAATGCTACTGTTAACACTGGGAACGCCAAGATAACGATTAATGTTGTGATAAACGTTGTAACCGTGAACATTGGCATTTCCATAAACTTCATAGTAGGTGTCTTACATCTTAGGATCGTAACGAAGAAGTTGATACCAGTCATTAACGTACCGATACCGGAAATCTGTATAGCTACTAAGTAGTAGTTGACACCTGGTCCTGGACTGAATTCTCCTGCAAGTGGTGCATAGTTAGTCCAACCAGCTGCAGGTGAACCACCTACGATAAATGAAAGGTTGAACAAGATCATACCTGCGAAGAATAGCCAGAAGCTGACGTTGTTAAGCACAGGGAAGGCAACATCTCGTGCACCGATTTGTAGTGGAACTACAGCGTTCCATAAACCGAATACGAAAGGCATTGCCATAAAGATAATCATGATAACGCCGTGTGTACTAAAGATTTCATTATAGTGGTTTGATTCTAAGAACGTGTTGTCTGGCATTACTAATTGCGTACGAATGAGTAATGCATCAATACCACCACGGACAAACATTAATACAGCACAGACCAAATACATGATCGCGATCTTCTTATGGTCAACGGATGTGAACCATTCTCTAAATAGATATTTCCATAATTTAAAGTAACTAATTACAGCGATAATTGCGATGACTAAGAATGGTGCACCGATTTGTGCAGCCGTAATCATCCAGTTACCGTGTACTATCAATTGATCCCATGGAAAATTCATTAATGTCCACCTCCATGTTCATGATCTTTGTCGTGCTTAGACTCTTTGTCATCTTTAGCACCTTTAGAGATTTTTTCCATTTCATCCATATTATGATGTTCTTTTTTCTTGAACTCATTATTATATGGTTTGTCGTTTGGTAAGATCATTTCTGACATACCGTGACGTTTGTAGTTAGCATTTGTGATTTGATGTTTACGAGCAGGTTTGTTTTTATCTGGTTTGTCCAATACATCTTCTTTGATTTCTTTTTCAGAATGGAAGTTAGGATCTTTCTGAACGTAGTGATAACGTTTGTATGCATAGAAGATGTACTCTGGATCTGCCGCTGGGTCAACAAATGCCATGTGTGTACCACTGAATGTTAGGTTCTTGTTCTCAGTAGTAGGTAAAAGTTGTTTGTCGAACGTATCTTGATCGAGTGTTTTGTGTTTTTGAGCATCTTTTACCCATTTGTCAAAGTCATTTTGACTTACTGAATGTACATCGAATGTTTGACGTGCGAAACCTTCACCATTGAAGTTTGAGTTACGTCCACGGAATGTACCAGTTTGATCCGCAGTTAATGTCCAATCCATTGTCATTCCTGTCATTGCGTATTTCTGACCACCGAGTTGTGGTACCCAGAAACTTGTCATCATGTCCATAGATTGGAGCTTGAAGACAACAGGACGATCTTTAGGGATTGTTAAATGGTTAACTGTCTCAATTTTTTCTTCTGGATAAGAGAAGAACCATTTATAACCAGCGCTTGTTGCGTAGATAACGATTGGATCTTTATCTTTTTGCGGTGGCGCATCGTAAGTGTAAAGCGATTTAACAGTTGGAATCGCTAAAGCAGTTACGATAAGAACCGGAACAATAAACCAAATTGTTTCGATTAAAGAGTTGTGATGCATTTTACCTGATTCGTCATTTCCTTTTAAGCGGTATTTAAAAAGGAAAACAGCGAATAAGATAAGCACCACTGCGACAATAACAAGCATGAAAATGATTGAATACATAATCAAGAATTTAGAGTCGCTTGCTATTGGCCCTTTTGGGTTTAAGACTTCTACGTTTGAACAGCCACTAAGTAAAATTAGTGAGCCAAATAATAGAAGCAAAGACTTAAATTTTGACACTTTTTTGACCTCCTAATACTACAATTGTAGGGCTTATCATCAATTTTAAGATATTACGGAATATTTACAAGTACCTACGGCAAAAAAATTGTTGTGAATTTAAAATAAGCCCTACAGACACGGCGTCTGACGGGCTTTGAAGCAATTGTTAAATTTATGTGTACATTTTGTGACTATCGTCAATTTTATAAAATTAGTGATACATAGCACCAAATACTAACTCATCACACTTTATTGCGACAGCGTAAGTAGGCGTGTTAACTTGCGATAGAAATTATATTCCAAAATGAAGATATTCATAATGAATGAATTAAACGGATGGTGTGAATGAGGTTCTGACAGACTTATCTGACTTCGATGTAGCGAGTTGAAGTATCTACGCCACCGTCTGAATCTTTCACTTGATAAGCGATTTTATATTTACCCGCTTGGTTCGTATTAATGTGACCCTCTACGGTAATCTGATCGGTTAAATCGCCGTCTTCTTTATCAAAGGCAGTAATACCATTGAGGACGTTGTATTCTGAACCCTTTTCTACAACGACGTCTTTAGCTCCTTTGATTTCAGGTGTGGAATTATCTGTGGCTTCGGCATTTAAGTTAGGAGAAACCAATGTTGCTGAGACTCCAATAGCTGATAATGACTGTAGTAATTTGTTCATAACGATTTACCTCCGTATCAAGTCACAACTTAGTGTTAACTATACTATACTTTATACGAATTGAAAATACATCATACTATGGTCTTAATTTAGAAAAGTAGGGCGAAGTATTGAAATGATAAGAAGCAGTACAGGTGAAAATGAAAAAATATTTTTGAATATATTCAATTTAGAGAGATAACTATATCTATATAATATGAAAGAACTTGCTAATGCAGTAACGATAATACAAGTATTTAAATATTAATGTAGCAATATAAAGTTTGATGAGGAATTGAATAACAAACTTTATAAAAATATAAGGTTCTGATATTAATCGGATAGTAATTTTAAGACTGGGACAATAATGCAAATTATCTTATAGAATAAATAAAAAGCAAATCCAATACATATCATTTATTAAATTTTATTTATATCTCAGACTCTTTTACTTTTATAGAAGATAATAATATAAAGATGAATAAAAAATAAGGATAGAATTGGGAATTTAATACAATCCTAATTCTATCCTTATATACATACATAAAATGAAACGTGAATATTTAATTCGTATTTGAACAGTGTGTGCCTTCTATTCTAAATAATATAAAAGGTCTAAAGTGTAATTACGAATTATACTTAATTGCTTTCATCATATAATGAGAGGAATTATTTAATTCCACGACGCATTTTTTCAGCTAATAACGTATTGTTAAGCACCATAGTGATTGTCATTGGGCCTACACCGCCTGGAACTGGAGTGATAGCGCCCGCAACTTCTTTCACTTCGTCGTATTCAACGTCACCTTTAAGTTTACCGTTCTCATCAGGTGTGTTACCTACGTCGATGACTACAGCGCCTTCTTTAACGTCGTCTTTCGTTACGAGTCCTGGACGACCTACCGCACTTACGATGACATCTGCATCTTTAAGGTGTGCATGCATGTCTTTCGTACGTGAGTGTAAGATTGTTACTGTCGCATTTTTTTGTAAAAGTAATTTAGAAACAGGTTGGCCTACGATATGGCTACGGCCGATAACGACAGCATTTTTACCTTCTAAATCCATATCAGCGTGGTTAAGTAATTCCATTACGCCAAGTGGAGTACAAGGTACGAAAGTTTGTTCATCGATATAAAGCTTACCGATGTTAGCAGGATGGAATCCGTCTACGTCTTTCGCTGGGTCGATAGATTCTAATACCTTTTGTTCGCTTACTTGATCAGGAAGAGGTACTTGAACGAGGATACCACTTACTGAGTCATCATTATTTAAACGATCAAGTTCTTTTAACACTTCTTCTTCAGAAGTATCTTCATCTAAATGTACGATTTCTGAAGTGATACCAATTTTTTCTGCAGCTTTTTTCTTAGATTTAACATAGCTTAAGCTTGCACCATCGTTACCTACGAGAATAACAGATAACTTTGGAGTGTAGCCTTTAGAAGTTAATTCCTCAACTTGATCTTTAAGTCCTTGTCGATAATCTTTTGCAATTTGTTTACCGTCTAATACCTTAGCAGACATAAACCAAATCCTCCTTGTTTAGATTCACTCTATCCTTACATTTCCCGAGTAGGTCAATCAAATTTATAGTAATAAACGTAAATTGACGCAAGAAATTCAGATAAAGTTCGATTTTAAATTGAAATACTCGTGAATTGTTGTTATCCTTATACATGTAATATACAACTTATGCAATGTGAATTTCAAATCTTTGAAAGGGTGTTCATAATGAAAGTGGCAGTTGTCATGGGTAGTTCATCTGACTGGGCTACGATGAAAAAAAGTTGTCAGATGTTAGAAGAATTAGGTGTTCCGTACGATAAACAAGTTGTGTCTGCACATCGTACGCCTAAATTAATGGTAGATTTCGCGTCTGAAGCACGACTCAATGGTTACGACGTAATCATTGCAGGAGCTGGAGGCGCTGCACACCTTCCAGGTATGATTGCTTCAATGACGACACTTCCAGTTATTGGTGTACCGATTGAATCTAAAGCGCTACAAGGTTTGGATTCATTACTTTCTATTGTACAAATGCCAGGTGGTATTCCTGTTGCTACAACAGCTATCGGTAAGTCTGGAGCGAAGAATGCAGGCATTTTAGCTGCCAGAATATTAGGACTTCAAGATACTTCAGTTCAAGAAAACTTACAAAATTATGAAAAGTCTTTAGCTGAGAAAGTGAGTGAAATGCAAAGTGAACTTCAATAAACTAGCGTTTGGTGCAACGGTTGGTATTATCGGTGGCGGTCAGTTAGGTAAGATGATGGCTCAATCTGCACAGAAGATGGGTTATCGTGTGATCGTCCTCGATCCGGATGCTGAATGTCCATGCCAACACGTCGCACACGAATTTATTAATGCACCATATGATGACATGGAAGCGCTCGAACAGTTAGGTGAACAATCGGATGTAATTACATACGAGTTTGAGAATATCTCTGCTCCACAACTGAAAGCGCTCGTTTCACGCTACAATATTCCTCAAGGTTATCAAGCGATTGAATTGCTCCAAGATCGCTTGACTGAAAAGCAATCTTTAGAAGCTGCTGGAACGCAAATTGTTCCATTTGAACAGCTCACTGAACCGAATGATATCAAAAGAGCGGTCGACAAATTAGGTTATCCATTTATGGTCAAAACACGCTTTGGCGGTTACGACGGAAAAGGACAAATCTTGGTTCAAAGTGAAGACGACCTAGATGAAGCACGCACATTAATTGAGAATCAAGAATGTGTTGCCGAACAATTTGTTGATTTAGCTAAAGAAGTATCACTAACTGTAACGATTGGTAATAATAATCAAATTACTTATTTCCCTCTCCAAGAGAATGAACACCAAAACCAAATACTATTTAAAACGATTGTACCTGCGCGCTCAGATAAAGAAACTGAAGCTCGTGATGAAGTGAAGAAGATTACAGACTATATCCATTTCGTAGGTACGTTCACTGTCGAATTCTTCATCGATCGTGATAATCACCTTTACGTTAATGAAATTGCGCCAAGACCTCATAACTCAGGCCATTATTCTATTGAAGCGTGTGATTATTCTCAATTCGATACACATATCCTAGCTGTGACAGGACAGCAGTTACCTCAAGAAATCGAAATCTTAAAGCCAGCGGTCATGATGAATTTACTCGGCCGTGATTTAGACTTACTCGAAGATCAATTTGGTGACCATCCAGAATGGCATGTGCATATATATGGTAAGACAACACGTAAACCTGACCGTAAGATGGGGCACATGACGATCTTAACGAACGACGTCGACCAAACTGAACGAGAAATGCTACAACGTTTTGAAGGGAGAAACCAATAATGTCTTTATTATATGAAGGTAAAGCGAAACGTATTTTTACTACAGATCAAGATGAGGTACTTCGTGTGGAGTATAAAGACGAAGTTACAGCTGGCAACGGTGCTAAGAAAGATCATCTAGAAGGTAAGGGGCGTTTGAACAACCTCATCACTTCTAAAATCTTTCAATATTTGAAAGATCAAGGACTTGAAAGTCACTTTATCGAACAACTCTCTGACACTGAACAATTAGTTAAAAAGGTAGAAATCATTCCGTTAGAAGTCGTTGTTCGCAATATCGCAGCCGGCTCTATCACTAAACGCCTTGGTTTTGACAAAGGACACGAATTCGAACAACCACTCGTGGAATTCTTCTATAAAAATGATGATCTCAACGATCCACTCATCACTGATGACCACGTGAAATTACTCAACTTAGCGAACGATGACGAAATCGCTACATTAAAAGAGGCAGCGTTAGGTATCAACGAACACCTCAAAGCGCTCATGGCTAAGATGGACTTACGCATCGTGGATTACAAGATTGAGTTCGGTCGCACAGCAGATGGCAAGATTATTCTCGCTGATGAAATTTCTCCGGATACATGTCGTATTTGGGCGTTGGACAGTGACGAGAACTTTGATAAAGACGTTTATCGTGAGGATAGAGGTTCAATCTTAGATGTTTATCAAGCATTTTTAACTAAATTGGAGGACGTAGAATAATGAAAAAAATCGAATTACACATCACATTACAACCGCAAGTATTAGATACACAAGGACAAGCTTTAACACGTGCTGTACATGATTTAGGTTACGAACAAGTCAACGATATTCGTGTGGGTAAAGTACTTTATTTAACAGTGGATGAAGCGTCAGATGAAGCGGTCGATAATATCGTGACAACTTTAAGTGAGAAATTATTTGCGAATACAGTCATTGAAGAATATAGCTACAAAGTTGTTGAAGAAGGGGAGAATTTCTAATGAAGTTTGCAGTGCTTAGATTCCCTGGATCGAACTGCGACCGTGACATGCTGAATGCTGCACTGAAAGCAGGTGTCGATGCAGAATATGTAGATTATCGTCAAACATCACTTGCAGGTTTCGACGGCGTACTTATCCCAGGTGGATTCTCATTCGGTGACTATTTACGCTCAGGTGCGGTAGCGAGTGTGGCACCAGTCATCACAGAAGTGAAACGCTTAGCAGAAGAAGGTAAGCCTGTATTGGGTGTCTGCAATGGTTTCCAGATTCTTACAGAAATTGGCTTACTACCAGGTGCTTTACTACATAACGATTCACATTTATTCGTCAGCAGAAACGAAGAATTACAAGTCGTGAATAACGACACGGCTTTTACACATCTCTACGACAAAGATGAAGTGGTCGTTTATCCAGTTGCACACGGTGAAGGTCATTACTATTGTACAGATGAGATTTACAATGACTTACATGCCAACAATCAAGTCATCTTGAAATATGTGGATAATCCAAATGGTTCGCATGAAGATATCGCAGGTATTGTCAACGAACGCGGTAACGTTTGTGGTATGATGCCACACCCAGAACGTGCGCTTGAAGCAATCTTAGGTACTGATAGTGGTATGAAGTTATTCGAAGCCATGGTGAAAAGTTGGAGGGAACAAAATGTCTAAATTTATCGAACCAAGCAGTGAAGAAATTAGAACAGAGAAGCTATATAAAGACTTTGGACTCACAGACGCAGAATACGACAAAGTATGCGAGATTCTCGGACGCCAACCGAATTTTACAGAAATTGGTATCTTCTCAGTGATGTGGAGTGAACACTGTTCCTACAAACACTCTAAGCCGTTCTTGAAACAGTTCCCAACGACAGGCGAACATGTCCTCATGGGTCCTGGTGAAGGAGCAGGTGTCGTGGATATTGGCGACAAACAAGCGGTGGTCTTCAAAGTAGAATCTCATAACCACCCATCTGCAGTTGAACCTTACCAAGGCGCTGCGACAGGTGTCGGCGGTATTATCCGTGACATTGTATCTATCGGGGCACGTCCAATCAATTTACTCAACAGTTTGCGCTTCGGTGAATTAACTGAGAAACAGAATCGTCGTTTGCTACGTGGCGTCGTTGCAGGTATCGGTGGTTACGGTAACTGTATCGGTATTCCAACTACAGCAGGTGAAATCGAATTCGACGAACGCTATGACGGTAATCCACTCGTTAACGCGATGTGTGTGGGTGTCATCGATCATGACATGGTTCAGAAAGGTACAGCTAAGGGGAAAGGTAACTCAGTGATCTACGTTGGCTTGAAGACAGGTCGCGATGGTATTCACGGTGCGACATTCGCATCAGAAGAGTTAAACGAAGAAAGCGAAAGCAAACGTCCTTCTGTACAAATCGGTGACCCATTTGTTGGTAAGAAACTGATGGAAGCTACACTTGAAGCCATTACATATAAAGAACTCGTTGGTATTCAAGATATGGGTGCTGCTGGTCTGACATCATCTTCTTCTGAAATGGCTGCTAAAGGTGGCAGTGGTATGCACTTAAGATTGGATCAAGTGCCAGTTCGTGAAGAAGGCATCTCTCCATACGAAATGATGTTATCTGAAACGCAAGAGCGTATGTTACTTGTAGTTGAAAAGGGTACAGAACAAAAATTCTTAGACCTCTTTGAAGATCATGAGTTAGACAGTGCAGTCATTGGTGAAGTGACAGATACTGACCGCTTCGTTCTCACATACGAAGACGAAGTGTACGCAGATATTCCAGTTCAACCACTCGCTGATGAAGCACCTGAATATATCCTTGAAGGTGAAGAGAAAGAATTCAATACGTCTAAAAATGATTATAGCCAAGTTGATGTTGAACATACATTTGATCAATTGTTTACACATCCAACAATCGCTTCTAAGCGCTATCTCTACGAACAATATGACCAACAAGTAGGCGCGAATACGATTGTTAAACCAGGTTTACAATCTTCAGTCGTACGCGTTGAAGGTACGAATAAAGCGATTGCTTCAACGATTGATGGTGAAGCGCGCTACGTCTTCAACCAACCTTACGAAGGCGGTAAGATGGTGGTTGCTGAAGCGTATCGCAACTTAATTGCAGTCGGTGCGAAACCACTGGCGATGACAGATTGCTTAAACTACGGTTCTCCAGAGAAGAAAGAAATCTATCAACAACTCATCGACTCTACGAAAGGTATGGCTGAAGCTTGTGAAACATTGAAGACACCTGTTGTTTCCGGTAACGTTTCACTTTATAACGAAACACCGAAGACGTCGATCTTCCCAACTCCTGTCGTAGGTATGTTTGGCTTGATTGAAGATATCGATTACCTGAAAGATTTCCATCCAATCCAAGGCGAAGACGTTTATCTCGTCGGCGGTACACGTGATGATTTCGGTGGTAGTCAAATTGAGAAGTTACTTCACGGTTCAGTCAATCACGAATTTGAAGCGATTGATTTGTCTGACGAAGTAGCTAAAGGTGAACACATCGCACAAGCGGTTAGAGATGGTGTGTTATCACATGTTCAAACAGTAGGTAAAGGTGGCTTGCTCATCACACTTGCTCGTTTCAGCGCGCATTACGATTTAGGCTTAGATGTCGAATTAGACGTTTCAGATGCACAACTCTTTAGCGAAACACAAGGTCGTTACTTAGTCACAGTTAAAGAAGGTCAGTCATTTGATATGCCAGACGCAGTTAAAATTGGTCACCTCACTAACGACCAATCCTTCACTGTGAAGAACGCTTCAACTACAATTTCACGCAATGCTGATCAATTAAAACAAGCATGGGAAGGAGCAATTCCTCAATGTATGACTTCAACGGATTAAACGAAGAATGTGGCGTGTTTGGAATTTGGAATCACCCTGAGTCAGCACAATTGACTTACATGGGTTTACACAGTTTACAGCATCGTGGTCAAGAAGGTGCAGGTATCGTTTGTTCAGATGGTAAGGAATTTGTCAGTGAACGTGGTTTAGGTTTGCTGACAGATGCCATCAACAAGACGAAGATGAGTCACTTACAAGACTATCAATATGCGATTGGTCACGTTCGCTATGCAACTTCAGGAAATAAAGGAATCGAGAATATCCAACCATTCTTGTATCATTTCTATGATATGAGCGTTGGGGTGTGCCACAATGGTAACTTAATCAACGCACAAAGCTTACGCCAAGAGTTAGAACATCAAGGTGCCATCTTCCATTCTTCTTCTGATACAGAAGTGATTATGCACTTAATTCGTCGTAGTAAGCAACCAACATTTGAAGAAGCGTTAAAAGAAAGTCTACGTATTATTAAGGGTGGCTTTACGTTCGCTATTTTAACTAAAGAAGGACTTTACGGAGCCGTAGACCCAAACGCGATTCGCCCGTTAGTTGTGGGACAAATGCCGAATGGCGCTTATATCATCGCAAGTGAAACATGTGCAATTGACGTACTCGGTGCAGAATTTGTACGTGACATTCACGCCGGTGAATACGTGGTCATCAATGACGAAGGTATCCGTGTGGAAAGCTATACAGAACATACAAACACAGCCATTTCAGCTATGGAGTACATCTACTTTGCACGTCCAGATTCAACGATTGCAGGAAAGAACGTACATGCGGTGCGTAAAGCGTCGGGTAAACGTTTAGCGCAAGAGAGTCCAGCTGAAACTGCAGATATGGTTATCGGCGTACCTAACTCTTCATTATCTGCAGCGTCTGGCTATGCTGAAGAGATGAAATTACCATATGAAATGGGCCTCGTTAAAAACCAATACGTAGCACGTACGTTTATCCAACCGACGCAAGAATTACGTGAACAAGGTGTACGTACGAAGTTATCGCCAGTTAAAGACATTGTGCATGGTAAAAATATTGTGCTCGTCGACGACTCTATCGTGCGCGGTACGACAAGTAAACGTATCGTTCGCATGTTGAAAGAAGCAGGTGCCAAAGAAATTCATGTGCGCATTGCTTCTCCAGAGTTCATGTTCCCAAGTTTCTATGGCATCGATGTATCTACAACAGCTGAACTTATTTCTGCTAACAAATCACCAGAAGAGATTTGTGAACACATCGGTGCGGATTCGGTGGCCTATCTTTCAGTAGATGGCTTAATTGATTCTATCGGACTTGATGTAGATTCACCATATAGTGGATTATGTGTAGAAAGCTTTACCGGCGATTATCCTGCAGGTTTGTATGATTATGAAGCGGACTACAAAGCCAACTTAAGTGATAGACAGAAAGCATATTTAGCGCAGAACAAACAATACTTTGATAGTGAGGGGAATCTTAATGTCTAAATCATACCAAGAAGCTGGCGTGGACATTCACGCAGGTTACGAAGCAGTAGAACGTATGTCGAGTCACGTAAAGAGAACGATGCGCCCTGAAGTACTCGGTGGTCTTGGCGGTTTTGGCGCGACATTTGATTTATCTCAACTCAACATGAAAGCGCCGGTCATGGTCTCTGGTACAGACGGTGTAGGAACGAAATTGAAACTCGCGATTGATCACGACAAACACGATACGATTGGTATCGATGCTGTCGCGATGTGTGTGAACGACATCTTAACTACAGGTGCTGAACCGCTTTACTTCTTAGATTACATCGCAACGAATAAAGTCGTTCCCGAAGTGATTGAACAGATTGTTAAAGGTGTCAGTGATGGTTGTGAAGAAACAAATACGGCATTAATCGGTGGCGAAACTGCTGAGATGGGTGAAATGTACCATGAAGGTGAGTACGATTTAGCTGGATTTGCTGTAGGTGCTGTTGAAAAGGATGAATACATCGACGGCAGTAGCGTCCAAGCAGGACAAGCCATTATCGGTTTGGCTTCAAGTGGTGTACATTCTAACGGTTATAGTCTCGTTCGTCGTTTGATTGCACAATCAGATATTGATTTAAATGATACATTCGTTGACGGTAAATCCTATTTAGATGTGTTCCTTGAGCCAACACGTTTATATGTTAAGCCTGTACTTGCAGTTAAAGAACAAGTGAAGATTCATGCGATGACACATATTACAGGCGGCGGTTTCTATGAAAATATCCCTAGAGCATTACCAGAAGGCAAATCTGCTGAAGTCGATGTGGCTACTTTCCCAACACCGCCAGTTTTTGATTGGATTCAACAACAAGGACACATTGAGACAGATGAAATGTACAATGTTTTTAATATGGGTATCGGCTTTACGTTAGTTGTAGATGAAGCAGACGTGGAGCGCGTGATAGACATTTTAGCCAAAGAAGATGTTGAAGCATTCCATATCGGTACGATTACTGAAGCAGAAGAACCGATAACGGTGAAAGGTGTTTAATCTATGGTTAAAGTAGCAATCTTTGCCTCTGGTTCAGGCACAAATTTCGAAAACATTATGCAACGTGTGACAGCAGGAGATTTACCTAATATTGAGGTTACTGCACTGTATACTGATCAAGTTGAAGCGGAATGTATCCAGCGTGCGCAGCAATTTGATTTAGATGTTCACATTACAGTATTGAAAGACTATGATTCCAAAGCTGATTATGAACAAGCGATACTCAATCAGTTACAACTTGAGGGCGTTGAATGGATTATTCTAGCAGGATATATGAAATTGATCAGTGCTACCATCTTGGATGCATATGAAGGCAGAATATTGAATATCCATCCGTCATTGTTACCGAAGTACAAGGGCGTTGATGCGATTGGACAAGCTTTTACTAGTGGTGACAAAGAAACCGGAACTACTGTCCATTATGTTGATAGTGGTATGGATACGGGCCAAATTATTGAGCAACGTCAGTGCCCAATTTATGAAGATGATACGAAAGCAGACTTAGAACAACGAGTGAAATCACTCGAATATGAACTTTATCCGAAAGTCATAGCTGAAATTATTCAATAAGAGGGGCGAAATAACGTAATGAAGAAAGCAATATTAAGTGTATCGAATAAAGCAGGTATCGTAGATTTCGCGCGAGCATTAACTGAATTGGACTACGAATTGTATTCTACTGGAGGTACCATGCGCGCAATCGAAGAGGCAGGTGTACCTGTTCAATCGATCTCAAAGTTAACACAGTTTGACGAAATTATGGATGGACGTGTTAAAACATTACATCCAGCAGTTCACGGTGGTATATTAGCTGATCGTGATAAATCTGAACACCTTGATCAATTGAAAGAACAAGATATTGATCTCATCGACATGGTGGTTGTCAATCTTTATCCTTTCCAAGAAACAGTGGCAAATCCGGATGTCACAGAAATGGATGCCATTGAGAACATCGATATCGGTGGACCAACGATGTTACGTGCGGCAGCTAAGAACTTCAAACATGTGACAACGATTGTACATCCTGAAGATTATGATGAAGTGATCCAACGTCTACGTAACGACGATTTAGATGAAACGTATCGTAAATCGTTGATGATTAAAGTGTTCGAACATACGAATGCTTACGATCATGCGATTGTTAACTTTTTCAAAGATAGTAAAGAATCACTGCGCTATGGTGAGAATCCACAACAATCTGCTTACTTCGTACGTGAATCTGATGCTCCAAATACAATTGCGGGAGCGAAACAGCTTCATGGTAAACAATTAAGCTTTAACAACATTAAAGACGCAGACTCAGCGTTAACATTGGCGAAATCCTTTGAACAGCCAGCTGCAGTAGCGGTGAAACATATGAACCCATGTGGTGTAGGAGTAGGTGACACTATCGAAGAAGCCTACAACCGCGCTTATGAGGCGGATAGTCAATCTATCTTTGGCGGTATCGTTGCGCTTAACCGTCCAGTTGGAAAAGAACTTGCTGAACAATTACACAGTATCTTCTTAGAAGTAGTCATTGCACCGGAATTCTCTCAAGATGCGCTTGATGTATTACAACAGAAGAAGAATATCCGCTTGTTAGAAATTGATATGTCAGTGAATGATGATGAAGAAGAGTTCGTATCTGTTTCTGGTGGTTATCTCGTTCAGGAGAAAGACCACTCTACCATCACTCGTGAAGATATGAAAGTCGTAACTGATACAGAGCCTACTGAAGCACAATGGGATGCAATGCTCTTAGGTTGGAAAGTCGTTGCAGCAGTTAAAAGTAACGCGGTGATCCTCAGCAATCCACAACAAACTGTCGGTATTGGTGCAGGGCAAATGAATCGTGTAGGTTCTGCTGAAATTGCGATTGAAAGAGCAATTGGTATTGACGATAATGTTGCGATGGTTTCTGATGGTTTCTTCCCAATGGATGATACAGTAGAGCTCGCAGCGAAACATGGTATCAAAGCAATTATTCAACCAGGAGGTTCAATCAAAGACCAAGATTCTATCGATATGGCGAACAAACATGGTATTGCTATGGTAACGACAGGAGAACGTCATTTTAAACATTAATCTCAACTACAGGAGGTAGAAAGATGAAAGTGTTAGTGATTGGTGCAGGTGGGCGCGAACATGTACTTGCACATAAGTTAAATCAATCGCCGCTCGTTGACGAAGTTCATGCGATTCCAGGAAGTGACGCGATGGCTCAAGTCGCTGAAGTTCACACTGATATTGCTGAAAGTGCTCATGATGATATCGTTGATTTCGCGCAGCAACAAGGTATTGAATGGGTCGTTGTAGGCCCTGAACAGCCATTGACTGAAGGTTTAGCAGATCGCTTGTTAGCTGTAGATATTAAAGTCTTTGGTCCAACGCAAGCAGCTGCTCAAATTGAAGGCTCTAAATCATTTGCGAAGAAATTGATGGCTAAGTACGACATTCCAACGGCTGACTATCGTGAAATTACGAACAAGACGGAAGCGCAAGCATACATTCAATCCTGCGACTATCCAGTAGTGTTAAAGAAAGATGGGCTCGCTGCAGGGAAAGGCGTTATTATTGCGGAGAATTACGACGAAGCAGTAGAAGCGGTTGATAAATTATATCCTACTGAAAATGAAGTTGTCGTGTTTGAAACGTATCTCGAAGGTGAAGAATTCTCACTCATGACCCTCGTGAATGGAGACTACGCCGTGCCATTCGATTGTATTGCGCAAGACCATAAACGTGCGTTCGACAATGACCAAGGTCCGAACACTGGCGGTATGGGTGCTTACTGTCCTGTTCCACATATCAGCTCAGAAGTCATTGAAGAAACGAACCGTCAAATTGCACAACCAATTGCTCAAGCGATGGAGCAAGAAGGCTATCATTTCTTCGGATTATTGTACATCGGTGCGATTCTCACTAAAGAAGGCCCGAAAGTGATTGAGTTCAATGCACGCTTCGGAGACCCAGAAGCGCAAGTCTTACTCACTCGTATGGAAAGTGACTTGATGCAACATATTCTCGACTTAGATGCGAAACAACCGATTCACTTTAAGTGGAAAGATCAAGCTGTTGTCGGAGTGATGCTTGCATCTAAAGGCTATCCAGGTAGCTATGAGAAAGGTAGAGAAGTCTCTGGCTTCACTTTAGATGAAGGTAAATATTTCGTGAGTGGTTTGAAAAAAGAAAGCGACCACTTCGTTACTTCAGGTGGGCGTGTAATCTTGGCTTTAGGAGAAGGCAAAGATATTGCTGAAGCGAAGAAGGCTGCTTATGAAGCAGTAGAATCTGTAGCTAATGATGCTTTATTCTATCGTAATGATATTAGTGACAAAGCGTTACGTTAAGCTGGAGTAGTAATTGAGTGCTGAGCATGCTAACTTACTTTAGAAGAATGTGCAACTAGACATAATTTAACCCCGTTCCATGAATTGTTTGGAACGGGGTTTTTAAGATATGATGAATGTCAATGATTATCTTAAAGTTCAGCATTGTTTAGTGATAAAAGGGGCTGACTATTATCGACTAAGAGCCATCATTTTCTCTTGCCAAATCAGCTCGCCTTTTACTAAACCTAAGAAAAATAGTTAGAAATTGTGGCTACGTACATCTGGAATACCTGTAAGTGGTAGTACGTGTGCCAGATAACAAATGATAGCGAGTAGTGCTAGGGTCACAACGATAAAGACGATATCTTTGTATGAAAATGGTGCTTTGTAGTAGTACGTACGTGGACCATCTTGGAAGCCTTTCTTCTCCATCGCGACAGAAAGTTGATGTGCACGACGGATGTTCTGACTGAGCAACGGGATAAACAAATGTTTCAAACGTTTCAGCCCACGATAGTGTTGTGCGTCTATAACTTGATAACGCATCTTGAGTGAATGACGCAATTGGATAAATGATGTGATCATAATTGGCACCATACGAATGGCTGCCATAAAGGCGTAAGCAAATTTCGGTTTCACCTTTAAGTGTTGCATCATACTGTAAAAAATCATGACGATTTCAGAAGTTAATGAAATCAGGATTCCCATAGAAGAGACCGTTAATAAACGTAACGATAAATGTATACCTCGAATGAAACTCTCCCGTGTGATATGGATAAAACCAAGTTTAAATATGGTATGTGTTCCTTCTCCATAAAGAATCATAGATAAAGACGATATAATCGCAAACAAGATTGCGAAGAAGGTGAAGATACCCACAACTTTAAACTGCACGCCGTTAAATAAGACGAGAAACAGAAACATAAGTAGCGTTGTATAAATCATGATATCGAATTGGTGAATAAAGATGACGAAGACGAATAAGAGTATCGCCATCACAATCTTCGTAATTACATTGACATCATGAATAAAGGTGTTGCGTACTTTCCACGCTTCAAACATGCATATCACCTGTCTTTCTTACTTCATGTAACTGCTGATTTTCGACGTGAATTTGTCGAGAAGGATAGCGCGCAATAATTTCTGGGTCGTGTGTAATCATGATAATCGTCTGACCTTGTGCTACACGTTCTTGGAAGAGTTGGATCAAGTTAAAAGTATTATGACTATCTAACCCAAAGGTCGGTTCATCTAGCATGATAATATCTGCAGGTGAACTTAACGCGGTTGCCACACTCAGTCGACGCTTTTGCCCCATAGATAATTCGAACGGATGCTGGTTCTGCACACGCTCTAAATTGAGTAAGCGTAACATGTCTTCAGTTTGTTGTTGTGCTTCCTTATTATCTTTTTGACTAAATTGAATAAAGATTTCATCATAAACCGATTGCGTAATAAACTGTAACTCTGGATTTTGATAGACGAGATACATGTGTTGCGCGGCATCTTTAATCTTCTTCAAATGATGGCCGTTATAGGACATCTTGCCGTCGTATTTAATCAATTGCATCATAGATTCGAGCAATGTCGTTTTGCCGGTACCATTTTTACCTGTAATCGTGATCCACTCACCTAAGGAAACTGTAAATTCGTCAAGAGCAATCAACGTCTTGTTACCGCGACGAATGGCCCCATCTTGATAATGGAAGACGGGGTCAGTAAGGGTGGAGGATGTGTCCTGTGCTTTAGGTGCGTAATCCCATGCATTTGGATGCCATACCCCGTACTCGGTAAGTAGCTCCTCGTGTTGAGCGAGAATCGCTTCCGGCTTGTCGTCAGCGATAATCTCAGCGTTGTAATTGAGTAGTATGACACGGTCGATGTGTTCCCAAATATGCTCCACTTTATGCTCCACGATCACGACAGTTTGGTCTTCCCAGAAATCCTTAATCTTGCTCCACAATTCAGCTGTGGCTTCTGTATCAAGCATAGCTGTTGGCTCATCTAGGAAAAGGGTCTCAGCTTGTTGCAGTAACGTTTCTGCAATCGCTAATTTCTGTTTCATACCGCCGCTGAGCTGGTTGACGTATTGATCAGGATCAACATTGAGACCTACTGAATCTAAAGCGCGTTGAATCGCTTGGTCCATTTCGGAACGTGGCACTTGTCGATTCTCAAGTATAAAGCCTAGTTCTTCCTTCACTTTCGGCATGCAGAACTGTGTGTCAGGATCTTGAAAAATCATGCCACAATGTTGATCAATATGTAATTCGTCATATTTCATTGGCAGTTCGATTAATTCGGGAACGATGCCACTTAGCACATTTAATAAGGTACTCTTACCCGCTCCAGAGGGACCGAGTAAGAGTACTTTCTCTTTGTCATGAATGGTTAAATTGAGACCGTCGAAGATCTTATGTTCACCATTCGGATACTTCAGACGTAAATTTTTAGTCGATAGCACAGTATCGTCTCCTTACAAGTTATCGTAATCTTTTTTAGATGCAGGTCTGAAGAGTTTGGTCACTCCGGTCTGATCCAGCGCCTTGACGATGTAGTAAGACAGTAAACCAGCGACTAACAGACCACCGATTAATCTGAAGACGATGTACAGTGTTAAGTTCCAACCTGATAACTCATTAAGGTAGCCATACGCGAAGTCGAGTGGCAAGGTAATAATCGCTGCCATTAACCCAGCAAGCATAGCTACTGCAGCTGAACGAGATTTGTAGCGGAAGATGAGGAAGATAACCTCACAAGCTACACCTTGGAGTAAACCGTAAATCATCGTAGGGACATCGAAGCGGCCCATAACGATCGTTTCACCAGCCCCTGCTGCAAACTCAGCTAGAATTGCGATACCAGGTTTAGGAATAATGAGATAAGCAACGACTGCTGCCATAAACCACATGCCGTAGACGATTTCTTCTACGTGCAAACCAGATATTTTAGAAAAATCATACACGAAATGCCAAACGTTATAAATAATCGCGAAGACGACTGCAATTAAGACTGTGACGAGTATGTCGGATAGCTTTAAACCTCTTGAAGCTCTTGTCATATCTATTTCCTCCCAATAAAAAACGCACAACCTCATCTAGAAGTTGCGCGAAAAACAAACAGAAAGAAATAAACATTGGATGAAGACTCTGCCGAGTCATAAAAGGCAGAGCTTAACATAATAGTAATCGCTCACTTTCCTACGCTAGTATCATCTAGATCAGGTTCAAAGGGTTTGAGGTTCTACCTCATCTCAGTTATAACATAACACCCCTAGTGCGTTAGATTGATTTGTAATTTAATTCTAATGTAGACTGGTTGAGAACGATTGTCAAGGCTTTCTTGAGATATGTCAGAGAAGTTCGGTTTAGCGAGGTCATAGAGTAGTATAATTACATTAAAATGCACGTGAAAATGCACGCGCCACATGATACTAGGTGTGAGTGACGCGTGCAGGATGATTCGTTATAGATCGGTATAAATTATACAATACATTGTTACTAGAAATTGAAACGTTGCTTAGATATTAATCTAAAGAATCTTGGACGTTCTGTTTCGTTTCTTTAACGTTATCTTCGGCTTGTTCTTTCTTATCCTTTAATTGCTCTTCTTGTTCTTTCGCTTGTTCAGCTGCTTGTTTATTTTTATCTTCATTTGTCATAGGAATCAGACTCCTTTGTTGATTATTCTTACCATTAATACTATACCCATTTTAAAGTATTTACACACAATTATATTGTGAAATCCGTTTCTTCGTTGGGCGAAATGGAAATAGTAGAAGTAAGTTGAGTTGATAGGTCGCGTGCGTTATAATTTACATACTTATCCCGCATTCGAACGCAGAGTTAATGTGCAAATGTGAAGGGTAAGCTCAAGTTCAAATGCGATCGCTGAGTGTTATGGGCGCTTTGTTCACTACATCATAAGTGGGGAACGAGAATACAAATCGCGACTCAGCTTGTTTACAGAAAAGAAATCAAATTTATAAATTGGTGTGACAAAGCACCATCGTCACTTGTTTTCAATGTTTCTACATACTGATACGGACATTGTGGATTATGTTTAATCATAAGCGAGAAAAGTGTGAGAAATTTCGGTCTCTAGACCTATTTCTTGTACGATATAGAGACAACATGGATATGTTCATATATAATTGTTTTGAGGTGAAATGAATGTCTTTCCTTAAAAAACACGCCGAAATTATATACAGCTATATTATCGGTGCAGTCGCACTGTTAATAGGTGTTATTATATTACTCAATTTATCTTTCATTCACATGCTTAATGGGAAAGATAAGATCAACTTAAACATACATAATGTATGGGACTTTATTAACGCATTCTTTGCAGAAATTATTCGAGTCATGAGTACGTTTATTGGTAGCTTTCCAATCGTCAGTGCGATTATCATCATTCTGTTCGGTTTATTAGTTATCGGTATAGGTATTCTGTTGTTCAGAACAACTTCTTACGACTATGATATTTCTGTATTCTTCTTAGTCATCGGAATACTATTCTTCATCATTACACTCGTCTTAATGACGCAAGTTTACAGTTTCTTTGCGATTATCTTTGTGATTCCTTTTATCATTCACATTGGTTATATCGTTTATAAAGATGATTTAAATCCAAATCACCGTAAATATCATTATTTATGGATTATCTTTAGCTATGGTATTTCTTACCTTATCACGCAAGTTGTGCTTTATGGCCGTGTAGACAACAATGATATTATCCCGATTGACATCTTAAGTGTGAATGCCTTCTTCTTAGTGATGTGGTTACTCGGTCAAATGGCGATTTGGAACTTCTTGTTCTTACGTCGCTCTCTTCCGTTAACTAAGCAAGAGTTAGGTGAAGAAGAACCAGAATTATCACGGACGAACAAAGAGTCAATGACGAACCAAACGAAAGAACGTATTAAACACTTACAAGATAAAACGACTGAAATTACTCATAAGACACGTCGTAGTATGGATATTGAAAAGATGCGTAACAAGAAAGATCAGTTCGTTGATAAATGGAAACAGCGCATCGATATTCAGGAAGATGATGTACCGAAATGGATGCGCAAACCGAAATGGTTGAAATCGTTATATATTGAATTAATTTGTGCAGGAATTATGCTCTTCTTTACACTCATTGAGTTACACAACAGAAGTTCCTTGTTTATGTCAGGAAATTGGGAGTTATCACAAACGCAGTACGTTATTGAGTGGATCACTTTATTCTTGCTCATGTTAATCATGATCGTTTATGTGTTATTGACGTTAACCAATTACTTTAAAAATCGATTCTATTATTTACATCTCTTTATTATTAGCATACTCTTCTTCAAATTATTTACAGAGTTTGCGAATATTATGATTCACGGTCAATTATTCTCAACATTCATTACGCCAATTCTGTTCATTATGCTCATCGCAGTCATCGTCGCTTTCGTCATTAAATTACGTGAGCCTGATCGTAATGATAAAGAGAGAATGGAAACTTTAAATTCGAAGTAGTTCTTACTTTTAAAAAGTTAAAATTGAGGATGAGAAGCAGATATGGAAATCAACTCGGTTTCTGTATCTGCTTTTTAAAATGACAAAAACATTCTGCGGCATTTCAAAGCTCATGAAAGAATGGAATTTCTCTAAAGAATAGGAGAGGATAGAATTGGCAAACAAAATGCGAACAAGTCGTAGGCTAAGCCCACCAAAGAATGATAAACTAGTTGAACACAGAACATGATATTATAGGATTGAATTTAAAATAATAACACAATAACAGTGCATAAATAGAAAGGGTGTAAGTGTCAGAGATGAAGACAGCGACATTAAATAAAGGTAAAGAGAAGAAGTATTTGAATCACTATCCGTTAATCGATGAAGCGGATCTCTATGCACACGATCATTTGAAAGAGGGGGATATCTTCCAGCTCGTGACAGATGCAGGAAGTTATATTGCCACGGCATACGTCGGTCACCAACATAAAGGGCTTGGCTGGGTGTTAAGTTATGATCAATCAGAAGATATTAATGCCACGTTCTTCATCGATTTATTTGAAGAAGCGCTAAAGGAAAGAGATTATTTCTATCATATTGAAGGTACGAATGCATTCCGCCTCTTTAATGCGGAAGGAGACGGTGTGGGTGGTTTAACCATCGATAATTACGATGGACATTTGTTGGTTCAGTGGTATTCGAAAGGGATTTACAAATTTAGATATTTAATTCTACAAGCGATTCGACAAGTGTTTGATTATACGTCTATTTACGAGAAGATGCGCTTTCCTGATCACACGCATGAAGGTGGCTTTGTTGAAGGCGAAGCACCAGAATTTCCTATTATTATCGAAGAGAACTTCACTTTCTATAATGTCAATCTAGATGATGGTATGATGACAGGACTGTTCCTTGACCAGAAAGATGTGCGTAAGAAACTTCGTGATCACTTTGCGTCACATCGTGATGTGTTGAATCTCTTTAGTTACACAGGTGCATTTTCAGTAGTGGCAGCGAACGAAGCCAAGACAACGACAAGTGTTGACCTCGCAAACCGTTCACGCGAGCTCACTGAGGAGAATTTCGGTGTTAACGCCATCGATCCTGAAACGCAGTATATCTATGTTATGGATACCTTTGATTACTACCGTTACGCAGAACGCCATGGCATCACTTATGACACGATTGTGATCGATCCGCCAAGCTTTGCGCGTAATAAGAAGAAAACATTCTCAGTGCAGAAGGACTACGACAAATTAATCGAGGGAGCGCTGAATATTATTGCGCCTCAAGGCACGTTACTCTTATGTACAAACCACAGTGAGTTTACGAAGAAACAATTTAAATCAGTGATTAAACAGACACTCAATAAAGCAGGCGTCGACTTTGAATTTGCCGAAGTGATGGGCTTGCCTAAAGACTTTAAGACACATCCGCATTACAAACCATCTAAGTATTTGAAAGCAATTTTCGTCCAACTTAAATAAAATGTGCTGAATCGGGTATGTAGTCTTGTGAACAATTAACTATGAGGAGCGATGATCATGAGTTTTACTAATAAGATTACAAACGATGTCACGAGTAAGATTGGAAATAAAGTGCTCAACATTGAAGAGATTAAAGAGAAAAGTAATATTCCTACTACGAAAGCAGAGTTGAAGGAACGTCATCGTCGTGCGATGTCATTAGTGAAGAAGAAATCTTTACTTTCTTCTGGTATGAGCGTCGTACCGATTCCTGGATTAGACTTCGGTGTAGATATTAAATTAATGCGCGATATCATTGAAGATTTAAATAAACTGTATGGTTTAGATCACAAACAAGTGAACTCGTTAGGTGATGATACGAAACAACGTATCTTCTCTGCTGCAGCGATTCAAGGTAGCCAATTTATCGGTAAAAAGGTGTCAAACGCAATCTTAAAAGTCGTGATTCGTGACGTAGCAAAACGTGCAGCGGCAAAACAAACGAAATGGTTCCCTGTCGTAGGTCAAGCGATCTCAGCTTCAATTAGCTTTTACTTTATGAAAAAAGTTGGCGAAGATCACATGAAAAAATGTGAAAGTGTCATCAAATCTCTATGGTAATGGAACCCGTTTCATAAAATAGTCAAAAGTGCTACAAATATTATTGTAGCTAGGGTTTAACAAATTGAATTTCAATATTAATTTTGGTAATGTTTAGTTATAAGGCTAAGAAAGTTTAATTAAACTGAACGATTCTAACTATACGAAGGAGACAGCATATTATGGAACAAAAATCATATGTAATTATCGACGAAACAGGTATTCATGCACGTCCAGCTACAATGCTTGTACAAACAGCTTCAAAATTCGATTCAGATATTCAATTAGAATACAACGGTAAGAAAGTTAACCTTAAATCAATCATGGGTGTTATGAGCTTAGGTGTAGGCAAAGATGCTGAAATTACAATCTATGCTGATGGAAGCGACGAAGCAGACGCAATCGAAGCGATCACTGAAATCTTATCTAAAGAAGGTTTAACAGAATAATATGTCACAACGTATGAACGGAATTGCGGCTTCAGACGGCGTCGCAATTGCAAGAGCATATTTACTCGTTGAACCAGACTTATCCTTTGAACGTGATAAGGTTGCGGATGTTGATGTAGAAATCAACAAGTTTCGAAACGCTATCGATACTTCTAAAGTTGAATTAACCAAGATTCGAAATAATGCCGAAGCAAATATTGGCCCAGATAAAGCGGCGATATTTGACGCGCATTTACTCATTCTGGACGACCCAGAAATTATTAAACCCGTAGAAGAAAAGATTTCTAACGAACAAGTGAATGCACCGACGGCATTGACTGATGTAACTTCACAATTTGTAACCATCTTTGAGTCTATGGATAACGAATATATGAAAGAGCGTGCGGCAGATGTTCGAGACGTATCTAAACGTGTCTTAGCTCACATTCTTGGCGTGACATTACCTAACCCAAGTATGATCGATGAAAACGTCGTTATCATCGGTAACGATTTGACACCATCTGATACAGCTCAATTAAACAAAGATTTCGTACAAGGTTTCGTTACGAATATTGGTGGAAGAACGTCACACTCTGCAATTATGAGTCGTTCTTTAGAAATTGCTTCTGTCGTAGGAACGAAATCAATCACTGAAGAAGTACAACAAGGTGATATGATTATCGTAGATGGTATGACAGGTGAAGTGATTATCAATCCAACAGAAGATGAAGTCATTGCTTATCAGAATAAGCGTGAACGTTTCTTTAAAGATAAAGAAGAACTTAAGAAATTACGTGACGAAGAAACAACAACAGTAGACGGTGTTAACGTCGAGCTTGCGGCAAACATTGGTACGCCTAAAGATCTTAATGGTGTCATTGACAATGGCGCTGAAGGCATTGGACTCTATCGTACAGAGTTCTTATATATGGGTCGAGACGAAATGCCATCAGAAGATGAACAGTTTGAAGCGTACAAATCCGTGTTAGAAGAAATGGACGGTAAACGCGTCGTTGTTCGTACGTTAGATATTGGCGGAGATAAAGAGTTACCATATTTAAATCTACCTGAAGAAATGAATCCATTCTTAGGTTATAGAGCCATTCGCCTATGTTTGAATGAACCTGAAATATTCAGACCACAACTTCGTGCGTTATTACGTGCGTCAACGTATGGTAAGTTAAGCATCATGTTCCCAATGGTTGCAACGGTTCAAGAGTTCCGTGATGCGAAAGCGTTACTCAACGAAGAGAAAGAGAAGTTAATCAAAGAAGGCGTAGAAGTGGCTGAAGATATTGAACTGGGTATCATGGTTGAAATTCCAGCTACAGCTGCTTTAGCTGATGTCTTTGCGAAAGAAGTCGACTTCTTTAGTATCGGTACGAACGACTTGATCCAATATACGATGGCAGCAGATCGTATGTCAGAACGTGTATCTTATCTTTACCAACCATACAACCCATCTATTTTACGTCTTGTTAAACAAGTCATTGATGCTTCACATCAAGAAGGTAAATGGACAGGTATGTGTGGTGAAATGGCTGGCGATGCTACTGCTATTCCGGTATTGCTCGGTCTCGGCTTAGATGAATTCTCTATGAGTGCGACATCTGTACTCAAAGCACGTCGCCAAATCAAAGGTTTAAGTCAGAACGAAATGCGTGAACTCGCAAATCGTGCACTCGATTGTGTTTCTGCTGATGAAGTAGAAGATTTAGTTCAATCTTATACGAAATAAGTTGTCTTTATAACTATGATTGATAAAAATAAGAGCTTAAGTTGAATGCGCATCGCTTCAGCTTAAGCTCTTTTCTAGTAGGTGTGAGATAGAAAAGTTGTGTTCCTATAGTCTGGGATTGGGTTGACCTCATCTACTATTTTATATGATGATTTGGTCTAGCGCCTTTTCTCTATCTTATCTATGTTTAGCGCCATATAGAATCAGGAATGATATTAATATATTCATATCTGTCGAAAATAATATGAATCTTCTACTCAATACCAAATGCGTGATTGATTTTATCCATATCTACAGAATACATAGGCTCACCATTTAACAAAATAAATGGTGTCGCAAATGCATCATAATCTATCATCTCATTACGATATGGACCATGATTAATATTCTTCTCAGTATAGTCAACGTTATGTTCAGCTAAGTAATTTTTTACAAATGTACACGGTGGGCAGTCATCTTGGGTATAAATAACAATTTCACTCATAGTGTTACTCCTTTTAAGCTTAGAATAATTACAGAGTAGCATAATCGTTGAACAGACGAAAGTAGTCTGAACCGCGCGTTGTCAAAGATTTGTCATTTAATTTATGAACAAAATGATTTCATTTGGTATAGTAGTCGATTTATAATTTAACAGAATCATGAGTAAGAACTCAATGATATTTATATAAATATAGGTGATATTATGGATTCAGTTGAAATTGCACGTTTTCTCACAGGAATGACGCTCGCAGTTCATATTATATTCGCAACGATTGGTGTAGGTATGCCACTCATGTTTGCTATCGCTGAATTTCTAGGGATTAAGAAGAAAGACCCTGAATATTTAACTTTAGCGAAGCGCTGGGTAAAAGGGTACACGATCACCGTTGCAGTAGGTGTTGTTACAGGTACGATTATAGGTTTACAACTTTCTCTATTATGGCCGTCCTTTATGAAGATAGGTGGACATGTCATCGCACTACCACTCTTTATGGAGACGTTCGCATTCTTCTTTGAAGCGATCTTCTTGAGTATTTACCTCTACACTTGGGATCGATTCAAAAGCCAATGGACCCATCTTATTATTAGTATCCCCGTGATACTAGGTGGTTCCTTCTCAGCATTGTTTATCACCTCAGTTAACTCCTTCATGAATACACCCGCAGGATTTGAAATGAAGAATGGCAGAATGATTAACGTCGAACCGTGGGCTGCGATGTTTAATGATTCGTTCTTAGTAAGATCATTCCACGTCGTTGCAACGGCCTTAATGACGATGGCTTTCGTTCTCGCAACGATTGCTGCTTTTAAACTGTTAAAGAATAAATTTAACAAAGACGCTGCTTATCATAAGAAGGCTTTAAAATTAACGATGATTCTCGGTTTGATCTTCACGTTAGGTTCTATGCTTGCTGGAGATATGTCAGCGAAATTCCTACATCAAGAACAACCGGAGAAACTCGCTGCGTATGAATGGCACTTTGATACCCAAAGTAAGTCTGATCTCGTATTCTTCGGTGTACTGGATGAAGATAAACAAGAAGTTTCAGGGGCAGTGAAGATACCTGGATTGCTGAGCTTCTTAGCTGATAATAATGTGAATACGAAAGTGAAAGGTTTAAACGACTTTAAAGCGAGTGAACTCCCACCGATGATTGTCCATTACTACTTTGATTTGATGGTCGCAATGGGCGTGTTCTGTTTCATCGTCTCAGCCGTATTTATTATTACGATGATTTTTAAACGATTACGTCGATGGACTTTCAAGAAACCATTGCTTTATGCAGCAATTCTAACGGGTCCAGCTGCACTATTAGCAATTGAATTTGGTTGGTTCTTAACTGAACAAGGACGTCAACCGTGGATTATTAGAGGTTATATGAAAGTGGCACAGGCAGCCACACAAGCAGGTGGACTCACGTTAGTAACGATTCTGTTTGGATTACTTTATTTAGTCCTTCTCGTTACTGCATCTTACGTGCTGATTCGGATGTTTAGAAACAAACCTGCTTACAAAGAGATCGACGAACTTTCCTCAGAAAGAGGTGACCATTAATGGATTACGCACATGTAGGCATATTAGTCTTATCGCTGTTCTTATTCTGCTATATCATTATCGGTTCAATAGATTATGGGGCAGGGTTCTTCACGTTGCATGCGAAGATTACATATCAAGATAAACGCATTAATCATCTCATTGCACGCTATTTAAATCCGGTATGGGAAGTGACGAATGTGTTCTTCGTCTTCTTCTTCGTAGGAATAGTAGGGTTCTTCCCAGATACAGCGAAATATATGGGTACTGTTTTACTCGTACCCGCGTCTATTTCGCTGATTCTCTTATCCATTCGCGGCGGTTTCTATGCCTTTGAGAACTATGGTCCTGATACGAAATTACCGTGTCTTGCCCTTTATGGTATAGCTGGGTTATTTATTCCAGCCTCTCTATCAGTTGCTTTTACCGTATCAGAAGGGGGCTATATTCACGAGTATGCGCATCACATTGATTTAGATTGGACAGAACTCTTTTTAAGTCCATTCTCATGGGCCGTCGTCTTTCTCGCTGTGCTCACCGTGCTATATATTTCAGCAGGATTCCTGACGTATTATGCAGCGAAAGCAGAAGATTGGAAGGCGTATAAACTTGTGAGATATTGGTTCATCTTCTGGGGGCCACCGATGATTGCGATGTCCTTATTTGTGCTCTTAACATTAAGAATTCAGAACCACACTCATTTCATGACCGCGGTGCAAGATTATTGGTGGATGTTTGCGTTGAGCTTAGTATGTTTTGTCATCGCCATGTTACTTGTTCTCTTTAAGGTTGCGCATGGTTTAGCCTTTGTCATGGTGATCTTACAAGTGTTCTTTGCTTTCCTTGGTTATGGTTTGAGTAAAATGCCTTACATTCTCTATCCGTACGTCAGCATCGAACATGGGGCTGCCAATGGTAGTATGGCATTAGCCTTGATTATTGCGTTTATAGCTGGTTTCCTCTTACTCTTGCCATCACTTTTATTCTTGATGCGTCTATTTATTTTTGATAAAGGTTATGTGAAGGGTAAAAAGTAGAATTTAAACTTTTAAGGTGAGAATGATTGAAATATGATGTGTTTTACTATACGCTAATGACGTTAGAATAGTCATAGATAAATCATTCTCATCTTATTTATTATGGAGGCAACTTATGGATAAAGAGTACGTCGTTATCGGTCTTGGACGTTTCGGTGGTAGTATCGTCCGAGAACTCAATGCTTTAGATATGGATGTTATGGCGATTGATTTTAACGAGAATCGCGTCAATGAATATAGTGATATTGCTACCCATGCAGTGGTCGCAGATACGACTGACGAAGCGGTGATGAAAAGCTTAGGTATTCGTAACTTTGATCACGTCATCGTTGCAATAGGGGAGAACATTCAATCAAGTACGTTAACTACATTAATATTGAAAGAACTTGGTGTGAAGAAAGTTACTGCGAAAGCGCAGAATGATTATCATGCGAAGATTCTTAATAAAATTGGTGCAGATACCGTCGTGCATCCTGAACGTGATATGGGTCGACGTATTGCACATAATGTGGCGAGTGCCAGTGTCTTGGACTATCTTGAACTTGCGGATGAACATTCTATCGTGGAAATTAAAGCGAGTGAGAAGATGGCAGGGCAGTCGATTATTGATATGGATATTCGTGCGCAGTATGGTATTAGTATCATAGCAATCAAACGGGGACGTGACATTATTGTGTCTCCTGATCCTAATATTAGTATTGAATTTGGAGATATCTTAATCATGATTGGTCATGACAATGATTTGAGTCGCTTTGAGAAGAAAGTTGTTAGAGGTTAAGTTATAGTATGGGAAAAGGTCGCAAACGCTTGAATGGGTTTGCGACCTTTTTATGCTATGATTTATCTTGTTTTTTACTTTTACCTTTGCGGAAACCTTTGTAAGAAGGTTTGAACGTTTTCTTATGATGATTAGAGCCTGACTGATGTTCGTTTACTTTCATAATTACTGGAAGAATCATCGGTTTACGCGCTGTCTTATCGTAAAGATAAGGCTGCAATGTTTCGATGATAGATGACTTGATTTGGTGCCATTGAATATCTTTATTCTGATTCAACTTGCCAATCACGTCCGTCTTAATCTTCTTCTGAGCATCATAAATGAGTTGACCTGACTCACGCATGTAAACGAAACCGCGAGAGATAATATCTGGACCAGAAAGTAGACGATTAGTATTGAAATCAATACTTACGACTACAATGACAAGACCTTCTTCTGATAGTAACTTACGGTCTCTAATAACGACATTACCAATATCGCCAATACCACTACCGTCGACAAGCACATTGCCTGATGGTATACGACCAGCGTAACGAGCAGAATCGTGAGTGAGCGCGAGCACATCACCAATCTCAAAGATAAAGACATTGTCCGGATCCACACCACAGTCAATACCTGTTTGACTGTGTGCTTTCAACATACGGTATTCACCGTGGATAGGTAAGAAGAACTTCGGTCTGAGTAAACGTAACATCAATTGTTGGTCTACTTTAGAACCGTGACCTGATGTGTGGATATTTGATACTTTGTTATGAATAACTTCCGCACCTGCACGATAAAGCGCGTTGATTGTACGGTTGATACTCTTCGTATTACCTGGGATAGGTGAAGAGCTAAACACCACAGTATCTTCAGGAATAATCTTAATTTGTTTGTGTGTACCGTTCGCAATTCTTGATAATGCTGCCATCGGTTCACCTTGAGATCCTGTGCAAAGGATGAGCAACTGATGTTTCGGCACGCTATTAATCTTGTTCGGTTCAATAAATGTTTCTGGCGGTGCTTTGATGTAACCAAGCTCCATACCAATCTTGATGTTATTTTCCATTGAGCGACCGAACGTCACGATTTTACGATCATATTTAATCGCTGCTTCTACCGCTTGCTGTACACGATAAATGTTTGATGCGAACGTAGCGAAGATGATACGTCCTGTGCAGTTTCTGAAAATTTTATCAACGTTTTGTCCAACTTCTCTTTCGCTAAGCGTGAAATCTGGAACGAGAGAGTTCGTAGAGTCGGACATTAAGCAGAGTACGCCTTCTTCACCTAATTTAGCCATTTTAGCCATATTCGCAGGTTCACCGACAGGCGTGAAATCAAATTTAAAGTCTCCTGTGTGAACAATATTACCTTCAGGTGTATTCACAATCACACCATAAGCCTCAGGAATACTGTGCGTTGTGAGGTAGAATGAAATTTCAAAATGCTTAGATTTGATTACACTATCTTCATCAATCTCATTGAGAGATGCTGTGCGTAATAAATGATGCTCTTCAAGTTTGTTGCGGATTAAACCGAGAGCGAGTGGACCACCATAAATAGGTACATTAATTTGTTTAAGTAAATAGGGCACACCACCTATATGGTCTTCGTGTCCGTGTGTGATGAAACAACCGACAATCTTATCTTCGTTCTGTTCAAGATAAGTATAGTCAGGAATCACATAGTCGATTCCGAGAAGGTTGTCATCCGGGAACTTAATTCCCGCATCAATGATGACAATCTCGTCTTTGTATTCGACGGCATAGGTATTCTTACCGATTTCACCTAAGCCACCAAGCGCGTATACCGCAACTTCATTATTGTGAATTTGCTTCATTATTCAGCTTGCTCCACATTGAAATCTTCAGATTGTTTCTCGTAGTCTAAATGTGCGCCCTCTAATTTAGTGATAAATTCGATATTATAATTACGATCTTTCAAATAACGTCTAACTTGTTCTTCTGTTTGTGCTTCAACATAAATCGTTTGTGTATTTTCACGTACGATTACTTCATTGCGATTATGTTGAAAGAATACTTTAAATACTGCCATTTGTTACAGTTCCTCCTATATATTACTTGTTTATATTTTTTAAATAATTAAAGTTAACTCCCTGGTTGAATACTTGGTACGAAATAAATTGAACTTATTTCTATCAAAATAGGTGATGTTACTAAAAAGAAAGAGAACATACCAGCTTTCTGCCCAGTATGTTTCCAGGGATAATTGATGTCGTTCGTAGAGAAATGCGCTGCCAACTCAAGATGTTTAGTAAAGTCAATAGATAGAATAATTAAAGCCTATAGCTATTGTAATTTAATATGGATAAAATAAGTCATTCTATCTGTACAATGTCATGAGTATTTGAGTAGCTCATCTCAATTTCAGTTAGTTCTTATTTTACATTATGTGAATAAATAAATAAAGCAGTTTTATTTTAATAGAAGGGTGAGCAGTGTAGAAAGTCGTAATATCGCAATCCTACTTTCACTGTACTAACTCATAATGTTGAGAGTGTCCGTGCTTGGGATAAAAAAGAGAATACTAGATTTATGAGCTAAAATCCTAACTTATATTGAAGTGGATGAGTCCTCACATTCATGTGGATGTGTAAACTTAAAGCATACGCTTTTACCGTTTAAAAAAGCTATGAAGCAACTCATTATGTTCGAGCTCTTCATAGCTTAAATCAATATTTCAAATACACTGTTAGACTCAACCTTTTAACTTAAAGTTTTGCCAACCGATCTGTATCTTTGGAAAGCGCGCGCTTATGGATGTAATAAGCGATTGCTACACCACTGTACCATACTGGCGATAAGATAAAGCCAATCAACGTTTCAGGATCGAATAGCAAGATAATCGCGATAAAGATAAAGAAGATGATTACTGAGTAAGCAGCGAAGACACCGCCCGGTAATTTGAACTTACTTGCTTGATGCAATGCTTTATCCTTTTTCACATAACTAATATAAGCACAAACGATGAGTGCCCATACTACAATCGTAATGGATGTGACGACAGAACTGATATAAACAAAGACTTTTTCACCGTCAGGGATGATAAAGTTCAAGATGACGGTAATCGAAATCAAGATACATGTCACGATGAGCGCATTCTGAGGAATGCCACGTTTAGATAAAGCGACCATCATCTTAGGTGCTTGTTGTTTATCTCCTAGACTAAATAGAATACGACTATTCGTAAAAATACCGCTGTTAGCTGATGAAGCAGCAGCTGTTAAGACTACTGAGTTGATAAGTAGCGCTGCAAAAGGCACTCCGGCTAATGCGAATAATGAAACGAATGGACTGTTCTCAGGATTGATTTGTGTCCATGGAACAACCATCATGATGACAGCGAGTGCTCCGACGTAAAAAATGATGATACGAAGCGGTACACTGTTAATCGCACGTGGTAGTGTCTTCTCAGGATCTTTCGTCTCACCCGCTGTAATACCGATGAATTCAATACCCATAAACGCGTAAACTGCCATTTCAAATGACATTAAGAAGCCACTCACCCCATGTGGGAACATGCCACCATGTGAATAAAGGTTAGAGAATGAAGCATGTGCACCTGTAGGCGTCTTAAATGCGAGTACGACTAACACGATGCCGACTGCAATTAAAGCGAGAATCGTCACAACTTTAATAATTGAGAACCAAAATTCCAGTTCACCAAAGATTTTCGTACTTGATAAGTTAAGCACGAGTAAGAATATCAACACCGAGAAACATGTGAGCCAATTCGGTATGTTTGGATTGAAGTAGTTAATATATTGTGCGATAGCCGTTAGATCACCCATAACCGTGATGACCCACGACATCCAATATGACCAACCGACTACAAATCCTACGAAAGGTCCTAAGTATTCATGTGCAATATCCGTAAATGTGTTGAAACCTGTTTTTGCGAGTAGCATTTCTCCCATTGCTCGCATAAATAAGAATAAGAAAAATCCTACAATCATGTACGTAAAGAGTATTGAGGGACCTGCTTTAGCAATAGTGTTCCCTGATCCAAAGAACAACCCTGTCCCGATAGCGCCGCCAATCGCAATGAGTTGGATATGACGGTTGCTCAGTTCTCTTTTTAGATGTTTTGCCATTGTTTTTCTCCCCAGTCACTTTAGAGTGAATAATATACTTTGTCGATGAGTGAACATACCCCTATTGTTCAAGCGTATATTATTAAAGTTATATTACACTAATGTTCAGAATATTACAACTCGTTTCTGTAAAATCCTTTGAAAGTCGTCCGTAACAAGGTTCTGAATACTCTTTTAAAATAACAAACAGAAATGAAGTAGATGAAAAATTATATATATCTAAATGACCGAACCCACTTATTCGCGTTGAAGATTGCTTGTAAATGGATACTCGTATCCGCTATGATAATATTATTCTTATTAATGGATGTCCTGAGGAAGAAGGGGATTATTATGGCAACTTTGAAACAACTAATTAAAGAAATCGAATGGGAAAAAGGACGCAAGGATAAACTGTTGCAAAAAATTATATTTGAAGTGAGAGAACAACAGGTCATCATGTTCTTCGAATATGATGAAGTCGTCGATAATATTCATGGCAATCCATATGCAGTGAAGCATCATCATGATCCTGAATTTATTGAGTTAGAAGAGATGGAGACGATTAAGCAGAAATTATCAGAATTACATATTCCTTATAGCGAGCGGCGTGACGTTTTTATGTAACGACTGCTAATACCACAAATAGATGGATAGTTAAGAATAACGCGCTAACGAGGCAAGACTTGTTCCTCTTTAGCGCGTATTCTTATATTTAATTTATGCTTCGATTGCACCTTCATGTGGTGTAAGTGGATGGTCGTCATCAATATGATCGTAGAACATGACGCCATTTAAATGATCGATTTCGTGTTGTACCACGATAGCTGGGTAGCCTTTAAGACGCAGTTTCAACTCGTTTCCATCGATATCATATGCTTTTACTGTTATGCGATAATTACGATGGACTAATCCTGGAATATCTTTATCTACACTGAGACATCCTTCACCAGTAGGAAGATAAGCTTCTTGAACGCTATGACTCATAATCTTAGGATTAACCAACATTAAATCATAGGATTTACCATTTCCATCATCAGGTAAATAAACTGCAATCATTCTTTTAGACAGATTGATTTGAGGTGCAGCTAAACCTACGCCTGAGCGCAAGCCATATTTCTTTGCAGTTTCCTCATCTTGACTGTTAATTAAGAACGTGCGCATTGCTTGAAGCGTCTCACGTTCGTCATTTGATAATGGCAGTTCAACTTCTTTCGCTTTCTCACGTAATGTAGGATGTCCATCTTTAATGATATCTTTCATAGTTAACATTAGTCATACACCTTCCTTAATTATCCACTATACCAAATTTGACGCGGCAAGATACAGTATTCTAGTTGCTTTTGCAAGAAAAATTTTTTACGATTACACTGATAAAAAAGGAGGAAGTAAACACAATGAAATTAAGATATGGTATGAGTGCCATCCTAGCTTCGGCAGTACTTCTCGCAGGTTGTACGACGGATAAAGGTGAAATGAAAGCCTATAATCATCAAATTGAAGACGCACAAGGTAAAGAGAAAGTGATTAATAAAGTAGATAAAGAAATGGCTGATATTCAACAAGAGAAACAGAAGATAATGGACAAACTTGATGGTAAAAATGATCTCGATAAAGTCCAAGATTTATCGAAAAAGCTCGTTAAAAAAATAGATAAACAACAAAAATCCTTTAAACAAGAAACGAAAGCGATGAAAGATTCTAAAGACGAATATCATAAAGCGCACAAACATATTAAAAACATCGAGAACGACAAGCGCCGCGATGCGATTAAAAAATGGGATAAAGCACTCGACAAAAAATATCAAGCTTTCGATGACTACGCTGATAAGTATAATGACGCGATGAAGAAAGAAAAGGATAAGTTTAACTACGTCCTTAAAGATGATCCAGATCAAAAAGTCATCGATAAAAAGAATAAAGAAGTCAACGATGCTTACAAAAAAGTCTCTGATAGTTCTAAAAAATATCAAGACGCATCGAAAAAAGCAGACGAGCAAAAACAAAATGCAGAAACATTACAATAAAAGTGTGCAATTGATGAAAAATATAACTTATTGAGTAATAAAATAAATATAATATAGTACGTTTATGTTGTATGCGCTTTCCTAAATGGGTTAAACTATATTTATACATCAATAAACATACTAGTACAGTTTAAGAAATGCTATTAGTACAGCTTAAATTCTGTACCTGTGTTCGTTGATACAGAACATTTTATATTTAGTTAACAGTATATTCTTATTATGGTACAATAGTAGTGGATTAAAAAGAATATCTATTATACGGGAAAGGTATGGTGAATTGAATGGCTCCTAAGTTAAAAGCCCAATTCGACGCAGAGAAAGTATTGCAAGATACTCAATCTCAATTTGAAATGGTCCAAGTATTGGACATGGATGGAAACGTTGTAAATGAAGACTTAGTACCTGACTTATCAGATGACGAACTCGTTGAGTTGATGAGCAGAATGGTATGGACGCGTATCCTTGACCAACGTTCTATCTCTTTAAACAGACAAGGACGTTTAGGTTTCTACGCACCAACAGCAGGTCAAGAAGCATCACAACTTGCTTCACAATTTGCACTTGAACAAGAAGACTTTATCCTTCCAGGTTATCGTGATGTACCACAATTAATCTGGCACGGTTTACCATTAACTGAAGCGTTCTTATTCTCAAGAGGACACTTCAAAGGTAACCATATGCCTGAAGGCGTGAATGCGTTGAGTCCACAAATCATTATCGGTGCTCAATACGTTCAAACAGCGGGTGTCGCTTTAGGTATCAAGAAACGTGGTAAGAAAGCTGTAGCAATCACTTACACAGGTGACGGTGGTTCATCTCAAGGTGACTTCTACGAAGGTATCAACTTTGCATCTGCTTACAAAGCACCTGCAATCTTCGTAATTCAAAACAATAACTACGCGATCTCAACACCTCGTAGTAAACAAACAGCAGCTGCAACACTTGCACAAAAAGGTATTGCAGTAGGTATTCCATCTATCCAAGTTGACGGTATGGATGCTTTAGCTGTATATCAAGCAACTAAAGAAGCGCGTGAACGTGCAATCAATGGTGAAGGACCTTCATTAATTGAAACAATGACTTACCGTTATGGTCCACATACTATGGCGGGTGACGATCCTACTAAATACAGAACTTCTGACGAAGACTCTGAATGGGAGAAAAAGGACCCATTAGTACGTTTCAGAAAGTATCTTGAAAATAAAGGCTTATGGTCTGAAGATAAAGAGAACGAAGTCATTGAAACTGCTAAATCAGAAATTAAAGCTGCGATTAAAGAAGCAGACAATACACCTAAACAAAAAGTGACTGATCTTATGGACATCATGTATGAAGATATGCCTCAACACTTAGCAGAACAATATGAAATCTATAAAGAGAAGGAGTCGAAGTAACCCATGGCACAAATGACAATGGTTCAAGCGATTAATAACGCGCTTAAAACTGAATTACAAAACGATGAAGATGTTTTAATTTTCGGTGAAGACGTCGGTGTTAACGGTGGTGTATTCCGTGTAACTGAAGGGTTACAGAAAGAATTCGGTGAAGATCGTGTATTCGATACACCATTAGCGGAATCTGGTATCGGTGGTTTAGCTTTAGGTTTATCGACTCAAGGCTTCCGTCCGGTTATGGAAATCCAATTCTTAGGTTTCGTATTTGAAGTGTTCGATGAGGTTGCAGGTCAAATCGCTCGTACACGCTTCCGTGCAGGCGGTTCTAAAGCTGCTCCAATCACAATTCGTACACCATTTGGTGGGGGAGTACATACACCAGAATTGCACGCGGATAACCTTGAAGGTATCTTAGCGCAATCTCCAGGTTTACGTGTAGTTATTCCTTCTAACCCATACGACGCTAAAGGGCTACTCATCTCAGCTATCCGTAGCAATGACCCTGTCGTATACTTAGAACACATGAAACTTTACCGTTCATTCCGTGAAGAAGTTCCTGAAGAAGAGTACACAGTTGAACTTGATAAAGCGAGCGTTAAACAAGAAGGTAACGATATCACTTTAATCGCATACGGTGCGATGGTTCAAGAGTCTCTTAAAGCAGCTGAAGAGCTTGAAAAAGACGGTTATTCTGTAGAAGTAATCGACTTACGCAGTGTTCAACCACTTGATATTGATACACTTGTAGCGTCTGTTGAAAAAACAGGTCGTGCAGTTGTAGTCCAAGAAGCACAACGTCAAGCAGGCGTAGGTGCTACAGTAGCAGCTGAATTATCAGAAAGAGCCATTCTTTCTCTTGAAGCGCCAATCGCTCGTGTAGCAGCAGCTGATACAGTATATCCATTTACTCAAGCTGAGAACGTTTGGCTACCAAACAAGAATGATATCGTAGAACAAGCGAAAGCAACGTTAGAATTCTAATTAAAGTATCATGGTGAAGAGAAGCTTGAAATAATTAAAGATGTTGGCCCACACAAGGGGTTCTAGTGATGATTATTTCAGCTTCGTCTTTACTATTTTAAGATGATAAGCACAGAATTTATATTGAAACATTAGGAGGACAAGAACGTGGCATTTGAATTTAAACTACCTGACATTGGTGAAGGTATCCATGAAGGTGAAATTGTAAAATGGTTCGTTAAAGCTGGAGACACTATCGAAGAAGATGACGTTCTAGCTGAAGTACAAAATGATAAATCCGTTGTTGAAATTCCATCTCCTGTCGCTGGTACGATTGAAGAAGTATTAGTTGACGAAGGTACAGTAGCAGTAGTAGGTGACACAATCGTTAAGATTGATGCGCCAGATGCTGAAGAGATGCAATTCAAAGGCGGAGACCACGACGATTCTGGCAAAGAAGAAGCTTCAGAAGAAGAAACTCAAAGCCAAGAAGAATCAACTTCTGAACAATCAGGCGCAGCTTCATCAGCTTCATCTGAAGAAGTGGATGAGAACAAACGCGTTAAAGCAATGCCATCCGTACGTAAATACGCACGTGAAAATGGCGTTAATATCAAAGCAGTTAACGGTACAGGTAAACATGGACGTGTGCTTAAAGAAGACGTAGATGCATACCTTAACGGTGATGCTTCTGCAACATCAAGCGAAGAAGTTGCGGCTACAGAAGCACCTGCAGCAAGTGCATCTGAACAATCAGCACCTGTATCAACTGAAGGTGACTTCCCAGAAACTACTGAGAATATTCCAGCTATGCGTAAAGCAATTGCGAAAGCGATGGTTAACTCTAAACATACAGCACCACACGTAACATTGATGGACGAAATCGATGTACAACAATTATGGGATCACCGTAAGAAATTCAAAGAAATCGCTGCAGAACAAGGTACTAAATTGACATTCTTACCTTACGTTGTTAAAGCACTTGTTTCAGCATTGAAAAAATATCCAGCACTTAACACTTCATTCAACGAAGAAGAAGGTACGATCACTCATAAACACTACTGGAACATCGGTATTGCAGCAGATACTGAACGTGGATTACTTGTTCCAGTTGTGAAACATGCAGATCGTAAGTCTATCTTCGAAATCTCTGATGAAATCAATGAACTTGCAGTTAAAGCCAGAGATGGTAAACTAACATCAGAAGAAATGAAAGGTGCTACTTGCACAATCAGTAACATTGGTTCTGCAGGTGGACAATGGTTTACACCAGTAATCAACCATCCTGAGGTTGCAATCTTAGGTATCGGTCGTATTGCTCAAAAACCAATTGTGAAAGATGGAGAAATCATAGCTGCACCCGTTCTAGCATTATCATTAAGCTTTGACCACAGACAAATTGATGGTGCGACAGGTCAAAACGCTATGAATCACATCAAACGCTTATTAAATAATCCAGAATTATTATTAATGGAGGGGTAAAACATGGTAGTTGGAGATTTTCCAATTGAAACAGACACTATAGTTATCGGAGCAGGCCCAGGGGGTTACGTAGCTGCTATTCGCGCGGCTCAATTAGGCCAAAAGGTAACAATCGTTGAGAAAGGCAACTTAGGCGGTGTGTGCTTAAACGTGGGTTGTATTCCATCTAAAGCATTATTACATGTTTCTCACCGTTTTGAAGAAGCTCAAAGCTCTGAAAATCTTGGTGTAGTTGCTGAAAACGTTCAACTTAAATTTGATCAAGTACAAGAGTTCAAAAACTCTGTAGTAAATAAATTAACAGGCGGCGTTGAAGGCTTACTTAAAGGTAACAAAGTTGAAATCGTTAAAGGTGAAGCTTACTTCGTAGATAACAATAGCTTACGTGTTATGGACGAAAAATCAGCTCAAACTTACAACTTCAAAAATGCGATCATCGCAACTGGTTCTAGACCAATTGAAATTCCTAACTTCGAATTCGGTGAACGTATTATCGACTCAACTGGTGCGTTAAACCTTAAAGAAGCACCTAAGAAATTAGTTGTTGTTGGTGGCGGTTACATCGGTTCAGAATTAAGTACAGCATATGCAAACTTCGGTACTGAAGTAACTATCCTTGAAGGTGCGAAAGACATCTTAGGCGGATTCGAGAAACAAATGACTCAACCTGTTAAAAAAGGTATGAAAGAAAAAGGAATCGAAATCATCACTGAAGCAATGGCGAAATCAGCTGAAGAAACTGAAGACGGCGTGAAAGTAACTTACGAAGCTAAAGGTGAAGAACAAACAATCGAAGCAGACTACGTATTAGTTACTGTAGGTCGTCGTCCAAACACTGACGAATTAGGTCTTGAAGAATTAGGACTTAAATTCGGTGAACGCGGCTTATTAGAAGTTGACAAACAAAGCCGTACTTCTATCGACAACATCTACGCTATCGGTGACATCGTACCTGGTCTTGCACTTGCACACAAAGCAAGCTACGAAGGTAAAGTAGCAGCTGAAGCTATCGATGGACAAGCTGCAGAAGTAGACTACATCGGTATGCCAGCTGTTGCCTTCACTGAACCTGAATTAGCACAAGTAGGTTACACTGAAGCACAAGCTAAAGAAGAAGGTTTAGATTACAAAGCATCTAAATTCCCTTACGCTGCTAACGGTCGTGCATTATCATTAGACGATACTACTGGTTTCGTTAAGTTAATCACACTTAAAGAAGACAACACAGTAATCGGTGCTCAAGTAGCAGGTACAGGTGCTTCAGATGTTATCTCTGAACTTGGCTTAGCTATCGAAGCAGGTATGAATGCTGAAGACTTAGCATTAACTGTACATGCTCACCCAACTTTAGGTGAAATGTCTATGGAAGCTGCTGAGAAAGCATTAGGTTTACCAATCCACACTATGTAATTGATTAGATAGTTGATTTAACTTCATTGTGAGTTAAACGATATCTCTAATAGTTATAAAATAGCTGTTCAAACCGCTTAGTGTACAATTCACTTTAAAGCGTTTTGAACGAACTAGTAGGGCAGGACAATGAAATCATGTCGATTTCTGTCCTGCTCTTTTCGTGTAGAAAGGAGGATGAACGAAGATGGAATATCATTATCCTATTGATTTAGATTGGTCGAATGAAGAAATGATGGATGTCATCGCATTCTTTAACCAAATTGAAGCGTATTATGAATCTCATGTGAAAAGCGATCACGTCATCGACCACTACAAACGTTTTAAAAATGTGGTGCCAAGTAAAGCAGAAGAGAAACAAATCTTTAAAACCTTTGAAAAGGCAAGCGGTTATAACAGTTATAAAGTTGTACAATTAGCTAAGCGTGAGCCGGGTACAACAATTTCTCACTCACAATAAAATAGTTCTTGCTATTGAAGCTATATTTTGGTACTTTTATTAAACAATAAACAAAAAGTTTAGTAAAAGTAAACAAAGTATAGCTTTTTTAATATAAGGAACGAAAAGGTGACGGTATGGATATCGGTCAACGTTTGAAAACTTTAAGACAAATCAAAGGTCTGACACAAGAAGAATTAGCTGAACGTACAGACTTATCAAAGGGTTACATCAGTCAAATTGAGAGTGGATATGCTTCCCCAAGTATGGATACCTTTCTATCAATACTTGAAGTGATGAATACGAATCCGAGTACATTTTTCAAAAAATAAAACGAAACACGTGTACTCTATAAGTCTGATCAACAGCACCGCTATGACGAATATGATGAAGGGTACGTCTTGAATTGGCTTGTCAGTCAATCTCATGACTTTGAGATGGATCCACTCAAGATTACACTTCGTCCACACGCGTCATACAAAGCGTTTGCACCCTCGAATTCTGAAACATTCGTTTATTGCTTGAAAGGTCAAATACAACTTCAATTAGGAACTTCCGAATATAGAGCAGAGACAGGAGATGCGCTATACTTCAAAGCGAATCAATCCCATTGCTTATCGAATCCGAGTGAAGTAGAAACTGAAGTGATGGTCGTAACGACATCGACGAGTTAGGAGGAAAGTGATGGCACTCTTGTCTTTTCATAATGTAAGTAAACAATATCAAGATACGACTGTACTTGATCAAATAAATTTAGAAATTGAAGCAGGTCATTTCTATACTTTGCTCGGTCCCTCGGGCTGTGGTAAGACGACGATATTAAAGCTGATTGCAGGATTTGAGTATGCAGATAACGGCCAGATTTTGTATCAAGATAAAGATTTACAAGCGATACCTGCCAATGAACGCCAAGTCAATACCGTCTTTCAAGACTATGCACTCTTTCCACACTTGAACGTGTTTGACAATATTGCCTTTGGTCTGAAGTTAAAAAAGCTGAGTCGTTCTCAAATTAAAGACAAGGTCACAGAAGCACTACAACTCGTGAAATTAAGCGGCTATGAGACACGTCGAATTGAAGAAATGAGTGGAGGTCAACGCCAACGTGTGGCGATTGCTAGAGCGATCGTCAATGAGCCGGAAATCTTGTTACTAGATGAATCGTTATCAGCGCTCGATTTGAAATTGCGTACAGAAATGCAGTATGAATTACGTGAACTTCAATCACGATTAGGCATTACGTTTATCTTCGTCACACATGATCAAGAGGAAGCGTTGGCTTTGAGTGATTATATCTTCGTGTTGAAAGAAGGTAAGATTCAGCAATTTGGTACACCGAATGATATTTATGATGAACCAGTCAATCGCTTCGTCGCTGACTTCATTGGTGAATCCAATATTATTGAAGGTACAATGATTGATGATTTCAAGGTGAATATTTATGGTCAAGACTTCGAGTGTGTCGATCAAGGTATTCCATCAGGACAAGCAGTTGAAGTCGTTATTCGACCTGAGGATATTACACTCGTTGCTCAAGAACGCGGACTATTTGAAGTGACAGTAGATTCTAAGTTGTTTAGAGGCGTTCACTATGAGCTGATATGTCGAGATCAACGAGGTTACGAATGGATTATTCACTCGACTCAAAGTACTGAAGTCGGTGAGGTCGTAGGATTGTACTTTGACCCTGAAGCGATTCACATCATGGTACCTGGCGAAACGGAAGCAGAGTTTGATCAACGTATTGAAAGTTATGAGGACACGGCAAATGACGAGACTGAATAAACTATTACTCGTTCCATACATTTTATGGCTGGGTATTTTTATCATCATTCCGATACTTTTATTGATTTATTTTTCGCTCACAGATAGTGCGGGTCATTGGAGTTTGAGTAACTATCATCAAATCTTGAGTTGGCAGTATGTAAAGATGTTCAGCACGTCGATGATTTATGCTTTCATCATTACCGTCATTACGCTACTCGTGAGTTATCCGGCTGCATACTATGTGGCACAATCTCGTCATCAACAAATGTTACTTCTCATCTTAATCGTACCGACGTGGATCAATTTACTTCTCAAGACCTATGCATTTATTGGGATCTTCAGTCATGATGGAATTATTAATCGCATATTACAAGCTGTGCATCTTCCTGAGTTAAATATTCTGTTCACAGGACCAGCCTTTGTAGTAGTTGCGGTTTACATCTACATTCCGTTTATGATCTTGCCTATCTTCAATAGCTTGCGCGACATTCCACATCAACTGATTCAGGCAGCGAGCGATTTAGGTGCGACACCTTGGACGACATTTCGTAAAGTAATTTTTCCTTTGAGTTTAAAAGGGGTGATGACGGGCGTGCAAGTAACCTTTATACCCGCTTTGTCTCTATTTATGATCACACGTCTCATTGCAGGAAATAAGGTCATCAATATAGGTACAGCGATTGAGGAACAATTTTTAGTCATACAGAACTATGGACTAGGGTCCGCGATAGCACTGATACTCGTCATCTTTATGGTGCTCGTTCTTATCGTAACCCAAGTGACGCAACGTGAAGGAAGAGGGTGAACAGGATGCGTTGGCAAGGCAAAGTATATTTAACATGTCTCATTCTCTTTCTCTACTTTCCAATCCTCTTCTTGATGGTGTACTCATTTAATAGTGCGAACAACATGATTGAGTTTAAAGGCTTTACGCTTGAACATTATGCATCGTTGTTCACAAATGTTCATCTGATGAGCGTGATTCTCAATACGGTTAGTGTTGCTTTACTCGCAGCAGCTATTGCGACAATTATTGGAACATTTGGAGCGATTGGTGTTTATCACTTGAGACAGCGGAAGATCAAGACGACCGTAACCGCTTTGAATAACGTATTGATGGTTTCATCAGATGTCGTTATCGGTGCATCATTTTTAATCATGTTTATCGCTATAGGTCAGATCACGGGCTTTGGACTCGGCTTTACTACAGTGCTCATTTCTCATATTGCTTTCTGTATTCCGATAGTCTTCATCCTCGTATTGCCACAGCTTTATGACATGAATCACAATATCTTGAATGCGGCACGAGATCTTGGTGCCACTGAAGGTCAAGTATTGAGTAAAGTATTGTTGCCACAACTTACACCTGCCATTATCGGCGGTTTCTTTATGGCTTTGACTTACTCACTCGATGATTTCACGGTGAGCTTCTTTGTCACTGGCAATGGTTTCAGTGTCCTATCAGTAGAAGTCTATGCCATGGCACGTAAGGGTATCAGTATGGAGATTAATGCGATATCTACGCTGATCTTCCTCTTTATCATGCTTGGTGTAGCAGGCTATTACATTGTAAAAAGATGCTCTAACAAGTCGAGAAAGCGAGGGCTGCCATCATGATGAGATTAATACAATGGATGGGTGGAGCCATTATTATTGGCATACTTGCCCTCGTGCTCAGTCATCAGTTGACGGCACAGAAATCAAAACACCAAGAGAAAGTTTATATTTATAATTGGGGAGAATATATTGACCCAAGTTTAATCAAACAATTTGAGAAACAGACCGGTATCAAAGTGATTTATGAAACTTTCGATTCCAATGAGGCGATGGAAGCAAAGATACGTAATGGGGGTACGCATTATGATGTGGCCTTTCCGAGTGAGTATACGGTGGAGAAACTAAAGAAAGAGCATATGCTGTTACCGCTTGACCATCAGAAGTTACCACATTATAAAAATCTAGATGCGGCTTATTTAAATCAAGACTTTGACCCTCATAATCGTTATTCTGTCCCTTATTTCTTTGGGACAGTCGGTATATTGTATAATAAAGATCGCTATCCTAACATCAAGTTTGATTCTTGGAAAGACTTAACGCAATCCGAGCTAAAGAACGACGTGTTACTGGTAGATGGCGCGCGTGAAGTCATAGGTTTGTCATTGAATCGATATGGTTATAGTTTAAATGATACGTCTGAAACACATCTCAATCGTGCGCAGACCTTTCTTAATGAGTTGAAACCTCAAGTCAAAGGTGTCGTAGGTGATGAGGTGACAATGATGATGACACAACACGAAGCAAATGCAGCAGTCGTTTGGAGTGGCGTGGCAACACCTATCGTTCAAGAACACCCTGAATTTGAGTATGTAATTCCGAAAGAGGGTTCGAACGTTTGGATTGATAACATGGTCATACCCAAGACGGCACAGAATAAAGAAGCGGCGTATCGCTTTATAGACTTTTTACTTGAAGCACGTAACAGTAAACAGAACACGGAATGGGTAGGGTACGCAACGCCGAATAAAGCAGCACGTGCTCAGTTGCCTGCTGAAATCAAGAATGACACACGCTTTTATCCTACTCAGAAGCAACAACGTCAATTAGAAGTTTATCGTGATTTAGGTTCGCAGCATTTGAGTGAGTATAATGAACGATTCTTAAACTTTAAGATGGGTTTGCAGTAAAGTATAATAAGAGTGATTAAATATGTGTGAGTAGTTATTTAAACGTGAATTAGATATAATGAGACGACAAGAAATGATTACGCAAAAGTTATAGAATATGATTACATATAGATGGCACCGACGCTTGCGATTTGATAAGCAGTTAAGTGCTTGAAGATAGCGTGCACTTACAGAGAGCGTCGATGATGATTTGAGATGAACGCTCGATGATGACGATGTCCATCCTGTGTAATTCAACAAGACATATAAGGAGCTGTTAGTATGTCAGATGAGCAATTTACTCAAATAAGAAAGCCGGTCAATCGTGTGGCTGAAAAGGTCTTAGGCTGGTTGAACTGGATATTCCTCTTATTGCTGACTGTGGTGATGATGTTTATCGCGCTCGTGTCGTTTAGTAGCGATACATCGATTCAGAAGTTAGAGGGTTCGTTAAATAATAATGATTTAGCCCAACAAATCTTTTCCAATTTGGATTGGAATACGACGCAGTTTGTCATCTGGCTTCAAAATGGGATTTGGGCAATCATCGTTTACTTTATCGTATGTTTGCTTATTTCATTCTTAGCATTGATTTCGATGAATATTCGCATATTATCAGGTATCTTATTCTTTATCGCATCCATTATAACTTTACCGCTCGTATTGTTAATGGTGACGTTAATTATTCCGATTCTGTTCTTCATCGTTTCTATTATGATGTTTGCACGTAAAGATAAGTTTGAGTATGCGACGTCTTATCGACCTGAATACGCTCAGCCATTTTACGAAGAAGAGCCAAGACCGAGACCTCAAAGTCATGAACCGGTACAACCGCAATATGCACAATCTGAAGCGGAAGCGAAACCGCGTCAAGATGAATCGCTCAGACGTGGTGGTTATATCCCGAGTGACTATGAGACACCTGCTACGGAAGAGGAACCAGAAGTGTTGTCTCGTCAAGATAAGTATAATTATAAGAAGAAATACAAAGCGGATGACTTTGAACAGCCGAAGAGTGACGAATCTGCGACAGATGATTGGGTAGATGATGGTCAACGATTGTCACGTGAGGAAGCGTTTAGACAACAAGAAGAAGAACGCCAACGTGAACGTGAAGAAGCACAAGCGCGTAAACAAGAACAAGCAGAAGAGGCTGCGCGTTTGAAACAACAGAAGAAAGAAGAGAAAGCGCAAGCACGTCAAGAGAAGAAAGAACGTAAGAAACGTTTGAAAGAGAAACGTAAAGAGCAACCGAGTGCGGTTAATCAACGCCGTATGAACTATGAAGAACGACGCAAAGTGATTGAACAACAGCATGAAGATGATGCTCAAGCTTCTGAGAACGATTCAACAAAGCGGCAGAAATAAGTATGAGAAAAGTGGAAGGGCAGTTGTTCTTCCACTTTTATATATAAGAAGCGCGGTGAAACCACACCTCTATAGGGTGGCGCTCACCGCGCTTTAAATTTCGCTTATAACTCTTGGAATGTTTCGATGATGAGATAAATATTTAAGATACTCAAGATAATAATCAATGCCCAGGATATAACGTTAACCCACATTTTATTCTTGAAACGCCCCATCATTGTACTATTGTTGGTAGCAAGTTGAAGTGGGATTAACGAGAATGGCAAGGCGATACTCAGAAAGACTTGCGAGAACACGAGTAGTTCCTCCATCTTAGATTCACTGCCTTTGTATATGATGAGACAGAGGATGATAGGAAGAATCGCTAAACCTCGTGTGATCAAACGTCGTGCCCAATTAGGCAAACGTAAATGTATAAAGCCTTCCATCACAATTTGGCCGGCAATCGTACCTGTAATCGTTGAGTTCTGTCCAGATGCAAGCAATGCCACAGCGAAAAGTGTACTCATGATGCCGCCTAAAGTTGCGCCGAGTAGTGGTTGATTCTGCAACGCATGATATAGGTCGTAGAAACCACCGAGTTTGTCACTGTCGACGCCGTAGAATAATGCAGCACCCAAGACGAGCAACAAGCAGTTGATGACGAAAGCGATGATGAGTTGAATATTAGAATCCAGCATCGCATATTTAATCGCTTGAGCTTTACTTTCTGTACTATTGCGATCATACATTCTTGATTGAACGATAGATGAATGTAGATATAAGTTATGTGGCATAATCGTTGCACCTACGATACCTAATGCGATAAAGAGTATGCTGTGATTTGTGATAATAGATTGGCTTGGTAAAAAGCCTTCTAACATCTCATTTACATGGGGTGATGCGACAAACACTTCAAAGACAAAGATAGCGAGTACCGTAAAGATTAATACTCCGACAATCGCTTCGATCTTACGGAAACCAAAGCGCATGATAAAGAGGAGTAAGAAGACATCTAACACGGTAATGATTGCCCCCACAATTAATGGAATGTGGAAGAGCAAGTCTAACGCTATGGCGCTTCCGATGACCTCTGCAATATCCGTCGCAATAATAGCAAGTTCTGCAATAATCCAGAAGACAAATGCCATCGGTTTATTGAGATAGCGACGTGTTGCTTGAGCTAGGTCATCACCCGTTGCTATGCCTAATCTCACAGTCATACTTTGTAATAACATGGCTGCGACACTAGAGAGTAAGATTACGAATAGCAATGTATAACCAAATTGCGCGCCACCTTGCATTGAAGTAATCCAGTTACCAGGGTCCATGTATCCCACTGCTACTAATAGTCCTGGGCCTAGATAAGATAATAATTTTTGACTAAACTTTCCATCATGATTTACAGAAACTGTATTGTTTATTTCCTCAAGGCTTTTACGAGAGGATTCGGGTTCAGACTTCAATATAACACCTTCAATCTATTGATTTTTACATCTATTACCTTAATCGAAATCTAAAGTTAGGTCAACCTAAATTTACGCGCGAATTCAATTAAGGCGGTTTCACTCGAATTTTCGTACAATAAGGTGAACGACAGGTTTGAGTAAAATGCAATCATTTAACAATCAATTACTTTACGACAATCTATTCCCGAAATTGTCGAAGTTAAAATATTTTTGATACTATAGAAGTAAGTGTAGAGGAGGAAGAATATGAGTAGAAAAACAGAGAAGATTCTAGCATGGATCGCTAACGGTTTAAGTGCCTTGTTTCTCATTATAATGGCTTTATCTTTAGTCTTATTTAGTATTCCTGAAACGAGACAACAAATAAGTGATGTCATGAAACAACAAGGTCAACAACTTTCAATGGACCAAATTACATTTCAACTTGGTGCGGTTGTCGTAGGTGTGTTATTCAGTACCGTATTTGGAATCATTGCGACGTTATTACTTAAGAAGAAACGTGTGTTAAGTGGCATACTTATGATCGCCGTAGCTGTAGTTGGGTTCGTCACAAGCAATTACATCGCTGCAATACTTTGGTTAATCGCGGGTATTATGTTGCTATCTAAGAAAGATCCGAAACGACCACAATATAGCGGGGAAGACGATGCTTTATCTCAAGGATCACTCAACAGAGAACAAAGCTTTGATCCAGAACGCGAAATGCAACAAAGAAAAGAGAAAGATTCTTACATTTATTAAAAAAGAGACCTCCTTATGAGAGAACAAACGCGATAAGTCGTGCGTAACGTTCTCGCTCATAAGGAGGTTTACTCGTAGTGATATTGAGTTATGCGCTGCACTTATTGATAGAATTTCAATAAATGTTTAAACGTATCTTCCAAGAAGTAAAGGAATGCTTGGTCTTTCTTCAAGCGATAGTCAGATGGATCGAGTGTTCTGGCTACGAACAACTCACCTTTTTTAACATTTTTAACACGATCGATCGCAGCTTGAATTTCCTCATCCGTTAAATCTTTAATGTATTTCTTCTCAGGTTTCATGTGATCTAAACTTAAACTATAATCGTCTGGCAATTGCTTGAGGTAGTCAAAGTGTTCTTCGAAAGTCTTAACTTTCTCATCTTTATCTTTGCCTTCGTGCATGATACCGTACATGACAAAGAGTTGATCGCGGAACAAACCGATTTGGAAGTGGGGTTCCATCTTATAGCCGCGCTTGTTTGTCGCAAAGGCTACCCACGTATCGCTAGGTGGGTTGACACTTCGACGTGCGTGTTTCGCTACGTGCGCATAGAATGTTTCACCTGTTTCCGTCTCAAGGAACTGTGTGAAGTATTCGCCAAGTTCGCGTAATTGAGGGCGTATATATTTGTCTAACGCTTCCATACGAGCGTCGAGTCCATCAACGTCAAAGACTTTGAAATCGTTAGGTTTAAATGTGTATTGAGTCATCGAATCCTCCTCGTCAACGAGTCTATTTGTAGTTATTGTAGCACAATTCACAGTTTTACTCATGTAAGTGATTTTAACTATAGGTAAAAGGGAAATGGACAACTGATGTGTGATATTAACGAAATTTTAGTTCTCATTTTACAAATGAGAAATGCGAAAAAATGACACGTAAGTGTAGTATAATGGAGATATGGGAGATGAAACTATGACAGTGTACGAATTTGCTAAGGGATTAATACTTGAAGCGGGGCAACAAATCCGTGAGAAGATGCATGCTTCGATTCAAGTTGAAACGAAATCGAATCCTAATGATTTGGTAACGAATGTAGATAAAGAGACAGAAACGTTTATCTATAATAATATACAAGAGACGTATCCAGAGCATCATGTCATCGGTGAAGAAGGTCATGGACATGATTTAGGCTCAATTAAAGGTGTGACGTGGGTGGTTGACCCGATTGATGGAACGTTGAACTTTGTACATCAAGGTGATCACTTTGCGATTTCTATAGGTATTTATAATGACGGAGAACCCTATGCTGGCTTTGTTTATGATGTGATGGGGGACACGCTCTATCATGCGAAAGCAGGCGAAGGTGCCTTTGTTAACGATAATGAATTAAGTATAATTAATCATACAACTTTAAAAACAAGTATTATTGGTATCAATCCGAATTGGTTAGCGAAACCGAAATCCGAAGCGATATTTAAACAAGTGGTGGCCGATGCAAGAAGTGCACGTGCTTACGGTTCTGCGGCGTTGGAAATCGTCAACGTGGCATTAGGTAAGCTTGCAGGATATATGACACCGCGACTCAGTCCATGGGATTACGCAGGTGCAGCGATTATCCTTGCAGAAACAGGAGGTACAGCGACGGATTTACTCGGACAACCTTTATCGATTCAACAACCAAGCTCAGTCGTTGTAGCTAACCCGCAATTACATGACGAACTTATTACACATTATTTCTCACATCATCAAGAGACAATTCAAGCTTTCCATCAAAGAATACAGCAATCATAAACAGAAAGCCGGTCTAGCGTAGTGCTTCACGCTAAACCGGCTTTTCATCGTCATACGACATGCTTTGGATTGACGTATCTCATCGCATTTTTCTATGAGATGCGCGTTTCGAGATGTACGTATCTAAATTTATACAAGCTGAATTCCTTAGAACCAGTCATTCTCTCTATATTTCTTCTTGAGTGAGAAACCTACACCAAATGTTGCAATGAATAGTATAAGTGTTAAAATCATGTATGGAATATTTCCAGCACCTATACTGAAGCTAAAGAGGGTAAGAAAGACAATCGCTAGTACAGCGAGTACCCAGAAAATCGCTTTCGATTTTTTCTGTGACTTTTGTTGCATCTGAATCACACCTTTTTGTATTCTTTCATCTATTATATGATATAATAAAAAAGTTACAATTAAAAGTGGGAATCTACAATAAGAAAGGAAAATATAAAATGACTAATTTAAGAGAAGATGTTCGTAATATTGCTATCATCGCGCACGTCGACCATGGTAAGACTACGATTGTTGATGAATTACTTAAACAATCTGGTATTTTCCGTGAAAATGAACATGTTGATGAACGTGCAATGGACTCCAATGACTTAGAAAGAGAACGCGGTATTACAATCCTTTCTAAGAACACAGCAGTAGATTATAACGGTAATCGTATTAATATATTAGATACACCAGGTCACGCTGACTTTGGTGGCGAAGTAGAACGTATTATGAAAATGGTAGACGGTGTTGTACTTGTTGTCGATGCGTACGAAGGTACAATGCCTCAAACGCGCTTTGTGTTGAAAAAAGCGTTAGAACAAAACCTTAAACCTGTTGTCGTAATCAACAAAATCGACAAACCGACCGCACGTCCTGAAGCAGTCGTTGATGAAGTGTTAGATCTCTTTATCGAACTCGATGCTTCTGAAGAACAATGTGATTTCCCTGTTGTTTACAGTTCAGCAGTCAACGGTACGGCAAGTCTTGACCCAGAACAACAAGATGACAACATGAAAGCATTATATGAAACAATTATCGACTACGTTCCAGCACCGGTTGATAACAGCGACGAACCACTTCAATTCCAAGTCGCACTCCTCGATTACAATGATTACGTAGGTCGTATCGGTGTCGGTCGTGTGTTCAGAGGAACAATCAAAGTTGGCGACAGCGTATCACTTTTAAAACTTGATGGATCCGTGAAGAACTTCCGTGTGACGAAACTCTTCGGTTACTTCGGCTTAAATCGTGAAGAAATCGAAGAAGCGAAAGCCGGCGACCTCATCGCTGTCTCAGGTATGGAAGACATTAACGTAGGTGAAACAGTGACACCTCAAGATCATCAAGAAGCATTACCTGTTCTCAGAATTGACGAACCTACACTCGAAATGACATTTAAAGTTAACAACTCACCGTTCGCAGGTCGTGAAGGTGATTACGTCACAGCACGTCAAATTCAAGAGCGCTTAGATGAACAACTTGAAACAGACGTGTCACTCAAAGTTACAGAAACAGATTCACCAGATACTTGGATTGTAGCTGGTCGTGGTGAGCTTCACTTGTCTATTTTAATCGAGAATATGAGACGTGAAGGTTACGAGTTACAAGTGTCTAAACCGCAAGTAATCTTACGTGACATTGATGGCGTAACTTGTGAACCGTTTGAACGTGTTCAATGTGAAGTACCATCTGACTACACAGGTGCAGTCATCGAATCTCTAGGTGCACGTAAAGGTGAAATGGAAGATATGATTACGACAGATAATGGTCTAACTCGTCTCATCTTTATGGTACCAGCACGTGGTATGATTGGTTACACAACTGAATTCATGTCTCAAACACGTGGTTACGGTATCATCAACCATACCTTTGAAGAATTCAGACCACGCATTAAGAGTCGCTTAGGTGGCCGTCGTAATGGTGCACTCGTATCAATGGACAAAGGTCAAGCAAGTTCTTATGCGATTATTAACTTAGAAGATCGTGGTACGAACTTCATGGAACCAGGTACAGATGTTTATGAAGGTATGATTGTTGGTGAACATAATCGTGAAAATGACTTAACAGTAAATATCACGAAGACAAAACATCAAACTAACGTACGTTCAGCTACGAAAGACCAAACAGAAACGATGAAACGTCCTCGTATCTTAACACTTGAAGAAGCACTTCAATTTATCAACGATGATGAGTTAGTTGAAGTGACACCTGAATCCATCCGTATTAGAAAGAAAATACTAGAAAAAGGCGCACGTGAAAAAGAAGCAAAACGTGTTAAACAAATGATGCAAGACGAAGAATAATTGTAAGTTGCAGGAATAAGCACTCATCCCAATAGTGGGGTGGGTGCTATTTTAGGATTTGTGGCTATGGGGTTAGGAGGGAGAGACGTTGATGTATAAGGATAAGTCAATTTGAAGCGGCAGATTTTGTTCATAATAAAGGCAACAGCATAAAATTGACAAAATTCTGACATTTAAGTACTATAAATAATAAAATAACAGCAAGGAAGTGAATTACATGAACCAATCAACGATGAAACTCGCGTTATTTGAAATTATCTCTTCACTTGGCTCAAAGGTTTTTAGCTTTGCGTGTGCGTTTTACCTTTTACAAATGTCACATACTTCTATGATTTATTCTATTTATTTAGCTTTAATTGTTAGTTCAACTATATTGAGCGAACCCATATTAGGCGTATTTGCTGATAAACTTAACAACAAGAAACTGATCTTCTTTGCACAAGTCATTAATGTTATTTTACTAATCTTATTTTCTATTTTTAATTTACATACGGTTTATTTCATTGTTGCTTTAGGTGTGTTTTTAAATTTAACGATGGAGTAGTATCTATTGTTATTAACGCAAACTTGAAATATATCTCAGGTGATTCTCTTGAGCAATTTATTCCTATAAGACAAATGTATAAAATTGGCATGAACTTTCTTGGCCCAATTCTTGGCGGTATGTTGATTGCGTTTTTCACTATTGAGAATTTAGCATTCTTTAATGCATTTACAGAGGCGCTGACTATTATTCTCTTATTCTATATCAGTTTAAAGAAAGTTATTGAGGCGGAAGAAGCATCTCTTTACCAGTCATTCAAAGAGGGATGGAGATATACACTTAGACAGTCTAATTTATTAAGATTTATGATTATCAGTTGTATATTAAACTTTTTGATGAATTCTGTAGTTGTAGGTGTTCCAGTTGCTGCAATTCACTATTTCAAATTATCTTCAAAGCAATTTGGATTGATCGAGGGTGCCTTTACACTCGGCATGTTTGTACTATCTTTAGTGTTGTCTTTAATTCCTATTTCAAAGAATCTGAAGCGGTCATTTCAAATATCAATCTTAATGCAATTGGGTATACTCATCTCCTTAAGTTTAATGTTTATTGGAGATTTTCATGCTATATACACACTAATATTGATGATTTGTATTTATTTTGTGATGGGGTTATCTGTGACACTTGCGAGTGTTCCATATTCAATTTATTTACAGAATAGTGTAGAAGAGAGCTATAAAGGACGTGTGCTTTCATTAAATGAAATGTTAGTTCAATCGTTAATGCCACTTTCATTTTTAAGCTTTGGTTTTTTATTCCATTTTTCAATGGTCTGCATTTTCATTAGCGTCGCAACTTTGATGTGCTTCATATTTATATACTTTAGTCGTTGTGTCAAATTATCTGTCGAATAAGTTACTCAACGAAGTTAGTTTGTCATCACATTTATAAATATAAATCATAGGATAAAAATTTTCATATTACTATTCAAAAAACAAACGCTCTCAAGACCATAGCATAGTCATGAGAGCGTGATTACATATTAGCGATGATTAAATGTTGTCTTTTGACGTCGTTGCTTAGGTGTATCGAGTCGACTTTTACACTCATCACACATAAAGGTATGAATCGGATCATTACGCAAACGCTTAGCTTCTAGCGTACGTTCGTCGATATAAACCTCTGTATCACAAATAATACATGTGACTTTCCTCATCGGCTTATCGCACCTCGATATGTGTGACGTGCTTGATTTGGTAGTCATAACCTTTATCTGGAATATAAACGAAACTATCTACCATGTTGTCGTCATAAAGACGTTTACCTTCCTTCGCGAATTGGAAGAAGAGGTAAGGTAAGAGTTCGAGCGGCACATCCACTGACGTCTCTTCGTTAGATAAACGAATGATAGATGCATCTTTCTCTGGCTCTGCATTTTTGAAAAATGGTGTCATATTAATCACGAATGTACCTTCTAGGAAAGAACGACGTTTATATTTAATTTCAGAGTTTAATGTTGGAGGATTCGTTTGCCCCTCAAGAATGGCACGGTTCCATTCACGGTTGTCTTCAAATGCGATAGGTTTAGTCCCTTCGAAGACACCTTTCTCTAAATCTTCAATACGTACTTTGCGATCGTCGAAGATCCAAGTTGTGCTATCTAAAGTGATTGGGAATTTAACAGCGCCCGTAATTTGTATCATAATTCCACTCCCTCGATTGATTATTAGTATCGTTATGTATGGTTGTGTTGATTTCGAATTTCTCAGAGTTATAAAATAGTTGCAATTCATCTTGAAAACGTTACCATACAAATATATCAACATTTACTATTTTTGTAATGAGATTGGGACAAAATTAAAACTTATTAATTTTCAATGTTAAAACTCTCGCTTGCTTGGGAGAAGCACAGAAATCTATGATTTCGTAGTGCTTCCCCCGTAAAGCTGACTAGAGTTCGAGAAAGCGATAGCTATCTCGAATTCAGACAGCTACTGCGTAGGACCACACTCAACTAATTCTTTTCGCTCAAAGAGCTCGAAGAATGGATTTTCGTTGTGGTCTAGATCCATCAAGCGTCTCGAGTACACATTGAAATTTTGCTCAAGAATTTATTTTAAGCTTGCTTTTTATTTTTCTCAGAAGTCAATTCACATTTATGTCCCAAGCTCTTTCTTAATAATTTTATCACATCTCGCCAGTGTAAGCATATTCTTGGAATTGGCTTGCTTTTTACCCAACAGTAAGATAGAATTTGATTTATAAGCTATAAATGATAGGGGGAGTATGTCATGGTAAAGAGCCAGAAGTTGAATAGTGCGGCATATGACCAGTTAAATAAAGATGCGGAAAGAATCTTCCAAATGATTAAAGTTCAAATGGATAATCTTACTTTACCGCAGTGCCCATTATACGAAGAAGTATTAGACACTCAAATGTATGGCTTGCAGAAAGAAGTAGACTTTGCAGTTCAACTTGGTTTAGTTGACCGAGAAGAAGGCAAAGATTTAATGCTTCGTTTAGAAAAAGAACTTTCTAAATTGCATGAAGCTTTCACAAACGTCTAATATAGTGTTCGAATCATCAAACTGCTACAGTGTGAAACTGAGTCAGGGGAATAGCTTGGTATGGCACGACGCAGTTCGAATATAGATTGTTAGAGAGAAAGATGTCTTATTCTTCATGTGAAACAGAGTCGAGCTGGATTGCATGTTAATAGGACACCCGTATCTATGTCGTATAACAGTTATACATGATACATAGATGAAAGATTGCAGACTGAGTTATCACTAGTTGATTCGACTCAGTCTTTTTTCTTTTCTGTAGTAAAAGTCTTGAACAATCACATAGATTTATTCGAGTCTGACCATAAATATTTGCTATAATATGTGAATAGGTGAGTGATGCGTTTAACTTACTCACTCTTATTTATATAGTAGCCTTTTGAAAGAGAGACATTGTGTTTTGTTTAGTGAGATATCAATTAAATATACGCTAAACACTGCATTTATTTTGGAGAATTGGATGAGTAAAGCAAATGAATAATTTTAAACAATTTCTACGATACATAGGTAAATATTCTAAATACATAGATTATCCTTTAGTCGTGACCTATGTCATCTTGTGCTTGATCAGCATCATCATGGTTTATAGCGCAAGCATGGTAGCTGCGACGAAAGGAACGCTGACCAATGGTACACCTGTAAGTGGTACGTACTTCTATACGCGACAATTGCTTTATGTCATTGTCAGTATGGGACTCGTATTCTTCATGGCCTTCTTTATGAACGTCAAGATCTTACAAACGCTCAAATTCCAGAAGATTATGATGTTGGTCATGGTAGGTTTACTAGTCGCTACATTATTGATTGGTAGTAATATCAATGGTTCTAAAAGTTGGATTCATTTAGGTTTTATGAACTTACAAGCTTCAGAATTCTTGAAGATCGCGTTAGTCCTTTATTTGTCGTTTATGATAGAGAAGAAGCGGCCACGAGTCTTCAGAGAACCTAAAGTACTGATGTCTCCACTTATTCTCACAGGCATTTGTGTGGCACTTGTACTTCTGCAACGTGACGTAGGTCAAACATTGCTTATACTTATGGTTGTTTTTGCGGTTATTCTCTACGCTGGGGTAGGGATTGAGAAGATATTGAAGTATGGGGTTATCATCCTCTTTGGTATCGTATTAGTAGGTGGACTCTTCTTACTATTAGGGGCCTTTCCTGATTATTTAGCCGCACGTTTCAGTACTTTTACTAACCCGTTCAATAGTGAATCGGGTACAGGCTACCACGTCTCTAACTCGCTGCTCGCAATCGGTAATGGTGGACTGTTGGGACGTGGACTCGGTAACAGTGTGCTGAAACTCGGTTACCTCCCAGAACCGCATACAGACTTTATCTTTGCGATTATTTGTGAAGAACTCGGTTTAATCGGCGGCTTATTCGTCATTTGCTTACTGTTCTTCATCGTATACAAAGCCTTTGTCTTAGCTAATAAGACGACATCTTACTTCTACAAACTCGTGTGTGTAGGTGTCGCAAGTTACATCGGTAGTCAAACGTTCGTTAACTTAGGTGGTATCTCAGGTACGATTCCATTGACAGGTGTGCCATTACCGTTCATCAGTTTCGGTGGTTCATCTATGATCAGCTTGAGTATCGCAATGGGTCTATTACTTATCACAGCTAAACAGATTAAAATTGATGAAGCACGCAAGAAACAAGCACAGAAACATCAGCGTAACGTTGATATTCCGCGTCGCTATTAACAATTAAGCAAGAGCTCTTTAAAGAGGGTTCTTGCTTTTTTACGTTGTGAGAAAAAAGGAGTGGACTTTATTTTGGGCTCGATATGAATATAAAAAGGACCTTGAGGTAGCGTTCCTCAAGGTCCTTGAATCGTGTTCGGCTAATGTCCACTTCGTATCGTACGAATCATCAATACGATAAAGTAAGCAATTAAACCGAAAAGAATCGTAATAATTAATGCGTGTAACAACGCAATAATGAGATTCACATTCGTAATAACGGATAAGGCACCTGTAATGACTTGTAGAATAATTAGTATAAATGCGGCAGTGTAACCGTAACGAATCGTACGGTTCTCTGAGTAATTTTTAATCGCATGGATAAATGTGATAAGAATCCAAGTGAAAGCGATAAGTGCCATACAACGATGCGTAAAGTTAACCCAATCAATCACACTGTGTGGAAGTGGATCACTAAATGGAATAGGCCAATCACCGTAAGCCAAGCTCGCTTTCTTGTGGCGAACTAATGCGCCTGTATAAATCGTTAAATAAACAATTACAGCCATAATCCAAGTTAAAATGCGTAGAGGTTTATGAATATAAAGCTCATCAGCATCGTACTTTCTATCTACCTCAAATATAATGAGTGTTAATACAAAAACAGAAGAGAAGCTGACAAGTGAAATACCAAAGTGTAACGCTAATACGTAAGCGTTCTGTTGCCAAACCACAGCAGCCGCACCAATCAATGCTTGGATGAGTAAGAAACCAACACTGATGATACACAATGGCTTAACCTCTTTGATATAGCCGATATGGCGCCAAGCTACAATGACTAACCATAATACAAAGATTAAAGACAAGGCACTCACAGCACGATGGTTTAATTCAATAACCGTTTGAATTGGCATACTATCAGGGATTAACGCACCATGACACAAAGGCCAATCTGTCCCGCAACCATCTTCAGAGCCCGTCTTCGTGACCAAAGCACCACCAAGTTGGACCCAAGCCATAATGAGTGTCGCTATAATAGATAACCACTTAAGGTTACGCTTTCTAAACAATGTTAAACACCCCATCAAAGAAACTAAGGAATATTCTGTTCCTCAGTTTCACCATATTTCTCTTTTATATACCGTTTCTATGTTCTCTCTGAACATAATAAAATCTTAGTATTATTATAACAAGGATATGCCTTTAATTTGTGTCTTTATAATGACAAGTTAAACTAAATACCTCAATCCTGCGTCAATGAAAATGGCTCACTAGTCATTTACGAGTAGTAGCGCAGTAGCTGTCTGAATTCAACAAAACTGGCGTTGTGTTGAGTTCTAGTCCGCCTTGCGAAGGAAAGACGACGAAATCAAATAGATTTCTGTCTTTCTCTCCCTTGCTTCACCATTTTCATTTCCTTGTCTTGAAGTGTTTATTTTAACTTGTAGAGATAAAAGAATTAGTCGAGAATCATTCTTCTTTGCTCATTTACGGGGAGTAAAATCGCTGCATCTGAATGATTTTTTTCGCGTTTGAAAGTGTCTTTGTTCGCTCACGGGAGATAAAAATTTTCAATCCTGCGTCAATGAAAATATCTCATTAGTTATATACGGGTAGTAGCGCAGTAGCTGTCTGAATTCAACGAAAAGGGTTTCGTGACGAGATCTGGTCAGCTTTATGAAAGAAAGACGTTGGCGCTTTAGACAGATGTATGAAAGAACAACGGCGTACAATTCTTCTTTTGTCATCATCCTCTTTTAACAAATTGATTCCGCGACTTAACCTTCCTTCACTTGTCGCCATCGATATATAATATAAGGATTATTTGTGTGTCTATAATAATATTGCAATACTTTGTCGTTTGTCTGTCACAAATTATTGGTTTAGTCTGTAGTCTTTTACCTGAAATTGTAATATCATGGTACTATATGAATAATTAGGAGGGAGATTATGAAACAAGAACAAGCGATGTCTCACACATCAACGCGTGTCAGTCTCAAAGAGCTGAAAGAGATTATCAAGATGGGATTGGTTCAAGGTAATCTAATTCCTGCATTTGCTGGTGCGTGGTTAGCAGTTGTGTTCGCACATCATTCCTTCCTCTCATCTATACCACAAATCTTAATTATGATAGTTGGTTCAACGCTTATCATGGGCGGTTCTTGTGCTTTAAATAACTACTATGACCAAGATATCGATAGTATCATGCCTAGTAAGCAGAAACGACCAACTGTAAATAATAGAATTTCAGATCGAAATTTAATATTACTAAGTTTTGGGATGATGCTTATAGGGGAAGCATTGCTCTTCACACTTAATGTTGCTTCAGGCGTTATCGGCTTGATGGGTATCGTAGGTTATGTGTCTTTCTACTCTATCTGGTCTAAACGTCATACAGTTTGGAATACTGTTATAGGAAGCTTTCCAGGAGCTGTACCGCCACTTATTGGTTGGGCAGCGTTAGAAGGAAATATCAGCCTTACAGCGATTGCACTCTTCTTAGTCGTGTTCTGCTGGCAACCTGTTCACTTCTACGCGTTAGCGATTAAACGCCAAGATGAATATAGCTTAGCGAACATTCCTATGTTACCTTCAGTGAAAGGTTTCAATCGCACGCGTGTAAGTATGTTCTTCTGGTTAGTTTGTCTACTACCGTTACCATTCTTGTTTAGTCAATTAGGTACGACGTTTATGGTTCTCGCAACGTTACTCAACTTAGGTTGGTTCTTTGTTGGCTTTACAAGCTTCAAGAAGAATACAGATCATACGAAATGGGCAACGAAGATGTTCATTTATTCATTAAATTACTTGGTCGTGTTCTTCGTTCTTACCGTTATTGTGTCATTGATTAAAATGTTTTAAATAAAGATACTTTAGCGGTGCAATACTGTAAATAAGACTGGTTCTAGCAGTCTGAAATAAAGTAAGTAAGGATGGAAGTTATGAGTGTACCTATTTTACCGACATTAAGTACTAGCTTCATCGTTATCAGCGCGATTCTCGTAGCAATCGGTTGGCGACTGATATGGAAGCGACAAATTGAAAGTCATAAGAAAGTCATGTTATGGGCAGCAATATTTGCATTAGCATTCTTTATTATTTATGCAGCACGTACTGCTATTATTGGTAATACTGCATTTGGAGGACCAGATTCAATCAAAGTTTACTACACCATCTTCTTGGTCTTCCACATCGTACTAGCTACAGTAGGTGGGGTACTGGGGCTAATACAAATTATTCTCGCTTATAAGGATAAGTTTAATATCCACCGTAAGATTGGACCTGTAGCTTCTATCATCTGGTTCTTTACGGCGATTACAGGTGTTGCAGTATATATCTTATTATATGTACTTTATCCTGGTGGCGAGACAACTTCATTACTCAAAGCCACTTTAGGTTTATAAGTTAAAATGTTTCATAATAAAAGTCGAATTTCCTCGAAATCGTTAAATCTCAGGAAATTCGACTTTTTTAGTTTGTTTAATATTAAAATTACCATTCAGTCATACGAGCCATTGTGATAGTTGTGCAATGTTACGACTCAATATAGCGACGTAAGTGTTTCGCTGTGACTGATTCTTTTACATCTAATAAGCCTTGTGGTTCACCAGCATAAAGCAACTGACCACCGCTTGCGCCAGCATATGGACCAATATCTACGATCCAATCTGCTTCAGTCATCATCGTTAAGTTGTGCTCAATGAGGACTACAGTATTATTATCTTCAATTAATTTATTGAAGCATTCAACTAATAATGGAATATCGTCTTCATGCAAGCCCGTCGTAGGTTCGTCGAAGACAAAGATTTGATCGGATACACGGTGTGCAAGATATTTACTCAACTTCACGCGTTGCATCTCACCGCCTGATAATGTATCCATTGATTGCCCGAGTGCCATATAGCCCAAGCCTGTTTCAGCAAGTGCCCGTAAAGCTGTGACGACGGTTTCTTGTTCTTCGAAGAAATCAATCGCTTCTTCAACGGTTAAAGCGAGAATGTCCGCAATAGAGTAGCCATCGACCTTGGCTTCTAGTACTTCCGGTTTATAACGTGTGCCATGACAAACGTCACAAACTTGGGTGAAGTCTGGCATAAAGGCAAGTTCAGTCTTAATGACACCTTTACCATGACATTCAGGACAAGCACCAGCAGAATTGTAGCTGAATAAACTTTTCTTCAGTCCTGTTTGTTTACTAAAGAAAGTACGCACTTCATCGAAGATATTTAAATACGTTAAGAGATTTGAGCGATTGGAAGCATGTACGCCTTTTTGATCTACATAAATCACATCTGATTGATTTTTCAAACCAGCAGAAATGAGAGAGGATTTCCCCGAACCTGCCACACCTGTGATGACGTTCAATACTTCCTTGCGTAGTTTGACGGACACGTCTTTGATATTGTTACGAGAAATATGGTTCAAGGCAATCCAATCATCGCTTTGGCGTGGTTGTGCTTTTAACTGATGCGTACGACGTAAGGCTTGGCCTGTACTCGTCTCAGACTTTAGTAATTCTTGATAGGTACCAGTAAAAGTGATTTCGCCACCATGTGTCCCTGCATAAGGCCCAAGGTCGATGATGTGGTCAGCATGTTTAATCACGTCAGGGTCATGTTCGACGACAAGTACCGTATTGCCCTTATCTTTAAGAGATTGAATAATCTCGTTGATACGTTGGATATCATCAGGATGCAATCCTACGCTAGGTTCATCGATAATATAAACTAAATCGGATAACGGGCTGTTCAGATGACGAATGAGTTTAATGCGTTGAGACTCACCGCCAGATAGTGTCGGTGTTTCACGACCGAGTGTTAAATAGTTTAATCCAATATAGCTTAATGCTTTTAACTGAGCGAGTAACGGATTGATAATAAATTGGGCTTTGTCTGAGTTGAGTTGTTGTAAAAATTCGATTGCATCATCGATAGATAGATTAGTGAAATCAGCGATATCATATCCATTAATCTTACATGACAACACGTCTTGATTGAGTCGTTTACCGTCACAATCTGGACAATGACGAGATGTTACCACACGGTCGATATCTTGTTTGAAACGTTGTTTTTCAAAGTTGTCATTGAGTAGAAAAGAACGTCTGAAACGATGCACAAGTCCTTCGAATTTGGCTGTGCGTGGCCAATTCTCAGGTGGATTAGATAATTTGGTAGGTTCAGTATATAGGAACGTGTTGAGTTCATCTTCAGTATAATCTTTGAGCTTTTTATCATTGTCAAACAAACCTGTGTAAAGGTAACGCTTACCTCTCCAACTATCAGGACGGAAAGAAGGGAACTTAATCGCATCCTCGTTAAGTGATTTTTCGAAATCTAGTAGCTCGTTTAAATCGATATCTTCAACGTAACCCAATCCTGAACAAGTCGGACACATTCCTTTAGGATTGTTGAAAGAGAAGATATCGGAATAGCCTACGAACGGTTCGCCAATACGAGACCACAGCAAGCGAACGGACGCATAAATATCGGAAATAGTTCCTACCGTTGAGCGTGAATTACCTCCAAGACGCTTCTGATTGATAATCATCGCGACAGGAAGATGTTCAATCGCGTCCACATCAGGCTTCGCATATTGAACGAGTTGATTCTGTATGTAAGTTGAATAGGATTCATTTAATAAACGCTCTGATTCTGCTGCTAGCGTGTTAAATACGAGCGAGGACTTTCCTGAACCAGAACGGCCTGTGAACACCGTGAGTTGATGTTTCGGTATTTCCAGGGAAATATCTTTCAAATTATTCTGTCTTGCTCCATGAACTTTAATTACTGACATATGATTCACTCCTTGGTGTGAGTATAACAAAGAAATCAGCTGATTCTGAGTAAAATTGGTTTCATTTTCAGTGAATATTTCTTATGCTTGAAATGATATGACTTTTGAACAGGATTAAAGAATGATTAGGTGAGGTGAGACGGACATTGGGCAAGATGATATTAAAAATATTGGGTGTGATGGTCTTTATCGTCGTTATTGCTTATTTGTTCTATTCACCTCGCTTGAAGTTCGATGTCTTGGAGAACCCGAATAAGCACGCGAAACATAATGTGGAGCGTAAAAATGTCACACCTTCTAATCAAGATGCGGAGAATAAACCACCAAAGTCAGGGATTGGCACATGGATTGGCAAAGATTTGGACAAACTAACGGATAAATTTGGTCAAGCAGACCGCGTTTATGCGTATAAAAATGGCTTTAAAAATTACGTCTTCAAAAAGCATCATCAATACTATATCGTGACAGTTAAAAATGACATTATCAAATCAGTTTATGCGACAGGAAAAGACGTTAACGTTCAACCTGTAAAAATTATGGAAAACGGCTCGCACATTTTCGAAAATTTGAGTATCAATCCTGAGCCGAGTATTAAAGTGAATCATAAGCGCTACGATATCGAACTATCTGATGATGATATGAAGACGCAAGCGCTCGTGAAATTTGGTAAGAATTATGCGCAAATTTACATCGACCAACGTTCTAACAAGATTATGGCAGTGCGTTTCTTAGATAGCGAAGCCCTCGTGAATTTCAAACCTTATCAAACCGTTGCAGCATCCAATGAAGAAGAGTTGAAGAACAAACACGACGCGTTGCCATATGAACAGAACGCAAATCAATTGATGACGTTGTATGAGACGACCAATGAAATGCGGAAGTTGAAAGGGTTAGAACCGTTGAAGATCGATAATCAGATTGGTCATATTGCCTCATTTAACTTGTACGAAGCGGTGAGAGGTGGACATGCTGAATTTACCGAAGATGCCTTAACCGAGCAGCTCAACGACCAGAATATAACCTTTACTTCCACGAGTCAGAACGTCGGTTCAGATTTCAATGATGTCCCAACACTGATTAATAGCTGGTTGAACTCAGATATCCACCGTTCGCGTATCTTGAACGCCAAGTATACGGACATGGGTGGCGATGTGAATAACGGTTACTATACTTTGATCTTTGTTGAAAAATAATTCGAGGAGGCGCAGTGATGATTACAGAACAAACATTAAATGTACTCGACGATATTGATGAGTTAAGTGATATGATACTTGATTCTTATATTTATCATGATTTTAAACAAGCAGAAGAAGTATTAAACCGTGACGAAGAAGCGCACTTGTTATATCAAGCCTTTTTAAAATCCAAAGACCAATATAACGATATCTTACGCTTTGGAAAGTATCACCCTGATTATCAGAAGATTATGTTGGAAACGCGTCGCCGTAAACGTGCGTATGAGATGTTGCCGTGTGTGATGGAATATAAGAAGAAAGAGGCAGAGTTACAAGGGCTCGTAGACCAAGTCATTACGAAGATTGCGTATGCTGTGTCTGATAATGTGAAGATTGAAGCGGGTAATCCTTTCTTTCAACAGCACAAAGGTGGTTGTGCTACAGGTGCATCATGTAAATGTTCACTTTGATATAAAGAGAACCGGAACGCTAAGACTCGATCAGAGTATGATGAGAGCGAGAAAGCGTTCCGGTTTTTTAGTGTGATTATTTTTCAAGCAAGCTATGCATCTTTTTAAAACGATAAGCAAGTTCTGGTTTATCAGTAACGAGTGTGTGTACACCTTTACGATATAAGTCGTTCATTAAATCGATATTGTTGATGCCGTAGAAACCAGGCACAACGTTAATTTGATTGAGCCACTGAATAAATTTAGACGATGTTAAGTTAATACCTTTAAATTGTGTTGGCATTTGGAATGTGTCTGCCATCGGTTTGAACGTCTCACCTAAGCCACTGAAGCACTTCAAGAAACCAACTGTGACTTCTTTCTGACTCGCACCTACAGCTACTCGATCTTGAGAAATTTGCTTGAACTTACGTGTTTGGCGATCATCGAAGCTCGTCACGAGTACGCGATCCTCAGCATGATGTTGTTGAATGATTTCATACATACGTTGAGGAGCCTGAGCACCTAATTCTTGACTAGGATTGTCCTTTAAGTCGACATTGACGAGATGGTTAGGATAAAGCTCTAACAATTCGTCGAAGGACAGAATGCGTGCATCAGAATGACCACGATATGGATGGTTACCGTTAATATCAGTAAAGTGGTAACCTGCATCCAAGCGTTTCAATTCGTCGAGTGTATGTTCACTCACGAGTCCAGAGCCGTTAGTAGTACGATCTAGTGAAGCATCGTGGAAGACGACGAGCTGTAAGTCTTTCGTTAAACGCACATCTGTTTCAAAGCCATCCAGCTGCATCTCTACCGCGCGATCGAAAGCAAGTTTCGTTTGTTCAGGACGTTCGAACATACCACCGCGGTGAGCGAAGAGGTAAGGGCTTGGTTTGTCAAAGAACGGCGGGATGCGTTTGAGTGATTTATTTTTAGTAAAGTGTTTCGTTAGCATCAAGCTACCTACGACGCCTGCTGTACTGATTAAAGCGCCTTTAAGTAAGCGATTAATATGAGCCATATGATGACCTCCTCCTTGATTTATCTTTAGTTTAGCTGTCTAGATTAGTTTCCTCAATCATTACCCCTTTGGTGTAAGGTTAAAATGAGATATAAAGATGATAAAGTGAAATATAAGTATATCAATTTAAGTATATTTCTTTTATTTTCATACTTTCTTTTTATTAAGTATGCCAGAATCTATCTCATATAACTCGATTTATATCATCATTAACAGTCTGGGACATAAATCAAAGTTATTTAATTTTCAACGTTATGACTCTCGCATCTTTCTTCGGATTTATTATCTCAGCAAGACGTGATATTATATAAGGGCTACTAATTGGAGTGATGTATTTATGAATATCGTTTCCAGAGCGAGTTTAATCATCTATTTGAAGAATATGAAGTATGTGCGACAACTCAAAAAGCATGGCCATGTGATCTACGTTAATCCACGACGTCATTATGTCATTATGTATGTTGAAGAAAGCCAAGCGGATCGCATCGTCACACAATTAATGAAACTCAAATATATTAGTCATATTCAAGGCTCGCCATATAAAAATTTAAAGAAAGTGTACGAAAAAGAAAAGCACGAATTATCTTAAAGTACGTGCTCAACTCACGATTTTTCCAACACTATTGTAAGGGTGGAATCCAGTTCTGTAGGCGAAGTACACTCGTTAAATAGTTATAATATAATTCTAGTTCTGGATATTCTTCTGGAGCGTGTACGTCGACTTCTTTAACCGGAATATTATAAGTTTTCGCATGTTCATTCAGCATTTCAAACTTTTTATTCGTTTCAGGGTAAGGATAGCGCACTGCATCTTGCATGAGATACATCGCTTGGAAGTGTTGTTCAGACGTTGGATTCATCACTAAGGCGACGGATGATAATTTCTTATCCGACAGTGGTGTGTGGAAATAGACCATCTTTGACACACGTTCAGCGTTATATTCCATAAGTGTCAGAAATTCAAATAAATCAGTGAGTCCATGTCCGATAGGTATAAATGATTGTTTCATGTTAAATCCTCCTCATGATTTAGCATTATATAGAAATTATACAGGGAAAGAAAGAGGGGTAACTATGAGAGTCATCGCAGGTATACATAAGAGTAAGGCGTTAGAAAGTCTAGAAGGACGCACGACGCGGCCGACGATGGATAAAGTGAAAGAAGGCATTTTTAACAGTCTGCAAGAGATTTCTGGCGTGGGGCTGGATCTCTTCGCAGGCAGTGGTGCGTTAGGGATTGAAGCGTTATCGCGTGGTATGGATAAAATGATCTTCATCGACCAGAATTTCAAAGCGTTTAAAGTCATCAAACATAACTTGAAATCTTTAGAGCTCGAAGATCAGGCTGAAGTTTATAAAAATAATGCCGCACGTGCGTTAAAGATTCTCGCTAAACGCGAAATGCAATTTGATGTGATTTTCCTCGATCCACCTTATGAGAAAGGCCTCATTGACGAAGCGTTAGAAGCAATCGCATCATTTGATTTATTAAAGGAAAGTGGTATTATCGTTTGTGAATTTAATCATCAAGAAGAAATTGATACAGGGGATTTCCAGGTGATTAAGCGTTACCACTATGGGTTAACAGATACAATGTTATTAGAAAAAGGAGAACAATATGACATTAACTAAGGCTGTCATTCCGGGAAGTTTCGATCCGATTACGTATGGACATATCGATATCATTCAAAGAAGTGCGACTCGGTTTGATGAAATTCATGTATGTGTACTTAAGAATAGCAGTAAATCTGGCCTTTTCTCGCTAGATGAACGCATCGAACTCATTGAAGAGTCAGTGAAAGATTTGGACAATGTACAAGTTCACAACTTTAACGGCTTACTCGTTGATTTCTGTACGAAGATTGGTGCGCAAACGATTATCCGCGGTCTTCGCGCTGTCAGTGACTTTGAATATGAGTTACGCCTTACTTCTATGAACAAGAAGTTAAACGACGAAGTAGAAACGATGTATATGATGACGAGTACGAATTATTCGTTCATCAGTTCAAGCGTTGTAAAGGAAGTGGCGCAATACAAAGCGAATGTGTCCGATTTTGTGCCTGAACATGTTGAACGTGCGCTCAACGACAAGTTTCGTAAGTTTGAGTAAGTGATCTTGCGTTTAGAATATGTCGGCGACAGACGTTGTTTTACTAGAATAGACTATAACAATAGAGTAGAACGTGAGTTAGGTTAGTCGAACCGTTTTAGATGTGGCATTAACCTAGAAACTCAGTTCTACTCTTTATTCGTGTACAGGCTGATATTAAAGCTCAATCTGTCCGTATTACAGGCGTGTTAAAGTCATGTTCTTGATGACCTGAAACTAAATTATAAATTTGAGTTGCTCGGATTTCTGGTTTAAATAACGAAGCTGAACGTTGATTAATGTTGGTGACAAATTGACGTTCAGGGAAGCGTTTTTTAATTTGCTTTAAGTAACGTTGACCCGCTTGAGTCATACCTAAGATTCTCACGCCTTGAAGCGGTTGCTCGTGGTCGACATCTGACTTTTTCGTATTGAGAAGCACATGCATCAACATACGTTGCAAATACGTCCGTGTATAGCGCTTGGTTTTTAACTCGGAAATCAAACACTCAAAGTCCGTCGTTTGTTGATTGATGCGCTGCAGACGTGATTCCAGACCTTCGTTAACCATATAGATTTCTTCCAGTTCATCTGCGGTTTGTGCTGTTATCGCATAGTTAAGATAAGGGTAAAAGGCATCCCATAACATCACAGGTAACTCGTACAACGGAATTAAATTTGTTGGTACAACTGAACGCCATTGTTCATCATCATTTATGAGCGCGTTTCGAATGCTTGTTCCACTGGCAAAATAAGTGTCACGAATAGTGTGATCGCGGTGATGACTTTGTTGTCGCGGCAGAACAAATGGTTCTATTGCGACCCCTAAATCTTGAATCGCACGTATGTATGACAAACCTAACGTATTATTAGGGTGAGCGAGTATATCTGAATGTGGAAACAAATCATTGAGAATACGTGGGTAACTCTTTCCTTCCTTTAATTGTTCACGTATCTGTGTCTGATATTGCGCAGAATTCAACAGTCGAGCGAGCTCGTGAAATTGTTCTGGTTCAGCTGTTTCTGCACCAAACAGAATTGAGGTTGCTCCCATATAATCTGCAACTTTGACGCCCGTTCGAGCGAAGTACTCACCAGCAGAAAGTGCGCCGTAAAGGGGCAATTCCACTACAATATCCACATCATTTAACGCCATACGTGTACGCTGGAACTTTGAATAAATCGCAGGTTCGCCACGCATGACGAAATTACCGCTCATAATCGCAATAGATACGTCGGCGCCAGTGCGTTTCTTTGCTTCTTGAGCATGATATTGATGCCCGTTATGGAAAGGGTTATATTCCGTAATCAACGCAACACTTTTCATTTGCATTTCTCCTTTATAGGACTCATCATAAGTATTGTATCAGAACTTCATGACACGATGCGACTTCGTGCTAGAACCTTCACTGTAAAGCGAAATTCGTGAGAGACAGATACCTTATTACTGTTAAGAAAATATCTTGACATCTTTTCCTTATAAAGTTAAAATAAATTTTGTGCTTGTTAGAGGTGAAGCCATATGAAATGGTCAATAACGCAATTACGTAAATATCAAGGTAAGCCATTTGACTTCGATCAAACGGTCACTTTTGATCATCTCAAAGACGCGTTAGGTTTGATTGATTTAACTCCAATCGATGTAGTTGGAACTCTTACAGTTAAATCGAAAGAGGTTATTGCAGATGTTCACATTACTGGAACGTACACGATGCCTTGTGCGAGAACACTTGACCCCGTTGAAGTTCCTTTAGATGTGAAGACGCAAGAAATCTTTGAGTTAGAACCTTTCGAGTTTGACGAAGATGAGGACAACGATGAGCATTATCATGACGCCACAGACGGTATGATTAATCTCAAAGATGTTGTTCAAGAAATTGTCGTTGTGGAAAAGCCAATGCGTGCTTTCTCAGAACACAGTGACCAAATGTTAACTGAAGGCAATGGTTGGGAAGTTATTGACGAAGATCAAGCTATTGAGCTCGAACAACAGAAAGAAGAGGAACAATCACGACAAGTTGATCCACGGCTTCAAAAATTACAACATTTATATGATGAAGAGCAATAGCAGTTTTTAATAATTTATAGTATAATGGATTATTGAATCTGACATTAATTGATTTTGTGTGTTAAATATAAGGAGGATTAAACATGGCAGTACCTAAAAGAAGAACGTCTAAGACTAGAAAAAATAAACGTCGTACGCATATCAAACTTTCAGCTCCTGGCATGACTGAATGCCCAAGCTGTGGTGAATACAAATTATCTCATCGCGTATGTAAAAACTGTGGTTCTTACAACGGTGAAGAAGTCGTATCTAAATAATAAGATATAGACTTAGTTGACTGTAATCGTTCAAAAATGGCGCTGCTAATTTTTGAACGATTTTTTTAATATAACAAGAAATGACAGTACTCAGGATGTGAGAATATAGATGGAACAAATAACATCAACACAAAATAGTAAAGTGAAAGCTGCAAATAAATTGAAGAAGAAGAGAGAACGAGATAAGACGGGCTATGCACTCATCGAAGGATACCATCTCATCGAAGAAGCGATGGCGAGTGACATACAAATTGTGTCTTTGTTCTGTGTAGAGGCAGAACGTGAAGATGCAGCAGTGTTGGAGTATGCGGATGCGGTTTACGAGATTAATTTGAAAGTGGCTGAACTGTTATCTGGAACAGTTACACCTCAGGGCATCTTCGCTGTAATACAACAGCCAACCGTGCAAGATCGTCAACCCTCTCAAGTGCTGTTGATTGATCGCATTCAAGATCCAGGTAATCTCGGAACGTTGATACGTACTGCAGATGCAGCAGGATTAGATATGGTAGTCTTGGAGAAAGGCAGCGCGGATCCTTATCAAGATAAAGTGCTTCGTGCGAGTCAAGGTAGTGTCTTCCATCTTCCGATTATTCAGCGAGATTTACAGACCTTTATCGATGATTTTGAAGGACCTGTTTACGGGACAGCACTTCAAGATGCAGTAGAATATCAAACTGTAGAGAAACAAGATAAGTTTGCACTCATACTAGGTAACGAGGGCGAGGGCATTAAGTCTGAACTACTCGAACAGACGACGCAGAATTTAACGATTCCCATTTATGGTCGCGCAGAAAGTCTCAATGTGGCGATCGCAGGAAGTATCTTGATCTACCATTTGAAAGGTTGACCCGCATTCAATGTATTAGATATAATAATAACGATATTAGAAATAAATACTTTAGCTGATAAAAAGAAGTGAGCGACATAGCTCAGTTGTTCAGGGAGAATAACCGTGACTGTAAGTTATTCCAACTGACGTTCGTTCTTTCGTCTTTTTAGCTACTTAAAGAAATTTAAGTCGGATACCTATTCGTTATCAAGGTTGAGAAAAGTGTAAAGCAACGTATGCGAGGGCGCGTTTAGCAATTTCGTCCTGAGCTGAGGGCGTAACTTGAAAACGTGACTTGTCGCTACTTATAATGCTTTATACTTAAAGTTGGGTGGTACCACGGAAACTTTCGTCCCATGTGCGGATGGAAGTTTTTTTATTTTGCACAAGAAAGTTAACTCACATCTACATAGAGTTGTAAATAGTGAAGGATTAAAGGAGAAGGAGGAACAGACATGGTTCAGAATGAAGAGATGTCTCAACTCAAACAGCAAGCGCTCGTAGATATTAACGAAGCGCATGATGCTCAAGCATTACAAAATGTCAAAGTGAAATATTTAGGTAAGAAAGGTTCAGTTTCAGGCTTAATGAAACATATGAAAAACCTTTCCAATGAAGAGAAACCAGCGTATGGTCAACAAGTCAATGCGTTACGCCAAGCGATTCAAGATGAAATTGCTTCACGCGAAGAAGTGTTAGCGAATGAGCAATTGGAAGCACAATTGCGCGACGAGAAGATTGATGTGACGTTACCAAGTCGTCAAATTGCTTTAGGTGCGAAACATCCACTCACACGTACGATTGAAGAAATCGAAGACCTATTTCTCGGCTTAGGTTACGAAATCGTTGAAGGTTACGAAGTGGAACAAGATCATTACAACTTCGAAGCACTTAACTTACCGAAATCACATCCAGCACGTGACATGCAGGATAGCTTCTATATTACTGAAGAGACGTTGATGCGTACGCATACGTCGCCTGTTCAAGCGCGTACGTTAGAACAGCGCAATGGTCAAGGTCCAGTGAAGATTATCTGTCCGGGTAAAGTGTACCGTCGTGATTCAGATGATGCGACACACAGTCATCAATTTACACAAATTGAAGGGCTTGTCGTTGCTGAAGATATTAAAATGAGTGACTTAAAAGGTACATTAGAATTATTAGCCCGCGAACTATTTGGCGCAGATCGTGAAATTCGCTTACGTCCAAGTTACTTCCCATTCACTGAGCCTTCTGTTGAAGTGGATGTGTCTTGCTTTAAGTGTAAAGGGGAAGGCTGTAACGTCTGTAAGCAAACAGGTTGGATTGAAGTCTTAGGTTCAGGTATGGTGCACCCGAACGTACTTGAGATGGCTGGCTTTGATTCTCAACGTTACTCAGGCTTTGCCTTTGGTTTAGGACCAGACCGTATTGCCATGTTGAAATATGGTATCGAAGATATCCGTCACTTCTATACAAGTGATGTCCGATTCTTAGAACAATTCAAAGCAGTTGAAGATAGAGGTGAAGAAGAATGCTAATTTCTAAAGAATGGCTAAGTGAATACGTCAATATTGAACAATCTGTAGAAGCCTTAGCAGAGAAGATTACACGTACAGGTATTGAAGTGGATGACATCGTCGATCTTACTGAAGGGCTTAAAAACCTTGTCGTGGGTTATGTTGAAGATATTCAACCTCATCCAAATGCCGACAAATTAAATATTTGCCAAGTGAATATCGGTGAAGAAGAAGCAGTACAAATCGTTTGTGGCGCGCCTAACGTTGACAAAGGCCAGACAGTGATTGTAGCTAAAGTAGGTGGGCGCTTGCCAGGTGGCGTGAAGATTAAGCGTGCCAAACTGAGAGGCGAACGTTCTGAAGGTATGATTTGTTCACTACAAGAGATTGGCATTCCTAGTAACGTAGTACCTAAAGCGTTCGAAGATGGCATTTATGTCTTTTCAACTGAAGTCGAACCTGGCACATCTGCTTTAGAAGCACTTTACCTAGAAGACCAAATGATGGAGTTTGACCTCACACCTAACCGCGCAGATGCGTTAAGTATGATTGGTACTGCTTATGAGGTAGCAGCTTTATACGACCAAGAATTGCATAAACCGACACATCAACCGACGACAGAAGAAGGTTCTGCAGACTCTGAGCTTTCTGTCACAGTCGAAGATGAAAGCAAAGTTCCATATTATAGCGCGCGTGTAGTTAAAAATGTGACGATTGAACCTTCTCCATTATGGATGCAAATGCGCTTAATTAAAGCGGGTATTCGACCAATCAATAATGTAGTCGATATTTCTAATTACGTCTTATTAGAATACGGTCAGCCGTTGCACATGTTCGACCAAGATCAAATCGGTTCAGACCACATCGCTGTACGTCAAGCTAAGGAAGACGAAACAATCACAACGCTCGATGATCAACAACGTGAACTTGAAACAGGCGACATCGTCATTACGAACGGTCAAGAACCCATTGCGATTGCAGGAATCATGGGTGGCGACTTCTCAGAGGTCTCCGACAACACACGTAACGTCGTGATTGAAGGTGCAATCTTTGACCCTGTATCTATTCGCCATACTTCTCGTCGTTTGAACTTACGTAGCGAGTCTTCAAGTCGTTTTGAAAAGGGCATCGCAACAGAATTTGTTGATGAAGCAGTCGATCGTGCTACTTACTTACTTGAACAATACGCTGAAGGTACCGTTCAACAAGGTCGCGTTGCAGTAGGCGACTTAGGTAACTTTGAGACACCGATTGATATTACGGTTGATAAAGTGAATCGTACGATTGGATTTGATTTATCTGCTGACGATATTGAAGCGATTTTTAACCAACTTGGTTTCAGAACTGAGCGTCAAGATGAAGCGTTCACAGTATATGCGCCGTCTCGCCGTAAAGATATTTCAATTCAAGAAGATTTAATCGAGGAAATCGCACGTATTTATGGATACGATGCATTACCGTCTACGTTACCTGTCTTTAAACAAGTGACTCATGGTGAATTGACGGATAAGCAAGCGAAGACGCGTACAATCAAAGCTACACTTGAAGGTGCAGGCCTCAATGAAGCGATCAATTACTCCCTTACATCAAAGGAACATGCGCGTGATTATGCATTAACAGACCGTCCAACGATTGATCTCTTGATGCCGATGAGTGAAGCACATGCGACGTTACGACAAAGTCTCATTCCTCATCTAATTGATGCGACAGCTTATAACATTGCGCGTAAAAATCACGATGTGCGTTTATACGAACTGGGTAGAGTATTCTTTGGTAATGGCGAAGGTGAATTGCCAGACGAAGTGACGTACTTAAGTGGTATTATGACAGGTAATTACGTTGTTAATAAATGGCAAGGTAAACAAGAAGAAATCGACTTCTTTATTGCGAAAGGTGTCGTTGACCGCATTGCAGAGAAATTAGATTTAACCTTTAACTATGAAGCGGCTGAAATGGATGGGTTACATCCTGGCCGAACAGCTCGCGTGAAATTAGGGGAAGACGTCATCGGTTTCGTTGCTGAATTACATCCTCAAGTTGAAAAAGATAATGACTTGAAACGCACTTACGTCTTTGAACTCAATTATGATCGTTTAATGGAAGAAACAGTTGGTTTCATCAACTATAAACAAATTCCACGTTACCCAGGTGTTTCTCGTGATATCGCGTTAATGGTTAATCGTGATAAACCATCATCTGAAATTATTCAAGTAATTCGTGAACATGGCGAAGATATCCTTCAGAATGCTGAAGTCTTCGACGTTTACGAAGGAGAACACGTAGCTGAAGGTGAGAAATCAATTGCTATTCGACTTTCTTATCTTGATACTGAAAATACTTTAACAGATGAACGAGTAAATGGTGTTCATGATGAGATATTAAAAGCCCTTGAAGAGATGGGTGCGACAATTCGTTAATAATACGAAGTTGTACTTATGATATTGCTTCTTCATTCAATGCATGAGCGCACACTAAGATAATAATTTCAGAAATGCTAACTCAATATATATAAATTGAGCCACCTACTAATCGGAGTGATGATTAGCGGGTGGCTTGTTGTTTGGTATGATAGTGTGAAAATAAGGTAACAGTTCGAATTTATTAGTAGTAGCGAAGGAAAACTAGAATTTTAATAGCATAGAGTATGTTATTGAAGAATACTACACTTTAATAACATCACCGACGTTTTTGCTCCACTAAACTCAACGCTTTGTCACGATTGGCGAAATGCTTTTTCGTCACTTGATCTAGCTGTGCTATGCCTAAGCGATTGATAATTTGCGCCGCACAGAGATCTACTTTTTTACTCGCACCTTTAATCACAGAAGTGTTGAGCTGTTTAGAAATATAATCCATGTGTTTGACGAAAGCATAACGAGAGATAATACTTGCTGCAGCGATAGCAATAGATTTCGATTCACCTTTCGTTTCGAAATGTGTCTTGTCAGGCAATGGAATATCCGTCAGTGCATAGCGTTTATAAACACCCGGTTGTGCAAATTGGTCGATGACGATGTAATCCAATTCTTCAGGGTCAATGCGAGACAGTACATTTTTAATCGCTTCATTATGTAGGACGGCTTTCATCTTCACTTGCGACCAGCCTTGAGCTTGGCGTTCGTTGTATTTCGGATTATCGAGTACGAGCAGTGAATGTGGAATAAAGGTCACAAGCTGTTCGGCTAGTTCTACAATTTTATCATCTGTTAACTTTTTAGAATCATCAACTCCGAGTGTCTTTAGGACTTGTGCATTCTTGTCAGATACATAGGCAGCACAGACAGTGAGTGGACCGAAGTAATCACCACTACCAGCTTCATCACTTCCGATACAACTGTATTGATTAAATTGAGGATGTGATGATTTCTTGGATTTCTTTGCTTTTTGTTTCTTAGGTTGTGCAGAGGCGTTCGGTAGCATCGATTGCGCGAGTTGTTCAGCATTTTTACCTTGAAACATCACTTTGTTGGAATTATACACTGAGATTGTTGTGCCTTGATGTTTCTTTCGCGCTTTCATACCTTGGGGTAAGCCAGTTGTGTCAAATTGGAGTTGGTCTAGTAAATGATTGATTTCCTGAGCCGTGACTTTTTTTACAACGTTTGTCATGATATGATCCTCGCTTTATGTAATATTATAGCCTGTTCATTGTATCATAGTGCGTTGTTATACAGATATGAGTTTTAGTAAAATGATTGTATCTAATACCCCTCTCTCGATCGCAACTCTACGTTTTACGTCAACTACATTTAATTTTCTTAAAGAGATAATGACAACTACTTACATAATAGAGAGCTGTCGTGTATAATAGTTCGTGATAAATATTTTACGATAATGAATTTAAATTTGAGATATATTACGAGTTATCAAGATATTATAAAGAGTCAGGAGTTAGATTATGGGAGAGTTCAAGAATCGCATTAATGTTACTATCAATGACCAGCACTATACAATCGTAGGGGAGGACAATCCTGAACACATTCGACACGTCGCACATCTCGTCGACGAGAAATTGAAAGAATTGGGTAGTAGAAGTGCAGGATTAGATACGACGCGTAAAGCTATTCTCACTGCGGTGAATGTCATGCACGAGAAAGTACAGCTTGAAGAGGAGAATCGTCGCTTAGAACAAGAAATCCAACAGTTGAAACATAAAGAGCACGAATGATTCTAGATATTATACTTATCCTGTTTCTACTGATTGTTGGAACAAGTGGCTTCCGCAATGGGTTATGGCTAAGTCTCATCAACTTTGTCTGTAGTGTGGTAGCCGTCTTTCTAGGCTACAAATTCTATATGCAAGTTGCGCATAAATTAGATTTATTCATTCCATTTCCTAAGACGAAAGCTTACGATATGACGTATGCCTTTGAGTTCAGCAATCTACAACAACGGTTCAATGATGTGATTGCTTTCATCATCGTGGTCTTTATTGCGCGATTGCTACTGCATATCGTCATCGGCATATTTGGTAATATGATGCAGTCAGGACGTAGTGCGTTGCTCAGTCGTGTGTTGGGAGTGATTCCGAGCATCGTTATTGCGCTATTTATAGCCGCACTAGGCGTCTATATTATTGCTTTATATCCTGATGAGCATCTACAACATCAATTAGCTACATCGAAACTCGCAGAATTGATTCTTTATCACATTCCTTATATCTCAAACTTTATACAGCACTTATAAATATGATGCAGAAATGTAACGGTCAGGGCATGTGTTATTTTGCGACTTAGTGAAATAACGCTACGTCGTCTTGACCTTTTTCTATGAGGTGATTCTAATGACGAAGAAAGATGTTATTCAATTACTAGAACGAATTGCAACTTATATGGAACTTAAAGGGGAGAACACATTCAAAGTCTCTGCCTATCGTAAAGCTGCACAATCGCTGGAGATCGATGAACGCACTTTAGACGAAATCGATGATGTGACTGAGTTGAAAGGTATCGGTAAAGGCGTTGGAGAGGTAATCAACGAATATCATGACACAGGAGCGTCTAGCACGCTCAAAGCTTTACAGGGCGAGGTGCCTGAAGGTTTAATTCCGTTACTTAAGATTCAAGGTTTAGGCAGTAAAAAGATTTCTAAACTCTATAAAGAACTTCATATTACTGATAAAGCTACCTTACAAAAAGCATGTGAAGCAGGTAAAGTCAGCGAACTGAGTGGTTTTGCTAAGAAGACAGAACAGAATATCTTAGAAGCGGTAAAAGCATTAGGAGCGAAAAAGGATAAGTATCCAATTGACCTTATGCGTGGATTAAGTCGTGAAATTAACCACTATTTAGAGCAACTCACTGATATCGAACAATTTGAAGTTGCGGGTAGCTTTAGACGTTTTAAAGAAGAAAGTAAAGACTTAGATTACATTATTAGTACTACTAATCCTGATAGTGTCCAACAACAATTGCTTGAAATTCCTAACAAAGTTAAAGAAGTGGCGGTCGGACAGACTAAGATCTCGCTCGAACTCACGTATGATGATGAAACGATTGGCGTCGATTTCCGCTTGATTGAACCGTCTGCCTTTTACCATACGCTGCAGCACTTCACTGGATCTAAAGATCACAACATCCGTATACGTCAGCTCGCCAAAGAAAGAGATGAGAAGATTAGCGAATATGGCATTGAAACAGCGACTGGCGAATTGATTCAATATCAAAGTGAGGCGGAGATTTACGAACACTATGGACATGACTGGATTGCGCCTGCGTTGCGTGAAGATGGCAGTGAATTCGACAAAGACTTATCCGAGATCATCCAGTTAGACGACATTCGTGGTGATATTCATATGCACACCACAGCGAGTGATGGTGCGATGAGTCTACGTGAGATGGTCGAAGCGAATATCGCGAAAGGTTACGAGTTTATGATGATTACAGATCACTCTCGTAGCTTGAAAGTAGCGAATGGTCTGTCGGCAGAACGTTTGTTACGTCAACATGAAGAGATTCAACAGCTCAATGAGGAATATCCAGAAATCGATATTTATTCAGGCACGGAAATGGACATTCTTCCAGATGGCAGCATGGATTATGACGATGAAGTGTTAGCACAACTCGATTACGTGATTGCGTCTATCCATCAGAGTTTCAATCAGTCTCAAGAAGATATTATGCATCGTTTAGAACAAGCATGTCGCAACCCTTACGTACGTCATATTGCACATCCAACAGGTCGTATTATTGGTAAAAGACCAGGGTACGAGCCAGATATAGAACAACTGTGCCGTCTTGCTGAAGAAACAGGAACCGTGCTCGAAATTAATGCGAATCCGAAACGATTAGATTTAAATGCGAAAGTGGTACGTCAACATCCTAATTTAATGCTCACAATTAATACTGATGCGCACCACACAGATCACTTAGAGTTTATGAAATACGGTGTCGCAACAGCTCAGAAAGGATTTGTACAGAAATCTCGTGTCATTAACACGTTTTCTCGAGAAGCATTTAAGGATTTCGTAAAAGGTGAGAAAAATAAGAAATAGAGGGATTGTATGAGACAAAAATCATTAGATGTCTTAGAATTCGATAAGATTAAAGCAATGGTTGAACAAGAAGCGGTCAGTGACTTGGGGCAAGCTAAAGCACGCGAAATGTCTCCTCAAGTCGACCGTTCAACTGTCATATTTCAAATGGATGAAACAGATGAAATCGCTCAAATCTATAATAAATTACGCTTACCCAGTCTCAGTGGTCTAGCGCAAATCAAACCACTTATACGTCGGGCTCAAATTGGCGGGGTCTTGAATGTCACAGAACTGAATACGATTAAACGTTTGATTCAAGTTCAGAATCAATTTAAGACATTTTACGCGCAACTGCTTGAAGATGATGAGGAGGTTGTGCACTACCCCATCCTGCATGAACGGATGAATGAACTTCCAGTGCTCACAGATTTGTATCGCACGATTCATGATAAGTGTGATGCGCATGATTTATATGACCATGCAAGCACTACGCTACAAAGTATTCGTAGTAAGATTTCGAGTACGACACATCGTATACGTCAGAATTTAGATAAGATCGTTAAGAGTCAATCCAATCAGAAGAAACTGTCAGACGCGATTATGACAGTGAGAAATGATCGAAATGTTATTCCAGTGAAAGCGGAATATCGCCAAGATTTCAACGGTATCGTGCATGACCAATCATCTTCGGGGCAAACACTTTATATCGAGCCTTCATCAGTAGTGGAGATGAATAACCAAATCAGTCGTCTGCGTAACGACGAAGCGGTAGAACGCGAGCGTATCTTAACTGAACTGACAGCCGAGGTCGCCGCAGATGCAGATGGTTGCTTAACAGCTGAGCAAATTATGGGTCAAATCGACTTCCTGACAGCGAAAGCACGTTATGCTCGTAAGATTAAAGCGACGAAACCTGAGTTTACTGAGGATCGTTCTGTCTACTTGCCGAAAGCGTTCCATCCACTGTTAGATCAAGAGACGGTGGTAGCCAATACGATTGAGTTCGCAGAGGATGTTGAAACCGTTATTATTACTGGCCCCAACACAGGTGGTAAGACGGTTACGCTCAAGACGTTAGGCCTTATTATTATTATGGCGCAGGCAGGTTTACTGATTCCTACATTAGATGGAAGTAAGTTAGGTATTTTTGAAAATGTGTACTGTGATATCGGTGACGAACAATCTATTGAGCAGTCGCTATCTACCTTCTCTTCTCATATGAAAAATATCGTTTCTATCCTTGAAGAAGCGACGCCGAATAGCTTGATTCTCTTTGATGAGCTCGGTGCAGGTACAGATCCAAGCGAAGGTGCAGCATTGGCGATGAGTATCCTAGATTACGTACACGATATCGGTTCACTCGTGATGGCGACGACGCATTATCCAGAGCTAAAGGCTTATAGCTATAATCGAGAAGGCGTGATGAATGCGAGTGTGGAATTTGACGTGAATACGTTGAGTCCAACATATAAATTGTTGATGGGTGTGCCTGGTCGTTCAAATGCCTTTGATATTTCTAAAAAACTCGGTTTAGGAATGAAGATTATTTCTAAAGCGAAGACGATGATTGGTCATGACGAACAAGAAATTAATAATATGATTGAGTCATTAGAGAAAAATTCTAAACGTGTCGATGAACAACGTATTGAACTTGATCGACTTTTACGAAAAGCTCAAGACACACACGATGATTTAGAGCAACACTACAAGAAATTCAAGAATTATGAACAACATCTCATGAACGAAGCACGCGACAAGGCAAACCAACGTGTGAAAGCGGCAACAAAAGAAGCCGACCAAATCTTGAAAGATCTACGTCACATGCGCGACAAAAAAGGTGCGGATGTTAAAGAACATGAACTCATTGATAAGAAAAAGCACCTTGAAGATCAATACGAAGAGAAATCACTCAAAAAAGATGTTAAAAAGCAAAAATGGGATGAAATTCATGCAGGCGATGAAGTGAAAGTCTTAACTTACGGTCAAAAAGGTGAAGTGTTAGAACTTGTAGGCGATGATGAAGCGGTCGTTCAAATGGGTATTATTAAGATGAAATTACCGCTCAAAGATTTAGAGAAAAAGAAAAAAGAGAAACCGCAACCTACAAAAATGGTTAAACGTCACAATCGACAAAATGTGAAGATGGAACTCGATTTACGCGGTTATCGCTATGAAGAAGCGTTAGTAGAACTCGATCAATATTTAGATCAAGCTGTTCTCAGCAATTATGAACAAGTGTACATCATTCATGGTAAAGGTACGGGGGCTTTACAAAAAGGGGTGCAAGAACACTTGAAACGACATAAAAGTGTGGCCTCATATCGTAATGGAATGCCGAGTGAAGGTGGCTTCGGAGTGACAGTGGCGCAGTTGAAATAATGTTGAGCAATAGGTATGCAGTAACGGTGAAATTCTGTTATAATTTCCACATCATTTGAAATTAAGGAGGATTGGCATTTATGGCAATCGTAAAAGTAACTGATTCTAACTTTGATGAAAACATTCAATCAGGCGTAAACTTAGTTGATTTCTGGGCAACTTGGTGCGGACCATGTAAAATGATTGCACCAGTTTTAGAAGAACTTGCTGAAGACTTTGACGGAAAAGCAAACATTTTAAAATTAGACGTAGATGAAAATCCATCAACAGCAGCTAAATTTGAAGTAATGAGTATTCCAACATTAATCTTATTCAAAGATGGTGAACCTGTAGACAAAGTAGTAGGGTTCCAACCTAAAGAGAACTTAGCTGAAGTAATTGAGAAACATCTATAATTAAATGACGACCCAGTAGGCTGAGACATCACGATGTTTCAGCCTTTTTTAACTGAAAGATGCGCAATGAAATGGAATGACGGCCGTCTAAAGTTCAGATACAAGGGTATGATTCTAAAGTAATGCTCTGGGAATAGTGTCCCAGGCTTATTTGTGCGGAATAAACTACGATTCGAGAAGGGAGGTTCATGATGGAAACGTATAAAGAGGAAATAAAGAATAAGTTATCGGTCGTCCCGATGGAGCCGGGTTGCTACTTGATGAAAGACCGAAACGACCAAGTGATATACGTCGGAAAGGCGAAGAAATTACGTAATCGTCTTAGATCTTATTTCACGGGTGCGCACGATACGAAGACCACACGCCTTGTGGCAGAAATTCGCAACTTCGAATTTATCGTGACTTCTGATGAGACAGAATCTCTATTGCTGGAATTGAATTTAATCAAACAATATCAACCTCGATATAACATTCTGCTCAAAGATGATAAGAGTTACCCTTTCATTAAGATTACGAAAGAGAAATATCCCCGACTTGTGGTGACCCGCAGAGTTAAAAAAGGCACAGGAAAGTATTTTGGGCCTTATCCTAATGCTTATTCTGCGCAAGAAACGAAAAAGTTACTTGACCGCATTTATCCGTTCCGCAAATGTGACAAAATGCCAGATAAACTCTGCCTTTATTATCACATCGGACAATGTCTAGGACCGTGTGTCTATGATGTAGACCTAGAAAAATATGCAGAAATGACGCGTGAAATTAGCGATTTCTTAAATGGGGAAGACCAAACTATTTTAAAAAATCTTGAAAATCGTATGCAACAAGCGAGTGAAGATTTAGATTTCGAACAAGCAAAAGAATATCGTGATTTGATTCAACATATCCATAATCTTACGCGCAAACAGAAGATTATGTCGCCTGATAAATCGACACGCGACGTCTTTGGCTATAGTGTGTCGAAAGGCTGGATGTGTGTGCAAGTCTTCTTTATCCGCCAAGGGAACATGATTAAGCGCGATGCGACGATGATTCCTTTGCAACAAACGGAAGAAGAGGAATTCTATACGTTTATCGGTCAATTCTACGAGCTCAACCAGCACTTATTGCCAAAAGAAGTTCATGTGCCGAAGAATTTAGATAAAAATATCATTAAATCAGTAGTAGATACTAAGATTGTGCAACCCGTTCGTGGTAAAAAGAAAGAAATGGTCGATTTGGCTAATCACAACGCAGAAGTATCACTGGATAACAAATTTGAGCTCATTGCACGAGACGAATCGCGTACAGTCAAAGCGATCGAAGAGTTAGGCGACCGCATGGGGATTCAAACCCCGATACGTATTGAGGCGTTTGATAACTCTAATATTCAAGGTGTCGATCCTGTATCCGCTATGGTGTCTTTCGTCGATGGCAAGCCTAACAAGAAAGGCTACCGTAAGTACAAGATTAAGACTGTGGAAGGTCCTGATGACTACAAATCGATGCGCGAAGTCGTGCGTCGTCGTTATACACGTGTGCTCAATGAAGGCACTCCGTTACCTGATTTAATCATCGTCGACGGTGGTAAAGGTCATATGAGTGGCGTGATTGATGTACTTGAGAACGAATTAGGTTTGGATATACCCGTTGCTGGTTTGCGTAAAAATGACAAACACCGTACGTCTGAAATTCTCTATGGTGAACAAGCTGAAGTTGTGCCGCTGAAAAAGAATAGTCAGGCCTTTTATCTGCTTCAGCGCATTCAAGATGAAGTACATCGTTTCGCAATTACTTTCCATCGCCAGACGAGACAGAAATCTGGTTTGAAATCAGTACTAGATACCGTCGATGGTATAGGAGCAAAACGTAAGACACGTCTCTTGCGTACTTTCGGATCTATTAAAAAAATGCGAGAGGCGCCAATTGAAGATTTGAAAGGCGCAGGTTTACCACAAAAGGTTGCAGAAAACCTACAAGCAGCTTTAGAGGAGAAAAAATCTTAAATTTTAGGGTATGAGAATCATTCTCATGCCCAAAAGTCCTCTAATTAGTGTTACAATGTGTATAAAGCAGATTTCTTTTTTTAAAGATATGTGGAAGCGTTTTCTAATTGAGAAATATTATCACTTATTTTTAAACCTATTCGTGATGTGATTTAAATGTAATCATCAATCATTTGGGCATACAATATAGGATGGTTTTGGAAATAAGTGATGGAAGCGAGTTAGTGAACACGACTGCATCATTTTAGGGCGTAAAAAAAGATATCTAAAAAAGAAATCGAAATTAATAGTTTTTCAGGGGGGACTTCCTTTTGGCTTATACAAAAAATCAATTCTATCTTAGACGTCTGCACTCGCTGCTAGGCGTAATCCCTATCGGTGGATTCTTACTTGTCCACTTGCTTGTTAACCATCAAGCAACTAAAGGGGCTGAAGCTTTCAACCATGCAGCAGGATTTATGGAATCACTACCGTTCTTAATCGTATTGGAATTCTTATTCATTTATATTCCATTAGTTTATCACGGCGTGTATGGGGTACATATCGCATTTACGGCACAAGCTAACGTTGGACATTATTCACAATTCAGAAACGTAATGTTCTTCTTACAACGTGCAACTGGTATCATTTCATTCATCTTTATTGCGATTCACCTTTGGCAAACTCGTATTCAAAAAGCAATTGGTGGCCACGAAGTGAACTACGATATGATTCATGGCTTAATTCAAAGTCATCCAGTAGCTGTATTAGTTATATACATTGTTGGTATCTTATCAGTAGTATTCCACTTCTCAAATGGTTTATGGTCATTCTTAGTAACTTGGGGTGTATTACAATCTAAGTTCTCTCAACGTGTCTTCACTTGGGTATCTTTAATTGTATTCCTCATCTTAGGTTACATCGGTGTAAGTGCAATTATCGCGTTCGTATAAATTCAAAAGTTTAATTTAGTCTTTAGAGTATAACTAGGGGAGTGACAATTTATGGCAGAGAAAAAAATAATTGTTGTCGGTGGAGGACTTGCCGGTCTGATGTCAACAATTAAAGCAGCGGAACAAGGTGCACACGTAGATTTATTCTCACTTGTTCCAGTTAAACGTTCGCACTCAGTATGTGCGCAAGGTGGTATTAACGGGGCAGTTAATACGAAAGGTGAAGGTGACTCACCTTGGATTCACTTCGACGATACAGTATATGGTGGGGACTTCTTAGCAAACCAACCACCAGTTAAAGCAATGACTGAAGCTGCGCCGAAGATCATCCACTTATTAGACCGTATGGGTGTTATGTTTAACCGTACAAACGAAGGTTTATTAGACTTCCGTCGTTTCGGTGGAACACTCCATCACCGTACTGCATACGCAGGTGCAACTACAGGTCAACAACTTCTTTATGCATTAGACGAACAAGTACGTAGCTTTGAAGTAGACGGCTTAGTAACAAAATACGAAGGTTGGGAATTCCTAGGTATCGTTAAAGGCGAAGATGACAGTGCGAGAGGTATCGTAGCGCAAGACATGACTTCTTCTGAAATTAAATCATTCGGTTCAGACGCAGTAATCATGGCTACAGGTGGCCCTGGTATCATCTTCGGTAAGACAACTAACTCTATGATTAACACTGGTTCAGCAGCATCTGTTGTTTACCAACAAGGTGCGAAATACGCGAACGGTGAATTCATCCAAATCCACCCAACTGCAATTCCTGGTGACGATAAATTACGTCTCATGAGTGAATCTGCACGTGGTGAAGGTGGTCGTATTTGGACTTATAAAGATGGTAAACCATGGTACTTCTTAGAAGAGAAATATCCAGACTATGGTAACTTAGTACCACGTGACATCGCGACACGTGAAATCTTTGACGTCTGTGTAAACCAAAAATTAGGTATCAATGGTGAGAACATGGTTTATCTTGACCTATCTCACAAAGATCCACATGAGTTAGACGTTAAACTTGGTGGTATCATCGAAATTTATGAAAAATTCACTGGTGATGACCCACGTAAAGTACCTATGAAGATCTTCCCAGCAGTACACTACTCAATGGGTGGTCTTTACGTAGACTACGATCAAATGACTAATATCAAAGGTCTCTTCGCTGCAGGTGAATGTGACTACTCACAACACGGTGGTAACCGTTTAGGTGCCAACTCACTATTATCAGCAATCTACGGTGGTACAGTGGCTGGTCCAAACGCAGTGAAATACGTAGAAGATATCGAAGATACTTACAAAGACATGGATGACAGTATTTATGAACGTCGTGTTCAAGAAGAACAAGAACGTTTCGATAAATTACTCAACATGAAAGGTTCAGAGAACGCATACAAATTGCATAAAGAACTTGGTGAAATCATGACAGCGAACGTAACAGTTGTTCGTGATAACAAGAAATTACTTGAAACAGATAAGAAAATCCAAGAGTTAATGAAACGTTACGAAGATATCGATATTGAAGATACTCAAACTTGGAGTAACCAAGCAGTATTCTTCACTCGCCAATTATGGAACATGTTACAATTAGCACGTGTTATCACTATTGGTGCATACAACCGTAATGAATCTCGTGGTGCACACTACAAACCAGAATTCCCAGATCGTAACGACGAAGAATGGTTGAAGACAACATTAGCTGAATATCAAGGTAAGCACGAAGCGCCTAAATTCACTTATGAAGATGTAGATATCAGCTTTATTGAACCTCGTAAACGTGACTACACTAAAAAGTCTAAAGGAGGTAAAAAATAATGGCAGAACAAACTCAAAGCCAACAACCTCAACAAAAGCAAAAAGAGCCAATTAAATTAATCATCAAACGTCAAGATAATAATGAGTCTAAACCTTATTATGAAGAGTTTGAGATTCCATATAAAGAGAACTTAAACGTGATTGCATGTTTAATGTACATCCGTAGAAACCCAGTTAACGCAAAAGGTGAAAAAACAACGCCTGTTACTTGGGACATGAACTGTCTTGAAGAAGTTTGTGGTGCTTGTTCAATGGTTATCAATGGTCAAGCACGTCAATCATGTTCAGCAATCATTGACCAACTAGAACAACCAATCAAACTTGAACCAATGAGTACCTTCCCAGTTATTCGTGACTTACAAGTTGACCGTTCTAGAATGTTCGACAACTTGAAACGTATGAAAGCATGGGTACCTATCGACGGTACTTACGATTTAGGACCAGGACCTCGTATGCCTGAGAAGAAACGTCAAACAGCATATGAATTATCTAAATGTATGACTTGTGGTGTATGTTTAGAGGTTTGTCCTAACGTAACAAGCAACAACAACTTCGTGGGTGCACAAGCGATTTCTCAAGTTCGCTTATTCAACTTACACCCAACAGGTTCAATGACTAAAGATGAACGTTTAGATGCTTTAATGGGTGGCGGAGGCCTTCAAGCATGTGGTAACTCTCAAAACTGTGTAAACGCATGTCCTAAAGGTATCCCACTTACAACATCTATCGCAGCAATGAACAGAGAAACTTCATTCCATATGTTCAAATCATTCTTTGGTTCAGACCACAAAGTAGACTAATATCATTGTATAAGCGTATGGGCCCGGCAGTTGCCGGGTCTTTTTAATTGCAGTAAAAGGATTGACCAAGTGTAGTTGTAAAGGTACGAATCGAAAATTACGTGCCTAAGTAAGCTTTGAAAAAAAGTGAGGGAACACTCGGACTTTATACAAAACTAAATAATGAAACACGTTACGTATTATAGAACCACTTTTACTAATCACAGTGAAATAAGCGAAGTAAATGAAGCTACAAATCATGTTGTGCTAAAATGATATTAAATACATAATAAGGAAGTTTTTAACAATGGATAGACCTATCGGTGTGATTGATTCCGGAGTAGGTGGGCTGACCGTAGCGAAAGAAATTATGCGTCAGCTACCGAATGAAACGATATACTATTTAGGGGACGTCAAACGGTGTCCATACGGCCCTAGAGAGGCTGAGGAAGTGAGACAGTTCTCGATTGAACTTGCGAATACGCTGATGCAATATGAGATCAAAATGCTCGTCATCGCATGTAATACCGCAACAGCTGTGGCATTGGATACGTTGCAAGAGATGCTCAATATACCGGTAGTAGGGGTAATTGAACCAGGTGCACGCACAGCAATTATGACAACGCAGAATAACAGTGTGCTCGTGCTAGGAACTGAAGGAACGATACGTTCAGAAGCGTATCGACATCAGATCACTCGTATCAATCCTAATATTAAGGTGAGAGGTGTCGCTTGTCCTGGTTTCGCGCCAATGGTTGAGCAGTTACGTTATAAAGATCCAACCATTACAAGTATTGTGATACATCAAACGTTAAAGCAATGGCGACATAGTGATGCAGATACGGTGATTCTGGGGTGTACACATTATCCTTTAATCTATCAACAGATTAACAATTACTTTGATGGCGAGAAGACCGTGATTTCATCTGGTCTAGAAACTGCGCGTGAAGTAAGTGCGTTGCTTACGTTTAGTAGCGAACATGCAGGTTATAAGACTTCTCCGAAACATCGCTTTTTCGCAACAGGAGATACAGAACACATCGAATACATTATTCAACAGTGGCTCGGTTTAGATGTCACAGTAGAACAAATTGAAGTCGTACAAGGAGATGAGGGTTAATGGAAGATTTAGTGATTGCCTCCAACAATAAAGGGAAGATTAATGATTTTAAAGTGATATTTCCGCAATATCGCGTGATTGGTATCGGTGAACTTATTGAGGATTTTGATGTTGAAGAAACTGGAACAACATTTGAAGAGAATTCTAGACTTAAATCTGAGGCAGCAGCTCAAGCACTTAATAAACGTGTAATTGCTGATGATAGCGGTTTAGAAGTTCACGCTTTGAATGGCGCACCAGGTGTATATTCAGCACGTTATGCAGGTGCTTCGAAAGATGATGACGCCAATATTGAGAAAGTATTATCTGAACTCGGCGATACGAAAGATCGAGCAGCTGAATTCGTTTGCGTAATTAGTATGAGTGCGCCAGGTGAGGAAACAGTACAATTTAGAGGTACAGTTCAGGGTGAAATTACGTTAGGTAAAATTGGTGAGCATGGCTTTGGTTACGATCCAATCTTTTACGTGCCGGATAAGGGACAAACGATGGCGCAACTCACTGCTGAAGAGAAGAATGAAATCAGTCATCGTCGCCGTGCAATCGATCAATTAGAAGTCTATTTAAAAGGTGAAGCGCAATGACACAACTATTATTAATTAGTGATAATCACACAGAAGCAGGTATTCTACATGAAGTACTAAGCCATAATGAAGATTGTGATGAAGCAATTCATCTAGGTGATTCCCAATTTACTTATGATGATACGGAACTCAGTCGCTTCGTCAGAGTTAAGGGGAACACAGATTTCTATCCAGAATTTCCGGCCGAAGAAATCGTCTCTATTAATGGCATTCGTGCATTCTGTGCACATGGCCATGTGCATCAAGTGAACCGTACGCGCGATATCTTAGTGAATCAAGCAAAGATGCATCGCTGTGATTTTGCATTTTACGGTCATACGCATGTTGCGAGATATGAGGAAATTGATGGCGTGCATGTGATTAATCCAGGAAGTATTTCTCAATCTCGCAGTCGAGTAGAGGAAACTTATGCTGTCGTAACGATTGATGATGAGACAGGTAAAGGGCATGTAGAGTTTAAGAATCGTAAGCATCAAGTCATTCATGAAGTACAATTTGAGTTAAGTCGCTAAGAGAAATATTAATTTAACTTGTTTAATACGACTTAGTTCGGGTATGTTAAGTAATAGTGTTATTTTATTGACGATAAGACCTTAGCCTTCGTTCTTAGAATGGAAGCTAGGGTTTTATTTTTTGGAACTATAATTGATTTTCTTCTACTTTAAAATTATTCTAATATTAAGTATGTTTGAACTAAATTATATGTTATAATGAACTTGTAGGTGAGAATCCTACAGGTATATGAACAGTTTTTGTGTGTGAAGGATATTATTCATGTTTACACACTTTCTAACCCGTCTCTTTATGAGGCGGGATTTTTTATGCGATTTTTGAAATTTGACTGGAGTCTTACGCATATTTTAATAAAATGAATTTATAAAAATAGTGTAATATAAAAGACTTTACTTTCGATGGGGATGGTATATAATAAGACTAAACAATATACTGCACTTTGCCCTTTTATCAAACATGAAATAGACAATCAAAGACTAGGGAGGGATGCGAATGAAACATCAAAGCATCTTAAAGAAGCATCACCAACGCTTAACTCGATTAGAAAAAGATACACGTGAAATTAAATTAGAACTGATTGAAACGCAAGAGTCTCAGAAAGCTATAAATGAAAATAATGAAAAATTCACTGTAACCCAGGAAGAAAGAATCGAGAGAATAGAAAAAAGTAATGAGCAATTTCAACTGAATCAAGAGAAAAGTGCAGATAGAAACGAAAAATATTATGAAAAAATTATTGCGAATCAAGAGAAGTCGTATAGGGATTTAATAGAAGGTAACAAGCAATTTAAGAAAGAAATTCTCGAAGGTAATGAGAAATTCAAGACAGAAATTCAAGAAAGCAATAAGCAATTCAAGAAAGAAATTCGGGAAAGTAATGAGCAATTCAAGAGAGAATTTCGAGAAAGCAATGAGCAATTCAAGAATGAAATTCAAGAGAGCAATAAACAATTTAAAGGGGAACAACTTGAGTTTCGAAAGGAATTGTTGGAGAGTAATGCTCAATTTAAAGAGGAAATACGAGAGGACTTTCAAAGATTGGAAGCGAATATAGGCAATTTAATAGATCAAAAGATGGAAGTTCAAGTCAATTACTTGAAATATTCTATGTTACGTTGGGGTGTTGGTATTAGTGTAGGTATCATTGGATTAGCAGGAAGAGTTTTTGGTATATATTAATAAAAGGAATGATTTTTGCAAGCGGTCGATACACGGACAACAAATGGACAACGTAAATATAAAATCGCTAAAGTGTTGTCCGGTTTTTGACCAAAAGTTGTTTTCAAGTCCCTAAAAATTTGTTTTATATGGTTTGTAATTAACATACAAACTAAAAAGAACCCCGTCATGACGGGGTTCTTGATTTTAAAAAGTGTTTAATTTACATGAAAAAGCGTCCTGGGAGGGATTCGAACCCCCGACCGATGGCTTAGAAGGCCATTGCTCTATCCAGCTGAGCTACCAGGACATAACGTTTTTTAACACAACATTTATTATAACTAACTCGTTACAATAAAGCAATACATCAATGATTGAAATTTATGTAGATTTTTCACTTATGTAAGCGAATTGCATTGATTTACTAGTAATACCCATAAACTCATCCCAGTCTTCTTGAACTTCTAACTCAATTTCAACTCAAAGGTCTTTTTCAAGTTTTATTAATCTAAGTCATTACTAACTTATCCCATTTGAAATTTTCATTAACCTCCACTTTCTTTCTCGCAACTAATATATTATAGTTCAATAATGAGTAGTTTAATGAGAGAAAGGGATTTTTATAATGAAACCGACCATGCTTATAGATTTCGATGATACGTTAGTAGATTTCGTTGACGCGGAAGTTCAAGCTTTTTACACAATAGCTCAAGATTATTTGAACAAGGCGACGGAATCAGATCTACAAACATTTATGCAAGTAAATCAAGCGCATTGGGAAGCTTTTCAGCGTGGCGAACTCACTAAAGAAGAAGTATTGAACCGACGCTTTCATGCTTTCTTTGCGAAGTATCATATTGAAGTCGATGGTCCGAAAGTGGACCATGAATTTCGTACTGCATTATCAAACGCACCTGTGAAGTATATGCACTATGTATTAACCACTTTAGATATTCTTAAAAATCATTATGATCTTTATATCGTGACAAATGGCGTACGCATTACACAGTTACGACGTTTGAAACAAACACCTTTTGAAAAAATATTTAAAGCTGTCTTTATATCTGAAGATACTGGCTCTCAAAAACCTATGCCGGAATTCTTCGACTATGTCTTTGAACATATAGGTCACGATAGAAGAAATGATGCAATCATTGTAGGGGATTCATTAACTTCTGACATTCAGGGTGGTAAGAATGCTGGCATTCGAACTTGCTGGTTTAATGTACGTAATAAAGACAATGATACTCGCATTCAACCTGATTATACGATTGATACATTCGATCAGTTGGTTCATTTACAATAAAAGACTGTTAAATTAAAAAAAGAGTTGATTGAATGTGCAGTGTTGTCATTAATGATCAACTCAAACATTCATCAACTCTTCATTCTATTATTTAGATGGTGTCCATAATAGTACATCGTTGCCCTCTTGGTTTTGTTCACCTGTATCTTCGAAGCCATGTTTCAAGAAGAAATCTTTAGATTTATTACGTGCAATCACTTTGATTGGTAAGTTATGTGACTTGGCATAGTCGAGTAGTGCTTGACCATAGCCACGACCTTGAAATGCTTTGAGAACTTCAAGTTTCCATAATACTAAGTAATCATCATATTTAGGGAAATAGACTTCTTCCACTTCACCTTTACGATAAAGTGCCATACGAGCGCCAAGACGATCACCTACGTATATGCCGTAGAATGGAGAGTCTGAACTAGCATCGATCATTTCCCCACGTAGTTCATCAACCATAAATAGATCTTTGTTCCCGAAGTTCCTGAAATCTTCGAAAAGTTCGTCGGTCTTGTAATTAATATCGAGACGCTTTACGTCACTCATATTCTTTCCCCCTTGAATTGATTTAATACCATTATACCGTAAAGTGAATTATGATGACAAAATTTTATAATTTATCATCTTTGGATAACTTATATGACCTCTACATATAGTACGCTTTACAATAGTAAAATCTTTCTTACTTTCTCCCTTATATCACAAGCCGTATAATTGTCAAATATTACTATAATCTTTATACTGAAATAGAACAGAATGACTAAGGAGAATAGGTATGGACTGTAAGACGCTTAAACTTAAAGACGACAATCAATTTATCACTAGCATTGCACATAATGATGAACAAGTAACTCAATTTTTTAATTACAATGCTATGGCAGAGGAAAGTTATGCTACTCGACTTCAAAGTCCAAACAATGGTAGAGAAGAGGCTTTAGCTGAAATAATTGACCACTATATGAGTGATTTGTCGCTCACTGAGGCACAACAAGATCATATTTCTCAACTTGCTAACGGTGCTAAAGTTGTTATTGGAGGCCAACAAGCAGGATTTTTAGGCGGTGCGCTCTATACTTTTCATAAAATATTATCTATCGTCACATTGACGCAATCTCTACGCGAAAAGTATGACCAACCAGTTGTACCTGTGTTCTGGATTGCTGGTGAAGATCATGACTTTGATGAAGTCAACCATACGTATGTCTTTAACCAAAGCGATGCCCAATTACATAAGGTGAAGTATCATACATTACAGCCACCTGAAACATGTGTTTCTCACTATCATCCTGATAAAGGTGAGCTTAAGCAAGCCGTGGACGATTTCTTTAAACAATTGAATGAAACTCAAGGTTCCCGTCCGCTCAGAGATATGTGCCACAAGATAATTGCTGATTTCGACAGTTGGTCAGATATCTTTAAAGCGCTTGTGCACGAGGTCTTCAAAGAATATGGCTTATTACTTATTGATGCGCATGATTCACAATTACGTCGTCTCGAACAGCCGATGTTTAAACATATCATCGAACAGCATCAGTCCGTCGATGCTGCTTTTAGACAAGGCCAAGCTAAGACGGTTGAAGCGGGTCTTGAGCAGATGATTCAAACAGATACGAATGTACACCTGTTTCTCGAACACGACCAAATGCGAGAGTTACTCATTTATGAAGATGGCGAGTTTAAGCTGAATAAAAGTCAGGAAACACTATCTAAAGAAGAACTACTTAATATAGTAGAAACTGAACCAGAACGTTTATCGAACAATGTAGTGACACGTCCTATAATGGAAGAGTGGTTATTTAATACAGTCACTTTCGTCGGCGGTCCAAGTGAAATTAAATACTGGGCTGAGCTCGCGCAAGTCTTTAAGACACTAGACGTAGAAATGCCAATTGTTCTTCCGCGTATGCGTATCAGTTATCTCAATCCGAGAGTGGAGAAATTGTTAAATCGCTATGATATCCCGCTCGATGAGGTTATAGAAGAAGGCGCAACACGCCACAAAGATGATTTTGTGAGAGCGCAAGCTTCAGATGCGTTTATTAATAAAGTTGAAGAGATGAAAGTACAACAAGAAGCGCTTTACCAATCACTTCAACAAGAGTTAGATGATAATCACGATAACACAGTTCTACTTGATAAAAATAATGAGATTCACCAGTTCCAATATGATTATCTCATCCAACGTTATTTACTTAATATTGAAAGAGAAAATCAAATTAGTATGACGCATTTCAGAGAAATTGAATCAACACTCCACGCGATGGGTGGTTTACAAGAAAGAATTTGGAATCCACTCCAAATTATGAATGATTTTGGGATAGATGTGTTCAGTCCCTCCACCTATCCACCACTTCCTTACACATTCGACCATATTATCGTTAAACCTTAGAGTGAGTAAGGATTTGCCCGATTTGCTATTATAGCAAATCGGGTTATTTTTATACCTATTTGAAAGAATTCGGGTAAATTTTATATAAATAGTGGAGGATAGTGGGGAGATGTGGTAAATTATATATATGGAAGGTGAGGTGAGGTAGAATGTTCATGGGTGAATACGAGCATCAGCTTGATACGAAAGGCCGTATGATCGTGCCTTCGAAGTTTCGCTATGATCTCAATGAACGTTTTATCATAACACGAGGCCTTGATAAATGCTTATTTGGCTATACTTTGGAAGAATGGCAGACCATAGAAGAGAAGATGAGAACCTTACCTATGACCAAAAAAGATGCGCGTAAATTTATGCGTATGTTCTTCTCCGGCGCTGTTGAAGTAGAGTTAGATAAGCAAGGGCGTATTAACATTCCACAGAATTTAAGACAATACGCGAATTTATCGAAAGAATGTACAGTAATTGGGGTTTCAAATCGTATAGAGATTTGGGATCGTGAAACTTGGAATAACTTCTACGATGAGTCTGAAGAAAGTTTCGAGGATATTGCTGAAGATTTAATTGATTTTGATTTTTAAAATGGAGGAATTGAAGTGTTTCATCACGTCAGCGTCATGTTGAAAGAGACCATTGATTATTTAAATGTTAAAGCAGATGGTACGTATGTTGACTGTACTTTAGGTGGCGCGGGTCATGCCCTCTATTTGCTGAATCAATTAGGTGATCAAGGCAGATTGATTGCGATTGACCAAGATCAACATGCTTTGGACAACGCGCGAGAAGTTTTAAAAGATCACCTTGATAAAGTTACTTTTATACATAGTAATTTTCGGAATATAACAGAAATTTTAAATGATTTAAATATTGAAAAGGTCGATGGTATCTATTACGATCTTGGCGTTTCTAGTCCTCAATTAGATGTACCAGAGCGTGGATTTAGTTATCATCACGATGCGAAATTAGATATGCGCATGGATCAGACGCAAGACTTAACAGCATATGACGTAGTTAATACATGGTCGTTCCATGATTTAATGCGGATATTTAACCGTTACGGCGAAGAGAAATTTGCCAAACAAATTGCAAGACGTATTGAACAGCACCGAGAGAAAGAACCGATAGAGACGACGTTACAACTCGTCGATATCATTAAGGAAGGTATTCCTGCTAAAGCAAGACGTAAAGGCGGACATCCAGCGAAACGCGTCTTTCAAGCGATTCGGATAGCCGTCAATGATGAATTAGCAGCTTTCGAAGATTCGTTGGAGCAAGCCATAGCTCATACCGAAGTGAATGGCAGAATATCTGTTATTTCTTTCCATTCCCTTGAAGATAGGCTATGTAAACAAATGTTCCAAGAATACGAGAAAGGGCCTGATGTTCCCAGAGGCGTACCCGTCTTACCAGAGGAATACACACCTAAACTTAAACGTGTGAATCGCAAGCCTATTACCGCTACTGAAGAAGATTTAGAAGACAATAATCGTGCGCGTAGTGCGAAATTACGTGTCGCAGAGATACTTAAATAAGGAGTGAATCTTAATTATGGCTGTAGAAAAAATATATGAACCTTACAACGCTGCACCACAACATGCACCCGAAACACAACCTTCGGAACAGCCAAAGCAGTCTGTAAAGAAGAAAGTAGTCGTTAAACTTACTAAGTTCGAAAAAATGTTATACATAGGGTTGATAACCGTAATTGCCTTTATCAGTATATATATGCTATCTTTAAAAATGGATGCGTATGATACACACGGCAAGATTGCAGATTTAGACCATAAAATCGAACAACAAGCAAGTGAAAATAGTTCTATAGAATCTGAAATTAAGAAAAACTCTTCATATGAACGCATTTACGACAAGGCAAAAGAACAAGGAATGAGCCTTAAGAACGATAATGTAAAGGTAGTGCGTAATAATGGCGAAGCGAAAAATTAGACTTAAAAAACCCATTTTTAAACTAAAAAAAAATAAAATAGGGGCAGTCCTACTCACTATCGGATTCGGACTGCTCTTTTTTACGTTAGCGCTAAGATTCACTTATATCATGCTAACCGGTCACTCCTCGGGGCAGGATTTAATCATGAAAGCCAATCAGAAATATCTCGCTCAGAAGACCGAACAACCTGAAAGAGGTAAGATTTACGATCGCAATGGCAAGATATTAGCTGAAGACGTAGAACGGTACAAGATTGTGGCTGTCGTCGATAAGAAAGCAGACGAAGGTAGCGATAAGCCGAAACATGTGGTTGATAAAAAGAAGACTGCTAAAAAGCTCGCTACTGTCTTAGACATGAAGCCGAAAGAAATTGAAGATAAACTCAATAATAAAAAAGCGTTCCAAGTCGAATTTGGACAAAAAGGAACGAATATCAAATATAAAGAAAAAGAAAAAATTGAAAAAATGAATTTACCGGGTATTGCACTTTATCCGGAAACAGAGCGTTCATACCCGAATGGTAACTTCGCTTCGCACTTAATTGGTATGGCACAGAAGGATCCTGATACTGGCGACTTGAAAGGTGCGATGGGTGTTGAAAAGATATTCGATAGCTATCTATCAGGTCGTAAAGGATCTCTTTCATACATCAGTGATATTTGGGGTTATATCGCTCCGAATAGTAAGGATGAGAAGATGCCGAAACGCGGTGACGACGTTCATCTCACACTCGATTCAAATGTACAAGTCTTTGTTGAACGCGCACTTGATGAGATGGTCGATCACTTTGCACCTAAAGATCTCTTTGCAGTCGTAATGGATGCAAAGACGGGTGAAATTCTCGGTTACAGTCAACGACCTACTTTTAACCCGGAAACAGGTAAAGACTTCGGCAAGAAATGGGCGAACGACCTTTACCAGAACACGTATGAACCCGGGTCCACGTTCAAGACGTATGGACTTGCTGCGGCGATTCAAGAGGGTAAATTTAAGCCGAATGAGAAATATAAATCGGGTCATAGAGATATCATGGGTTCGCGCATTTCAGACTGGAACAAAGTTGGTTGGGGTAAGATATCTATGACACTAGGGTTTACATACTCTTCCAACACATTGATGATGCATCTTCAAGATTTAGTTGGCCCGGATAAGATGAAAGATTGGTACAAGAAGTTTGGCTTCGGCGAGACGACGAATGGTCTCTTTGATGGCGAAGCTAAAGGTGGCATTGCTTGGGATAACGAGGCGCAACAGAAGACATCAGCGTTCGGTCAATCCACTACAGTGACACCAGTTCAAATGCTTCAAGCACAATCGGCATTTTATCACGACGGTAATATGGTGCGTCCGTGGTTTGTGAACAGCATAGAGAATCCAGCCACACACGATACCTTTTATAAAGGTAAAAAGGAATACAATGGCAAACCGATCACTAAAGATACAGCGAAGAAAGTCCGTACTGAGCTAGATAAAGTAGTCAACAGTGAGAAAAGTCATGCGCAGAACTATCGTCTGAAAGGTTATAGTATGGAAGGTAAGACAGGTACTGCGCAAGTTGCGAGCAAGAATGGCGGATACGAAGAAGGGGACAATCCTTATTTCGTAAGCTTTATCGGTGCAGCGCCGAAGAAAGATCCGCAAATCATCGTCTACGCAGGTATGTCACTCGCTCAGAAGAACGACCAAGAAGCCTATGAAATGGGTGTAAGTCGTGCTTTCAAACCAATAATGGAGAATACGTTGAAATACTTGAATGTCGAGAACAGCAGCGGCAAAGATAAATCCGATGTGAAGTATAGCAAAGTGCCGGATGTAGAGGGCCAAGAATTAGACAAAGCCAAGACAAGTATTGAATCGAAATCGCTCAAAGCAGATGTGATTGGTAGCGGTAAGAAAGTAACGAAACAATCTGTGAAAGCGGACAAATCATTATTACCACACAGTCGAGTGTTGTTACTCACTGACGGAGACGTGACAATGCCTGATATGTCAGGTTGGTCGAAAGAAGATGTGGTCGCTTTCGAACAATTAACGAATATCAAAGTAGATATGAAAGGTAGTGGTTACGTTTCTGACCAATCCGTTAGTCAAGGTACTAAGGTAGGTAAGAAAGATAAAGTCACTGTATCATTATCTGCTGAAGATATTGATGGCACCGAAGATCATAAGAAACAAGATTTAGAGACGTCGAAAGATGGTAAGAAAGATAAAGATAGCAAGAATAAGGATGAGGGTTCAAAAAAGAAAGACAAAGATAAGAAAGACCAATCTGATCAGAAAGACAACAAACAATCTGAGAAACAATCAGATGGTTAAGGGCTTGAGAAGATAGAATAGTAAGTGACGGAACGAGAGCGTAGTTGTACAACAGGTTGGAAGAGGAAGTGACTAAGAATCAACTTTCATGAGAGAGGAGCTTAGACCTCTTCTCCTGTGCTACCTCATTCGTTCACTCACTATTCGATACATAATCCACCAAGTAACGTGTAACATTGACCCGAGAATTGAGGAGGAAACTATGATTTATTTATTGGCAGTCATTGCATTTTTAATCACATTTATTTTGGTGCCATCACTCATTCCAACTTTAAAACGAATGAAATTTGGGCAAAGTATTCGCGAGGAAGGACCTCAAAGTCACATGAAGAAGACCGGTACACCTACGATGGGAGGTTTAACATTTCTCATCAGCATTGTCGTGACAACGATTCTAGGTATCATCTTCACAGACTATACTGCAGAGTTAACTTTGATGCTCTTCGTCACGATCGGCTTTGGTCTCATTGGCTTTATCGATGATTACATTATTGTAGTTAAGAAGAACAACCAAGGTTTAACGAGTCTACAGAAGTTTTTAGCACAAATTGCTATCGCAGTGATTTTCTTCTTCTTTAGCTATATTTTTAACTCTGGTGATATGTCAGTGGGTATTCATATCCCATTCACTGAAACTGAAATACCACTGTCGTTCTTCTATGTCATCTTCTTAGTCTTCTGGCAAGTTGGCTTTTCAAATGCAGTCAACCTTACAGATGGCTTAGATGGCCTTGCGACTGGTTTATCTATCATCGGTTTTATTATGTATGCGATTATGGCCTTTATTCTAGATCAACCTGCAGTCGGTTTCTTCTGTATCATTATGATTTGTGCGTTAGCCGGTTTCTTACCATTCAACTTGAACCCGGCTAAAGTGTTCATGGGGGATACAGGAAGTTTAGCATTAGGTGGTATATTCGCTACCGTTTCTGTCCTTTTAAATGCTGAAATTTCTCTGCTCTTCGTTGGTTTCGTCTTCGTGATTGAGACGTTATCAGTGATGATGCAGGTTGCATCTTACAAGTTGACAGGTAAGCGTATATTTAAAATGTCACCATTACATCACCACTTTGAATTATGTGGCTGGAATGAGAAGAAAGTAACGACAGTATTCTGGACAGTTGGTTTAATTACCGGATTAATTGGTTTATGGATTGGAGTGCACTAATTTAAATGTTGAGTTATACAGGGTTAGAAGATCAAGACGTACTTGTACTTGGATTAGCGAAAAGCGGCTACGAAGCGGCGAAGTTGTTAAACAAACTCGGTGCGAAAGTCGTTGTTAACGATGGTAAAGATTTAAGTCAAGATTCTCATGCCAAAGATTTAGAACATATGGGTATTGAAGTCATTGGCGGACAACATCCATTATCATTATTAGATAAGAATCCCATCATCTTTAAGAACCCCGGCATCCCTTATTCTGTACCTATTCTACAAGAAGCACAGAAACGTAATTTGAAAATATTAACAGAAGTAGAGCTCAGTTATCTCGTATCTGAAGCGCCGATTATCGGTGTGACGGGTACAAATGGTAAAACGACAGTGACCTCGCTCATTGGAGATATGTTCCAAAAGAGCCGTGAAGTAGGGCGATTATCAGGGAATATCGGATATGTAGCATCTAAGGTAGCACAAGAAGCAGCGCCAGAAGATTACTTGATTACCGAATTATCTTCATTCCAACTTTTAGGAATTGATACGTATCGTCCGCACATCGCTATTATTACTAACATTTATTCTGCGCATCTTGATTATCATGAAACGCTCGAGAATTATCAAAATGCGAAGAAGAACATTTATAAAAACCAAACTGAGGATGACTACTTAATTTGTAATTATCACCAACGTCATCTCATTGAATCTGAATCACTTAAAGCCCGTACATATTACTTCTCTACTCAACAAGAAGTCGACGGTATTTATATTGAAGATGACTACATCGTCTTCCAGGGATTTAGAATCATCCACGTTGACGATGTCGTCTTACCAGGCGAGCATAACTTAGAGAACGTCTTAGCAGCAGTGCTTGCTGCGTTGCTTGCAGGCGTGCCGGTACGTGCGATTATCGATAGTTTAATCACTTTCTCTGGTATTGAACATCGCTTGCAATACATTGGTGCGAATAAGACGAATAAATATTATAATGACTCTAAAGCAACGAATACATTAGCGACACAATTTGCCTTGAACTCATTTGAGCAACCCATTATCTGGTTGTGTGGAGGTCTAGATCGAGGTAATGGTTTCGATGAACTCGCACCATATATGACAAATGTTCGCGTGATGATTGCTTTCGGAGAGACGCAAGAGAAATTTGTTAAATTAGGTTCTAGTCAAGGTAAATATGTTATTCGCGCTACAGATGTCGAGGATGCTGTAGATAAAGTGCAAGAGATTATAGAACCTAATGACATCGTACTGCTCTCACCGGCTTGTGCAAGTTGGGATCAGTACAACACATTTGAAGAACGTGGTCAGAAATTTATTGATCGCTTCCGTGCGCACTTACCACAGTTTTAAAGGATGTGACTTAACATGTCAGAGAATGAGAACGTAAAGCAGTTTGATTCCAAATATCTGAAAGCCAAACGTATCGCAAGGCGACGGAAGCAAAGACGTATTCAATTTATCGTCTTCGGCATCCTGCTCTTCTTCATCATCTTGCTTCTACTTTATATGTTTACACCACTGAGCAAGATTAAAGAGGTGGAAGTTAAAGGGAACGATAACGTGAGTACGAGTGAGATCAAGAAGACAGTCAATGTGACGAACCATTCGCGCATGTACACTTTTAGCACGAAGAAAGCTGCTAAGAAATTGGAAGATAAGACACTCATCAAGCAAGCAAATGTGCATAAGCAACTGCCGAATAAGTTGATTGTGGATATCTCAGAGTACAATATCGTCGGTTTAGTGAAGAAGAAAGATGAATATGTGCCAATCCTCGAGGATGGTAAAGAGCTCAAACACCTCTCTGGTTCTGCTAGCAATGGTCCCGTATTAACTGGTTTTACTAAAGGTAAGAAGCAAGACATCATAGACGCGTTGAATAAGATGCCAAGCAATGTGAGGGCCGCTATTTCAGAAATCAGCTATGAACCGACTAAAGGAAGTGAGAATCAAATTAAGCTTTATACTTCCGATGATATTCAAGTGTTAGGCAACATTCGCACGATTGCTAAGAAGATGAAGTACTATCCGCAAATGACAGAGGCGCTCGACCGAGATGAAAGTGGAAATCTCAAGCGAAACGGCTATATTGACTTAACAGTCGGTGCCGCATTTGTTCCGTATAGTGAAAATGACGATGACCAATCTGATTCTGAGAAGAATGTCAAAGCTGGATCTGAGCATGAAGATAAAGCAAAAGATGAACTCCAAGAAACGTTGAATAAAATTGATAAAAACAAAGATAAAAGTGATGATAAAAATAATTAAAAAATTTAGATAAACAGATGTGTTTATAGTTCACAAGCAATGCTACGTATTGTAAACTGAATGTAGTATGTACTTGAAATGTAATTGTCAGGAGGTGCCTATCTATGGAGGAACATTATTATGTAAGTATAGATATTGGTTCATCGAGTATAAAAACAATAGTAGGCGAAAAATTTCACAACGGAATTAATGTGATAGGTACAGGACAAACCTATACGAGCGGAATTAAAAATGGATTAATTGACGACTTTGATATCGCACAACAAGCGATTAAAGATACGATTAAAAAGGCTTCTATCGCTTCAGGTGTAGATATTAAAGAGGTCTTCTTGAAACTACCTATTATCGGAACAGAAGTTTATGACGAAACAAATGAAATTGAATTTTACGAAGACACAGAACTCAACGGTACACACATCGAGGATGCTTTAGAAGGTATTCGCGATAAAAACGATGTTGAAGGTACTGAAGTTATCGATACTTTCCCAATCAAATTCTACGTAGATGGAGACAATGAGGTATCAGATCCGAAAGATCTTGTCGCACGTCATTCTCTACGCGTGGATGCAGGTGTTATCGCTATCGAACGTTCTATCTTAATCAATATGATTAAATGTGTTGAATCATGTGGCGTCGATGTCTTAGACGTGTACTCTGATGCATATAACTATGGCTCAGTTCTTTCAGCTACTGAACGCGAGTTAGGCGCTTGTATCATTGATATTGGTGAAGATTTGACTCAGCTCGCTTTCTACGAACGTGGAGAGCTTGTTGATGCAGACTCTATCGAGATGGGTGGACGCGATATTACAGACGATATCGCTCAAGGTCTCAATACGACGCATGATACAGCTGAGAAGATCAAGCATCAATATGGTCACGCGTTCTATGACTCTGCCTCTGATCAAGATGTCTTTAGCGTCAACCAATTGGATAGCGAAGAGACAGCACAATATACACAGAAAGATCTTGCAGATATTATCGAAGCACGTGTCGAAGAAATTTTCTTCAATGTATTTGACGTTCTACAAGAACTCGGTTTGACGAAAGTAAATGGCGGCTTTATCGTAACAGGTGGCTCTGGTAATTTACTGGGTGTCAAAGAGTTGTTGCAAGATATGGTTAATGAAAAGGTTAGAATTCATACACCTTCACAAATGGGTATCAGAAAGCCAGAATTTTCTTCTGCTATCTCAACAATATCTAGTAGCATTACTTTCGATGAGTTATTAGATTATGTTACAATAAGTAATCATGATAGTGAAGAATTTGAAGAAGAAGAAATCGAACCAGACGAGAAAGACACTTCTTCTAAATCAAGTGGATTTGATTGGTTCAAGAAGAAGACCAACAAATCAGAAGCAACACATCACGACGATGTGAAAGATACTGAAGGTGCAAGAGAACCATATAGTGTTGAACATGGTGAACATGAACAGCAAGAAGCTCAACCTAAAGAAGAAAGTAAATTTAAAAAATTGATGAAATCTCTATTTGAATGATTGGCCATTAATACTAGGAGGAAATGCAATGTTAGAATTTGAACAAGGATTTAATCATTTAGCGACGTTGAAAGTCATCGGAGTAGGGGGCGGCGGTAACAACGCCGTAAACCGTATGATTGATCACGGAATGAATAATGTAGAATTTATTTCTATTAACACTGACGGACAAGCTTTAAACTTATCCAAAGCTGAGTCTAAGATCCAAATTGGTGAGAAATTAACACGTGGTTTAGGTGCAGGTGCTAACCCTGAAATTGGTAAGAAAGCCGCTGAAGAATCACGTGAACAAATCGAAGACGCAATCCAAGGTGCGGACATGGTATTCGTAACTGCTGGTATGGGTGGCGGTACTGGTACAGGTGCTGCGCCAGTAGTAGCGAAGATTGCTAAAGAAATGGGCGCTTTAACAGTAGGTGTCGTTACTCGTCCATTTAGCTTCGAAGGTCGTAAACGTCAAACGCAAGCAGCAGCTGGCGTTGAATCAATGAAAGCTGCAGTAGATACATTAATCGTAATTCCTAACGATCGCTTATTAGATATCGTTGATAAATCTACACCAATGATGGAAGCGTTTAAAGAAGCAGATAACGTATTACGTCAAGGTGTTCAAGGTATCTCTGACTTAATCGCTGTTTCAGGTGAAGTGAACCTTGACTTTGCCGACGTTAAGACAATCATGTCTAACCAAGGTTCTGCATTGATGGGTATCGGTGTTTCTTCTGGAGAAAACCGTGCAGTTGAAGCTGCTAAAAAAGCGATTTCTTCTCCATTACTTGAAACATCTATCGTTGGTGCTCAAGGTGTGTTAATGAATATCACAGGTGGAGAATCACTTTCATTATTCGAAGCTCAAGAAGCAGCAGACATCGTACAAGATGCAGCGGACGAAGATGTTAACATGATCTTCGGTACAGTAATCAATCCTGAGCTACAAGATGAAATCGTAGTAACAGTTATCGCTACTGGTTTCGAAGACAAACCAGCTTCTCAAGGACGTAAAGCGTCTAACACTGGTTTCGGTTCAAGTGCAACGAGCAGCTCAAGTTCACAAGAAACATCGTTCTCTACACGTTCAACTGAAAGTGCAGGTGGCGTAGAGAATACGACTGAAAGCAGAAGTCATTCTACTAAAGAAGATGACATTCCAAGCTTTATCAGAAACCGTGAAGAAAGACGTTCAAGAAGATCTAGACGTTAATTATCACATGATAAAGCGATATAGCTGAGTCTGGGTAACACTCAGTCATCAATTAAATGAATATTAATGTGGCCGGTTGAATTGCTTTACTCAAGCGTACAAATGACATAGCGATTACGACCGACCTATAAGAGTGGGACTGTGATTCAAATTTTTAATGAAATTTCGGATGCTGTCTCACTCTTTTTTAGAATATAAGTCACAAAGTATAAAAGAGATCACTAGAACGAGGAAAGTGAGTACGTATGTCAGAGAAGTTTATTAAATTACCGCATAGATTAGAATATCAAGATGCGTCATTATCCAATATCTTTCTAGGTATGACGACGAGAGAGGATGGTTTGAGTCCATATCCAGATCATGCCTTTAATATGGCGCGTTATACAGATGATGCAGCTGATCACGTTACACAACACCAAGCAACGCTCGCATCTATCATTCATATGCCGACCTCTCACTGGGTCTTTCCGATACAGACGCATGGCAATCGTGTGAGTAAGGTGACACAGCGAGATAGAGGCACGAACATCGATAAGTTAACCGACGATTTACATGGTATTGATGGGCTTTATACCTATGATACAAACATTATGTTAACGATGTGTTATGCGGATTGCGTACCCATATATTTTTATAGTGAGCGACATCACTATATTGGTTTAGCACATGCAGGTTGGCGAGGTACAGTAGGCCAAATCGTCGTTAATATGATTGATGAAATTGATTTCGATACCAGCGATTTACAAGTCGTGATTGGTCCGGCTACCTCAACCTCTTATGAAATAAATGATGATATTAAATCCCAATTTGAAGATTTAGCGATTGATACCTCTCGTTTTATTGAGACGAGAGGGCCTGATAGACATGGCATTGATTTGAAAGAAGCGAATGCTTTACTTTTAGAAAAAGCTGGACTGTCTAGAGAACAAATTACCATTACGCAATATGAAACATCTGAAGACTTAGACTTATTCTTCTCTTATCGAGTGGAAAAAGGACAAACCGGACGAATGTTGGCGTACATCGGTCAACGCGAAATAAAGGAAGGAGAAGTGTGAGATGAGTGTACAAGCGCAATATCAAACGATTCAAGAAGAATTGAAGACGGCGAGTGAAAAGGGAGGTTGGACGACACAACCTGACGTGATTGCTGTGACGAAATATGTTACAATAGACCGAGCTAAAGAAGCATATCAAGCTGGCGTACGACACTTCGGTGAGAATCGTGTCGAAGGCTTCTTAGAGAAGAAAGAAGCGTTACCAGATGACGTGACGATGCACTTTATCGGATCTTTACAATCGCGTAAAGTGAAGGAAGTCATCAATGAAGTTACATACTATCACGCACTTGATCGCTTAAAGATAGCTAAAGAAATTGACAAACGTGTCGATCATACTGTGAAATGCTTCGTACAAGTGAACGTGTCAGGTGAGTCTTCAAAGCATGGTCTTGAACTTGGTGAAGTGAAAGACTTTATCGAAACACTTGCTGACTATGAACATATTGAAGTCATCGGCTTAATGACGATGGCGCCGTACACAGATGACGAAGCTTATATCAAGCAATTATTTGAACAATTAAGAAAGCAACGCGATGAAATACAATCTCTCAATTTATCGCATGCGCCTTGTACTGAACTTTCTATGGGCATGAGCAATGACTATCAAATTGCTGCTGAAGCGGGTGCGTCATATGTGCGAATTGGGACGAAACTTGTAGGAAATGAGGAGTGAAGCTATTGGCTTTAAAGGATTTATTTAATGGATTTTTCACTGTAGAAGAGGAAGATGATGAATTAGAGGGACCGCCAGAAAGAGAACCTCGTAGAGAACAATCTCAGAACCAAGCAGCTGAGACATCACATATTGAGCCCAATGAACGTCAACGTTCTTTACAATCTGTGCCGAAAAAGCAATCTTCTAGATACCAATCATCACAAGGTGAAAGGAAGTATCATATGAATCAATCACAGAAATCAAATACACGCAATGTAGTGAACATGAACAACCAAGAACAATATGATTACGTTCAAGAAAGTTCTAAGATGTGTTTGTTTGAGCCACGCGTCTTCTCTGACACGCAAGATATTGCCGATGAGTTAAAGAATCGTCGTGCTACGCTAGTGAACCTTCAACGCATCGACAAGGTTTCAGCTAAGCGAATCATTGACTTCTTAAGCGGTACGGTCTATGCGATTGGTGGCGACATTCAACGTGTAGGTTCAGATATCTTCTTATGTACGCCTGACAACGTAGAAGTAGCTGGAACAATTACAGACCAAATTGAGAACGCTGATTTTCATGGCGAATAGAGGCTAAATTATGAATTTAGAAATATTAGGCACGATTTTCAATATAATATTGATTCTCGTTAGAATTTATACTTTTGGAATGCTCTTTTACTTCTTAATGTCTTGGTTACCGGGTGCGCGTGAGAATGGATTAGGCCGATTCTTAGCTAAGATTTACGAGCCATTTTTAGAACCATTCCGACGCATCATTCCGCCGATTGGAATTATAGATGTTTCATCTATTGTGGCACTCTTTGTGCTGTTCTTGTTTAGACAAGGTTTAAGAAGTATTTTTAGCTTAATCATGCATTCGTTGTAATGTGCACTTACATTTTAAGTAAATGAGATTCGAGCTACGTATATACACGATAAGATAACTAAAAGTCCCGCTCTGACGTTGTGAGGGTTGGGACTTTCTTTGTAGTGGATATAAATTATTTGTATAGAAAGGAGCGTGAGCACGATAGATATTTATCAACACTTTCGAAGCGAAGAGCGTGAGATAATCGATCAATTAATCGATAAGTGTAAACAGGCGAATGATCATTACGCCCCGCAACTCACCAACTTTTTAGACCCTCGAGCACAGTATATTGCTGAAGTGGTGACGAATAGCTTCGAAGATTTGCAAATTCATTTCTTTGGAGGTTACCACGCTGAACGTCAACGGGCGATCATCGCTCCATCGTACTATGAGCCGGATATTGAAGATTTCGAAGTCGTGCTGATTGAAATTACATATCCGAAGAAGTTTGTGACGATTCAACATCAACATGTCCTAGGTACGATTATGTCCATGGGGATTGAACGTGAGCAACTAGGTGATATACTAGTGAATGAAACGATACAGTTCGTTTTGACAAAACAGTTAGAATCTTATATGATGTTGGAATTAACACGTATCAAAGGTGCAACAGTGAAACTTAATTCTATTCCATTTAAAGATATGATACAATCGAAAGAGGAATGGAAATCATTTCATGCAACTGTCAGCGCATTGCGTTTAGACGTTGTACTGAAAGAAATGATACGTAAATCGCGTTCCATCGCGAAACAATTGATAGAGAAGAAACGTGTGAAAGTGAATCATGTCATTATCGACTCAGTGAATTTCCATTTAGATGTCGGTGATTTATTGTCTATCCAAGGTTTTGGTCGCGCACGCGTGACTGACATTGGTGGTAAGACAAAGAAAGATAAGGTTCACATTCAGTTTGAAACTTTGTTTAAATAGAATCGAAGCGTAGGTAGAGATAGAGGAGGTCATTCAATGCCTTTTACACCTAGTGAAATTAAACATAAATCATTTTCACGTGTGAAAAATGGTTACGAAGCAACTGAAGTAGCAAACTATTTAGAACAGTTAAGTAAAGAAATTGAACGTTTGAAAGAAGACAAGAAACAACTTGAGAAAGTGATTGAAGATAAAGAAACAAATCTTAAATCATACAAAGATGTGCATCAATCTGTGAGTGACGCTTTAGTTCAAGCGCAAAAAGCAGGAGAGGAAACAAAAGCTGCTGCTACGAAAGAGGCTGAAGCGACGAAAGAGAAAGCACAGGCAGAAGCTGACCGTATCGTTAACGATGCAGTGGAGAAAGCACGTCGCTTATCTTTCCAAACAGAAGATATGAAACGTCAATCTAAAATCTTTAGATCACGTTTCCGCATGTTAGTGGAAGCGCAACTCGATCTTCTCAAGAACGACGATTGGGATTATCTTCTGAATTACGATTTAGATGCACAACAAGTGACAGAAGAGAATGTACAGCATTTAAATAATGAAGATTTAACGCCTGAAGAACAAGCGCTTAAAGAGAAGCAAGAAGCAGGCGACAACGAGCAAAATAATGAACAGACAGAGAATACATCTAAAGATGATGACTCAAAGTCTAAATAATGTGTTTTGATCGAACAGACGCGTAAGAAACAGTTTGCATATGATTAGCGAGCTAGGGATGGTGAAAGCCTAGTATATGTGTGTTTCTTATATCACTGTTCAACAAGTATAATAATGTAGTTGAGAGAACTCTAAGTTGAGTTAATCAGGGTGGTACCGCGATGATTCGAGTCGTCCCTGTTAATTGAACTTAGAGTTCTTTTTTAATAGTAAGAAGGAGTGAATGAAATGGATTATAAAGAAACCCTATTAATGCCAAAGACAGCTTTCCCAATGCGTGGAGGTTTACCCAACAAAGAACCTAAGATTCAACAAGAATGGGATGAGAAAGAGATTTATCAAAAATCTTTAGAGAAAAACAAAGGTAATACCTCATACATTCTTCACGATGGCCCTCCATACGCGAATGGTGGCTTACATATGGGTCATGCGTTGAATAAGATTCTTAAAGATATCATCACGCGCTATAAGACAATGCAAGGGTACTATACGCCATACGTACCAGGTTGGGATACACACGGTCTTCCAATCGAACAAGCATTGACGAAAAAAGGCGTTAAACGTAAAGAAATGTCAGTTTCTGAATTCAGAGAGAAATGTAAGGAATTTGCATTAAATCAAATCGAATTACAGAAAAAAGATTTCAAACGTCTTGGTGTAAGTGGTGACTTCGACAATCCTTATATCACTTTAAAACCTGAATATGAAGCAGCGCAATTACGTTTATTCGGAGAAATGGCTGCGAAAGGGTTAATTTATAAAGGATTGAAACCTGTCTACTGGTCTCCATCAAGTGAATCTTCACTTGCAGAAGCAGAAATCGAATATCACGACAAACGTTCTCCATCTATCTACGTTGCATTCGATGTGAAAGACGGTAAAAACGTCGTAGATGAAGATGCACAATTTATCATCTGGACAACTACACCATGGACACTTCCAGCTAACGTAGCAATCACAGTACACCCTGAATTAACTTACGGTGAATATCTCGTTGATGGTCATAAGTACGTCGTAGGTAAAGACTTAGTTGACGATGTAGCTGAGAATTTAGGTTGGAATATGGATGACATCGAATTAGTGAAAGAATTCTCAGGTAAAGATTTAGAATATGTTGAAGCGCAACATCCATTCTTAGAAGATCGTACAGTCTTACTCATTAACGGTGATCACGTTACTACAGATGCAGGTACAGGATGTGTTCACACAGCACCTGGACACGGGGAAGATGACTATATCGTAGGTGCGAAATATGATTTACCAGTCATCAGCCCGGTTGACTACAAAGGTGTGTTAACGGAAGAAGCAGGTCCGTTCGCTGGCGAGTTCTACGACAAAGCGAACAAACCAATTACGGATTTACTTAAAGAGAATGGCTCACTATTGAAATTAGATTTCATTACACATAGTTACCCACATGATTGGCGTACGAAGAAACCAGTTATCTTTAGAGCGACACCACAATGGTTTGCTTCTATCGATAAAGTTCGTCAAGATATCTTAGATGCGATTGAAGAGACGCATTTTAAAGTTGATTGGGGTAAAACACGTATCTACAACATGATCCGTGACCGTGGTGAATGGGTCATCTCACGTCAACGTGTCTGGGGTGTACCGCTTCCAGTATTCTACGCTGAAAATGGCGACATCGTGATGACTGAAGAAACAGTGAATCATGTGGCAGACCTCGTAGAAGAATACGGTTCAAACGTGTGGTTCGACCGTGAAGCGAAAGATTTATTACCTGAAGGTTTCACTCATCCTGGCAGCCCTAATGGTGAATTTACTAAGGAAACAGATATCATGGACGTGTGGTTTGACTCTGGTTCATCTCACCGTGGTGTACTTGAGCTACGTCCAGAATTATCTTTCCCAGCAGACCTTTATCTTGAAGGTAGTGACCAATATCGTGGTTGGTTCAACTCATCTATCACAACATCAGTAGCGACGCGTGACCGTTCACCATACAAGATGTTACTATCTCATGGCTTCGTAATGGACGGCGAAGGTAAGAAGATGAGTAAATCATTAGGTAACGTTATCGTTCCTGAACAGATTGTGAAACAGAAAGGTGCAGACATTGCACGTTTATGGGTAAGTAGTGTAGATTATCTTGCCGATGCGCGTATTTCAGACGAAATCATTAAACAAACTGCGGACGTGTATCGTAAAATCCGTAACACATTGCGTTTCATGTTAGGTAACGTTAATGATTTTAATCCTGAAACAGATGCTATTGCTGAAGCTGATTTATTAGAAGTCGACCGTTATATCTTGAACCGTTTCCGTGAATTTACAGCAAGCACAATTAAAAACTACGATAACTTCGATTACTTAAATATCTATCAAGAAGTTCAAAACTTCATCAACGTAGAACTCAGTAACTTCTACTTAGATTATGGTAAAGATATTCTGTACATCGAAGAACGCAGTGCACATAAACGTCGTAGCATGCAAACAGTGCTTTACCAAATCGTTGTAGATATGACGAAATTACTTGCACCAATTCTTGCGCATACTGCTGATGAAGTTTGGAGTTACATTCCACATGTTCAAGAAGAAAGTGTTCACCTCACTGATATGCCACAAGTTCAAGACGTTGATACTGAGTTAGTTGAGAAATGGAACACATTCATGAAACTTCGCGACGACGTGAACCGTGCATTAGAAATTGCACGTAACGAGAAAGTCATCGGTAAATCATTAGAAGCGAAAGTGACAATTGGTAGTAACAGTGACTTTGACGCTACAGAGTTCTTACAAGGCTTCGAAGATTTACAACAATTATTCATCACTTCTCAAGCTGAAGTGGTGGACAATGTTGAAGGTGGCGCTTCTTATGCATACGGTGACATCAAAGTTGAACATGCTGACGGTGAGAAATGTCAACGTTGCTGGAACTATAGTGAAGACCTTGGTTCAGTAGGCGAACTCACTGATCTTTGCCCACGTTGCCAAGCTGTCGTGAAGACATTAGTTTAATTTCGATTATAAATTGATTTGACGCTAAGTCGGTTAGGTATAATAACTCAAAGACATCCTTTTGAATGACGTACACGCGCATTCAGAAGGGTGTCTTTTGTTCTGAAATGATAAGATTCATTACTAGGTCTAAACTTTTGTTTACATAAGGATTAAGCTATAATGAAAGTTGTTGTCTATATGGACGAACTAAAACCGAGGAGGTACCTCAATGAAGCGCCAGTACTATATTGGAACTACGGTAGTAGTCACATTATTGATATTAGCAATAGACCAATTGACGAAATATTTAATTGCAGCAAAGATGACCATAGGCGATTCTTATACGGTGATTCCCCACTTCTTAAATATCACTTCACATCGTAATAACGGTGCAGCATGGGGCATTCTAAGTGGTAAAATGGGCTTCTTTGTTATCATTACACTTATTATATTAGCGATTCTCATCATCTTTTATATTAAAGAGGCAAAAGGCAATTTATTCATGCAAATCGCTTTAAGTCTTCTGTTCGCTGGAGCGATTGGTAACTTTATCGACCGATTATTTCATGGCGAAGTGGTTGACTTTATCGACACAAATATCTTCGGATATGATTTCCCAATTTTTAACGTAGCAGATTCAAGTTTGACGGTAGGCGTTATCTTCATCATCATTGCTTTGTTAAAAGATATGAATCATAAAGAGGAATAGGAGGTAAGATCATGGAACAACATCAATTCAATATTGCAGAAACGAATTTAGCTGGTTCACGCATTGACAAAGTCCTTCCAGAATTTAACAGCGAGTGGTCACGTTCACAAATGCAAGACTGGATTAAAGAAGGTTTAGTAAAAGTGAATGATAAAGTGGTCAAAGCGAACTACAAAGTAAAAGCGAACGACGTCATCGAAGTGACTGAGAAGGAAGTTGAAGAAGCGGATATTCAACCCGAAGATTTAAACTTGGACATTTATTATGAGGATGACGATGTCGCGATTGTTTACAAACCTAAAGGAATGGTTGTGCATCCGTCTCCAGGTCATTACTCAGGAACGCTCGTTAATGGGCTCATGTATCAGATGAAAAATTTATCAGGTATTAACGGTGAAGTGCGCCCAGGTATTGTACACCGTATTGATAAAGATACGTCAGGGCTCTTGATGGTCGCGAAGAATGACGTGGCACACCGTAGTCTCGTTGAACAATTGATGGCGAAGACAGTGACACGTAAATATTCGGCGCTCGTGCATGGCAATATTCCGCATAATTACGGAACAATCGATGCGCCAATCGGACGTAATAAGAATGATCGACAAGCGATGGCTGTCGTCGATGATGGTAAAGAAGCTGTTACGCATTTCGATGTGAAAGAACATTTTAAAAAATATACACTAGTGGAATGTGAACTTGAAACAGGACGTACGCACCAAATTCGTGTGCACATGAAATATATCGGCTATCCGCTCGTTGGTGATCCAAAGTATGGTCCGAAGAAGACGTTGGATATAGGTGGCCAAGCACTACATGCTGGCGTAATTGGTTTCCAACATCCTAGAACGGGTGAGTATATCGAACGTACTGCACCAGTACCTGATGACTTCGCAAATTTATTAGATGAATTGCGTCATAGTGATAGCTAAGTAAAGGTGGAGGCCGTGATAAGGCACCGTCATGTGAACTACGGCGTCTAATGAGGATTGAGACGATTCCAGACTTCTATTGCCATTGTGGCTAAGCGATGAGAACCACTGAACTTTCACCGTAGAATTAAATTGGGAAACCATTACAAACTCAACTTGACGCTCGACCGTATTAGATGTAAAATTTAGATAAAGTTAAATCGCATATTTAAAAAACGCAAGTCTTTAACGATGAGTCCAGAGAGGCTCCGAAGACATCGCATATTGAGTCGCATACATGAGATTCATAGTGAAGAACTTCCGCATTCTATCTTGGAGGTCATGACTATGAAATACTCAACCTTCACGTACGTTTATTTCAAAGAATGTACGATTCTAACGCCAAGTCATAAGTATCACGAAGGTGTATCCAATCAAGACCGCATGTCTTCATAAAGGCATGTGGTCGTTTTTTGTATGCGCAACGCAATTGATCTTAAAGTGTCACATCAATCTAATTTCAAAGTGTAGGTGGAGATTATGTCTGAACGAATTATCATGGATGATGCAGCCATTCAACGTACAGTAACACGTATCGCTCACGAAATACTTGAATATAACAAAGGAACAGATCGTCTTGTATTGCTTGGTATTAAGACACGAGGCGCGTTCTTAGCGAAACGCATTCAAGAGAAGATTGAGTCCATTGAACATCAGTCGGTACCTACTGGCACAATCGATATCACGCAGTTCAGAGATGACAAGAAAGCTTCATCTGAAGAGACGACGCAACCACCTTTCGACATTGACACTGAAATTACAGATCAAGCTGTGATTATTATTGATGATGTACTTTATACGGGTCGTACAGTGAGAGCGGCATTAGATGCGATATTGGGGCACGCGAGACCGCACAAGATTGGACTTGCGGCGCTCGTTGACCGCGGCCATCGCGAATTGCCGATTCGTGCTGACTTCGTAGGTAAAAATATTCCAACAGCACGTGACGAAGCAGTATCCGTTTACTTAGAAGAAGTTGATCACAGCAATGCCGTCGCAATTGAATAATTCAGCTTTTAAATCAGTACGAGAGACTGAAAAAGCATGTACACTGATTCAAGAAGAGTGATGTCTTTGGATCAGCTGTACCGTCCTTTTATGCATGTATAGAGCAACGTGTATCTTCATGCTTAAAGGGTGTCTTGTTTCAGTCTCTTTACGCCGAGTAAAGAGACTTTTTTTAAAAGGAGAAAAAGAGATGGAAAATGAACAATTGTTTGAGCGCACGGCGAAACCGGTGCTCGATGTCAGAGATAAACCGAAACCTTCACAATGGGCATTCTTGAGTACTCAACATTTATTTGCGATGTTTGGCTCAACGGTACTCGTACCATTCTTAACACATATGCCGATCTCAGCAGCGCTACTCGCCTCAGGAATTGGAACTTTATTATACATACTCATCACACGAGCGAAGATCCCAGCCTACTTGGGTTCAAGCTTTGCCTTTATCACACCCATCATCTCAGGTATTGCCAACCATAGTCTCGGGGATATGTTAGTCGCACTCTTCATGAGTGGTGTGATGTACGTCATTATCGGGCTGATCATCAAACTCAGTGGGATCAACTGGCTCATGCATCTCTTGCCACCTGTTGTCGTTGGTCCAGTCATCATGGTCATCGGTTTGAGCTTAGCACCGACAGCGGTAAACATGGCGATGTTCGAGAATTCCGGAGATATGAAAGGGTACAACTTGAGTTATTTACTCGTCGCAATGGTAACGTTGCTCGTGACGATTTGTGTACAAGGTTTCTTTAAAGGCTTTCTATCACTGATACCTGTACTTGTAGGGATTATCGTCGGCTACATCGTGTCAGTTTGTATCGGCCTAGTTAACTTCGCACCCATCGCTCATGCGAAATGGCTGCAATTACCTGACATTTACTTGCCGTTTAAAGATTACGTTCCGTCATTCCATCTCGGACTCGTCTTAGTGATGGTACCGATCGTCTTCGTTACTGTCAGCGAACACATCGGACATCAAATGGTGATTAATAAGATTGTAGGGCGTAACTTCTTTAAAGACCCAGGATTAGACAAATCGATTATCGGTGACGGTGTCTCTACGATGTTTGCGAGCATCATCGGCGGTCCACCAAGCACAACATACGGTGAGAATATCGGTGTACTAGCGATTACGAAGATTTATAGCATTTACGTCATCGGTGGAGCAGCATGTATCGCGATCTTGCTCGGGTTTATCGGTAAGTTCACTGCTCTGATTTCATCCATACCCACACCCGTGATGGGTGGCGTTTCCATCTTACTCTTTGGAATCATCGCAGCGAGTGGTTTGAGAATGTTAGTTGAAAGCAACGTCGACTTTGCCCAGAACCGCAACTTAGTCATCGCTTCAGTCATTCTCGTGATTGGTATTGGAAACCTAGTTTTTAATTTAAAAGGATTAGGCATCAACCTACAAATTGAAGGTATGGCCTTAGCTGCTTTAGCAGGCATTATCTTGAACTTAATATTACCGCAACCTAAATCAGCAACTGACAGCAAGGACGCATAACGGAAAGAAGATGGAGGTTAGAATATGAGAAACTTACTATCAATGGAACATTTATCGACGACAGAAATTGACCACTTGATACACAAAGCAAGTGAATTTAAATCTGGCGCTAGGCTTTTCCCGCAATACAATGATCAGTTTGTAGCAAATCTCTTCTTTGAGAATTCTACACGTACGAAGAGTAGCTTTCTCGTAGCTGAACAGAAGCTGGGATTAAACTTAGTGGACTTTGAAACTTCTACTTCATCCGTTCAGAAGGGCGAGTCCTTATATGATACATGTAAAACGTTAGAAAGTATAGGCGTGAATTTACTCGTAATTCGTCATTCTGAGAATGCTTATTATGATAAATTAGACAATATCAACATACCTATCATTAATGGGGGAGACGGTAGTGGTCAGCATCCTACCCAAAGTTTATTGGATATCATGACGATTCATGAAGAATTTAAGCGTTTTGAAGGTTTGAAAGTACTCATCTGTGGAGATATTAAAAACTCTCGCGTTGCCCGAAGTAACTATCACAGTTTGACAGCACTCGGTGCAGAAGTCATGTTCTCAAGCCCACAAGAATGGCAAGACGACTCTATTGGAGCACCATACGTTGATATGGATGAAGTGATCGATCAAGTCGATATCGTCATGTTACTTCGCGTACAGCATGAGCGACATGGTTCTGAAGAGGTTGATCACTTTGAAGCGGGTCATTATCATCATGACTTCGGCTTAACACCAGAACGCTATCAACGACTTCAAGAACATGCGATTATCATGCATCCTGCTCCAGTGAATCGGGGCGTGGAGATTGCTGACGAACTCGTCGAAGCACCTAAGTCGCGCATCTTTAAACAAATGGAAAACGGCATGTTCCTACGCATGGCTGTGATTGATACAATTTTAGAAAATCGAAAGGGGTAAATGACTATGAAATTAATTAAAAATGCACAAATTTTACAAAATGGGGAATTACAACAAGTAGACATCCTAATCGAAGGTGAACGCATCAAGATGATTGATGACCAAATCGATAACACACTCGATGCGGAAGAAATCGACGCTCAAGGTCAATTCGTAGCACCAGGACTTGTCGACGTACACGTTCATTTGCGTGAACCAGGCGGCGAACATAAAGAAACAATTGAAACTGGAACGAAAGCAGCAGCTCGCGGCGGTTTCACTACCGTATGTCCAATGCCGAATACGAAACCTGTACCTGACTCTGTAGAGAATCTAGAGCATGTGAATAAGATTATTGAAGACAGCGCACAAGTTCGTGTCTTACCATACGCAGCAATCACTGTACGTCAAGCAGGTAAAGAGCATGTCGACTTTGAAGCCCTCGCTCAACATGGTGCATTCGCGTTCACAGACGATGGCGTAGGTGTGCAAGAAGCAAGCATGATGTACGAATCCATGAAAGCGGCAGCGAAACAAGGTAAAGCAGTCGTAGCGCACTGTGAGGACAATAGCTTAATTTACGGTGGTGCGATGCATGACGGTAAACGTAGTAAAGAGTTAGGCATCCCAGGTATTCCAAACATTTGTGAAGCAGTTCAAATCGCGCGTGACGTGTTACTCGCTGAGGCAGCAGGTGCACATTATCACGTATGTCACGTTTCAACGAAAGAAAGTGTCCGTGCAATTAGAGATGCGAAGAAAGCAGGCATCCACGTAACAGCTGAGGTCACACCACATCACCTCTTGCTTACTGAAGATGATGTGCCAGGTGACAATGCAATTTATAAAATGAATCCACCATTACGTAGCAAAGAAGATCGTGACGCATTAATTGAAGCATTACTTGATGGCACAATCAATTGTATTGCAACGGACCATGCGCCACATGCAGCAGAAGAGAAAGATCAACCAATGACACGTGCGCCATTTGGTATCGTAGGTAGTGAAACAGCCTTCCCATTACTTTACACACACTTCGTTAAAAATGGGGACTGGACATTACAACAACTTGTTGACTACTTAACGATTAAACCTGCACAAACATTCGACTTACCTTATGGCAAACTTGAAGAAGGTAGCTTAGCCGATTTAACGATTATCAACTTAGATCAAGAGCGCGAAATTAAAGCTGAAGACTTCCATTCTAAAGCAAGTAACACACCGTTCTTAGGTTACAAAGTATACGGTAACCCAGTGCTTACAATGGTTGAAGGAACAGTGAAATTTAAGGAGGAAATCTAATGATTGAGAAACGTTATCTCGTATTAGAAGACGGATCATATTATGAAGGGTACCCACTCGGTTCAGATAACTTAACAATGGGTGAAATTGTATTTAATACTGCGATGACAGGTTATCAAGAAACAATTTCTGACCCATCTTATACAGGACAAATCATTACTTTTACTTACCCGCTCATCGGTAACTATGGTATCAACCGTGATGATTTCGAAACGCTCGTGCCTAGCTTGAACGGCGTTGTAGTGAAAGAAGCGAGCAAGCATCCTAGTAACTTCCGTTCGCAAAGAACATTCCATGAAGTGCTCGTTGAATACGATATTCCAGGCATTTCTGGGGTCGATACACGTAGTATTACACGCAAGATTAGACAATATGGTGTCTTGAAAGCTGGATTTACAGATAACAAAGATGAAATTGACTCACTCGTTGAGAAGTTGAAATCAACAGAATTACCACGTACTGAGGTACAAACAGTTTCAACGAAATCTCCTTATGTTTCTACAGGTTTCGACTTAAGTGTCGTTCTTGTGGACTTTGGTAAAAAGCAAAACATCGTACGCGAACTCAACGCGCGTGGCTGCAACGTCACTGTTGTCCCTTACGATACAACAGCTGAAGAGATCAAACGCATGTCTCCGGATGGTGTCATGTTATCTAACGGCCCAGGGGACCCAGAAGAAGTGAAAGTAGCGATTGAGATGATTAAAGGCATCTTAGGCGAAATTCCATTCTTCGGTATTTGTCTTGGACATCAACTCTTCGCTTTATCTCAAGGTGCAACATCATTCAAGATGAAATTCGGACATAGAGGTGCGAACCATCCGGTTAAAGATTTGAAGACAGGTAAAGTCGCATTAACAAGTCAGAACCACGGTTACTCTATAGATGAAGATTCTTTAGAGAATACAGATTTAGAAGTGACACACATTGCGATTAACGACAATACAGTTGAAGGTTTACGTCATAAGACATTACCTGCATTCTCAGTTCAATATCACCCTGAAGCATCACCAGGACCTACAGATTCAAACTATTTATTTGATGAATTTATCGATATGATGAATCAATTCAAAGAAAAGGAGCGTCATACTCATGCCTAAACGTAAAGATATAGAAACAATTCTTGTCGTTGGATCTGGACCGATTATCATCGGCCAAGCAGCAGAATTTGACTATGCAGGAACACAAGCTTGTCTTGCATTGAAAGAAGAAGGCTACCGTGTCATCTTAGTCAACTCTAACCCTGCCACAATCATGACGGATAAAGAAATTGCGGATGAAGTTTACATCGAGCCGTTAACACACGACTTTATCGCACGTATCATCCGTAAAGAACAACCAGACGCTTTACTGCCAACATTAGGTGGACAAACAGGTCTCAACATGGCAATTCAACTCCATGACAGTGGTGTACTTGAGGCAAATGGTGTGACGTTACTCGGTACACGTTTAGAGTCTATCCAACAAGCAGAAGACAGAGAGCAGTTCAGAAGCTTGATGAATGATTTAGGTGTACCAGTACCTGAAAGTGACATCGTTAATACTGTAGAACAAGCCTTTACTTTTAAAGAACAAGTGGGTTATCCACTTATCGTACGCCCAGCCTTCACAATGGGTGGAACTGGTGGCGGTATTTGCCATAACGATGAAGAGTTACGTGAAGTGGTTTCTAATGGACTTCACTACAGTCCAGCCACACAATGTTTAATTGAGAAATCAATCGCAGGTTACAAAGAAATTGAATACGAAGTAATGCGTGATAAGAACGACAACGCGATCGTAGTATGTAACATGGAGAACATTGATCCAGTCGGTATCCATACAGGTGACTCAGTTGTAGTTGCACCAAGTCAAACACTTTCTGACGTTGAATATCAAATGTTACGTGACGTGTCATTGAAAGTCATTCGTGCATTAGGTATCGAAGGTGGTTGTAACGTACAACTCGCATTAGATCCGGATTCAATGCAATACTATATCATCGAGGTTAACCCTCGTGTATCTCGTTCATCAGCACTTGCATCTAAAGCGACAGGTTATCCAATTGCGAAACTTGCGGCTAAGATCGCTGTAGGACTAACTCTAGATGAAATGTTAAACCCAATCACTGGAACATCTTATGCAGCGTTTGAACCTGCGTTAGACTATGTGATTTCTAAAATTCCACGTTTCCCATTCGACAAATTTGAAAAAGGTGAGCGTGTCCTCGGTACGCAAATGAAAGCGACAGGGGAAGTTATGGCAATCGGTCGTACTTACGAAGAGTCTTTATTAAAAGCGATTCGTTCATTAGAATACGGCGTGCATCATCTTGGTTTACCAAATGGTGAAAGCTATAGCTTGGATTATATTAAACAACGTATTAAAGACCAAGACGATGAGCGTCTCTTCTTCATTGGAGAAGCGATTCGCCGTGGTACAACATTAGAAGAAATTCATGAAATGACGATGATTGATTACTTCTTCTTAAATAAATTCCAACAAATCATCGACATTGAACATGACTTGAAAGAGCACAAAGGCGACGTGGACTACGTTCAATATGCGAAGAACTACGGCTTTAGTGACCGTGTGATTGCCCACCGCTTCGACATGACAGAAGACGAAGTATATCAACTACGTAAAGATAACGGTATTACACCTGTTTATAAAATGGTGGATACGTGTGCGGCTGAATTTGAATCTACTACACCTTATTATTACGGTACTTACGAACAAGAGAACGAATCTATCGTTACGGATAAAGAGAAAATCTTAGTACTTGGTTCTGGTCCTATTCGTATCGGCCAAGGTGTAGAATTCGACTATGCGACAGTACATGCTGTATGGGCAATTCAAAATGCAGGATACGAAGCGATTATTGTAAACAACAACCCTGAAACGGTTTCTACTGACTTTTCAATCTCAGATAAGCTCTACTTCGAACCACTGACTGAAGAAGATGTGATGAATATCATCGATTTAGAGCAACCTAAAGGTGTTGTCGTTCAATTCGGTGGTCAAACAGCGATTAACTTAGCTGATAAACTAGCGAAACACGGCGTCAATATCTTAGGTACAACACTTGAAGACCTTAACCGTGCAGAAGATAGAAAGGAATTCGAAGCGTTACTTCACACAATTGATGTGCCGCAACCTAAAGGTAAGACAGCGACATCTCCAGAAGGTGCCTTAGAGAACGCGCGTGAAATCGGCTATCCAGTTGTTGTGCGCCCATCATACGTACTCGGTGGACGTGCGATGGAAATCGTGAACAGTGACGACGAATTGAAGAACTACATGAATCAAGCGGTTAAAGCAAGTCCAGATCACCCAGTATTAATCGACCGTTATCTCACTGGTAAAGAAATTGAGGTCGATGCAATTTCAGACGGTGAGACAGTGATTATCCCAGGTATCATGGAACACATCGAACGCGCAGGGGTACACTCTGGTGACTCTATTGCAGTATATCCGCCACAAACATTGACACAAGAAGAAGTCGACACACTCGAAGATTACACAATGCGTCTGGCGAAAGGTCTCAACATCGTAGGTTTAATTAACATCCAATTCGTTATCGCACATGATGGCGTCTATGTACTAGAGGTTAACCCTCGTTCAAGCCGTACAGTTCCGTTCTTGAGTAAAATTACAGGTATTCAAATGGCACAACTTGCGATGCGTGGCGTAATGGGCGAGAACCTTCAAGACTTAGGTTACCAACCAGGTATTCAACCACACAGTGAAGGTGTCTTCGTTAAAGCTCCAGTCTTCAGTTTTAATAAACTGAAAAACGTTGATATTACGCTTGGACCTGAAATGAAATCTACAGGTGAGGTCATGGGTAAAGACTTAACGATGGAAAAAGCATTGTTTAAAGCGCTCACAGCTAGTGGTGTGGAAGTGAAAGACCACGGCACAGTGCTCATGACGGTTAGTGATAAAGATAAAGAAGAAATTGTCGATATCGCACGTCGCTTAAACGAAGTAGGTTACAGAATTCTTGCGACTGAAGGGACAGCACACAAACTTAACGATAACAATGTGCCCGCACAAGTCGTAGGTAAGATTGGTCGTGAAGACGATATCTTAACTCAAATTCAGAACAATAAAGTTCAAATTGTAATCAATACGATGACAAAAGGTAAAGAAGTCGAAAGAGACGGTTTCCAAATCCGCAGAACTTCTGTAGAAAATGGTGTACCATGTCTCACTTCTCTCGATACTGCAAATGCCTTAACGAATGTCATTGAAAGCATGACATTTACAATGAGAACAATGTAAGAAGAGTGAATAAAGCATGTTACTGTTATGATGAGCTTTGAGAGGGAAAGAGGTGTTGCGCCTCCTTCTCTCTATGCTCATATCATTGAGTAAGGAGTACGAGCTCCGAATGAGTTTGAGTAGTGAAAGTTCAATATATTTTATTTCAGACTCTTCTAAGCAATATACTCGATTAAGTATACAACTGAGGTGGATCAACCAGTGGAAACATTGCCAATTATAGCTTTAGACTTTGAATCTAAAGAGAAAGTAGATCAGTTCTTAGATTTATTCGACGAACCGCTTTACGTCAAAGTGGGTATGGAATTGTTCTATCAAACAGGTCCAGCATTGATTTCAGATATTAAGGCACGCGGTCATCGCATTTTCCTAGATCTGAAACTGCATGACATACCTAATACGGTAGGTAAAGCGATGGAAGGTCTAGCGAAATTAGAGGTCGATATGGTTAACGTCCACGCTGCTGGAGGTACAGTAATGATGCAGCGTGCATTAGAAGGCTTAAGAAAGCATAACCCCGATACGAAACTGATCGCTGTGACACAGTTGACTTCGACGACGGAAGAAATGTTACATGAAGAACAAAACATCCAGACTTCCATTGAGGATGCCGTCTTAAACTATGCACAATTAGCGAAACAAGCGCAATTAGATGGCGTCGTATGCTCACCGTTAGAAGCAGAATTATTAACACAGCATTTAGGTTCAGATTTCTTAAAAGTCACACCAGGTATTCGTCCAAAAGATGCCCAAACGAATGATCAGAAACGTATTACAACACCAGAAGAAGCAAAGACAAATGGATCTACACATATCGTAGTCGGACGTCCTATTACACAAAGTGACAATCCGGTAGAAAGCTATCACAAAATCAAAGAAAGTTGGTGCAACTAACATGGCAAGATCGATTGCAGAATCTTTATTAGATATTGAAGCGGTCTCACTCTCACCGAATGATCGTTTCACTTGGAGTTCAGGTATCAAATCACCTATCTATTGCGATAACCGTGTGACGCTTGGTTATCCTAAAGTACGTCGCCAAATCCGTGATGGTCTAGCAGAACTCATTCGCGAACATTTCGGTGATGTTGAAATTGTTTCTGGTACAGCAACTGCCGGCATTCCGCACGCAGCTTACTTATCAGAAACGTTAGATTTACCGATGAACTATGTTCGTTCTAAAAGTAAAAGTCATGGGAAACAGAATCAAATCGAAGGTGCGCACAGTCAAGGCAAGAAAGTCGTAGTTGTTGAAGACCTCATTTCTACAGGTGGTTCTTCAATTACTGCTGTAGATGCATTAAAAGAAAGTGGCGCTGAGGTGCTTGGTGTAGTAGCTATCTTTACGTATGGCTTAAAGAACGCGACAGAAACCTTTGAAGCGGCTAACGTTCCTTTCTATACTTTAAGCGATTATAATGAATTGATTGAAGTTGCAGAAGAACGAGGCGTGATTACGAAAGAAGATATCGACGCACTAGTGGAGTGGCGCGATAATTTATAAGTAGATAGTAAAAACAATCCTGTGTTGACGTGCTTGATGCGACGCAACACAGGATTATTTATATTTCAGTTATATTAACGGATAAACATTTTAATCAATAGCCAACCTACGAGTAATACTGCGAAGAAGACGAGTAATGGAATAAGCACAAATGTCATAGTTTACCTCCACGTATTTTTAATCTATTTTAACAAAATAATGTGACTTAGGAAATGTCGAAGCTAGAGTAGTGTGTCGAAAATACTGAGGTATGACACTCGTCTATGCGTCATTAATGTCCCAAGTGCGTGATATGTTACAATGAGTAAAGATGATTTAACCGAGCGTAATGGAACGGTTGAAAAGAGGAGGATAAGTGATGAGTATACCTAAAGTGACCACGTTTATGATGTTTAATGGTCAAGCTGAAGAAGCGATACGTACATACGTAGAAGCTTTCGATGATGCAGAAATTCTCGCAATGCGTCGCTATAGTGAAGAAGATGACGCGCCGACGGATTATTTACAACATGCGATCTTTCGATTGAAAGACCAAGTATTGATGGCGATTGACAATGTGAATGGCATGGATATCGAAATGAATCCAGCGATGTCACTATATGTCACTGTTGATACTGCGATGGAAATGGAACGCTTATTTAGTAAATTGAAGAATCAAGGTGCCATCTTAATGCCGAAGACCGAAATGCCACCGTTTAGAGAGTTTGCATGGGTACAAGATCGTTTCGGTGTGAATTGGCAGTTAGCTTTACCAGAGAAACAATAGCTATTGAACGATACGCTTAAAACATTTGCAGTAATATTAAAATACCCAACCGATAAAGTAGGAGGCGACGCTCTTACTTTGTTCGGCTGGGTTATTTACGTTTATAAAAGGATATTGCTATTTGCATTAACTGTTAACATTTAATCCTGCGTGTGAAAGCTGCGTTTAGTAGAAGATGTGCTCGGGATGATGATTATTTTTCATCGATTTTCATTGCTTTAATATGATCATAGTCTGGCGTCGCAAACAATGTTTTCTGATTGTCGTAAGTTACAAATCCTGGCTTCGCTCCTGAAGGTTTATGCACATTTTTAATTTGTGTATAATCTACAGGAATTTGAGCAGAATTACCGGCTTTAGAGAAGTAACCTGCCAACATTGCAGCTTCTTTCAACGTTTCCTCACTCGGATCGTCATTCAGTATCACAACGTGCGAACCTGGAATATCCTTAGTGTGGAACCACCAATGATGTTTTGCAGCTTTCTTGTTCGTTAAATAATCGTTCTGTTTGTTATTTTTACCGACCAGCATCGTATCTCCATCTGTAGAACGGTAGTGTTGCAACTGAATTTGAGGTTTTTTCTTCTTCTTACTTTGTTTACGCGCTTTCATGTAACCTTGTTCGGCTAACTCGTCGCGAATTTCATCAATATCATCAACCGTAATATGTGCGAGCTGTTGCTCGATATTCTCGAAGTATTGAATGTTGTCTTTCGTTAACTTGATTTGGCGCTCGACTTCATATTCTCGACGTTTCAAACGATTGTATTGTTTGTAGTAATACTGCGCGTTCTCAGACGGCGATTTCGTTGGATTAAGCGGAATATCCACCTCTTCATTCGTATAGTAGTTTAACGCCGTCACATGGTCGTCACCTTGATGGATGCGATAAATATTTGCCGTAATTAGTTCCCCGTAGAGTTGTTCGCGATCTTTATCTTTCGCACTTTCAGATTCTTGTATGAGTTTACCTAACTTATGTTGATTCTTCTGCACTTGTTGTTGCACGAAACGTACGAGGTCATTCGCGCGTTGCTTCACACGTTCTCTCTCACCTCGTGCCTCATAATAGCGATCAAGTAGTTGATGCAAGGAATCATAGATGACCGCATCGTCGTCAAACTGTTGCAGTTTCATAAAGTAGAAATCTTCTTTTCCCGTTTCATGATTTTTATGGAAAATGGGAGTTTCTGGCCCTTCTGTTTCAGCGAGTACTTCAGCAAAAGCTTCAGGTAACGTTTCCGTTGTCATAAATTGCTGACGATTGACGATTTCATTCGTGATAAGCGGACTAAATCCTTCGAAAGTATGAAGTAACTGTCGGGCAATTTTACCACTGTTAAAATCAATATATTGATTCACTTGATCAGCGGAAATCTCGTAAGGGTTCAACTTATCCTGCGTCGGCGGCGTTTCATACTTAAAGCCAGGCATGACAGTACGATACTGATTGGTATTTGGCGTAAGATGTTTAAAACCTTCGATAATCTTACGGTCATCATCGACAAGAATAAGGTTACTGTGTTTACCCATGATTTCTAGTATGACGGTGCGGTAAATCGTATCGCCTATTTCATCTTTACTTTCAATGTCTATTTCAACACGGCGGTCATTACCGATTTGACGAATGGCTTGCACAAATCCACCTTCTAAGTGCTTACGAAAGACGCGCGCAAACATAGGCGGGTCAAAGGGATTGTCGTATTTCTTCTCAGTGATATGCATGCGAGAGAAGCTAGGGTGGATTGACAATAAGAGTTGATGATTCTTACGTTGTTGGCGAATCACCATGATGATCGTGTCGTTCTCAGGTTGATTGATCTTATGAATGCGACCACCGATTAGAAATTGTAAGTCTGCTACCATTTTCTTGGTAAATAAACCATCATATGCCATGTGTATCATCCACTTTCTATAATTTCAGTGAACTCATTGTAACATGAGATGTGAGGTGGGTATAGGAGAAGATTTGTCTACGGACGCTATACAATTAAATAGGGAGTATGGTATCATATTGTAATAATAGAAGAATAGCTAGAAAGGTCGTAAATCATGGATAATGAGAAAGGTTTGCTAATTGTGCTTTCTGGTCCCTCGGGTGTAGGAAAAGGGACGGTGCGAAAGAAAATATTTGATGACCCATCGACATCTTATAAATATTCAATTTCAATGACGACACGTGATATGCGTGAGGGCGAAGAAGATGGGGTGGATTACTTTTTCAAGACGAAGAAAGAGTTTGAAGACCTCATCAAGCAAGACCAGTTTATTGAGTATGCAGAATACGTAGGAAATTATTACGGGACACCTGTGCAATACGTTAAAGATACTATGGAACAAGGTTATGATGTCTTTCTAGAAATAGAAGTTGAAGGTGCAAAACAGGTTCGTAAGAAATTTCCAGACGCACTATTTATCTTCTTAGCACCACCAAGTTTAGATCATTTACGTGAACGTTTGGTCGGACGTGGTACGGAAAGTGATGAGAAGATTCAAAGTCGTGTAAACGAAGCACGTAACGAAGTGGAAATGATGAATCTTTACGATTATGTCGTAGTAAATGATGAGGTTGAGTTAGCGAAACAACGCATTCAATCCATTGTTGACGCAGAGCATTTAAAGAGAGAACGTATCGAAGCAAAATATAGAAAGATGATATTGGAGGCTAAAAAATAATGTTATACCCTGCATTAAATGATTTAACTAACCAAGTTCGTTCTAAATACTTAATCGCAACAACAGCTGCGAAACGTGCAAGAGAGTTAGAAGACAAACCTGAAAGTACTTTGTTAGATAACTATAAATCTGTTAAAACAGTAGGTAAAGCGCTTGAAGAAATTGCAGATGGTAACGTTTACCCTAACGGTACAATTGATCGTGACGAATAAAGCGTAAGCGCATACTTCTGAGTATAAATATTTGAGAGATGTACCATGACGTCATTAAATGGTGTCATTTCATAGCGTATGCGAAATCTTCAACATTGGGCAGAATAGATCGAGAGCCTTTCATTTGTGCTCAAGTCAATGTTGCAGATTGATCGTGTTTTTAACAGAAAAAAAGAGGGCTGAAGCAAGCCATTTTACCCTTTGCATGAAAGTGTTACGACGAGTGAGATGATAACCACAGTCTGTCATGCAATGAGCAGTACGGTAGTGTAGTTCGTGTCCAAGTGGAAAGGACAAGCTATACTTCCGTGCTTTTTATTTTACCTACAAAATGGTGTATAATGAGAGTTAAAATGACGCAGATAAACGTCGACTCATAAAGCTCCAATATTGGCATATGATGAGCTGAATTACATGCTCAAAGCGGACGTTTAAATGTCGTACGAAGAAACGTTACGATGGAATAATTCGATGGAGGACAATAGTGATGAAGAATATATTGTTGGCTGTGACAGGAGGTATTGCAGCATATAAAGCAATCGATTTAACGAGTAAGTTGACTCAAGCTAATTACAATGTGCGGGTGATGCTTACGGATAATGCGCAAGAATTTGTACAACCTCTCGCATTTCAAGCAATCAGTCGTAATGTCGTGTATACGAATACCTTTAAAGAAGAGAATCCTGAACAGATTCAGCATGTCGCTTTAGGTGATTGGGCGGATGCCATTGTCATTGCGCCTGCTACAGCAAATATCATTGCGAAGTTGAGTGTGGGGATTGCAGACGATATGATCACTTCCACGTTGCTCGCTACTGAAACGCCTAAGTTTGTAGCTCCGGCGATGAATGTGCATATGTACCAAAACGCGAGAACGCAACATAACATTTCCATCCTTAAAGGGGATGGCTACACGTTTATCGAACCAGGCGATGGTTATCTTGCTTGTGGTTATGTCGCTAAAGGTCGTATGGAAGAACCGCTACAAATTGTGGCACGGTTGAATGAATATTTCAATTCATCTTCTCAAGAAGCGGTATCTGAAACAACATCGAAGACTCCAAGCACCTTTGTAGGCCAACATGCGCTTGTGACTGCTGGACCTACAATCGAAGAGCTTGATCCGGTGCGTTATTTGTCTAACCGTTCTTCAGGTAAGATTGGTTACGCACTCGCTGAAACGTTAAGAGATAAAGGCGCACAGGTGACTTTAGTTTCTGGTCCTACTTCGTTGTCAGACCCAGAAGGTGTCGAAGTCGTTCGTGTTGAAAGCGCGGAAGACATGTTTGAAGCGGTAAAGAAACGTTACGATAACGTGGATATCGTCTTCAAAGCAGCGGCAGTTTCAGATTACACACCGACAGAAATGTTGCCGCACAAATTGAAGAAACAAGAAGGCGAACTCAGCGTGACATTTAAACGTACGCCTGACATTTTACAATACTTAGGCAAACATAAATCTCACCAATATTTAGTAGGATTTGCGGCCGAAACGCGTGATATTGAGCGCTATGCGCAAGACAAATTAGAACGTAAGAATGCAGATGTTATCATTGCGAACAACGTGGGCGACCGTTCAATCGGGTTCAGTTCAGATAACAATGACTATACAATGTACTTTAAAGATCAATCTTCAGTCGCTTTAGGTAAAAAGCCTAAGGTGGAGTTAGCGCAGCTCATTGTAGACGAATTAGAAACTAGGTGGAAATAAATGATTGCCAAAGTCATAGTAGATGTTCAATCTAAAAGCGTCGATTATAACTTTGATTATCTCGTTCCAGAACGATTAGAGTCTGTCATTCAAGTAGGTATGCGTGTCATTGTGCCATTTGGGCCGAGAACGATACAAGGCTATGTGATGGCATTAACTGACCATCCAGATGAGAATTTAGACCTCTCTAAATTAAAGGAACTCAAGGAAATTCAAGATATTCGACCAGAGTTAACACCAGAATTGATTCAATTAAGCGAGTGGTATGGTAAATACTTTGTAACGAAACGTATCTCAATGCTTGAAGTGATGCTACCGGCAGCGTTGAAAGCGAAGTATACGAAAGTCTTCCATCTGAAAGAACTTAACGCCATACCTGATTCGCTTGTTAAGCATTTTGACAGCGCGGGTAACTACGAATATAAAGCTGCCCAAAAGAATGGCGATTTGAAAGCACTCTCAGACCTTTTACGAGAAGGCGTAGTAGAAGAACAAACACTTTTATCCCAAAGCGTGGGTAAGAAGACGCAACGTGCAGTACGTATTGCTGACGACTCAGCGATAGATAGCGTGTTAGCAGAATTAGAGTCGAAAGAGAAACAGTATGATTTATATGCGTATTTGAGTGATGAACGTCACCGTGACGTCTCTTTAAAAGAGTTACAAGAGATGGATTTCTCAATTTCATCCATCAATACTTTGACACGTAAAGGTATGATTGAAAAGTATGATGCGGTAATTGAACGGGACCCATTTGCAACGCGTGTCTTTGAACAGGAGAAGAATCAGACACTCACTCAAGATCAACAACGCGCTTACGATGCGATTTGTGAAAGTATTGAAGAGCGACAACAACGCACGTTCTTACTTCATGGTGTCACGGGTTCGGGTAAGACAGAAGTTTATTTGCAGACGATTGAACGTGTCTTGAATCATGATCGACAAGCAATGATGCTTGTGCCGGAGATTGCATTAACACCGCAAATGGTCTTGCGTTTTAAGAAACGTTTCGGAGATGAAGTAGCAGTACTTCACTCAGGCTTATCAAAAGGTGAACGGTATGATGAATGGCAGAAGATTCGAGATGGTCGTGCGCGCGTCAGTGTGGGTGCACGCTCTAGTGTCTTCGCGCCATTTAAAGAGCTCGGGATGATTATTATTGATGAGGAGCATGAATCCTCATACAAACAAGAAGATTATCCGAGATATCATGCGCGTGATATCGCAGAGTGGCGTAGTCAATATCATCAGTGTCCACTCGTTCTTGGCAGTGCGACGCCGTGTCTAGAGTCCTATGCCCGTGCGGATAAAGGTGTATATCAGTTGTTGAGCTTACCGAACCGCGTGAACGATCAAGCGATGCCGCATATTGATATCGTCGACATGCGTGAAGAATTGAGTTCAGGCAATCGTTCGATGTTCTCGAATCAACTCAGAGAGGCCATTGAGACGCGTCTAGCGAACAAAGAACAAATTGTCTTGTTCTTAAACCGACGTGGCTACGCTTCATTTATGCTTTGTCGTGATTGTGGTCATGTGCCACAATGTCCGAACTGTGATATTTCTTTAACCTATCATAAGTCGACAGATCAATTGAAATGTCACTATTGTGGTTATCAAGAAACACCACCAGCCCTGTGTCCGAACTGTGAAAGTGAGCATATTCGTCAAGTCGGAACAGGGACCCAACGAGTAGAAGAACTACTACAACGTGAATTTGAAGGAGCCAACATCATTCGTATGGATGTGGATACAACGTCGCGTAAAGGTGCGCATGAGAAATTATTAAACGACTTTGGCGAAGGAAAGGGCGATATTCTTCTCGGAACGCAAATGATTGCGAAAGGGCTAGACTTCCCTAATATTACCCTTGTAGGTGTGCTCAATGCCGATACGATGTTGAATTTACCTGATTTCCGCTCAAGTGAACGAACATACCAATTGTTAACGCAAGTGGCAGGCCGTGCCGGGCGTCATGAAAAAGAGGGACAGGTCATTATTCAAACGTATAATCCAGAGCATTATGCGATTAAAGATGTGCAGCAGAATGATTATTTGGCATTTTACCATCAGGAGATGGAATATCGTAAGATAGGTAAGTATCCACCGTATTTCTTCTTAATTAACTTTACGATTTCTCATCAAGAAATGAAAAAGGTGCTAGAGGCGTCTAAGCATATTCACCAAATCCTGTTACAACACTTGTCTGATAAGGCATTGGTACTAGGTCCATCACCTGCTGCACTAACGCGGATTAATAACGAATATCGTTTCCAAATTCTGATCAAATATAAGAGTGAGCCGGATTTATATCAAGCGCTGCAGTATCTGGATGATTATTATCATGAGCAATATATGAAAGAGAAACTCGCATTGAAGATTGATATTGCGCCACAAATGATGATGTAGCGATTGAGGCGAGACAATTAGAAGTTAAATAAGACACCTGCAAAGGGCAGAAATGCTGCTCACTTTGTAGGTGTCTTTCCTTGTTTACTGAGGTGTATTGCTATGTATACGATCCAATAAGAATTGATAATAGCTGACTCTGACTTCAGAATCTTCAGCGTAGAAGAATTGTTGACCTGGGTAAGTATTCACTTCAAATAAGCCGACCTCTCCCTGTGGGTTCACACCCAAATCTATACCTAGTGCATCGAGTTCATAATCATAGAAGCGTTCAAAGCGTTTCGGAAAGCTAACACAAAGTTGTTCAAGTCGAAGTTTAATTTCTTTCCAATTATCTCCAAAGTTTGCTTTGAGAAACGGTACTATAGGTGAGATGCCACCGCCTTGGCTGATATTAGAAGTGATATGATGACCTAGTCCAATACGGGGATAAATCTTAACTTTTTGCCATTGTCCTTTCTCGTTTTTACGCACATGTAGCCGAATATCGAATGGGTGGCCTTCTTTCGTTTTAGATTCGAAAAATGGCTGGCAGATATAGTTAGGTTTTAAAAATTTATCGTTAATAAGTGGCAATAAGTCCTCTTCGTTTAACGTTCTGGAAGTCATATCATCGGATAAAGTGATCTTATCGTCACAGTGTTCAATGACATAAATATTTCTTCCTTGATTGCTAAACACAGGTTTCAGTAAAATCTTCTGATAGCGTGTTAAAAACTCTAAAATATCCTCTGGCTTTTTAACTAAACGATAAGGGATAAGTACATCTTTAAAGTTATTGCTTTGGGATAGCATTTGAAAGACTTTATTCTTACCACCAAGTGGATGCGTCGTCATCACGGATACAGTTTGCAGTGAATCATAAACACTTTTATTTACTGCTTTCATGGGTTCGTTGTCCACGACATCTGGGTACCCGATGATACCGCGTCGCCATTGACCATTTTCTAGAAAGAGACCATTAATTTGTTGATGCTCAGTATCTACATCCTCTGGGGTGAAATAGAAGAAGACTATGTCGTTAAAGTGACACATATAGGCTAGAGTACGTGCTAATATTCCAGGTTGTTTGATTGAACGTAACATTCCAACTGTTTTCAATTGAGTAACTCCTTTTCAATATCATAGAAGCAAGGTTCTAGTGAGGGATATTGCTCCATGTTTGTTTCATAGGTTTGTAATAAAAAGATATGGATTGTGAAACAAGAGGTGATTTATTTAACTTTACTTGTTCGACATTTAATATTATACAACAAAACTTTGAAAAAGCGCGTGCTTAATTATCATTTCACTCAATGGATTGTCTTTTAATTATAAGTAGAAATATTTAAGCTTAAGATATTAATACAACTCGCTTATTCACACGTTACTATTATTAAATAATTTTATTATATGGCTCGATTTTGATTTTATCCTTTTACTAAAACTCACAAAGCGTTTTCATACTATCGCAATTTTTTACTTTTTAAGTTATAATAACTTAATGAATTTTTATAAGGAGACGTCTATATGTCGATTAAGAAACTCGTACCATCTGCTCATCCCATATTGCATCATCCCACCGCATCAGTAACGCGATTCGATAACAAGTTACAAACGTTATTAACTGATTTAGAAGATACACTCTATGCTGAGGAAGCGGCAGCGATTTGTGCACCGCAAATTGGTATCGATAAGCAAGTGGCAATCATCGATATGGGACTTGACGGGTTACTTCAACTCATCAACCCTCAAATTGCCTCTCAATCTGATGAAACAACGACGGAGCTAGAAGGTTCTATAAGTTTAGAGGGTGTCTACGGAACAGTTACGAGAAGTCACATGATAGTGGTTCAGGCACAAGACCGTCATGGGCGAGAGGTAGAGTTGACGGCATATGATGATATTGCACGCATGATCTTGCATATGTATGACCATTTTCAAGGTGTATGGTTTACAGATAAACTAGAGCAACGTATTTCTGAAGATGAATTGGAGGCGTATTTAGACGATGAGTAAGATTATCTTTATGGGAACCCCAGACTTTTCAACTAAAGTATTAGAAATGTTAATTGCGGAACATGACGTCATCGCAGTAGTGACACAACCAGATCGTCCAGTAGGTAGAAAGCGCAAGATGACACCGCCGCCGGTAAAACGTGTCGCACAAGAGGCAGGCATTCAAGTCTATCAGCCTGAAAAGCTTGCTGATTCGGAAGAACTTGACCACTTACTTCAACTCGACGCAGACCTCATAGTCACAGCAGCGTTCGGTCAATTATTACCTGAATCACTATTAGAAGCACCACGTTTAGGAGCAATTAACGTACATGCCTCACTCTTGCCGAAATACCGAGGAGGCGCGCCGATTCATCAAGCCATTATTGATGGGGAAAGCGAAACGGGCGTAACGATTATGTATATGGTGAAAAAGTTAGATGCAGGTAATATTATTTCTCAAAAAGCCATTGAGATTGAAGACCAAGATAATGTTGGCTCACTCCACGATAAGTTGAGTTTCTTAGGTGCAGAGTTGTTGCATGACACGTTACCAGACATTATTAATGAAACGAATGAGAGCATCCCGCAAGATGACTCGAAAGCATCTTTCGCTTCTAACATTTCACGCGAAGATGAACGAGTGAATTGGAAAGCGTCTGCACGCGATATATTCAATCATATCCGTGGTCTTTCACCATGGCCTGTTGCTTATACAACAATGGACGATACGAATATGAAATTGTTTGATGCACGAATTGAAGCAGATAAAGACGGACAGCCAGGTGAAATTATTGAAACGACGAAGAAAGCCATTATTGTTGGTACAGGTTCTAGTGATGCGATTGCGTTGACTGAGATTCAACTCGCCGGCAAGAAACGTATGCCTGTTGCAAACTATCTCAGTGGTGTACAAGAATCTCTCGTAGGCAAGGTGCTGGTATGACAGCTGAGACACATGCAAGAACGCTAGCCTTTGAAACTTTAGAGATGGTGATTAAAGATCGAGCGTATAGTAATATCGCTTTAAATCAAGTGCTTCAACGGAAAGGATTGTCTCCAGCAGACAAAGGTTTGATAACAGAAATTGTCTATGGTACTTTGAAACGTCAATATACCTTAGATTATTTACTCAAGCCCTTTATCCAAACTAAATTGAAACGTTGGGTACGCATATTATTATGGATGAGTATATATCAGTATCGTTATCTTGATCGTATCCCGACACATGCGGTGATTAACGAAGCGGTGACCATCGCTAAACGCCGTGGCGGTCCGCACCAAGGTAAGATTGTCAATGGGATCTTGCGCCAAATCACACGTTCAGAACTCGCGTATCCGACGGAAATTCAAGATCCGAAACGACGCCTCAGCGTGAGTTATAGTTTGCCGCTGTGGCTCATCGAACATTGGCTCACACATTACGGTTTTGATAAGACTGAGCAAATAGCGCAGTCGATGCTAGAGAATGTTGCGCAAACTGTACGTGTCAATACATCGAAGATTTCACCTTCAGAAGCAGTACAACGCTTAGAAGAAGAAGGTTTTACAGTTGAGAAAGACGCTCAACTCGATGAGTGTTTACATGTGAGCGGCGGAGTGATTGCGAACTCAGATAGTTTCCGTGAGGGCTGGATTTCCATTCAAGATAAAAGTTCGATGTTCGTCGCGCACTATCTTGACCCGCAAATTGGTGATCATATCCTTGACGCGTGTAGTGCACCAGGAGGTAAAGCGTGTCATATAGGCGAATTACTACGTGGCACAGGTCAGGTTACTGCGACTGACATTCATCAACACAAGATTGCGTTGATTCAAGAGAATATAGCTAAATTAGGTCTCTCCCATGTGAAAGCATTGCAACATGATGCGACCACGCCATATCAAGAGATGTATGATAGAATTTTAGTAGATGCACCATGTAGTGGACTCGGGGTATTGCGCCATAAACCTGAGATCAAATACACGCAATCCTGGGATGACATACACCAACTTGTTGATTTACAGTTGGAGATATTAGAGAATGTGAAACATCAGTTGAAACCAGGGGGAACCCTTGTTTACTCTACATGTACGATTGAACAACTTGAAAATGAGAACGTTATATATACATTTTTAAAGCAAAATAGTGAATTTGAATTTGAACCTATTGAACATCCGATCACACATGAACAAGTCAAGACACTTCAAATATTGCCACAAGACTTTGATTCAGATGGTTTCTTTATAACTCGAATAAAAAGAAAGGATAAATAATACTATGATTACTGAAAAAAAGAAGAAAAAGAACAAATTTCTTCCAGATTTCGATAAGCAATCGATCTATTCTCTAAGATTTGATGAATTGCAAGATTGGTTAGTAGAACATGGTCAACAAAAGTTCCGTGCGCAACAGATCTATCAATGGCTCTACGAAAAGCGTGTTGACAGCTTTGATGGGATGTCCAACTTATCTAAGCCATTACGTGAACTGCTTGAGGAACACTTTGCGATTACGACGTTATCTACAGTTGTAAAGCAAGAAAGTAGAGATGGAACAATCAAATTCCTCTTTCAACTTCAAGATGGCTATACTATTGAAACAGTATTAATGCGTCACGACTACGGTAATTCGGTTTGTGTAACGACACAAGTAGGTTGTCGAATCGGTTGTACTTTCTGTGCTTCTTCTATTGGTGGACTCAACCGTAACCTTGAAGCAGGTGAAATTGTGGCCCAAGTCTTAACGGTACAGAAAGCCTTAGATGCGACGGATGAGCGCGTGTCTCAAATCGTCATCATGGGTATTGGGGAACCATTTGAGAACTATGATGAAATGATGGATTTCTTACGCATTGTGAATCATGATCGCAGTTTAAATATTGGTGCGCGTCATATCACTGTATCCACTTCAGGAATTATTCCACGTATTTATGACTTCGCGGAAGAAGATATTCAAATCAACTTTGCAGTCAGTCTGCACGGTGCGAATAACGAAATCCGTTCTCGTTTAATGCCAATTAACCGAGCGTACGATGTGGATAAACTTATGGATGCGATTGATTACTATCAAGAGCAAACGAATCGACGTGTCACTTTTGAATACGGCTTATTTGGCGGTGTTAACGATCAACTTGAACATGCGCGCGAACTCGCTGCTTTAATCAAACATCTCAACTGTCACGTTAACTTAATTCCAGTCAACCACGTTCCAGAACGTAACTACGTGAGAACGCCGAAAGAAGACATTTTTAAATTTGAAAAAGAATTGAAACGTTTAGGCATCAATGCGACGATTCGTCGTGAGCAAGGATCAGATATTGATGCAGCCTGTGGCCAGTTAAGAGCGAAAGAACGTCAAGTAGAAACGAGGTAGGTAACATGCTTAATGCTGAACTATTCACTGATGCAGGTCCATATCGTGAGAAGAATGAAGACGCTGGCGGAGTCTTTTACAATAAGACAGAGCAACAGTTGTTGGTGATTTGTGATGGCATGGGTGGCCATCAAGCAGGTGAGGTCGCAAGTCAATATGTCACAGACGCCTTACAATCACGTTTCGAAGAAGAGAATTTCATCGAGCCTGAACGTGCTGAACGCTGGTTAAACGCGACCTTAAAGAGTGTAAACCGAGATTTATATGACTATGCAGAAAGTCATGCGTCATATCATGGCATGGGCACGACATGTGTCTGTGCGATGGTCTTTGACAATCATGTCGTCGTGGCGAATATCGGGGACTCACGTGCGTATTTAGTTAATTCACGTGAGGTTAATCAACTTACGAGTGATCACTCGTTCGTCAACCATCTCGTTATGATAGGTCAAATTACAGAAGAAGAGGCGTTCAACCATCCACAGCGGAATATCATTACTAAAGTGATGGGTACAGATCGTCGTGTAGCACCTGATTTGTTTGTTAAAAGGACGAATTTCTACGACTATCTTTTATTATGTACAGATGGCTTAACAGATTACGTACGTGATCACGAAATTCAAGCTCAGTTAGCTGAAGAGGGAGATTTACAGACACAAGGTCACGCCCTTCTTCGTCTATCAGAAGATAAAGCGTCGAAAGATAATGTGAGTGTCGTCCTCGCTGAAATCGAGGGTGATAAAGTATGATTGGTCAAGTGATTAGTGACCGTTATCGCGTAGTACGTAAACTTGGTGGGGGCGGTATGAGTACGGTCTATTTGGCTGAAGATACGATTCTTCAGCGCCAAGTTGCGGTTAAAGCGATATCTGTACCTTCAGGAGAAAAGGATGCGACACTTCAACGTTTTAATAGAGAGGTACATAATTTAACGCAACTTTCTCATGAAAATATCGTTAATGTCTATGATGTTACCGAAGATGATGACGACCATTTTTTTATCGTCATGGAATACATCAACGGTCCAACGCTGAATGAGTATATTAAGCAGCATCAACCTTTAGATATTAATACTGTGATTAACTTTACAGAACAGATTATCAATGGGATTGAACATGCGCATGAGCATCGTATCGTCCATCGTGATGTGAAGCCACAGAACGTGCTTGTCTGTGAGGATCATACGTTAAAAGTATTAGACTTCGGAATTGCGAAAGCCCTTAGTGAAACGACGATGACACACACGAATAGTGTACTCGGAACTGTACAGTATCTATCACCCGAACAAGCACGTGGAGAGAATACAGATAAGACGACAGATGTCTACTCGATAGGTATCGTACTCTACGAACTCTTGATGGGGGAACCGCCGTTCAAAGGTGAAACGGCGATTAGTGTTGCGATTCAACATATTCAATCCGCTATTCCAAATATTTCAGAAACGCGTGAGGATGTACCTCAAGCATTAAGCAATGTGGTCTTGAAAGCTACTGAGAAAGATCGTCACGATCGTTATCAAGATGTTGCGGATATGCGTTCAGATTTACAGACAGCACTAGATTCTAATCATCAAGATGATGAGGTTTATCACACTGACAACACACAAACTAAGACAGTGCCGTTAAATACAGGTTATGTCAATGAAACATTGAGTCAACAGACGACGCAAATTCCTAATACATCTCAATCGCGACAAGATAGTGACACGATTAATCATCAACAATTTCAACGTGATGAAGGACAGTTTCATGCTGTACCGACGAAGAAACGTTCGAAGAAGAAGAAGATTTTCCTAGGCTTTATCTTTTTACTACTCGTAGCGGCATTGGTATCATTCGCAGGCTGGGGCATGTTCGGCAAGAAATACTCCGAAGCACCTGATGTGAGTGGTCACACGATGTCAGAAGCGAAACAACTTTTAAAAAAACATAAGCTGAAAGTCGGAAAGGTCGATCATGCTTATAGCGATAAGTATGATGAAGATAAAGTGATTAGTTCTTCGCCTAAAATTGGCAGCCGGGTGAAACAAGGTTCGAAAGTCAATTTAACTGTGTCGAAAGGGCCTGAGATGGCGGAGATGCCAAACTTGTACAATATGAGTAAGGATTCTGCTGAAGAAACCTTGAATAAATTGGGTATAACGCATATCGACTTTGACACGGCGTATACGAAATCCAATGTGCCTAAAGGACATATTGAGTCACAAAGTGTTGAACCAGGTAAAAAGGTGAAAATTCATGACACTGAGATTAAATTGACAGAATCTCTTGGCTATAAGCAAGTTAAAGTCGACGATTACGAAGGTAAAAGTGTTGCAGAAGCGACTGAAGCACTTGAAGAAAAAGGCTTTAATGTTGCAGTGAGCAAACGCTACAGTAAAAAGGTTGAGAAAGACCACGTTATCAGCCAAAGTCCTAAAAATAAAAAAGTGAATGAAGGTTCAACTGTCACGCTCGTGGCGTCTTTAGGTGAGCAACCGAAGCCTAAAGATGAAGAGGATGAGGATCGCGATGATGCGGACGACGAAGATAAGGACAAAGATGATAGTAAGGATTCACGCGACAAACACGACAAAGCCTCGTCTTCTGATTCTGACTCGCATCATGGCAAAACCAAAGATTATGAAGCGAAAGAAGAGGTACCTTACTCTGGAAAAAAGGGCAAAAGCCAAAAGGTTCAAATCTTTCGACGAGATCAGAATAGTGGAGGCACTACACCTTATCAAACGTATTCGATAAAGAGTGATCGAGAGGTTGTCATTCCGCTCGAAATTCAGCAAGGGCGAGACGCAGGCTATACGATTCGAGTTGATGGGCGTATCGTTGCAGATAAAGATATTGCCTATGATGATATTGATTAAAAGTGAATAGTTAATTTAAGCATGAAGAATTTGTTTACATGAAGTTGAAGTATATTTGATGCATTTTTGGCTTACGCATTTCTAAATAGGAGTGGAACTAAGGATATCAATTCGATGTCAGTTCCACTCTTATTTTAATAGCTAAAGTGATGGGGTGGGTGAGAAAGATAGTTAATCAAGTCTGAACGAATGGTTATAAAGTTTATCCCACCTTTGATATAATGAGATAAAGTATGAGAAGCGGGGTGTCACAGTGAAGACGGGACGCATAGTGAAATTAATAAGTGGCGTGTACCAAGTCGATGTTGATGGTGCACTCTATAATACTAAGCCGAGAGGGTTATTTAGAAAGAAGAAATTCTCTCCTATCGTTGGGGATGTGGTTGATTTCGAAGTAGAGAATGAGTCTGAAGGCTACATCTATCATGTTCATGAACGGACAAACCAACTGAAACGTCCACCAGTGAGTAACATCGATCACTTGGTCATCGTGATGAGTGCCAAAGCACCAGACTTCTCTTCACAACTGCTAGATCGCTTTCTCGTCATCGCGCATTCTTATGCGCTTGCTCCGAGTATAGTAGTGACGAAAAAAGATTTGCTTTCTGACGATGAAACTCGAGAAGTAAATGAACGCTTGGAAGTTTATCGCGACTTAGGTTATAACGTAGAAGTCGTGGGGCGCGACGACGCAGTTGATCAGTTATTTACCAATTGGTCTGATGGTTTAGTCGTGTTAAGTGGTCAATCTGGTGTCGGTAAATCTACGCTGTTAAATAAATTCCATCCAGAGTTATCTTTAGAGACGCAAGATATCTCTAAAGCGTTAAATCGCGGACGCCATACGACGCGTCACATTGAATTATTTCAATTTGAAAAGGGCTATGTGGCCGATACCCCTGGCTTCAGTGCCCTAGATTTTGACCACATTGATAAGTCAGAACTGAAAGATTATTTTGTAGAGATAAAAGATTACGGTACAGCTTGCAAGTTTCGTAATTGTATGCACATGAAAGAGCCAAAATGTCACGTAAAGGCCCAAGTAGAGACGGGGGTTATTCGCGACTTTAGGTACCAACATTACGTACAACTTTACGAAGAACTTGCGAATAGAAAGGAAAGATACTGAATGGCTCAATTATTCCCCTCATTGTTAGCAGCTGACTTTCTACACTTAGATCAGGAATTACGTGCATTGGAAGACGCTGGCGTGGATGGCGTGCACTTTGATGTGATGGACGGACAATTTGTTCCGAATATCTCAGTTGGCCTCCCTGTCTTGAATGCCGTACGTCGCGGGACAACGCTACCGATTGATGTTCACTTAATGATTGAAGATCCAGGTGTTTATGTGCAGCACTTTATTGACTATGGTGCAGATATGATTTCAGTTCATGTCGAAGCGACGTCTCATATCCATAGCGTGATTCAGAAGATTAAAGATGGTGGCGCGAAAGCGGGTGTCGTTATCAATCCAGGAACCCCTGTGAGTACGATTGAACCGATATTAGCGTTTGTGGATTATGTACTCGTGATGACAGTCAATCCTGGTTTCGGAGGACAAGTCTTTATTGAACGTTGTTTAGATAAAGTACGTATGCTCGCGCAGTTGAAAGCAACGCAACAATTGGACTTCGATATCGAGGTAGATGGTGGTATTAATGCAGACACGGTTGCTCAAGCATTAGACGCTGGTGCAACGATGCTCGTCACAGGCTCTTATTTCTTCCACCAACCTGATTATCGTCAAGCAACACAGCAGTTGAAAGGTTGATTGAATGCGTATTAATTTATTATGTAGTCGTAGAAATTTACCGGAGAACCTTTTTCAAGAACGTAAGTCAGAACGGTGGGCTGGCATCGATAGAGGCGCTTTAATCTTACTTGAAGAGGGTATCAAACCTTGTATGGCAATTGGCGACTTTGATTCGGTCAGTGAACGAAAACGAGACTATTTGGAATCTCATCTCGTCCTCAATCCACATAAATCTGAGAAAGATGATACGGATTTAGCATTAGGGGTCATGCAGGCAGTTGAAGAGGGTTACACTGAAATTAATATTTATGGTGCGACAGGCGGCAGATTAGATCACTTTATGGGTGTTTTGCAAATTCTGGAAAAGCCTGAGTACGAAGCTAAAAATATTGCGATTCAAGTGAAAGATGCGACGAACGTGATTACTTATTTAGGTCATGGTACGCATAATGTTAAAAGAGACAAGGCGTATCAATACATCTCGTTTATACCTGTAATGTATCCCACTGTGATTTCACTAGAGCACTTTAAATACGCATTGGATCATCAGCAGTTGAATATTGGAAGTACGTTAACGGTATCAAATGAGTTGTTAGAACCTGAAGGTCAGGTGACGCTACATTACGGTGGTGTCTTAATGATACGAAGTCGAGATGCGAAGTAAAGGATAAGTAGAAAAAAGATGTGAAGCATTAGTAAATGCGTGGTGACAAATGAGTGTACGCATAAAGTAAGTTGAAGTCGAATAAGAAGTAATCTATTGAGATAAAGAAAAAACTTGACTTCCCACATAGAAGTCAAGTTTTCTTGTGCATTATATTTATTAAACTCTAGTAACTTTACCAGATTTTAAAGCACGAGCTGAAACCCAAACTTTTTTAGGTTTACCGTCAACTAAAATTCTAACTTTTTGTAAGTTAGCGTTCCATCTACGTTTAGTAGAGTTTAAAGCGTGTGAACGTTTGTTACCAGTTGAAGCTTTACGGCCTGTTACGTAACATTGTTTAGCCATGCGTGTACCTCCTTTAATAAATATAAATACACTAAACTACTATATACCATTTGAATTTACCATAATTTTCAAATTGAGGCAATCAAATTACACATTTAAGTAACAAATTTTATTTCGACGGATATAACTTTTATGTTATAATTCCATATTGTGGAGAAGTATAAGAAAATAATTATATATAGATTACTCTAGCTCTGTGTACGACTCAAACAGGCCACACAGGGCCTCCAAGCTATTTTACACAAAAGATTAAAAGTTAAAGTTAAAACGATAAATGAAGATCAATCGTTATCAATATAAAATAGAAATATTGTAGAGCGAGAACGGGAAATCGCGTTATACATAGAAATTACGTTGAGAAGACGAGTAGGAGGATATAAGCAAATGGTAAGGTATATCGATGGTAAATTATTTGCGAAGATGATTGAACAAGGAGCGCAAAATTTATCAAACAATGTAAACTTAATCGACTCATTAAACGTCTATCCAGTTCCTGATGGTGACACTGGAACGAATATGAACTTGACTATGACATCAGGGAATGAGGCTGTCTCTAATCAAGCGTCTTCTCACATTGGACAAGTAGGACAAGTCTTCGCGAAAGGCTTACTCATGGGCGCGCGTGGGAATTCAGGAGTGATTCTTTCACAAATCTTTCGTGGGTTCTGCCAACGTATTGAGCAAGATGCTGAAATTGACGTGCCACTGCTTGCTAAAGCGTTACAAGCAAGTGTAGAAACTGCATACCAAGCTATCGTGAAACCAGTAGAAGGTACGATTCTTACAGTTGCTAAAGACACTGCGGAGAAAGCGATGGCAGTTGCGGATAGCTATGAGGAGATGGAAACATTCTTCCAGACAATCATTGAAGCGGCGAACCAATCATTAGAGAACACGCCGAATCTACTACCAGTGTTGAAAGAAGTCGGTGTCGTTGATAGCGGAGGTAAGGGCTTAGTTACCGTGTTAGAAGGTTTCTTAGCTGCTCTTAAAGGTGAAACGATCGAAGCACATACTTCTAGTGTCTCTGAAAATGTTGCAGATGTGGATCTTGAAGCAGAAGCACATGACTTTCATGGCGTGATGAATACTGAAGACATCCAATACGGCTATTGTACAGAAGTGATGGCGCGTTTTGACGACTCAGGTAAAGCATTCGATGAACAGCAATTCAGAGAAGATATGAGCACGTTTGGTGACTCATTGCTCGTGATTAATGATGACGAGATTGTTAAAGTTCATGTACATTCTGAAAAACCTGGAGACGTTTTTAACTACGTACAACAATACGGTGAGCTCATTAAGTTAAAAGTTGAAAATATGCGCGAGCAACATCGTGAAGTCGTGAAGAAAGAGCAAAGCCAACAAGGTAAACAAGAAGACATCGCACAAGTAGAAACTGCAATCATCGCTATTTCAATGGGTGAAGGAATTTCCGAACTCTTTAAGTCGATGGGTGCCACGCATATTATTAGCGGTGGTCAAACGATGAATCCATCTACTGAAGATATCGTGAAAGTGATCGAGCAGTCAGGTTGTCAACGTGCGATGATCCTTCCAAACAATAAGAACATCATCTTAGCAAGTGAACAAGCTGCTGAGATGGGTCAAGCTGAAACCGTAGTTATTCCTACACGCTCAGTACCACAAGGTATCACTGCATTGTTTAATTTGGATCACGATGCTGAACTCTCTGAGAATAAAGAAGTGATGACGGAGGCGTTGGAAGCAGTCGTGTCTGGTGCAGTGACGACGGCGGTTCGAGATACACAAGTTGATGGCGTAACGATTAATGAGAATGATTATATCGGTTTAATGAATGATAAAATTGTAACGAGCGATGCGCAACTTACTGAAACATTGCATGGTTTGATGCAACGAATGATCACTAATGACAGTGAAATCATTACGTTGATCTCAGGTCAGGATGCGAATGCGGAAGAAACAGAAGCATTGATTGACTGGATTGAAGCGCAGTATCCTGACGTTGAAATTGATGAACATGACGGCCAACAACCGGTTTATCCGTATTTATTTGCGGTGGAATAACATTGAAGATGAGGTCGCGTTAATTTGATTGAATCTTAGATATCAATTGCAGTAAATTTAATTCCATTTTTCATCAGTCATTATAGTTCAAATATAAGTGTAACGAGGATAGGACTTGGATTAACGTCCAGGTTCATTATCCTCGTTTTTTAATATGATAATGAATTAAATGCCTAAATATTCATTGCCTAATCACATTAAATACATATACTCTAAAATACTGATATGACAGTGTCTATAGCGTTTCAATAACTTTCTTATTGCTAGAACTCCTGCTATAATAAACGAGCATAACAAACAGTGAAAGCGCTTTTATAAATTATGAGAAAGTCGATGTAAACATACGTTTGATTTCTACAATAAACTGATAACATTTTAAGGCTATCTCATTTTTTCAAAACTGAAATAGGACTCTATGAATATAGACAACGATAGGAGACAACAATGAAGTTTAAAAGTGTATTTGATATTATAGGACCCACTATGGTAGGCCCTTCTTCTTCGCATACAGCTGGGGCCGTACGCATCGGTTTGGTGGCTAGAGGCTTGTTCGCTGAGTTGCCTGATCAAGTGGATATTTGCCTCTATGGGTCATTTATGGAAACATACAAAGGTCATGGGACGGACGTCGCTTTAGTTGGAGGGTTGTTAGGTTACGATACAGATGATGACCGTTTGCCAACAAGCATCCAAACAGCTGAAGCAATGGGGATACGCATTAACTTTATCGAAATGAAAGAAGAACGTTCTCACCCAAATACAACGATTCTGCACATGCGTAAAGGAGATAAAGATATCTCTGTAGAAGGCATTTCAATCGGTGGCGGTAATATTGAAATTGTAGCGATTAATGGCTTTAAGATTACGTTAAGTGGGAATTATCCTGCTTTGCTCGTCTTCCACCAGGACACCTTTGGAACGATTGGTAAAGTTGCAAATATACTTGGTGAACACAGCATTAATGTCGGAAGCATGCAAGTATCTCGTAAGGAGAAAGGTGATCAAGCATTGATGACATGTGAGCTTGATGATGCAATCGACGATGAGATTCTTACGCAGATACGACAAGTTGAAGGCGTCGTTACAGTGTCGCTGATGGGGAATGATTAACAGGGGGAGAATGATGTTTAAGAGTATCAAAGAATTACTAGCAATTTGTGATGCTGAATCACTGACGATTCATGAGGTAATGATGCGTCAAGAGATGTCAGTGACAGGACTTACTGAGGAAGAAGTTTACGCACGAATGGACAAGAATTTACAGACGATGGAGCATGCTTTAGAGCAAGGTCTTACGGGTGAGGGAGTTGTTTCGACGACGGGGCTTACTGGCGGAGATGCGCTATTACTACAACGTTACATCGCCTCGGGTGCGTCCTTAGCAGGCGATACGATGCTCGATGTAGTAAGTCGAGCTATGGCGACCAACGAGGTCAATGCCGCTATGGGTAAAATTTGTGCGACACCCACTGCAGGTTCGGCAGGCGTGGTACCAGGTGTCTTATTTGGCTTACGTTCCAAGTTGCATCCTTCACGAAGAGATATGCTTAACTTCCTGTTAACTGCTGGTGCCTTTGGATTTGTCGTTGCTAATAATGCGTCAATTTCCGGAGCAGCGGGTGGATGTCAAGCTGAGGTCGGTTCTGCGGCAGCGATGGCAGCTGCAGCAACCGTAGAACTTGCGGGTGGATCGCCACAGCAATCGGCTGAAGCCTTTGCAATTTGTTTGAAAAATATGCTAGGTTTAGTGTGTGATCCAGTCGCTGGCTTAGTAGAAGTGCCGTGTGTGAAACGTAATGCAGCAGGGTCTTCGAATGCAGTCGTTTCGGCAGATATGGCATTAGCAGGAATTCAGTCGCGCATTCCGACAGACGAGGTTATTGAAGCGATGTTTCGTATTGGACAAACAATGCCATCCGCTTTGCGTGAAACAGGAAGAGGTGGCTTAGCAGGTACGCCGACAGGTCAGCGCTTAAAACAACAAATATTTGGTGATTAATATGTCGAAAGTCCATTTAATTGAGAGCCCTTTTCCATTATCATCAGTAAAAGGTTTGGGGCCAAAGCGTTTAGCAGTGCTCAATGAATTAAACATTCAAACGATTGAAGATTTAGTCTTATATTTTCCAGTCAGATACGAAGATAATACTGTAGTAGATTTAAATCAAGCTGAAGATCAATCCGTCGTGACAGTAGTGGGAGAAGTGTATTCGACGCCTACTGTCGCTTTTTTTGGACGTAATAAATCTAAGCTGACCGTTCACTTACTCGTTAATAATATCGCAGTGAAGGCGATCTTTTTTAACCAACCTTATTTGAAAAAGAAAATTCAACTCAATGAACTTGTGACTATTAAAGGTAAATGGAATCGTCGGAAACAAGAAATCAATGGTAATCGGATGTATTTTAGTGCTGAGGAACAAGGCGAAACACATCTCGAGCCGGTTTATCGCATTAAAGAAGGGATTAAACAGAAACCGCTAAGAGATATGATACGTCAAGTGCTTGATGAGGTGACGATTGAAGAGTGGCTCTCGGAAGATTTGCGCAACAAATATAAACTTGAACCACTGGCAGATACGATACGTACGCTGCATTACGCGCCAGATAAGACGGAGCTATTACGTGCACGTCGTACCTACGCCTTCACTGAACTCTTTATGTTCGAACTTCGTATGCAGTGGTTGAATCGTTTAGAGAAGACTTCAGATGAGGCCATCGAAATCAATTATGATATTGAACAAGTTAAAGCATTTATCGCAAGTTTGCCGTTTGAACTCACTGATGCGCAGAAACAAAGTGTGAACGAAATATTTAGGGATTTGAAAGCGCCCATTCGCATGCATCGGCTACTTCAAGGTGATGTCGGTTCTGGTAAAACGGTCGTCGCTGCGATATGTATGTACGCGCTGAAAACAGCAGGGTATCAATCTGCGTTAATGGTACCGACAGAGATACTCGCCGAGCAACATGCTGAAAGTTTAAGTGAGTTGTTTGGAGATACGATGAATATTGCTTTGCTGACAGGTTCTGTTAAAGGAAAGAAACGGGCACTGTTGCTTGAACAATTGGAAGCAGGCGAAATTGATTGTGTAATCGGTACGCACGCTTTAATTCAAGATGATGTCATTTTCAAAGATGTCGGTTTGGTCATTACCGATGAGCAACATCGTTTCGGCGTGAATCAAAGACAGCTTCTTCGTGAGAAAGGGGCAATGACCAATGTCCTATTTATGACAGCAACGCCAATTCCACGTACCTTAGCCATTTCTGTGTTTGGAGAAATGGATGTTTCTTCAATCAAGCAACTGCCGAAAGGTCGCAAGCCAATCATCACCTCATGGGCGAAACATGAAGCTTACGAAGAAGTCTTAAATCAAATGACGAGCGAGTTACGTAAAGGGCGGCAAGCCTATGTGATTTGCCCGCTAATTGAAAGCTCTGAGCATTTAGAAGATGTGCAGAATGTTGTTGAACTGTACGAAGCCATGCAGGCCTATTACGGCGAATCGCGTGTGGGTCTATTACATGGTAAGATGACCTCAGAAGAGAAAGACGACGTAATGCAACGTTTTAGTGATCACGAGATTGATATTCTCGTGTCCACTACTGTTGTTGAAGTCGGGGTCAACGTACCAAATGCCACGTTTATGATGATTTATGATGCGGACCGCTTTGGCTTATCTACGCTCCACCAGTTACGGGGACGTGTAGGTCGCAGTGAGCATCAAAGTTACTGTGTGCTCATTGCTTCACCGAAGACAGAGACAGGCATTGAGCGTATGAATATTATGACTGAGACCAATGACGGCTTTGAGTTGAGTGAACGTGACCTTGAGATGCGGGGACCAGGTGACTTCTTTGGGGTGAAACAAAGTGGTTTGCCTGACTTCTTAGTGGCCAATGTTGTCGAAGATTATAAAATGTTAGAAGTGGCGCGTGATGAAGCAGGTGAATTGATACAATCCGGTCAATTCTTTACTGATGAATACGCTACATTACGTTCTTTTATTGAGGATAATCTACTATATACGAGCTTTGATTAATATACAAACTAGAAAGGAATGAGCAATGTGTGACGATTATGACGTCCATGACTCATTCCTTTATTTTATTACTTTATTTGTTGAGTAAACTATTTAGAAAGTGTTATGATATGTGAGGAATGTTATGACTAGGTACTAAAAATCTCTGAAGGGTGACGTAGAATGGCTAAGTTGAAAAAAGAAATACGACGTCAAGCGATTCGTGAAGCAATTGATAAGAACCCTTTTATTACCGACCACGAACTTAGTACCCAGTTTAACGTAAGTATTCAAACTGTGCGGTTAGACCGTACGCATTTGAATATCCCAGAATTGCGTAAACGAATTCAACAAGTGGCAGAGAAGAACCACGCACGCATTCGTTCGATTGAAGGCAATGAGGTCATCGGTAATGTGATTGATGTTACGCCTGATGAACGGGCAACATCTGTTATACACATTAACGAAGAATCTGTCTTCTCACGCAATCAAATTGCGCGAGGACACGTGGTCTTTGCACAAGCCAATTCGCTTTGCGTAGCATTGATACATAAACCCGTAGTATTGACCCAATCAAGTGAAGTGCAATTTATCAAGCCGGTCAAACTACATGATACAGTTAAAGCAGAAGCTCAAATGATAGAGATTAAAGACAATTATTATATAATAAAGGTGAAATCATACGTCCGTGAAGACCTCGTATTTACAGGTACTTTCAAAATGTATTACACAAGTGAGGATGAACGAAATGGTTAAGATAGCAATTGATATGATGGGTGGCGACGATGCACCCCAAATTGTGCTAGATGCAGTACAACAAGCAATCAAAGATTTCCAAGATCTTGAAATTATTCTATTTGGTGATGAGAAACAATACACACTCAATCATGAGCGTATTGAATTTCGTCATTGTACTGAAGAAATCGCTATGGATGACGAGCCAGTTCGTGCGATTAAACGTAAGAAAGATAGTTCAATGGTTCGCATGGCTGAAGCGGTGAAACACGGCGAAGCAGCAGGTTGCGTCTCTGCAGGTAATACCGGCGCGCTCATGTCATCAGGATTATTCATTGTTGGCCGTATTAAAGGTGTGGCAAGACCCGCGTTGGTAGTTACGCTACCTACAATTTCAGGCAAAGGTTTCGTCTTTATGGATGTGGGTGCGAACGCCGATGCGAAAGCGGAACATTTATTACAATATGCCCAACTTGGCCATATTTATGCTCAGAAATTTAGAGGTGTTCACAATCCGTCCATTGGTTTGTTAAACATCGGTACAGAAGCGGCTAAAGGCAATTCATTAACGAAGAATGCTTATAATTTAATGAAAGATCAAGACGACATCAACTTCAAAGGTAACGTTGAGGCTAAAGGCTTAATGGAAGATGTAGCGGATGTCGTGGTCACAGATGGTTACACAGGTAACATGATCTTGAAGAACTTAGAAGGCACTGCTAAGTCTATTGGTAAAATGTTCAAAGAGACGCTGCTCAGTAATTTTAAAAACAAAATCGCAGGTTTACTGATTAAGAAAGATTTGAAGGCAGTGCAAACGAAAATGGACTATGCTGAATACGGTGGTTCAGTACTACTTGGGCTTGACGGCATCGTAGTTAAAGCACACGGAAGTTCAAGTGCGAAAGCGTTCTATTCAGCAATCAGACAAGCTAAGATTGCAGCAGAAGAAAAGATTGTAGAAACTATGAGAGAAACGGTGGGTGAATAATCATGGGTAAGACAGCAATTATCTTCCCTGGTCAAGGGTCTCAGAAAGTCGGAATGGCTCAAGATATTTATGAACACGATGCACAAGCAACAGAAGTGCTCAATACTGCGCAAGAAGCGTTAGACTTTGATTTGTTAGAAACGATGTTCACTGATAATGATGGTAAGTTAAATCAAACTGAGAACACGCAACCTGCATTAGTGACACATAGCATGGCGTTATATCGCGCACTTAATAACATCGACGCTGATTATACGATGGGGCATAGTTTAGGTGAATATGCTAGCCTTGTCGCAAGTGGTGTGCTCTCATTTGAAGATGCAGTGAAGATTGTGCGCAAGCGTGGTCAGCTCATGGCAGATGCCTTCCCAAATGGTGTGGGTGGCATGGCTGCTGTGCTCGGTTTAGACTATGACAAGGTTGACGAAATTTGTCGTTCATTATCTACAGACGATGAAATTATTGAACCCGCAAACATCAATTCTCCAGGGCAAATCGTCGTATCTGGACACAAGACATTGATCGATCAACTTGCACAAGAGGGCAAATCACTCGGTGCGAAACGTGTTATGCCTCTACCTGTTTCAGGTCCATTCCACTCCTCTATGATGCAAGTCATCGAACAAGATTTCGCTGATTATATCGATCAATTTGAATGGCATGATGCTCAATTTCCTGTCGTTCAGAACGTGAACGCACAAGGAGAAACAGATGCTGAAACGATTAAACAGAATATGATTAAACAATTGTATTCACCGGTTCAATTTATTAAATCTACAGAACAATTGATTGAAGACGGAGTAGATCATTTTATCGAAATTGGCCCAGGTAGAGTACTTTCAGGTTTAATTAAAAAGATTAATCGCGATGTGAAATTAACTTCTATTCAAACTTTAGAAGATGTGAAAGGATGGAATGAAGATGAGTAAGAACGTATTAGTTACAGGTGCTTCACGCGGTATCGGACGCAGCATTGCTTTACAATTTGCTGAAGAAGGCTATAACGTTGCAGTCAACTACGCAGGTAATAAAGACAAAGCAGAAGCTGTAGTCGAAGAAATTAAAGGTAAAGGAGTGGAAAGCTTCGCAATTCAAGCTAACGTAGCGAATGGCGATGAAGTCAAAGCGATGATTAAAGAAGTCGTAAGTACGTTTGGTTCAATTGATGTGCTCGTGAACAATGCGGGTATTACACGTGATAACCTACTCATGCGTATGAAAGAACAAGAGTGGGACGATGTCATTGATACGAACCTTAAAGGTGTCTTCAATTGTATCCAGAAGGTCACACCGCAAATGTTAAGACAAAAAAGTGGTTCTATCATCAACTTATCAAGTGTCGTAGGATCTGTAGGTAACCCAGGACAAGCTAATTACGTTGCTACGAAAGCAGGTGTCGTTGGTTTAACGAAATCAACTGCACGTGAATTAGCTTCACGTAATATCACAGTCAACGCTGTAGCACCTGGTTTCATCGTGTCAGACATGACTGACGCATTAAGTGATGATTTGAAAGAACAAATGTTAGATCAAATTCCGCTTAAACGCTTTGGTAAAGACCAAGATATCGCGGATACTGTTACATTCTTAGCTTCTGATAAAGCGAAATATATCACTGGTCAAACAATTCACGTTAACGGCGGTATGTACATGTAATCTCCCCGTTCAAGGGGAGTTACGAAGTGAGATGAAACAGTTTGAAATCCATGAGAGTATGAAATGCATATTCTAGCGTATAAGACTTGCGTTTCATAAACACCATGAAATTTCACTTGTATTTCACTTCATAAAATGGGAAAATAATAAGGTCTATATGTTGACTTTAAAAGGAGGTGACTCGACGTGGAAAACTTCGATAAAGTAAAAGACATCATCGTTGACCGTTTAGGTGTTGATGCTGATAAAGTAACTGAAGATGCATCTTTCAAAGATGATTTAGGCGCTGACTCACTTGACATTGCTGAATTAGTAATGGAATTAGAAGACGAATTTGGTACTGAAATTCCAGACGAAGAAGCAGAAAAAATCAACACTGTTGGTGATGCTGTTAAATATATTAACAGCCTTGAAAAATAATATATGTGAATCTGAGTCGTTGAATACATCGACTCAGATTTTTTATGCGCAAGAAAAGTACTCGTGCGCATGTTAAATATTTAGTAAATCTTTATCTCTCCACTTTAGTTTTACTATTAATTCACGTAGAATTAACAGTGTGCGCAAAGAAAGAGAAGGAGGCGTCAAACTATTGTCGACAAATTATAAAGAACAAATCGAGCAATCATTTCGAACTCAATTCGCTACAAAGATGAAAGAACTTAAGCTACCTTATGAGAACATCGCACTGTATCAACAGGCTTTCTCTCATTCCAGCTTTATCAACGACTTCAACATGAATCGTTTAGAACACAATGAGCGTTTAGAATTTCTAGGTGACGCAGTATTAGAATTGACGGTATCACGCTATCTTTTCGACAAATATCCCGATCTGCCGGAAGGGAATTTGACTAAGATGAGAGCGACCATCGTGTGTGAGCCATCACTTGTAATATTTGCGAATAAGATTAACTTAAATGAGCTTATACTGTTAGGTAAAGGTGAAGAGAAGACTGGAGGCAGAACGCGTCCTTCACTCGTTTCAGATGCCTTTGAAGCCTTTGTAGGTGCGCTCTATTTAGATCAAGGATTAACTGTTGTGAATCAATTTGCGCAACAAGTTATCTTTCCTTATGTTGAAGATGATGAACTCCAAGGTGTAGTGGATTTCAAGACGCAATTCCAGGAATTTGTACATCAGCATAATCGTGGCGACGTGACATATCGTCTCGTTAAAGAAGAAGGTCCAGCGCATCACCGATTATTCACGTCCCAAGTAATGTTGAAAGGTGAAGCGATTGCGACAGGTAAAGGTAAGACGAAGAAAGAATCTGAACAAAAAGCAGCCGAAAGTGCTTTTAAAGTGATGAATCCAAAGTCTTAAGACCTTTGAGCGAGTAAAGATAAGGAGTAAAGCATGGTATATTTAAAATCTATAGATGCATACGGCTTTAAATCGTTTGCTGATCATACAGACGTTCAATTTGATAATGGCGTCACTGCTATCGTAGGTCCCAATGGCAGTGGTAAAAGTAATATTACTGATGCGATTAAATGGGTGCTAGGCGAACAATCCGCAAAGTCTTTACGTGGTTCAAAGATGGAGGATATTATCTTCTCGGGTGCCGAACATCGTAAAGCGCAGAACTACGCAGAGGTGCAACTGAAACTAGATAACAGCTCTGGCAAGTTACAATATGACGCCGAAATCGTCACTGTCACACGTCGTTTATATCGCAGTGGCGAAAGTGAATACTACTTGAACAATGAACGTGCACGTTTGAAAGATATTGTAGACCTTTTCCTAGATTCAGGATTAGGTAAAGAAGCGTTTAGTATTATTTCACAAGGCAGAGTCGACGAAATTCTGAATGCCAAGCCGATAGACCGACGTCAAATTATCGAAGAATCAGCAGGCGTGTTGAAATACAAGAAGAGAAAGGCGTCCTCTGTTCAGAAACTAGATCAAACTGAGGACAACTTAACACGTGTAGAAGATATCCTGTACGATCTTGAAGGTCGTGTGGAGCCTCTACGCGAAGAAGCTTCAATTGCGAAAGAGTATCAACATCTTGCTGCTGAGATGGAGAAGAGCGATATACTTGTTACAGTTCATGATGTTGAAACGTATAACGACAATGTCCATGAGTTAGATGAGCAATTAAATTCGTTAAAAAGCCAGCAAGAAACAAAAGAAGCCAATAAAGTTCAACATACGAAGGCGTTAAATAAATACAAATCTGAACGTCAACAATACGATAATGACATCGAAAAGCTGAACTATCAACTCGTGAAAGCAACGGAAGTCCTTGAAAAATACAATGGTCAGCTGAATGTGTTAAAAGAACGTCAGAAGAACCAATCTGAAACGAATGCGCGTTTCGAAGAGGAACAAGAGAATTTAGAAGAACAAAAAGAACGTTTGCAACAAGAGTTAGCGCAGGCTAAAGCAGAAATTACGACGTTACAGCAACAACAAAAAGAGTTAAATCAGCAAATTCAGGCGTATGAGAATCAACTAGGACATTCTGATGATGATACTGAATCACAATTAGAAGACTTGAAAGACCAGTATTACGCGCTCATGTCTGAACAATCCGATGTGAACAACGATATTCGCTTCCTTGAACATACGATTCAAGAAAATGAATCTAAGCAATCTCGGCTAGACTCTCGTCTTGGAGAAGCTTACGAAGCATTACAGAAAGTACAACAAGAAATCGTGACAACGGAACAATCACATGCACAAGCCGACAAAGACTTGAAAGCGATTGAACAAGAATTAAATCAACGCGAACAAGAATTAACGCGTGTGAAGAAGAAACAGTCAGAATATGAACATCAACTTCATCAAGCGTATCGTTATAATGAAAAGCTAAAATCACGCATCGATAGTATGTCAGCGCAACAAGAAGGCTATAACTACTTCTTCAATGGCGTTAAACATGTATTGAAAGCAAAGGATACACAGTTATCCGGTATACATGGGGCAGTCGCAGAAATTATCGATGTACCGTCAGAACTCACGAAAGCAATTGAAATCGCTTTGGGTGCGTCAATGCAACATGTCATTGTTGAAACGGAACAAGCCGGACGCCAAGCGATTCAATATCTGAAACAACATAGCCTAGGACGTGCTACATTTTTACCTTTAAATGTTATTAAACCACGACAGTTATCTGCAGAAATTCAATCTATCGCAGAACGAGCTGAAGGCTACATTAACGTTGCCTCTGAAGCGATTTCGGTAGAACCACAATATCAACACATCGTGCGAAATCTGTTAGGAAATACGATTATCGTGAATGATTTGAAACAGGCGAATGCGTTAGCGAGAGCGATACGCTATCGTACTCGGATCGTAACGCTTGAAGGCGATATCGTGAACCCTGGTGGCTCGATGTCCGGTGGGGGTGAACGCAAGACGAAGAGTGTCTTAGCTCAGAAAGACGAACTAGCGAAGATGAAAGCGCAATTGGAATCCTATCATCGTCAGACAGTTGATTTTGAAAAACAATTCCAAGAGATGAATGATCAAGCCAATCAACTCAGTGAAGATTACTTAAGTAGCAGTCAACGTTATAATGAAATCAAACAGCACAAGCATGAGCTATCTCTCGAACTCGATCGTCTGCGTACGAATGAGGCACAAATCAAGGATGATCACGAAGAATTCCAATTTGAGAAAAATGATGGTTATGAAAGTGCGAAAAGCAAAGCGACGTTGAATGAGAAACAACAACAGCTTTCTGAGATTAAAGAACGCTTAGCACAGCTAGAGAAAGATATTGAGCGACTCACTGAATTAAACAAAGAAGGCAAAGCAAGTACGACTCAACTTCAACAACAACTCAATCAGAAGAAATCGGATTTAGCCGTAACGAAAGAACGTCTCAAGACACAACGTCAAATGAAAGAACGATTGAACGAACAACTCGATCAAACAGATCAAGCACTTGAACAACTATTAGAGAAGATAGAATTCTTTAATTCAGATGAAATCACCGGTCAGCAAGCCTTTGATCAAATACAGTCGCAGATTGATGAGAAGCAAGAAGACAAGTCTCGTTATAATCAACAGCTTGAAGAAGTGAAAGCACAACGTTCAGAACTCAATGAGACGATTGAAGAAACAGATGCGCTATTGCAAGAGACACATCGCGACATTCTCTCCATCGAGAATCGCTATCAAGATATTAAAGCAGAACAATCACGTTTAGACGTCTTGATTAGTCATGCAATTGACCATCTCAGTGAAGACTATCATGTGACATTTGAACATGCGAAGACGTTGTATGAGCTTGATACAGATATTGAAAGCTTGCGTAAAAAGGTGAAATTGACGAAGATGTCGATTGAAGAGCTCGGACCTGTTAACTTGAATGCGATTGAACAGTTCGAGGAGTTGAACACGCGCTATACATTCTTAGATGAACAGCGTACCGATTTAAGAGAAGCGAAAGCAACTTTAGAACAAATTATTCAAGAAATGGATCAAGAAGTGCAAGATCGTTTCAAAACGACTTTCCATGCCGTACAAGGTCACTTTACAGAAGTCTTTAAATCACTATTTGATGGCGGTGAAGCAGAGTTACGCTTAACGGACGACGACTACCTCTCAGCAGGCGTAGAAATTGTCGTGCAACCCCCTGGTAAGAAACTGCAACATTTATCTTTACTGAGTGGTGGCGAACGTGCACTAAGTGCCATTGCTTTACTCTTTGCGATATTAAAAGTCAGATCTGCACCATTTGTCATTCTTGATGAGGTCGAAGCTGCATTAGATGAAGCAAATGTAATTCGGTATGCACAATATTTACGCCAGCTATCTGAACAAACGCAATTTATCGTCATCACGCACCGAAAAGGTACGATGGAGTATTCAGATCGACTCTACGGTGTGACGATGCAAGAATTTGGTGTATCGAAATTAGTCAGTGTGAACTTAAATACGATAGATGAGGTAATGGAGGAGGAACAAACATGAGCTTTTTTAAACGCTTAAAGGACAAGTTTACAGGCCAAGCGAAAGAAGAGAAGAAACACGAAGACCCCCAGGAATTAACGCAACTCGAAGATTTAGATTCGGCAGAGTCTGATGAGAGTCAGCAACAGTTCGATCAACCTGCAGAACAACCCGAACCACCTAAGAAGAAACCGAAGAAATTAAGTGAAGCGGATTTCGATGAAGATGGACTGATCTCCATTGAAGACTTTGAAGAAATTGAAGCGCAAAAATTAGGTGCCAAATTCAAAGCCGGTTTAGAGAAATCACGTCAGAACTTCCAAGAACAACTCAATAATCTCATCGCGCGTTATCGTAAAGTAGACGAAGATTTCTTCGAAGCATTAGAAGAGATGCTCATCACAGCAGACGTTGGATTTAATACAGTGATGGAACTCGTAGACGAACTTCGTGACGAAGCGAAACGTCGCAATATCCAAGAGACTGAAGATTTACGTGAAGTCATCGTTGAGAAGATTGTTGAAATCTACCATCAAGATGATGAACATTCTGAGGTCATGAACCTTGAAGACGGTCGCTTAAATGTCGTGCTCATGGTCGGCGTTAACGGTGTAGGTAAGACGACAACAATCGGTAAACTTGCGCATCGCTATCAAGCAGAAGGTAAAAAAGTTATGCTTGCTGCTGGCGATACATTCAGAGCAGGTGCGATACGTCAACTTCAAGTATGGGGTGAACGTGTCGGTGTTGATGTGATTAGCCAAAGTGAGGGTTCAGACCCAGCTGCTGTTGTATATGATGCGATGAATGCAGCGAAGCATAAAGGTGTCGACATCTTAATCGTCGATACAGCAGGTCGTTTACAGAACAAAGCAAACTTAATGAACGAACTTGAGAAGATGAAACGTGTCATTGGTCGTGCGATTCCGGACGCGCCTCACGAAAGCTTACTTTGCTTAGATGCGACGACGGGTCAGAACGCACTTTCTCAAGCTCGTGCCTTCAAAGAAGTGACAGACGTTTCAGGTATCGTCTTAACGAAACTTGATGGTACAGCTAAAGGTGGTATCGTTCTTGCCATCCGTAACGAACTTCACATCCCAGTGAAATACGTTGGTTTAGGTGAACGCTTAGATGACCTTCAACCATTTAACCCAGAAAGCTACGTTTATGGTCTCTTCGCTGATATGATTGAACAAAATGTAGAGGCTGAAGCAGAGGAAACTGACCAAGAGGGTGAAGACGCAGCTTCAGAAACAGAAGGTCGTCCACATGAGTAATGGTGATTTAGTTAAGACGTTGAGAATGAATTATCTCTTTGATTTCTATCAATCACTACTCACTGAGAAACAGCGCAACTATCTTGAACTGTTCTATCTTCAAGATTATTCATTGAGTGAGATTGCAGAAACTTTTGATGTGAGTCGCCAAGCAGTATATGATAATATTAGAAGAACTGGCGATTTAGTTGAAGATTATGAGGATAAATTAAATTTATATCGTAATTTTGAAAAGCGCCAAGAGCTTTATAACGAGATGAAGGCGCATATAGATGATAAAGATAAAATTGCTGAACTCATTCAACAATTAGAAGAACTCGAATAACACTTTTACAAAGGAGGGGATTTGATATGGCATTTGAAGGCTTGTCGGATCGTTTACAGCAGACGATGCAGAAGATCCGTGGTAAAGGGAAAGTCACGGAAGCGGATATCAAGACGATGATGCGTGAAGTCCGTCTCGCATTGCTCGAAGCCGACGTTAACTTTAAAGTTGTTAAGAACTTCGTTAAGACCGTATCAGATCGTGCCCTAGGTTCAGATGTGATGAAATCCTTAACCCCAGGGCAACAAGTAATCAAGATTGTACAGGATGAATTGACCCAACTCATGGGTGGCGAGAATGCAACGATTCAAATGGCGAATAAACCGCCAACTGTAGTCATGATGGTAGGGCTTCAAGGTGCAGGTAAGACCACAACTGCTGGTAAGCTCGCACTCTTGATGCGTAAGAAATATAATAAAAAACCACTCTTAGTGGCTGCCGATATTTATCGTCCAGCTGCGATCGATCAACTTCAAACAGTAGGGAAACAACTCGATATTCCTGTATATAGTGAAGGCGACCAAGTACAGCCTCAAGATATCGTGGATCACGCGATTCAACATGCAAAAGAAGAACATCTCGATTTCGTCATCATCGATACAGCCGGTCGTTTACATGTCGACGAAGCATTGATGAACGAGTTACAAGAGGTTAAGGAAGTATCTAAACCGAACGAAATCATGCTCGTCGTTGATGCGATGACTGGTCAAGATGCGGTTAACGTTGCCGAATCATTTGATAACCAACTCGACGTGTCTTCAGTAACATTAACGAAACTTGATGGCGATACACGTGGTGGTGCAGCGTTATCTATCCGTTCAGTAACGCAAAAACCAATTAAATTCGTCGGTATGAGTGAGAAACTAGATGGTTTAGAGCCATTCCATCCTGAGCGTATGGCTTCCCGTATCTTAGGTATGGGCGATGTGCTAAGTTTAATCGAGAAAGCACAACAAGATGTGGATGAGGAAAAAGCGAAAGATCTTGAGAAGAAAATGCGGACTTCCTCATTCACGTTGGACGATTTCTTAGAACAACTTGACCAAGTGAAAAACTTAGGTCCACTGGATGACATTATGAAGATGATTCCAGGCATGAATAAGATGAAAGGCTTGGACAAGTTGAATATGAGCGAGAAACAAATCGATCATATTAAAGCGATTATCCAATCTATGACTCCGACTGAGCGTGAGAATCCAGCAGTACTCAATGTGTCACGTAAAAAACGTATTGCAAAAGGGTCAGGTCGCACACTTCAAGAAGTTAATCGTCTGATGAAACAATTCAATGAGATGAAGAAAATGATGAAACAATTTACCGGTGGCGGTAAAGGTAAGAAAGGTAAAAAAGCACAAATGCAAAACATGTTAAAAGGCATGAACTTACCGTTCTAATATTGAATACGGGACAACGATTTACTAAGGATCGTTGTCCTGTTTTTTATTTAGAGAAAATGTAAGTGATATTGAGAGTAGGTATATAAATGCCTTATACTAATGGAATTATCAACACGCACTCACTTAAGATTTGAAACGGATTGTGTTTGTCAGTATAATTTATTTATCCAATAAATAAAGAAAGGAAATTCAAAAAGAGACTAGGTGACACCATAAAACAGCAAGAAATCGCAGCAATTAAAGCAACGATGCTCAATGTTTATAACCGTACTAAGTATGTAGCAGAATTAACAGCACACCTCGATATGAATACCAATTTAAAGAAAACATGTGTGTATAAGGTAATGAATCATAAAGGAGATATTATTAATTCATCTATAGTTATGATATTACAAGAGTATATCGATATTCTTATAAGTCATGAAAAGGAATTAGCAATTAATGACAATCACGACGTAAAATACAGAGTAAAAAATTTTAAATGCGTTATTAATAAAATCACTCGTTTTAATCGCAACAATAAGCTTGGAACATTTCCATTAAATAAGGTATTAAATGATATCCTAGGCTATCGATTAATCATTACATCAACCCTTCCGATTAAAGAATTAAAGTTAAATATACAAGAAACTGTAGAAACACTTCCTACTGCGATGAAAAATAAAATTACTGTATTAAACTCATCTAAAAATCAATACAAAGCGGTGCATGTCTATTTTAAACTTAGTAATCGCACTTATCCTATTGAACTCCAAATTTGGAGAGCAAAGGATAGAGAACAAAATCGAGATAGTCATCTTGCATATAAGCAAGATTACATGAAATGGCATGTGAGAGAAACAGAATTAATCCATCAATATGGATGAAAGGAGTACCTATGCATTATAGACATTTACTTATATTTCTACAGAATGATAAACTTGCCGATCAAACAGGAACACGTGTCGCTTACCATAAGTTATTAATAAAAGAAAATGATGATTGTCAATATGAACTCGATAAATTAAGCGAGCACTATGTAATGACATATATTCATAGTATACCAAGTAAAGATCCATCAACTGAAGGGATTGCTAAGGAAGATCCTTATTATCGAGATATCAAATATTATCATGATTTCGAAGCATTTCTACAAGTAGCCACAGAACCCTATCCGCTCGTTCCTTTAGATATTGCACGCTACTTTCTCCTCATTGCACCTATGACACTTAAGAAATTAAACTTGCTTCTTAACATTGCTTACCACCGATATCAATTTGAAGAAGATGAAGCGCTTTTCTATTACGAGTATCCTATCACAGGACTCTCAACACAATTTATTTCACTCGAAGATTTACCGAGTAGAACGATTCACCATGATAACGACAAGTTTAGTATACCCGATGATTATATGGCTCCAATTATGTATCGTATTCTTTTTAGTGAGAAGAAGATGAACAAACCTTTATTTCTTCAAAAGATAAAACAACATTATAAAGAGATGAGTATCGATGAAATTCTTCATGACGATTTCATCGATGTGAGTCAGTTTCGATCGAACAATGCTTGTAACGCCCATCATCACACTACTTAAAGAAAAATAATTTGGTAAAGAAAAAGCTCTTTACAAACTTCTGGACAACTGTTATTATTAATTCTTGTAGAAAAGAAATTATTAATATAAAGGAGCGTATACTAATGGCAGTTAAATTACGTTTAAAACGTTTAGGTTCTAAAAGAAACCCATTCTACCGTATTGTAGCAGCTGATTCTCGTGCGCCACGTGATGGTCGTAGTATCGAACAAATCGGTACTTACAACCCTAAACACGTGAATGCACCAGAAGTTATTATTGATGAAGAATTAGCACTTAAATGGTTGAAAAATGGTGCTAAACCAACTGACACAGTACACAACATCTTATCAAGAGAAGGTATCTTGAAAAAATTTGATGATGAAAAATAAATGATTTTGAAAAGAGTAACCTTGGTGTTGCTCTTTTTTTATGACTTGAGAGGTAAATAGATGGTGTAGTGGAATATAAGAAGTAACGACTGTTTCCATGTTATAATAAACCATTAAGTCAAAAGCATTGGAGGTTGCGCTATGCAGGTTGAAGTAGGCGAAATTGTGAATACACATGGCATTAAAGGTGAAGTGAAAGTGAAGTCGAACTCAGACTTTACCGACGTGCGTTTTCAACAAGGCGAAGAACTCGAAATTCACCATCAAGATGGAGAAACAGAAGCGCTTGTGGTGACATCTCATCGTGTTCACAAAGGACTACATATGTTGAATTTTGAAGGTAGAGATAATATTAACGACGTGGAACACTTGAAAGGTGAGACGTTGTATCAAGAACGTGATCACGAAGATATTGAACTTGCAGAGAATGAATATTACTATTCCGATATCATCGGCTGTACGGTCTTTAACGAGGGCGAACCGCTTGGTCGAGTGACTGAAATCTTTGAAACAGGTGCGAATGATGTATGGGTCGTTCAAGGTGACAAAGAGTATTTAATTCCATATATCGCTGATGTTGTACAAGAAGTCGATGTAGAAGGACGTCAAATACATATCACGCCGATGGAAGGATTGTTAGATTAATGAGAATTGATTATTTAACGCTATTTCCTGAAATGTTTGAGGGTGTGCTTAATCACTCTATTTTGAAAAGAGCTCAAGATAAAGGCATGCTTAACGTGAATACTGTTAACTTTCGAGATTTTGCGGAGAATAAACATAACCAAGTGGACGACTATCCCTTTGGTGGTGGACAAGGAATGGTGTTGAAACCAGAACCGATATTTAACGCATTAGAAAGTCTCCAACAAACTGATGAAACACGTGTTGTCTTAATGTGTCCACAAGGTGAGCCTTTTACCCAAGAAAAAGCACAAGAGTTGAGTGAAGCGGAACATCTCGTCTTTATTTGTGGTCACTACGAAGGATATGATGAGCGAATTCGAGAACATCTTGTGACAGATGAAATTTCTATTGGCGACTACGTGTTAACTGGCGGCGAACTTCCTGCGATGACGATGACCGATGCAATTGTGCGTCTCATCCCGGGGGTGCTAGGAAACCAACAATCTCACGAAGATGACTCGTTCCAAGATGGCTTGTTAGAGTTTCCTCAGTATACACGACCGCGAGAATATCGTGGTATGACAGTACCTGACGTCTTACTTTCAGGGAATCACGCACGAATCGATGCGTGGCGACGTGAACAGAAGTTGCTTCGCACGTATCGTAATAGACCGGATTTATTGGACAAAGCTGAATTAACGAAGCAGGATCAAGATATTCTAAAAAGATATCGAAAAGGAATTGAAAAGTAAAAGTGTTTGTGCTAGCATAATGTAAGTGTGCAATGCACGAAAAATCACTATGATCCGCTGCTATATTATTGTCTAGGCATGAACATAGGTTGAAGGAGAGAATTTACTATGAGTAATCACAAACTTATTGAAGCAGTTACGAAATCACAATTACGTGACGATATTCCTACATTCCGTGCTGGAGATACTTTACGTGTACACGTTCGTATCATTGAAGGTTCACGTGAACGTGTTCAAGTCTTCGAAGGTGTTGTAATCAAACGCCGTGGCGGAGGCATTTCTGAAACATTCACAGTACGTAAGATTTCTTCAGGTGTAGGTGTTGAACGTACATTCCCACTTCACACTCCTAAGATCGAGAAGATCGAAGTGAAACGTCGTGGTAAAGTACGTCGTGCTAAATTATACTACTTACGCCACTTACGTGGTAAAGCTGCGCGTATCCAAGAAATTCGCTAATCAGTATATAATGAAGAAAGCTGGAATTCACTTTATCGTGGGTTCTAGCTTTTTTTAGTGCATTTTTATTTTGAGTTGATTGAGTTTGTTCATGTATTAAAAATAAAGTCTGGGACTCGAATAGTCCCTTAACTCTCGAATCCCAGACATTTATTCTGTTATTTGTTAGTAGTTACTGGTGCTTAACATGCTTTTGGCCCATTAAGCTACGGCTTCCTCACAAATTTTTTTGAACCACGTTCATAAAGCTTCTTCTTTTTCTTACGCAACCACCAACACCACAAGATACTGAGTACGACTCCAATACTACTCAAACTGAGCAGCAGCCAGTGATGAGGGTAGTGGTAAGTTACTGTAATTTCACCTTGACCTTTGGACGTAGGCACGACAGTCATTATTCCATTGCCTTGCTTGACGTCTACCTTTTTACCATTTGAATGTGCTTGCAAGCCATCTCGATAAGCCATTGGTAAGACGATGTAACCCGCATCATCGTGATTCTTAGTAATGGTGTACCCATTATGATGTTGCTTGACTTTCACAGGCTTCACATCTTTATGTGCTTCTTGCAATGTACGATAATCCTCTCCATAAATGCCTTTGAGTCGATAACGATACGTACCTTTAGCGAGATGTAAATGTAAATCTTGGGCTGATTTCACTTTCATCGTCACAGGTGTCACAAAACGGCGATATTTATACGTGAGCGGATTGCGGTTCTGACTGTATTCGTTGATACCTACGCGATGTGCTTTATCCGGCGACAGGAGTTCAACATCCATTTCCACATACAAATCTTGATAACGGTCAGCTATGTTTTTCGGTAGATGATAGGTGATACCGCCTCTATTTTTATCTACTTTAAGTTGATGTGCCTTACCTTGACGAACGTGATTTAGCTCAGGTTTGGCATAGTTCAGTAGATTCTGATTAGGTGTAAAATGACTCGTCGGCTTCTGATCGTGATCTGAGAACACCACACCAGTTAAGTACGCTTGTTCACGATCTAACGGTGATTTCAATTGACTTGGCTTAAACACTTTCTTCGTTAAATGAGCAGCAGGATAGTTAAAGTCAGCCGTTGAATGTTCAAACGTACGCGATTCGGTTTCGAAGTTCTGTTGATGTTTGAAACCATACGGCATGAGCTGATCTTCAGAGGTGCGTATGCGATCACGCACGTCCCATAACGCCATTAAATTGGTACGATTATTGAGTAAGCGATACGTACTATTCTTATCGGTCGGCATATTGATTTGTAATTGACGGTCATAATAGTCCAGAATACGTCCATCAAAGATACTAGAATATAACGCGATACCATTATAGTGATAAACCATCGCTGAGTTAAGGTTGTATTGAGACATATAATCAATGCGATGGAAGATGTCATTTTGTCGGTTATGATTAATATCATTAATTTTATTTTGCATTTTCGGACTACGATAATGATCAGATTTCAGTTCAGAAAGGTCTGTTGTGTATTTTTTAATATTATTCGTATAAGCGTTTTGAATCATCATCCATTGTTGCAAAATGATGAGAATCATTAGGATAATTTTAAAAGTTACAGTATGACGCCAGAATGTAAAGCGTATCGTTAAACCTAGGAAGAGGATGATACACAGGCTTACATACATCCAACTCGTTTCAAGCTCGAAATACCCGATCCATTTTAGCAGCATGAGAATGAGTACAGGTATACTACTCAACAGAAAGCGAGTCATTGAAATCTCACTAAAATGATGGAGATATTGCGCGACAAGTAGGGCACACATAAAGACCAAGATGTAGACCCAGCGACGTTCTGGTGTTGAAAAGCCATTGAAAGCACTATCGAAATAAGGCGAGAGTGAGCCGAGTAACATTAACCACGTCGCAATCGCCGTCAAACGATAGAAGTAATGACGATAGAGTTTAAATGAGAACAACGCCATAACCACAATCAATGTGAGCGTGATATAGAACCCATTTGAGAACATGTGATAATGACGTATCGGTTCGATGATTGGGTCGAAATGGAAATGTGGATTGGATTGTCGATCGTTATTGAGAAATGACGTTACCCCTGTATACCAACCCCACAAACTACTGATAGCGGCTAACATGACATTGCCAACGATGATCCATAGTTTCTGAATTCTTGAAAGGACATCAGTACGATAAGGCCAAAGTGTGCGATAGATGAAATAACACAACACAATAATCGTTTCATAGTAACTGAAGTAAAAATTAGAAAATAAGGTGAGCGCGATTGCAAAAATAAATAAGCCAGCTTTGCGTTCTTGGAATAAACGCTCAATGCCGAGTACAGATAATGGTAGAAAAATTAATAGATCACTATAGAAAGACCACGTAAAGTTAAAATCGATTGTCACAGTTGATGCGCCATATAATAATGTCGCAATCATTGTGGACACGCGCTTCATGTTAAAATATCTGAATGTATAATAACTTACCACAAAAATAAGCGCAGTCTTTACTATGGCAACGACGAGTTGATCCGTGGGCCAGAATGCAATATCACTCGGGTTAGCGCGAAAGACATGTTCTGCGAGCCACACGCCGCTAAAGTGCAAATAAGTGAAAGGTGACAAAGAATAGTAATAAGCTAAATCTTGAATATAATTGCCACCTAGGCCAAAGGAATGGTCGTACATCATGTGACCTTTCGAGAAATGCTCATACAGGTACATTTGGAAAGGCATCATTTGTCGAAAACCATCTCCATTGCCACTAAACACGAGGCCTTGCGTCAAGTAGCGATAAATATAGCCACTGAAAGTGATTAAGCTTGCGATACTGCTGAGCACAATGACGAATAATAATTTTATTAAAGGATTTTGTGTTAATTTATCTTTCATAATATTCCTCTTAACGTTGACGTTAAGTTCTTCAACTCACTCTAACGTCAAATTTAATTTTTACATAGCACTGTCATTTTAGCATCTTATGGCTGATTCCACGACTCATTTAGGTGAACATAGCTACCCGAAAGTGTTTTTGAAGATAACAAAGGAGGCAGCAAGAGGCATGTAGTCGATTTATATCATTATAAGGTGTGGTAGATATTTGGTTGAAATCTGATTTTGCGTTAAGCAAGTGAAGTCTCAGTCATTAAGTTCTTCATTTTATCCTCAGCTCTTTGTGGAAAAGGAAGTTTAAAAACCTAAAAAACGTCAAAATAAGTAGTGAAAGCAGTTATTTAGGAGGTATGTATGATGACTACAGAAATTAAACATGCAGCTGGTACGACACAAATTCCAGAAGTAATTGAGTCTGCAGTAGCTCTTGAATATTCATTTGTTGATGCACTCGTAGCTTTAGACGTTAACGTTACAGGCGTAGCTAATGATGGTGATAGCGCAAACCTCATCGACCCAATCCGCAATCAAGTCGGCGATTATGTATCAGCAGGTGAAAGACTCAACCCTGATTTCGATGCCATTAAGAAAGCAGAACCTCAACTCATCATTGCTGATCAAGATAGACACAAAGACATGTATGATGATTTAACTCAAATTGCACCTACCATCTTAGTTAAAAGTTTCGACGCAAATTACAACGAAAACTTAGATGCATTCCGCATTATCGGCAAAGCTGTTTCTAAAGAAGACAAAGCTCAAGAAGTAATGAAACAACATGAAGATAAAATTAATGACTACAAAGATCAAATTAGTTTAGATACTGATCAAACTACTTTACCAATCGTCGTAACAAATGACGGTGTTGTGGCGCATTCAGTCAAAACGTATGTCGGCAGTTTCTTAGAAAGTCTTGGCTTTAAACCTGCACTAACTAAAGAAGTTGTAGAAAATTCTTCAGAATACATGGGTGCAGATTACTTAGAATTAGACTATAAACAATTATCAGAAGTAAATCCTGAACGTTTATTTATCATGGTTGAAGATGAAAATAGCGATGAAGTGAAAGCACTTCAAAATAGTGAAGCATGGTCTCATGTGGACGCAGTTGAGAAAGCACGTGCGCACTTTGTTAATCGTGAGACATGGGCTAAATTCCGTGGTTTAGTCGCTTCTGAAGATATTGCTAAAGAAATCAGTGAGCTTAACGAGTAATTATTTGAGATACTCACAACTCACTTAATGATTAAATCTAGTTTCACGCTACGGAAGATGAGCGTTGAAATATCCGTTTGAATTCTAACCTTTATTAGGGAGTAAGACACACTTAAATCATTGCGATGAGTTAAGTCTTACTCCCTCTTTTTGCGTTGAACATGTTATGATAATAAAGTCTTTACTAGTAATTAAATTATTAAAAGAGGTGAATGCAGCATGGTCATACAATGGTATCCTGGTCATATGGCGAAAGCGAAACGCGAAGTCTCTGAGCAATTGAAAAAGGTGGATGTCGTCTTCGAACTTGTAGACGCGCGTATTCCTTATAGTTCTCGTAACCCTATGATTGATGAAGTCGTACAACATAAGCCGCGTGTAGTCATTTTAAACAAAAAAGATATGGCTAACTTGAATGAGCTAGACAAATGGCAAGAGCATTTCAAAGCACAAGGCTACTATCCTGTAGCGGTAGACGCCAAGCATGGTCGAAGTTTGAAAAAAGTGGAACAAGCAGCCACTGAAGCTACGAAAGAGAAGTTCGAACGTGAGAAAGAGAAAGGATTGAAACCACGTGCGATTCGAGCGATGATCGTCGGTATCCCTAACGTCGGTAAGTCCACGTTAATCAACAAGTTAGCGAAGAAATCGATCGCGAAGACAGGAAACACGCCAGGAGTAACGAAACAACAGCAATGGATTAAAGTTGGTAAAGCGTTGCAATTACTCGACACCCCTGGGATTCTGTGGCCAAAGTTCGAAGACGAGACAGTGGGTAAGAAACTCAGTATTACTGGAGCAATTAAAGACAGTATCGTTCATTTAGATGAAGTGGCGATCTTTGGATTGAATTTCTTGATTGAACACGATTATGAAGGACTTTGTAATCATTACAGTGTAGAAGTTGATCCGGATGCTGAGCTGCTTGAATGGTTTGATGCGATAGGAAGACGTCGAGGCCTTTTACAAAAAGGGAATGAGGTCGATTATGAAGCGGTCATTGAACTAATTATTAATGATGTCAGAAATGCCAAGATTGGCACATATACTTTCGATATCGTTAAAGAGATAGAGGGACGTGAAGCATGACACAAACAATTAAAGAAGTGAAGGAAGAGATTGCTCAAATTACCTCACTCGAGGAGTTAGAACACTCGGAATGGCATACAGACGAGCGTAAGGGCGTTCAACAAGCTTTGAAGCGACAGCATAAACAAATCGTTAAAGCTCTGGAAGAAGTTGAACGTTATCAGTATATGACATTCTATGAGAGTAATATTCTTGAAAAGGCCCCACAGGCTGTGATTTGCGGTGTAGATGAAGTAGGCCGTGGTCCTTTAGCAGGTCCGGTTGTGACATGTGCGGTAGTCCTTAATGATCAACATCACTATGTAGGTATTAACGATTCGAAGCAGTTAAGTGCTAAGAAACGTGCAGCATTTGAAACGGCTCTGAAAGAAGGTGTTGCTGATTATGCCTTTGGAATAGCAACGGTGGACGAAATTGATGAGTATAACATCTACCAGGCGACGCAAATGGCGATGGTGCGTGCAGTAGAGCAGCTAAAGACTCGTCCGACCCACATGCTAGTTGATGCGATGAAACTGCCTTTAGATATCCATCAACAATCGTTAGTTAAAGGGGATGCGAAGAGTGTATCGATTGCTGCAGCAAGTATTCTGGCTAAAGAATATCGTGATCGTTATATGCGCGAGTTAGATGAACAATATCCAGGATACGAGTTTAGCAAGAACGTCGGATATGGGACGAAAGCGCATTTAGAAGGGTTGAAACAATTAGGCGTCACGCCGGAGCATCGAAAGTCTTTTGAACCGATAAAATCCATGATCGCAAGTTTATAAAATTAAAATAATTCTAAAATACTGTGTTCAATCAGTTTACAATAGCGCTTACATTTTTTATAATTGACTATGAACTTAACCTAAGAAACAGGAGGATGGAGAATGAATATCCACGAGTATCAAGGTAAAGAAATTTTTCGTTCTATGGGCGTTGCTGTCCCAGAAGGACGCGTAGCATTTACTGCTGAAGAAGCAGTTGACAAAGCAAAGGAACTTAACTCAGACGTGTATGTAGTTAAAGCTCAAATCCACGCTGGGGGAAGAGGTAAAGCAGGCGGTGTTAAGATTGCTAAATCTTTAGACGAAGTTGAAACTTATGCTAAAGAATTATTAGGTAAGCAATTAGTAACGCACCAAACTGGTCCTGAAGGTAAAGAAGTTAAACGTCTTTACATTGAAGAAGGTTGCGATATTCAGAAAGAATATTATGTTGGTTTCGTAATCGACCGCGCAACTGACCGTGTAACTTTAATGGCTTCTGAAGAAGGCGGAACTGAAATCGAAGAAGTAGCAGCAGAAACGCCAGAGAAGATCTTTAAAGAAACAATTGATCCAGTTGTAGGCTTAGCGCCTTACCAAGCAAGAAGAATTGCTTTCAACATCAATATTCCTAAAGAATCAATCGGTAAAGCTGCTAAATTCTTAATGGCACTTTACAATGTATTTATCGAAAAAGACTGCTCTATCGTTGAAATTAACCCACTTGTAACTACTGGTGACGGCGATGTATTAGCACTTGATGCTAAACTTAACTTCGACGATAACGCATTATTTAGACATAAAGACATCATGGAATTACGCGACTTAGAAGAAGAAGATCCTAAAGAAATCGAAGCATCTAAATACGATTTATCTTACATCGCTTTAGATGGCGACATTGGTTGTATGGTTAACGGTGCCGGCTTAGCGATGGCAACTATGGATACAATCAACCACTTCGGTGGACGTCCAGCTAACTTCTTAGACGTTGGTGGCGGTGCTACTAAAGAAAAAGTTACTGAAGCATTCAAGATCATCTTAGGTGACGAGAATGTTAAAGGTATCTTCGTTAACATCTTTGGTGGAATCATGAAATGTGACGTTATTGCTGAAGGTATCGCTGCAGCTGTTAAAGAAGTCGAATTAACATTACCACTCGTTGTACGTTTAGAAGGTACTAACGTTGAACGTGGTAAAGAAATCTTAGACAATTCTGGCTTAGCTATCGAACCAGCAACAACTATGGCAGAAGGCGCACAAAAAATCGTTAATAATGTAAAAGAAGCGTAAGGAAAGGATGGGAGCGCTAAGATGAGCGTATTTATTGATAAGAACACAAAAGTAATGGTTCAAGGTATTACAGGGTCAACTGCCCTTTTCCATACTAAACAAATGCTTGACTATGGTACACAAATCGTCGCTGGTGTAACGCCAGGTAAAGGCGGTCAAGTGGTTGAAGGTGTACCTGTATACAATACAGTAGAAGAAGCGAAAGAAGAAACTGGTGCAACTGTATCAGTTATCTACGTACCAGCACCTTTCGCAGCTGACTCTATTCTTGAAGCAATCGATGCTGAATTAGACTTAGCTATTTGTATCACTGAGCACATTCCAGTTATCGACATGGTTAAAGTTAAACGCTATGCACAAGGTAAGAAAACACGTATCGTAGGACCAAACTGTCCAGGTGTTATCACTGCTGACGAATGTAAGATCGGTATCATGCCTGGTTACATCCATAAAAAAGGTCACGTAGGTGTTGTATCTCGTTCAGGTACTTTAACTTACGAAGCTGTACACCAATTAACTGAAGAAGGTATTGGTCAAACAACTGCAGTAGGTATCGGTGGCGACCCAGTTAACGGTACAAACTTCATCGACGTGTTAAAAGCATTTAATGAAGACGATGAAACTAAAGCAGTCGTTATGATTGGTGAAATCGGTGGTACTGCTGAAGAAGAAGCTGCACAATGGATTAAAGAGAACATGAACAAACCAGTTGTAGGCTTCGTTGGTGGTCAAACTGCACCTCCAGGAAAACGTATGGGTCACGCAGGTGCGATTATTTCAGGCGGTAAAGGTACTGCTTCTGAAAAAATCAAAACACTTAACTCTTGTGGTGTTAAAACTGCAGACACTCCTTCAGAAATCGGTACTACACTTATCGATGCTGCTAAAGAAGCAGGTATTTATGAAGAGTTATTAACTATCAACAAATAATATGGTAGTTAGGTTTCAAGCTCGGCTTACTCCTTTGAGTGAAGTCGAGCTTTTCTCGTTTGAAAAGAAAATAATGATTATTAATTATGAGTAACGTTAGAATTATTATGTGAACTTAAATTTTAGCGAAGAATAGAATTAACCTTATGTTCGAGGCACTAATTAATAATAGAAAGTTCGCTTTCATTGCATGTGGACGGTCTTCAGTTTTTTAATAAATTTTTTGACAGATCCTTGATATATTAAAAGTTGAACTTTACTTTTAACAATTAGGTTAAGTTTGAGATTAAATTTGAAATCAAATTGACACACTATTCTCTTGGGAAATAAGTTATAATATTAAGAAAGAGGAGGTAACGACCATAGAACATACTTATTTACAACTCCGCTTCGCGGGATTCACTACATCCATGATTAAACAACTATTAACAGCATATCCTGATTTCCCCCAACTTTCCTTCCAGGAGCAGCTCACTCTATTAAATGAAGAACAGGTCCTTTCAAAACGGTCCTATAAAGAAGAGTATAAGGCGAACTATATAAGGCTCACAGAAGATTATATGTTTAGCAAATTAGCTGAATGGCAAGTTAATGTATTATCAATTGAAGATGATGAATATCCTCAATTACTGAAGGAAATTTATGATCCTCCATATATCCTTTTTTACCGAGGTAACTTGCATATGCTAAATCGTCCTCGTAAATTAGCGATTATCGGTTCACGATCAGCTACATATTATACTACACAAACATTAGAGACATTCTTTCCTCACTTTGATAGAGCAGATTTAACGATTGTTTCAGGATTAGCTAAAGGAGCTGACCACGTTGCTCATCGATTATCTCTAAGATACAATATGTCTTCGATAGGTGTGCTTGGATTTGGACATCTTGCGCATTATCCATATGAGACGCAGAATACGCGTGATTTACTTGAACATCAAGGCCTGACAATAAGTGAATATGTTCCAGATACACGTCCACAGCGTTACTACTTTCCACAACGTAATCGCTTGATTAGCGGCCTAGCTCAAGGCATATTTGTCACTGAAGCTGAGCAGAATAGTGGAACGCATATCACTACTACTGCGGCACTTGAACAGAATCGTGAAGTATATATTCTGCCTGGGTCAATCTTTAATCCTATGACACGAGGAAACATGCTGAGTGCACAAGATGGGGCAAAAATTGTTTTAGAACCGAGCGATATTATTTCAGATTTCGAAATATATTAGTTTACTTCGTTTAAGAATACTAAGTATCGTTTAGTTAAAAACCACACTTATAATGGTAGAAAGTCGGAACAAATAATTTAAAAACATTGACAAAAACAAAATAAACCGTTTATCATTTACCTTTGAATTAGTTAATTCAAGGGGGTATCACTTTGGCAGAAAATCTAGTCATAGTTGAATCGCCCGCAAAAGCTAAAACAATAGAAAAATATTTAGGTAAAAAGTATAAAGTAATCGCATCAATGGGGCACGTACGTGACCTGCCTCGTAGTCAAATGGGTGTCGATTATGAAAATAATTATGAACCGAAATATATTACGATTCGCGGTAAAGGCCCTGTAGTCAAAGACTTGAAGCGTCATGCTAAAAAAGCGAAACATGTTTATTTAGCAAGTGACCCTGACCGTGAAGGAGAGGCTATTGCGTGGCATTTAGCTCATATATTAGAAATTGAAGATGATGGGAAGACAAGAGTCGTATTTAATGAAATTACAAAAGAGGCGGTTAAAGACAGCTTTAAACATCCACGTGGCATAGAGATGAATCTCGTGGATGCACAACAAGCACGCCGTATACTCGACCGTTTAGTGGGTTACAATATTTCTCCAGTATTGTGGAAGAAAGTTAAGAAAGGTTTATCAGCTGGACGCGTTCAAACGGTAGCTTTACGTTTAGTGATTGATAGAGAGAACGAAATCAGAAACTTTAAACCAGAAGAGTACTGGAAGATTGAAGGCGAATTCCGTTATAAACGTTCTAAGTTTACTGCACGTTTCTTACATCTGAAAGATAAACCATACAAATTGGAGAAGAAAGACGACGTCGAATATATCACGAAGCAACTAGACAGTGACCAATTTGAAGTGACTAAAGTTACAAAGAAAGAAAAGAAACGCCATCCTGCGAAACCTTTTACTACATCTACGCTGCAACAAGAAGCTGCGCGTAAACTTAACTTTAAAGCACGTAAGACGATGATGGTAGCGCAACAACTATACGAAGGTATCGACTTGAAGAAACAAGGTACGGTTGGTTTGATTACTTATATGCGTACAGACTCTACACGTATTTCAAATCAAGCACAAGCGGAAGCGAAATCTTATATTGAGTCTGAATACGGTAAGGATTATACTGCGTATCGTCAATCTAAAGGTCAAGGTGACCAAGATGCGCACGAAGCGGTCAGACCAACGAGTGTTTATCGTACGCCATCTGACATGAAACCATATCTTTCTAGAGATCAATACAGACTCTATAAATTAGTATGGGAACGTTTTGTAGCGAGTCAAATGGCTGCTGCCATCTTAGATACAGTGGCGATGGACTTAACTCAGAACGATGTGAAGTTCCGTGCTAACGGTCAAACAGTTAAATTCAAAGGCTTTATGTCTGTATACGTCGAAGCGAAAGATGATAAAGATGAGAATAAAAATAACAAATTACCTGTGATTAAAGAAGGAGAGATGGTGACAGCAACGAAGATTGATCCATCTCAACACTTTACGCAACCACCTCCGCGTTATACAGAAGCGCGTTTAGTTAAAACGTTAGAAGAATTGAAGATTGGACGCCCGTCAACATACGCACCAACGATTGATACAATTCAAAAGCGTAATTATGTGAAGAATGAAAGCAAGCGCTTCGTACCAACGGAACTAGGTGAAATTGTATACGAACAGGTAAAGGATTACTTCCCTGAAATTATCGATGTTGACTTCACAGCTAATATGGAAACATTACTCGATAAAATTGCGGAAGGTGAAATCGACTGGCACAAAGTTATCGATGATTTCTATTCTAGCTTTGAACAAGACGTTCAACGTGCTGAAGAAGAAATGGAAAAGATAGAAATCAAAGATGAGCCAGCTGGTGAAGATTGTGAAGTTTGTGGCGCACCAATGGTTATCAAGATGGGACGCTATGGTAAGTTTATGGCTTGCTCTAATTTCCCTGATTGCCGTAATACAAAAGCGATTGTTAAGAAGATTGGTGTGGATTGTCCGAAATGTAAAGACGGCGAAGTCATCGAACGTAAATCTAAGAAGAACCGTATCTTCTACGGCTGTTCAAATTATCCAGACTGTGACTTCGTAACATGGGATAAACCAGTTGGACGTAATTGTCCTAAGTGCGACCATTATCTTGTCAATCATAAGAAAGGTCAATCTAGCCAAGTTATTTGTTCAAACTGTGATTATAAAGAAGAGGTTCAAAAATAACGATCGGCTCACTTTATCACGATAAATAATGACGAATTTGTTACAAGTATATATTTTCTAGCTTATTTCTTGTTATACTTTGTGGCGTGAGTCACTATCAGCGACTGATTACTATTATTAGTTGTAACTATGCGCTCTTAATAGTCTTCAGTTGCTCTTTTTATCCTTTTAAAACTCATGTAAAGTGGAGAGATAAAACTTTAAATTTGAGCAATGTAACATATATTTTAATACATAATGAACGACTAAGGGAGGTAATTAAATGACTGAAACGGTTAATGTCGTGGGAGCTGGATTGGCTGGTTCTGAAGCTGCTTATCAGCTAGCTGAACGTGGTGTGAAAGTTAACTTGATTGAGATGCGACCAGTGAAACAAACGCCTGCTCACCATACTGATAAGTTTGCTGAACTCGTATGTTCCAACTCATTGCGCGGTAACGATCTCACGAATGCAGTGGGTGTGTTGAAAGAAGAAATGCGTCGTTTGAATTCACTTATTATTCAAGCTGCAGATCATGCGCGTGTACCAGCAGGAGGTGCGCTTGCTGTCGATCGTCATGATTTCTCAGGCTATATTACAGATACGTTGAAGAATCATCCAAATATCACCGTTCTTAATGAAGAAGTGAATTCAATTCCAGAAGGCTATACGATTATAGCAACAGGCCCTTTAACTACAGATCATCTTGCTCAAGAAATCGTAGATATTACAGGGCGAGATCAACTCTATTTCTATGATGCAGCTGCGCCTATTGTTGAGAAGGACAGTATTGACATGGATAAAGTTTATCTTAAGTCTCGTTACGATAAAGGTGAAGCAGCATATTTAAATTGCCCGATGACTGAAGAAGAGTTCAATCGTTTCTACGATGCATTGTTAGAAGCAGAAGTTGCACCGGTTAATGAGTTTGAAAAAGAAAAGTATTTCGAAGGTTGCATGCCATTTGAAGTCATGGCTGGTAGAGGTCGCAAAACGTTACTCTTCGGCCCGATGAAACCTGTGGGCTTAGAAGATCCTAAGACAGGCGAAACACCCTATGCAGTAGTTCAATTGAGACAAGATGATGCAGCAGGCACGCTTTATAATATCGTTGGCTTCCAAACACATCTTAAATGGGGTGCTCAGAAAGAAATCGTGCGTTTGATTCCAGGATTAGAGAATGTAGACATCGTCCGTTATGGCGTGATGCACCGTAATACTTTTATCAATTCACCTGATGTGCTTAATCAGAAATATGAATTGATTACTCATCCTAATGTTTACTTTGCTGGTCAAATGACAGGTGTAGAAGGTTATGTCGAAAGTGCTGCAAGTGGACTCGTTTCAGGTATCAATCTCGCACATAAGATTAACGGCAAAGGTGAAGTCATCTTCCCACGTGAAACGATGATTGGTAGCATGGCGTACTACATCTCACATGCGAAGAATGATAAGAACTTCCAACCTATGAATGCTAACTTCGGTGTCTTACCTTCCTTAGATAAAAAGATTAAAAATAAAAAAGAACGTAATATGACTTATGCTGAAAGAGCTTTAGATTACTTAGAGAACTTTAAGAAAACGTTAGTTTAGAAAAGTAAGCTATACTCTTTAGAAAATTTCGAAAATATGACCATTTTTGATGGTTATTGATCGCAGTTCCTTCTATCAATATGCTACAATTCATATTGATGGAGGGATTTTATTTGGAGAAAATCCAACGAGATTATTTGTATATGTTAAAGGTCGAAAGACAATACTCTGAATATACACTGTTATCTTACAAAGAAGATCTAGAACAGTTTAATGGCTTTTTAGAACAAGAGTTGTTGAATCTCGCTACCTTTCAATACAAAGATGCTCGCAATTACTTAAGTTATCTCTATGAACAAGGATTAAAAAGAACGACAGTATCACGAAAAATTTCCACTTTACGAAGCTTTTATGAATATTGGATGACTCAAGATGAAAGTGTAGTCAATCCTTTTATACAACTTGTACACCCTAAGAAAGAACAGTATTTACCACAGTTCTTCTATAACGAAGAGATGGAAGCGATGTTCCAAACTGTGAGTCAAGATAAGAAGAAAGGTCTCAGAGATAGTGTCATACTAGAGTTGCTTTATGCGACAGGTATGAGGGTATCTGAACTTGTACATATTAAGCGTACAGATCTAGATCTTAATCTACCAGGTGTGAAAGTATTAGGTAAAGGTAATAAAGAACGCTTTATCCCATTTGGTGAGTTCTGTAAGCAACGTATTCAACAATATCTTGAAGAGTTTCAGCCTCTACAACATGCGAGTCACGAATTTCTCATCGTGAATATGCAAGGAGATCCAATCACCGAGCGCGGCGTTCGATACGTACTCAATGATGTCGTAAAACGTACCTCTGGTGTCACGGACATTCACCCCCATAAATTAAGACATACTTTTGCTACACACATGCTTAATGAGGGTGCAGACTTGCGAACTGTACAAGCGTTGCTCGGTCATGTTAACTTATCGACGACTGGTAGATACACCCACGTATCCAATGATCAATTGAGAAAAGTTTACTTAAACGCACATCCACGTGCAAAGAAGGAGAAGAGATGATATGAGTACATCAATTCATGCGACGACGATATTTGCTATCCAACATAACGGTCATTCTGCGATGGCTGGTGATGGACAGGTAACATTAGGCAATCAAGTCATTATGAAACAGACTGCGCGTAAAGTACGCACTTTGTACGATGGTAAAGTCTTGGCGGGCTTTGCTGGAAGTGTGGCTGACGCATTTACTCTATTTGAAAAGTTTGAAACGAAACTGCAACAATTCAGTGGTAACCTTGAGCGTGCTGCTGTAGAACTTGCACAAGAATGGAGAGGCGACAAACAGTTGCGTCAGCTCGAAGCGATGCTCATCGTAATGGACAAAGAGAATATTCTTGTCGTGAGCGGTACTGGCGAAGTGATTGCGCCTGACGATGACCTCATCGCTATAGGTTCTGGCGGTAACTACGCTTTAAGTGCGGGTCGTGCATTAAAACGTCACGCGCAAGATATGTCAGCGAAAGATATGGCTTATGAAAGTTTACGCGTGGCCTCAGATATTTGCGTATTTACGAATGATCAAATTGTCGTCGAAGAACTTTAGTTGAAAAGGAAGAATTTTTTAAAAAGTATATACATTGATAATAAAAATAAGTTATAGTAATTATGCTAGGCAGTTTTGATAACAAAATTATCTATATTAGCTACTGTAACTCAATGATTTAATATGAATATGGAGGAAGCTTAGATGGAAGCGAATAGCATTAAATTAACGCCTAAAGATATTGTCTCAAAGCTAAATGAATATATCGTAGGCCAAGATGATGCCAAAAGAAAAGTAGCCATAGCGCTTCGCAATCGTTATCGCCGTAGTCTGCTCAGCGAAGAAGAGAAACAAGAAATTGCACCAAAGAATATCTTGATGATTGGTCCGACTGGTGTAGGGAAGACTGAAATCGCACGTCGTATGGCCAAGATTGTTGGTGCGCCATTTATTAAAGTAGAAGCAACGAAATTTACTGAAGTGGGCTATGTAGGACGAGACGTTGAAAGTATGGTTAGAGATTTAGTTGACGTTGCAGTACGTCTCGTTAAAGATCAGAAGAAAGCACTCGTGAACGATGAAGCAACAGCGAAAGCGAACGATAAACTGGTTAAGTTACTCGTTCCTAGCATGAAGAAGAAAGCGAGTCAATCTAATGGTAACAATCCGCTAGAATCACTCTTTGGTGGCGCGATTCCTAATTTCGGTCAGAATAATGATGACGAAGATGAAGAAGCACCTAACGAAGAAGTGAAGACGAAACGTTCTGAGATTAAGAAACAGCTTTTAGCAGGAGAACTAGAAGACGAGAAAGTGCGTATTAAAGTCGAACAAGATCCAGCAGCTATGGGTATGTTAGGTACGAATCAGAATCAGCAAATGCAAGATATGATGAATCAACTCATGCCTAAGAAGAAAGTTGAACGTGAATTACCTGTGAAGACCGCGCGTAAGATTCTCGTGGATGACTACGCAGATCAACTCATTGACCAAGAAACAGCCAACCAAGAAGCCATTGAACTTGCTGAACAAATGGGTATTATCTTTATCGATGAAATTGATAAGGTTGCAACGGGTAATCAGAACTCGGGTCAAGACGTTTCACGCCAAGGTGTGCAACGAGATATCCTGCCTATCCTTGAAGGTAGCGTCATTCAAACGAAATATGGTAGTGTAAGTACTGAACATATGCTATTTATAGGCGCTGGTGCTTTCCACGTTTCTAAACCTAGCGACCTCATTCCTGAGTTACAAGGTCGTTTCCCAATCCGTGTCGAACTCGAAAGTCTATCTGTAGAAGATTTCGAACGTATTCTCAAAGAACCAAGACTTTCACTTATCAAACAATATGAAGCGTTGCTCGACACTGAAGAAGTAACGGTCAACTTCTCAGATGAAGCAATACACCGCTTAGCTGAAATTGCTCATCAAGTTAACCAAGACACAGATAATATCGGTGCACGTCGTTTACACACGATATTAGAGAAAATGTTAGAAGATTTATCATTCGAGGCGCCAAGCATGCCTCATGCAGAAGTAGATATTACCCCGCAGTACGTTGATGATAAGTTGAAGTCTATTTCAACAAACAAAGATTTAAGTGCATTTATCTTATAATATAAAGGAAAAAGGAGAAGAAATATGAGCTTATTATCAAAAACTAGAGAGTTAAACACTTTATTACAAAAACATAAAGGTATCGCCGTAAACTTTAAAGATGTAGCACAAACGATTAGTAACGTAACCATTACAAACGTATTTATTGTATCCCGTAAAGGTAAAATCTTAGGATCTAACCTCAATGAATTATTGAAAAATGATCGTATCATTCAAATGTTAGAAACACGTCATATTCCAACTGAATACACTGAAAAATTAATGGACGTGAAAGAAACAAGATCTAACATTGATATTGATGATGTATTATCTGTATTCCCACCTGAAAACAAAGATTTATTCGAAGACAGTAGAACGACAATCTTCCCAATCTTGGGTGGCGGTGAACGTTTAGGTACGTTAGTACTTGGTCGTGTTCACGATGACTTCTCTGAAAATGATCTCGTATTAGGTGAATATGCTGCTACAGTTATCGGTATGGAAATTCTTCGTGAGAAACATAACGAAGTTGAACAAGAAGCACGTGATAAAGCAGCAATCAACATGGCTATTAACTCACTATCTTACTCAGAAAGTGAAGCGATTGAACATATCTTTGAAGAACTTGGCGGTCAAGAAGGTTTACTCATCGCTTCAAAAGTTGCTGATCGCGTAGGTATTACACGTTCAGTTATCGTAAACGCTTTACGTAAACTTGAAAGTGCCGGTGTAATCGAGTCTCGTTCACTCGGAATGAAAGGTACATTTATCAAGGTTAAGAAAGCTAAATTCTTAGATGAACTTGAACGTTTAAAATAGTTAAATAATGAGCTTATCTAGAATAGTATAGGTGGTTAGAGTAGGCGAAAGTCCTCTCGTTTGAAATATAGAATGAGTTAATAATAATCTTTCTTTCCAGCCTATACCATAGATGTTTGGAGCTGAAAGGCTATGAGTTATTCAGAGCCGTATCATCCCCGTGGGAGTGGAGCAGTGAATCATTTAGATTACTGTTCCGCTCCTTTTAAATAGGTTGATCAACACACTTGAATTCAACCTATTGCTTTACCAGAACATTTATGGTATATTAAATGACGGCTAAGAAGCCAATACACACACAAATTGCGGAAGTATAAAGGGTGCGTCGATGAAATCGACGTGTTTATATGAGCGATTTGTGGAGGTAAATAACCATTAGGAGGATTTATATCATGGCAGTAATTTCTATGAAACAATTACTTGAAGCAGGTGTTCACTTCGGTCACCAAACTCGCCGTTGGAACCCTAAGATGAAACGATACATTTTTACTGAACGTAATGGTATCTACATTATCGATTTACAAAAAACAGTTAAGAAAGTTGAAGAAGCATACAACTTCGTTAAAAAATTATCTGAAGATGGCGGTAAAGTTCTATTCGTAGGTACTAAGAAACAAGCGCAAGAATCAGTTAAGAACGAAGCTGAACGTGCTGGTCAATTCTACGTTAACCAAAGATGGTTAGGTGGAATCTTGACTAACTATAAAACAATTTCTAAACGTATCAAACGTATTTCTGAAATCGAAAAAATGGAAGAAGACGGCTTATTCGAAGTTCTTCCTAAAAAAGAAGTTGTTGAACTTAAAAAAGAATACAACCGCTTAATCAAATTCTTAGGCGGTATTCGCGATATGAAATCTATGCCTGATGCATTATTCGTTGTTGACCCTCGTAAAGAGCGCAACGCTATCGCGGAAGCCCGTAAACTAAATATCCCTATCGTTGCAATTGTGGATACTAACTGTGATCCTGACGAAATCGATTACGTTATCCCAGCGAACGATGACGCTATCCGTGCCGTTAAATTATTAACTGGTAAGATGGCAGATGCAGTACTTGAAGGTCAACAAGGTGTATCTAATGATGAAGTAGCAGCTGAGCAAAACATTGACTTAGAAGAATCTAAATCAAATGAAGATACTCAAAATGCTGACTCAACTGAAGAAAGCACTTCTGTTGAATCTAAGTAAGCATAATGTAAAATGGGTGATAAGATAATCAGGCTTATCACCTTTTTTTAAAATATAATATAAAAGTAACAATATTGGAGGAATAATAAATGGCAATTTCAGCTAAACTTGTTAAAGAATTACGCGAAAAAACTGGCGCTGGTATGATGGACTGTAAAAAAGCGTTAACTGAAACTGACGGCGACATCGACAAAGCTGTTGACTACCTACGTGAAAATGGTATCGCTAAAGCAGCTAAAAAAGCAGATCGTATCGCTGCAGAAGGTTTAGTACACGTTGAAACTAAAGGTAACGACGCAGTTATCCTTGAAATTAACTCAGAAACTGACTTCGTAGCACGTAACGAAGGTTTCCAAGAGTTAGTTAAAGAAATTGCTAACCAAGCGTTAGAAACTAAAGCTTCATCTGTAGAAGAATTAAACGAATCTAAACTACCAAGTGGCGACACTGTGGATGGACGTATGAAAGAAGCGATCGCTACTATCGGTGAAAAATTAAGCATCCGTCGTTTCGCTATCAGATCTAAATCTGACAATGATGCATTCGGTGCTTACCTTCACATGGGTGGCCGCATTGGTGTGCTTTCAGTAGTTGAAGGTACAACAGACGAAGAAGCTGCTAAAGACGTAGCTATGCACATCGCTGCTATTAACCCTAAATATGTTTCTTCTGACCAAGTAAGCGAAGAAGAATTATCTCATGAAAAAGAAGTATTAAAACAACAAGCGTTAAACGAAGGTAAACCAGAAAAAATCGTTGAAAAAATGGTTGAAGGTCGTATGCGCAAATACTTACAAGAAATTTGTGCTGTTGACCAAGACTTCGTTAAAGATCCAGATCAAACAGTTGAATCTTACCTCAAATCTAAAGGTGGAAAACTTGTTGACTTCGTACGCTATGAAGTAGGCGAAGGTATGGAAAAACGTGAAGAAAACTTTGCTGATGAAGTTAAAGGACAAATGAAATAATATTTCATAGATTTGTACAAGGAAGAAGACACCTTTGTATTCCCGTATGAAAGACATCTTTTATATAGGAAGACTACCTGTGTCTTCTTTACTTGTATCATTGACAATATTTCTGTTCTAATTTCTGTAATAGAACGTCAGAAGTTAATAAAGGAAATAGGTTGGAGTGAGTGAAGCGCTAGCTTTGTTCGGAGTCGAAAGTTAGGCACATAAAGCTGTTATACGAAGTGCGAGCGCTTGCCTCCGAAATGACAAGAAGGTTGAGAGAAAGCGCTTGTCAATCAAGGAGAAGAAATGTTGAAGCGAAGAGATTTTACTCCGCGTAAATGAGCAAGCGACAACATAAAGCGACGTCGAGTGCGAGCGCTTGCCTCCAACCTAAAAAGTACATAAAATTGAGATGAGAGGATAATATAATGGCTCAAACATCTAAATACAAACGTGTTGTTCTTAAATTAAGTGGTGAAGCATTAGCTGGAGATGACGGATTCGGAATCAATCCAATCATCATCAAAAGCGTAGCTCAACAAGTAGCTGAAGTTGCGAAGATGGATTGTGAAATCGCCGTAATCGTCGGTGGTGGAAATATTTGGCGCGGTAAGACAGGAAGCGATTTAGGTATGGATCGTGGTACAGCTGACTACATGGGTATGTTAGCTACAGTAATGAATGCCTTAGCTTTACAAGACAGTCTTGAACAATTAGACTGCGATACGAGAGTCTTAACTTCTATTGAAATGAAACAGGTCGCTGAACCTTACATCCGTCGTAGAGCGATTAGACATTTAGAGAAGAAACGCGTCGTTATCTTTGCGGCAGGCATTGGTAACCCTTACTTCTCTACAGATACAACGGCTGCATTAAGAGCAGCTGAAGTAGAAGCTGACGTTATCCTTATGGGTAAAAATAACGTCGACGGTGTTTACTCAGCAGATCCTAAACAAGATCCAAATGCGAAGAAATATGATCACTTAACTCATATTCAAATGTTGCAAGAAGGTTTACAAGTTATGGACTCTACAGCATCATCCTTCTGTATGGACAACAACATTCCATTAAATGTATTCTCTATAATGGAAGAAGGCAACATCAAACGTGCTGTATTAGGCGAAGAAATCGGAACATTAATTACTAAATAATTCGAGGTGTATATTCATGAGTGACATAATTAAAGATACGAAGGCGAGAATGAAGAAATCTATCGATAGCCTTTCAAGAGAATTAGCAAACATTAGTGCAGGTCGAGCAAACTCTAACTTGCTCAACGGTGTAACTGTAGATTATTACGGTGCGCCAACACCTATTCAACAACTTGCAAGTATCAACGTTCCTGAAGCAAGACTATTAGTCATCTCACCTTATGACAAAGGTTCTGTAGAAGATATCGAAAAAGCTATCAACGCTGCTAACTTAGGTGTTAACCCTACAAGTGACGGCGAAGTGATTCGAATCACAGTTCCTGCTTTAACAGAAGAACGCCGTAAAGAACTTTTCAAAGAAGTTAAGAAGATCGGTGAAAATGCAAAAGTTTCAGTACGTAACATTCGTCGTGATGTCAATGACACATTGAAAAAACAAGAAAAAGATGGCGAATTAACTGAAGACGACTTAAAAACTCAAACAGATAATGTTCAAAAAGCTACAGATGACTCAATTAAAGAAATTGACCAACTTGTAGACGATAAAGAAGAAGACATTATGTCTGTATAATACACTACTGTCCTTTAAGTCGCTCACCCATTTAGAATGCTTTCTCTAACGAATGATGTAGAGTGATGCATATGACAGACTAACGAACTGTATCAAATCATACTTTGGTACAGTTTTTTTCTTTGTATATTCAATCACAACAGTTAGTATGATAAAATGAGAGTTAAATGTAGACACAAATCATTATGCTAAACAGAGATGAGAGTGCTCGGAGGAAATACGATGTTTAAAAAGTCTAGAAATAAAAAACAATCGCAATCTAATTTAGATCAACAGGAATTAGATTTACATAACATACCGAAGCATGTCGCTATCATTATGGATGGTAATGGGCGTTGGGCGAAGCAACGTAAGCTCCCACGAATTAAAGGACATTACCAAGGCATGCAAACTGTGAAGAAGATTACAAAGGAAGCGAGTAATTTAGGGATTGAATACTTAACGCTTTATGCATTTTCAACTGAGAATTGGACACGACCAGAGAATGAAGTGAAGTATATTATGAGTTTGCCCGTCAACTTCCTCAAGACATTTTTACCAGAGTTGATAGAGAAAAATGTAAAAGTTGAAACCATAGGCTTTATTGATGATTTACCACAGTCGACAGTTAAAGCTATCAACAAAGCGAAAGAAGAGACGAAACATAATACAGGTCTGAAACTCATCTTTGCAATGAACTATGGTGGCCGAGCCGAAATTGTTGATGGCGTGAAATCTCTATATCGTCGTCTAGAAGCAAATGAACTATCAATAGATGACGTTGATGAAGATGTATTATCTTCCCACTTCATGACACAACCTTATCCAGATCCAGAGTTACTCATTCGAACTTCCGGAGAACAACGTATTAGCAACTTCTTGATTTGGCAACTTTCTTATAGCGAATTCATTTTTAATGAAAAGCTATGGCCTGACTTCGATAGTGAAGAATTACTTAAATGTCTAAAAATTTATCAAAATCGCCAACGTCGGTTTGGTGGTTTGTGATAGTAAGGAGTCCAATATGAAAGTAAGAACATTAACTGCTATTATCGCGTTGATTATCTTCCTCCCAATCTTGCTCAAGGGCGGAATAATCTTAATGCTTTTTTCATATTTACTTGCTTTTATTGCATTAAAGGAAATCTTAAATATGAATATGATTCGCTTTCTCTCTATACCGGGCCTCATCAGTGCAGCAGGTTTAGTATTGATTATGTTGCCACAGAATGCGGGGCATTGGGTAGATCAAGTTCAACTGAAATCTTTGATCGCACTCAGCTTTGTGCTATTAAGCTATACTGTGCTTTCTAAGAACCGTTTTAGCTTTATGGACGCAGCATTCTGTCTGATGTCTATCGCTTATGTAGGTATCGGGTTTATGTATCTCTACACTACACGTGCTGAAGGGTTACGTTACATATTGTTCGCTTTCCTTGTTGTGTGGTTGACTGATACAGGCGCTTATCTCTTTGGTAGAATGATAGGCAAGCATAAATTGTGGCCGGTCATCAGCCCGAATAAGACGATTGAAGGATTTATTGGTGGATTAATCTGTAGTTTAATCGTACCGCTCGTAATGATTATCTTCGTTGACTTCAATATCTCTATTTGGTTGCTGTTAATTTTCACAGTGATCTTGAGTATGTTTGGACAACTTGGTGATTTAGTAGAGTCAGGCTTCAAACGACATTTCGGTGTGAAAGATTCAGGCCGTATCTTGCCAGGTCACGGTGGCATACTTGATCGCTTTGATAGCTTCATGTTTGTCTTACCACTATTAAATATTTTATTGATTCAAGTTTAAGGGAAAGTCGTTTGCCAATCGTAGTATGAGACCAATTCAGTGGGGGTGAGACGTTGAAATATTTTAAGATTTCCGTCTTACTCCCATTCGATTTTTGTTTTTAAAAGGTCTCACGATTTGCGAGTAGACAGTTACTGTGAATACTTTTATAATTTAAAGAGTCTCAAGTAATTTCACAATCGTCGACTATGTGGGAGGATGAAGTAAGTACACGTTCTCACATAGCATAAAATATATTATGAGGTGTATGGATTTGAGTTATCTCGTAACAATCATTGCTTTTATTATCGTCTTTGGCGTCCTCGTTACCGTACACGAATATGGTCATATGTTCTTCGCCAAGCGCGCAGGAATTATGTGTCCAGAATTCGCTATTGGTATGGGCCCCAAGATACTAAGTTTCCGTAAAAATGAAACGTTATATACGATTCGTCTGTTACCTGTAGGCGGGTATGTCAGAATGGCAGGCGATGGATTAGAAGAACCACCTGTTCAACCAGGTATGCATGTAAAAATTAAATTGAATAAAAATGACGAAATTACGCACATTATTCTGGATGATCATCATAAATTCCAACAAATCGAAGCAATTGAAGTGAAGAAATGTGATTTTAAAGAAGGGTTGTTTATTGAAGGTATTACCGCATACGATGAAGAACGTCATCATTTCAATATTGCCGACAAAGCTTTCTTCGTTGAAAATGGAAGCTTAGTTCAAATTGCACCTAAGCACCGCCAATTTACATACAAGAAACCATATCAGAAATTCTTAGCGTTGATTGCCGGTCCATTATTCAACTTCTTACTCACACTCGTCCTATTTATCGGTTTAGCTTACTACCAAGGTACGCCGACAAATGGTATTGCTGATGTTGCAAAAGATAGTCCAGCTGAGAAAGCAGGATTACATTCTGGAGATAAGATTGTTAAACTTGGTGATTATAAGGTATCCAGTAAAAACGAATTGGGTCAAGCTACCGATAAAGTTAAAGATAAACCTACGCATATCACTGTCAAACGTAACGGACATGAAAAAACGTTTAAAATAACACCGAAAAAATATACTGAACAAATAACTAAAGTAAAAAAAGAAACACATTATCGACTCGGTATTCAAGCTGAAACTGAACACACTGCATTTAAACCAATTCTGGATGGATTCGAACGCACGATTATAGCAGGAAAATATATTTTTACAGCAATAGTTAGTTTAATCGCTAGTATTTTTACGGGTCATTTCTCATTCGATATGCTCAATGGTCCAGTAGGTATTTATCATCATGTCGATTCGGTAGTTAAAACAGGAATTATAAACGTCATTAATTTAACTGCTGCGTTAAGCATCAACCTAGGTTTAATGAACTTATTACCTATCCCAGCGTTAGATGGCGGACGTATTCTCTTCGTTATTTATGAAGCGATTTTCAGAAAACCGCTAAATAAAAAAGCTGAAACAGTGATGTTAGCAATCGGTGCAGTATTCGTTTTAATCATTATGATTCTAGTCACTTGGAATGATATTCAACGTTATTTCTTATAGTTAGAGTAGTTAGAGGAGGCTTTATTGTAGTATGAAACAGTCAAAGGTTTTTATTCCAACAATGAAAGAGGTGCCTGCAAGTGCTGAAGCTTTGAGCCATAGACTCTTGCTTAAAGCAGGTTTAATCAAACAAAGCACAAGCGGTATATATAGTTATTTACCTCTTGCAACGAGAGTATTAAATAATATAGAAGCGATTATTCGTGAAGAAATGGAACGCATAGATGCGGTTGAAATTCTGATGCCAGCATTACAACAATCAGAACTCTGGGAAGAATCTGGACGCTGGTCTGCATACGGTCCGGAATTAATGCGCTTGAAAGACCGCAATGGTCGTGAGTTTGCATTAGGTCCAACACATGAAGAGGTTGTGACGTCACTCGTTCGTGATGAGTTGAAGTCTTACAAACAACTTCCTTTAACATTGTTCCAAATCCAATCTAAATTCCGTGATGAGAAGCGTCCACGTTTCGGATTACTTCGCGGTAGAGAATTCATCATGAAAGATGCTTATTCTTTCCATATTGATGAAGCGTCATTAGATGAAACATATCAACAAATGTATGATGCTTACGGCCGAATCTTTAAACGTGTAGGATTAAATGCGCGACCTGTACTTGCCGACTCTGGCGCAATTGGTGGTAATCATACGCATGAATTTATGGCATTAAGCGAAATTGGCGAAGATACGATCGTTTATAGTAAAAATAGCGATTATGCAGCCAATATCGAAAAAGCTGAGGTCGTTTACACGCCAAATAAAAAAGACGAAGCACCACTAGACTTAGAAAAAATAGAGACGCCTAATGTACAAACAGCGCAAGAGCTCGCTGATTTCCTTGATAAGCCATTGGATGAAATTACGAAATCAATGGTCTTCAATGTCGATGGTGAGTTTATCTTGTTACTTATCCGTGGTCATCATGAAGTGAATGATGTGAAGTTAAAAGCATATTTCGAAACAGATAACATAGAACTCGCTTCACAAGATGACATCTTCAATTTATTAGGTGCGCATCCAGGCTCATTAGGACCTGTTACTGATAAAGAAATTAAAGTTTATGCGGATCAATCTGTTCAAGATCTCACGAATATAGTTGTAGGTGCGAATGAAGATGGCTATCACTATTTAAATGCGAATGCAGATCGCGATTTTAAAGTTGAAGCTTACGATGATTTCCGCTTCATCCTTGAAGGCGAACCACTTGCCGATGGTTCTGGAGAAGCACACTTTGCTGAAGGCATTGAAGTAGGACAAGTCTTCAAACTAGGACGCAAATATTCAGAAGCGATGAATGCTACTGTACTCAACGACCAAGGGAAAGCACAATCCTTACTCATGGGTTGCTACGGCATCGGAGTATCTCGTACATTAAGTGCAATTATTGAACATCACAATGACGAACAAGGTATCATTTGGCCGAAATCAGTTACACCTTATGATTTACACTTGATAGCCATTAACCCTAAGAAAGACGACCAACGCGAACTTTCAGAACAACTCTATGAACAACTTCAAGAACAATATGATGTATTATATGACGATCGTAAAGAACGTGCTGGCGTTAAATTTAACGATGCAGATCTTATCGGTCTTCCAATCCGTATTGTTGTTGGTAAACGTGCGAGCGAAAGTATCGTTGAAGTGAAACGTCGTGACAACGGCGAAAGCGAAGAAGTTCACAGTGACGATTTACTGCAATACATTAACGACTTATATGAACAAATAAATTAATGAAACTTTAGAGTGGGTGACGAATAAACAATTGAGTTCACTCACTCTCTTCTATCTCGATAGCACTTATGTGGTGTTAAAAATGTAATCTTGAAAAATCTTGATGAGACTCTCGAGATTTTTTCTTAAAAGGTTTAAAATAGGTGGAAGTAACTTGTGCTAAGAACGTATTAAGCAAATATCATTTTGCTGCCTCATACTTATAGATGGCCCTTTTATTTTTACAGAAGGTGGTTTTGTCATGCCTGTGACTAATCAAGAAAAATTTAAAATTTTGGCGGACCAACTTAAAATCGCAAATCAACTTGATCAAGATATTATTGAACAAAGCGAACTGACACGTGTCGATGTATCAACCAAAGCACGGACGTGGGAGTTTCAAATCGCTTTACCTCGCTTTCTCTCCAATGAGGATTATCTCTTATTTACCAATGCTTTGAAAGAAGAGTTTAAAACCATTGCCGATGTGAATTGGAAATTTACGATTCATGATACTACGGGGCAAGATGAACATGTCTTAAAATACTTTCCAACATGTATTGACGAAACAGGACTTTCCCCACAAGTAAAACGTCAACTGAAACAGAAAAAACTCATCATGGCTGGAGATACGATTAAAGTTGTTTGTAACAACGATATTGAACGTAATCACTTCGATAAATCCTGTAATGGTAGCCTCGTACGTGCGTTCCAAAAATGTGGTTTCGATATTTCACGCGTGGTCTTTGAAACAGATGAAACCGATAACGATAATAACTTAGCGTCACTCGAAGCTTACATTCAAGAAGAAGACGAAAAAAGCGCACGAGAAGCGACTGAAAAGTTAGAGAAGATGAAAGCTGAAAAAGCGAAACAACAAGATAATAACGAAAGCACTGTTGAAAAATGTCAAATCGGTAAGCCAATTCCAGTTGAAAGCGTACGCCCAATTGAATCTATTGTTGAAGAAGAATTCAAAGTCGCAATTGAAGGTGTCATTTTCGACATTAACTTGAAAGAACTCAAAAGTGGTCGACACATCGTTGAATTAAAAGTGACTGACTACACTGATTCACTCGTCCTCAAAATGTTCACGAGAAAGAACAAAGATGACCTCGCTCATTTTAAAGCGTTGAGTGAAGGAAAATGGGTACGTGCGCAAGGTCGTATTGAAGAAGATAGCTTCGTGCGCGATTTAGTTATGATGATGAACAATATCGAAGAAATTAAAAAAGCACCGAAACAAGATAAGGCAGAAGAAAAACGTGTTGAATTTCATCTGCACAGTTCAATGAGTCAAATGGACGGTATTCCACATATTGGTGCATATGTCGAACAGGCAGCTAAATGGGGACACAAAGCGATCGCAGTCACTGATCATAATGTAGTACAAGCTTTCCCAGATGCGCATAATGCGGCTGAGAAGAATGATATCAAGATGATTTACGGTATGGAAGGAATGCTCGTCGATGATGGTGTACCTATTGCTTATAAACCAACGGATCGCGATTTGAAATCAGCCACATATGTTGTCTTTGACGTTGAGACAACAGGGCTCTCCAACCAATACGATAAGATTATCGAACTTGCGGCGGTTAAAGTGCATGACGGTGAAATCATAGACAAATTCGAACGTTTTAGTAATCCACATGAGAAATTGTCAGATACGATCAAGAACTTGACCCACATCACAGATGATATGCTCGTTGATGCTCCTGAAATTGATGATGTGTTAACTGAATTCAAGGAATGGGTAGGCGACGCGATTTTTGTTGCGCATAATGCTTCGTTCGATATGGGCTTTATCGATACAGGTTATGAGCGTGCGGGTCTAGGTGAATCGACAAACGGTGTGATCGATACCCTCGAACTTTCGCGTACAGTGAATACAGAGTATGGTAAGCACGGGTTGAACTTCTTAGCTAAGAAATATGGCGTTGAACTTACGCAACACCACAGAGCGATTTACGATACCGAAGCTACTGCTTATATTTTTATTAAAATGCTTAAACAACTCGATGAATTAGATGTGAAAAACCACCAAGACATTAACCAATCACTCTCTAATGAAGAAGCGTATAAACGTGCACGTCCGAGTCACGTCACACTTATCGTTCAGAACCAGGAAGGCTTGAAGAACCTGTTTAAGATTGTGAGTCAATCACTCGTTAAATACTATTACCGTACACCACGTATACCACGTTCTATTCTCGACGAATATCGCGAAGGTATACTTGTCGGAAGTGCATGTGATGAAGGTGAAGTCTTCACAGCAGTGATGCAGAAGGATCAATCTCAAGTAGAACGTATTGCGAAGTATTATGATTTCATTGAGGTGCAACCTCCAGCGTTGTATCAAGATTTAATCGACCGCGAACTTGTGCGTGATACAGAAACGCTACATGAAATTTATGATCGATTGATTCAAGCTGCTGATGCGAACCAAATTCCTGTGCTTGCTACGGGTAACGCACACTATTTATTTGAACATGATGCAGTTGCGCGTAAAATACTTATCGCCTCCCAACCTGGTAATCCTTTAAATCGTACGACACTACCAGAAGCACATTTTAGAACGACAGACGAAATGCTCGATGCGTTCCACTTCTTGGGTGAAGAGAAAGCGCATGAGATTGTCGTGACTAATACGAACGCGATGGCAGATCGTATCGAACGCGTCGTACCAATTAAAGATAAGCTCTATACACCGAATATGGATGGGGCGAATGAAGAAATTCGTGAATTGAGCTATTCAAACGCCCGTAAATTATATGGGGAAGATTTACCACAAATCGTAATCGACCGTTTAGAGAAAGAACTTGAAAGTATTATCGGTAATGGTTTCTCTGTTATTTATCTCATTTCTCAACGTCTCGTGAAGAAATCGTTGGACGATGGTTACCTCGTAGGTTCACGTGGTTCCGTCGGTTCAAGTTTCGTGGCGACGATGACTGAAATTACGGAGGTTAATCCATTACCGCCACACTACATTTGTCCAGAGTGTCGTGAAAGTGAATTCTTTAATGACGGTTCTGTGGGTTCTGGTTTCGACTTACCAGATAAAAAATGTGACAAGTGCGGTTGTGACCTCATCAAAGAAGGACAAGATATTCCATTCGAAACATTCTTAGGTTTCAAAGGGGACAAAGTTCCCGATATCGACTTGAACTTTAGTGGGGAATATCAACCTGAAGCTCATAACTATACGAAAGTCTTGTTCGGTGAAGATAAAGTATTCCGTGCAGGAACAATAGGTACAGTTGCTGAGAAGACTGCATTCGGTTTCGTCAAAGGTTATTTGAATGACCAAGGTATCCATAAACGTGGCGCTGAAATCGATCGTCTCGTGAAAGGTTGTACTGGCGTTAAGAGAACGACAGGTCAACACCCAGGTGGTATTATCGTTGTTCCAGACGATATGGATATTTACGATTTCACACCAGTTCAATTCCCGGCAGATGATCAAAGTGCCGCTTGGATGACAACGCACTTCGACTTCCACTCTATACACGATAATGTCTTGAAACTCGATATTCTAGGTCACGATGATCCTACGATGATTCGTATGTTACAAGACTTGTCCGGTATTGATCCGAAGAAAGTGCCAGTGGATGACAAAGAGACGATGGGTATCTTCAGCTCACCAGAACCTCTCGGCGTGACAGAAGAAGATATTCTATGTAAGACAGGAACCTTTGGTGTGCCTGAATTTGGTACAGGCTTCGTTCGTCAAATGTTAGAGGATACGAAACCTGACTCATTCTCAGAGCTGGTACGTATTTCAGGACTTTCACACGGTACCGATGTGTGGTTAGGTAACGCGCAAGATTTAATCCGCTCAGGCACATGTGATTTATCTAGCGTTATTTGTTGTCGTGACGATATCATGGTTTACTTGATGTACAACGGCATGGAACCACCACTTGCCTTTAAGACGATGGAGTTCGTTCGTAAAGGTCGTGGTTTAACAGACGACATGGTAGATGCCATGGTTGAGAACGATATCCCAGATTGGTACATGGATTCTTGTCGTAAGATTAAATACATGTTCCCTAAAGCCCACGCCGCAGCTTATGTTCTGATGGCCGTGCGTATTGCTTATTTCAAAGTACATTATCCTTTATACTATTACGCGAGCTATTTCACAGTACGTGCCTCAGACTTTGATCTCTTCACGATGATTAAAGATAAAGATGGCATTCGTACGACAGTGAAAGATATGTATTCTCGTTATATGGATTTAGGTAAAAAGGAAAAAGATACGCTCACGGTACTTGAAATCGTCAATGAAATGGCGCAGCGTGGCTATCGTATTCAACCGATTAGTTTAGAGAAGAGTCAAGCTTTTGAATTTATCATTGAAGACGATACATTGATTCCACCATTTGTCGCTGTACCTGGATTAGGGGAGAACGTTGCACGACGTATCGTTGAAGCACGTGACGAAGGTCCATTTTTATCTAAAGAAGAGTTGAATAAAAAAGCCGGCGTTTCACAAAAAGTTATCGACTATTTAGATGAACTCGGCTCTTTATCTGGACTTCCAGACAAAGCGCAACTCTCTATTTTCGATATGTAGAAGTTTCAAGTATCACCCTATGAATAGTTCTAAATTTGTAAGGCGCATAGGGTTGTGATATAATAAAGATGCTTAAAAGATTAGACTCAGGAACAAAGAGTGGGCACTCCCCGCTCTTTTCTATTTGTCAAAAAGGAGGCTCGCATGAGTAAGATAGCAGAGAAAGTAGAACCGCTAATTCAGCCAGTCCTTGAAGAACTTAATTTCGAATTAGTAGATATTGAATTTACTAAAGAAGGAAAGGACCATTTCCTAAGAGTATCTATTGATAAACCTGGTGGTGTCGACTTAAACGACTGTACAGTAGCATCTGAAAAAATCAGTGAAGTGATGGACGAAGAAGATCCAATCGCTCAAGCTTACTATTTAGATGTCTCATCACCTGGCGCAGAAAGACCCATTAAGAAAGAACAAGATTTCCAGAATGCTGTTGATCAACCTATTTACGTCTCACTCTACGCTCCAATTGAAGGAGAGAAAGAATGGTTGGGCATTCTCGAAGCAGTAGAAAAAGATACAATTACTATGCAAGTAAAAGAAAAAGCTAAGAAGAGATCTATTGAAATTCCAAGAGATAAGATTGCTAAAGCACGTCATGCAGTAATGCTATAACGAGAATAGGAGGGACAGTCGTGTCAAGTAACGAATTACTATTAGCAACAGAATATTTAGAGAAAGAAAAGAAAATTCCAAGAGAAGTATTAATCGATGCAATTGAAGCCGCATTAATTACGGCTTACAAGAAAAATTACGATAGTGCGCGTAACGTACGCGTTGAATTAAATATGGACGAAGGGACTTTTAAAGTCATCGCTCGTAAAAATGTCGTTGAAGAAGTCAACGATCATCGAGATGAAGTGGAATTAAGCACAGCACTAGTGAAGAATCCTGCGTACGAAGTCGGTGATATTTACGAAGAAGATGTCACACCGCAAGACTTTGGTCGTGTTGGAGCGCAAGCAGCGAAACAAGCTGTAATGCAACGTTTACGTGATGCAGAAAGAGAAATTCTTTACGATGAATTTATCGACAAAGAAGATGACATCATGACAGGTTTAATCGACCGTGTCGATCATCGTTATGTCTACGTGAATCTCGGCCGTACTGAAGCGGTATTATCTGAAGCAGAACGCAGTCCAAATGAAAAATATATTCCAAATGAACGCATTAAAGTGTACGTCAACAAAGTAGAACAGACGACGAAGGGACCTCAAATTTACGTATCTCGTAGTCATCCTGGTTTACTTAAACGCTTATTTGAACAAGAAGTACCAGAAATCTTTGATGGTACAGTTATTGTGAAATCAGTTGCGCGTGAAGCGGGTGACCGTTCTAAGATCAGCGTTTATTCAGATAATCCAGATATCGATGCAGTTGGTTCTTGCGTAGGTTCTAAAGGCGCTCGTGTAGAAGCGGTAGTCGACGAACTTGGCGGAGAGAAAATTGATATCGTTCAATGGGATGAAGATCCTAAAGTCTTTGTGAAAAATGCTTTGAGTCCTTCCCAAGTGCTCGAAGTGATTGTTGATGAAGAAGAACAAGCGACAATTGTGGTCGTGCCAGATTATCAATTGTCATTAGCGATTGGTAAACGTGGTCAGAACGCACGTTTAGCAGCTAAATTGACAGGTTGGAAGATTGATATCAAATCTGAATCTGATGCGCGTGAAGAAGGTATATATCCTGTGCCTGAAGAGGATGTAGAAGAGTCAGATGATGTCTTACTTGAAGATCCTGAACCGTTAACTGAAGAAGATGCACCTATTGAAGAAATGATTGAAGAAGGCCCGGTTGAAGAGGATGAAGCTATTGACGAAGATTCAACAGGTGAAGCGTTAATGGCTGAAGAAGATGAAGTAGAGCATGACTCAACTCAAACAGATGACGAAGAATCATCAAGCACAGAACAATAAATTGGAGTGAGCGTGAATGACGAAGAAGAAAAAGATTCCAATGCGTAAATGTGTGATAACCAACGAAATGAAACCTAAGAAAGACATGATTCGCGTAGTCAGAAATAAAGAAGGAGAAATCTTCGCGGATGCGACAGGTAAGAAGCAAGGGCGTGGCGCTTATGTATCTAAAGATGTGCAATTAGTAGAGAATGCACAAAAACAAGGTGTGCTTGAAGGCTTTTTCAAAACAGATAGTGAAACACTCGACCCTGTCTACAAAGAAATTATCCGTCTCATTTACCGTGAAGATATACCAACATGATGAATGAACCTATACAACAGTTTCTCGGTTTAGCTATGCGAGCAGGACAAGTCAAGACTGGAGAGTCAGTCATATTAAACGATTTAAAGAAGAACAAGATCAAGCTCGTCATCGTCGCAACAGATGCTTCAGCGAATACAACGAAGCTCATGCGTAATAAGTGCGACAGTTACCATATACCATTACGTATATTTGGAACTAGAGCTGAACTAGGTCAAGCTTTAGGAAAAGCAGAAAGAGTTAATGTGGGAATAACTGATAAAGGCTTTGCGTCAAAGTTATTGTCAATGATCGATGAATAACGTAAGGAGTGATTATATGAGTAAAAAAAGAATTTACGAGTATGCGAAAGAACAAAATATTAAGAGTAAAGACGTGATCGACGAATTAAAGAAAATGAATGTAGAGGTTTCTAACCATATGCAAGCGCTTGAAGATGATCAAATCCAAGCGTTGAACAAAGTGTATAATAAACAATCCGGTAATAAACAATCTGCTCACAATAATCACGCCCAAAAGAATAATCAAGGCAACAAAAAATCAAAAGATCAAAATAATAAAGGTCAACAACGTCAAAATAAACAACCTAACCAAGACAAATCTAAAAACAATAACGGTCAACAACGCCGTAACAATAATAAAGGCAAGCAAGACCAACAACAAGGTAAACATAATAACAATAAAGTCAAACAACAAGACCGCAATAACAAAAACAACAAAAATAATAATAAAAACTTCAAAAATAACAAAAACAATAAGAACCAAAAGAACAACAAAAACAATAAAAATAAACAACAAAAATCTCAAAAACAACCAGAACAACCGAAAAAAGAAAAGCCTTCACATATCACTTACGAAGAAGGCATTACAGTTGGCGAATTAGCATCTAAACTTAACGTTGAGTCATCAGAAATCGTTAAAAAATTATTCTTACTTGGTATCATGGCGAACATCAACCAAGCGCTAGATGATGAAACGGTCGAGTTAATTGCCGAGGACTATGAAGTAGAAGTTGAAAAAGAAGAAGTGATTGATGAACAAGATTTATCTATCTACTTCGATGACGAATCTGAAGATCCAGACGCATCAGAACGTCCAGCAGTAGTAACTATCATGGGTCACGTTGACCATGGTAAGACAACACTACTTGACTCTATCCGTCATACAAAAGTAACTGCAGGTGAAGCAGGCGGTATCACTCAACATATTGGTGCGTACCAAATTCAAAATAACGGTAAAGACATCACTTTCTTAGATACACCTGGACACGCAGCATTTACAACAATGCGCGCACGTGGTGCTCAAGTTACGGACATTACTATTCTTGTTGTAGCAGCTGATGACGGTGTGATGCCACAAACAATCGAAGCGATCAATCACGCGAAAGAAGCAGATGTTCCAACAATTGTAGCAGTAAACAAGATTGATAAACCGACAGCTAACCCAGACCGTGTGATGCAAGAGTTAACTGAATATGGTCTTATCCCAGAAGATTGGGGTGGCGATACGATCTTCGTTCCACTTTCAGCACTTAGCGGTGACGGTATTGAAGACTTACTTGAAATGATCGGTCTTGTCGCAGAAGTTTCTGAGTTGAAAGCAAATGCTGATAAACAAGCAGTAGGTACAGTAATTGAAGCTGAACTTGATAAATCTCGTGGTCCTTCCGCTTCACTTTTAGTACAAAATGGTACACTCCATGTCGGAGATTCACTTGTAGTCGGCAATACGTACGGACGTATCCGTGCAATGGTCAATGACTTAGGTCAACGTATTAAAGAAGCAGGCCCATCTACACCAGTTGAAATTACAGGTATTAACGATGTACCTCAAGCTGGCGACCGCTTCGTTGTCTTTAAAGATGAAAAACAAGCACGTCGTATCGGTGAAGCACGTCGTGAAGAAAGTGTCATCCAACATCGACAAGAAAGTAAGAATGTCTCATTAGACAACTTATTCGAACAAATGAAACAAGGTGAGATGAAAGACCTTAACGTGATTATTAAAGGTGACGTTCAAGGTTCAGTGGAAGCTCTTGCTGCTTCACTTATGAAGATTGATGTCGAAGGTGTTAACGTCCGCATCATTCACACAGCTGTAGGTGCGATCAATGAATCAGACGTAACACTCGCAAACGCTTCTAACGGTATCATCATCGGCTTTAACGTGCGTCCTGATGCAGGTGCAAAACGTGCTGCTGAAGCTGAAAATGTAGATATGCGTTTACATCGTGTCATCTACAACGTGATTGAGGAAATTGAATCAGCGATGAAAGGTCTACTTGACCCTGAATATGAAGAAAAAGTGATTGGTCAAGCTGAAGTACGTCAAACATTCAAAGTTTCTAAAGTAGGAACGATCGCAGGTAGTTACGTGACAGATGGCGTGATTAAACGTCATGCAGGTGTACGTGTGATTCGTGACAACGTAGTTCAATTCGAGGGCGAATTAGATACGTTGAAACGTTATAAAGATGATGCGAAAGAAGTCGCTCAAGGTTACGAATGTGGTATTACAATTAAAAACTACAACGATATTAAAGAAGGCGACATTATCGAAGCATACGAAATGGTAGAAGTTGAACGCTAAGTTCGACTCAAGTATGAGGGAGCAGGTAACGCGTCGATGCTATGACGTGCGCCTCTCCCGTTTCGTATTTGACGACGCAATTTCAATTCGCTTATAATTTGATTAAATCAATCATTTGGTTATGCAAACGAGGTGATAAAGAATGAATTTACGCGCAGAACGTGTAGGCGAACAAATGAAACAAGAGATTATGGATATCGTCAATAATAAAGTGAAAGATCCTCGTATTGGTTTTCTAACGATTACAGATGTTCACCTGACAAACGATTTGTCACAAGCGAAAGTATACTTGACGGTCTTAGGAAGTAAGAAAGAAGTTGAGAATACTTTTAAAGGATTAGAGAAAGCGACTGGATTTATTAAGTCAGAGTTAGGTTCAAGAATGCGTTTACGTACGATTCCTGAACTTGAATTTGAGTATGATGAATCTATCGAATACGGTAATAAGATTGAACGCTTAATCCAAGATTTACACAATAAAGAGTAAAGTATAAATAAGCTGGAACAGGAGCACGACGTAGTCTTGTTCCAGTTTTTTATGTAACTAAGAGTTGAAGGAGATGATGAGCGTGTACCAGGGCATCTTACCCGTCAATAAACCGCGTGGACTCACAAGTCACGATGTTGTTTTTAAATTGAGAAAGATTTTAAAGATGAAAAAGATTGGACACACAGGTACGTTGGACCCAGAAGTAGATGGTGTACTTCCAATATGTTTAGGCAGTGCTACTAAAGTGAGCGACTATATTATGGAAATGGGTAAGACATATAGCGCGACAGTGACATTGGGCTATTCAACTACTACTGAAGATCAAACAGGTGATATACTTGAACGTGAACCGATTGAAGAAGGCCGTGTGACAGCCGAGGAAGTGGACGCAACATTACGACAATTTCAGGGAACGATAACTCAAATTCCACCGATGTACTCATCTGTGAAAGTGAAAGGGCGTAAACTATACGAATACGCACGAGAAGGTTTGACGGTCGACCGTCCTTCTCGACAAGTACGCATCGACCGGATAAAACGCACATCAGATCTTCGTTTTAATGATAACGTTTGTGAATTTGATATTACGGTCACTTGCGGTAAAGGGACATACATACGTACATTAGCGACAGATATCGGACAAGCGATGCAACTCCCTGCGCACATGTCACGACTCACACGAGACATGAGTGGTGGATTTAAATTGGCAGAGGCGCTATCACTCGACGAGATTCGCACTCAAGTTGAGCAAGACTCATTACAATCTTTCTTATATCCGATAGAATATGGATTGAAAGGTTTGCCGCAAATTCAAATTCAAGATGAACAGCTTAAACAACGCATCTTAAATGGACAGAAGCTCAATAAACAGCAGTTGAACTTTCCAAATGAGAGTCTTGCAGTGATGATGGATGCTTCAACAGACCGCGCATTGGCGATTTATATGCCTCATCCTGATTTACCGGCTGAAATTAAACCGAAGAAAGTATTTAATTAAAGGAGTATCATTATGAAGGTTATCGAAGTTACACATCCGATTAGAGAAGATCAGTTTATTCAAGAAGACGTAGCGATGGCATTCGGTTTCTTCGATGGAATGCATCGTGGCCATGACCAAGTCTTTCAAGCACTAGACGAGAGAGCGCGTGCTGGACAATTGAAGAAAGCAGTCATGACCTTCGACCCTCACCCGTCTGTTGTACTTAATCCTGAGCGTAAGCGCACAGACTATTTAACTCCGATTAGTGATAAGATTGATATACTTCAACGCTATGATATTGATTACTGCATTGTAATTAATTTTTCATCTAAATTTGCAAGTGTAAGCGCTGAAACTTTCATTCAAGATTATATTATTAAAAATCACGTGAAAGAAGTTGTTGCCGGATTTGATTTCACTTTCGGTAAATACGGCAAAGGTAACATGATGATTCTGCAAGAGATGGAAGATTTCAATACAACGATTGTCGGCAAACAAGAAATGGACTCAGAGAAAATTTCGACAACTGCGATTCGTCAGGCGTTGAAAGATGGCGATTTACAAAAAGCAAATGAACAACTCGGTTACCGCTATCGCATCAAAGGTACGGTCGTTCAAGGTGAAAAACGTGGTCGTACAATTGGATTTCCGACTGCAAATGTGCAACCAAGCGATGACTATGTTTTTCCTAAGAAAGGTGTCTATGCGGTGAGCATGCTTTTAGGTTCAAGCAATAAATTATACCGCGGTGTAGCAAATGTCGGTGTGAAACCGACGTTCCATGATCCATCTCAAGCGCAAGTGGTCATCGAAGTGAACCTATTTGATTTTAATGAAAATATTTATGGCGAACGTGTAGAAGTGTATTGGCATCATTTCTTACGACCTGAAATTAAATTTGATGGTATCGATCCATTAGTTGAGCAAATGAACAAAGACACAGAACAAGCGAAATATTTACTGTCGGTTGATTTTAACGATGATGTATCATATAATATTTAAGTCGACTTTTAATCGTAAATTAAGAGGCGAAACAAGCACCTTATTCTTGGCAGATTGATACTCCGACATCTTGCTCAGATTAAGGCGCATAACATAATATTGATAGGAGGAAATTGATTATGGCAATTTCACAAGAACGCAAGAACGAAATTATTCAAGAATACCGCACTCATGATAAAGACACTGGTTCTCCAGAAGTTCAAGTAGCGGTATTAACTGCAGAAATCACTGCACTTAACGAACATTTACGCGAACACCACAAAGACCACCATTCACGTCGTGGTTTATTAAAAATGGTAGGTCGTCGTAGACATTTATTAAACTACTTACGTAGAAAAGACATCCAACGTTACCGTAACTTAATTAAATCATTAGGTATCCGTCGTTAATCGATGCCTGCTAGGGGGTGAGACACAGTGGTCACCCCCTTTCTTATTATGTAAATGACAATGTGATATGAGAAATACGATGAGAGGTCCTTCAATAGTTGCGGTATCTGCAATAATTTTTTAAAGACCTAATATTCCATCGTCTTAGCCATAATCATAAACTGGACAAGTAAACGAACTAAACTTAAATTGCGATATAAAAATAGTTATAGAAATGATATGATAGTATTAATAGATTTTGGAGAGGAGATTCATCATGTCTCAAGAGAAGAAAGTTTTTAAGACCGAATGGGCTAACCGTTCGTTAACGATAGAGACGGGGCAACTTGCTAAGCAAGCAAATGGTGCGGTGCTCGTGCGCTATGGTGAGACAGTCGTACTTTCAACAGCTGTCGCATCTAAAGAACCACGTGACACTGACTTTTTCCCACTTATGGTTAATTTTGAAGAGAAAATGTATGCAGCAGGTAAGATTCCAGGTGGTTTCAAAAAACGTGAAGGACGTCCTAGTGACGAAGCAACTTTAACTGCACGTTTAATCGATAGACCGATTCGTCCACTATTCCCGAAAGGCTACCGTCATGATGTCCAAATCATGAACACAGTATTAAGTGCGGATCCTGATTGTTCACCTGAAATGGCAGCTATGATTGGTTCTTCAATGGCACTTAGCGTGTCAGATATTCCGTTCCAAGGACCTATCGCTGGGGTGAACGTAGGTTATGTTGATGGAGAATATGTCATTAACCCAACTGTTGAGCAGAAAGAACAATCCCGCTTAGATTTAGAAGTGGCTGGACATAAAGATGCTGTGAACATGGTTGAAGCAGGGGCAAGCGAGATTACTGAAGAAGAAATGTTAGAAGCAATCTTCTTCGGTCACGAAGAAATCAAGCGTCTCGTTCAATTCCAAGAGGATATTATCGAACATCTGCAACCTGAAAAGCAAGAGTTTGTACCGCCAGAAGAAGATGAAGCATTAATTACTAAAGTGACAGAACTGACACATTCTAAAGGTTTGAAAGAAGCGGTACTGACATTTGATAAAAAACAACGCGACGAAAATATCGAAGCGTTAAAAGCAGAAGTATTAGCTGAATTTGAAGATGAAGAAGATCCTGAAAACGAAGCGTTACTTGATGAGGTTTCAAGTATCTTTGGCGACTTAGTGAAAGCAGAAGTTCGTCGCTTAATCACAGAAGAGAAGATTCGTCCGGATGGTCGTCAAACAGATGAAATTCGTCCGCTTGAATCAGAAGCAGGTATCTTACCGCGTGCGCACGGTTCAGGCTTATTTACGAGAGGTCAAACCCAAGCGCTTTCAGTACTTACACTTGGTGCTTTAAGTGAATTCCAATTGATTGATGGTTTAGGCGAAGAAGAAGAGAAACGTTTCATGCACCATTACAACTTCCCTAACTTCTCAGTAGGTGAAACAGGCCCAGTCCGTTCTCCAGGACGTCGTGAAATCGGTCATGGTGCTTTAGGTGAACGTGCCTTAAGATATATCATTCCAGATACGAAAGATTTCCCTTACACAGTACGTATCGTGAGTGAAGTACTTGAATCAAACGGTTCATCTTCACAAGCTTCAATTTGTGGTTCGACACTCGCATTGATGGACGCTGGGGTTCCTATCAAAGCGCCTGTAGCAGGTATTGCGATGGGTCTCGTAACAAATGACGAAGACTATACGATCTTAACTGATATTCAAGGTATGGAAGATGCCTTAGGTGATATGGACTTCAAAGTAGCCGGTACCTCTAAAGGTATTACAGCCATTCAGATGGATATTAAAATTGATGGTTTAACGAAAGAAATTATTCAAGAAGCGTTAGAACAAGCACGCGAAGGGCGTTTAGCGATTCTTGATCACATGCTTGAAACGATTGACGCGCCACGTCCAGAATTGAGTGCATATGCACCTAAAGTTGAAACAATGACAATTAAACCTGAAAAAATCAGAGATGTCATTGGACCAGGTGGTAAGAAAATTAACGAAATTATCGATGAAACAGGCGTTAAATTGGATATTGAACAAGATGGTACGATTTTCATTGGCGCCATCGATCAAAACGCCATCACACGTGCTCGCGAAATCATTGAAGAATTAACGCGAGAAGCTGAAGTGGGTCAAATTTATGACGCCAAAGTGAAACGTATTGAAAAATACGGTGCTTTCGTTGAACTCTTCCCGGGTAAAGATGCATTAGTTCATATTTCACAAATTGCGAACGAACGTATCAATAAAGTTGAAGATGTACTTAGCATTGGAGATACATTCAAAGTAAAAGTCACTGAAATCGACAAACAAGGCCGTGTGAATGCATCACACCGTGTATTATTAAATAACAAATAGTTGAGATTGCGACAGATAAGTGATTCCTGCTGAACGCATGAGATAAACCATCTATATGCGTTGTCAGTGTAAAGCTCACGAGTTACGTTGCAAAGAACTTTAAATAAAGCTCTACAATAGATGTGCACCTCCTAAGTTAGAACGAATTCTAGCTTGGTGGGGTGCACTTCTCTCATGAAATAATTAAGAGGAACGATTAAATTGCGCAAAAGCGTTAGATAGTCAATTATGCTAAAATCACTTTCCAATGTACGATTAATTTAAAATTAAAGTGAAACGCATGAGTAAGCATTATCACCGTTGCTTTTATAGTGTACATAATTATTAATTTAACCTATAATATAATATGAGTTTATATGGTCGGGGATTCTATATAGGAGGTACAATTTTGAGTTTAATAAAGAAAAAGAATAAAAATATTCGCATCATTCCCCTCGGCGGTGTGGGTGAAATTGCGAAGAATATGTATATCGTTGAAGTAGACGATGAAATGTTTATGTTGGATGCCGGCCTCATGTTCCCTGAAGACGAAATGCTTGGGGTCGATGTTGTTATTCCCGACATCCAATATGTGATTGAGAATAAACACCGCTTAAAGGGAATCTTCCTCACACATGGACATGAACACGCAATTGGCGCTGCTTCTTACGTCTTAGAGCAAGTCGATGCGCCTGTTTATGGTTCACGTCTAACTTTAGCGTTAGTGAAAGAAAGCGTGAAAGCACGTAATATTAATAAGAAGATTCGCTATTACGTCGTTAATGACGAGTCAGTGATGCGTTTCAAGAGCGTCAACGTGACGTTCTTTAACACGACACACAGTATTCCAGATAGCTTAGGCGTATGCATTCATACTTCATACGGTGCTATCGTCTACACAGGTGAATTTAAATTCGACCAAAGTTTACATGGTCATTACGAACCAGATCTTAAACGTATGACAGAAATTGGTGAAGAAGGTGTCTTTGCACTTATCAGTGATTCAGTAGAGGCAGAGAAGCCAGGATATAACACACCTGAGAACGTGATTGAAAGCCATATGTATGATGCTTTTACGAAAGTGAAAGGACGCCTTATCGTCTCTTGCTACGCCTCAAACTTCGTGCGTATCCAACAAGTGTTAAACATCGCAAGTCGTTTAAATCGTAAAGTGTCATTCTTAGGTCGTTCACTCGAAACATCATTTAACATTGCTCGTAAAATGGGTTATTTCGACATACCGCGCGATTTACTCATTCCGATTAAAGAAGTGGAGAACTATCCTAAGAACGAAGTCATCATTATTGCGACAGGCATGCAAGGTGAACCTGTTGAAGCGTTAAATCAGATGGCACTACAACAACATAAGATTATGAATATCGAGAAAGGCGATTCTGTCTTCTTAGCGATCACAGCGTCAGCAAGCATGGAAGTCATCGTCGGTAACACATTAAATGAACTTGCGCGTGCAGGTGCAGAAATCATTCCTAATAACAAGAAGATTCATGCCTCTAGTCACGGTTGCATGGAAGAGCTCAAGATGATGATTAACATGATGAAACCTGAATACTTTATTCCGGTTAACGGTGAGTTTAAAATGCAAATTGCGCACGCGAAATTAGCGAATGAATCAGGTGTTGACCCTGAGAAGATCTTCCTAGTTGAGAAAGGGGACGTCGTTAATTACGACGGTAAAGATATGATACTCAACGAAAAAGTTAACTCAGGTAATGTGCTTATCGATGGTTTAGGTGTTGGTGACGTTGGCAATATCGTTCTGCGTGATAGACATCTCTTAGCTGAAGATGGTATCTTTATCGCTGTTGTGACGTTGGATTCACGCAACAGACGTATTGCTGCGGGACCTGAAATTCAATCACGTGGTTTCGTCTATGTGAGAGAAAGCGAAGAATTGCTTCAAGAAGCAGAAGAAAAAGTGCGTGAAATTGTAGAGCAAGGTCTTCAAGAGAAACGTATCGAATGGTCAGATATCAAGCAAAATATGCGCGATCAAATTAGTAAATTATTATTTGAAAGTACGAAACGCCGACCAATGATCATCCCAGTTATTTCTGAAATATAATAAACAATAGAGATAAACAAAGAGGTTGAGACATAATGATTATCAATAACTATACCTATTAGCAATGAGAAGCAAGTCACAGGTTATAGTGTAATCATCGTCTTTACCTCTTTCATCTTACTCTTTACTATTGTTGATAGTAGTGAGAATTAAAGAAGGTGTGAGATTTTGGCTCAGAGTAAGAAAAAATCAACGAAAAAGAAATCAACCACAACACGTAAGAAACGTTCAAATAAGAAAAAACAAGCTGAGAGTCCTTTGCGTTATGTCATTGCTATCATTATCTTTATCTTAGTCGTACTAGGCGTCTTTCAACTCGGAATAATTGGGAAGATGATCGATAGCTTTTTCGATTACTTTTTTGGATGGAGTAGATATTTAACATACATACTTATTCTCCTTTATACGACCGCGATGACGTTTTATAAAGCAATACCGAAGACACGTCCAGCAATTGGCGTTGTGGTCTTACAGTTTGCGCTATTGTTTATTGCGCAAGTGATTTATCATTTTACCCACTCAGTCGCGTCAGAGAGAGAACCCGTTCTATCATATATTTACAAAGCCCATCAACATACGTTCCTACCTAACTTTGGCGGGGGCTTAATCGGTTTCTATCTCCTCAAGTTATTCGTTCCCCTCATTTCAATATTTGGGGTTATCATCATTACATTACTATTACTCGCTTCAAGTATTACCTTGTTGAGTAAAAGACGTCATCGTGACGTATCGAAAGCCTTACTTGAAGGAATGAAGACGAAGAGTCAATCCGCTTCTGAGAACATGAAAGATCGCCGACAAGCGCGTAAGGTTAAAAAAGATGCGAAAGCACGATTGAAAGCAGAAAAACAAGAACAAGCACGCATAGAACAAGAGCAGCAAGCACAAGAAGAAGTAACAGATGTGTCTGACCTACCTGAAGTACCGCGAGATAGTGAGGCAAGCGACAGTGCGATACCTATCTTCGGACATAGCGATAGAGAACAAGACACTAAAGGTAAACGTTCACGTCGCAAGCGTCGCAACGAAGCGCGAGAGCAAGAGGCGAATGCTACTGAAGATAGCGTACCAGAACCTTATTCTCAAGAAACGTCAGCCGCTTCAAATTCAGTTCAGCAACCAACGACAACGGATTCTGAAGTGGATCAAGACAGTAGTTCAATTTCTGAAGCAGGCGAGGTTGAGAATGAAGCCTACACGATACCGCCACTGTCATTGCTTAACCAACCACCGAAACAACAAACAACGTCGAAATCAGAGGTGCAACAAAAAGGGCGTTTGCTTGAAAATACGATGAAAAACTTTGGTGTCAATGCGAAAGTGACGCAAATTAAGATTGGGCCTGCAGTAACACAATATGAAATTCAACCCGCACAAGGGGTTAAAGTAAGCAAGATTGTGAACTTACACAATGATATTGCGCTTGCATTAGCAGCGAAAGATGTGCGCATTGAAGCACCTATTCCTGGGCGTTCAGCTGTCGGTATCGAAGTTCCGAACGATAAGATTTCTCTCGTCACGTTGAAAGAGGTATTAGAAGAGAAATTCCCAGCTCAGAATAAATTAGAAGTTGGATTAGGACGCGATATTTCAGGTGATCCAATAACAGTGCAACTTAATGAAATGCCGCACTTGCTCGTTGCAGGGTCAACAGGAAGCGGTAAGTCCGTCTGCATCAATGGTATTATCACTAGTATTTTACTTAATGCGAAACCACATGAAGTGAAATTGATGTTAATCGATCCTAAGATGGTCGAACTTAACGTTTACAACGGTATCCCGCACTTGCTTATACCTGTAGTGACGAATCCACACAAAGCGTCTCAAGCACTAGACAAGATTGTGGCTGAAATGGAACGTCGCTATGATCTCTTCCAACACAGCTCTACACGTAATATAGAAGGCTATAACCAATATATTCGTCGTCAGAATGAAGAGTTGGATGAGAAACAATCTGAGCTACCGTACATCGTCGTGATCGTCGACGAGTTAGCTGACTTGATGATGGTAGCAGGTAAAGAAGTTGAGAACGCGATTCAACGTATTACCCAAATGGCACGTGCAGCAGGTATTCACTTGATAGTGGCTACGCAACGTCCTTCTGTCGACGTTATTACTGGTTTGATTAAAAACAACATCCCTTCACGTATCGCGTTCGCCGTAAGTTCGCAAACCGATTCTCGAACAATACTCGGCAGTGCAGGTGCTGAGAAGTTACTCGGTAAAGGAGACATGTTGTATGAAGCGAGCGGAGGTTCTACAAATACACGTGTTCAAGGTGCTTTCTTAAGCGATAACGAAGTTCAAGAGGTTGTGAATTACGTTGTTGAACAACAGAAAGCGAATTATGTGAAAGAAATGGAACCTGATGCGCCAGTAGATAAGTCAGAGATGAAGAGTGAGGATAGCTTGTATGATGATGCCTATCAGTTTGTGATTGAAAAGCAAAAAGCGAGTACATCCTTATTACAACGTCAATTCCGCATCGGTTATAACCGTGCATCACGTCTCATGGACGATCTAGAGCGTAACCAAGTTATCGGACCTCAAAAAGGGAGTAAACCACGTCAAATACTGGTCGACTTTGATGCAGAAGAATAAGGTGACTTATACTTTGGCTTAGATAAAGATGTAAGACACAGACTTATATCGTAAAGGTGTATAACTTAAGTTTATAAATAGCGGTTCTATTAAATCTTAAGAACGCTCATCATATAACATGCGGACTTCCTTTCTGGGGGAGCCACATTTAATGATTGTTAACAGTGGTTCTCCCAAAGGAAAGTCCTAACTTTAAAATTATACTAATTGACACATAGGCTCACTTATAGTTCCTTATCTATGTTTAAGAGCTTTATTTTATCCTTATAAGTCTTAAATAACTTTAAGATGGGTATAGCTTGATAGTGTGACTTTTATCAAAAAAATAAGCACTTAGAGCGAATTTAGAGATATACATAGTTAAAGTAGTGAAATAATCATAATTGTAGAAGTATTTAAATATTAAAAGAAAGCGAGGTTTCTGAATGAGAAATCAACAAAATAAAGTACCATTTCGTTTAAAGGTCTTACCTACTCAAAAGTTTAAAACGACAACGATCACTTTAAAATTTATGGCTCCTTTAGATAGCCAAACCATTACGTCACGTACATTACTTAGTAAGATGCTCGTACGCGCGACGAAACGTTGGCCTACAGACAAAGATTTCAACCGTCATTTGTCCCAACTCTATGGCGCACATATACATAGTTTTGTCTCTAAATTTAAAGATCAACATGTGATCACTTTATCTCTAGAGATTGTGAATGAACGCTACTTAAAAGATGACACACCACTGATAGAAAAAGGTTTCCAATTACTTAAAGAAATCATTTGGAATCCGCTCGTTTCTTCAGAACAATTTGACGCTCAATTTTTAACACAAGAGAAATCATTGTTGAAGAAAAAATTAGAATCTGTTGTGGATAATAAATCTCAGTATGCATTTTTACAATTACTCAAAAATATGTTTGGAGATCAAGCCTATAGTGAATTCGCATCTGGACGTTTAGCCGATGTAGATCAAGTGACACCAGCTTCGTTGTACGAAACATATCAGTCCATGCTACATAATGATTTCTCCGCAGTTTACGTGGTAGGAAATGTCGAAGAAGCTGATATTGAGAAACAAGTGGTTGAGTATTTCGATCTCAGTAAACACTCACTCGACACCACAACGATAGAAAGTCATGTGCAAGCTGCAGAGAAGTTACCTAAAGAAATTGTCGAAACGGATGAAGTGGATCAAGCGAAATTAAATCTAGGATTTAAACTCCCAACTCGCTTTGGAGAACAGGATTACTTTGCGCTTATCGTCTTTAATATGATGTTTGGTGGCGACCCATCTTCTGTGTTGTTTAATGAGGTACGTGAGAAACAAAGTCTTGCATACTCTATCCATTCTCAAGTAGATGCGAAGAACGGCTATATGTTCGTGCTTAGCGGTGTGACGGCTGATAAATATCAGCAAGCGAAAGACACGATATTACATGAATTCACTCGATTCCAGCAAGGTGAATTCACAGAAGCCCAACTCGCGCTTGCGAAGAAAGTCTTAATTTCTCAACGTCTTGAAGCGCAAGACCGTCCGAAATCAATCATTGAAATTCTCAATAATAATGTCTTGCTGGATGAAGATTTAACACATGACATCTTTGCTCATCAGGTTCAACAGGTGACGAAAGATGATGTCATTCAACTCGCTCAGAACACACAAGTTGAGACGATTTATACGTTAACTAAAAGAGAGGAGGACGAGGCATAATGAATCAACGTTATTATGATCAAATTGATGAACAAGTCTATGAATCAACATTAGATAACGGGTTACAGTTATTTATCATTCCTAAACGTGGATTCCAGAAAACGTATGTGACTTATACTACTCGTTTCGGATCTCTAGATTCTCGTTTCAAACCTCATGGTAGTGATGAGTACGTCACTGTTCCAGATGGCGTAGCACACTTTTTAGAACATAAGTTATTTGAGAAAGAAGACGAAGATCTATTTACTCAGTTCGCAGAAGATAATGCGCAAGTTAATGCTTTCACGAGCTTTGATCGCACAAGCTATCTGTTCAGTGCTACGGATCATATCGACCGTAATATTTTACGTTTATTAAAAATGGTCGAATCTCCTTATTTTACTCAAGAAACGGTTGAGAAAGAGAAAGGAATCATCGCTGAAGAAATTAAAATGTATCAGGAACAACCCGGCTATAAACTCATGTTTAACACGTTGCGTGGTATGTATCAGCAACATCCCATCCGGGTCGATATTGCGGGTAGTGTCGATAGTATTTACGATATCACTAAAGATGATTTGTACTTATGTTATGAAACGTTCTATCATCCATCTAATATGGTGCTCTTTATCGTTGGAGATGTAGATGTTGAGCATATTGAACAACTCGTAAGTGAGCACGAATCGAAACGTGAGAAAGAAGCACAACCTGAAATTGTGAGGGCGCCTTTAACAGAACCTGTGGAAGTGAATCAAAGTGAAGTGCGTGAAGCGATGCATCTTCAATCTCCTCGTTTAATGCTTGGCTTTAAACAACAACCGCTTGATGAGTCGCCGCGTGCTTATGCAAAACGTGATTTAGAAATGACCTTATTCTTTGAAATGGTCTTTGGTGCGGAAACAGAATTCTATCAATCATTGCTGAACGATGAGTTAATCGATGAAACGTTTGGCTATCAATTCATGTTAGAGGATTCTTATTGTTTCTCTCTCGTGACGAGTGCGACTGAACAACCTGACCGTTTGAAAGGACTACTAATTGAAGAATTAAAACGGAGTCAAGGTCAGCTAGAAGATCGTGAAGCCTTTGAACTCTTGAAAAAACAATTTATTGGCGAATTTATTTCAGGGCTTAACTCTCCTGAATACATAGCGAATCAGTATACTAAACTTTACTTTGAAGGCGTATCTTTATTTGAGTTACTTGATATTATTGAAGATATTACACTCGAAAGTATTAATGACACATCTCAAGCCTATTTAGATTTAGAACAAGTTGTCGATAGCCGTATGGAGTTGAAATAGATGAAAGCGCTAGTGATCGGCGGTTCTGGATCGATTGGCAGTGCGATAGTTACACGATTATTGAATGAAGGATACGAAGTTATCGTGCATTATCATCAATCTGATATTGCTAAACTTGAAGAGCGGTTTCGCAATCAACCTGTACAGTTTGTACAATGTGACTTAACGCAATCTATCGATATAGCGCAGCACTTTAGTTTTGTACAGAATTTAGATTGTTTTATTTATTGTGCAGGAGCAAGTTTATATCAAATGCTGGAAGATACTTCCGATCATGATATTGATGTAAGTTATCAACTTAATGTGAAACAATTGATCAGACTCACTCGTCACTTCCTTCCTCAACTGCGTCAGAGTGAGCATGGGCGTATTGTCGTTATGTCATCGATTTGGGGTGAGACAGGAGCGAGTTTAGAAACAATTTATTCGACGATGAAGAGTGCACAGCTTGGGTTTGTGAAAGCATTAAGTCAAGAGCTCGCATTAACTTCAGTCACTGTCAATGCGATTGCACCTGGCTTCGTTAAAGGCAATATGTCAGACGTGTTCGAAGCGGAAGAACTCAAGAGCATCATTTCTGAACTTCCGCAGCAACGCTTGGTTGAACCTGAAGAAGTTGCTCATGTTTGTAGTTACTTATGTCACCCTATGGCGAAGAGTATTACGGGAACAGTGCAGAAAGTGAACGGTGCTTGGTATCTTTAAAAGAGGGAAATCGGATTGAATTTTATAACCCATACGTCATTGCAAAATGTTATACTACTAATAATATGATCAATAGAAGATGATGAGAAAGCTAGATTGTAAGCGGTTTGTGCCATAATCTAGCCTAAATAAAGGGGTGCTTCAGATTGACAGTGACTACCAAAAAAGAATGGTATTTGGAATACGACATTACGATTAACCGACCTGGTCTGCTCGGTGACGTTTCAAGCTTGCTAGGTATGATGGGAATCAATATTGTAACGATTAATGGGATTGAAGAAGGCCGTCGAGGTTTGCTTATTAAGACGGACAATTTGGAAAAGGTAAAACGCTTTGAGAGCATCGTGCATGAGATTGATGACATAACAATTACCAAGTTGCGTGAACCTGAACTCCGTGATCGTCTCGCCGTCCGTCATGGTCGTTACATAGAGCAGGATGCCACAGACAAGAAGACATTTCGATTTGAACGTGAAGATCTCGGTTTGCTCGTCGATTTCATGGCAGAATTATTTAAAGAGAATGAGCACAAACTTATTGGTATTAGAGGTATGCCTCGGGTAGGTAAGACGGAATCCATCGTCGCAGCGAGTGTCTGTGCACATAAACGTTGGTTGTTCATCAGTTCTACGCTCATCAAACAAACGGTGCGTAGTTCACTCATTAAAGGTGAATATGATGCAGATCATGTCTATATCATCGATGGTGCTGTAACCGCGCGTGAATCTAACCAGAAACACCAAGATTTAGTAAAAGAAGTTATGAAACTTCCATCGATCAAAGTAGTAGAACACCCAGATTTATTTGTAGAGACGAGCGAATATGAAATGCGCGACTTTGATTACATCATTGAATTGAGAGAGAATAAAGATCAAGAAATTCAATACGAGGAAATGAAGAAACACACAGTAAAAAGTAAGAATAATTTAAGCTTTGGTAACGATGAGTTTGGAGACGGTTTCGGAGGCGGCTTCGGATTCTTCGAGTAGCTTTACTGTGAGATAAGGAGGCCTTGCAACGTGAATTTAGTTGGACAAGTATTAAAAGGTCGTCGCGAACGTCTAGGTATGACGTTAGCTGAATTAGAACATCAAACACACATTAAACGACAAACCTTGAGAATCATTGAGGACAACAACTTTGAAGCGTTAAATAATGCCAATTATGCTGAGGGTTTAATCACGAAATATGCCAATGCGGTTAACTTTGATGCAGAGCAACTTATTGAGGCGCATCGTGAAGAGATTCCAAATTATCAGAACTCAATCAATGCGTCAATTCAGGCATTTAAACAAGAAGAGAAACCCACATATCGCTCTAAGAGTAAAGAAGCATTACAACTTTTAGTCATGATATGTGGCGTAGTCATAATTACTGCAATTATATGGATATTAGCTGTTTTAATCTTCTAAATTTCCATGTAAACTAGACGTGAACATATACAGAAAAGAGGATGCGTAATGAACTTACCGAATTGGATTACAGTGTTTAGGGTTGTCCTTATTCCTGTATTTCTAGTATTTTTACTTAATGATTTCGGCTTTAGTACAGTATCATTCCTAGGTGGATATGATATTCGTATTGAGATGCTGATCAGTGGATTGATCTTTATCCTTGCATCGCTAAGTGACTTTGCTGACGGTTACCTAGCACGTAAGTGGAATTTAGTTACCAATATGGGTAAATTCCTTGATCCATTAGCAGATAAATTGCTCGTTGCAAGTGCATTAATCGCTTTAGTACAAATCGATTTAACTAATTCTGTGGTAGCAATTATTATTATTGCTCGCGAATTTGCAGTCACAGGCTTACGTTTATTACAAATTGAACAAGGTTTTGTCAGTGCAGCCGGGCAGTTAGGTAAGATTAAGACGGCTGTAACGATGGTAGGTCTCGTATGGATTCTATTGGGTGAACCACTGATTCAATGGTGGCATTTCCCACTAGGTCAAGTTCTACTATATATCGGTGTGTTCTTCACTATACTTTCCGGTCTCGAATACTTTTATAAAGGCCGCGACGTATTCAAAGCGAAACAATAGACTACCGTTTGTTCAGTTAAAATGATTTGATCAACTTAGTCACTAAAATAAGTGTTTTGAATGAATTAAATAAGTGACAGTGATAAAAATTATTTAAAGTGAGTTATGAGTATAATTGAGCGGAACATGGAAATCATTAGGATTTCAGTTCCGCTCTTATTACTTTTACGCGTAACAAATAAAAGTTATGATGAGAAAAAGGTTTGTAGTTGAAAGAAAGTGGAATAATATACATTGTTGAAGTTGAATAAACACAATGAACAAAGGAGCTTAAACTGTGAAAATAGGTATTATTGCAGTAGGATCAGAGTTACTCTTAGGTCAAATTAATAATACGAACGGACAATATTTATCTCAATTATTTAATGAAATTGGGCATAGTGTCATCGAACATGCTGTGATTGGAGATAATCCTGAACGCCTAGAACGCGTTGTACGAGATATGCTCGAGCGTTATGATACTGTAGTGTTAACAGGTGGACTCGGGCCCACTAAAGATGATTTAACGAAACATACAGTTGCGAAGGTATTAAATAAAGAATTAGTCATTGATTCGCAAGCATTACATTACATCGAAGCATACTTTGAAGAACAACATCAGACGATGACACCGAATAATCGTCAACAAGCACTCGTCATTGAAGGAAGTACCGTACTTGAGAATAAAGAAGGTATGGCTCCAGGTATGCTCATTAAAGATGGAGAGAAACGCGTAGTGATGCTTCCAGGGCCGCCAAAAGAGAATAAGCCCATGGCGAGACACGAACTCTTGCCACTATTAATGGATGGAGAGCAAAGCATCTTCTCAGAACAGTTAAAGTTTGCTGGTATTGGAGAGTCTCGGGTTGAAACAGAACTCATTGATTTAATCGATAACCAAACGAATCCAACCATCGCACCTTTAGCGGGTTCACACGAAGTGAAGATACGACTCACTGCAAATGGTGAGAATAAAGCACAATGTAAACAAGCGATACAACCTGTGAAAGATGAAATACTTTCACGCATCGGTCAATATTACTATGGTTCAGATGAGATAGAACTTGAAGAAGCTGTGATGCAACAACTCAAGGGTACAGTTGCGCTTTACGACGGCGTTACAGATGGTATGCTCTACTCACGCTTGAAAGATTACGATGATAGGCAACAAGTGAAAGGTATGTTGCCTCATTCTGAAAGTTGGATTAAGTCAACTGATACTATTGATCAACAGTTGTCTGTGAGCGCACGTATTGTTCGTGAGTTATTCGAGTCTGAATTGGGTATTTCTGTACTTTATCGGGAAGGCACGGTTTACCTTGGTATTCTTGCTAACAATGACTTAAAAGTATATGATTTCAAGATGACTCAGAAGCGTAACTTGCTTAAGACACGTACGCCTAACTATGTAATGATTCGACTCTTAAATGAGTTGAGCTTATAGTGGAAGAGCAGTTTTTAAGAAAATATAAGTACGCGTGTTCGATTTTATGATAAAAAGTAGTGGAAATTAGCGAACAAATATTCGCAAATTGCTTGCGAAATTGAGTGAGAACATGTATAGTTAAGTTAAGTTAAATTTACGAGAAACTACTCGATATAGGAGGTCCAGCATTGGATAATGAACGTCAAAAAGCTCTAGATACAGTTATTAAAAATATGGAAAAGTCTTTCGGTAAAGGCGCAGTTATGAAGCTCGGAGATAATAAAGGACGTAAAGTATCAAGCGTATCAAGTGGTTCAGTCACTTTGGATAATGCGCTTGGTGTAGGCGGCTATCCTAAAGGCCGTATCATCGAAATCTACGGGCCTGAAAGTTCAGGTAAGACGACTGTAGCCCTGCATGCCATCGCTGAAGTTCAGAAAAAAGGTGGGGTAGCAGCATTCATCGACGCAGAGCACGCGTTAGACCCTGTCTATGCTGAAGCATTAGGTGTCGATATCGATAACCTTTACTTGTCACAACCAGACCATGGGGAACAAGGTCTTGAAATTGCAGAAGCATTCGTACGAAGCGGTGCTGTAGAAATGGTCGTTGTCGACTCTGTTGCGGCCCTTACTCCGAAAGCAGAAATTGAAGGCGAAATGGGCGATGCCCACGTCGGTTTACAAGCTCGTTTAATGTCTCAAGCTTTACGTAAACTTTCTGCAGCGATTTCTAAATCTAATACAACTGCAATCTTTATCAACCAAATCCGTGAAAAAGTAGGTGTGATGTTCGGTAACCCTGAAACTACACCAGGTGGACGTGCATTGAAGTTCTATAGTTCCATTCGTTTAGAAGTACGTCGTGCAGAACAATTGAAACAAGGGCAAGATATCGTTGGTAACCGTACGAAGATTAAAGTTGTGAAGAACAAAGTGGCACCTCCATTCAAAGTGGCAGAAGTAGACATCATGTATGGTCAGGGTATTTCTAAAGAAGGTGAACTTCTTGATCTCGGTGTTGCCAATGACGTCGTAGATAAATCTGGTGCTTGGTATTCTTACAATGGCGAACGTATGGGTCAAGGTAAAGAGAACGTGAAGAACTTCTTGAAAGAAAATCCTGAAATTAGACAAGATATTGATGACAAATTACGTGAAAAACTAGGAATCTTCGATGGTGATGTTAAAGAAGAGGAAGAAGAAGCGCCATCATCACTTTTCGATGAAGAATAAGCTTGATTAAGAAGAGATAGCTAATTGTACACTTATTGAGTATGAACTGTCGGCACTAAAAAGACTGCCGACAGTTTTGTTATTTCGATGAATCTCATGAAATATTTGATGCTATACATATAAGTTTTAAGAAAGCGTAGCTATTAATTGGATATAATGTAACAATTAATAATAAATACATTAAAAGAAGTAGAAACCATTTTTTCAATGTGTACTTGAGACGCTTGATGGAACAAGACCACAACGAAAATCCATTCTTTAAGCTCTCAGAGCGAAAAGAATTAGTTGAGTGTGGTCCTACGCAGTAGAGATCTGGATTCATAAGAGGTTCAACTCTTATGAACCCTAGCTCTTCTTACGGGGGAAGCACTACGAAATCATAGATTTCTGTGCTTTTCACAAGCAAGCGAAAGTCATCACATTGAAAAATAGGGTGTTGAAAAAATAATATAAGCTCCAACCGAAATCTGAAAAGTGATACTTTCACAGAACACTATGTCGAAACCTTGACACTTATTGATGCAAAAACGTACAATTACATTGTATGATTCTTATATAATTTCATATAATCATATTGAATTTGATATACGACAAAGTCCTAAAAAAAGGAGGTGTTTGTGTGTATTTATTAACCCTCCTACTCATTTTAATAGGCATTATTCTGGGAGTTGTTGTGGGGTATATCATCGCCCGTAATTTGTTACATCAGAAGCAGATTCAAGCGAAACAAACTGCTGAAGATATCATCAACCAAGCTAACAAAGAAGCTGAGAACATTAAGAAAGAAAAGCTCCTTGAAGCAAAAGAAGAAAATCAAATATTTAAAGACCAAGTTGAAAGCGAACTTCGCGAACGGCGTGGTGATTTACAAAAACAAGAAACCCGACTTCTTCAAAAAGAAGAAAACTTGGAGCGAAAATCTGATCTCTTAGAGAAAAAGGATGAGATTTTAGAGCAAAAAGAATCTGAACTTGAAGAAAAACAACAACAAGTAGATGCAAAAGAGAGTAGTGTTCAAACATTAATAAATAAGCATGAACAAGAATTAGAACGCATCTCTGGTCTCACTCAAGAAGAAGCAGCGAACGAACAACTCCAACGAGTAGAAGATGAATTGTCACATGATATTGCAATACTTGTTAAGGAAAAAGAACGAGAAGCGAAAGAAACAGTAGATAAGCAAGCGAAAGAGTTGTTAGCGACAACAGCTCAAAGAATTGCCGCAGAACACACATCTGAATCCACAGTTTCAGTAGTTAATCTTCCAAACGATGAGATGAAAGGACGTATTATCGGTAGAGAAGGTCGTAATATTCGTACGTTAGAAACGTTAACAGGTATCGATTTAATCATTGATGATACACCTGAAGCAGTTATACTTTCAGGTTTCGATCCTATTCGACGTGAAATTGCACGAATTGCGCTTGTGAACTTAGTTTCAGATGGACGTATTCATCCTGGACGCATCGAAGAAATGGTAGAGAAATCTCGTAATGAAGTGGATGACATCATTCGTGATGCTGGTGAACAAGCTACATTCGAAATCAATGTACACAATATGCATCCTGATCTCGTTAAGATTCTCGGCCGTTTACAATATCGTACAAGTTACGGTCAGAACGTACTTAAACACTCTATCGAAGTGGCACATCTCGCTGGAATGCTAGCCGCGGAACTTGGAGAAGATATTACAATCGCTAAACGCGCAGGACTTCTTCACGATGTCGGTAAAGCTATTGACCACGAGGTCGAAGGTAGTCACGTAGAAATTGGTGTGGAACTCGCGAAGAAATACGGCGAGGGTGAAACAGTCATCAATGCAATTCACTCACACCATGGTGATGTTGAACCAACTTCAATCATTTCAATCCTCGTTGCAGCAGCAGATGCCTTATCAGCAGCACGACCTGGTGCGCGTAAAGAAACATTAGAGAATTATATCAGACGTTTAGAACGATTAGAAACGCTTTCAGAAAGTTATGATGGTGTAGAAAAAGCCTTTGCTATCCAAGCTGGTAGAGAAATTCGTGTCATCGTTGCACCTGATGCGATCGATGACTTGAAATCACATCGCTTAGCAAGAGATATTAAGAAACAAATAGAGGATGAATTACAATATCCTGGTCATATAAAAGTGACAGTTGTTCGTGAGACTAGAGCAATTGAATATGCAAAATAATACGGTTGCCTTCGGGTAGCCGTTTATTTATGTTTATGCATAGAGCGATGCACGAATGTAGGAAGCGTCAACAAGCGGTATTTAGAAGACCCAGCGTTTTAACGCTAGTGAAATTGTGAGTAGTGATGCACTCCCGAAACGCGTAAATGATTTATATTATCTTTAAAATTACATAAGAAAAAAGGGTAAAAACCACAAGTATGTAGTCTCTACCCTTTCCTCATCATTTTTGATTGAATTATAGTCTTGGTTTAAGTTAATAGCAATATTAGTTGTTGAATTCTAATTCAGTGTCTTTGATTTCTTTTAAGATCTCAGTTGTATCTAAACAACTTGAAGAAATTTGTCCATATCTCTCAGCTAAGCGATATGAAGTAATATATAATTCTAATGCATCTTTAGCAATATCTTCTGCATCTTCGCTTTTTGAGGGATTCGCTTTCACTACTAAATCTGCGAAATGTTCTGCATCAATATGAATTGACATGTGTGAATTACAACTCCTATATTATTTATTTAACTTTCTGTTTATTTCATACCACTCAAAAATGATTTAAAACACTTTATCGTCAATTAAATTTCAGATTAATTTCATACAGTAGTGAAATCAGTTTGTATTTAAGCAGAATAGCTAACAAATGCAAGCGAGAGAAACATCAAACTTTTCAGAGCTAACAATATGCTATACACTAATGAGCAGAGAGGATGTACGAACGAATGCGAATATTATTTATCGGAGATATCGTAGGTAAGGTAGGCAGACAAGCTATCAGTGATTACCTACCAAAGTTAAAACAAAAATTTCATCCTACCGTGACGATTGTTAACGCAGAAAATGCTGCTCACGGGAAGGGATTAACTGAAAAAATCTATAAGCAACTCTTACGCGAAGGAGTTGACTTTATGACGATGGGTAACCATACATACGGCCAGCGTCAAATTTATGATTTTATTGATGATGCTAATCGCATGGTGCGCCCAGCCAACTTTCCTGAAGAAGCACCAGGGGTTGGCATGCGTTTTATCCAAATTAACGCAGATAAGTTAGCGATTATTAACTTGCAAGGACGCTCATTTATGCAAGATATCGACGATCCTTTTAAAAAGGCAGATGAACTCGTCGAACAAGCTCAGAAAGAGACGAACTATATCTTTGTCGACTTCCATGCTGAGACGACTTCGGAAAAGAATGCCATGGGTTGGTACTTAGATGGTCGAGTGAGTACAGTCGTGGGGACGCATACACATATTCAAACTTCTGATGATCGCGTATTACCTCAAGGTACAGGCTATATAACAGACGTCGGTATGACAGGGTTCTATGACGGTATTCTCGGTATTCAACGTGATGAAGTCATTAAACGTTTCATCACAAGTTTGCCGCAACGTCACGTCGTACCAGATACAGGTCGTGCCGTACTTTCAGGTGTGGTCGTCGATTATGATAGTCAAGGACGGACGAAACATATTGAACGTGTGCTCATCAATGATGATCATCCGCTTGATTAACTATCGTCCGTTCGTATGAATTTCAACGAGAACCTCGCTAAGCATAGTCATTTAGCGAGGTATTTTGATATTATAAATAATGAATGAATATATCCACTAGGAGGAACAATGATATGCGAAATCAAATATCATGGAAAGTGGGCGGACAACAAGGTGAAGGTATCGAATCAACAGGTGAAATCTTCGCTACAGCTATGAATAGAAAGGGATACTATCTTTATGGTTATCGTCACTTCTCAAGTCGTATCAAAGGGGGTCACACGAATAACAAGATTCGAGTATCTACATCACCCGTACACGCAGTAAGTGATGACCTAGATATTCTTGTGGCATTCGACCAGGAAACGATTGAAGTCAATCATCATGAAATGAGAGCCGACAGTGTTATTATTGCAGATAGTAAAGCGAAACCAGACAAACCTGAAGATTGTCGTGCTCAAATGATTGATTTACCTTTTACTAAAACAGCGAAAGAACTCGGCACAACATTGATGAAAAATATGGTTGCAGTAGGTGCAACATGTGCGTTGATGGATTTAGAAACAAAAACCTTTGAATCACTGATCACAACGATGTTTGAGAAAAAAGGTGACAAAGTGGTGGAAATGAATATACAAGCACTACATGAAGGTTACCGCTTAATGCAAGAGCAACTTGAAACGGTAAAAGGCGATTTCCAACTCACAGCATCTCAACAAGATCCGCATCTTTACATGATTGGAAATGACGCAATAGGACTTGGAGCGATTTCAGCAGGTTCACGTTTCATGGCTGCTTATCCTATTACACCAGCGTCAGAGATCATGGAATATATGATTGAGAATCTTCCTAAAGTGGGAGGCACAGTCGTCCAAACAGAGGACGAAATCGCTGCAGCGAACATGGCGATAGGATCTAACTACGGTGGTGTCCGTGGCTTCACAGCTAGTGCTGGCCCGGGACTTTCTCTCATGATGGAAGCCATTGGACTTTCAGGTATGACAGAAACACCATTTGTCATCGTCAACACGCAACGTGGTGGCCCATCTACAGGTCTACCGACGAAACAAGAACAATCTGACTTGATGCAGATGATTTATGGTACCCACGGCGATATACCTAAGATTGTCGTAGCGCCAACGGATGCAGAAGATGCATTCTATCTCACGATGGAAGCTTTTAACTTAGCGGAAATTTATCAGTGCCCAGTTATTATCCTCAGTGACTTGCAGTTATCTCTCGGTAAACAGACCGTAGAACAACTGGACTACAACGCGATTGATATTCAACGTGGTGAATTGATTCAATCAGATATCGAGCGTGAGGAAGGGGATAAAAGCTATTTCCGTCGCTACGCGTTAACTGACAGTGGCGTGTCTCCAAGACCATTACCAGGCTTGAAAGGTGGTATTCATCACGTTACAGGTGTTGAACACAATCAAGAAGGTAAGACGAGTGAAGCCGCACAGAACCGTCAAGAACAAATGGAAAAACGTATGCGTAAAACACAACATCTGCTCATTAACGAACCTGTAAGTGGACAAGAAACTCATGATGAAGCGGACATTCTTTATCTCGGCTTTATCTCAACGAAAGGCGCTATCCAAGAAGGTGCTGAACGTTTAGAAGAGCAAGGTATCAAAGTAAATCATCTTCAAATTCGTCAGCTTCATCCATTCCCTAAAGACGTCGTGCAAGAAGCCGTGAATAAAGCACAAAAGGTCGTCGTGGTTGAACATAACTATCAAGGTCAACTATCTAATATCCTTAAAATGAATGTTATGGTTGGAGATAAACTCATTAATCAAACGAAATATGATGGTACGCCGTTCTTACCACATGAAATTGAAGAACGTGGTCAACAAATTGCCAATGAATTAAAGGAGAGGGTCTAAATGGCAACATTTAAAGATTTCCGTAACAACGTTAAGCCCAATTGGTGTCCGGGTTGCGGTGATTTCTCTGTTCAGGCTGCGATTCAGAAAGCAGCTGCGAACATAGGATTAGAACCAGAAGAAGTAGCGATTATTACTGGTATCGGATGTTCAGGTCGTCTCTCTGGTTATATTAATGCCTATGGGGTACACGGCATCCATGGGCGTGCGTTACCGTTAGCGCAAGGTGTTAAGATGGCGAACCGTGATCTTACAGTCATCGCTTCTGGTGGTGACGGAGACGGATATGCTATCGGTATGGGCCACACGATTCATGCATTAAGACGTAATATGAATATGACGTATGTCATTATGGATAACCAAATTTATGGTTTAACTAAAGGTCAAACGTCACCGTCTTCTGCGCCTGGCTTCGTGACGAAATCTACGCCTAAAGGTAATATTGAGAAGAACGTGGCGCCATTAGAACTCGCGCTATCATCCGGAGCTACATTTGTGGCTCAAGGTTTCTCTAGTGATATTAAAAATTTAACGAAATTATTAGAAGACGCAATCAATCATGATGGCTTCTCATTTGTGAACGTCTTCTCTCCATGTGTCACATATAATAAAGTGAATACGTATGATTGGTTTAAAGAACATTTAACAAATATTGATGATATTGAAGACTATGACGCTACAGATAAAGAGCAAGCGATGGCTAACGTCTTAAAATATGATTCTTTACTCAAAGGTATCGTTTATCAAGATACGGAAACACCTTCATACGAATCACAAATTGAGCAGTTAGATGAGACGCCGCTTGCTAAGAAAGATATTCACCTTCAAGAAGATCAGTTCAATGCGTTAACACAACAATTTTTGTAATTGCTGGCTTGAACTAGGTTAGGTAAAATGAGTAGCTGTTAAAGAGAAAGTATATTGCGTATTATTTGCGAAGCAACACTTTCTCATTAAAGATACTAAGTTCCAAAACTGGCAGCATTGATATAGTTTACTAATACAAAAAGAATTAAGATGAAATAACAATATGATATGTAAGGAGTGGATGAGAAATCGCTAAGATGGTGTCTAACATCTCGTGAACTCTTCCACTCCTTTTACATGTCATAGCTTTCACTATCTACAAAGACGCTACAAATATGGTACAGTGAAGTAAATTCATCTTCTGGAGGTACATTATGGTAGATCGCTACACATCGTTTACAGACCTTGCTCAGCAGACGACTGAGGGAGAAGATTGGTCTATACACACTGAAGAGCGTGGCGCGCCTCATTTGATTACTGCGATTCATGGTGGTGCTATTGAAAGAGGAACGTCGGAAGTAGCTGAACTTATTGCGCGTCGTGGCGGTTATGACTTCTACACTTTTAAAGCTACGCGTCGCAATAAGAACAATGAGCTACATGTTACATCTCGTCACTTTAATGAACCGCATTTAGAAACTTTAGTCCAAGGTAAAAGGCACGTGATTTCCATTCATGGTTGCAGAGGTGTGAAATCTAAAGTTTATTTAGGCGGTCTAGATCATACGTTGCGCGAGCATCTGACTCATGCTTTTGAAAAGAGAAGCTTTCTCGTTGAAGCGGCACCTCCCCCCATTTCAGGTATGCATACGGATAATTTCGTGAATTGTGGAGAGCGTAAAAAAGGCGTACAAATTGAACTCACCGAACCTTTACGGAAAGCATTTTTTAACAATAAGAAGTTTAATTTACATAATCGAGAAGATGAATCTAATTGGAGTCCAGTCATGATTGCGTTTGCAGAAGCAGTCATTGAAGCTATAGATGTCATGAATGAAGAGGAGGAATAATCATGGATGATACACTCATGAGTATCCAAGTTATACCAAAGACACCCAATGGGGAAGATGTAATTCCATATGTTGACGAAGCAATTAAAGTGATTCAAGAAGCGGAAATTCCGTACCGAGTGGGAGCACTTGAGACGACTGTTCAAGCAGATATGAATACGTGTTTGATCTTAATTCAGAAGATTAATGATCGCATGGTCGAATTAGAAGTTCCAAGTATTATCAGTCAGGTAAAGTTCTATCATGCACCTGAGGGTATTACGATTGAAACGTTGACTGGTAAATACGATAATGATCGAGTGGAATAAAGTTTGAAATAGGAACTAAGGCTAGTAGTTAAGGTTGCTAGAATTTGTAGTGAACAATAATTATGAATAAATTTTTTATCATTTCATCGTTCTTAGTGGGGAGATTGCTTTTAATACCCCATGCATTTTAACTGAAAAAGTAGCGGTGTCTTTTTGCACATATAAGTAGAATTTAATATAATATAAAGATGATTATGCACATGTCGAAGCATGTATGGATGTGAGCTTTCAAGCATGCTCGATGATGGAAAGAAAGGGTTATGTAGTGTGAATGAAGAGCAAAGAAAGCGTACTACGATTAACATCTTAGCTGAACGAGATAAGAAAGCACAAGCTGATAGTAAGAACTTTGAACATGTTTATCAACCGCCAAGTTTGAAACAAGCACGTAAGCGCGGTAAAGAAGAGGTTCAATATAACAATGATTTCCAAATCGATGAGAAATATCGCAATATGGGTCGCGGTCGCACATTTATGATTAAAACGTATGGCTGTCAAATGAATGCCCACGATACGGAAGTGATGGCAGGTATTCTCAGTGCCTTAGGTTATCAACCTACAGAAGATATCAATACTGCAGACGTGATTCTTATCAACACGTGTGCGATTCGTGAGAATGCGGAAAATAAAGTGTTTAGTGAAATTGGTAACTTAAAACATTTAAAACGTGAGCGTCCAGATGTACTGCTCGGCGTGTGTGGCTGTATGTCACAAGAAGAATCTGTCGTGAATAAGATTCTGAAGTCCTTCCAAAATGTAGATATGATCTTTGGTACGCATAATATTCATCGTTTGCCAGAAATTCTTGAAGAAGCGTATCTTTCTAAAGCGATGGTTGTTGAAGTGTGGTCTAAAGAAGGCGATGTCATCGAGAATTTACCGAAAGTACGTGAAGGTAATATTAAGGCATGGGTGAATATCATGTACGGTTGTGATAAATTCTGTACCTATTGCATCGTGCCTTTTACCCGAGGAAAAGAGCGTAGTCGTAAGCCTGAAGATATTATTCAGGAAGTTCGTGACCTCGCACGTGAAGGTTATCAAGAAGTAACATTGCTCGGTCAGAATGTAAACTCATACGGTAAGGATATCGACGGTTTAGATTATGGTTTAGGTGATTTGCTCGCAGATATTTCTAAGATTGATATTCCACGTGTGCGTTTCACTACGAGTCACCCGTGGGACTTCACAGATCGCATGATTGAAGTGATTGCACAAGGCGGCAATATCGTCCCACATATTCACTTGCCAGTACAATCTGGTAATAATGCCGTATTGAAGATTATGGGTCGTAAATATACACGTGAAAGTTATCTCGATTTAGTCGAGCGTATTAAGGCGCAAATTCCGGATGTGGCGCTAACGACAGATATCATCGTAGGTTATCCAAACGAAACAGAAGAACAATTTGAAGAGACGTTATCACTATATGATGAAGTCGGTTTCGAACATGCGTATACGTACCTCTATTCAGAGCGTGATGGTACGCCAGCTGCACGTATGAAAGATGATGTGCCGAAAGAAGTGAAGAAAGACCGTCTTCAACGCTTAAATCGTAAAGTGGCTGCGTATTCTGGTGAAGCGATGAAACCATATGAGGGCGAAGTTGTCAGCGTGTTATGTGAAGGAACAAGTAAGAAAGATGATGAGGTGCTTGCAGGTTATACTGAGAAGAACAAATTAGTTAACTTTAGAGCACCGAAGTCAGCTATTGGTAAAATTGTCGATGTGCGCATAGATGAAGCGCATCAATTTTCACTTAACGGCACATACCTTGGTGAACACCAAGAAGCGATGGTGACGATGTAATGTATCGCACTGAAGAAATACTTGGACAAGCTGATCGTTTAAGTGCCAAGATTCAAGATTTAGATCTCGTGAAAGATTATCGACGTGTAGAAGAACAGATTCATGCGAATCACAGTATCGACACACGTATGAAAGAATTGAAACGCAATCAGAAACAAGCTGTTAACTTTCAGAATTACGGCAAGATAGAAGCACTCAAAGCGTCAGAACAAACGATTCAGTCGTTAGAGAACGATATCAACCAACTTCCGATAGTCGGTGAATTTCGAACTGCGCAACGAGAAGCCAATGATTTACTTCAATTGATGATTGAGACGATGTCGAAACGCTTAAACAACCATCATCCAGAAGATTGAATAACGAAAGGGGTTGGGTCGTCGAATGAAGACGAGAAAGTTTACATTTACCGCAATATTTATAGCACTCAATGTCATATTGAGTAGCTTTATAGTCATACCAGTCGGACCGATTAAAGCTGCACCCATTCAACATATGATTAATGTTTTATGTGCGGTGTTTGTAGGCCCTTGGTTTGGACTGGCTCAAGCATTAATTTCTTCACTATTGCGTGTACTCTTTAATACCGGAAGTGCCTTTGCCTTTCCTGGTAGTATGGTAGGCGTGCTACTCGCGAGTGCATTCTATATTTATCGTCGCCATATCTTTATGGCAGCGGTAGGTGAAGTGATCGGTACGGGAATTATTGGCAGCTTGATGTGCATTCCGGTGGCTTGGATCATCGGTTTACACGATTTTGCAGCGAAACCTTTAATGCTAGCCTTTCTCGTTTCAAGTATTATCGGATCAGTTATTAGTTACATTATCTTGATGGTGTTGAAACGGAGAGGTATTCTCGATCGCTTTTTAAAATAAAAGGTTGAAAGTCGAAGTCCGAGAAATGCGGTGTGTGTTTTTCGGGCTTTTAGCTTTTTGTAGATAGTAGAGAAATTCTTCAGCTATTTCCAAAATGTCACGGAATTGTGTTTTAGTTATTAGTTTCTTTCTTTAAACACTTTAGATAAAATAATTATATAATTCGTGTGATTTGTCGGCGCACTGATGTAGGATATGTTAAAATTTAAGAGCTAAACATTTTAATAAAAATAAAATGACAAAGAACTCAACTAACCATAATGACATAGAAAAAGGAACGTGAAATGCATGGCTAAAGTAACGCCAATGATGCAACAATACTTAAAAATTAAATCTGAATACCAAGATTGTTTATTATTTTTCCGACTCGGAGACTTCTATGAAATGTTCTTCGAGGATGCGAAAGAAGCGTCACGTGTGCTTGAAATCACGCTAACGAAAAGAGATGCGAAAAAGGACGATCCTATCCCTATGTGTGGCGTTCCATATCATTCCGCAGATAGTTACATCGAAACCCTCATAAATCATGGGTATAAGATTGCGATTTGTGAACAAATGGAAGATCCGCGACAAACGAAAGGAATGGTTAAGCGCGAAGTCGTGCGTATCGTGACACCAGGTACTGTCATGGAACATGGGGGTGTTGATGAGAAACAGAATAACTATATCTTGAGTTATCGACACGATGGCAAAGGTTATGCACTCGCCTACTGTGACGTTTCAACAGGTGAATTGCAGGTCACACACTTTGAAGATGAATCAACATTAATCAACGAAATTACAACCATTAATCCGAATGAAATTGTGGTTGATCGTGCTATCTCTGAACATTTACAACGTCAAATTAATATGACGACTGAGACAATCACAGTCGTGGATACGATTTCTGACGAGCCTTACGAGGTCAACACGCTCAAAGACGCGAATATGCATGCAGTGACACAGTTGCTGCTCGATTACATTCATCATACGCAAAAACGGGATCTTTCACATATTGAAGAAGTGTATCAATATGAAGCGGTTGATTTTATGAAAATGGACTATTATGCCAAACGCAATCTTGAACTTACAGAAAGTATTCGTTTGAAATCGAAAAAGGGTACGTTGCTATGGCTCATGGATCAAACGAAAACGCCGATGGGAGCGCGTCGTTTAAAGCAGTGGATTGATCGACCTCTCATTCAACGACAACAAATCCAACAGCGTCTTGATGTTGTGGAACAATTTATTGACCACTTTATCGAACGTGATACGCTACGAGAATATCTCAATCAAGTTTATGATATTGAACGTCTCGTGGGACGAGTGAGTTATGGAAATGTAAATGCCCGTGATTTAATCCAACTTAAACATTCCATCTCAGAAATTCCGAATATCAAAACACTGTTGACCCAGTTAGATACCCAAGCAACAGCACAATTTGAAGCGCTAGAACCACTCGATGACTTGTTAGAATTACTAGAACAAAGTCTCGTTGAAGAACCACCGATTTCTGTGAAAGAAGGTGGGTTGTTTAAATCAGGCTTTCATGAACAACTCGACGAATATCTTGAAGCCTCACGCAACGGTAAAGCTTGGTTAGCTGAACTTCAAGCTAAAGAACGTGAACGTACAGGTATCAAATCATTGAAGATTCGTTTTAATAAAGTCTTTGGTTACTTTATCGAAATCACGAGAGCGAATTTACGCGGGTTCGATCCTCAAGCTTTTGGTTATCAACGAAAACAGACCTTGTCGAATGCTGAACGTTTCATAACTGATGAGCTGAAAGAGAAAGAAGATTTAATTCTCGGTTCAGAAGACAAAGCGGTAGAGTTGGAATATCAATTATTTACTCAGCTGAGAGAGCGAATTAAAGATTATACTGAGCGTTTACAACAACAAGCGAAGATTATTTCTGGGCTCGATTGTTTACAAAGTTTTGCGGAAACGGCACAGAAATACAATTATGTGAGACCGACATTCAGTAAAGATAAGACGCTCGCCCTCACTGGCTCACGTCATCCTGTCGTTGAACGTGTGATGGATCGCAATGATTATGTGCCAAATGATTGTCGCCTTGACGAATCACAGTACATTTATTTAATTACTGGACCGAATATGTCTGGTAAATCAACTTATATGAGACAGGTCGCTATCATTAGTATTATGGCTCAAATGGGAGCTTATGTGCCTTGTGATGAGGCGGTGCTTCCAATTTTTGATCAAATCTTTACACGTATCGGTGCGGCTGACGATTTAGTTTCAGGTAAAAGTACGTTTATGGTAGAAATGCTAGAAGCCCAGAAAGCATTGGCTAATGCGACAGCTGATAGCCTCATTATCTTTGATGAAATCGGGCGAGGAACTTCAACGTATGATGGTTTAGCACTAGCTCAGTCAATGATTGAATATGTCGCGCAAACATCTCACGCTAAAACGTTATTCTCGACACATTATCATGAATTAACTACGCTGGATCAGACACTTGAGTGTTTGAAAAATGTTCACGTGGCAGCTAATGAATACCAAGGAGAACTTATCTTTTTACACAAAGTCAAAGACGGAGCAGTCGATGACAGTTATGGCATTCAAGTAGCTAAGCTCGCGGACTTGCCGAAAGAAGTCATCAACCGCGCGCAAGTGATTCTCGATGCCTTTGAAAAGGATAATGCGCCAGTGAAAGCGAACGGTGAAACGAATTCGGCACATGTGGATGCCAATGCAGTACATGAAGCGACATCGCAGTCCGAGAAAGATAAAGACGATAGTGAACCCATTCCACATTCAGAGAACAACAAAGAGAACAATTCAGCGGCTCAGTCTGCTTCAGCACAATTTGAACAAACGTCCTTTAATCTCTTCGACGAACCAGCAGAGCCTAGCGAAATCGAAGAAGAATTAAAGCATTTAAACATTTCAATGATGACACCAGTCGAAGCATTAGTGAAATTGAGCGAATTACAAAACCGATTGAAATAGAGGTGAAAGCATGGGACAAATTAAAGAACTGCAAACCTCATTAGCCAATAAGATTGCAGCGGGTGAAGTGGTCGAACGCCCAGGATCCGTAGTGAAAGAGTTATTAGAGAATGCACTCGATGCGCAAGCAACCGAAATTACTATCGAAGTAGAGCAATCTGGTATTTCATCTATTCGTGTCGTTGATAATGGAACAGGTATTGAAGCGGATGACGTAGATTTAGTATTTCATCGTCATGCGACGAGTAAGTTAGACACGGATGACGACTTGTTTCACATTCGTACATTAGGCTTTAGAGGAGAGGCGCTCGCAAGTATATCTTCTGTTGCGAAAGTTCAGCTGATTACGTGTACGGATGGTCTCGAAGGCTTAGAGGTTTACGCTGAGAATGGACGGATTCTTGAACGTAAGCCAGCCAAAGCGAAACGAGGGACAGATATCACAGTGAAATCGTTGTTCTATAACACACCTGCACGCTTGAAATATGTTAAAAGTTTATATACTGAATTAGGTAAAATAACAGATATTGTTAACCGTATGGCGATGAGCCATCCTGATGTGCGTATCTCACTTTATTCTGATGGAAAAGAAATTTTAAGCACGAATGGTTCAGGGCGAACGAATGAAGTGATGGCTGAAATTTACGGTATGAAAGTCGCCAAAGATTTAGTTGCTATCGAGGGCGATACGAGTGATTATCATCTTGAAGGCTTTGTAGCAAAACCTGAGCATTCACGAAGTAATAAGCACTATATTTCAATTTTTATCAATGGTAGATATATTAAAAACTTCGTACTGAATAAAGCGATTCTTGAAGGTTATCATACTTTAATGATGATTGGACGCTACCCGATTTGTTACCTCAATATCCAGATGGATCCGATACTCGTAGATGTGAATGTGCATCCGACTAAGTTAGAGGTACGTTTATCGAAAGAAGAGCAACTGTATTCACTGATTGTGGAAAAGATTAGAGAGGCGTTTAAAGATCGTATTCTTATTCCGCAAAACGACATGTCTAAATTCGAGAAGAAAAATAAAGTACTCCATCAATTTGAACAACAAAAGATGGATTTTGAACGAAAACAACAAGTGTCAGATGAAGATAAAACTTCGGATTCTACATCTCATTATGAAGCTGAAACCGAAGAGGCACAAGATAATTCAAACGAAGAACTATCCGCCCGTCATGATGCCTCTGCATATCAAACGACATCCGACGAGTCGGAAAGTCAGGTAAGTGAGACGGCCTCAACAGACGACTATGCTCAAGCACAGCGTGACGTGCTTTCAGAACTTGAGAATTCAGATGTTGCAGAGTCATCTGAACATCTTGAAGAAGATACAGACAATATCAAAGGTACAGTGAGCAAGACGCCGAGTCGACGGGTTCCGTATGTTGAAGTGGTGGGACAAGTACATGGCACATATATCATTGCTCAAAACGAAAATGGCATGTTTATGATAGACCAACATGCAGCGCAAGAAAGAATTAAATACGAGTATTTCCGAGATAAAATTGGTGAAGTGACGAATGAAGTACAAGATTTACTTATTCCTTTAACTTTCCATTTCTCTAAAGACGATGTCATGATCATCGAGCAGTACAAAGACGAGTTAGAGAAAGTTGGTGTCCATCTCGAGCCATTTGGTGGTCATGATTATATCGTCAATAGCTATCCTGTGTGGTTCCCGCAACAAGAAGCGGAAGAAATCATCAAAGATATGATTGAATATGTCTTAGAACATCAGAAAGTGGACGTCAATAAGATTCGCGAAGAAGCAGCAATTATGATGAGTTGTAAAAAGTCTATTAAAGCGAATCATTATTTAAAGAATAGCGAGATGGCAGACTTAATTGATCAGTTACGAGAAGCGGAAGATCCATTCACTTGTCCGCATGGTCGTCCAATTATCGTAAACTTCTCTAACTATGAATTGGAACGTTTATTTAAACGTATTGTTTAGAATGAAGTGAAGAGTGAAGACTGGCCAGATCTTATAGTTAATAAATGCAAACCATTTAGCGATTGAAAACTTAGTCGTTAAATGGTTTGTTCAATATTACTCAATTTGGCACTAGAGAATGGCCTTGAACAATGATTAAGCAAGCATGTTAAAAGGCGTGAAATCACTACAACTCGAAACTTTATTAAATAAGCTCGATTCATTTTAAAAGTATTAAGTCTAAAACATTAATTATATTAAATATTTCTGAAATCAGTTATAGTTTGTAATTTGACTGAGAGTTGAATAAACTTAATTTATACTTAACATGATGAGAGGGATGTCTTATGAAACCAAACATCTTACCTGCAATCAGAACGATGAAAGATCTCGAGAAGCTCATTCAAACTGACTATAAAGAGTGCGTCATATTAGACACACATGTCGGTCATTTGAAAAGCACGATGGATTTATTGAAGAAAGCACATGTTGAAACGTATATGCATATCGATCTAATTAAAGGGATGAGTCACGATGAATATGCCTGCGAATATATCATTCAACACTATCATCCGAAAGGCATTGTCTCTACTAAAATGCGCGTGTTAAAGAAAGCGAAATCACTTAACACTACAACAATATTACGTGTCTTTATACTCGACTCGCAGGCATTAAAAAGAAGTATCGAACTCATTAAAAAAGCTGAGCCGGATTATGTTGAAGTGTTGCCAGGAGTTGCTGGGAAGGCGATTAAGATTATTAAAGAAGAGACCCAAACACCTGTAATCGCTGGCGGTTTAATCAATACACCTGAAGAAGTAACAGAAGCTGTAAATAATGGTGCACATTACATTACTACGAGCAATCGTCAACTCTGGTGATTGCTCGCGCTTCAATTTATAATATCTGAATCAATTCAACTTTTTGTTGACAACGCTTACATGACAAGTGTAAGATATAAACTAAGTTAATATTTTAGGAAGAGATAGGGAGATTTCTGCATGACAAAGCATGGCTAAGGGAGTGCTTTATGATGGAGAAATCTCTCTTTTTTTATCAACAGGAGGGATTTGATGAGTGTTTATTTTGCCGAATTTCTAGGGACAGTGATACTCGCACTATTCGGTGGTGGCGTGTGTGCTAACGTCAATTTGAAGAGAACAGCAGGCTTTGGTGCAGATTGGATTGTCATCGCAGTAGGTTGGGGACTTGCTGTATCATTCGGGGCTTATGCAGTAGGTAATATTTCTGGAGCACATTTAAACCCAGCCGTATCGATTGCTTTCGCGATGGATGGTTCAATTAGTTGGGCACAAGTACCTGGATATATTATCTGTCAGATGCTCGGTGGTATTGTTGGAGCAATGTTAGTATGGCTCATGTATTTACCACATTGGAAAGCAACAGAAGATAAAGGTGCTAAATTAGGTGTGTTCTCAACAGCGCCTGCAATTAAGAACTATTTCGCTAACTTTATGAGTGAAATTATCGGAACAGCAGCGTTAACACTTGGCTTACTTTACATCGGTATGAACAAGATTGCTGATGGACTTAATCCACTAATTGTCGGGGCTTTAATCCTAGCGATTGGTGTGAGTTTGGGTGGTCCAACAGGTTATGCGATTAACCCAGCCCGTGACTTAGGTCCTCGTATTGCGCACGCGATACTACCTATCGCAGGTAAAGGTGACTCTAATTGGAGTTACGCTATCGTACCTGTGCTTGGTCCAATTGCTGGTGGTATGATCGGTGCGATGATTTACCGTTTATTCTTCAAAGGTGCATTCGATGCCTTTTCAATCATCAGTATTGTAGTCGTTATTGTGACTTTACTTATCGGTGTAGTGATGAATAAATCTAAAGTCGGTCAAGATGCAGAAAGTATTAATTAAGCTGTTATTTTCTAATCTCGTTTTAGTACAATGAGCTAAAACTTACGTAATGCGGAGAACTTTTATCATAGATTAACGATAACGTTAAATATGTCGCGTGAAAGTATAGGCAACGCATAAGCATAAAACCATTTTTTATGCTTAAATTATTAAGATTACTTTTAGTAAAATGCTGATGCTCGTACGAATTGATTAATCAGTTTATATACGGGAAAACAAAGTAGTAAGAACTTCTAATAACAATTGCGTCAAAAGGGCGAAACTAAACTGAAGGAGTTAAGATTATGGACAAATACATTTTATCTATAGATCAAGGGACAACAAGCTCAAGAGCGATTCTCTTCGATAAAGATGGAGAGATCAAAGGTGTAGCGCAACGTGAATTCAAACAGTACTTCCCAAAATCAGGTTGGGTTGAACACGATGCCAACGAAATTTGGACATCCGTGCTCGCGGTACTTGCTGAAGTGCTCACTGAAAGCAATGTAGGCGCAGATCAAATCGAAGGTATTGGTATTACGAACCAACGTGAAACGACAGTGATTTGGGATAAACATACTGGACGCCCGATTTATCATGCTGTGGTATGGCAATCTCGCCAAACGCAAGGCATTTGTCAAGAACTTCGTGACCAAGGTTACGAAGACACATTCCACAAGAAGACAGGTCTTGTGCTCGATCCATACTTCGCTGGAACGAAGATTAAATGGATTCTTGACGAAGTAGATGGAGCTCGTGAGAAAGCTGAGAATGGCGACTTACTCTTCGGAACAGTCGATTCATGGCTCGTATGGAAATTGTCTGGTGGTCAAGCGCACATCACAGATTACTCCAATGCAAGCCGTACATTAATCTACAACATTCATGATCTCGAGTGGGATGACGAGCTATTAGACATCTTAGATATTCCGAAACAAATGCTTCCAGAAGTGAAAGAGTCAAGTGAAGTTTACGCGAAGACGATTGACTATCACTTCTTTGGTCAAGAAGTACCTATCGCTGGTATTGCAGGCGACCAACAAGCAGCACTCTTCGGTCAAGCTTGTTTCGAACGCGGTGATGTGAAGAACACTTACGGTACAGGTGGCTTCATGTTGATGAATACGGGTGAAGAAGCGGTGACGTCTGAAAGTGGTCTGTTAACTACGATTGCCTATGGTTTAGATGGTAAAATTAACTACGCACTCGAAGGTTCAATCTTCGTTTCAGGTTCTGCAATTCAATGGTTGCGCGATGGATTACGTATGATTAATTCTGCACCTCAATCTGAGAATTATGCAGAACGTGTTGAATCATCAGAAGGTGTTTATATGGTACCCGCTTTCGTCGGACTGGGTACGCCTTATTGGGACGCTGAAGCAAGAGGCGCAATCTTCGGTTTAACTCGTGGTACGGAGAAAGAACACTTTATCCGCGCTACACTTGAATCACTTTGTTATCAAACACGTGACGTACTCGAAGCAATGGAGAAAGACTCTGATATTAAAGTTAATAATTTACGTGTCGATGGCGGTGCAGTTAAAAATAACTTCATCATGCAATTCCAAGCAGACTTATTGAATGTAGAAGTGGAACGTCCTGAAGTAAGTGAAACAACAGCGTTAGGTGCTGCTTATTTAGCAGGTCTAGCTGTGAAATTCTGGGATAACAAAGATAGCATTGCGAACGGCTGGAAACTTGAGAAAGAGTTCAAACCTGAAATGGATGACAAAGAGAGAACAAAACTTTATAAAGGTTGGAAGAAAGCAGTCGAAGCTACGCAAGTCTTCAAACTTGAAGATTGATAGTTAGACTTCTCAACATTAACTGTGCTACAATAAGGGTAAGTTAATATTGAGTCGAGATTTTGAGAGACACGAGTCGTTCAATGCAATATGTTGTGTTGGGATGCGTGTCTCTTTTTTTAATAAATATGAGGAGGCGCATAGGTTATGAGTTTATCAACATTGAAGAGAGAACAAGTCAAAACGCGTTTAAGAGATGAAGAATATGATGTCGTGATTATCGGTGGCGGTATCACAGGTGCAGGTATTGCCCTTGATGCAAGTCAACGTGGTATGAAAGTGGCGCTTGTAGAAATGCAAGACTTTGCACAAGGTACAAGTTCACGTTCAACGAAACTCGTTCACGGTGGTCTACGTTACTTGAAACAATTCCAAATTGGTGTCGTAGCTGAAACAGGTCGTGAACGTGCGATCGTTTATGAGAACGGTCCACACGTGACTACACCTGAACGCATGCTTTTACCTATGCACAAAGGTAGTTCTTTAGGTAAATTCAGTACATCTATCGGTTTAACACTTTACGATTTCCTAGCAGGTGTTAAAAAAGAAGAGCGTAAAAATATGCTAAGTAAAAAAGAAACAGTAGAAAGAGAACCACTCATCAAACGAGATAAACTAAAAGGCGGCGGTGCTTACGTAGAATACCGTACAGACGACGCACGTCTTACAATCGAAGTCATGAAACGTGCAGAAGAAAAAGGTGCTACAGTCATCAACCATACGAAATCTATTCACTTCACTTATGATTCAAATGAAAAAGTGAATGGTATCCAAGCGCAAGATATGTTGACGGGTGAAACTTACGACATTCGCGCTAAAAAAGTTATCAATGCAAGTGGTCCATGGGTAGACGAAGTACGTAGCGGTGACTATGCACGTAACAATAAACAATTACGTTTAACTAAAGGTGTTCACATCGTTATTGATCAATCACGTTTCCCACTACGCCAAGCAGTATACTTTGATACTGAGAACGATGGCCGAATGATCTTCGCTATTCCACGTGAAGGCAAAGCATATGTAGGTACAACAGATACGTTCTATGACAATGACAAATCTTCACCTTTAGCAACGCCAGAAGATCGTCAATATCTTATCGATGCTATCAACTACATGTTCCCAGATGTCGACGTGTCAGATAGTGATATCGAATCTTCATGGGCAGGTGTACGTCCACTCATTTTAGAAGAAGGAAAAGACCCTTCTGAAATTTCACGTAAAGACGAAGTTTGGGAAGGTAAATCTGGCTTACTCACTATCGCTGGAGGTAAATTAACAGGTTACCGTCACATGGCGAAAGAAATTGTTGACTTACTTTCAAAACGCTTAAAACAAGAATACAAAATGAAATTCAAAAAATGTGAAACGAAACACATCACCATCTCTGGCGGTGACGTAGGCGGTAGCGATAACTTCGAAAACTTTATCGAACGTAAAGTGGAAGATGCAAAAGCTTACCAAATCGATGAAAAAGTGGCACGTCATTTCGCAACGAAATATGGTTCAAACGCGGAAGACTTATTTGAAATTGCACAAACAGCTCAATATCAAGAAACAGGACTTCCACTTGATATTTATACTGAACTAGTATACTCAATTCAAAATGAAATGGTTTATAAACCAACAGACTTCTTAATTCGTCGTACAGGTAAACTTTACTTCAAGATCGATGATGTCCTAAACTACAAAGATAAAATCGTTGAAGTGATGGACGGTTTACTCGACTATACAACAGCTGAAAAGGACGCTTTCAAAGCTGAGTTAGACGAGGCGATCGACGAAGCGCAAACAGGAAATAATCAACCTCCTGTTAAAGAGTAAGCGAACGCATAGCGATAAATTGAATTTAAAGTGAGCGTATCCCTAGCCATTAGCGCTAGGGATATTTTTGATGCTGATAAAGCGCGCAGTTATTATATGTTGAACGAGATGTTGATGGACATTTAAAAGTTGTAGTAAGAAATTTGTTCAGTTCAGAAGTCACCATACTTTTAATGAAACATCATACTTGCTTAATCTCTGGGATAGTAATGTATGCTTAAGTTGATAACCCTAGATGCAAAGGGTATATTAACAGTAATCCCACAAAATGTAATGGGGGGATAATTATGGGACAAGAATCTTTGCAGTTAAGAGTATCAGACGGGGCTGCCATCGAAGTACAAATTGATAAAGCTAAGATTGAAACGATCGGCGTGATACATATTATGCACGGTATGGCAGAGCACTTTCATCGATACGATAACTTCGTAGCCTCATTAAATCAACAGGGATATGACGTGATTCGCCATCACCATCGTGGTCACGGTTATCATATTGATGAGCAAGAACGAGGGCATATCCCAAGCTTAAATCGGGCGGCGGCGGATGCCTTTGAAATCATCGAAACGCTTCAAACACGTTATCAAGATCAACAACCATATATCGTATTAGGTCACTCAATGGGGTCACTCGTGGCGCGTATTTTAGTTCAATCACACCCTAAATATGTAGATGGGCTGGTTTTGACAGGTACGCCACAGTACAATCGTCTGAGTGTTCAAGTTCAACGCCTATTCCTTAAATTAATTACTATTGTCTGTGGTAAAAAGCGTAAAATGCACTGGCTCAATCAACTTATGTATAAATCTTTTAATAAGCGTTTAAAAGATGATCAAGACAAAAATAGTTGGTTATCTTCAAATCAAGAAGAAGTTGAAAAATACAAACGAGATCCTTACAGTGGTTTTGAAATATCCAACCAACTGATATACGAAATCATGAAAGCCATTGATACGACATCTAAACTTAAAAACTTAAAGAAAATGAAAGTTACACTACCTATATTATTGATTAGGGGTAAAGAAGATCCAGTCAACAAGTACGGACGTGGTGTGCGTTATTTAGGTAAGCGATTTAAGAAAGTAGGAATAGAACACGTAACAGTACATATGTACAAGCATAAACGTCACGAAATTCTTTTTGAAGAAGGACACGAAAGTGTTTGGCAACATCTGTATAATTGGTTAGAAAAACAAATCCTAAGAAAGTAAAGTGAGTGATAAGATTGAAGGATGAGAAACCTTTATTAGTAGTCATCGTAGGGCCTACTGCTGTAGGTAAGACTGATTTTAGTATTCAACTTGCACAAGCAGTGAATGGAGAAATTATTAGTGGCGACTCAATGCAAGTATATAGAGGTATGGATATTGGTACAGCGAAAGCAACACCTGAAGAGCAAGCGGGCATTCCTCACTATATGATTGATATTCTTAACCCAGATGATAACTTCTCAGCCTTTGATTTTAAGAACAGAGCAGAACGTTATATCTCAGATATCACTAGTAGAGGTAAAATACCTATCATCGTAGGGGGCACAGGTTTATATATTCAATCTCTAATTTATAATTATCAATTTGATCAAGAAGATATTTCGCCAGAACGTGAGGCTCAAGTTAAAGCACAAATGAAAGATCTCAATACGAAGTCGAATGAAGCATTACATGCGTATTTAATGTCATTTGATTCACGTTCTGCTGAGGCAATTCACCCCAATAATCGAAAACGTGTGAACCGCGCAATAGAATATTTTTTAAAGACGAAAAAACTTTTAAGTTCGCGCAAGAAAATGCAACATATGAGTGAAAATTATGATACATTATTAGTAGGGATGGAAATGTCGCGCGACATCTTATACGACAGAATAAATAAGCGCGTCGATATAATGTTGACTCATGGATTATTGAATGAAGTGAATGAACTCGTCCAACAAGGATATGAAACATGTCAAAGTATGCAGGCTATAGGTTATAAAGAGATAGTGCCGGTAGTGAAAGAAGATGTTAAGCTAGAGGAAGCAGTTGAAACACTGAAACAGAATTCTAGGCGTTATGCCAAGCGTCAAATGACTTGGTTTAAGAATAAACTTAATGTAATTTGGTATGATAGAGAGAAAACATCACTCAACTCGATGGTTAATGAGGTTTCAGCCCTAATAAATCAAAGGAGTAAGAATCATGACAGCAACTAATCGCATCCAAGACCAATTCCTAGGGCAATTTAAAGCCGACAAAACTGAAATTGTAGTCTTCTTCGTAAATGGCTTCCAAATGAAAGGGATTATCGAAGACTACGATGAAGAAACGGTAAGTTTGTATTCACAAAATAAGCATCACTTAATTTACAAACATGCCATTAGTACATTCACTGTTGACGAAGGCACTGAAGAGTAAGCGTAGAACAATGAGAATATAAGAGACTAATGATGAAGTTATGAAATGAGGGGTAGTACAGCGACCAGAAAGGTTGGATTGTGCTACTCCTTTTAGCATGCATAAAGTTTGTGGAGTTGAGTGAGGTGACCACCTTGTTACTTAATAATTGACAGAGTTAGAAAGACGATTTGAATATGATTAAGCGCAACAGAGAACAAAGCTTATATAGATACCAAACCTTATACAAACTTTATCTCTGTTGCGCGAATTATTAGTTAGCATGTTGCGAAAAAGCGGTTAGTTAAATAGTGCAAATCAGCTATTATAAAAGTGATTCAATATAACTTTCAATTTGTGATGGATTTCTTTGAGGTCCGAAACGTTTTACTACGTTACCTTCTCGGTCCACTAAGAATTTAGTGAAATTCCACTTTATCTTTTCATTAAAGAATCCCTCTTGCGCATCTGTTAAAAAGTGAAAGAGCGGGTGTTGATCATCACCTTTAACATCAATCTTCTCATGCATAGGGAATGTCACACCGTAGTTAATCTGACAGTTTTGACGTGCTTCTTCACCATTTCCAGGCTCTTGACCACCAAATTGATTACATGGAAAACCGAGCACGACAAAGCCTTGCGATTTAAATTGTTCGTATAACTTCTGTAAACCTTCAAATTGTGGAGTGAAACCACATTCACTTGCTGTATTGACAATTAACATGACTTGTCCACGATATTTTTCTAATCGATAAGTTTCTCCATTTACTTTTTCAACTTCAATATCATAAATACTCATTTATTCTATGCACCTCTAATTAATATTGTGTTTATTCATCTGTCGTTATAATTCCTATCATACATCATAATTCCGGATGAGTTGATTCTTAAGCCTTATACATGTATATATTGGAGAGATATTTTAGAATTCCACTAATAGTTTTCAAGTTCTTCCTATGATAAAATGACTAGGAAAACTGTTGAAAGAGGTGTATGAATTGAGTCGCAGTCACACTAAAACTACTGCTAAACCGAAAGAAAGAGCGATTCTTATCGGTGTGAACGAGAATTCAGAGAAACAATTTGATTTTGACTCTACGATGCATGAACTCAATGCCCTTTCAAAGACGTGTCAATTGGACGTAGAAATGTCTTTTACACAAAATAGGGAAAATATTGATCATAAATATTACGTAGGTAAAGGTAAATTAGATGAGATTAAAGCCTATGTTGAACATAATGACGTAGATGTCGCAGTGACAAACGACGAACTTACCACTGCGCAATCTAAGACGTTAAACGGTAACCTCAATATTAAAATTATTGATCGTACTCAACTCATACTTGAAATCTTCGCTTTACGTGCACGTAGCAAGGAAGGTAAATTACAAGTTGAACTTGCGCAACTTGATTATCTCTTGCCACGTTTACAAGGCCACGGACGTAGTTTATCTCGTCTTGGTGGCGGTATTGGTACACGTGGTCCAGGTGAGACAAAGCTTGAGATGGATCGCCGTCATATTCGTACGAGAATGAATGAAATTAAACATCAACTTCAAACGGTCGTGGATCATAGGGAACGCTATCGTAACCAACGTGAGCAGAACAAAGTTTATCAAGTGGCTTTAGTTGGCTATACCAATGCTGGTAAATCCTCGTGGTTTAATGCATTGACGGATGCTGAAACTTATGAACAAGATAAACTCTTCGCCACATTAGACCCTAAGACGAGACAGTTACAAATTAACGATGGTTTCAATATGATTATTTCAGATACGGTAGGCTTTATTCAGAAGTTGCCAACTACACTCATTGCTGCTTTCAAATCCACGCTTGAAGAAGCTAAGGGTGCAGATCTGTTATTACATGTCGTCGATAGTAGTCATAAGGAATACCGTACTCAATTCGATACGGTTAATCGCATCTTGAATGATCTTGACATGGAAGGGATTCCTCAAGCAGTTATTTTTAATAAAAAAGACTTGTGTAATCAAGCCATACCCAGCGCTGCTGAACCTTCCGTCTTCGTTTCAGCGAGAGATGAACAAGATATTGAAAAAGTAAAAACATTGTTATACGAACAAATTCAAGAGACGCTAGATTATTACGAAGCGCACGTCGACAGTAGCGATGCGAAGCGTCTGTACTATTTGAAACAGCATACTTTAGTGACAGAGTTAACCTTTAATGAAAATACTAATCAGTACGATATTAAAGGTTATGCCAAAGATTAAATAAAGGAAGCAGATGACTATGATTGATTTAATGCAACAAGTAAATGAGACGGAAGAAACATTACAACCTTACTTTCGTCAAATTGAAGAAACAGCATATCGTAATCAAGCGCGTGTATTAGATGCGTTTCATAAAGTTAAAGTGACTGAAAGTGATTTGGTCGGCACGACGGGCTATGGCTATGATGACTTTGGTAGAGATCACTTAGAAGCGATTTATAGTGAAACCTTTGGGACGGAAGATGCACTCGTTCGCCCTCAAATTATTTCAGGAACACATGCAATAACACTGGCACTTCAAGCTAATTTACAACATGGTGACGAATTACTCTACATTACGGGGGACCCTTATGATACATTGCTTGAAGTCATTGGTATCAATGGTAATGGAATCGGTAGCTTACTTGAACAAGGCGTGCATTATCAGAAAGTTGATTTAAAAGACGGTGAAATCGACCTCGCAGGTGTGAAAAGCGCTATCTCTTCACGTACGAAAGTTGTAGCCATCCAAAGATCGAAAGGTTACGATCAGCGTCCATCGTTGAATGTCGCTCAAATTCAAACGGCAATTCAGCATATCAAAGAAATCGATCCTAATATTATCATCTTTGTAGATAATTGTTATGGCGAATTTGTAGAAGAACTTGAGCCTACGCATGTGGGGGCAGATTTGATGGCCGGTTCCTTAATTAAAAATCCTGGTGGTGGTTTAGCTAAAATTGGTGGCTACATTGTTGGAAACGAAGACTTGATTCAACGCTGTGGTTACCGCTTGACTGCACCAGGCATCGGGAAAGAAGCGGGCGCTTCCTTGTCGTCATTACACGAGATGTATCAAGGCTTTTTCCTAGCGTCACATGTAGTGAGTCAAAGTTTGAAAGGCGCGTTGTTTACGAGTCTATTATTAGAGAAGTTAGAAATGAAGACATCTCCAAAGTTTGATGTACCTAGAACGGATTTAATCCAAACTGTACAATTCCAAACAGAAGAACAAATGATTCAATTTTGCCAAAGTATCCAACACGCCTCGCCAATAAATGCACATTTCAGCCCTGAGCCTGCTTATATGCCAGGTTATGAGGATGATGTGATTATGGCTGCAGGTACCTTTGTACAAGGATCTTCTATCGAATTGTCAGCAGATGGGCCTATTCGTCCGCCTTATGAAGCTTACGTTCAAGGTGGATTAACCTACGAACACGTCAAATTTGCAGTCATTCATGCGGCGAAGCAACTTCTTGAAAATCATTTAATATAAAGGGCAATAAGCCAAGATTTACGGTAGTATTGAAAGGTGAATTTATTTCATAAGTAGCGATTAAAAGTATTCGTGAACATTGATGAGGTAATTACTTTTTTCTACTGTGTGAAATCTTGGCTATTTTTTATTGTATACGTAGCTATATTGCTTTAATTTTATAGGGTGTTGCTGAAATGAAAACTGTTTTATTACAACTTAATGTAGGTGATTCTGAAATTAATTTTTGTTAAATTGTCAATTTTATAACTTTTAACGAGCGCGTGTTTGAAAAAAGTAGAGTAGGGAAGTTGGATAATAAGCTGTCATGATGCGATTTCTACTACTCATGTAAGGAAACCTTACATATTTTTGTGTTTTTAAATATAATGTGGTAAATTTAAGACAAGTTCAATATAGAGGTGAGGTACTTGAAGTCAAACGACGCGTTAAGGCGTAACATGGCCGTGTTCTCTATGAGTGTTGTAAGTAAACTCAGCGAATTGTCACCGAGACAAATTCGTTATTACGAAACACATGAACTTGTTAAGCCTGAACGAACCCAAGGCAATAAACGGTTGTTCTCACTGAATGATTTGGAAATTTTACTTAAAATTAAGACATTAATTGAAAAAGGTTTTAATATGAAAGGGATTAAACAAATCATGAATGATAAACAAGATCATCTTTCAAGTGATGAACAACAGAAACGCAAACACATGATAGTTGAAGCTACTCAGAAACCGCAGAGGGAATCAATACCGATAAATCGTGGTGACTTATCACGCTTTATCAATTAACTATACTGGAGGATAAGATTCATGCCAAAACGTTCATTTAGTAAAGACGATATTCGTAAATTTGCTAAGGAAGAAAATGTTCGCTATCTACGTTTACAATTTACAGATATTTTAGGAACAATTAAAAACGTAGAAGTACCAGTCAGTCAATTAGAGAAAGTATTAGACAACGAAATGATGTTTGATGGTTCTTCTATCGAAGGATTTGTTCGTATTGAAGAATCTGATATGTACCTATATCCAGATCTAGATACATGGGTGATCTTCCCATGGACAGCTGGTCAAGGTAAAGTCGCACGTCTTATCTGTGATGTTTACAAAACAGATGGTCAACCATTCGAAGGTGACCCACGTGCTAACTTGAAACGTGTACTTAAAGAAATGGAAGATCTTGGTTTCACAGACTTAAACTTAGGACCTGAACCAGAATTCTTCTTATTCAAGTTAGATGAGAAAGGTGAACCTACGCTAGAATTAAATGATGATGGTGGTTACTTCGACCTTGCACCTACAGACTTAGGTGAGAATTGTCGTCGTGACATCGTGCTTGAATTAGAGGACATGGGCTTCGATATCGAAGCAAGTCATCATGAGGTTGCGCCTGGTCAACACGAAATTGATTTTAAATATGCAGACGCTGTGACAGCATGTGACAACATTCAAACATTCAAGTTAGTTGTTAAGACAATTGCACGTAAACACAATCTTCATGCAACATTTATGCCTAAACCATTATTCGGTGTCAACGGTAGTGGTATGCACTTTAATATCTCTTTATTTAAAGGAAAAGAGAATGCATTCTATGATGAAAAAGGCGACATGCAACTTACTGACGATGCGTTTCACTTCACAGCAGGTATCTTGAAGAACGCACGTGGATTTACAGCTGTATGTAACCCACTCGTTAACTCTTACAAACGTTTAGTGCCTGGTTACGAAGCGCCATGCTACATTGCTTGGTCAGGTAAGAACCGTTCACCACTTATCCGTATCCCAACATCTCGCGGTATGTCAACACGTATTGAGGTACGTTCAGTAGACCCTGCTGCTAACCCTTACATGGCATTAGCTGCGATCTTGCAAGCAGGTCTAGACGGTATTAAAAATAAACTTCAAGTACCAGAACCAGTTAACCAAAACATCTATGAAATGAATCGTGAAGAACGTGAAGAAATTGGTGTTCAAGATCTTCCATCCACACTTTACACTGCATTAAAAGCGATGAAAGAAAACGATTCTATCAAAGAAGCTATGGGTGATCATATCTACAGTCAATTTATGAATAGTAAATCAATTGAATGGGATTATTACCGCACACAAGTTTCTGAATGGGAAAGAGAACAATACATGAAGCAATACTAGGTGCTAGACAAATGGGACGTCCCCTTGAGACATATCGTCTTGAGGGGATTTTTGTGTTATAGACAACAATTGAGTACAAAGAGTAGGATTATTGATAGATACAGCTTACTGACATAAAGAATTAATGATTACAATTAAGTTGAATGCAATAAAATGATGATAATTGAGTTGCTATGTGGCAAATAAACTAACAATTAATTATTTCAGAAATGAATTAACTATCAATATTCGTTATACTGTACCTAGTAAACAAAGGAGGTTATCTATTATGTACGCAAGAGCAAGTATTGAAAAATCTTTCTATATTTTAAATCACGGTAAAGAGTATAAGATTGATTTAATTAATGCGGATGACTCCAAAGACTTAGATTACGATTATTACGCAGTAGCTTATCGTGATGGTGTGAATAAAAGTGTCGGTGCTGACAGTGTTCGTGAAGCTGAATCTAAAGCAAATGAAGCTGTTGACTTAGTGATGGATGCTTTAAATGAAAAATGATAATCAATAGAATGTTTAAGGGCCTTGTAACCAAGTATTACAAGGTTCTTTTTTGTTTGGATATAAAAATTATTGTTCTTACTTTTAAAAATAATTCAACTTGGGTATGCATTGTAATGAATTCAAATAAAGGAGGAACTTGTATGGAATACGATATCCACTTATTTAACAAAGATGATAATCACATTGGTTCATTTAAATATGAAAGTGAATATAAAGTACCTGAACAAGAAATTGAATTAAAAGAAGAACTTCAGAAATTATTTGGTAATCAAAGTGAAGTTCAAACACACGATGAGAAAACAATTCAAACAAGCGACGTAGCTAACATTGAAATTAATGCATTTAATTTAGATAAACGTATTGAAATGAAATTATAGTTTGAATTTTATAGAAGTAGGATGGCATTTATTCCAAATTTAATGCTATCCTACTTTGTTATTGTATGGGTTGAATTCGCGTGGCACATATTGACTTGAGTAGTGTTTTAAACACTCGAGTGAGAAAATGATAGCTAAGTAGTTAACGATCAAAGAATGATGATTCGAAGTGAGTTTGTGTAGAAATAATTTTAAATTAAGCCTATTGTTTTAAAGAATGTACAGACTACGCCAACTGATAAACCTAAAAGCCACTTTAGTTCTTTAGATTCATGTTCATTAATTTTAGAATCTATCAGTACTCCAATTTGTTGAGGTAATGCTTCAATTTTACTTTCGAGACGGTCAAATCTTTTATCAACTTCTTTAAATTTTCTTCGATCTCATCAAATCTTCTATCTACTTCTTCAAACCGTATGTCGATAGAATCAAAGCGTGCATTATTTACTTTTTCATACTGCTTAAATTCGTCTTTGGTTACCATTTTATCGATAGAGGCTTGTAGTTGATGCGTGGGTGCAGTGTAAAGGGCAGGATAGTACTCGGTGTTGAGTTGAGGTTGTTGTCCGTTGTCATTCATTGGAGAATGCTCCTTTCGATGAAAATCTTTGATGTGTTCAGATGGCATATATTACGTAGATAACTATATTTAATTTATAGATTAAAGATATTATACAACGGTGGACTCTAAGAGTAAAGCACAAACAATTTGAAAGAGGTAAGTTGTTAGAACGACGTTCACAAAATTGACGAAAGAATGATGATTATTGTACCAATTAAATTTATATCACCTATAGCTTAAAGCGTTGCGAAATAAAAGAGAGCAAGAGTGCTTACATAGCTCCTCTCACTCTTTCGATGAATAACATTAACGATTTAATTATGACGTTTCTTTTTATTTCGCTTAGATACGATAAGAGAAATAACTTGAACGATAAAGCCGACTAAAATACCTAGAAAAATTGCGATAACCGCAGAAACAATCATTGGTAGATTGAACGAGACTTGTAGAATAACGCCAATAATAATAGCCACAATTACGGCTATTAAAGTAATTAAATTTTCTTTACCTATGCTCACAATGTTCACTCCAATCATCAATTATTATAGCATGCAGATATTAAATAACTAAAGGTTCTTAACCATCGCTTTTTAACTTTCTCAATATTGACGTTGTCCGTGATATTCATTAAGATAAAGCGGTATATCATTTTAAGAGGGTGACTTAATGAAATCGAAGAAAGGACTTACGCTCATCATTATAGCTATTATAGTTGTAGGTGTTTTGGCTTTTCAATATATAAACCACACTGGACCTTTTAAACAAAGTGGATCAGATAGTAAAGCGCCTGAGAATACAGAGAAAGTACATGTAGAGCGCGTAGTTGATGGAGATACCTTTGTGGCACGTGATGCGCATCACAAAAAGCTCAAAGTACGTTTGATAGGGATGGATACACCTGAAACTGTTAAACCTAACACGCCAGTACAGCCATATGGGAAGGAAGCTTCAAACTATAGTAAGAAGCATTTAAATCAACAAGATGTTTATCTTGAATATGATAAAGAGCGCGAAGATCGCTATGGTCGTACGCTTGCGTATGTATGGTTAGATCAACACACGATGTTCAATAAAGAGTTGGTTGAGAAAGGCTTAGCAAGAGAGAAGTACTTTGCGCCTAATGGGAAGTACCGAGATGTCTTTAAACGCGCTGAGCGACAAGCTAAGAAAGAACATCGTAATATTTGGAGTTAAATCAATCGTTAGTAGGTAAATGACATTATTAAAAGCCCTTATACCGTGATAAGTAAGATATAAGGGCTTAACGTATGCGTACAACTTTTATATTAATTTAATTTTTCAACGAGACGAGTGAACTGTTCTTGAGATAGTGAATTTTTATTTTTAGATATCGTTTCACCAATCATTTCTCGTAAAGAGCTTTTAGAAGATACGGTATCTGCATATTGTTCTCGCGTAGCCGGACCATCAATGATATTGACACTACCATCTGTAAAGTAAACCAAGCCAATGCATGGTACAAATTGATTAAGCTTCTGCTCAATTCTTTCTTCAATCACTTTGGCATTCACAGCTGCACGTTCAAACGGATCATGTTGATAGAAGTCATAGACGATGGAATTATTTCTAATACGTTCAATAAATGTATACGTTGTAGGTCTTGTAGACTGAAACTGACTGTGAAATTCATTTGCAATATAATGGCCGACGACATCGTCAGTAGACTTAGACGCATCTAAATGCGCTTTATTAGGGTCGACAGTGAAGTGGTAAAACGTTTTTTGTTTCCAGTTCTTCACATCGATATTAAAAATACCTTTATCCGTAATAACGATATAATCGAAGGTACGCGCATATTCAAATAATGGATGCTTAACTGCTAAATTACTAGTAGGTAAGATCTCATAGTATTGAATTTGCCCATGATCTTTATATTTAGCTAGAATTTCGTGCAAATCTTGTCGTGCTTTGCGTATACCATGATGATAGGTATCCTTATTCGCATCGATATTGAGTATTTGATTTTTTAACTGCGTATTCTCTTGTTTGATTGTACTCATCTTGCGAATCACTTGATCTTTGGCATAACGCTCAGAATCAAGTTTACTTTGCATGGCACGGTGATTAATGATATGTGCCACGATAAGAAATATAATGACAATGATAAGAATATAAATTACAAACATAATTACCATCCTACTTTTCTATTTTAGTTTATGTATTCGTATGTCGAGTCAGTTTAAACGAATTGATAGGTAGAATCCTATACGTAATACGCTAAATAATTTCATATTGAATTGGTTAAATTATATCATATCATAAATATCTAAAAGAAAATATTTTCAATCAATCATTATGAATTGAAGGTGACTATTAATTTAAGTTTGACCAATTTGACATGTTATACTGACATCAATTTGATAGTATTGTTGCCATTCACTACTTATATAAAAAATAACGAGGTGCTCAACTGTGATTATAGGCGAAAGAAATATGAACCAACTTACAAATTTAATATCCGATAGCTCGGTAATTGCATTCGATGATCATCCACTTAGTTTAGCCATAATTGATCATTTAGAGCAACAAAATAAAAAGATTTCTGTAATTACTTTTTCTACCGACGTCATCAGTCATACCGTTAAAAACACCAACCACAATATCATTTTTTCCAATGCGAGAGTGGAGCGATCTCAACATCGGTTAGTGGGAGATGAAGTTGGAACAACATTTCAACATTATTTAATCGATTATTATTTTTGCAATGTACCTTATCTATATAAAGATGCTTTATACCAAACAGACAGTGATATAGCTGCTCTTCAACAACAATTACTTAGACAGTCTCGTCAAACTGTACTTGTTAATTTTCCTAACTTAATCTCATCAATGGACAACTATAGTTATATTATGAATTTAAATAATTAAGCATGTTAATAATTACCCAAAGAAAGTTATAGTTTTGTAATATCAGAGTCATTGCTATTCAGTTGTGATGTGGTTTATAATAGAGTTTATGGAAACGCTTTCTTTGGAGGTGAAGATTTGTCGAATAAAGAACTAGGTAACGCTCAACCGCTCGTCAATGCTTTGCTTGAACAATGCAAAGAGTTGTTTAAATTTAATGGTGAAGTAGCAAAGCAATTATTTTTAAATGATAGTTTTAACATAGCAGATAAAGTCGATATTAGTGTGAACCGTAAGTATTTTACTGAAGTAATTAAATACATACCCAATCAATATGTCATTGAGTTTCATGATGATACAAAGGTAAGCACAAGCCTTCGTGAAACGACATTTAACACGATTACACATGCTAATGTATTTCTTAACGACGAGATGATTCTCACTGTGCTCGTTTATGACACAATCAACGAAGAATGGTTATTCCGCCTCGATCATAATATTCGCTTTCCTGAAAAACACATCTACTTCCATTCCATAACTTGGGATGTTGATTATATCAAGCCTGAAATAGTACTCATGTATGAACTTCTTGATCCAATTGATTATCATCAATTACCAAATTATAAGAAAGTGATAGACGCCTTAAGTTATTATCAGTTTGTGCTTTTAAGAGTTGTCGTTGGAGACGAAAGAATTCACCAGGCGTTAATATCTGAAAAGAATGCGATGTAGACACCTTCGTGAACAGTAATCAACTGTCAGCGAAGGTGATTTTATTGATGCATATCATTTTAAGAGTGAACATCGTAACATCTCTTAGTTTCTTTATCATTTATTAACGTAGACTTGGTCGTAGATCACTTGTACTGCTTTCTCTGAATCTTCTAGATCTAGTCCAAACATCATGGAAAGTTCCGAAGCACCTTGGTTGATCATTTTTAAATTAATATTTGCTTGAGCTAAGGCTGTTGTAATTTGATTCGCTGTGCCTACAATCCGATGCATACCTTCACCGACTACCATTAATATTGCTAAGTCATGATCGATACTTAATTCATCTACATCACAGTGCTTTCTAATAGCAGTAAGTACTTCGTTTTCGCAATGTTTAATTTGATCACTTCTCATAATAATACTGACACTATCAATACCAGACGGCATATGGTCGAATGAAATATCATGATCTTCAAGTATACCTAGTATTTTTCTAGCAAACCCTACTTGTCTATTCATTAAATATTTTTTGATGTGTAAGACCGTAAAATGTTTGTCACAACTAATACCACTGACCACTGTACGTGCATCAATATTACGGTCATGTACAATACGTGTTCCTGGATCTTCGGGGCGATTCGTATTTTTAATAACGACAGGAATACGATGTTTATACAAGGGTTGAAGTGCTTCATCATGAAACACATTGAAACCTGCATACGAAAGTTCACGCATTTCGCCATATGTAATTTCATCTATTATTTCAGGTGCATGAACGATTGCAGGATTTGCGCGATAGATACCAGATACGTCAGTGAAGTTTTCATAAAGGTCGGCTTCAACACCACGTGCTACAATCGCACCCGTAATATCTGAACCTCCTCTAGGGAATGTAACGATATGATCTTGTTTAGAGACGCCAAAGAATCCTGGAATAATTAATTTTTCTTCATAATCTCTTAACTTAAATAGTTGAGCATAGGCCGCTTCTAGTATTTGAGCATTATGCGGTTGATCAGTTACACGTATACCTGCTTCCATAGGCGAAACATACCGTGTTGGTACACCACGACTTGTATTATATGCTGCGATGAGTTGAGCGTTGAAATCTTCACCACATGATAATAGAGCATCTAACAAGCGCGCATGCTCATGTTTATATTGTTGTGTATAAGCGTTTAAAGTGTTAACGAATGTTTCCAATAAATGAGTGTCCATTTCTAAGTGGTTAATAATATCGTTATAACGTTCGATGACTTGATCAAATTGTTGCTGATAATCTAACTCATCAATAACTTTTTCAAATAATTGTAAAATAAGATCGGTAGTTTTCGTGTCCTCAGGATATCGTTTGCCCGGAGCAGAGACAATCATAATGCGTCTTTCATCATCTGAGTTGAAAATATTAAGTACTTTGTTAATTTGTTGCGCACTAGCAACAGAACTACCACCAAATTTAACTACCTTCATAATAAGACAACCTTTCCAATATTCTGAAATTTAACTCTACTGTTCATTCTTTTACTAAAAAAGCAAAATGAGTTAAAAATTTAGAACTTTACAAAAATTAGAGATGAATTTATACTATACCATATTATAGTATTTCTCAATAGGACAATTGTATTTTATACAAAAACGACATGGGAGGTTACATAGTATGAAAGAATTGAACTTAGCGATTCTAGGACTAGGCACTGTGGGTTCAGGTGTTGTAAAAATTATCGAGGAGAACCATCAACAAATTAAAGATACGATGAACAAGGACTTAAATATTAAAAAAATTCTAGTCAGAGACGTTAATAAATCAAGACCGATCAGTACTGCACGGTATGAATTAACAGATGATATTGAAGATATTATCGAAGATGACAGTATTGATATCGTCATTGAAGTAATGGGAAATGTGAGTCCAACCGTAGATTGGTTAAAGCAGCTCATTCAAAATGGTAAGCACGTCATTACTGCTAATAAAGACTTACTTGCTATTCATTTGAAAGAGCTAGAAGATTTAGCAGAACAGCAAGGTGTTGCACTTAAATTTGAAGCCAGCGTAGCGGGGGGTATACCTATTGTAAATGCTATTAATAATGGTTTAAATGCGAATAATATAAGTAAATTTATGGGAATCTTTAACGGTACATCAAACTATATTCTCAGTAAGATGACGAGAGATCGCGCATCTTTTGACGAAGCTTTATCAGAAGCACAAGAATTAGGATTTGCTGAAAGTGATCCAACTGATGATGTTGAAGGAATTGACGCAGCTCGTAAGGTTGTAATTACATCTTATCTATCATTTAATCAGGTCATAAATCTTAAAGATGTGACTTGTAGAGGCATTAGCGAAGTCTCAATCGGTGATATTCAAGCAGCTGAAGCATTAGATTTCAAGATCAAGCTTATAGGTAAGGGTACTTACGCTAATGGTAAAGTAACAAGTTCTGTTGAACCTACTTTAATTCACAATACACATCAACTTGCTGCTGTAGAGGATGAGTATAATGCAATTTACGTCATTGGAGATGCGGTTGGTGAAACAATGTTTTATGGCAAAGGCGCTGGCAGTTTAGCGACAGGAAGTGCGGTAGTGAGTGATTTACTTAATGTGGCGTTACTATTTGAATCTAAATTACACACATTGCCTCCTCACTTTGAATTGAAGACAGAAGAAACGAAAGAGATGATTGAAAGCGATTCTCCAGTGACACTCAAAGAGAAAGAAAGTTTCTATGTCGTATTAAACAATACAAAGCAAGATATCGACCAGTTAGAGAAGTCACTCAAGCAAGATTTACCGTTTCATAAATCTTTAAAGTTAGTTAATAGAGATGACGAAACAGTAGCAGTACTCGTTGTAGGAATAGACGAGGCACCTGAGAATATTTTATCAACTAAAGGATATGAGATTGAAAAAATCTATCCAGTAGAAGGAGTTTAATTATTATGGACAAATGGCAAGGCTTAGTTAAAGAATATAAAAACTTTTTACCAGTAGAAGATCATACACCGATAGTCACTTTGAATGAAGGACATACACCTTTAATATATTGTGAAACATTGTCGAAAGAGCTTGATATCAATCTTTATGTAAAATATGAGGGGGCAAATCCTACTGGCTCTTTCAAAGATCGTGGCATGTGCATGGCAATGACGAAAGCGAAAGAAGCAGGTAAAAAGGTAGTCATCTGCGCTTCCACAGGCAATACATCTGCCTCAGCAGCTGCCTATGCGGCTCGTGCGGGTTTGAAAGCGATCGTCGTTATTCCTGAAGGGAAGATTGCTTTAGGCAAGCTCTCTCAAGCTGTCATGTATGGGGCGGAAATTGTATCTATCGAAGGTAACTTTGATGAAGCATTAGAAATTGTGCAAGAAATAGCTAAAGATGGTGATATAGAACTCGTCAACTCAGTGAATCCATACCGTCTAGAAGGACAAAAAACAGGGGCGTTTGAGGTCATCGAACAACTCGGAGGTCAAGCACCTGATGTCTTAGCCATTCCTGTAGGCAATGCAGGCAATATTTCAGCATATTGGAAAGGATTTAAAGAGTATCATGATCGCAATCAAACGACACTGCCAACACTTTATGGTTTCCAAGCTGAAGGAGCGGCTCCTATAGTGCGTAATGAGGTAGTCAAACAACCAGAAACAGTAGCCACTGCCATTCGGATAGGTAATCCAGCGAGTTGGAGTAAAGCAACAAAGGCGTTAGAAGAATCACAAGGGCTTATTGATAGTGTTACAGATGATGAGATACTGGAAGCTTATCAAATGATGACGAGCAAGGAAGGTATATTTAGCGAACCTGCGAGTAATGCGTCTATCGCAGGGCTCATTAAATTACATCGTGCAGGTAAGTTAACTAAAGGTCAGACCGTTGTCGCTGTGTTGACTGGTAACGGTCTGAAAGATCCTGATACTGCGATATCGCTTCTAGATAATCCTATCCAACCTTTACCTAATGATCGAGAAAGCATCGTAAATTATATTAAAGGAGTCTTGTGATATGTCAGGAAAGCTTCATTTAGAAATACCGGCTTCAACAGCCAATTTAGGGGTAGGATTTGATTCGATTGGGATGGCGCTCAATAAATTTTTGACTTTAGATGTCGCAGAAATTGAAGGTTCAGAGTGGCAATTTCATCATTTTGGTCCTCACATCGAAAGTTTACCAACAGATGACACACACTATATTTATCAAGTGGCTCAACAAGTAGCTAAGAGATATAACGTTTCCTTACCTGCGCTTGAAATTAAGATGCACAGTGAAATTCCCTTAGCGAGAGGATTAGGTTCTTCAGCCGCAGCGCTTGTTGCTGCCCTCTTTATCGCTAATTATTTCGGAGACATTGAGCTATCTCAATATGAGTTGTTACAACTGGCTACTGAATTTGAAGGTCATCCTGATAATGTTGCGCCAACGATTTATGGCGGACTAGTGCTAGGTTATTATAATCCTGAAACACGTGTAACAGACGTCTCATACATTGATACGCCGAAAGTAGATATTGTAATTACGATTCCATCTTATGAGCTACAAACTACGGAGTCGCGTAATGCCTTGCCTGACCAGCTTACACATCAACAAGCAGTGCGTAATAGCGCGATTAGTAACACGATGATTAGTGCATTAATTCAGCACAACTATGCACTTGCTGGTAAAATGATGGAACAAGATGGTTTTCACGAACCGTATCGTCAGCATTTAATTCCTGAATTTCGTACTGTTAAAGCGATGGCGAAAATGCATGGAGCTTATGCGACAGTCATTAGTGGAGCAGGACCTACAATGCTAACGATGGTCCCACCAGAAAAAAGTGGAGAATTAGTCAGAGCTTTGAAAGAAGAATTTAAAAATTGTAAATCAGAACTTGTGACAATTAATGAAGCGGGCGTGAAACAACAAATCATTTATTCAACTTGATATTTATTTGTTAAAGGAGTTAAGTCAATGCAGTCTCGTTATAAAATGATTGTCTCAGACATGGATGATACACTTTTAAACTCAAATCATACACTGTCAAAGGCTACACAAGAATATTTGTTAGATCTTCAACAACAAGGCTATTATATGGTTCTCGCTTCAGGCCGACCTACGGAAGGTATGTTTGAAGTTGCTGATCAGTTACAGTTAGCTCATCATCAAAGTTATATTATTAGCTACAATGGCAGTGAAACGATGCGCTATCATGATCGCAAGGTAGTGGATGCAACATCTATTTCCAAGGGTAATTTTGATGAGATTATTGATTTTTGTAGAGCGCAAGACTTATTTATCCTTACTTATCTTGATGGAGAAATTGTTTATGAAGGACAGCATGAGTATATGAATATAGAATCAGAACTCACAGGCTTACCAATGAGAAAGGTGCATGACTTGAAAGAAGATGTGACCGTGGATGTACCTAAAGTGATGGGTGTAGACTACGTAGCTCGTGTAACTGCTGCTAGACAACAGTTAGGCGAGACGTTTAACAATGAGATCGATTTAACGACGAGCAAACCTTACTTTCTTGAGTTTATTCCTTCAGGAGTCTCTAAAGGAAATGCTATACGACGTTTAGCTCAAGATTTAGGTATTGAGATGTCAGAGGTTATTGCTTTCGGAGATAGTATTAATGACATACCAATGCTTGAAGTTGCAGGTCAAGGTATCGCTATGGATAACGCGCGTGATGAGGTTAAGAGGGTTGCGGACCGCACGACATTAAGTAATGATGAGGATGGTATTGTTCACGCATTAAAGACAGTGCTTGAATAAGCACGAAGGTATCTACCTAGTAGAATGAGAGATTAAATTATGGATAGTAAAAATAACACACACCCCGTTGTATTCAGTGGTGGCAACACTGATACTTCGGAGTGTGTTTTTTTATAAGTTGAATATCTATTTTATTAAAGCAATTAATCTATTTCGCTGTATGTGTCCATTCTTTTTTACCACGATGGCGTTTAACATGTGCATAAACTTGATCGGCAGCATAATCAAGATTTGTATAAACAGTTATTGAAAATGCGGATTGATTCTCTTCAAAAGAGGCTTCGAGAAATAAATCTTTTAAGTGTTCGAAAAGATTCTCCATTTGTTCATGTGTTAAACTATTATATTCTCTTAATGTGCGCTTAATTAAACGACCTTTTTGTTCTTCAAGTGACTGCACGACAATGACAAAGCGTTCCTCTGTCTTCATAACATCATCAAATAGATTCGTCTGACCAACCATATACTCCACCTCAATCTTCATTAATACCTATATTAATTATACTATAAGTGTTACCAAGATAAAATATAGAGTACTAAGTATGTAATGAAGTGATGAATAGATGAGTAGAAAGAAACATCCCCACTTGTTAATAATCAATCAAAGCGTGGGGATGCGAGACATCATTTAAGATTTAGAAGGTGGATCGAGTTGAATATCTTTTAATTTGACGATGTGTGTCTTTTTAACTAATTTATGAGCAAAATAAATAATTGCAATAATAATCATTGGCAGGAAGTTACGTATGATTCCCAAAATATCACCGGCCATTAGGGCACCAAAGGAATTGCCTATAAATAAGAATAACAGCGTACAAATCACGATGATGGGCCCTAAAGGATAGAGTGGAGAGCGATATGGTAAGACTTCTTTAGGAGACTTGCCTTGCTTTTTAATCGCTAAACGTAACCGAATTTGACTCGCGATACTTGAAGCCCATACCACGATGATTAAAGAGCCTATAATGTTGAGTAAACCAAAGACTATACTAGATTTAAATTGCGCAATGACGATAATTAAGAGAACGATAATTGATGTGATCACAATGGAAACAATCGGCAACTTGGTTACTTTATTCAACTTACCTAATAATTTCGGTGCTTGTCCATCTTCAGAGAGTGAGAATAGCATACGACTCGTCGTGTAAACACCTGAATTTGCTGCTGATAAAAGCGATGTGAGAATAACAGCGTTAATGACCGAAGCGGCGAATGCAATCCCGACTCTATCAAAGACGATGGTGAAAGGGCTCTGACTTACCGATTCATGTTTATTCAATAATAACGGATCAGTATAAGGGATAATTGCAGAAATAACCGCTATAGAAAGTACATAGAATAATAATATTCGCCAGAATACTTGTTTAATCGCTTTAGGCATGGATTTATCAGGATGTTCAGACTCGCCCGCAGTTACAGCGATGACTTCTGTTCCGCCCACTGAGAAACCTGCGACAAGTAGAACTGCTAAGAATCCAGAAATACCACCAACGAATGGTGCTTCATCTACTGTATAAAAATTAAGCCCATAAGTTTTACCACCTAAGACACCTAAGATCGTTAATATCCCTACAATGATAAAAACAAAAATAGTAATCACTTTGATTAACGATAACCAGAATTCTGTTTCTCCAAAGGCTTTGACCGAGAAAATATTAAGTAAAAATAATAAAACTAAAAATATGATACTCCAAGTCAAAGGGGAGAAGAAGTGGAAAGTGTTCCAGTAGTACAACACATTGGAGGCGATAATAATATCTACACTCGTGACGAGCGTCCAAATTGCCCAATAAAGCCAACCCATGGTGAAGCCTAAAGACTTATCAATAAAACGCGTGGAATAAGAACTAAACGAACCAGATACAGGATAGAAAGTAGCTAATTCTCCAACACCAGTCATCAAGAAGTAAAGCATAACTCCGATGATTAAATACGCTAATATCGCACCACCTGGTCCTGCTTGAGAAATTACGCTGCCTGTTGCTACGAATAGTCCTGTTCCAATTGCGCCACCTATCGCAATCATAGAAATATGACGCGAACTTAGTCCTCTTTTCATATTATTTTGTCCCATAGCATGTCTCCTATGTCGTTTAAATTTAGATAATTAACATTTTAAGCGTTTTGTGCAAGACAAGCAATAAGTTTTGATATATAACCTAAGAAATTGATTGTGAGAGGTTGGTGAAGAAGAGTGGAATTTTATTTTATAGCTGAAAGAAGAAAGAAAGTTGAACTCAATATGAAACGCAGAGTGAGAGAGTCAATTAACTCTAGTAGATAGTTAAGATTAATCGACCTGCCTCAACATCTATTCTTAACTATAACGTTATTGAGCCCAACTTTAGTGTCGTATTATCAAGACATAGCACGTATATGATTATTTAGTTTCACGGTGTAAAGTATGCTTATTAAGTCTTGGACAATATTTCATCATCTCGATACGCTCTGGATTGTTACGTTTGTTCTTTGTAGTGATGTAGTTACGGTCGCCACATTCAGTACAAGCAAGCGTGATATTGACGCGCATCTTAATCATCCTTTCTTATTTAAAAAAGTAGTAATGTTTACGATTTAGAATTATATCACGGTCTGATGATGAGTGCAATATGAAACGAGACAGAAATAATATCTTTAGTGCAATAAAATGATTTGTTTAGACGATTAATGTATAGGCTTAATCTTAGTTTAGATAATGATGTCACTCAATAATATTTCAAGATAGTAATAGAAGGTTAAGTTAAATCAGTAAAATAAATCATTTGCAAAAGAAAAATTCTATGCTAGTATTAAAACGTAATAATTACGATTTAAGAAAAGAGGTAGAAAATAATGGCTAAGAAGTCCAAAATAGCAAAAGAACAAAAACGTGAAGCACTCGTAAACAAATATTACAACTTACGTAAAGAGTTGAAAGCGAAAGGAGATTATGAAGCATTAAGAAAATTACCGAGAGATTCTTCTCCAACACGTTTAACACGACGTTGTAAAGTGACAGGGAGACCTCGAGGTGTATTGCGTAAATTTGAAATGTCACGTATTGCATTTCGAGAACATGCACATAAAGGTCAAATACCTGGAGTTAAAAAGTCAAGTTGGTAATAATTTACAACCGACAAGAAAGGAATTACTATGTAAATAACTAAATTTAATTTCCTATTATAAAAATATGTGTAAGGTAGGTGCTTATAATTAAAAGGTTATTTACTTATGTCGTTCTCCTCTTGTTACTTGTATTAATAATCCCTTTCAAAGAGCCACACTTTTTAACACAACTCCATGACAATGCTCAAGCTAAGTTAGAGAAATGGACACGATCAACCTCAGTAAGCAATGAAGCTTTAAAGGTACCCAGTAAGCAGGAATTTGCAGTCAATAACATTCAACTTAACATGACGCAATCAGAGGTAGAGAATAAATTAGGTAAAGCGCAACGTACAACGAGTAACGAATACGGAACTAAGTGGTACGCGTATCACGACGCTCATTATAAGAACTTTGTTATGGTAAGTTATTTAGATCATAAAGTTAACACCTTATATACGAACCAAAATTTAATTTCTTCTAAGCAAAAACTTAAATACGGTAGTCCTAAGTCTGTAGTCAGAGATAAATTAGGCGATCCTATTAAGTATAAAGAAAAAAATCATGTTAGATATGAAGAAAACGACGACGGTTATGATGTATTCCATAATGATAATATCTACACGACAATATTTTATGATAAACATAACCATAATAACGCGACGGCATTACTTCAAGTTAGCGATAAGATGGAAAAACGTTTGCAGTCTAGATACGGACAACCTTCGTCGCATCTTGCTCGCGGCTTTGAACAACAGAACTTTGATTTAATCAATGCTGAAAGAGCACAACGCGGTTTGAATACATTAACGTTTGATGATGATATCGCTACAGTGGCTCGAAAGCACAGTAAGGATATGGCCGATAATAACTACTTTGATCATACTAATAAATCAAATCAATCACCATTCGACCGTTTAAAACATGATGGTATCAGCTTCAATGGGGCTGGTGAAAATATCGCTTCTGGTCAGCAAAGTAGTATTTATGCCCACCAAGGTTTAATGAATTCATTAGGTCATAGAAAGAACATCTTGAGAAAAGAGTTTAAAAATATCGGTGTAGGTGTAGATTTCAATGATGGAGATCAACCATATTGGACAGAAAACTACACGTATTAAACTGAGATTTATTGAATGTTTGAAAGTGACGTACAAGGGTAAGTAACTTTTGTGAGGATGAGTAAAATATGTCTAATAAACAAAAACAGCAGACTGAAGATATTTTAGATAAAATTAAAGATGTATTAGATAAAAATGACGATTAAAAGGGAGTTAGGCTAAGCTTAGCTCCCTTTTAATCGTATATAATGAAACGTCGTAAATTATTTAGATGAGAGTGTCATGGAAGTAACGTCATTTACATTTCTCTAAATAATCCTACTACCTTTCCTAATACGCTTACTTGGTCTAAATATATTGGATCCATTGTACTATTTTCAGGTTGTAAACGATAACGTGTTTTTTCTTTAAAGAAACGTTTAACAGTTGCTTCTTCATCTTCTGTCATCGCTACAATAATATCTCCATTTTCGGCTATAGATTGGCTGCGTACAATGACTTTATCGCCGTTTAAAATTCCAGCTTCTATCATACTATCTCCTACAACATTTAATATGAAGATATCGCTATTATGTGTTGATGTAAAATGTTCAGGTAATGGGAAGTACTCTTCGACATTTTCGACTGCTGTTATAGGTACACCCGCAGTAACCTTGCCAATGACAGGGACTTGTATTGTTTCTTCAATATCAATAGCATCTTCTAATTCTTCATTAACAATTTCAATGGCTCTCGGCTTTGTAGGGTCTCGTCTAATATAACCCTTTTCTTCTAATCTTGATAAATGTCCATGTACTGTAGAGCTAGAAGCAAGTCCAACTGCTTCTCCTATTTCACGAACACTTGGTGGGTAACCTTTGTTCTGTACGACATACTTGATAAAATCGAATATTTCACTTTGACGTTTAGTTAATTCTTTCATTATAGGCACTCTCCTAAATAGGTTTGAGTTAATTATAGCATGCTTTATAGCCTTTTACAAACGTTTGTTCGTTTAAGTGTTGACAGAGAACTTATGTTCTGGTAAGTTATTAATACAAACAAACGTTCTAGGAGTGAGAGTAATTGACTTTGATAAATAAATTTCATTTAAGTCCTTATATTGCGGTGTTTATTGCTACTGTAGTCCTTTGTACTATATTTTTTATTAGCGCAAATGTAAATGGAACAACGGAACAGACGTACGAAATGACGGATCATAGTATTTCTAGCTCTACGGCTCAACACGAACAAGAAAAGCGAACTGAACATTTAAAAGCTCAAGATGACTTACCGAGTCAATATAAAGAAGATGAGAATGTCTCTAAACCTTTAATTGCTAAAGCAAATTAATATATCATATATTAGGAAGATGAGGAGTGAGCGAAACTGTTTTAGTTTGGCTCACTTTTTTGGTATATTCTTCGTATAAATTCGTCACCTAAGGAGGTTAATTATGTCAGGTAAAGATAGTCTTAATATCGAACGTATTAATGAATTAGCTAAAAAGAAAAAAGAACAAGGATTAACTGAAAAGGAAAAGAAAGAACAAGAGAAATTACGTAAAGAATATTTACGTTCATTTAGAGAAGGATTTAAGAAACAAATTGAAAATACAAAAGTGATAGATCCAGAAGGTAATGATGTAACACCGGAGAAAGTCAAAAAAATGAGAGAACAAAACCAAGATTCTGAGAAGAAAGATTAATTTATATTAATAGTGAAAGTGCTTATATTACTAAAAGGTGAATCTTTTGTTAAGCTATTTTCAATTAAGTTATAATAATTGATAAGTAGATGTTTAGAAAGGAAGTCATATAGATGTTTAACGAACAAGATCAATTAGCTATTGATACAATTAGAGCACTGAGTATAGATGCAATTGAACAAGCTGGCTCTGGACACCCAGGCCTACCTATGGGTGCAGCGCCAATGGTATATACATTATGGACACGTCACTTAAATTTTAATCCCCAATCTAGTAATTATTTCAACAGAGATAGATTCGTTCTATCAGCTGGTCACGGTTCAGCTTTACTTTATAGTCTACTTCATATTTCAGGTAGCTTAGAAATGGAAGAAATGAAGAACTTTAGACAGTGGGGCTCTAAGACACCTGGGCACCCTGAATTTAAACATACTGAAGGCGTAGAAATTACTACTGGTCCGCTAGGTCAAGGATTAGCTATGTCAGTTGGTATGGCCTTAGCAGAGAAACATCTTGCTGGTAAATTTAACAAAGATAACTATGATGTTGTAGACCACTATACCTACGTTTTAGCATCAGATGGTGACCTCATGGAAGGTATTTCTCACGAAGCAGCCTCATTTGCTGGTCATAATCAATTAGATAAACTGATTGTTCTTTATGACTCAAATGATATTTCATTAGATGGTGACTTAAATAAAGCCTTCTCTGAAGATACTAAACAACGCTTTGAATCATATGGTTGGAACCACATCTTAGTTAAAGATGGTAATGACATTGAAGCGATTGATGGGGCAATTCAACAAGCTAAAACTCAAAATGGTCCAACAATTATTGAAGTTAAGACAATCATTGGATTTGGCGCTACAAATAAACAAGGAACACATGGTGTTCATGGTGCACCATTAGGCGATGATGAAAGAAAGGTAGCGTTTGAAAATTATGGTTTAGATCCTGAAAAACGTTTTAATGTACCAGATGAAGTTTATCAAATCTTTAAAGATACGATGTTAAAACGTGCGAATAGTAATGAAGATGAATGGAACAAATTAGTTGAAGCATACTCAAATGAATATCCTGATTTAGGTGAAGAATTCAAATTAGCTATTAGCGGTAAATTACCATCACAATATGAACAAGAGTTACCTCATTTTGATAGTGAGCACAACGCAGCATCACGTGCTGATTCTGGTGAAATTATTCAAGCACTTAGTAAAAGTGTTCCTTCATTCTTTGGTGGTTCAGCCGACTTAGCTGGTTCAAATAAATCTAATGTTAAAGAAGCCATAGATTTTGACAAAGATCATCCTGAAGGTAAAAATATTTGGTTTGGTGTACGTGAATTTGCTATGGGTGCAGCGGTAAATGGTATGGCTGCTCACGGTGGTATTCATCCTTATGGAGCGACGTTCTTCGTGTTTAGCGACTACTTGAAACCTGCATTAAGACTTTCAGCGCTCATGGGGTTAAATTCTACATTTATTTTCACTCACGATTCTATTGCTGTCGGTGAAGATGGACCTACACATGAACCAATCGAACAATTAGCTGGACTTAGAGCCATTCCTAATATGAACGTGATTCGTCCGGCTGATGGTAACGAAACACGTGTAGCTTGGCAAGTCGCATTAGAATCTGAATCTACCCCTACTTCTCTAGTATTAACACGTCAAAACTTACCAACATTGGATGTAGATCAACAAGATCTTGAAAAGGGTGTACGCAAAGGTGCTTATGTTGTGTATGAATCAGAACAAGAAGTAGAATACTTATTATTAGCATCTGGTTCAGAAGTAAGTCTTGCTGTTGAAGCAGCTAAAGATTTAGAGGCTCAAAACAAAGGTGTCCGTGTTGTTTCAATGCCTAACTGGCACGCATTCGATCAACAAGATGAAGAATACAAAGAACAAATCTTACCTAAGCATATTACTAAACGTGTAGCGATTGAAATGGCTTCCTCCCTAGGTTGGCACAAATATGTCGGTACAGAAGGTAAAGTCATTGCTATTGATGAATTTGGTGCGAGTGCGCCAGGTGGTTTAGTAGTTGAAAAATATGGCTTTACTAAAGAAGATATCCTAAACCAAATTCAAACATTTTAAGTAAATAATTAATCTTTGATTTTTTATAGGAGTAGAGTATAAATACTGTTATGTTCTACTCCTTTAAAAAAAGCATGTTTACAATATCTCACCTTAGTTGGTATACTTTAAAAGTTAGTAACTGTAGATTTGATGATAATCTTGAATTAAATCTATTAATTTAGTAAAATGCAAACGGATAAAGAAAGTGGGTGAGATTATGGCAACATGGTTAGCAATTTTATTAATTGTCCTTGCACTCATCATCGGTTTAATTGGCGGTTTCTTCTTAGCTAGAAAATATATGATGGACTATTTTAAAAAGAACCCACCAATTAATGAAGAAATGTTACGTATGATGATGATGCAAATGGGTCAAAAACCTTCACACAAAAAAATAAATCAAATGATGACAATGATGAATAAAAACATGGATAGCAAAATGAAAAAAGGTAAATAATTTGTAAAAAAGGGCTAGAAGCGTATGTATTATGTCGCTTTTAGCCCTTCTTTTTTTCAGTATGTCAGAATACGATGTAGACACTTTAAATAGGACGTCATATGTTAAAAATTAACTCATTAAATTTACTGATATTAGAAAGTGTTAGTGGTATAATGTCGACTATGAATAAGTCATAATTGTATAAAAGAAGGTGTAAATGTGCTTTATCTTATATTCTCCATAGCTTTCGCTTTTTTAATGGGTATTGCTGTTATTATCATACGAATGAAAGCTCAGAAATTTCCAGTTAATGAAAAGAAAATAATCTTACCACCTTTCTTCATGGCAACTGGTGCATTGATGTATGTCGTTCCTTACTTTAGACTCACTGGTATGGAAATTCTAGAATCAATAATACTTGGCGTGATATTTTCAAGTGTATTAATTTGGACATCCAAATTTGAAGTTCAAGGCAGTGAGATTTATATGAAGAGATCTAAAGCCTTTCCAATTATTTTGATTAGTTTACTAGTAATAAGAACTGTCATTAAGATTTTTGTTAGTAATACGATCGACCCAGGACAGCTCGCAGGTATGTTCTTCTTATTAGCTTTCAGTATGATTGTACCTTGGCGTTTAGCAATGTTATATAGATTTAAAAAGTTACAAAAACAAATGATTCAATAATATTTAAACCGTTTATCTTTAATTAGGTAAACGGTTTTATTCGTATTAAGTCGAACTTTTTTGAATTAATTTCCTAAAAAGTATTATCATTTTATTGAATTTAAGTTATCATCTATCATGGAAATATTATTCCAAATAGATATAGCGGAGGATTTATATTATGAAGAAATTTTTAGTATTAATTTTATCTACTATTTTTATTTTAGGGGCTTGTGGCCAAAGCAAGAGTGATAAAAAAGGGAAGACAGTTAGTTTTACTGACCAACTTAATAAAGGTAATCATGTAGTATTGCTCTATGAGGATAGCGATGATGAAATAGATAAAGATCAATATTTAGACGGTATCGCAAATATTGAAGACGGAAAGGCTACTTTGTATAACTTTAGAGAAAAACATATGAACGTCGGGGAAGCTGAGAAAAAAAGTGATAAAGATCTAGTTAAAATGGCAAAAAAAGAAGATAAAAAAGCGTTCAAAGATGCTAAACGAAAAAAAATTGACCTTTACGAAAATTTAAGTTCTTCTGATGACAAATTTAAAGAAGATAGAAAGAAAGAATTAAAAGAAGCTAAAAAATTAAAATACAAAGAACCCAAAAAACAAACGATGACTACTGAAGTGAAAGCGGTGAAAGGTACTACAAAAACTTCTAGAATAGAGACTTCAAAATTCGATGATGATTCAGATGATGAAATAAATGATATTATATTGGATTATAATAGTGATTTAAATGAAGAATTTAATAGTGTATGTAAACCTAAAAAAGTTGGTTCTACTAAAATGATTGGTGTAGTTAAAAAGACCGGTAGCGGAGATAATCTTCACGCAATAATGAAAGGCGATGACAATATAGACAAAGTTACTCTATAATGGATGTCTTGTGAACTATTTTCCTATATAATGTGGGTAGAGCAATAGTATTGTATGTTAACTAACTCTATTAGTACATCAATAAAATAGAGGAGAATGATTATGAGCAATCAAGATTTAAAAAATTACCCACAAATTTTAAAAATTGAAGATGATGGGAAAATAATCGCTCTAGATAAAAATGGTAGAGTGAATACTGAACTTAACACACACACTATTAACGATAGTGAAGAATATCGAGTATTTGGCAGATTATTATATGATGATTATCGCAGAAATAGCATGAGTCGCTATGAGAGAAACAAAGAAACTTACGATGAGGATCGTCGGATTCAAAGTCGACCAGAAGATTACTATACTGACCGTGATCGAGAACGCGACTGGCAACAACGCGATGAGATTAATAAACGAAAGTCAATGACCAAATGGCTAAGTATCGGTTTAATCATCTTGCTTATCGTGGTAGTTATCTTCGTTGTAAAAGCTTGTACAACTCATGATGATCAACAGAATACAAATTCAGATAACCAACAAACAGAACAGAAAGAACCAAGTAACGAAGATAAAGATTACGTTCAGAAACAATCTGACGATATTAAACAACAAATTCAAGAAACTAAAGATAGTATCCAAAACAACAAAGAAGATACTCAGTCTAAATTAGATCAACTTAAACAAAAGATTAATGATTTGAAATCTAAAACTAGTGACGAGCAGTCTCAAAAAGTAGCGAATGACTATCAAGATACTGCCGATAATCTAGATAAAGCACAACAAGAGAGAAACAACGGAAATGAAAGCAAGATGCAAGAAGAGTTAGATAAAGTCAATTCTAAACTCGATGAGATTAAGAACAAAATATCTGAGTGGTTTAATAAATAAAAGTGCTCAATTTTAACAAGTCATTGCATTTTTAACTTAATATATGAGAAAGAGTAGTTCTTTACTTTAGTCCTAGGCGATTTAAAGTGAGGCTACTCTTTTTCTATATTTATTGTCTGAGAAATAGTGTAAAATGAGCCACTCAAATTACTTGCTATGATTTAGAAATTGTAATATTATAAAAAGCGAACAAACGTTCTGTATAGGAGAGGTTGAAATGAAGATAGTACACACTGCTGATTGGCACTTAGGTAAAATTTTGAATGGAAAGTCATTGTTAGAAGATCAAGAATATATATTAAAACAGTTTGTAGAAGAGATGAAAGAAGAACAACCTGAAGTAATCGTCATCGCTGGCGACCTTTATGATACAAGCTATCCCAATAAAGATGCAGTAAAGTTACTTGAACAGACAATTGCTGAATTAAATTTAGAATTAAACATCCCGTTAATTATTACTAATGGTAACCATGATGGTAAAGCGCGATTAAACTATGGAGCAGAGTGGTTTAGTAAATCTAATTTACATATTAGAACGTCATTAGAAGATATTAAGAAGCCGATTATTATAAATGACGTTAACTTCTATACATTACCTTTTGCAACACTCGCTGAAATTAAAGACTACTTAAACAATGATGAAATTCAAACATACCAACAAGGCATTACCCAGTTAATTAACCTTATGACTGAAGATCTAAATAGTAATGAAATTAATATACTGATTGGGCATTTAACAGTTCAAGGAGGCATACGTTCTGATTCAGAAAGAGAAATAACAATAGGTACAGTTGAAGAAGTTAATGAGCGTTATTTCGAAAGTTTTGATCGCGTACTGCTAGGTCATCTTCATCACCCATTTAGTATTAATTCTGAGTATATCCAATATAGTGGTTCACTATTACAGTACTCATTCTCAGAGGTGAATCAACCTAAAGGATATCGCATTATTTCAATTAAAGATAACGAGCTTAAAGGTTATTTTAAAAAATTAGCCCCTCAACGTGAATTAGAAATTGTGACTGGTGACTATGAGGACGTGGTTCAAGAACGACTACTTGTTAAGAATAAAGATAACTATATGCAGTTTCGATTAAGCCATATGTCCCATGTTACTGATCCTATGTCCATATTAAAAAATATATTTCCTAATACTTTATCCCTAATTAATAATGAAATGAATGAGCAACTCAATCAGTTTGAAGTTGATCAAACAATGCATCAAAAAAGTGACTTTGAAATCATTAATGAATTCTATCGATATGTCACAGATCAGTCATTATCCGACAACCAATCTAAAATTATTACCGATGTGCTTGAAGAAATCGATAAAGGAGAGTATTAATTATGAGACCTTTAAAGCTAACAATGAATAATTTTGGTCCTTTTATCAAAGAACAGATTGATTTCACTCAAATAACTAACAATCAACTGTTTTTAATCAGTGGTAAAACGGGTTCCGGTAAGACGATGATTTTTGATGCGATGGTATATGCTCTCTTTGGTGAAGCTTCTACAAAAGATCGTGACAAAGGAGACTTGCGAAGTCACTTTGCTGATAGAAATGAGGCATTAAAAATTGCTTTCGAATTCAAGCTAGGTACAGAAATTTTACGAGTGGAAAGACAAGGGAAGTTTACTAAAGAAGGTAATAAAACTGAAACGCCCGGACATCTGACTGTTTATAGAAAAACAAATAATGATTATGAGTTAATTGAAAGTACTATTAAAGATGGTAATAAATTTATTAAAGAAAGACTAGGCGTTAATGCTGATCAATTTAGACAATTGTTTATCTTACCTCAAGGCGAGTTTAAAAAATTCTTAGTTTCAAGTAGTTTAGAAAAGCAACAAATTTTAAGAACACTTTTTAATAGTCAAAGATTTGAAGTGATACAGAATACATTAAAAGAAAATGTGGATCAAGTACGTCAACAAATTGATGATTTATATCGAAAGCTCCAAGATAATTGGGACGATGTTAATGATTTCAATGATGAAGACTTGCAAACTTTAAAAAATATTGATGCCAATCAAACGAATCGTATTGTTGAGGCTATTAAAAGTTTTGAGCGTCGAGCGAATGATATACTAACGCACTTGTTTCGTAATAAAAATGAATATGAAAAAACACTTAATCAACATTTAAAGATATTCGAAGAACAAAAAACGCTTTCACAGAACTATAAAAAGCTATCAGAACATGAAAATCAATATAATAAATTGTTAGAAAGAAAAGATGAAATAGCTAAGATTAAACAATATTTAAATGAAATTAATGAAGTTAAATTGCTATCACAATATATGAAACAGCATAAAAGTGTATCTAAAAAGATTTCTGATAGTCAAATGAAAATAGATGAAGCTACAAATAAATCGAAATTTCAAGAAAAACGTATTCAAGAATATGAAGAAAAATTAAATTCACTTGAAGAACAAAGTGACTACTATAAACATATTGAAGCTTTTCTAACTGAAAACAAGTTGTTCTTTAAAAATATTGACTCCTATCAACAAGCCTATAAGAACATTAATGAATTAAATGAAAAAATTACCGATTTGAAAAATGAACAAAATGAGGTCAATGTTAATTTAGAAGAGTTGGCGCTTAATATCAAAGATAAAGAACTTAACTATGAGATTATAAATGATTTCAATAACGATATTTATCAATTAAAAGACCAAGAAAGACTTGTTACCCAAGAGATTGAAGAGAATTCTCAAAAAGAAAATTTAATTGGTTTACTTTCGAAAGAGAAGAAACGTTTAGAAGAAGTGAATAAAAGTCTAGAAGAAGATTTCAAAAATACGCAAACCAATTTACTGAATTTAGATTTTGATAATTATGAGAAACTCGTTTCAACTCTTCAACAGCAAGTATCATTAGGAGATACTTGTCCTATATGTGGGAATGAGGTTACTGATTTAAGCGAACATATTGATATCGACCAAATGAAAGAAGATCAATTTAAACAGGAGCAAATTGCAAAACAACTTAGTGAATTACAGGAGAAAAAAGGTAAATTATTAAATAGTATTGATAACATCAACCAAGAATTACCTAAGTTAGCTCAGTCTAATAAAAATATGGAAGATGTTCAGAACTTAAAATCAAAGAGAGAAAATCTCGAAGCACGTTTAAAGAAACAAAAGCAACACAATCAGTTTATAGAAAAACAAAAAGAAGAACAGGAAAAATTGATAAACAAACAGCGTAAAATAGAAACAGACTTACTCAATTTTAAACATCAATTTAAATCAGAAGAAACTAAAATCAATGATTTCGAAACAACGACAGAATACAGTGACATAGAACAATTTAAAGAAAGTTATCAGTCTCATCAGAGTGATTTAGAACAATATTCTAAACAGTATAATGATACTAAGGACCATGTTAAAGAGGAGAAACAACAACTTGAATTAACTCAAAATAATATTAAGTATCTCAATGATACCTTTGAAAACTTACAACAAGAAAAGCAAGAATTAGATGAGCAAATTAGCAATGAAATGGCACGAGTTGGTTTCGAAACCCAACAAGAAATTGATGAGGCTATTGATAAAACAAAATATCAAACTCGTTATGAACAACAAGTTGAGAGTTATGAAAAAGAAAAACAATCTCTTGAAGGTATCATTCAAAATCTTAAAGAAGATTTAAAAGATAAGAAACAATTAGATTTAATAGAAGTTGAAGAGACTTATCAAAAGAGTAAACAACAATTTAATGAAATTGTAGAGAAGTATAATCATCACACGTACAAAGTAGAATTTAATAATCAAAAATTCAAAGAAATTAAAGCAATTGTTAATCAGTTAGATAATGAATTACAAAATCAAACCGAAATGATACAGCTATCTGATGTAATAACAGGTAAAAATGCAACGAAATTAAAGCTCGAGAATTATGTACTGATTCATTATTTAACTCAAATATTAAGTCAGGCCAATAAGAGATTATCTTCAATGACTGGTGAGAGATACCAACTTGTAAGAAAACAATCTGTTTCGCAAGGGTATAGTGGACTTGAAATTAATGTTTTCGATGCGCATTCTAATAAAGAGAGACATGTTAGCACTTTATCAGGAGGAGAAACTTTCCAAGCTTCTTTAGCACTTGCGCTCGGTTTGAGTGAAGTTGTGCAACAAGAATCAGGGGGTATCGCTTTAGAGTCCATCTTCATCGACGAAGGTTTCGGCACTTTAGATCAAGAAACACTTGATACGGCGTTAGATACCTTAATAAACTTACAGTCTACAGGTAGATTGGTAGGTATTATCTCTCATGTTTCTGAATTAAAACAACGTATTCCACTTATTCTACAAGTTACATCTAGTCAGAGAGAAAGTTACACGAAGTTGATTAAACAGTAATAGAAAAGAGAGGAAATCGCTTATTGATTTCCTCTCCAATATAAATGTAAGTCACTTTGACCCATAGTGCATTCAAGATTATAACTGTTTCGTTGTTTTAAATATCTTTCTTTTCGCGAAGTAAATCACGAATTTCAGTTAATAGTACTGTATTCGCTTCTATTTCTTCTTCTTCCTCCTCTTCTTCTTTACGCATTAATGTATTAGCGATTTTAACGAAAATAAATAAAGCGAAAGCAATGATTAAGAAGTCAATAACTGATTGGACAAACATACCGTATTTAATACCCATAAACGACCAGCTTTTCGCAAAGTCTACTGTTCCAAAAATAAGTCCGATTAAAGGCATGATAATGTACGTAACTAGCGCTGTGACAATCTTATTGAAAGCTGCACCCATAACTACAGCTACAGCGAGATCAAGTACATTTCCTTTGAAGGCGAACTCTTTAAATTCCTTTAACATGATTAATTACCTCCAACTAAAAAATAGTTTTAATAGTTTTTTAATTATACCTTATAACTCAAAAAAAGGGAATGCTACATAAAAGTAAATTTGATTAGATTGTGGAGTTTTGTTATTCTATATGATAGCTTATGGAATGGTAGTATTAATTTGTGTCACAAATTAATAAATCTTTTTCGGTTTGACAATTTAATAGGAAGGGGAGTAATTAGTTATGAATTCTTCTAATCAGTACGATAGTAAGAAGAAGATTTCGCCTGTCTTTATATACAGTGCAATAATCGTTGCTATCGTCGTTATATTAGGTGCCGTTTTCCCTGCGAAATTCGGTGAAGTAACGGACACGATTAAGCTATGGATTACTGACAAATTAGGTTGGTATTACTTAATCTTAACAACGATTATTGTATTCTTCTGTATCTTCTTAATCTTTAGCCCTATCGGTAAGTTGAAACTCGGTAAGCCTAACGACAAACCTGAATTTAACACAATTTCATGGTTTGCGATGTTATTCAGTGCCGGTATGGGAATTGGTTTAGTATTCTATGGTGCAGCTGAACCAATGGGTCACTTTATGTCACCACCAACAGCTGACAAAGGATCCGCTGCTGCCTATACTGAATCATTACGTGCAACATTCTTCCACTGGGGCTTCCATGCTTGGGCTATTTATGGTGTAGTTGCTTTAGCACTAGCATATGCCCAATTTAGAAAAGGCGAACCTGGTCTTATCTCAAGAACACTTCGCCCGCTCTTAGGTAATAAGGTTGAAGGTCCAATCGGAATTATCGTTGACGTACTTGCAGTCTTTGCAACTCTCGTTGGTGTTGCCGTATCTCTTGGTATGGGTGCGCTTCAAATCAACGGTGGTTTACATTACTTATTCGGAGTACCTAATAATGAATGGGTACAAGCGATTATTATCGTTGTAGTTACAATCCTATTCATTGCAAGTGCTTGGTCAGGTTTAAGTAAAGGTATCCAATACCTTAGTAACTTAAACATTAGTTTAGGTGCAATCTTGATGGTTGCAGTGCTTATTATTGGACCAACAGTGCTTATTCTTAACTTCATGACTAGCTCTATAGGTCACTTATTTAATTCATTCTTACTCAATACATTTGACTCAGCTCCACTAAATGGACAAAAACGTGAATGGATGACAACTTGGACATTCTACTATTGGGGCTGGTGGTTAAGCTGGAGTCCATTCGTTGGTATCTTTATCGCCCGTGTTTCTAAGGGACGTTCAATTAGAGAGTTTATCGCGGGTGTATTACTCGTTCCAGCATTAGTAAGTTTCGTATGGTTCAGTGTCTTTGGTGTACTAGGTATTGAAACTGGTAAATCTCATAAACAATTATTTGAAATGAGTCCAGAAACTCAATTATTCGGTGTGTTCCACCATGTACCAATGGGTATGGCTTTATCCATTATTGCATTAGTATTGATCGGCTCATTCTTCATTACTTCAGCCGACTCAGCAACGTTCGTACTTGGTATGCAAACATCATTCGGTACATTAGAACCACGTAATACCATCAAGGTATCCTGGGGTATTGCACAAGCCCTTATCGCCTTTATTCTGCTATTAGCAGGCGGTGGCGATGGATCACAAGCATTAAACGCTATCCAAAGTGCGGCGATTATTAGTGCCTTACCGTTCTCTATAGTGGTTATACTGATGATGATTTCATTCTACAAAGACGCAAACCAAGAACGTAAATTCTTAGGCTTAACATTGACGCCTAATAAACATCGTCTTCAAGAATATGTTCAATATCAACAACAGGACTATGAAGATGATATTCTCGAAAAACGGGAAGCACGTCGAAATGCCGAAAAACAAAATAAATAATTTGAGGCACTTAACGGGAGTTACTATCACGTAGCTCCCGTTATTTTTAACTATTTTAAAGTATTTTTTCTTATTACATAGTTTGTCAGCGCATTAATGTACTCATACAACCCCACTGTCTCTACTTTCATTCAAACAATCTAGCAGAAATCGCCATCCAAGTCATACTTGTTAAGCACTATAGATGAACACACATTATAATAATTCTAATCTAGTCCCCACACATAAACTTCCTAAAATAAAAGCTCATATATACGACCTAAATTCAATCCCATGAAAATAGAATTTTACTCATCCAAACGAAAAACTAAAATCAAAACAAGATAAGTGATAATGATTCTCAATTGATAAAAATAACTTATGATAGAGCTGCTTTATGATAAGGAAAAGTTATACATACTGATTGTAAAATCAAAAGGTAAACTAGGCTATTTCTAGCTATAGACAGTTGTATTCATGAATATATAATTATACAATTTAGTTAAGGCATATAAAAATTAAGGTTCAGGGGGGATAAATATGGCTTCAAATATGAAAGAGCAAGCGAAAAAGACGTTTGATCTTAACGGTAAATCATATACTTACTATGATTTAAGTACTTTAGAAGACCAAGGTTTAACTAAAGTATCTAAATTGCCATATTCAATCAGAGTATTATTAGAATCAGTATTAAGACAAGAAGATGGTCATGTCATTACTGACGAACACATTAAATCTTTAGCAGAGTTTACTCAAGGTGCTAAAGGTGAAGTTCCTTTCAAACCATCACGTGTTATCTTACAAGACTTCACTGGTGTACCAGCAGTAGTAGACCTAGCATCATTACGTAAAGCTATGAATGATGTAGGCGGGGATTTAAACAAGATCAATCCAGAAGTGCCAGTTGACTTAGTTATCGACCACTCTGTACAAGTTGATAGCTATGCTAATCCTGATGCACTAGAACGAAATATGAAATTAGAATTCGAACGTAACTATGAACGTTACCAATTCTTAAACTGGGCAACTAAAGCTTTCGATAACTATAAAGCTGTACCACCTGCAACAGGTATCGTACACCAAGTTAACTTAGAGTACTTAGCTAACGTTGTTCACGTACGTGAAGATGACAATGGTGACGAAGTTGCATTCCCAGATACACTAGTAGGTACAGACTCTCACACTACTATGATCAACGGTCTTGGCGTATTAGGCTGGGGTGTTGGTGGTATCGAAGCTGAAGCAGGTATGTTAGGGCAACCATCATACTTCCCAATTCCAGAAGTAATTGGTGTTAAATTAACTAACGAATTACCACAAGGCTCTACAGCTACTGACTTAGCTTTACGTGTAACACAAGAGTTACGTAAAAAAGGCGTAGTTGGTAAATTTATCGAATTCTACGGTCCAGGTGTAGTTAACTTACCATTAGCTGACCGTGCAACTATCGCTAACATGGCGCCAGAATATGGTGCAACTTGTGGTTTCTTCCCAGTAGATGAAGAATCACTTAAATACATGAAATTAACAGGTCGCTCAGACGAGCATGTTGATTTAGTTAAGAAATATTTACAAGAAAACAGCTTATTCTTCTATGTAGACAAAGAAGAGCCAGAATACACTGATGTTATCGAAATTGATTTATCAACTGTTGAAGCATCATTATCTGGTCCTAAACGTCCTCAAGACTTAATCTTCTTAAGTGACATGAAGAAAGAATTCGAAGACTCTGTTACTGCACCAGCAGGTAACCAAGGTCACGGTTTAGATAAGAGCGAATTCGACAAAGAAGCAACTATTAACTTTGAAGATGGTTCTACTGCGAAGATGACAACAGGTGATATTGCTATCGCAGCGATCACTTCATGTACGAACACTTCAAACCCATACGTAATGTTAGGTGCAGGTTTAGTTGCTAAGAAAGCTGTTGAAAAAGGCTTGAAAGTACCTGAGTACGTTAAAACTTCATTAGCGCCAGGTTCTAAAGTTGTTACAGGTTACTTACGTGACGCTGGTCTTCAAGATTACCTAGATGACCTAGGCTTTAACCTTGTAGGTTATGGTTGTACAACTTGTATCGGTAACTCAGGTCCATTATTACCTGAAATTGAAAAAGCAGTTGCTGAAGAAGATTTACTCGTAACTTCAGTATTATCAGGTAACCGTAACTTCGAAGGTCGTATCCATCCATTAGTTAAAGCGAACTACCTAGCTTCTCCACAACTTGTAGTAGCTTACGCTTTAGCTGGTACAGTAGATATCGACTTACAAAATGAACCACTTGGTAAAGGTAAAGATGGTCAAGATGTTTACCTTAAAGACATTTGGCCTTCAATCAAAGAAGTTGCTGACACTGTAGACAGTGTTGTAACTCCTGAGCTATTCAAAGAAGAATATGAGTCTGTATATAACAACAACGAAATGTGGAATGAAATCGATGTTACTGATAAACCATTATATGACTTCGATCCTAATTCTACTTACATTCAAAACCCATCATTCTTCCAAGGCTTATCTAAAGAACCAGATAGCATTAAACCATTAACAGGTATGCGCGTACTTGGTAAATTTGGAGATTCAGTAACTACTGACCACATTTCTCCAGCAGGTGCGATCGGTAAAGATACGCCAGCAGGTAAGTACTTACTTGAACATGATGTTCCTGTACGTAACTTCAACTCTTACGGTTCACGTCGTGGTAACCACGAAGTAATGGTACGTGGTACTTTCGCGAATATCCGTATCAAGAACCAATTAGCGCCAGGTACTGAAGGTGGCTTCACTACTTATTGGCCAACTGACGAAGTAATGTCAATTTATGATGCAGCTCAAAAATACAAAGCAGACAACACTGGTTTAGTTGTACTTGCTGGTAATGATTACGGTATGGGCTCTTCACGTGACTGGGCAGCTAAAGGTACAAACCTTTTAGGTGTTAAAACGGTTATCGCTCAAAGTTACGAACGTATCCACCGTTCTAACTTAGTTATGATGGGTGTACTCCCATTACAATTCCAAGACGGTGAATCTGCAGATAGCTTAGGTCTTGATGGTTCTGAAACATTCTCAGTTGATATTAACGAAGATGTTAAACCACATGACTTAATCGATGTTAAAGCAACTAAAGAAGATGGAACTGAAGTTGACTTTAAAGCTATCGCTCGTTTCGACTCTAACGTTGAAATGGACTACTACCGTAACGGCGGTATCTTACAACTTGTATTACGTGATAAACTTGCTCAATAATAATGAGCTTTGGACTGGGACTTTCGGGTTCCAGTCTTTTTTTGTTGAGTAAACCGACGCAAGGAGAAACTACAGTTTAAAAATTTCTATTCTGTCATAAGCGTATGTTAAAATTTTCATTAGACTAAAAGTGAGTGAAATGAGGAAGTACTAAAATGATTTATAGTATTACTGAAATTCAAGCAAGATATCAAGAAACCGACCAAATGGGTGTTATTTATCATGGAAATTATCCCACTTGGTTTGAAGTAGCAAGAACGGATTATATTAATAAATTAGGATTTAGTTATAAAGATATGGAAGATAACGGTGTTATTTCTCCAGTTACTGAGCTCGATATTAAATATATTAAGTCCGTTACATATCCTGAAAAAGTTAAAATTAAGACCTGGGTCGAAAGATATTCTCGACTCAAGTCTATTTATTGCTATGAAGTATATAATCAAGCTGGAGAGCTCGCAACTACAGGCTCTACAACTCTAACTTGCATCCGCAAAGATACTTATAAACCTATCCGTTTAGATCGTACTTTCCCAGAATGGCACGAAGTATATCGCAAGGTAGCAGATCTTAACAAAGAAGGCGTGGACTTCGAGGTTACGAACGGTGTTGAAGAGTTATAAGTTTAAAAAAGCGCTATGACAAAAAGGAGAAATCCTAAATGTCATAGCGTTAGTTATATCAGTTTATTTAGTTTGATTTGAACGCACTAAGTAATAAACAATGTGCCTAAGTTCAAATTCTTCATTTAAGTTGACTGTACTGCGTAACAAGTGAGTTCTAACTTGTGCATTAGCTCAATTTGATGCTATATACTACGTTAAGTGTAGTTAAGTAGATCATACCTAATAGATTCTAATATAGGCTGGCACACGTACACCTGAGCGGACTGTGAAGTTTAATGTAAGAAGTTTTATAACCAGTGTGAGCCTGTGTTTCACTCGTGTATAGTAATCTCGTGTTCGCAAGCACGTTTCAATAGTGTTAGATTTCTCAATAACCTATAGTGAGCTCTTTCACTCACACCAGACATTTCCTAATCGTCAATTTATGCTGTCAGGAACGCTCTCTGTTGTTCAACTTACGCAAAGATTAATTTGAGTTACGTTTCTTCACTGTACGCAATTTCGTCATGTTCACCTACATCAATTTTTAAATGATGGCCTTCATAGTACCAAACATCTTTTTCAGCGATAACGATATTCAAACCATCATAATTCTCTTCGTAACCAATCTCTATATCATCTTTTTTACTTACCGTAAATGCAGGACCAAATCCTTGTTTGAGTTCAAAGTCGCCCCCGTAGCGTACGAAGAACTGTACAACTTTATTATCCTCGGGTAATTCTAATTCATCCTTAAACCATTCTACTGCTTCATGAGTTAGTTCTATCTTCATAATCTGTCACTCCTTTATGCATACTAGCTCGCGTATTACAGATCTAGTATTTTAAAAGTATAACATCTAGTGTAGCAAAGAAATTCATTTCAGACTAATCAGAATATTTTATCGTAAACGATAACCCAACAGTGATATACGCATGTAAAAAGCCATAGAAGCTCTAATAATTTCAACTTCTATGGCGTCTCGTTTAGTCTTTATTAACTTTACATCCATTTAATCTTAGGTTCTTCACCTTTAATAATTCGTACGATATTTGTGCGATGTCTAACAATCAGTATTATTCCTACGACGATGCTCATTCCAAGTAAAATATAATTTCCGATGAATATTGCGCCAATAATACAGCAAATTGCAGCGATAATACTTGATAATGAGACGTATTTCGTTAAATACAGAATAAAGAAAAAGATGATTGCGAGTGTCAGCAAGAGAATTGGATGAGTCCCAAGTACTACGCCAGCACTCGTAGCAACAGCTTTACCTCCACGGAAACCAAGATAGATAGGGTAGACGTGCCCAATGATTGAGAAGACACCTACGATTAAACCGTTAGTGAAGAATGCACTAATCGGACCTGAACTATGTACAGGTAGCCATAAAGGTAAGAACACAACGATAAACCCTTTAAATATATCTAGAAAAGTAACGACAAAGCCGGCTGGTTTACCAAGAACTCTGAAACTGTTTGTTGCCCCAGTATTCCCGCTACCATATTGTCTAATATCTTTTTTGAAGAATAATTTGCCGATGACGAGCCCACTTGGAATTGCACCTATCAAGTAGCTCAGTATCAACATGATTACTATCATCATTTTACAATCACAACCTTTAATGACGTTAGGATTATTTTATCATAGATCACGTAGGTGCGACGAATAAATTTTTAGATAAGTGGCTTTTACACTCTAAATATTGTTTTGACGCTTGCATTTTGACCAAATTTATATAAGAATAACTATTGTATAGTTTAAAAAACGAACGTACGTTTGTAGGAGGGCGAAACGATTGGTTAAGAATAACAGCAACACTTATTCGGACGATTCCATTCAGGTTCTTGAAGGGTTAGAGGCCGTGAGAAAGAGACCTGGTATGTATATAGGTTCTACCGATAAACGTGGGTTACATCATCTCGTCTACGAAGTTGTCGACAACTCTGTGGATGAGGTCTTAAATGGTTATGGTGACCAAATTAATGTCACAATCAATAAAGATGACAGTGTTTCTATAGAAGATAATGGTCGTGGGATGCCTACTGGAATTCACACTTCTGGTAAGCCAACAGTTGAAGTCATTTTTACTGTTTTACACGCTGGTGGTAAATTCGGTCAAGGTGGCTACAAGACTTCTGGTGGTTTACACGGTGTAGGTGCCTCAGTAGTTAATGCTTTAAGTGAATGGTTAGAAGTTGAAATCTACCGTGACGGACATATTTATCGTCAAAGTTTTAGTAATGGGGGATTACCTACAAGCGGTTTAGAGAAGAAAGGTAAGACACGTAAGACAGGTACGAAAGTCACATTCAAACCCGACCCTCAAATCTTCAAATCATCCACTTCATTTAACTTTGAGACTTTAAGTGAACGTTTACAAGAATCTGCATTTTTACTCAAAGATCTCCGAATCGAATTGAAAGATTTACGTCAAGGCAAAGAGCGTGAAGAAGTCTATCATTATGAAGAAGGTATTAAAGAGTTCGTGAGTTATGTCAATGAAGGCAAAGAAGTGCTGCATGATGTGACGATGTTTACAGGAGAAGCAAATGACATCGAAGTCGACATTGCCTTTCAATATAATGATCAATATTCCGAGAGTATCTTAAGTTTCGTTAACAATGTACGGACGAAAGATGGCGGTACTCATGAAGTTGGGTTTAAGACTGCGATGACACGTATGTTTAATGATTATGCTCGCCGTATTAATGAGTTGAAGGACAAGGATAAGAACCTTGAAGGTAATGATATCCGTGAAGGTTTAACCGCTATCATTTCAGTACGTATTCCTGAAGAATTACTTCAGTTTGAAGGACAAACGAAATCGAAGTTAGGTACACCTGAAGCACGAGGCGCAGTTGAATCGGTTGTTTCAGATAAACTACCATATTATCTAGAAGAGAAAGGTCAACTTTCTAAATCATTAGTGAAGAAAGCGATTAAAGCGCAACAAGCTCGAATTGCGGCACGTAAAGCACGTGAGGATGCACGTTCAGGTAAGAAGAATAAACGTAAAGATACATTGCTATCAGGTAAATTAACGCCTGCTCAAAGTAAGAATGTAGATAAGAATGAACTTTATTTAGTTGAGGGTGACTCAGCAGGGGGCTCTGCCAAGTTAGGTAGGGATCGTAAATTCCAAGCGATCTTACCGTTGCGTGGTAAAGTAATCAATACTGAGAAAGCACGTTTAGAAGATATTTTTAAAAATGAAGAAATCAATACGATTATTCATACGATAGGTGCAGGTGTAGGTACTGAGTTTAAACTTGAAGATAGTAATTACAGCCGTGTGATTATCATGACCGACGCAGATACAGATGGTGCACACATCCAAGTATTATTGCTTACGTTCTTCTTTAAATATATGAAACCGCTAGTACAAGCAGGCAGAGTATTTATTGCGTTACCACCTCTGTATAAATTAGAAAAAGGAAAAGGTAAGAAGCAGAAGGTTGAATATGCCTGGACGGACGAAGAGCTAGAGAAACTACAGAAGAAGCTCGGGAAAGGCTTTAGCTTGCAACGTTATAAAGGTTTAGGTGAAATGAACCCTGAACAATTGTGGGAGACTACGATGAATCCGGAAACACGTACATTGATTCGTGTACAAGTAGATGACGAAATCCGTTCTTCAAAACGCGTAACAACGCTAATGGGTGATAAAGTTGCGCCACGTCGTGAATGGATTGAAAGTCATGTCGAATTTGGTCTGCAAGAAGATCAAAGTATATTAGATAATAGTGAAATACAAGTATTAGAGCAAGATGACATCGACGAGGAGGATGCGAAGTGAGTGAGATAATTCAAGATCTTTCACTTGAAGATGTGATTGGTGATCGCTTTGGTCGTTATAGTAAATATATTATTCAAGAACGTGCGTTGCCAGACGTGCGTGATGGCTTAAAACCCGTACAACGTCGTATTCTATATGCGATGTATTCCAGTGGAAATACCTATGACAAGAATTTCCGTAAGAGTGCCAAATCTGTCGGTGATGTGATTGGACAATATCACCCACACGGCGATACATCTGTTTATGATGCAATGGTACGTTTAAGTCAAGAGTGGAAGTTACGCCATGTGTTAATAGAGATGCATGGTAACAATGGTAGTATCGATAACGATCCTCCTGCAGCGATGCGTTACACAGAGGCGAAGTTAAGTAAGTTATCCGAACAGTTATTACGAGACATCAATAAAGAAACAGTACCGTTCATGCCGAACTATGATGATACGACGACTGAGCCTATGGTATTGCCAGCCCGTTTGCCTAACTTATTAATCAACGGAAGTACAGGGATTTCTGCAGGCTATGCGACGGATATTCCTACGCATAATTTAGGTGAAGTGATTCAAGCGACGTTGAAATACATTGATAATCCCGATATTACTGTGAGTCAACTGATGAAATATATCAAAGGTCCAGACTTTCCAACAGGCGGAATTATTCAAGGTATTGAAGGTATTAAGAAAGCGTATCAAACTGGTAAGGGTAAAATTGTTGTTCGTTCGAAAGTCGATACAAAGAATTTACGCAACGGTCGTAAAGAACTCGTCGTTACTGAGATTCCTTACGAAGTGAATAAGAGTGCTTTAGTTAAAAAAATCGACGAATTACGTGCTGATAAAAAAGTGGATGGCATCGTGGAAGTGCGTGATGAAACCGACCGTACAGGTCTAAGAATTGCGATCGAATTGAAGAAAGATATTAATAGTGAAGCAGTGCTTAACTACTTATTTAAAAATACGGATCTACAAATTTCGTATAATTTTAACATGGTAGCGATTAGTGAAGGTCGCCCGAAATTGATGGGATTACGTGAAATTATTAATAGCTATCTCAACCATCAGATTGAAGTAGTGACAAACCGTACACGTTATGACTTAAAACATGCAGTAGACCGCATGCATATCGTAGAAGGTTTGATGAAAGCATTGTCTATCCTCGATGAAGTGATTCAATTGATTCGTAATTCTAAAAATAAACGAGATGCGAAAGATAATTTAGTTGCTGAATTTGATTTTACAGAAGCTCAAGCTGAAGCGATTGTGACACTTCAACTCTACCGTCTAACGAATACGGATATCGTGCAATTGGAAGATGAGCATAGTGAATTGAAACAGACCATTGAGCAGTTACGTCATATTCTCGATAATCATGATGCACTTCTTGCAGTGATTAAAGATGAATTAAGTGCGATACGTAAAGAATTTAAAGAACCGCGTCGTTCAAGTATTGAAGCGGAAATCGCGGAACTCAAGATTGATAAAGAGGTTATGGTACCAAGCGAGAATGTAGTCGTCAGTATGACGCGCGATGGTTACATTAAACGTACGTCTTTACGTAGCTTTAACGCGAGTGGTGTGGAAGAAGTAGGAGTGAAAGAAGGCGACGGTCTGCTCAAATACTTAGAGGTTAATACGTTAGATACCGTACTTGTCTTCACCAACAAAGGACGTTATCTCTACATCCCAGTATACAAATTAGCTGATATTAAGTGGAAAGAGCTTGGTAAGCACATTTCTCAAATTGTAGCAATTGATCACGACGAAAGTGTCATTGATGTGTATTGCGAGCGAGACTTTAAGCCAGATGGCCATTATATTCTTGCGACACGTAACGGTATGATTAAGAAAAGTAATGTTTCCATGTTTAAAACTGCACGTTATAGCAAACCGCTCGTAGCCATGAAAGTGAAAGAAGGCGACGAACTCATCGATGTTATGCGTGTGTCTGAAGCGCCTGAGATGATTACAGTACTAACGCATAAAGGGATGTCGTTAACTTACTCATCCGATGAACTCAACGATACAGGACTACGTGCAGCAGGCGTGAAATCGATTAACTTAAAGGATGAAGATTACGTCGTGCTTACGCAAACTGTTAATGAAGCGAACACGATATTAATGGCCACTCAGCGTGGCGCCTTGAAACGCATCGGTTATGGCGTGTTACAACATGCGAAACGTGCTCAAAGAGGTATAACATTACTTAAAGAATTGAAAAAACAACCTCATCGTATTGTCGGTGCAGATGTCATTTCGTCTGATGATGCGCAATATACGATTATATCTCAGCGTGCCAGTGAGACAGGTAACGTAAAAGATATTCATCTTTCTGAACAGTACACAAATGGTAGCTTTGTCGTTGATGTGAAAGAGTTTGGTGAAGTTACATCACTGATCATTGAGTAAAAATATTCAAGATATAATAGTCTTTCTTGTCTTATAATGATAAAATGTAATTTAGGTTTAACCATTAGCATATGAGAATAGATAAGAGATTTATAGTTCGATGAGCTAAGAATGTGAGTTATCTTCGCTTTCATACAGTTCTATAAATCTCTTGTCGTTTAAAAATTAATTTTACAAGATGAGAGGGATAAGAAGTGAATAACTTTGATAATTACATTCCTGACTGGTTTAAGTCATTCGTATCAGTTGGTAATGATTTAATCTGGTCACAGTATTTAATCGGCTTACTTATCACTGCCGGAATCTTCTTCACTATTGGATCGAGGTTTGTCCAAATTAGATGGTTCCCGGAAATGTTCCGAGCGCTCGGTGAGAAGCCAGAGACGTTAGATAACGGTAAGAAAGGAATTTCGCCTTTCCAAGCCTTTGCGATTAGTGCGGGGTCACGTGTAGGTACAGGTAATATCGCTGGTGTTGCAACTGCGATTGTACTTGGTGGTCCTGGTGCAGTATTCTGGATGTGGCTCATTGCAATGATTGGTGCAGCCAGTGCATTTATTGAGGCGACTTTAGCACAAGTTTATAAAGTACCAGATAAAGAGGGCGGTTTCCGTGGTGGACCTGCTTATTACATAACTAAAGGTTTAAATCAGAAATGGCTAGGTGTAGTTTTTGCAGTATTGATTACCGTAACGTTTGCTTTCGTCTTCAATACTGTTCAGTCCAACACCATTGCAGAGTCACTGAATACACAATATAGCATCAGTCCGATTGTGACTGGACTTGTCTTAGCAGTACTCACTGCCGTTATTATCTTCGGTGGGGTACGTAGTATTGCTAAATTATCTTCAGTGATTGTGCCTGTCATGGCTTTAATTTACATCGGTATCGTATTAGTTATCTTAGTTATTAATTACGATCAAATCATCCCGATGTTAGGTACGATTGTTAAAAGTGCTTTCGGTCTAGAACAAGTAACGGGAGGCGCAGTAGGTGCGGCTATCTTACAAGGTGTTAAACGTGGTCTCTTCTCTAACGAAGCAGGTATGGGTTCTGCACCAAATGCAGCCGCAACTGCAGCAGCACCTCACCCAGTGAAACAAGGTCTCATTCAATCTTTAGGTGTATTCTTTGATACGATGCTCGTATGTACATCTACAGCAATTATGATTCTGTTATACTCTGGTTTACGTTTTGGTGAAAAAGCACCTCAAGGTGTTGAAGTGACACAGTCTGCATTGAATGAACACTTAGGAAGTGGCGGCGGAATCTTCTTAACAGTCGCTATTACACTATTTGCATTTTCATCATTGGTCGGTAACTATTACTACGGTCAATCTAATATTGAATTCTTATCTAAAAATAAACCATTAATGTTTGTGTTTAGATGTCTCGTTGTCGTACTCGTCTTTATCGGCGCAGTAGTTAAGACAGAAACAGTATGGAGTACAGCCGATTTATTCATGGGACTCATGGCTGTCGTCAACTTAGTTTCTATCATAGGTCTTTCTAATATTGCTTTCGCAGTGATGAAAGACTATCGTCTACAACGCAAGCAAGGTAAGAAACCAATCTTCCGCCCTGAAGAGCTTGAAATTAATCTATTTGGTATTGAAAGTTGGGGCATGAATAAGAAGAATAAATCCTTATATTAAGGATTACTTTCAAGGTGAGTATCGCAGAATAGGTTATATTTATTCTGGAGAACTACCTGATAATCATGGGAGTAAGACGTGAAAATAATAATTTTCTGTCTTACTCCTACATTTTTATATCTCAAACGGGTATGAAGTATAATATTGAATTATATTTACAGCACGTTTTGCAACGACAAGGCCTCACTAGTGTAGTCGAGTTAATATCTATGTTCAGATGAGGTGTGTTATGATTATCAAGGTAGAACTACGTTTCACGTTTGTTAAGATGATGGCGTGAAGTGAATTTGAAATAGTAATGTATGCAAGATTTAAGACATTAAGGTACGGTGAACCACATGGAAAAAGAAACTCATAAACAACATACGCAAAAGTCAACGTCACAATCAAAGAAACTCCGACTCTCATTTCCTGAAACACGCTTTATGAAATTTTTAGGCGGTAAGGATATTATATTTGGTTTAATCTTGCTCATTTTACTCGGTATTGTTATTTTTATTTTTGACCAAATCTCATATATCTTTAAACCGTTTATTATTATTTTTAATACCATTGTCGCACCAATTGTTATTTCATTAATACTGTTCTATTTATTAAATCCGATTGTAAACTTCATGGAGCGGTATCATATTTCACGATTATGGGGCGTTGTGATCATCTTTCTTGTGATTACTGGATTGATTACGTTAGCGGTGAATTTATTAATCCCTGTGATTTCTGATCAAATTAAGAGTATGGCGAATAGCTTTCCACATTATGTCGATCGCGTGAATGCGTTTATTGACAAGTTCTCGAACTATGCGATTATCTCGACTTTTTATGATCAGATTCAAGGTAATTTGGATAAGTTTGCGAATAAACTACCGACGCTCGCTTCAGATTATACAGATGGCTTAGGTTCTAAACTGAAGAACTTTGCTCAAACGTTAGTCAATGTCGGAATCGTCATTGCAACGACGCCATTCGTGCTCTTCTTTATGTTAAAAGATGGCCATCGCTTTAAAGAATTTACAACTGGAATTGTGCCACCGAAATTTAGAAAGGACTTTCATGATTTATTAGAGAAGATGAGCTTACAAGTAGGTTCATACATTCAAGGACAGATGATTGTGTCTTTATGTATCGGTATTCTGCTCTACATTGGTTATCTCATCATCGGTTTAGATTATGCGCTCATCCTAGCTGCCATCGCTGCAGTGACAAGTGTCGTTCCTTACATTGGACCTACGATTGCAATTTCTCCAGCAATTATTATTGCGATTATTACATCACCAATCATGTTGTTGAAATTGATTGTGGTTTGGACACTGGCGCATTTCTTTGAAGGCCATTTCATTTCTCCAAATATTATGGGTAAGACACTCAAGATTCATCCGTTGACGATTATCTTTATCTTACTCTGTGGTGGTCATATTCTTGGCCCAGTCGGTATCATTCTTGGTATCCCGGGCTATGCGATATTAAAAGTACTCGTCTCACACCTCTATTTATTGTTCAAGCGTCGTTACAATAAATATTATGGTGAAGACGCTGGTGAGTATGACTTTAATAACGAAGAGAAAGAACTTTCTAGACAAGTTAAACGTTAAGCTAAGTACTTCACGATAATTAAAGTGAATATATAGTAAAGGCGTTACGTTGGATGCGTAGTGATGCATCCCTGCGTAACGTCTTTTTTGTGCAATTTATCGACTTTTAGTTTGGGAAATCTCCCGTTTTAAAAAAACTATAGAGTGCAATACTCATCACGATATATCAAGCAATTCAATATAAAGTGAGTCTTTTTTAAGAAATTATAACTATCTTATCTTTTGTGTATCATCTTCAGCTACAATATGCTATATTCTTGATATCTTACTAATTAGACATTAAGAATTGAGGATGACTATGACACAAGCTTCAAAACAACGTAAAAACAAACTATTTTCTATTCTTAAATTTTGTTTCGCTTTAATCTTATTTATCATTGTAATTTATTCGTTATATAACGAGTTAAAACATATCGATCCTAAAGACGTCATATTAACTTTTAGTAAGACGGATCGCATGAGCTTAATCACGCTCTTCTTCAGTGGTGGCGCTGCTGTGATTTTGCTGTCTTTGTATGATGTCGCTTTAACTAAGATTCTGAAGTTAAATATCTCTATTTGGCGTACCTTACGTGTAGGGTACATTATTAATGCTTTTAACGCACTGATTGGCTTTAGTGGATTTATTGGAGCAAGTGCACGCTTTCTTATTTACAAGCAATACACTACACGTTACAAGGAACTCATACATACTATCTCTATTATTCTTTTATCTATGTTGACGGGGTTGAGCTTACTGTCGATACTTGTCGTGTGCCACGTCTTCAATGTCTCTCACGTATTCACTCCATTTCCGTGGATTCATTGGCTATTATATCTTGTGGCTCTATTCTTACCTATCTTCGTCATTATAACGATCATCAAGCCTGTGCAAGGGAACAATAAGTTTGCAGGAATTTATTGTACAATCATTTCCAGTCTCGAATGGATGGCCGCTTCTGGCGTTCTATTTATGGCTATGAAAGTCGTTAATATCGATACGCATTATTCTACTTACATGGGGATCTTTATCATCGCGTCACTTTCTGGTTTGATTAGCTTTATTCCAGGTGGACTTGGAGCGTTTGATCTCGTAATGCTTCTCGGTCTTAAAGCGATTGGTGTAGATGAGGATAAAGTCGTGCTTGCGCTATTACTTTATCGTTTTGCTTATTATTTCTTCCCAGTGCTCGTTGCTTTGATTCTATCAATCTTTGAGTTTGGTGGTTCGGCGAAGAAATATCTTGAAGAATCAGATCGCTTGATGCCGGCACGTGAAATTACAGCCTTTCTCATGTCATTCCAGAAAGATGTGAAACAACGTATACCTGCGTTATCTATGAGTTTATTGCTGATCTTTACATCTATATTCTTCTTTATTAATAACGTCAATATTATCGATGACGGTTTATACAGTAAAGATCATTCTTTTTATTATATTCTCGTAGCGATTCATACGACCGCTTGTTTATTGATTTTGCTCAATATTTTAGGGGTCTTTGCTTTGTCTAAAAGGGCTATTTTATTTGAAATCGTCTCTATTATTTTGATTATAGGCGTGACATTTTGGACGTATGCATCTTATATTTCACTGCTATGGTTGATCGTTATTTTAATTTTACTCATCGTTCTTTATCGTAGCGCTTTAGTGTTGAAACGACCATTACGTGTCGGTAAATTAATCGGAAGTATCATCGTCAGTGGACTCGCGCTTTATCTTAATCATGTATGGATTGCGCACTTTTTCTATACGTTAGATATGTATCATATTGAGGCGAATACGTCGTTGCTCAGATATTATTTCTGGATTACGCTGTTCTTTGTCATTATTATCGTGGGCGCGATTGTGTGGTATTTTGAACGCAAGACAACTTTACCTCATGATCAGGAATCATTATCTCAATGTGAAGCGATTATCGATCAGTACGGCGGCCACTACCTCAGCCACTTAATTTACAGTGGTGACAAAGATTTTTATCTATCTGAAGCTGAAGATGCGTTTATCATGTACAAGCAGAAACACAATGCTTATATCGTACTCGGTGATCCTATAGGAAATCCGCAGAGCTACTATGATATGCTTGAGCAATTCTACCAGCATGCATATTATCTTGGATATGATGTGATATTCTATCAAGTCACCGATCGCTATTTATCGCTCTATCACAGCTTTGGCAATCAGTTCTTTAAACTCGGTGAAGAGGCAATTATTGATTTAACGCAGTTCACGATGTCAGGGAAGAAGAATCGAGGTCTGCGTGCAACGATGAATAAGTTTAAAGATTTGAACATGACTTTCGAAGTTGTGGAACCACCGTTTAACACTGAGTTTGTTGAAGCGCTAAGACATATTAGTGATGAGTGGTTAGATGGAAGAAAGGAAATGGCATTCTCAGTAGGCTCATTTGATGAATTCTATTTATCTCAAGCGCCTATTGCGGTGATTAGAGATGCGGAAGATGAGATTATCGCGTTCTGTAATCTCATGCCGACGTATTATGAAGATACGTTGTCCGTCGATCTCATTCGTTGGGGTTCTGACACCGATTTACCATTAATGGACGTGCTATATTTAAACATTTTGCTTTGGGCCCAAGAGCAAGGATATCGTCACTTTAATATGGGAATGGCGACGCTCTCGAATGTAGGTCAGGCTTCATTTGCTTTTACTGGTGAAAAAATCGCAGGTCGTGTATTTGAACACTTTAATGGTTTATATCGTTTCCAAGGTTTGCGACGCTACAAAGAGAAGTTCAAACCTAGTTGGAAACCAAGATTTATCGTTTATCGCAAGCACAATTCTTTATGGTTGAGTATGATTCGAGTGGTGCGAGCGATACGTAAATAGTGAAAAGAGGTTATGACGTTAATTACAACGCATAACCTCTTCTTTATCAATTTAGTCATTCATATGAGCTTGTTTGTAAGCTTCTCTTTCAGCATGTTGCTCTGCATAGCGTTCAGGATTCTTTTTATAAAACATCTGATGTGACTCATCCGCTTCATAAAATGTCGACGCAGGAAGCAATTTCGTCGCGATGGCTTTATCGCTATCGATTGTATGTGTCATGTCTTGTAGAAATTGTTCTGCAAGCTGGTGTTGATGTTCGTCAAGGTAAAAGATCGCTGTTCGATATTGCGCGCCACGGTCTTGATACTGTCCTTCAGCATCAGTAGGATCAATGACTGAGAAGAAGGTGGAAAGTAGTTTTTCGTAGGAGAAGCGGTCTGCATCGTAAATAATCTTGACCGTTTCCATGTGTCCGGTATCTCCACGTTTAATTTCTTGATAGGTAGGATTGTCGACGTGTCCACCCATGTATCCCGAAATAACTTGTTCAATTCCATCTTGCGTGTCAAAGGGCTTTACCATGCACCAGAAACAGCCTCCAGCAAAATATGCTTCTTGTAAGTTCATATTTATGTCACTCCATTCTCAGTCCTTAGCTGTATTTATTAAGAAATCACTTGATTTTTAATCTCTTTTTATATAACTTAAATATGTGCTAATTATAATATATTGATTCGTAATTTTGAAGATATAAGGTTGGTAATATGGACGAAGACAAAAGAAATAATGAAGAATTAAGACGCAGTAGTGATCGACAAAAGCAATCGCTACACCGTAAAAAGAAGAAACGAAGAATAAGAAAGCTACCCTTTATCATACTTGCGCTCGTGATTATTCTCGCAGCGTTTGTAGGATATGCGATTCACGGGTATAACTCCGGTATTAATTATGCCAAGAAACAAGGGAAATCTTTAAAGATGCACAAATTTAATGGTGCGGTTAAAAATGATGGTAAAGCTACGATAATGATTCTCGGTGCAGATAAAGAGCAAGGCGGGATTTCAAGAACGGACTCTATCATGATTGCGCAATATGACTATATTCACAAGAAGATGAAAATCATGTCTGTCATGCGCGATATTTATGCTGATATTCCTGGTAACGGTCAGCACAAAATTAACTCCGCGTATTCTATCGGTGGACCTGAGTTGCTACGTCAGTCATTGAAGAAAAATCTCGATATTGATCCAGAATATTATGCGATACTTGATTTCACTGGCTTTGAGAAAATGATTGATGAATTACAACCGAACGGTGTGCCTATTGATGTCGAAAAGGATATGTCTAAAAATATTGGTGTGTCCTTAAAGAAAGGCCATCATCGTCTTAATGGTAAAGAATTACTCGGTTATGCACGTTTCCGTCATGATGAGGAAGGTGACTTCGGTCGTGTACGTCGTCAACAACAAGTGATGCAGGCGTTGAAGAAAGAGTTAGTAACGCCAAGTACATTATTCAAGTTACCTAAAGTGGCTGGTATCCTACGTGGTTATTTAAATACGAACATGTCTGATAGTACATTGATTAAGACAGGTACAAACTTTGGTGTGCGTGGTGATCACAATGTGAAGACATTAACGTTACCAGTCAAAGGAAGTTATTCTGATCTGCAAACGCCAGAGGATGGTAGTGCATTGAAGATTGATAAAGAGAAAAACAAAGAAGAAGCGAGAAAGTTCTTAGAAGATAATAAATAGAATAGACACGTTTCAACTTAAAGTAAGCCCGTAGATGGTCGTTAAGAGCATCTACGGGCTTTTTATACTCTCTTAATGTGTGGCTTTAGAGTAAGAGTAGTAGATAGTTAATCGACAGTATTTACTGACGACGCTATACTTATTCATCTGATTTTCGAACACCAGCAACGCCATAATGTTCTTTCTTCATTTCTTCAATGATGACATGGATGGCTTCTCTATTTGCGCCTGTAGATTTCTCAACTGCATTCGTAACTTCTGTGACTAAGTCTTTAAGTTGTTCGTCTGAACGTCCCTCGATAAGCTTCACATTGATAATTGGCATAGCTTTCAACTCCTTTATCCTTTGTTGCTTCTATTATATCACGCGAGTAGCTGAAAAAATAAATAGAACAAATGTTCTCCAATTACTTGATTAGGAACACGTGTTCGTATATAATAGAATTATTCTGAGGAGGGCAGAATGATGTACGATTATAATCTTTTAGAGGATAGAGATATATTATGTATTGATCAGAAGAGCTTTTTTGCGAGTGTAGCGTGTATTCAAAAAGGGTTAGACCCTATGAAAGTAAAGTTAGCTGTAGTAGCAGACACGAAGAGACAAGGTTCAGTAGTATTAGCGGCGACACCAGAATTGAAGAAATTAGGAATTAAGACAGGATCTAGATTATTTGAAATACCGCATCGTAACGATATCTATATTATCAATCCTAGTATGCGTAAATACTTGGAAGTTTCTTTAGCAATTTCAAAGATTGCATTAAGATATGTGCCTCCAGAAGATTTACATCAATATAGTATCGATGAATTCTTCATGGATGTAACGGACAGTTATTACCGTTTCAACAGTACAGTTCAGTCATTTTGTGAGAGATTGATGAAAGAGATTAAAGAAGAAACGCAAATTCACTGTACGATAGGTATAGGTTCAAATATATTATTAAGCAAGATTGCGATGGATGTAGAAGCGAAACACAATCCTAGTAAGATTGCCGAATGGCGTTATCATGATATTCCAGAGAAACTTTGGCCAATCAAGCCACTTAGCGAATTCTGGGGAATCAGTAGACGCACAGAAGCAAAGTTAAATAAACGAGGTATCTTTACGATAGGTGATCTAGCGCGTTATCCATACCGCTATTTGAAGAGAGATTTAGGTGTCATAGGGGTGGATTTACATTTGCATGCCAATGGTATTGATCATAGCAAAGTACGAGAGAAGTATAGAGTTACTAATCCATCTATTTGTAAAAGTCAGATTTTAATGCGAGATTATCGTCTCGAAGAAGCAAAGGTTGTCATGAGAGAGTTGATTGAAGATGTAGCAAGCCGTATTCGAGACAGAAAGCAACTGGCTCGTACAATTCACTTTTCATTTGGTTATAGTGATGGTGGTGGCGTGCATAAACAGTACACGCTAGATGATCCAACTAATTTGGAGAAAGACATATATAATGTGGTCAATCATTTTGCGAATCAATTATGCGATCCGACTGAGTTATATCGTACACTCAGTGTGTCGTTAACCCAGTTTGTGAATGAAAGTGAAAGGCAGTTGAGTTTATTTATCGATGAATATGAGAGAAGAAGAAATGAACGTTTAGCGAAGACGATTGATTTCTTGCATCAAAAGTATGGAAAGGGCATCGTCTCAAAAGCTGTGTCTTATACTGAAGCGGGAACGAAGCACGGTCGTTTAGGATTGATGGCAGGACACAAGATGTAGTTGTAGAGTTAAAGTTTGAAGGGAGATAAGAATTAAAAAGTGGAGAGGAAGCCACCACTGCACTTAGAGGCTCCTCTCCAGTCAGATAGCTAATAATTTAAGCAATATATAGCCACTCATCCGACTGTTTTGGTGGAATGAGAAAACAATTCCTTTATGGAAGGTAAGTGTCAAAATCTTGCAAAGCAACTTTAGCGCGTTCGCGATCATTCGGCATCTTAAATGTTAAACATAGCGCACCCATAATATCTTCTCGAACTTCTAAAATTCTAAGGTTACTGATAGAAATATTATGTAAACTAAGAATATGAGTTACTTTACTAATCATTCCAGATTCATCAGGGATATCAACATAAAGATCGTAACCGAGATTTAATGCGCCACGAGTTTGAGCTGGAAGATGATCTCTATATGTCTTTGCTTGTTGAAAGAAATTATATACTTCTTTAGGATTATTATCTTTAATCAATTGAATGACATCATTGATTTGTGCTTGCCAATCGTGCAAGGTGTCGAGAATATGTTGATTATTTGCTTCAACGATATCACGCCACATTTCTGGGCTGCTACTAGCGATACGTGTTAAATCTCGAAAGCCACCTGCTGCGAGTTCTTTGATTAAATGAGAAGTTGAGCTATGATTTTTGTTTAGATGAACTAAACTTGACGCTATGATATGCGGAACATGACTAACCACAGCCGTAATGTAGTCGTGCTCTTCGGCAATCGATGAGATTATCTTTGCGCGCGTAAATCTCAATAAATGTTCGATATATTGATGTGCTGAGCGATTCTCAGGCAGATGGTGGATGAGTACGTAATATGCATTTTCGAACAAATGTTTTTTCGAATTGAGTACACCTGTTTTATGACTACCAGCCATTGGATGTCCGCCCACAAGATGGATATTTGCTTCGAGTAATCTACTTTCGTGTGCCATGATGCTTGATTTAGTACTTCCAGTATCAGTCACTATCAAAGAAGGTTGAGTATTGTATTGTGGCAACTCACGTAAATATTGAATTGTTTGTTGTACAGGAGTGGCATAAATAATAATATCTGCTTGTTCCACGGCCTCAGCATAGTTGGTGACCATCTTATCGATGATACCTATAGAGTGTGCTTTACGTAATTGTTCTTGATCCGCATCATAAGCTGAAATGACGAGATCATCATGATAGTAGTGAAGATTACTTGCTAAGCTACCTCCGATTAAACCTAGACCTACAAACAAAATTTGAGTCATATCGAGCACTCCTCTATCAAAAGATTCAGAATAGTATTATTGTATAAGAAGAGGTTACAATTAGCAATAAGAATCGTAAAGTAACGAAAGGGGATTTTAACTATGACTGAAAGTGTATTAGAGACGATACGTGAGCTGACAGCGATTCCAAGTCCTTCTGGTAATGCCTACAAAGCAATAGCGTACGTGGAAGATATAGCTCAAGAACTTGGATTTTCTACGCAAATCACTAATAAAGGTGCTTTAATTATAACTGTGGAAGGAGAAGAAACAGAAAGACAACGTTGTATAACTGCCCATGTAGATACATTAGGGGCGATGGTTAAGGAAATTAAAGAAGATGGTCGTCTAGCATTGTCACTCATTGGTGGTTACAGCTACAATGCGATTGAAGGTGAATACTGCGAAATCGAGACACGAAGTGGAGAAATATATTCTGGTACTATTTGTCTTCATGAAACTAGCGTTCACGTGTATCGTGATAATGATCAAATTCCACGTAATCAAGAACACATGGAAGTAAGAATCGATGAAAAGGTCACATCAGATGAAGATACGAAACGCTTAGGTATCCGAGTAGGGGATTTCGTGAGTCTCAATCCGAGAACTGAGATAACTCAATCAGGGTTTATTAAGTCGCGTCATTTAGATGACAAAGCAAGCGTGGCAATGATAATTGAGTTTCTAAAAAAGATTAGTAATAATGACTTAAAACTTCCTTATACGACGCAATTTTATATTTCTAACAACGAAGAAATCGGTTACGGTGCGAATGCATCAATAGCCCCTGAAATTGAAGAATTGATTGCATTCGATATGGGTGCACTCGGAGATGGCCAAAGTTCAGATGAATATACCGTTTCTATCTGTGCTAAAGATTCATCAGGGCCTTATCATAAACGTCTAACAGATCAATTAGTATCACTATGTGATCAACAGCATATTCCGTATCAAATCGATATCTATCCTTACTATGGCTCAGATGCTTCTGCAGCATTACGTGCAGGTGTTGACGTACGACATGCATTATTTGGTGCAGGTATTGAATCTTCTCATGCGATGGAACGTACGCATATCGATTCTCTCAAAGCCACTCAGGCTTTATTAGAATCCTATTGTCTATCATCAATGACAGAAAAATAAAAAAAGTGATTGACAAAAATGTTTCATCCAAGTATGATACTAAGTAATTACTTTTAATAATACTGACTCAGAGATGAAGTAGTGAATGCAGAACGTAGTTTCAGAAAGCTAATGGTAGATGGAAATTAGCACGTCGCATATCATGAATTGGGCTTTGAGTAACAAGATTTAATATACTTTCATAAAGTGAACAATTAACTTTGTTAATTAAGGTGGCACCACGGTAACGCGTCCTTATAGGTCTGTGTTACCGTGGTTTTTAGTTTTAGTGCAAATAAGATGTAGTACGTATGAAATGTTGTAGTGATAGAAAGTCAGTGGTTGATGCGAACTGACACACTTTCATACAGAAATTGGGTCTTATTGAAGTAATTAAATAGTAATTTGAGAGAGTGAAACATCGAAGTGTTTTACTAATTAAGGTGGTACCGCGCGACTAGCGTCCTTTATGAAGGATGCTAGTTTTTTTATTATCTATTGTTGAATAAAGGAGGATTTTGGATGCAAGTTTATTATGAGAAAGTAAAGGCGGATGTTACGCCCGAAGCGATAGCAAGAACAACAAAGAAAAAGATTATTTTAGAGAGTGCTGATAGCTCGCAGACGAAAGGACGCTATTCCATCGTCGTGCTAGATGTTTGTGGTGAAGTGATTTTAGATAATCGTGAATTTAGGGCGACCGGTCCTGGTATTATCCAAGCAAATTGGGAACAGCCGTATCAATTTCTAAAGCACTTTTTAAACGACTATAAAGTCACTATTGATGATGAAACGCTGCGACAGCTCCCATTTATTTCAGGATTTATCGGTTCTTGTAGTTTCGATCTCGTCCGACATGAGTTCCCCAAATTGCAGGATATTGAACTTTTGGACCATAAGCATCATGACTTACATTTTTATATGGTCGAGGATGTGCTCGTATTTGATCACTATAAAGAAGATCTTTATATCATTGCTTCTAATTTATTTTCAAACGTAGAAGAAGAAGAACTTCAAAAACGTGTGCAGTCTCAAATAGAGAATTTAAAAAATATACCTGTCTTTAGTGAAACACTTCCGTTTGAGACGCCACAAGATAAAGTTGTCAGTGGCAACATTTCTAAAGAGAATTTTATTAAAAATGTAAGAAAATTCAAGGAACTCATAGCTGAAGGGGATATGTTCCAAGTCGTGCCTTCGATTATTTACAGTTATACGCACGATTTCGGAGACCAACGTTTCCCATTAACGTTCCAAATGTATCAGAATTTAAAAAGACAAAATCCGAGTCCGTATATGTATTATCTCAGCATGGGCAATACGATTGTTGTCGGTAGTTCGCCAGAAAGCTTCGTGAAAGTGAAGAATAATCGCGTCTACACGAACCCGATTGCCGGAACGATTAAACGTGGTGCTACAGAAGAAGAGGATCAAGCGTTGGCAAAGCAACTGCTTTCAGACGAGAAAGAGTTAAGTGAACATCGCATGCTTGTTGACCTTGGACGTAACGATATTCATCGAGTATGTCGACCAGGCACATCTGAAATTCATAAGCTCATGATGATTGAGCGATACGAACATGTCATGCATATCGTTAGTGAAATTTCAGGTGAGCTTGATGATTTATCACCGCTGGAAGTCATCACGAGTCTCTTGCCAACAGGTACAGTTTCTGGTGCGCCAAAGTTAAGAGCAATTCAACGCATTTATGAAACAACACAACAGAAACGGGGGATTTATAGCGGAGGTATAGGTTACATCAACTGTAATCATGAACTTGATTTCGCACTAGCGATACGGACGATGATTGTTGACGTAGGAAAGGTAAATGTAGAAGCCGGGTGTGGTGTCGTTTATGATTCGGTTCCTGAAAAAGAATATGAAGAAACACAAATGAAAGCGAAAAGTTTATTGGAGGTGACACCATGATTCTAATCATCGATAATTATGATTCATTTACTTACAACTTAGTTGATATCGTGGCGCAACATCATAAGGTCAAATTAACTTATGTTGATCAAATATCTATTAATCAATTAATAGGATTGAATATTGAAGGTATCATTATTTCTCCTGGACCAGGGCATCCGCGCGACTATCCAGAGTTGATGAAGATAATTCTTATATTCTCTAATATACCAATACTTGGTGTGTGTTTAGGAGCACAAGCTTTGACGTGTTACTACGGTGGCGAAGTCGTACAAGGCTCCAATATTCTGCATGGCAAGGTGGATCAGATGGACATACTAGGAGAATCAAAGTTATTACGAAAGATTCCACAATCTTCTGACATTATGCGTTATCACTCTTTAGTAAGTGACCCGAAATCTTTTCCTAAAGCACTCACTATCACAGCACAAACCAGCGATTGTATACAAGCATTTGAACATCAGTCATACCCTCACTATGGCGTACAGTTTCACCCAGAATCCTTTGCGACTGAGTATGGGGAACAGATTGTATTAAATTTCTTAGATATATGTAAGGAGGCAGAACATCGTGGCGTTAAAGTTAAAACTTCAACAGCAACAAGCACTGACTCAGAGTGAAATTAACGACTTTGTAGCGTTATTGATTTCGCCTGAAATTGACCAAGAAGAGAAACGACGTTATTTACAAGCCTTTTCAAATAAAGATTATAGTCAGAAAGAATTAACTTATTTATCGCGAGCACTCATCCACACGATGTATGACCCACAACCTTATTATCCTGAAGGTATGTGTGTATGCGGGACGGGCGGGGACCGATCTAACAGTTTCAATATCTCCACGACGGTCTCGTTTATCGTAGCAAGTGCGGGTGTTCCGGTAATTAAACACGGCAACAAGAGCATTACGTCCGCTTCAGGCAGCACAGATTTATTGGCTGCGATGGCGATCAATACCACGCCAGTGGCTCAAACACCAACGCAGCTCCAGGAAACGCATTTAGCTTTCTTGAGTGCGACCGAGACATTTCCGGTGATGAAGCATATTCAGCCTGTTCGTAAAATGATTGAGACGCCGACTATTTTTAACATTATCGGGCCAATCATTAACCCGTTTCAACTCGATTATCAAGTGATGGGTGTCTACGATAAGCACCGTTTACCGCATATTGCGCAGACTCTACAAGACTTAGGACGTCGTCGAGCAATCGTTGTTCACGGCGCAGGTGGAATGGATGAAGCGACATTGTCAGGTAAGAATATCATTTATGAAGTGAATCAGGATACAGGCATTACGAATTATACTTTAAATGGTTCAGAGGTAGGCTTACAATCAGCAGACAATACAGAACTTGTTGGAGGATCGCCGCTTGATAACCTACAAATTTCGGAACGCATTTTACGAGGAGAGGATAAATCAGCTAAATATGAAGTGGTCTTGTTAAATGCTGGACTTGCTCTTTATGTAGCTGAAAAGGTCGCAACGATACAAGAAGGAGTCGAACTGGCGCATACATTAATTCAAAGTGGTAAAGCATACGAACAGTATCAAAGTATGAAAGGAGAAGTTCATGACTATATTGGATGAAATCGTTGAATATAAACAAATGTTGTTAGCTAAAGGTTACTACGATGAACAATTAAACAAACTCGGTAGTGTCGATGTGACGCATAAGCAGAGTTATATTGATCAACTTAAGCACAGTGAACAATTAGGTATTATAGCTGAAATTAAATCTAAGAGTCCATCTTTAAATCAGCTTCCTGAAAAAGATTTGAGTCAACAAGTAAGGGACTATGAGCGCTATGGAGCAAGTGCGATATCTGTGCTGACAGATGAACGTTACTTTGGTGGTAGTTTCGAGCGACTTCAGGAATTAACGATGAAAACGTCTTTACCCGTCCTATGTAAAGATTTCATTATCGATCCGATACAAATCGATGTTGCGAAATGTGCAGGTGCATCGATGATCTTACTCATCGTTAATATCTTATCTGACGAACAATTAGAGTCACTTTACAAGTACGCGACGCAACAAGGATTGGATGTGCTCGTTGAAGTTCACGATCAACAAGAGTTAGCACGTGCGCACCAACTTCAACCTGAGTTGATTGGCGTCAATAATCGCGACTTACGTACCTTTATTACCGATGTCGAACATACAAATCAAATCTTGAGAGACAAACAATCAGGCTTTCTTTACATTTCTGAAAGTGGCATTCATTCTCTCGAAGATGTTGAACGAATCTTGCCATCCGGTATAGAGGGAGTATTAATAGGTGAAGCGCTTATGAAGTGTGAGGATTTAAGCCAATTTCTTCCAAGTCTGAAGCTAAATAAGGTGAAATGATGAAACTGAAATTCTGTGGTTTTACGAGAAAAGAAGATATTGAGAAGGTGAAGCAGCTTAACGTAGATGCGGTAGGATTCATTCATTATCCTAACAGTAAGCGACATCTTCCCATAACAATGATTAACGAACTAATGCAGCCGCTTCCAGTAACGATGGAGAAAGTCGTCGTTGTGGTCAATCCCTCTCGTGCTACGATTGATGCTTTAGCTACGACGACATCCATGACGACAATACAGCTCCATGGAGACGAACCATTAGAAACTATTCAATATATACGAGCACACTATCCCTATTTAGGTATTATTAAAGCATTAAGTGCGCATAATCAAGAGGAATTGCAAATGCGACTCAATTATTATCGTAATCAGGTTGATGAATTTATTATCGACACACCTTCACAAGATTATGGTGGAACAGGTCAAACGTATGATTGGGAAATCTTACGCGGCATTCATGATGTCCCTTTTATGATAGCGGGTGGACTTAACTACGACCACATTCAAACTATCAAGCAAATGGATTTAAACCATCACGGCTACGACATCGCTAGTGGGATTGAAACTGAAGGACGTAAAGATTTGGATAAAATGAGACGTATTATCGAAAGTGTAAAAGGAGTGACAAAGTATGACAAACCTATTTAAGCAAGAAATTCAAACAGAAGCGGATGAATTAGGATTCTTCGGAGAGTATGGCGGTCAATACGTACCTGAAACGTTAATGCCAGCAATTCAAGAGTTGAAAGAAGCCTATCAAGAGGCGAAAGCAGATCCGAGGTTCCAAGATGAACTTAAAGCGTTACTTACAGACTATGTGGGGCGTAGTACTCCCTTAACGTATGCGAAATCATATACTGAAGCGTTAGGTGGGGCAAAGATTTACTTAAAACGTGAGGATCTGAATCACACAGGTGCGCATAAGATTAATAATGCGTTAGGGCAAGCTTTACTCGCGCGACGCATGGGCAAGAATAAGCTTGTGGCAGAGACGGGTGCAGGGCAACATGGCGTAGCGAGTGCGACAGTAGCAGCACTTTTTGATATGGAACTCGTCGTCTTTATGGGCGCAGAAGATATGAAACGTCAAGCATTGAACGTCTTTCGTATGGAATTGTTAGGAGCAAAAGTAGTCTCTGTTGAGGAAGGTCAAGGTACACTCTCGGATGCAGTCAACAAGGCGTTGCAATACTGGGTCAGTCACGTCGACGATACGCATTATTTACTCGGTTCAGTAATGGGGCCAGATCCATTCCCAACGATGGTCAGAGATTTCCAAAGTGTTATAGGCCAAGAGATTAAAGCGCAAATGGTAGCTAAAGAAGGGCGCTTACCTGATGCGGTGGTTGCTTGTATCGGAGGCGGCTCAAATGCAGCGGGCACGTTCTATCCTTTCGTGTTAGATGATGTGAAATTATATGGCGTAGAAGCGGCTGGTAAAGGTGTGGACTCTCAGAAACATGCCCTTGCTTTAAACAAAGGGAAGCCAGGCGTGTTACATGGTGCACGTATGTATTTATTACAAGACGCACATGGACAAGTGCAATTAGCACACTCTATTTCGGCGGGACTCGATTATCCAGGTGTGGGACCTGAGCATTCTTACTATCATGACTTAGGTCGTGTGACGTATGAGACGGCGACGGATGATCAAGCGATGCAAGCACTGAAGCGTTTCACACGAGCTGAAGGAATTATTCCAGCAATAGAAAGTGCGCATGCGTTAAGTTATGTGGAACGTTTAGCACCAACAATGAAGAAAGATGACATTATTGTGGTTACGGTTTCTGGACGTGGGGATAAAGATATGGAATCGATACGTTCTTATATGTCAACAGAAGGAGGGGACCAAGATGAGTAAATACTTTATTCCTTACATCATGGGAGATCAATCCTTTATCTCTAACCTAAAGTTATTACAAGAGCACGGGGCAGACATCGTTGAAATTGGTATACCGTTCTCTGATCCTGTAGCTGATGGTCCAACGATAATGGAAGCGGGTAATAAAGCAATTGCTGAAGGTATGACGGTAGAGAAGATACTTGAGGAGCTTAAGTTAAATCGCAAGGAATTAAATGGTCGATACGTGTTAATGACGTACTATAATATTATTCATCATTACGGTGAAACCGAGTTTCTACAAGATTGTGAAGAAGCGGGTGTCTATGGTTTGATTATCCCTGATTTGCCTTTTGAACTTATTGAAGAAATGAAACAGCGTCATCCGAAGCGCCAAGTGAAGTTAATTTCCCTCATAGCGATGACCGCTTCGGAAGCGCGTGTAAAACGCATCGCGGAACGTGCGGAAGGTTTCATATACACAGTGACGATGAACGCGACAACAGGTGAAGATGGGACGTTCCATCCTGATGTCAAAGCGACGATTCAACGTTTGAAATCTTATGCGTCTGTTCCAGTAGTTGCTGGCTTTGGAATCCGTACGCCTGAACACGTTCGAGACATTGGGAGTGTGGCTGATGGTGTCGTGATAGGCAGTGAAATCGTTCGTCGTTTTGCTTCACAAGACCGAGCTACAATTATTTCGTATTTGAAGTCCATTCGAGACGCGCTTGATTCGTAGCCTAACTATTATACTTCAAATATGCATCTTATTTTTTAGCTGTGAAAAGATTTTCCAACGTGAAGAGCGGGTAGACTGATAGTGGATTTCGAAAAAGCTATAACGAGGAGTGTCAGTATGACTAAAAAAGTATTATTCGTCTTAACAAGTACGAGTCAATTTCCTGATGGTACACAGACAGGGTTATGGTTGGAAGAAGCCAGTGTGCCATATCAAATATTGACTGGGGCTGATATCGATGTAGATGTCGTGTCTATCGAAGGTGGCGAAGTGCCGATTGATGATAACTCAACTCAAAATAATGAACTTGAAACTTACAAGAAATTTGTTGATTTAATTCAAGATGTACCTGCACTGAATCTCGTCAATACAGCAGAGTATGACGCGATATATCTACCAGGTGGTCACGGTACGGTCTTTGATTTCGCGAACAATCCTCAACTCTCAGACATATTGCTATCCTTCAAAGAAGATAATAAGTTCATTGCATCTGTCTGTCACGGACCAAGTGCATTTGTAGGCGCGAAGGATAAGCAAGGCAATAGCTTAATCAATAACATGACGCTGACTTCATTTACCGATGAGGAAGAACGTCAGATGGGCTTTGAAGATCAAGTTCCGTTCCTTACGCAAACTGCACTACAAGACTTAGGTGCAAACTTTAAAGCTGCTGAAGCTTTCTCTTCACACGTAGAAACAGATGGCCAATTGATTACAGGTCAGAATCCACAATCGAGTCAAGCAGTAGGTGAAGCATTGCGCGATGCGTTGTTAGGTCAACAGTAGAAATTGAAGAATAACAGACATCGACTTTCAACAGTCTGTAGCTCTTAAGTTTAGGGGCGACTGTTGGAAGTTCTTTGTTGTGTTTTCAAGAGTTTGAATTGTTCTATATTAGGTTTGTTGTAGCGTAAAATGGATATATTTATTACTTAGTACATATATTATGGAAAGTGGTAACGTTTAGATTGCTTTATTATACAGCTATCACTGAAATGTTATAATAAGGGTAAAGATAATTGTTTGAATAAGTTTTAGCCGGCGATACATTCGCCGAATTATTTTGGTTTTAAAAACGATTATTGTATAATGAGCAAGATTGAAATTGTATACATAACTTATATTGAAGTAAGATGTAGAATAATATTGAAGTAAGAAGAGGTTAGATAAATGAAATTTACAAATTTAACAGCAACAGAGTTTGGTTCCTTTGTTGATCAAATGCCCGACAGTCATTTTACTCAGATGGTGGGTAACTATAATTTGAAGATTGCGGAAGGCACAGAAACACACTTAGTTGGTGTTAAAGACAATGACAATAATGTGATTGCTGCTTGTTTATTAACTGCAGTGCCCGTGATGAAATTCTTCAAGTATTTCTACTCTAACCGTGGACCTGTCATAGATTATGATAATAAAGAGCTCGTTTATTATTTCTTTAACGAGTTAAGTAAATATGTGAAGAAACATCGTTGTCTCTATCTCAGAGTGGATCCATACATGGCATATCAATATCTAGACCACGATGGTAACGTTCTGGATAACGCGGGTCATGATTGGATCTTTGACACGATGAACTACTTAGGCTATCGACATCAAGGTTTCCTAACTGGCTTTGATCCAGTGATTCAAATTCGTCATCATTCCGTTCTTGATTTAACTGGTAAAACGGCGAAAGATGTCTTGAAAGATATGGATAGCTTACGTAAACGTAATACTAAAAAGGTACAGAAGAATGGCGTAAAAGTGCGTATGCTCGATTCAGATGAACTTCCAATCTTCCGTTCATTTATGGAAGATACATCTGAAAAGAAAGACTTTGATGATCGTGATGACAGCTTTTACTATAATCGTTTGAAATATTATCAAGATCGCGCCCTCGTGCCCCTTGCTTATATCAACTTTGACGAATACATCAAAGAGCTTGAGTCAGAACGTCAGAAATTACAGAAGGATCTTAATAAAGCGTTGAAAGATCTTGAAAAACGTCCAGATAACAAGAAATCTCATAACAAAAAAGCGAATTTAGAACAACAGTTAGATGCGAACCAACAGAAGATTGACGAAGCGCGTCAGTTACGTGAGCAGCATGGCGTAGAATTACCAATTTCAGCCGGCTTCTTCATCGTTAATCCATTTGAAGTAGTGTATTACGCAGGCGGTACCGCTAACGAGTTTAGACACTTTGCAGGCAGCTATGCAATTCAGTGGCATATGATTAACTATGCTTTAGACCATGGTATTAATCGTTACAACTTCTACGGTATTAGTGGTGATTTCTCTGAAGATGCTGAAGATGCTGGCGTTGTGCGTTTTAAAAAAGGATTTAATGCTGACGTCGTCGAATATGTCGGAGATTTCATTAAACCTGTTAATAAACCGATGTATAAAGTTTATACAGCATTGAAAAGGTTAAAAGATAAAGTAACTAAATCCTAATTTCATTAAGAAAGGACAAAGTAATATGAATTTTACAGAGTTAACGGTTCAAGAATATGAAAGTTTCGTTCAAAATCCAGCTTTAGAAATTCATTATTTCCAAGTGAAAGAGAACATCGATACACGTGAGTCCGACGGCTTTGACGTGGTGTTACTTGGTGTGAAAGATGACAATCAACAAGTGATTGCAGCGAGCCTTTTCTCAAAGATTCCAACGATGGGTAGCTATGTCTATTATTCTAACCGTGGTCCTGTGATGGATTATGATGATTTAGGTTTAGTGGATTTTTATTTAAAAGGCTTAGATCAATATTTGCAAAAGCATAACTGCCTCTATGTGAAACTAGATCCGTACTGGATTTATCAAATTTACGACAAAGATATCAATCCTTTCCCAGAGCGTACGCCGAATGATGCGCTTGTGACGCTCTTTAAATCGCATGGTTACACACATCATGGTTTTACAACACAATATGATAGTTTAAGTCAGGTTAGATGGATGGGTGTGTTAGATTTAGAAGATCAAACACCATCTTCTTTAAAGAAAAAATTTGATAGCCAGCGCAAACGAAATATCAATAAAGCGATTAAATATGGTATCAAGGTGCGTTTCCTATCTCGAGATGAGTTCCCTATATTCTTGGATTTATATCGCGAAACAGAGGCGCGAGCAGGCTTTGCGTCTAAAACGGATGAGTATTTCTATAACTTTATCGATACATATGGAGATAAAGTGCTCGTTCCTCTAGCTTATATCGATTTAGATGAATATATTGAGCATATTCAAGGCGAGATTAATGATAAAGAGAACCGTCGCGATCAAATTATGCAAAAAGATAACAAGTCAGATAAGCAACTGAAGAAGATTGCTGAGTTTGATAAACAAATCGCGCATGACAAGAAAGAGTTATTAAATGCAAGCGAATTAAGACAGACTGATGGTTCCATCTTGAATCTTGCATCAGGCGTTTTCTTTGCAAACAGCTATGAAGTGAACTATTTCTCCGGAGGTTCTTCTGAGAAATATAATCAATACATGGGTCCATACATGATGCATTGGTACATGATTAACTATTGTTTAGAGCATGGTTATACGCGCTATAACTTCTATGGTCTATCTGGCGACTTTACAGAAGAAAGCGAAGACTATGGTGTTTATCGCTTTAAACGTGGATTTAACGTGCAAATTGAAGAGTTAATTGGAGATTTCTACAAGCCTATTAAGAAGATGAAATATCGCTTATTTAATACTTTAAATAATATACGACAAAAGATAGGCAAATAAGACAAATAGTAAGCCGGTGAGCGTTTGTGCTCATCGGCTTTTTATAAATCTAGGGTGGGTATTGTGTACCAAAAGTTTGTGAGACCTTTCAGTAAGCACTGAGGGTAAATGTTGTAGTCAATATGTACTCAACATCCCTCAATTAAATTATAGCATGTATACGCAATTATTCAATCTTGCTTTAAATTATTATATAAATAATATTGATATAAAATATATTTGGTTATCGTGTTCTATATTTGTTAAAGTAAGAGGTTATCTTAATATGAGCTTTATTAATTTACGGTATGAACTCAATTTAAATAATATAAATTACAATGAATTATTTTAGGTAATAATAGGTAAAAGGATGCGATTTTAGAGCGTATAAGTGAAGATTAAGTATTAGATGATAATAATATGCATAGAATGGGTCGATTTAAGTTGAAATACCAATTCACTCACACAAATCATAAACTAAGAATCTTTAATTATTCAATAAATAAAAAAAGCGTGAAATCAATGGCAAACTTGAGTCATTTAAACGGGGTCAAGATAGTAATCCATTTGATTTCGTAGTCTTGATTCCACAAGGCTGACTAGTATTTGAGAAAGCGCAAGCTATCTCAAATACTAGTCAGCTACTGCAACAAGCATGAGTTAATAGCTTTATTAACAATTAAGTTTTCTATAAACGAGATGACTTCATATCTATGGCTTGTTGTTATTGTAATTTTATATTTAATTTAAGCGTGAGATATTCTAACCATATTTATGTTATGTAAACTTATATAATTATTTAGTACAAAGATATAATATTTAAGGCGAATTATAGGAATTATTACGATTTAAAGTTAGTTACAATATTTATGGTACAAATTGTCATTATTTAAGACGCTGAGAGACGGTTTTATTTGCATTGAAATTTAGATTTGCGACCTAATTATCCATGTGAGTGCAAAATTCGGAGTAGGATTAGTTTTGTATAATCACTCCACAGTATGATAATTATTTGCAAACTTAATAGTAAAAGATATTCAAGCCATTGAGGTACTATAATGACGATTTAAATTGATATGCATAATCAAAATCATGATTATATTTAATACTAGCTAAATGATGTGTGCAATAACAAAGCTATAAGTAGCTCACGAATTATTGGCTACAAGATGTGAACCTAAGTTGTTAATGTGTTTAATATGAGTATTGTTAGTAACTTATGAATTACCGAATATAGTTATAGATCATTATAAGTTAAATGCTAATAATAGATTTGCCGATAATATATACATGAATAAGCTCATAATATTTAAGTTTACGTTTTAGTTTACATAATATATATTATAGGAAGTTATCTTTATATCTAAAATGGTGGGATTTTATAACCTTCACATGTTACCTATTTCTATTATTTCCTTATGTTATAAAATGCTGTCATCTAGAAATACGAAATATTCTTCTGATACTAAATGACTTCGTATAATCTTACGTCGTTCAATACGATATACAATTATTAGCTATGTTAAGTAAAACATTTGCAATAAATGATCTCTAACTTAATCGCGACGTTTGCTGTACATAACTTAATCATTGTCATTCGTAGTTATTGATTTATAACTAGTGATCTATAGCATATCGATCTCTGTAGTTAATCGTTGGCTTAACAAGTCATTTACATACCTTTATGGAAATTCATATACAAAGCGTCTTGTCATGTGAATTCATTCCTTTAGTGAAATTTAATAATTACATAAGCTTTAAGTCGTTTATCACTATCTAGAATCAATTTTATAAGTGTAAAGTTTAAATCTCTATATCTTCATTATATTAAAAGACCTATAAATCGTAAATATTACGAATTATAGGTCTCGTTTATTCTTTTCTATCTATCGTAGTTATTTCTTTTTACACGACTTAACGTGTCATCTCTATGCTCAGGTTCGCTATCTCTAGTTGTTGGTCGCTCTTGCTGGTATGCATCGAGATCTTCTTTCGGAATACCACCACGTTTACGTATTTCTTTTTCACGTTTCTTTTCGCGACGTTTTTTACGCCAGTTACGTGTGGTGAACCAACTTAAGAAACTAATGAGCAAACTTACTACAGCGAGGAAAGCTGCATAGCCTAATAAGGGTTCGTATGAGATATTTACAAAGTTAGGAATAAAGAATGCTACGACGCCGAGTATGACGAACGTTATCACAGCTGGTGTAAACCACTTATTGAGTGCGAAATTGCATAATAAGGTGAGTACCACCATACCGATAATCGTATAAGTCATGTAATTCGGCATATCAAAGATTGTCATGAGTATCTAACCTTTCTAGTTCCATCGTTACTTTAGTTTAGCTTATTTGACGATGATTATGAATCAATAGTTATTATCCGCCTTCCCTTTCACCTCTAATCTCAATCATCCCTTTTAAATTCCCACAACTTTTCCCCTTTGAGTTAAAATGCAAATCGCAAACACTAGTAAAACTGAGGACCTTTACCATTTACAACTTATCATCGTAAAATCGCACAAACAGTCTACTATCCGAAAATCATGTATAATGTAAACTAAAGCGTCATAAAGGAGTGTGTGATTATGGGAAATCATTTACCAGCGCGACATGAAGTTGCGGAAAATGAAAAATGGGATATCACAGATGTCTTTCAATCTGATGAGGCCTTTTACCAGACTCTAAATCAGACATTAGAGAAAGCCAAACAGTTTAATCAACAATATAAAGGGTCACTTCAACACGTGCAAGATGTGAAAGATATCTTAACACCGTTCACTGAATTGCTCATTAACATTGATAGTATGGTCAATTACAGTGAGTTGCGTCTAAGTGTAGATGCAACGGATGATGCAGCCCAAACTTTAAATGCGAAACTCAATACCTCTTTAGGTCAAATCACGAGTCAACTGTCATTCGTTGAGTCGGAAATCACCGCGTTATCTGACGAAGGTTTGGATCAACTCATTGCGGAAACGAATGTTCCCCATTACTTCAAGCAGTTGAAAAAGAAAAAAGTATCTCAATTAAGTCCTGAAGTTGAAGAAACGTTAGCGAGTCTGTCGCCTACATTTGATAGTGCATTCGACTTATATGGTACTACAAAGATGCTTGATATTACCTTTGAACCATTTAATCACCAGGACAAGTCAGTGCCGATGGATTACGCTACATTCGAAAATGAATATGAAGATCATCCAGATCCTGAGTTCCGTCGCAAAGCTTTCAAGCATTTTAGTGAAGGTTTGAGAAAGTATCAACATACGACTGCTGCAACGTACAATATGCACGTGCAACAACAGAAGATTGAGGCGACGATGCGTGGTTACGACTCTGTCATCGACTTCTTGCTCAGCGATCAGGAAGTGACACGTGAGATGTATGACCGTCAAATCGACGTGATTATGGAAGATTTAGCGCCTATTATGCAGAAGTACGCACGTTTGATTAAACGTATCCATCGACTCGACGACATGCGTTTCGAGGACTTAAAAGTCTCTGTAGATCCGTCATACGAGCCGGAAATTTCTATCGAGGAATCTAAAGATTATATTTATGGTGCGTTAAGTGTGATGGGTGACGATTATGTGGACATGCTACAGACAGCGTATCGCGACCGATGGATTGACTTTGCTCAGAACAAAGGTAAAGAGACAGGTGCGTACTGCGCGAGTCCTTATGCAACGCATTCTTACGTCTTTATCTCTTGGACAGGTAAAATGACAGAAACCTTCGTGTTAGCACATGAATTGGGTCATGCTGGGCACTTTAAGCTTGCACAAAGCACACAACCTTATTTAGATTCTGAACCCTCACTTTATTTCGTTGAAGCACCGTCGACAATGAATGAAATGCTCATGGCGAATTACTTGTTCAAACAAGATGATGACCCTAAATTCCAGCGTTGGGTGATTGGGTCTATCATCGCTCGTACGTACTATCATAATATGGTCACGCACTTGTTAGAAGCTGCTTATCAACGAGAAGTCTATAACCTGGTTGATCAAGGTGAATCACTCACAGCACAGACATTGAACCATATTATGTACAACGTTTATCAACAATTCTACGGTGATAGTGTACAACTTACAGAGGGTACGGAGCTCACTTGGATGCGTCAACCACACTACTATATGGGCCTCTACTCTTACACATACTCAGCTGGTTTAACAATTGGCACAGTCATGTCACAGCGTATTAAAAATGAAGGTGAACCAGCCGTACAAGATTGGTTGAAGACATTGAAAGCGGGCGGCAGCTTATCTCCAATCGACTTAGCTCAAACTGCAGGTATCGATATTACAACGGACCAACCATTGAAAGAAACGATTGCCTACATCGGCGAACTTGTCGATGAACTTGAGCGTCTTACAGATGAGATTGAAGGTTAAATGGTAGTTAGCGAGTTACAATTTTAAAAAACAAAATAATCCTAGTTCATAACTTTATAAGGAACAGTGTCAGAGGTATCAAGTTCCCTCGCTCCGTTGAAAGTAAGTACTGATGAACTAGGATTTTCTTCTTAATTATTAAGTTCTCCCGTGTAATAATAAAGTATATTTTCTGCAATATTACCAATGTGATCACCGATGCGTTCTAAAGATCGTGCAGCGAGATGTGCCTGCCCTGCCACGTAAGGATCGTTATCAATTAAATACGTAATATTAATAATGTGTGTATAGAGATCATCAATATCTTGGTCACGTTGAATAATCTCTTCGATTAAAGACAATTCCTGCTCTTGAATTGCGGTATAGAGATCTTCCAACATCAACATACTTAACTGCCCCATCGCTTCTAGGCGTTTCAGCACGTATTCATCATCGATTCGTGTGCGCAAACGAATATGTGCAATGTTCGTAGCGTTGTCACCAATACGTTCAAGTTCGTTCGCAATCTTTAACGCAGCGAGCACTAATCTTAAATCTGAAGCTACAGGTTGTTGTTTTAAAATTAGCAGAACGACACTTTCGTTAATATCTGTTTCAAGTTGATTAATCAATTGATCTTTCGCAATCACTTGGCGTGCACGTGCTTTATTATTGTCATTTAGCGATTGAATGGCTCTTGTGATGCTGCTATAAACACGCAGGCCCATTCGTCTCAGCTTGTGGTGCAAAGCATCAATATTTGCCTCATATTGTGAACGAATTGTCATCATATTAACCAAATCTTCCTGAAATGTAATCTTCTGTCTCCTTATCGACAGGATGCGAGAACAATGTATCTGTATCGTTATACTCATTGACGTAACCGTTAAGGAAGAAAGCAGTGCGGTCAGATACGCGTGCAGCCTGTTGCATGTTATGTGTCACCATGATGATGGTATAATCTTCTTTCAACGTTTGAACGAGCTCTTCAATCTTTAGAGTCGAAATGGGATCTAGTGCAGATGTAGGCTCATCCATGAGTATCACATCAGGTTGAATCGCGAGTGTACGCGCAATACATACACGTTGTTGTTGACCACCTGATAAGCTATAGGCATTGCGATTAAGCTTGTCTTTGACTTCATCCCATACTGCAGCGTCCTTTAACGACTTTTCGACGATGGCATCGAGCGTCTTCTTATCCTTAATGCCGTGCATCTTCGGACCGTAAGTGACATTGTCGTAGATCGATTTCGGAAAAGGGTTCGGGTGTTGAAAGACCATACCTACTTTCGTTCTCAGCTTCTCTACCGGTAGTTGACGGTCAAAGATATTCTGGTCGCGATAATAAATCTTACCTGCAGTCTTAACTGAGGGCACGAGTTCGACCATACGGTTTAACGCTTTGATATACGTGGACTTACCACAACCTGAAGGACCTATGATTGCAGTAATCGTATTCTCCTCTATATCTAAACTGACATTTTTTAAAGCGTGATAGTCCCCGTACCATAAGTCTAAATTTTGTGTAGAATAGACGATATTTTTTGATGAGGGTTGTTTCTCGGGTTGGTTAAAGTCAGAAAGGCGTTGTGCGACCTTGGTATTTTTTCTTTCTTGTAAAAGTTGAGACATAGTTACACTCTCCTAAAATTTTTTACTAAACTTATTACGTAAAAAGATGGCTATCGCATTCATTAACAGTAAGATGATGAGCAAGACGATAATTCCGGCTGAAGCGACGTTCTGGAATTCAGCTTGCGGTAGTTTCGCCCAGTTATAAATCTGCATTGGTAAAGCTTGAAATTGATCGAATATACTAGATGGTAGCGACAATAAGACAGTTGGAATACCAATGAGAATGAGTGGTGCCGTCTCCCCTAATGCACGTGATAAAGCTAATATAAAGCCAGTTAAGATACCTGGTAGTGCAGCAGGTAGAACGACGCGACGTATTGTTTGCCATTGGGTTGCACCTAAACCATATGAAGCATCTCGCATCGCTTGCGGGACTGCACGAATCGCCTCTTGGCTTGCAACGATAATTATCGGTAAAATGAGTAGCGACATCGTCAATGCTGCAGCAATAATTGAGTTGCCTAATCCAAGCGCTTCGATGCCCATACCTCTAACGAATATCGTCAGACCAAGTAAACCGAAAACGACGGATGGCACGCCTGCTAAGTTTGAAATACTAATTTTAATAATACGTGTGAACGTGTTATCGCGTGCGTATTCTTCTAAATAAATCGCTGTCCCCACGCCGAGAATAATTGAAATGGGAATGATCGTCACCATTAACCATAGCGTACCAACTAGAGCACCTTTAATCCCTGCCATGCTTGGCGTAGAAGAAGAGAACGACGTTAGAAAATGTAAGTTGAGATGGCTCGTACCTTTTATCAAAGTGTCGATAATCAGAACGGCAAGGACGAGCAAGCCCACTAAAGTGCAGCCTAAGAGTACATATTTCAGTATGCGATTGAGTTTGAGTCGTTGACGTATACGTTGATTTAGCTTTGTGTCATTCTGCTTGAGTTGTCGAGATGGTGCAGAAACCGTCATATTAATACTCCTCTCTGAAGCGGTGAGTAATCCATTGAGAAATCAAATTCATGATGATTGTGAAGATGAATAGTGTGAATCCTACCGCATAAATACTGTAGTAAGCTGTAGAGCCGAAAGTTGCATCACCTGTCGCAACTTGGACGATGTAACCGGTCATCGTTTGAATCGAATTCGTTAAATCGAATGACGAGCTCGGTGTACTGCCGGCTGCTAACGACACGATCATCGTTTCCCCTAACGCTCTCGAAATGGCTAACACAATTGATGCCATGATGCCTGATGTCGCAGCAGGGACAATGACTTTACGAGCAACTTCAAACTTAGTTGCGCCCATTCCTAAAGCGCCCTCTCGCACTTTGTTAGGAACTGAAGACATCGCGTCTTCACTCATGCTCGAGATGAGTGGAATAATCATGATACCTACAACAATTCCAGGACTGATGGAATTGAAGCTATTGATATCAGGAAAGATAGATCTGAGTAAAGGTGTGACGAAAGTTAAGGCGAAGAAACCAAAGACAATCGTCGGAATTCCTGACAATAATTCCAAGGTAGGTTTAATGATCTTACGTGCCGTCTTTGAGGCATATTCACTGAGATAAATTGCAGAACCTAAGCCGATTGGCACTGCTACGATTGTGGCAATGACTGTGATCTTCAGTGTGCCGATGATGAGTGCCCAAATTCCGTATTTCGGTGACGAAGTGAATGGCGACCACTCCGCTGTGAATAGGAATTCAGTCAGTGGTATGCGTGTAAAGAATGTGATGGTTTCAGTGAGTAATGTCACTAATATACCTAGTGTAGTTAGAATTGAAATCAGCGCGATGAGTGCAAGCACCTTTGGAACGACTTTATCGCTCGTTACTTTAGATTTCGATTGTTTCTCTTCAATCATCTTGCTTACGTTAATTTGTGGTGTAGTCAATAGCATCCCTTCTTTCTTCTGTAACTCCCAATTATGTAAAAAGATTGGGAAGCGTAGAAAGGTGATTGATCATGCTTCGCTTTCTACTCGGTCTCCCCAATCTTTATCTCCTATTTAGAAATTAACTTATTTATCCTCTTTATCTTTGCTGTCTTTATCGTCGTCTTTCTTATCGTGTTTTTTAATAAAATCTTTAATTTCGTTCTTTTGTTGTTTGTAATCTTTATCAGGTAGTGCGACGAATCCAGCTTTTTCGGCAGATTTACCTTTATCATCCATGACGAATTTCATGAATTTCTGGAAGCCTTTATTGCTTTCGAGTTTCTTATCATTAGTATAGATAAAGAGTGGTCGACTCAAGGCGTAAGAATCATTTTGAATTGTTTTCTTAGTCGGTTTCGTTACTTTGCCGTCGTTATCTTTGATCTTAACTTCTTTTAATTTGTCTTTATTTTGTTCGTAGAAGTTGTAGCCGAAGTAACCAATACCTTCTTTGTTATCTTGAACGGATTTAACGATGACGTTAGTATCAGCATTTTTATCTGCTTTAATGTCGCCGTCGTTCATCACTTCTTCAGTAAAGAAGTCGTAAGTGCCGTGAGATTGGTCTGGTGAGAACGCTTTGATTTTCTTATCTGGCCATTTAGAGTTTACGTCTTTCCAAGTCTTATCTTTACCAGAATAAATATCTTTGAGTTGATCTTTCGTTAACGTATCAACGAAATCGTTATCTTTATTGACAGTAATTGTTACGCCGTCTTGTGCAACTTTGTATTCATGATATTTGATATTTTTATCTTGTAGTTTTTTCTTTTCTTCATCTTTGATTGGTCTAGAAGCATTAGAGAAATCAGTGTTACCAGCGATGAATTTTTCGAAACCGCCACCTGTGCCTGCTGTACCTGAAGATACTGTGACATCTGAATGGTCTTTCGAGAATTTCTCATTTAACTTCTCAATGATTGGGCCGACTGTAGATGAGCCATCGCCCTTCACTTTGTTTGAACTATCGTTACCCGAGTTGGCATTTCCTCCCCCACAAGCGCCAAGTAGTAACGATGCGCCGATAATCGATGTACCAACGAATTGCCATTTCTTCATTCCAACATCCTCCTCAGTGATATGTAATGTTTAAGTTATTTCACTGTTTATATTAGAGGTTGTTTATTAAGTTAAAATAGTTGCAGTGTAAAGATTAAGTTAAGTTCGTTTAAAAAGCTGTAAAAATGTAGAATGAGAAGTTTAAGTGGTGCGTGAATTCTTGGATTGGAGAATCTTTCGCTATGTTTAGGTCTTATATTCTTAAAATGAGTGAGAAGTTGCCAAAAACCCCATACATCTAAAAAAGCTTGAATTCGAACATAAGTAAGTCACTTACGCGAATTCAAGCTTATTATGCAATCTATACTATTGTTAAATTTGTTTGAATCTATCTTTTCAAAGTCGGTTCCGAAGTCCTACATATTTTCATTATCTTTCGCGATACTCCAACCTTTTTTCGTTAAACTAATTTGTCCTGTTTCTATGTTAATTATTTTTCTTTTATACAAGTGGCCTATCGCACGTTTGAAAGCTCCTTTACTTATGTTAAAGACTTCTTTAATGGCTTCAGGACTAGACTTATCCCAGAAAGGAAGTTTCCCGTCATATTCTACGAGTAAATCAAAGATCACTTGGCCATCATCATCTAAGCGTTCATGGGCGAGAGGTAAGAACGAACCATTGAGCTCCCCTTTCTCATTGTAGCCAATGATGCGGACATTCATTAACTCGCCTAGACGCGGTTCTTCTTTACGTTCAGATTGATGCACAAAGATCTTATGTCCTTCAGTTGAGAGTAAAAATGTTCCAACGCGAAGTAAACGGTATGGACGCGCTTGAATTTCTTGATTATGATAACGGCCATCATGGATTGGTGTATACATGCGTTCGACAATCGTTTCTGAAGCGAGACGCGCGAACATTTGACGTTGGCTATCGATACGTAAAGTGACAAGGACGTAATCACCCTGAGCTGGCCAAAGTGATTTCAATTTCGGTAGGTCTTCCCAAGGAATCAATACTTCACGAGGTAAGCCTACGTCCACATGTGCGCCATCACGGTCGGCTTTTAACACCTTAACGAAATCGTATTTGTCTTTAGTAATGTCAGGCATGTTTTGCGTAGCAAATAAATCCCCTGAACGGTTCGGATATATGAAGAAACTATATTCCTCTCCTACTTCTAAGTCATCTTCTTCACTAATTTCAGAAGGATTCAACTTTACTATTTCATTATTGGGACCACGTAATATATAGGTAGAACCTGAGGTATCTACCACTTCTAGGAAATCGATTGTTCCTGCAATATCTTGTTCATTGTGTGCCATAATTATCTCCTTTGCACATATAATCTTAACTATTATAACACGCATTGATACTCCTAGCATTAAACCCTATCACGATTCTCATCATGACTATCGAATGCGTTCTTATTATATGTTATAATTTGTCCGGTATAATAACGTAAAGGAGTTATGACATGTTACAAGTTTCAGATGTAAGTTTGCGTTTTGGGGACCGTAAGTTATTTGAAGATGTAAATATCAAATTTACTGATGGGAACTGCTATGGTTTAATCGGTGCGAACGGTGCTGGTAAATCAACATTTTTAAAAATATTATCTGGTGAAATTGACGCTCAAACAGGCCACGTTTCTATGGGTAAAGACGAGCGCTTAGCGATATTGAAACAAGATCACTTTGCGTATGAAGATCAACGCGTACTTGATGTAGTCATCCAAGGTCATGAAAGACTATTTAATGTGATGAAAGAGAAAGACGAAATTTATATGAAGCCTGACTTTAGTGACGAAGACGGTATTCGTGCGGCAGAACTTGAAGGCGAATTTGCGGAAATGAACGGTTGGAATGCTGAAGCGGATGCGGGTTCTCTCCTTTCAGGTTTAGGTATCCCAGCTGAACTTCATGACAAGACAATGTCTGAACTAGAGAACAATCAGAAAGTGAAAGTACTCTTAGCTCAAAGTTTATTTGGCGATCCAGACGTCTTACTTCTCGACGAGCCTACCAATGGTCTCGATATTCCTGCGATTAACTGGCTCGAAGATTTCTTAATCAATTTCGAGAATACTGTGATTGTTGTCTCACACGATAGACACTTCCTCAATAACGTATGTACGCATATTGCGGATTTAGATTACGGTAAAATTAAACTTTACGTCGGTAACTATGATTTCTGGTATCAATCCAGCCAACTTGCGATGAAGATGGCGCAAGAGCAAAACAAGAAAAAAGAAGAAAAGATTAAAGAATTACAAGACTTTATCGCGCGTTTCTCAGCAAATGCATCAAAATCTAAACAAGCGACAAGTCGTAAGAAACAATTGGAAAAAATTGAACTTGAAGATATTCAACCGTCCTCAAGACGTTACCCATTCGTTAGATTTACACCTGAACGTGAAATCGGTAACGACTTATTATTCGTCAATAACGTTTCTAAAACGATTGATGGTGAAAAAGTGCTTGATGACATCTCCTTCACTATGAATCCGAATGATAAGGCTGTGCTCATTGGCGATAGCGAAATTGCTAAGACAGCATTACTTAAGATTCTTGCGGGAGAAATGGAACCTGACGAAGGTTCAGTTAAATGGGGTGTGACAACTTCACGTAGTTACTTCCCTAAAGATAATTCCGCTTATTTCGAAGGTGTAGACATGAACCTTGTTGACTGGTTACGTCAATATGCACCTGAAGATGAACAAACTGAAACGTTCTTACGTGGTTTCTTAGGTCGTATGCTCTTCAGCGGTGAAGAAGTTAAGAAGAAAGCCAGCGTCTTATCTGGTGGTGAGAAAGTACGTTGTATGTTGAGTAAGATGATGCTATCTGAAGCGAACGTATTGCTCATGGACGAGCCAACGAACCACTTAGACCTTGAAAGTATTACGTCTGTGAACGAAGGCTTGAAGAACTTTAAAGGCTCTATTATCTTTACTTCACATGACTTTGAATTTATCAATACAATTGCGAACCGTGTGATTGATATTAATCAACCTGGCGCAGTTTCTAAAGAAATTCCTTATAGTGAATATCTCGAAGAAATCGGTGTTATTAAACCACAGAGCTAATCTGGATCAAAAAATTTCTATTATCTATTATTTTCAATGTTATGACTCTCGCTTCTTACGGG
>NZ_JANSKK010000026.1 GCF_026659735.1 Staphylococcus pettenkoferi | reverse complement strand
AATTACCTTTTGAAGTTTACCAAATTGTTTAATGAGACGTTTGATAAACGCATATGCTGAATGATTATCTCGTTGCTTACGCAACCAAATATCTAATGTATGTTCCTCTGCATAAATGGCACGATATAAATAGCTCCACTTTCCTTTTACTTTGATGTACGTCTCATCAATACGCCATTTGTAATAAGCGTTGTTATGCTTTTTCTTCCAAATTTGATAAAATATTGGGGCATATTCTTGAACCCAACGGTAGACCGTTGAATGATGAACGTTTACACCACGTTCCCTTAATATTTCAGATATATCACGATAACTCAATGCATATCTTAGATAGTAGCCAACGGCTACAATGATAACATCCTTGTTAAATTGTTTATATCTGAAATAGTTCATACAGAAGACTCCTTTTTGTTAAAATTATACTATAAATTCAACTTTGCAACAGAACCCTTTATACAAACAAAAAACAGGGTACTACTTTAAAGTAATACCCTGTTTTAAAATTAAATTTTAATTTATTAAACAAATTTAAGTACTTGGTCAACGATTTTAGCAATTGTATTAGCAATGCCAAAGCCCATGTCTACCCAGTCTTGTTTGACATGTAAACCTGAATTTACTGCATTATGTAATGATTCAACAATACCTGACATAAATGTACACTCCTTTATACAAATGAAAATGATGCAACCATATAAATTTGTAACATTTCTAGAATGATTTGTAAACTTAATTTACACTATTTTAATATATCACATCATTAACAATGACAAAAAATACCGGACTCTATATTAAATAGAATCTGGTATTTTTGATTTGTCCATCCTTTTTTTAATATAAAAAGATGTTATTAATATCATGCTCTTGGATATTATATATAAATTTAGTATTCAATATTTGGTATTTTATTTACATGTTTTTGATAACGTTTAAGTACACTATAACCAATAGTACAAATAGCTATTGCTACAAATAATTTTTTCAAATTTGTCATTCCTTTACTCTATTTGTTTTCATAATAATTTAATTCTAAATCTTTAGATGTTTGTTTTCGAATAGTTCTCATTAATCCAATATCATTAACTAATGATTGGCCATAAGATGGTATCATTTTTTTGATTTTTGGTGTCCATTTTGATTCATATTCTGAGAAGTTTTTTTCAAGTACTTCTAAAGCTACAGAAACTGAAGTTGAAGCCCCAGGTGATTCTCCTAGTAAAGCAATAATTGAGTGATCTTTAGAATTAACTACTTCCGTTCCAAATTGAATATAACCTTTTCCATGTTCAGGTGTATCTTTGATGACTTGTACACGTTTACCAGCAGTATATAACTGCCAATCTTCATCACGTGCTTCTGGATAAAACGTACGTAAATGATTCATACACCCTTCTTTAGTCATTAATATTTGATCAAACGAATATTTAATTAAAGGAAGGTTTTTAACTGCAGAAGATAAAAGTGTTGTAATATTATATGGCTTAATCGATTTAAATAAATCTAAATTCGAACCATTTTTTAAGAATTTAGGGCCTACACTAGCAAATGGGCCAAATAATAAGGTACGTTCACCATCAATATAACGTGTATCCAAGTGAGGTACAGTCATAGGTGGTGTACCTTTAGGCTCTTTACCATATACCTTAGCGTCATGCTTGGCTATGGTATCAGGGTTAGTACAAATTAAGAATTGACCTGTAATTGGGAAACCACCCAAATTTTTGCTTTCTGGAATACCTGTTTTTTGTAATAATGGAATGGCTCCACCACCAGCACCAATAAATACATAATCAGCAAGTTCTGTTTGCACATCACCACTATTGCGTTGACGTACTTTAACTTCCCATTTACCATCTTTTCGATGATTAAAATCTATGACTTCATGATTATATTGCACATTAGCATTCGGATGTTGTTCAATATTTTTAGCCATTTTTCGAGTAAGCTCACCAAAATTAACATCTGTACCTTCATTAATTTTACTAGCAGCCATAATGTCACTCGAATTATGCCCTTTCATCATTAAAGGAATCCATTTTCTCATTTCCTCAATATCTTCCGTATATTCAATATTGTCAAACATCGGAAAATCTTTCATCGCATAATAGCGATCTTTCAAAAATTGAACATTATTTTTACCTCTCACAAAACTAATATGAGGTAAAGGCTGAATAAATTCTTTAGGGTTAGAAATACTTTTATTTTTAACTAAGTGGCTCCAAAATTGTTTTGAAATTTCAAATTGCTCATTAATTTCTTTTGCTTTTTCAATATCAATTGAACCATCAGGCTTTCTTACTGTATAGTTCAGTTCACATAAAGCAGCATGGCCAGTTCCGGCATTATGACGTTCATTAGAACTTTCAATCCCTGGACGATCTAAACGTTCATATAGTTTAATATTCCAATTAGGTTCTATTTCTTTAAGCATAGAACCAAAAGTAGTACTTAATACCCCAGCACCAATAATGACAACTGTTTTTGACTCTTTAGTATTCATAAATAATTCCTCTTCCCTTTTTGTGACTAAGTAGTAGTGTAATACAATTCAACTTATAATAAAAATACTCATTTTTAATCTGACTTATTCCATAAAAGAATAGGTTTAAAAGCAACTAAAAAACTCTAAAAGATGCGTTAAAGATTTATAAAACTTTAATATATCTTTTTTAGGTGAAAACTTCTGATAATTGTAGGTTCTCTCATTATCTATGATTATTACTTTCTAACTGTATCTAGAAAATCATCTCCCCAATTACAAATTGAAAATACTACTTTATCAAGCTTTAGTCCTATTTCAGTCAATCTATAGTCTACTTTAGGAGGGACTACTGGATAGACCGTCCTTTTGAGAATTTTGTCTTGTTCTAGTTCTCTAAGTTGTCTTATTAACATTCGCTGGTTGATATCAGGTAGTTTATTTTGTAATTCACTTAACCTTAAACGATTACTCTGCAAAAGATGGTAAACAATGGCAATTTTCCATCTTCCACCAATGACAGACAGGGCTAAATCTTTCGATGTATAAAATTCTTTATTATTATATTCAATTAACAAAACGAATCCTCCATTTTTATATAGTGACAAAAATGTCAGTATTGTTATTCTAAACAACTAATACCATAATAGCATTATAAAAGATAGAGAGGAGAAATTTTAATGAAATTACAATTAGCAATCGATTTATTAGACCAAAAAGAAGCAACAAAATTAGCTCAAGAAGTAGAGGAATTCATTGATATCGTAGAAATTGGAACACCAATTGTTATAAATGAAGGACTATCTGCTGTTGAACATATGAGTAAATCAGTCACTAACACACAAGTATTAGCAGATTTAAAAATTATGGATGCTGCTAGTTATGAAGTAAGTCAAGCTGTAAAATTCGGTGCTGATATCGTAACAATTCTGGGTGTTTCTGAAGATGCTTCAATTAAAAGTGCTATCGAAGAAGCGCACAACAATGGCAAAGAATTATTAGTTGATATGATCGCAGTTCAAAATTTAGAACAACGTGCAGCTGAATTAGATAAAATGGGTGCTGATTATATTGCAGTACATACTGGTTATGATTTACAAGCTAAAGGTGTATCACCTTTAGAAAGTTTACGTACTGTTAAATCAGTTATTTCAAATTCAAAAGTAGCTGTAGCAGGTGGTATCAAACCCGATACAATTAAATCAGTGGCAGTTGAACAACCAGATTTAATTATTGTTGGTGGTGGCATCGCAAACGCTGACGATCCAAAAGCTGCTGCTAAACAATGCCGTGATATAATTGATGGATATGCTTAACCATTTTTAATATATGTTTAAACTTCCTCCTTCTTAGTGTATATAATATCTAGATTTAAAAATTATAATTGAAAGGTAATGTTGTATTATGACTAAAAAAGTAGCAATTATTTTAGCAGATGAATTTGAAGATATAGAATTAACTAGTCCAAAAGAGGTTATGTTGCAAAGAAATAAATATAGCTATCCACAAATATATCATGTCAGTGCTCGCTTAACTTGCTAGCATGATGCTAATTTCGTGGCAAGGGGAAAATCTGTAGATCTGAAGAGACCTGCGGTTCTTTTTATATAGAGCGTAAATACATTCAATACCTTTTAAAGTA
>NZ_JANSKK010000025.1 GCF_026659735.1 Staphylococcus pettenkoferi | reverse complement strand
AATTACCTTTTGAAGTTTACCAAATTGTTTAATGAGACGTTTGATAAACGCATATGCTGAATGATTATCTCGTTGCTTACGCAACCAAATATCTAATGTATGTTCCTCTGCATAAATGGCACGATATAAATAGCTCCACTTTCCTTTTACTTTGATGTACGTCTCATCAATACGCCATTTGTAATAAGCGTTGTTATGCTTTTTCTTCCAAATTTGATAAAATATTGGGGCATATTCTTGAACCCAACGGTAGACCGTTGAATGATGAACGTTTACACCACGTTCCCTTAATATTTCAGATATATCACGATAACTCAATGCATATCTTAGATAGTAGCCAACGGCTACAGTGATAACATCCTTGTTAAATTGTTTATATCTGAAATAGTTCATACAGAAGACTCCTTTTTGTTAAAATTATACTATAAATTCAACTTTGCAACAGAACCATATATTATGAGTTTTGAGACGCTGTGAAAAACTCTCATTTGCATTGACAATTCATTTATCAAGATAATCCCTTATCCTGTTTAATTCTATAAATTGTCTGTCTTGTGATATTAACCTTTTTCGCAATCTTATTAATTGCTTTGCCTTCTTCTAACATTTCTACAACTCGATGATAGATAACACGCTTTTGAGGATCTTTCGCGTTTGGCGAATAAAGTAAAGGTCGTCCTTTATAAGCGCCTTTTTCTTTCGCAACTTGAATTCCTTGTGCTTGTCGACGTTTACTTTCGTTTCTCTCTTGTTCTGAAACCATTGCTAAAATTTGAACAATTAAATCTTTCATAAACTTATCTAATAATGGATTACCGATCACTTCATTCATCATAGGTAAACTTGTAATCATTAGCTGCACGTCTTTTTCTTTTAAATAATTCACAGTTTCAATAATTTCATCATAGTTACGTCCTAAACGATCTATTGACTCCACAACGAATCGATCTCCCATTCTTACAAAATTAAGAGCTTCTTGAAATACAGGTCTATTTTCAACTGATTTTCCTGATTGCTTCTCTGTAAAGATTTTCTCTACGCCAAACGTTTTTAAATTATCTAATTGTCTTTCTAAATTTTGATCTGTCGAAGATACTCTCGCATAACCTATAATCATTTATTTTCACTCCACAATTAATATACACCCTAATCATACGTTTTAGTTGCTATAAATTCAACAACTTAACTTGTATGATTAGGGTGTACCCATATTGATATTCATTTACTTCTTAACTGATTTAATGAAATCGACTTTAGAAACGAAGAAAAACACTTTCTCTAATGATTACATTGTAATGTGAACTTAGAGAAAGTGTTTTATTTGTTTTCTTAGTTATGAAATTGAATTAAGATGATTGATCATTTTTGAAAAAATCAAAGATGTTTTTGGCATTATCTGTATTATCAATGTTACCTCGGAAGCGTTCACTACCTGGACCAAATGCATAAGTATTTACATCTTCACCAGTATGACCATTCGTTGTCCATCCAGTATTAGACTTATCGTTAATTGGTTTTTGTACTGCATCTTGAAGTTTTTGTAATTGATCTTCATATTTTTTGTCATCTTCATCGAGATCTTTTAATTTTTTAGCTTCTTTATTAATTTTATCAATTTGATTTTGTTTTATATCAAATCCATAACCATCTTTAATAACTTTTGCAGCGTCTTTACCACTAGCAATTTGCTTTGTCATATAAGAACCAGAATGTTTCATTGAGTGAATCGCATCTGGATTCCAAACGTAATCTTTACCCTTAGCAATAGATAAACCACCTGTTGAATGGTCAGCAGTCGCAACGACTAGAGTATCTGGATTTTCTTTAGCGTATTGCATTGCATGGTCAAATGCTTTTTCAAAACCTTGCATTTCAGACATTACGCCAGTAACATCATTAGGATGACCTGATTTATCAATTGAAGCACCCTCTACCATTAAGAAAAATCCTTTATCATTTTGTTTCAATTTATTAACAGCAGTATCTGTCATATCAACAAGTTTTGGATTTTGTTTTGGTGCATCAATTTGTAAAGGCATATTATTATCTGCAAATAAACCTATCATTTGCTTGCTATTAGAATTTTGCATTTGTGATTTATTCTTTACAATGTCATAACCATCTTTTTTGAATTTATTTGTGAGGTTACCGTTCTCTTTTCCGAAATATTCAGCACCGCCACCAAGTAGTACATCCACTTTGTGTTGGCCATTTATTTTATCATTATAAAATTGTTTCGCAATTTCATCTTTTTTATCACGATCATCCACATGTGCCGCATAAGCTGCTGGTGTAGCATCCGTAAGTTCAGCAGTAGAAACAAGTCCAGTTGACTTACCATTTTCTTTGGCTTGTTCTAAAACAGTTTTAGTATCCTTTTTATTTGCATCAACACCAATCGCACCATTATATGTTTTATGACCAGAACTAAAAGCAGTTGCTCCTGCAGCTGAATCCGTTACATTTTCTTTATGATCATCTGGATTTGTACGTTGGTTACCTACTAAATAATCATCGAAGGCTGTTTTGTCCATTTCTTTTGTTTCGGGATTATCTGCAAAATAACGGTATGCAGAGTTATATGAAGGTCCCATACCATCACCCACAAGGAAAATCACATTTTTAGGATTTTTAGTATTTCCCATATATGAAACTTCATCATTTTGATTTGAATCTTGTCCTCCACCTGATGCATAAGTTGGTTGTGCACTCCCAAATACCGTACCCGCCACAATTGCACTTGCTACAGAAATAGTTGCTAACCTATTGAAGATTTTCATAAATTAATAACTCCTTTAATATGTATTATCATGCTACACATTAAGTTTAAAGCACTAGTTTTGAATAAACATTGTAATATAGTTAATTTTCTGTAAATTCACTATATTATGAATATAAATAGCTTATTAATAAATATGAAACCTTTGGTTCTGTTGCAAAGTA
>NZ_JANSKK010000024.1 GCF_026659735.1 Staphylococcus pettenkoferi | reverse complement strand
TTCAGCTTTGCAACAGAACCATCTATTTTATATGAAGTGAACAAAACAAATTTTTCAAATGATCTGCCATTACGTTCTATGTACGTTAAGTTAAGCATTTTATCGTATACATGTTCTAAATCATTAATAAAACGTTCTTGTGAACGAGTATAGTAGTTACTTAAATATTTTAATTCTTCAAAAGGAATAGTTACTTTTCTTGTATCTTGCTCTTTAAGTTTATTGCATAGAGTAAAGAACAAATCTACTTCAGTGCTTGTAAAACGTCTTAATGGAACTAAATTCATCTCATTTCTATATACTACTGTTTCGCCAGACATACAAAACTCCTCTCCATTTTAAAAGTGACTTAATATACAAAACGTCCCTTTTATTGTTACAAAACGTCCCTTTTATTGTTACAAAACGTCCCTTTTCATATCTCAAATCTATTGTCGCTCTAAGGCTAAAATAGTGTCTAAAAAGGTTTTAAAAAGATTTATAAAAATATATTAAAAAGTTCGGGGCTCTTGCCCCTCACAAATTCAAAAGACAAAAAGAAAAGCAACCACAAAAGTGGTTGCTTTTTAATTTATGAAAATCATTAAGCTATTACCATTTGATGCATTATTCCAATTGCTTTATTGACATTGAGCCTCTGAACCCTTAACAAACCCGAAAACTGTAGACTCGTCGGGTTAATAGCTCACGCTATCCCGACATTCGTCGTTACAGTTTAGTTAAGGGTTCTTCTCAATGCGCAATAAATTTTCTCGGCATAATTGCGTGTCCTATTGTTTATCTTTTCTCATTTTTATCAATAAATATATCGCATTAATGCCACCTAATAATGTCCAAACTACTGATAAAAAAGTATTACCAATATTATAAATTGCAGGCATTAATAATAAGAAAAGGATATTAAAAACAAAAGGTAAACGATATCTTATACCATTATTATTATAGTTCAAAATAAACCCCCTTTAAAAATTTGATTTCAAACCTATTTTAAGCTTCATACAGCCTTTCCACAATAAAATATAGGGGAATTCTTAAATATTCATATTAAATGCTCTTATACGCTCTTAAAATGGCATATATAAGTAATCCAAATAAGGCATAAGGCACAAGATAGAATACAACAATCAAATAACGCCATGCGGAATGGCCTGTTTTTAATACATGATTGATCCACTCATAAAACTGATGCACACCTAACCAGTCGCCTAAGGGATTTAAAACTAAAAATGCCACCATAACTAAAGCAACGATGAAAAACATGGCTGTAAGGCCTTTGGTTAACTTATTGATGGTTTTGTCGTATTGTTTCATGGCTGTTTCGTTGTGTTTCATTCGTTCATCTATCGTTGTTTTATACTCTCTATTCGCTTGTTGAAGTTCTGATTGGTTATTTTGAACTTCCTTAACGACGTTTTGCGTTTGCGTTTTTACGTCATTGAGTTCACTTTGTATAGCTGATTGAAAATCTTGTTTTAAATTGTCAGTATCAATGCGTTGAATATAGTGTTTCGCTGTACTGATAAATCGTTTTTCGGTTTTTTGCGTTGCTTGATTAAAGTTCGAGGCCGTGGTCTCGATCGTCGTTAATAATTGTTCGTGACGCTTGTTTCGCTCGTTCTCTCTCTTCTCGATCTCTTCGAGCCTTTTCATGAGCAAGTCTTGCTGACTCTGCAACTTGTCGGCTACGCTCAAGCTCATTTGTGTCTTGGGCGAATTGGTCCCAATCTGATTGAGTGACGCCTGTATCTCGTTCAGTTGATTCATCACGGTTTGAAGTTGGTCGTTTTGGCTGGAATTCGGTGTCTGAATCTCGTTCTGTTTGTTGTTGGCGTTGTATTTGTCTTTCAAAGCCATCTTCGATACCTCCTTTATTATAATCTTCGCCGAGTTTACGCCCACGCACCTTTTTATCTTCGGCTAAGTGTCGATAGGTAATGCTTTTGGGTGTGACACGTTCAATTTCAATACCATGTTGGTTTAAATGGTCTTTGAATTCATCCATATTGGTGGCTTGTGATTGGTCTATCGCCTCTCTGATCTCATCTTTCCATGAATATTGGGCTGTTGATTTCGTATTAGGGTCAGCAATCGCTTTTTCCGTTTGCGTATAACGTAAGCGTGCTGTGTCTTTCTCTGGTACGCTTAAACCGTGTTTCATGCAAACCTCATCATTGAAATCTCTGACATTACGTAACGCTTGTTTATTATTGTTAAATTTCAGACCTGTCTCGAGGTCAATTGAATTAATGACAATATGATTGTGTACGTGATCTGTATCATTATGTGTGTACACAGCGACTTGATGATTGGGTGCCAGTTTTTCAGCCAATTCTAAACCTAACTGATTACATTGTTCGGGCGTGACTTCGCCAGGTTTAAACGATTGGATAATGACATGCCCTTGATTGCCATCGGTTTTATCATATAACTCACGAGTGGCTTTGAAACTCGATTTGGCATAGTCGACATCACAATTTAAACCACTTTTCTCAACGGCACGTTTTTCAGCGTAATTAATGGCACGTGACGTTGATTTGGTGGCACTTATTTTAGTTGTTGCCATTGGTATCACGCTTTTTTTGTTTAGGAATAAAATGATCAATTAAAAGGCCACCGAAAGCACAAAATAAGAAACAGATGGTGATAAACCACCATTGTTTTAGGAATGAAAAATTAAAAAATAAAGTTAAAATCATTAAAGATATAACAGTTAAAATCCAAATGCTAAATAGCAATCTTCTTAATTTAGTTTGTTCCATACCTCATCTAACCTTTCACGTAATTCGCTGATATTACGTTCTAATGCTTTATAGTTCGGTGCTTCATGTTGGTGTTGGTTGCAATATTTGGCAATCTGATTGGCATTTGCGCCCAACATACTCAAATCTTTCGCTACCGATTGTCGCGTTGCTTTGTCCAATTTGGGTGCGACCAATCGGGCGCCTTGTGCCTTTTTCTTAACGAAAGCAGGCACACTCATATTTAAAGTTTCAGATGATTGTTGTAACTTTAAATATTCGGATTCGCTCACACGAAAACTGATTTGTTTTGGCTCCTTACGGTTGGGTTTACGGTTTCGCCCAACAGTTTCGTCGCTAGCCACAAATGTGTTTTGTTCGCTCATTCAATCCCACCACGCTTTCTTCGAAAGATAACGCCTTTCTTACATTTTACTTTATAGGATAAAGTAAAATTCATCAAGTCGTTAAGTGGTTTGGCAAGCATTGGCTTTGCTATCCACTTCGTTCTAGCACGCCATACTTGATGGGATTATATCCCATACCCTTTATGTTTTTGCTAACGCAAAAAATGAGTGGCAAAATGCTAGCCACTCATAGTTCAAAACCAAATTCAAAATCAAAACACCAGCAACCAAAAATATGGTTGCTCATAAATGAAGTTCTGAAAAGCAAAGATTATTTATTAAGGTGTTATGCGTATTAAATATTCTTTTTTTCTATGTTTTAATCAAATTTTTACAGTTATTAATACTTATATTCTATTTGGTTCTGTTGCAAAGTTGAATTTATAGTATAATTTTAACAAAAAGGAGTCTTCTGTATGAACTATTTCAGATATAAACAATTTAACAAGGATGTTATCACTGTAGCCGTTGGCTACTATCTAAGATATGCATTGAGTTATCGTGATATATCTGAAATATTAAGGGAACGTGGTGTAAACGTTCATCATTCAACGGTCTACCGTTGGGTTCAAGAATATGCCCCAATTTTATATCAAATTTGGAAGAAAAAGCATAAAAAAGCTTATTACAAATGGCGTATTGATGAGACGTACATCAAAATAAAAGGAAAATGGAGCTATTTATATCGTGCCATTG
>NZ_JANSKK010000023.1 GCF_026659735.1 Staphylococcus pettenkoferi | reverse complement strand
TTTACTTTGCAACAGAACCAGATTAGCGATACACAAGATCAAAGTTTGGTAAATGACACCTTAAACCAAAATTCCAGAAGGATGTCTACTTCATAGCGATCAAGGAAGCGTCTATACATCGCATTCTTACTACCAATTATGCGAAGAAAAGGACATTATCAGAAGTATGTCTCGCAAAGGTACACCTGCTGATAACGACCCGATAGAATGTTTCCATTCCTCGCTAAAGTGTGAAACATTTTATCTCAACAATGAGTTAAATAACTCTAATTTCATTGTAAAGGATATTGTCGAAAAGTACATAGAAAACTATAATAATAATCGAATTCAACAAAAATTAGACTACTTATCTCCTGTGCAATACAGAACATTAGCAGCCTAATTCAAGTGTTTTAATGTGAGGCCCACATTAAGGATGCAGTGCCATTATATTAGTGGTTCAAAAAGTAAAAGGCCTAGTTTAAATAAAGCATCTGTCTTTGGATTAATTCTAATTTTTTATAAGATTATTCATTCTATCTTTTGAATGTATTTCTTAATCTTCTTATCCAACTAACGCCACGCTTTGAACGAATGGGATAACCTGTTGGCTGAGCAGTCTGTTTTTTTAGATCTTTACCGTATTTAATTGCCTCTTGCATAAGATAAGCTTGAGAATTTAGTGGAGATAAATTGTTTTGAACATAGTGATAGACACCAATTTTATCTTGGAAACGTCCTTTCTCATTATCTGAAAGTTGCAAGTTCATATAATTCACTAAACGTTTTCCAATACTTTTATCTTCAACAGGGAATAAGATTTCGACACGTTTAATCATGTTGCGTGTCATCACGTCTGCTGATGAGAGGTAGATACTTTCATCACCGTTATTATGGAAATAATAAATACGTGAATGTTCGAGTAACCGTCCTACTATGCTTACGACTTCAATATTCTCACTGATACCAGGTATACCAGGTTTAAGACAACAAATACCACGAATGATAAGTTGAATCTTTACGCCTGCTTGAGAAGCTTTAAAGAGCTTTTTAATAATCGTTTTATCTGTGAGTGAATTCATCTTCATCATAATCTTGCCATTTCCATGTTCTAAATGACTACTAATCTCTTTGTCGATATGGTCAATAAAGACGTCACGAATATCAAATGGAGCTACAATTAATTTATTATACTCAGGTTTAACAGAGTAACCACTTAAATAATTGAAGAAATTAATCGCATCTTCAGCAATGTCTTTATTTGTAGTAATAATCCCCATATCGGTATATAGCTTAGCAGTTTTGTCATTATAGTTTCCTGTACCTAAATGTATAAATGATGTTAGCTCTCCACGAATACGTTTAACGACAAGCGCAATTTTACTATGTGTCTTTAGATGCGTCATACCATATATTACGTGACAACCTGCATCTTCAAGCATACGAGCCCAATGGACATTATTCTCTTCATCGAAACGTGCTTTCAATTCTACAAGTACAGTGACTTGCTTACCATTTTCAGCAGCTTCCTTCAAACTATTAATAATCGGTGAATCTTTACTCACACGATATAATGTTTGCTTAATGGCAATGGTATTTGGATCATCGGAAGCTTCACGTATGAAGTTTACAATGGGGTCAAATGATTCATACGGATGATGGAAGAATATATCTCTTTCTAGAGCTAATTTATAAATATTGTTATTTTCTAAAGATTTCGGTACTTGGGGTGTATATTTCTCATACGTCAGATATTTAAGTTTAGTAGAGAGATGACTCACTAAATCGAATAAAAACGTTAAATCAAGCGGGCCATTTAAGAAGTATATATCATTCTCTTCAACCTCTAATTGATCAATCAACCATTCAATATTCTCTCTTTGTGCAGTTCGGCCATCGACCTCTAAACGTACAGCTGAACCACTCTTACGTTCTTTTAAGAAGCGTTCAATTTCTATTAGTAAATCTTCAGCACCATCTTCATGAATCGATAAATCTGCATTTCTTGTGATTCTGAAGGTAAAAGTATTTAAAACTTTATAACCTTTAAATAGATAGTTGATAAAGTATGTAATGACATCTTCGACCATTACAACATATTGTTTAGCACCTTCATTAAATGTTAGAAATCGAGGAATTAATGATGGAATTTGTACGATTGCTGAGTTAATTGTGTCTTCAGTATCAATATCGACAAATATGTTTAAACTTTTATTGTTCAATTTCGGAAATGGGTGATACGCATCAATACCTAATGGTGTAAGTGTAGGTAGAATATGCGATTTAAACTCTTTTTCTAATCTTTCTATGAGCATTTCAGATAAACAATCAGGTTTGACCATTTCAATATTATAATGCCGTAACTCTTCAATCAATTCTTTATATCGTTGATATTGGATGTGAACATATTCTGTGTTTTTTATTTTAATCGCATCAAGTTGTTCTTGAGGCGTCATTTGGGTTTTATTTTCGGGTTTATCATAACCTAATTTCACTTGGTCTTTTAAACCAGCTACACGTACCATAAAAAATTCATCTAAATTTGAGCTAAAAATAGAAATGAAATTTAACATTTCAAGTAATGGATTATTCTTATCATAAGCTTCCTGAAGGACTCTATAGTTAAAATCGATCCAACTTAACTCCCTATTATTATAGTACTGTGGTAAATTAATATCCTTTTTTCCCAATTGAGTTTGCATACTCTTAATACACCTCATTATTTAAACGTTGTTCTTGTGTAGTCTAAAAATATCATACGACTTTTAAGATTTTGTAAAGATAATGGATACTTGCCCTTTTAAAATCTTTTCAACATGTTTCTTCTGCTTATTCGCTTGATATTCTTCAGCAATAGGCTCTCCTTTGTGGTAAACATAGATTTCGTATTTATCGCCTTTTTTCTTTTTAAGATTAATTTCTTCTACAAAACTAGTATGAGAGATATTCAATGCGTTTACGAATTTAATAATACCACCTAGAGCTTGAATAGTATCAACTTCTTTACCGTTAAACCATTGTGTTTCTTTACAGTACAATTTGAGTAATGATTTATTTTTAAAACTTGCGAGAAGTGCTAGCTTCACACGATCTTTATGAGAGAACCCATTAATCGTTGAATTCGCAATAAGGTAATATGTGTGCGGTGAACTTGAATCTGAATCGATAAAACTACCTAAGTAATATATATACGCACCTTCAACAAATAAATACTTATCATAATCTGTAATTTTCAAATCACTATAATTTAACAGTTGGTCGAGTAAGGATTGTGCTAATTTCAAGCGACGTTTTGCACTTTCTTCCTCAATGTAATATTCATTAGCTAAGTGTATTAAAGCATCTCTACGTACATGTTCTTTTTTAAATTCATAAGGATGGCGTTTACGAATGAAATTCATGACATAACCTTCACGAATGCCATTTCTTGAGAAAGTGAATTGTGTCGCATCTATTTTTTGGAAAAGAGTCTTGAAAACAGAGATGGCAGGTAGAATGATATCTACACGATCTCGACTTAAACCGTCTAGATTAATTAATTCATCGCGAGCACTTTTACAAATGATATCGTAAACTATATATATATCTTTCAATGACATAGTATAATTGTGAACACCACCGATAGGATAAGAATGTTCAGATTGATGAATACGAGCAACATTACGTGCAGAGCCACCTAATCCTATAAGCGTAATTTCTTGATTTTTTACCCAATCTAATTGATTAAATTGTTCGGATAAGAATTTTTCCATACTTTTAATTGCGGATTTATTATTATGATCTTTATCTCCGAAGAATTGACGTTTCAATGTGACAACGCCAAATGGGAAGCTATGTATTTCTTTTAATTTCTTATCTTTGAAAAGTGTAACCTCGGTAGAACCACCACCGATATCAACTGATATACCATTTTCAATATCTGTGGTGTGTGAAATGGCATAATAACCATAAAATGCCTCATCTTTTTCAGAGACGATTTGAATTTCAATATTTAATTCTTTTTTGATTTTTTTGATAATATCGTTACTGTTTTTAGATTGACGAATCGCAGCTGTCGCAATAGTATGTAGCTCTTGAACTTTAAATTTGTCGGCCACTTTTTTGAAACTTAAAAGTGCTTCTTTTAAAATGGCGATACCGTCATTGTTCATTTTAGTGTCACTGGTCAAGTACTGACTTAGACGTGCAGGTGTTTTAATATTTAATATTTCATTAAGACCAGTTTCTTTAGTAAAAACAAAAAGCACGAGCCGAATTGTATTTGAACCAATATCTATTAAGCCAATTTTTTCTTCCATCTCTTCCTCCTGTGTTTGATACGGGAAGTGCTCTCCCCCTATTTAATTGCATTTCACATGATATAGGATAAACCGAAAATATTCCAAGAAGCTTTTTGAGGAATTTCTATGAATACTAAATATAGAATAAAAGGTTCTGTTGCAAAGTTGAATTTATAGTATAATTTTAACAAAAAGGAGTCTTCTGTATGAACTATTTCAGATATAAACAATTTAACAAGGATGTTATCATTGTAGCCGTTGGCTACTATCTAAGATATGCATTGAGTTATCGTGATATATCTGAAATATTAAGGGAACGTGGTGTAAACGTTCATCATTCAACGGTCTACCGTTGGGTTCAAGAATATGCCCCAATATTTTATCAAATTTGGAAGAAAAAGCATAACAACGCTTATTACAAATGGCGTATTGATGAGACGTACATCAAAGTAAAAGGAAAGTGGAGCTATTTATATCGTGCCATTTATGCAGAGGAACATACATTAGATATTTGGTTGCGTAAGCAACGAGATAATCATTCAGCATATGCGTTTATCAAACGTCTCATTAAACAATTTGGTAAACTTCAAAAGGTAATT
>NZ_JANSKK010000001.1 GCF_026659735.1 Staphylococcus pettenkoferi | reverse complement strand
ACCGTCTTTCACTGTAGGACTATGCGGTCCAACATGTTATCCGGCATTATCCCCGGTTTCCCGGAGTTATTCCAGTCTTATAGGTAGGTTACCCACGTGTTACTCACCCGTCCGCCGCTAACGTCGGGGGAGCAAGCTCCCCGTCTGTTCGCTCGACTTGCATGTATTAGGCACGCCGCCAGCGTTCATCCTGAGCCAGGATCAAACTCTCCATAAAAAGCGTTTGATTAGCTCATTTAAGTGATGCCAAACGATTTCATACTTTGTCGATTTCAACTTCAAGCTTGTTCATTTACCTAAGTAAAATCACTTCGCTCTCGGTTTTATCTCCTCGTCTGCCAATCGTTTTCATTCACTTAATAATATTAATAATAAGTGTTTATTGGAATTAACGTTGACATATTGTCATTTAGTTTTCAATGTTCATTTCGGTTGCTAACTTATGTTAACATCTCTTTAACAAGCTGTCAACAAAAGTTTTAACTTGTTTTCAAGTGATTAACATCACTTTTACAATATTAAATTATAAAATTGATTTTGACAAGTATAAGTTTTACACTTTTTTTGTTGCTCAACTTTATAATTTCTATGTCGTTTTTGACGACTTTTATAGAGTACCAAGAAATCAATGAAATGTCAATAAAAGATTTCAACTTTTTTATTTAGCATTTCGTTCTTCATTTCTTTCGACTCACAAGAACTAATTCTAACATCTATTTCTTATAATGCAAGAGTCTTTCTTATCTTTTATTAATAGAAGTTTACAATTTATTAAGCTATTATTCCACAATAACGTTATACTACTATTAATCCTGAAGCTCAATTCGCTTTCTAATGCTAAAAGTTTACTATCCCTCTACACTACTTTTTCCATCTAATTTATTTTTATTTTTACCTTAATGCATTGTCCCTTTCTCTATCCTTTTTATTTTTCTCGCTCAAAATAAAAAAAGACTAAGCAAGCATATCACTCACTTAGTCCTAAACTTTCTATAAAAATTCTTATTCTTTATCAGAAGTTTTATCAATAATACTTTGAGCCATTGATTGATAAATCTTACCTAAACGATCGTCTGGTTGATAAATAGATGGTGCGAAATCATTTGGATCCCATGATGGTTGTTCTAATGGAAGTTGACCTAATAGTTCTGTTTTCAACTCATCAGCAAGTTTCTCTCCGCCACCTTTACCGAAGACATACTCTTTATTTCCTGTTTCTTTACTTTCAAAATAGGACATATTTTCTATAACACCTAAGATAGAGTGTTCTGTATGTTTCGCCATTGCACCTGCTCTCGCTGCAACGAATGCTGCAGTTGGATGAGGTGTTGAAACAATAATCTCTTTACTAGATGGTAACATTGTATGCACATCTAGAGCGACATCACCTGTTCCTGGTGGTAAGTCAAGTAGTAAGTAATCGAGTTCTCCCCATTTTACCTCTGTGAAGAAGCTCGTTAACATCTTACCTAACATTGGTCCACGCCAAATAACTGGCGCGTTCTCCTCTACGAAGAATGCCATAGAGATAACCTTAACTCCATGACGTTCAACCGGTACGATTTCTTTACCTTCAACAGCAGGTTTGCCCTCGATACCCATCATGTCAGGTACACTGAAACCGTAAATATCCGCATCGACTAATCCGACTTTCTTACCTTCACGTGCGAGTGATACAGCTAAGTTAACTGCAACCGTAGATTTACCTACCCCACCTTTACCTGATGCAATAGCAATAAATTCAACTGGGTTGTCTTTAGATAGCAAGCCTTCAATAGTTTGAGGCTCTTCTTTCTTCTTACCTGTATATTTCTCTACGACTTCAGGTGGAAGTTCTTCGAAACGAATTCCTACAGTCTTCGCTCCGTTATCTTTTAATGTTTGAACGACTTTCATTTGTAAGTCTAATTGAGGTTGCCCTCCAAGTTGTGCCATCGCTAGCTTAACACTAACATGGTCAATCTTCTCTTTGATTGAGATATTAACGATACCATCTGTTTCGGATAATGGTACATTGATGATTGGATCTTTGATTTCCCCGACAAGTTCTTGAACTTGCTCTTTAGTTAACACGATTAGTTCCCCCTCATGCAATATCTATAACATATGTATAGTTAACAAACGTTATTTTTATATGCTTCTAGTCCTAGTATATACGTTCATTATGCTTTATAAAAAGACTTAGCTCAATAGTTTAAATCTAATTTTCCATTGATTCGTCTATTTTTTACGATTGAGATTTTCACTATCTGGATAAAAGATTTCTTTACATAAAAACAGGAAGCCAATAATGACTAATATTACCCAAAAGTCGATATGAATATATTGATAGTGGATATGAATGACAAAATAAAACATCACTGTGGTCACAACGTAAGAAATCAGATGAAACGTAATACCTTGTAAGTACTCACTTTCAGGTGCTCTTTTACGAAAATAATCCATTAAGTGCTCAACGACAAATAATGTGAAATACCCTAATACGATGTAACTGCCGTAATATATCGAGTTGTCGATGAAATCTTTATTATAAGTAAAATCAGCAAGATTAAAGTAAATAAGTATCCGACTTAATCCAAAGAGACCAAAGCCTAAAAATGCTAAAAATACGGCTCCGGATAAGACAAAAATAGAGAGCATGACTAGTGTGGTTAATAAATATCTAAAATATCTCATCACTAATCACCTCTCTATTTAATCGCTATCATTTATTGATATAAATTTGCTACCTTTAAGCATTATTTAAAACTATGTTCATGTCTAAAGTAAATTGCCCATATGATAAATAGAATCACAAGCAGAATTAATGTTGCTGCTAAAATATTGTAAATACTTAATGCTAAGAATGGTAATGTCATAGCATATAATGCACCCATCACACTAGAACCGATAGAGTTACCTAAGTTCTTAGTCAATGTATAAAGAGACATCATGCGTTTCATATTACTTGGATCTGTCTCTTCTTGAGTAATCACACTATCTTTCGTATATACTGTACCAAAACTTACACCTGCAAGTATGAATGTTGCAGCCATAAATAACGGAGCATGCGTACCAAAGAATAAGAGAATGCTACATACAAATAGTGCTGTAAATGCTGCGAGATACAATCCTTTACGTGTAAGTTTTCCCTCAATCTTATGCAAGGTAAAGTTCAGCACCAGCCATGCTACCGAAATTGGAAAGACAACGAAACCACTTTGTAATGGGGAGAGTCCAAGATGGTCTTGTAAATAAACCGGCATATAGATATTGTAGCCCATTAGCATAAAGGCATAGAGAAAGTCGGTAAAGAAAACGAGTCCGATCATCTTGTTAAATTCTTTCACTGGTAAGAAAGGTCGAGATACCTTACTTTCAATACGTACTAACCAGATGATAGAAAGTACCGCTAATATAATTGCGATAATCACACCATATATAGGTAAGTGACCCATGATGGCGAGTAGAAGTAAAAAGATAAAACAATAAAAGAGTGTAAGTCCTTTAATATCTAACTTGTTCTCCGTCGTTGTAGATTCATTCTCGAAATGGAATGTAATAGCAACAAGTATAATCGCCAATATGGCTATTGGAATATTTACAAAGAAGAGCCAATGCCATGTGGCAAATTCTAGAATCGCTCCACCTAATAAAGGACCAATAATACTAGAGATGCCCCATACACTACCTACAATTCCCATAATCTTGTAACGTAATGGTATCTCAAAGGCGAGCTTTGGAACAATTTGACCTAGGGCCATCATAACACCAGCGCCTAAACCTTGAACTAAACGTGAGATAATGAGGAATGTAAAAGTAGGGCTCATTCCTGACATCAAACTACCGATGAGAAATAATGCTACACCGATAATCGTAATGTAGAGAATACGCATGCGATCCAATAGTTCCCCTACGATGGGATTGGCGATAACAATAGCTATGAAATAAACTGCAAACACTAATGAAATCGAGCTAGACACATCTAAGTCTTCTCTAATTGTGGGTAAACCTAGAGACACAATCGATGTCTCAATTGCTGACATAAACATGATGAGAATGAGTGCAGCTACTACACCAATTGATTTCAGCTTCATAAAGCACCTCCATATGTAATTTCACGTGTATAGACTTTCATATGACGCTACTCATCATCATTTCAGAATTAATGGAGTAGCGCCTATCTTAAACCTGATATATTTTATCAAATAAAGTACACGATTGCTATAAAATGAAATGCTGAAGCCAAGACGATAAATAAATGCCAAATCATATGGAAATATGGTCGATCTTTCTGAGCATAAAACCATGCGCCTACCGTGTATGCAATGCCTCCAAAAAGGATAAAGAGCATAAATGGAATCGACGTACGTGTGACGATAACTGGAATAAATAGTAAACCTATCCAGCCCATCACTAAATAAATGATTAAACTTAGTTTATGATTTACATGTTTAGCTATCGATTTGTATAGAATTCCCCATATCGTGAGTCCCCAGAGCAATAACATGACTGACCAACCTATCCAGCCACCGACCACAATCATACAAACGGGTGTATATGTACCAGCAATAGCGACATAAATCATACTATGATCAATGATACGAAGAATGTATTTATGCGAAGAATCGTTAGCCATCGTATGATAGATGGTCGATGATAAGAACATCAGAAAGATGCTAATTACATAAATCGAGACACTAAATGATTCAAGAATTGAACCTCCTATATAGCTACTAACTGCTGCATAGGGTAGAGCACACAATGTAATTAAAGCTGCTGCACCATGAGATACACTATTACCTATTTCTTCCCCAAATGACAAAGGGATAATTTCTTTAAATGCACTTCTTACCTTTTTAGACTTGCCTTTAGTCATATCTTGCATTGCATCTCCACCTTATTCTTACACTAAGCCTAGCCGTTTTAAATCTTGTGTCGCAGTTTCTACACTATCTTTCCCCTCTTTATTCTTGAGAGGTGAGAATTCTTCATCACGTGGAACCTGCAATGTGATAAAGCTTGTAGCATATTTAAATATATCAAAGTAAAATAGTTCAAATTTCAAAGTTGGTTGTTTAATCACACCAAAATCTTCATCGAGCTGTTCTAATTCTTTCACAGCAAGATGATATGGTAATGGGCGATCTACAACATTGTCAATAAAAGCAAGTTTGAAAGCATGAATACCAATATTTGCATTGTCGAACTGATTAGCTATCTCTGGATCTAGCTCTGAATATTCTAGTACTGTATCTTTATGATCTTTATTGACTAGTCTACCTACACTCTCACCTGATTTCGGTTGAATCGATTTGGTTGTCACATCTTTACTATGGTGGTAAGTAAATCCAGCAAATAATGGATCTAATACTTTGACCAGCACATTGTCGACGTTATTGAGATAGATATACTCAATACCTAACTCTTGCATTTCCTCTAGATATCCCGCTTTAGCTAACGACTTGAAGACGCCACCGTTCCCATTTGGTGTCTCTAGAATATTGTTTTCTACATCTAGAACAAGTTTACCTTCTTTAGATAGAGCAACGATGTTATCTTGTTTAAATATATGTATGTAGTCTTTGTCGTAGCCAAAATAATCTTTATCTTCTAGATATAAACGTGTTTGATTATCATTGATATCACTAGTCATGATATACCAATGAACTTTAGTTCCAGTACGTTCAGCAAGCTGGATGAGCTGACGTGCTTGAAGTTCAAATAAACTGACACCTTCAATTTCAAATGTTCCTTTAGGTCCTTTGTAGCCAAGTCTTGTGCCTTGTCCCCCTGCGAGTAAGACAACTGCAAACTTGCCGTTTTTGATTGCTTCTAAACCAATATCCTCATACTGCTTCGTTTCATCTTCAGTTAATTGAGATTTAATATCGTATTGAACTTCAGAAACGTTGGAAACATCGTTAATCATTTCTTTGTTGAGATATAACTCCTCATACATATCGCTAATCTCATCTAGATCAAGTTCGTCTACTTTGTCTTCTAAAGCTTCTTTTTCATTAGAACTCATTAATTTTTCATATTCAATTAAGTGTTCTTGTCCATGTTTCTCTAAGCTTTTCTTGTCCACTTGTACTTTCTCTCCCTTACCTATCATTCGTTAATTATGCTGCTGTTTTATTAAAAGTTCTTATATCTACAATCTTTTATTCATTTTAACATATTATAGAATACCTCTTGCCAGAACGAACTAAACAAGAGATAGACCGCTCCAATAGTCAAAGCTGTGGCTAACGCTGCATCTACAGCGCCGCCTGTCTTGAAAGTCACTGGAAACTTAACATTTATCGGCAAAGGATACAACAATTTCACTCCTCGTGGTGTAAGCATATCTAATATAATGTGTGAGATCATACCTGCAATGATTGCAGATCCATAATAAATAGGTGCGTGGAAAAGATAAAGTAGTAAGCCTATAAGAGCGATAAAGCTAAGAGAGTGTGTAAAGGTTCGGTGGCCAAATAGTAGACGAATGATCCAACTAAGGAGTTTAAACTTTCTTCCAACTTTACTACGCGTATGACAGATATCAGGAAAGATGCTACTTAACGCTGCTAAAGTCACAACTGTAATTGAGGTGAAGAGATCTATATCACAATAGGATACAATACTTGCACCCACTAGGATGCCACATGATAAATGTGTCTTACCTGTCATAACTGATACTCCTTTAAGATATGTTCTATTCTACCACATTTCCCTCCTCAACGCGAACATACTTTCGCTTTTTATCGTGGTAAAATTTACACACCTATATTACGTATACGTTTCCTTTCATATCTTGATAACTTTGTGCTTTAAATTTGAAATATCTATGTGAGAATAAAGGCGCTATGACGCGTCTGTGACACATTTATGATAACTACAGCCTAATGCTTGAAACCGATTGCATATTCTTTTATGATGAAATTACAAACTAACCAAAAGGATGTGTTCAAGTTATGGCAATGACTGTTAAGAAAGATAATAATGAGGTTAATATTCAATGGCGCGTTGCAGATATCAAGATTCCTACTAGTGAAATCCAAAATATTTCACAAGACCAAGACATCCACGCAGTACCTAAATTAGATGCTGATAAAGTATCTCGTATCGGATCTACTTTCGGTAAGACAAATCGCGTTATTATCGATACTAACGACCATGAATACATTATTTATACGCATAATGACCAAAAGGTTTATAACGAATTAACGAAATAAAGAGAAAATCAATTTGACGCATAAATAATACTCCAGGCATCCATTGTGGGTGCCTTTCTTTTTACTTTATTCAAAAAACGATAGGAGGAAGACATAAGTATGTATGTTGTAACGAATAGAATTGATCTTAAAGCAGGTTATGCTGAAAAAATGGCGCCAATGTTTACTAAAAATAGTGGAATTAAAGAAATGAAAGGATTTGTACGTACAGAAGTATGGCAAATTGATAACGAAGAATCTTATGACCAACTTTACGTGAATACTTGGTGGGACACTGAAGAAGATTTCAAAGCTTGGCGTAATAGTGACGCTTTCAAGAATGCGCATAGTGGTCCTAAGAAATCCGGAGAATCACCTGTTCTTAGTAATGAAGTTGTGAAAGCACATGTGTTAACACAATTAGATTAAATATGGATATATCCCCCCCTTCAGATGATCATTACTTTACATCTGTAAGGGGGATTTTTAGTGGCTCAGCTCATATAACATGAATGACAATGCATTTCCTTAATATCTCACACGCTCTTCTTGCTATCCGGTTATGCAATCACTTTTAAAGAAATTCTCTTTCCCCTTTTACAACCAGAAAAAGGACAGAAACCTCGATCGATTTCTGCCCCTTACATGTTAACTTAACTAAAATATAAATGCGCCATTAGAGATATAATTGGCAATGCGATAATCGTTCTGATTAAGAAAATCACAAAAAGTCTAAAGATACTCACTGGAATCTTAGAACCTAGAATTACTCCGCCTACTTCTGACAGATAAATCAACTGTGTGATACTTAAAGCACCAATCGTGAATAGCGTTATCTCACTATGCGCACCATCAATTAAGATTGACGGTAAGAACATGTCCGCAAAACCAATTAAGATGGTTTCAGAAGCATGTGTCGCTTCTGGAATTTGCAACAGTTCAAGATATGGTACGAAAGGTTTACCTATAAATTGGAATACTGATGTATAAGTTGCGATAACTGTAGCTAGCGTACCTATACTCATCACTATCGGTAAGATGACAAACCACATATCAATCACAGTCTTAAATCCAGATTTAAAGAATTCGACAAAGTTCGGCGCTTCAATCCCAGTTTGTGTCGCTTGGTCAAAACCATGCTTTAAAGGATTCGATCCTTCTGGTAATTGCTCTTGACGTGCTTCCTCAGAAACATCTTGAGCATACTCATCAGGGATGCGATTAAGCGGCCAAATACGCGGCAGGATAAATGCACAAACGATACAAGAAATGATGACTGTAAAATAGAAATAGAAGAAATGTTTCTGCATATGGACAGTTTGTGCAATAACAATCGCAAAGGTTAGCGATACTACGCTAAATGTCGTTGAAATTACTGTCGCCTCACGACGTGAATAAATCCCTTTCTCGTACTGTCTACTAGTGATTAATACGCCTACCGTACCGTCACCGATAAACGAAGCCAAGTTGTCGACGGTTGATCGTCCTGGGAGAGTAAATAACGGACGCATCACAGGTCTAAAGATGGGGCCTAACAATTCGAGTAAGCCGTATTCCATCAATAACGGAAGGAATAACGCCGCAAAGAAGAATACAGATACAAGCGTGGGCAGTAAGTCTCCAAAGACGAGACCACCAGTATCTTCTGAATAGATCATCTTAGATCCCGCTTTGAGATAGACCATCCACACGAAGACCACTGCAAGTATGCGTAAGATAAGCCATATCCAACTTACATTGAAAGCGTCATTGAGCAATTGCCCTTTCTTTAATTTTTTCCGTAAAAAGGTTGAACAAATCACAGAAATGATACCTGAAAGCGTTACAATCACAACGATGAGTAATGGCATCGCTGGCCCGATCAAGTCTTTCAGTAAACTTGCTAAATATGCTACAGGCAATGAAGTTTGTGATTCACCGTCCATTTTTACAGGAATAGGGATTAGAAATAAAATAATCCCTATTAAGGACATAGTTATAAATTTGAAACGACCTTTTCTTATTTGTTTATTACTATAGTCTTTCAATTTCCATCACCTTTCCGGTGTTACCTCAATATTAACAACGAATATAATTATAACTCATTATGTATAAATATGTATAGAACTTAAGAGAAATTTGTTCTTAATACCACTCATATTTTATTTAAGTTTCATAATATATATTCAAGTATGTTACTACTGTATAGGATTATGACTACTTATTCAATTAATGTTAAAAAGACAATATCTTCTTGTCACTCAATTTTACACTTATTTAACTTTCTAACCTTAGAAATTTAAATAACCAAAAAAGGAACACAACAGGCGTCATATCGACTCGACTGTTGCATTCCTTACATTTTACTGAAATAAGCATTCAATTTTTAAACACTAAAGCCATTAACCTCTCACTTAAAAGGACCACATGCTCACTTCCAAATTTATATTGCTGTATATATATTAGACTTCCAACCTAATGTATACGCCATTAATGTTACTCAAATATTCAATGTAAGACTGAACTGACTATCACTACATCATTTCACTCATCGCCGCACTCCTGAACACGCATTGACACTAAAATTTCTATTGACCGCTTCAATCCCTTTATCTTCCTCATAATTCCGCTCTAACTGATCTTGGAACATACATAGACTTAAAGCAGAATAGCCAAGACTAAAATGAATTGTATCACCTACTTGATAGAAATCCTGACCCTTTAAATCGAGCATCAATTGATCACTTGTTGCTCCAAGAATCTCAATCTGATGTGCAAAAGGCTTAAGTTCATTAACCATCGTATCTAACTGACCGATATCTACAATCGCTTGAAGATATTTGTCACCTGTCTCTAAATAAATGCGTGGTTGAATTTCTAATATTTCAGCTTCCAGTGTAATGCAATCTTGATAAAGCGATGCGATACCTACATTTGTCGTCGTATCAATGCCTCTGAATAACGTTTCACCGATACGCAACTCATTGATGCGCTCTAAATCGCTATACATTAGCAGTGGTAGCATACTAGAATTTCCACCTGAGATTATTCTAAAATGATGCCCTGTATCAGATTCCACTGCATCCACTACCTGTGTCATCATCGCTACATCATCCTCAGTAGGCGCGATAGAATTGAAACACATGAAATTAAATGCGAGGCCAACCAAATTGATGTGACGCAGAAGCAGAATTTCTTTAACATAGTGCGTCAAATCATAAGTTAGTATGCCTTCACGACCATCTTTCCAATCTACCATTAGCATGATTTGATGTTTCTTACCTAAACTCGCCGCTATCTCATTCAATTCACGAATCACAGACAATTCAGTTTGGATGCTCATTTTACAAGTTTCAACCAACGATTTATATTCACTTACACGAGAAGGTCTCAATAATGTAAAGGTATTGTCTGTATCTCGGAGAGGAGTCAGATGATTGAGTCTCGAGTCAGCAAAGTGCGTGAGCCCTACTTTATTGAGCCGTTCAATCACTCGCTGATCACTTGCGACACTTTTTAACACAGGTGTGAGGTGAATATGTTTACGCGTCAACATTTGTTGTAGCACGCGTGCATTATATTCGATTTTAGATAAATTAATATTTAGTTGCGCCATGAGTCGTCCTCCTCTCGCAACGGATTTGGCAACGTAATCGTCTCATACTGCTTGACTTGTTGCTTCATCCGCATACGCATGAGCGCTTTGACCGTAATCGTCGGACCAAATAAGACATCTTTCAGTATTTGTGCATGAGGTGCATCGTCATCAATCGCCTCTTGCACCTGCTCAGCAACAATACGATATAACGCGCTTTCTTCTACACCTTCGTATTGAGTGAAGTGATAAATGAGTTCACCAAACTGGTTCTGAATCACTGAGTGTTGAAATTTTTGAATGACAGCCTCCATATCCTTAGCAATCAAGCTCGTATTTGTGATATCAACATTGTGAAGCGCTTGATGTAATGCGGCTAAGTCTAGACGCGCACCACCTAAATCTCGGATCAAGAACGTCATCTCATAGTGTGGACCCAAGTTGACCACTGTATTCTGCATATGCGCTTCGAGTGCAATCCCGTAATGCTGAATATAAGCAATGAGCGGTTTCACTAACTGACGTGCATATTCCGTGATGAAGCGTTGAATCGTTTGAGGCGTGACATCTTCTCGCAACCACTCAAGATAACTATCCACGATGACTTGTTGATCAACAGGATTACGATTGACAAGACTTGCAGCGACGACCGCTATACCATTTTGTGTAAAAGTCGGTTTCTCCCTCACGATACATGCAAGCTGACGCGCGCGATCATCTTCAGTGTGCGCATAAATGCCATACGGTTCTCTCGCAATTTGCATATGCGGAAAGCGTTGAAATAATCCTTGCAACTGATAACTTAAACGCGGGCCATCCACTGTAGTTACTGGACCGACTGTGCGGACTGCACTCGTCATTTGTATATTAACAGGTAGCTTAATATGATAAGGACGACCCACGAGATCCATTGTGCGGAAAGAGAGCGTTGCTTTACTATCGATGTTAAAAGGTGTCGGTAGCAATATTTGTCGATCAATCCATTCGATGTAATCATGCAAAATCACGTGCTCATATTGCCATGGATGAACGAAGATAACGTAATAATCATCGACACTAAGACCTAAAGGTTCAATAAAGGCGCGAAGTTTATAACGATAATCAGGAATGACTTGATTAAGTATCATTTGTGTATCTTCAACAGGAGATGTCACACCTGCATAGTCCTTATGTATGAGCATCAGTTTCAACGGAATCGTTTTTTCAAACTCCGGTGAATATGCGGCTACCTCTTCTTCTGTTAGCGGTAATTTCGTCTTTGACAGTGGATGAGTGGGGTGTCCTTCGACAGCTAAACTTTCACTATAAAGCAAAGGATCGAGTTGTGAGGCATCAGCCATATGTTGTAACCAACTGAAGAAATTAATCGCTAGCGGCAACCGTGCATATTTCAAGCTGGCTTTAACCGTCGACGCTCTACTTTCCATCACGCGATACACTGAAACGAACCCATCCCTACTTGAGATGAGCTCTTGATTTAATCTTTCGTCAATAGGTATATCGAAATGTTGAGTGAGAATGTCGATGAGCTGTTCAGTTGAGTCAATCTGCTGGGTTTGATGACCTTTTGCGTAAGTAATCGCACCACTTAACTGATAACGTTTAAATGCGGCCACGCGTTCTAACTTTACTTTAAGCACGTGCGCATGAAATTGAATATCTAACTCGTCGTCCTTCTCTGTCACAATTGTCGACTCAGGGAAGATACGTTCCTTAACGAGGCTATTCATTATCCGATATTGTTCATTCTGATCAGCCTGTTTCCATAATACACTTGTCATACGACTTCCCCTCTCTTCATTCTCAATTATATATTATTTACCCTTTTTAATTTGTGCTTCAAACTTGTATTATTTTCTGAGTAATAGTGTGAATTGACTCATATCATTTTTTCTCTGATTAAAATGCTAGAACTTAGGTTGTGACGATGGAATAATATCTCTTCTTCACATCTCTACATTTTTTCCTCTAAATGTTTGAGTCCCCTCAACTTCTGTCTTAATCGTAAAATTGTTATGATAGATGTAATAAAAGATTTCTTTTAATTGATAATTATTATCAATTACTACTGACATTAATTATACAAATATCAAATCGATTTGTAAAATAATCTTTCGAGGTGCTTTATGAAGAAAACAATAAAACATAAAGAGCTTGTAATTGAATTAACACCCACTGAATCTTTAGCATACGACTACGTAGCTCAACAATCATCTGAATGGTTAGCTTATTACGAAGCGACAATCATGACGGGCAGAGATAAAGTAACACAACGCCTCATCGCTTCAATGTATCGTGAGAACTTGGTGAACGCCTACGAACATAGTGAGCTGATCTTAAATCACCATCTTACTCCCTATTTGAGAGAACACATCAATTCAGAATATGCATTAGTTATTCATTTATCGTCTCAACACTCCCTGCTGGCACAAGTCAGTGGCACATATGCTTACGATCGCGTGGATGTATGTGGTCCTTTTTACCTAATAAATAAAGAGCAAGTTCAACGCATAATGAGTCCACTTGAAGTGCTTGAACTCATCTTGGAAGAGGATTCGAGCTATCGTACTGAAGCAAGCGATCAATTTAAGGATGATCTTGAAAACAGTATGACGCATATGGGGTTAGGTTTGAGTTATCGTCTATGGACTAAGAAAGATAGAAATCAATCACTTTATGATGATTTGCTAGAGAGTCAAGATCCTTATTTAGCTTCAGAACAAGCAGTGATAGAGGGACACCCGTTGCATCCTGGTGCTAAATTAAGAAAGGGTATGTCTGTCGCGGATACAGTGCGTTATTCTTCAGAGTTTAAACAAACGATGCCATTACACTTTGTATTAGTAAAACGTTCTCTGAGTCGCCCGAGGGCTTATAATAATGACTATAATCATGCACTACTTGCTGCTTTCCCAGATTTGGAATCACATATTGAAGAGAAATTGGGATTACATGTACTCTCAGATTTCGTCATATTCGCCGTGCATCCTTGGCAATATCAAGAAATTGTGCAACGTGATTATCAATCTGACATTGAAGAAGGTAATATTGTTACTTTGTCTTATAGTCTGCCGTATTATGCAGGTTTGTCTTTCCGTACATTGATGCCGAAACAGCCTGATATGTATCCTCATGTGAAATTACCAACAAGTGTCCATATTACAGGGGAAATTCGTACGCTATCTGAACAGACGACATATAACGGGCCTTTGATGACGCAAATTATAGGTCGAATTATTGAAGAAGATCCTTTATTTCACCAGTCAAATATCGGAATATTAGATGAGTTTGCGGGAACGCATTATTATCATCCAGAAGCTAACGACGCCGTAACATTGAGCGAACAACTCGGTACACTTTTCCGTAGAAATCTATATGAGAAAGTTGATTTAAGTAAAGAACAACTACCTGTCATCTGTTCAAGCTTAGCAATATCAGATGTCTATGAGTCGACGCCGCTCATCATGTCGCTCATCAATCAATATAGTAGCTCGTTCGACTCTAAAGTTGCTGCAATTTTTCAGTGGTTTAAGATTTACGCTCAAGCTTTATTAAATATCGCCCTCCCCCTATATGTAAAATACGGAATCACTTTAGAAGCACATCTTCAGAATACAGTCGGCATCTTTAATAGTGACGGTAGTCTTGCTCAGATGCTCGTACGTGACTTCGAAGGGTTACGGATAGATCAACATCAGTTAGCAAAACATGGCTTTGATATCGAGAACTTTCATGAAAAATCACTTATACTTACTGATAAAGATCAGACAGTGTTTAATAAAGTCTTTTATTCAACATTGCAAAATCACTTAGGAGAACTCGTTACGACCATCGTTGCTCATACTGATTATGAAGATTTAGAACAAAAATTGTGGACAGTCATTCGTGAATTAATTGAGGAACGCTTAGAAAAAGTAGAAGAAACCTTACCTGAGGAAACGCAACGCTTAGAATCTATTCGAGATTGCCTTTTTGCGCCACTCATTGACTATAAATGTGTTACGACGATGCGATTAGAAGATGAAGCGGATATTTATACATATCGCCAAGTACATAATCCACTCTCGCACGACAACTAAATACTAGACCCGCACGCTCTTCTAATGAGACAAGTAGTGCGATCAAATTTAAATACAATTTCACACAAATTATAGGAGCAAGACAAAGAATTCAACCGTTTTCTGTCTTGCTCCTACTTTTTACTTTGGAACTAAGTCACTCGCAAAGTTTTTTATTTCGCCATCAAAAAAGGTGAGCCTGTTGAAGGCTCACCTTTCATATTATAACGACTCTGGATTATTGTAATCCTTTGTCTTCATTGTTATTTTTTTGGTTCTTTTCGTGTTTTTGAGACCATTCTTTCTTAGTCATTACATCGTCAACTTGCATGTTCACTTCAACTACTTCTAAACCAGTGATGTAGTTGATTTGTTCTTTAACGATATCTTGAACTTTTTTGAAGATTTTAGGTGCAGATTCACCGTATTCTAAGATAACGCGTAAATCTACTGCTGCCTGTTTTTCGCCAACTTCAACGCTAACACCTTGTGTTACGTTGTTGCCGCTACCGAATGAGTTAGAAATGTTGTCGACAAAGCCACCTTTCATTTCTAAGATACCTTTAACTTCACGTGCAGCAATTCCAGCAATTTTTTCAACTACTTCATCAGAGAAAGTCAATTTGTTTTGGAATTGTTGCTCTTGGCTTTCTTCACGACGTTCTTGACGTTCTTCTCTTTCTTTTTCGTTCACGCCTGATTGATTGTTATATGCTTGTTTAGCTTTATTGTTATCTACTGCCATAATACATTCTCCTTTTTTAAAATTTTCTTTTTTATCGAATAATTTTCTTTTTCTTTAACTCCATCGATTTAAAAAGTTCATAAAGTCTTGCTTTCTGTCTTTCATATACCCGATTCCTATTCCAATCAAACATAATAAAATAATTAATATTGTCTTCCAGAATCCGAGCGTTAGGAATAAAATAGCGATAATCAAGAATGCTAGGAAACCAACTACTCGCCATTTATAAGCTTTGAGGAAATCGATTACTTGCTGTAGTGAATCTTGTTCTTGTTGATTATTGTTATTAGCCATATTAACCCTCCCTTACAACACGCGTTGTCCTGCGGCTTTCTGATCTCGTACGTTAACCTCTAATTTTTTCACAGGAATTTCAGCAAAATGTTCTACATTCTGTTTAATATCATTGCGAATCGTTTCTGTCAGTTGTTTCACTTGTACATCACCAGGCACGAAGAAATCAGCCTTCAATGTGATATATGAATTGTTCTTCTTGTTATACAACTTAGCAACTACGTTGGGCTGTCTAATTGCATCATATTTAGTGACTGTGTCATAAGCTGTCTTCTCAACAGCACGACGAGACACATAAATATGTCCATCTTCGTAGTCTTTGTATAATCCAGGTTTGCGATACGTAGGTTTAAACAAGTTAAATACGAGTATTAGACCAATAAGTATGAGGAAAGCTGATAAACCGATAAGTAATGGTTGGAACCAGTTAAATTGTAAGAAGTAATCTTGGTATTCGCTAATTCTTGAGTCATCGATGTACATGAAGAGTAAGAAACCAACGATTACTACAATCAGTAGGCCTAATATGAAATTTTTAAGTCGTTTCACCTCGTATGACACCTCCTATGCATAGATTAATTATGTTCTCTTTGTATGGTCTTAATACCCTAAATTTTTTACAGAAAACATTGTTATTAATTTTTAACAATAACGCCTTACGTCATATTTTTCTCATAAAAATATTTTATAGTCATATTATCTTTCTGACTGTGCCTCGCGCGCCTCCGCTTCTAAATCCGATTTACGATAATGTAAGACTTTGTAGTCTTCACCGAGAATCTTCTGATGCGTCCGTGGCTTTTCATGTGACAGAGCTTTAAACAGTCCCCAAATCATAAAGATAATGACCACGGAGAATGGTAAAGCTGCGATGATGAGTAAGTTCTGGATGGATTGCGTTCCACCAGTATAAATCATAATCATCGCAAACAATGCGAGAATGACACCCCAGCTCACTTTTACGAACGAACTAGGATTGATATCGCCTTTAGAGCTCAACATGCCAAGTACATATGTCGCAGAATCGGCTGATGTCACGAAGAAGATCATGATCACGACGAGCGTCACGATACTGAGAATAAAGCCTAATGGGAAGTGCTCTAACGTCGCAAACGTTGCAGTTTCTGTCGCTTCTTTCGCAATATTAGCGATGTGGTGTTCTTGTAAGTAAATTGCTGTTGCACCAAACACCGCGAAGAATAAGAAACATACAAGGGCAGGTACGAAGAGTACGCCGAGAATAAATTCTTTAATCGTACGACCTCTAGAAACACGGGCGATAAAGATACCGACGAATGGTGCCCATGATACCCACCATGCCCAATAGAAGATCGTCCAGTTCTGCATCCATTGGAATTTCTCTCCACCGCTCTGCGGAATACGTAAACTCATATTAAAGAAGTTAGCAATGTAATTACCTAATGAATTTGTAAAGGTATTTAAGATATGCAATGTCGGACCGACGCAGAATAACACGACGAGTACGACAAATGCGAGTATCATATTAATATTACTTAAATTTTTAATCCCTTTATCAATACCTGACCAAGCTGACCACGTAAAGAGGATCGTCGCGATAATGATGATTACCACTTGCACACCAAAGTTTGACGGTGCGTGGAACAAGTAGTGAAGTCCTTCGTTGATCTGTAAAGCACCGAAACCAAGTGTAGCTGCCACACCTGTAACTGTTGCGATAATCGCAAGTACGTCGACCGCTCCACCTAGTGGACCACGCATCATACGTTGCCCGAACACAGGCACAAGCGTTGCACTCACGAGACCTGGATAACCTTTATGGAAGTTAAAGTAAGCAAAGACGAGTGCGACGATGCCATATACTGCCCACGCATGAATCCCCCAATGGAAAAAGGCAAATTGCATAGCATCGTTAATCGCACTTTGTGTTCCTGCTTTATGAATGGGAGTCAGCGTGAAAGCGTGACTAATTGGCTCTGCCGTTGTCCAGAATACGAGACCAATACCCATGCCAGCACTAAATAACATGGCGAACCATGATTTAAGCGAGAACTCTGGGTCTTCGCCTTCTTCACCCAATGTAATGGATGAGAATCTTGAGAAGAGTAAATAAACACAGATGACTAATATCGCTAGCACAAGTAAGAGGTAGTACCACCCGAAATGAACTGCGATAAAGTTAGTGATATTCTGTGTGTACTTCTCGAGTTGTTTAGGCAAGATTGCCCCATATATAACAAAGGCTGTACAAATTGCCAAAGCAACCCAGAAGACAATCGTCAATTTCTTTTTTTGCATGACCTGATACACTCCTTAGTTGAGATGTACTTCACATACCCTCTCAGACGCAGAGTAATCGAGTTTCACGGGATTAGTGGTATGGCGAGTCTAACTTTTATTTAGGATAAAATGAATTGATAGAAACGCTACTTATTTACGGATTAAAAAAGAGAGGAGCATCCGACTTTACATGAGTCGTTGCTCCCATCTTCACCGCTTAGCTTCACTTTATATGATTACTCGTGCTCCTCTTCTAAATTAATTACGAGTTTACCAATCATTCGTTGGTCTTCTAGTATTTGATGGGCACGATAGATATTCTCGCTCGTTAAACCATGCATGACTTGAGTCACTGTCGGTTGATAAATCCCTTGTTCAATCTTATTCGTGATATCACTTAAATACTCATGATGTTTAATCATATCATCTGCTTGATGTACAATACGTGCATACATGTACTCATGAGTAAATGTGATGCTTTTCGACTTTAATAAATTTAAATCCTGCTTTTCTTGAAAAGCTACAATAGTCGCAATTGTACCTCTTACTTTGACTAAATCTATCATTGTTTCATAATACATATCCGTATTAAATGTGCAGAAGACGTAGTCAACTTCATCGATATCATGTTGCTTTAATTCATCTACGAGATTATTGTGATGATTCAATATGATGTCAGCGCCCATATTTTCACTCCAACGTGTAGTTTCTTCACGTGAAGCCGTCGTAATCACACGCAGACCATAAGCTTTGGCAATTTGTGTAGCAATGCTACCAACGCCACCAGCACCATTGATGATTAATAGTGTTTTACCCTTGTTCTCTTCCGGATTAGATGAGATTTGGAATACATCAAACAATGTTTCTGAAGCAGTGAGACCTGTTAAAGGTAGACTAGCCGCTTCGTTATAGGATAAATTAGCAGGTTTACGAGCGACGAGACGTTCATCAACAAGCTGATATGTTTGATTCGATCCTTGATAATTTGGAGAACCAGAGTAATAAACTTCATCCCCTTCTTGAAATAGAGTGACTTGATCTCCAACTGCTCGAACGACACCTACCGCATCGTAGCCCAATACTCTCGGTGTTTCTGACGGCGTCGTTTGTCTCAGTTTCGTATCCACTGGATTCACACTTATCGCTTTAACTTGAACGAGCAACTCATGTTGTTGCGGTTCTGGTATGTCTCTGTCGTATTCATAGAATAAATTTCCTTCATCTAGCGTAAAAACGCGATCTGCACCTATGGCTTTCATCTTCTCACTCCTCATTAATCACGCTCAGCTACTTTTACTACTTGTTTACCGAAATTATCGCCAGTAAATAAGTTTTTGAAAGCAGCAGGAACCTTGTCAAATCCTTCTTCAACTGAAGTTCGCACTTGAATGTCACCATTTTTCACCCATTTTGCTAAATCTTGGGCCGCATTTGCGAAATCATCTTGGTAATTGTGAACGACGAATCCTTTCATTAAGGCTTGATTTTTAATTAAAATGGGTTGAATACGTGGACCATAATCAATTTCTGTATCGTTATAGTTAGAAATAGAGCCACAAACTGGAATACGAGCGAAAGTATTCAAATGCTTGAAGACTTCATCTGCAACGGTACCTCCGACATTTTCGTAATATACATCTATTCCTTGAGGCACCGCTGCTTCCAATTGATCTGCAAAGTCGTCCGCCTTGTAATCAACAGCCGCATCAAATCCTAACTCTTCAGTTAAGAAGTGTGTCTTCTTAGTACCGCCTGCAATACCGACGACGCGAGAACCTTTCAATTTCGCAATCTGACCTACTACTGAACCTACAGCACCGGAAGCTGCAGAGACAACAACGGTTTCCCCTTGTTGAGGTTGACCAATCTTAAGTAAGCCATGGTAAGCCGTTTGCCCTGGCATACCTAACACGCTTAAGTTTAAGTAATCTGGAACATCTAATTTAGGAACTTGACGTACTTCATCTGCTGAAGCAATCATTTCTTTACGCCATGGTAAGATGCCTACGACGATATCTCCTTTACTTAATTGTTGTGAGTGTGAATCAGTTACTTGTGCCACCACATGTCCGTGAATGGGTTCGTTAAGTTCGAAAGGTTGTACGTAAGAGTCACTGTCACTCATACGGCCACGCATATAAGGGTCAACTGAGATATACAGTGCTTTCAGTTTCACTTCACCCTCTTGCGGCTTCTGAATTTCTACTTCCTCAAAGCGAAATGTCTGATCGTCTGGCATTCCTTGGGGTCTTTGTGCAAGTACAATTTGTTCTGTCTTCATAATAAACCTCCTCTTTTATTAAGAGATTTACCCGCTTCCCGTATTTTAAAAAAGTTGCCTAACAATATATCAAGTGCATGAATAGATTTAAAAATGTAACTTAATCATGGCCCCATAAGAACTGATTAATGTGTTGAGCCACCTTCGCGCTATCATGTAGCTCACTATGGTCGCCTTCCTTACCAGTAATCTTTAAAGTATCGTAGCTATCGACCACATCTCCTATGATATATTTCAAAGATTGAGAAGAAACGTTACTTACACGACGATCTGAATGCGAGCCATCTTCGACATCTCCATAGATATTTAATACTTTGATATGTTTGTCACGGTAAATTTGTTTCAACCGTAGAATATGACGATACTCTGACGTCATTCGTTCAGGTTTACCATTCTGATCAAGGTGATTTTCATTCGCCTTATCATCCATACCCAACACGCCGTCAAACGTACCTGCAATGTTAACTTGTTTGCTTAATTTCGGTAAGTCTTTATCATTACCATGCTCGAGCATAAAGTAACTAAACGACATATTGGCCATAGAATGCATGACCATATTATAGTGATCAAATCTCTGTTGGTCCTCAAGCTTCACTAAGACATTTTTAATCCATTGCGCATTTGTGTGATAATCGCCATTCTCATTGTCTTCGAGCTTAATGATGACGAGCGGATGACGATCATGCTTGGAAAGTGGGCGATCGACTTTCACATGGCCCTGAGCATCGACAGTGGCATAAATCTTGTCATGATGATGATCTTTCGTAGCACGCTGAACCAAATATTTCGTAGAGTTTAACGTCCCACTATAACCGTGTAGATACAATGTTGGCGTAATCTCCTTAGATGTATAAGTAGGTTGCTTATGCTTATGTTTGAACAAAGCACATGCACTCATCGAAGTTATTAAGAGGATGAGACATAAAATCATTGCTAGCTTTTTCATATGTTGACTCCTTTAAGTGTTATCACACTTAAGTATAGACTAATTTAAAGTAATCGCGTACTTTAAAGCATGCAAACAAGTTGTAAAACACTTGAAAAAATTAATCGCTATCATATCGCAAAATGCAGAGTTCGATGAAGTTATGCTACCTCACCAAACTCTGCACTTCCTTACCAGTTATAAATGTTTCTGTTCTGCGACTTGCTTATACCAATACGCACTCTCTTTCGGATAGCGTTGTTGCGTGTTAAAGTCCACATAGAATAGACCATAACGTTTCTCATACCCATTCGACCATGAGAAGACATCCATCAATGACCATAGGAAGTAACCTCTTACTTCAGCACCGTCACGTATCGCATCTTGTATTGCCGATAAGTGTGATTGAATGTAATCGATACGTGCTTTATCATGGACCGTTTGCTGTTCTGCATCAAATTCATCTTTATAACCTAGACCATTTTCAGTAATGTAAATCTTATTATAATTAGGATAATCATGTTTAATGCGCATAATTTGATCATAGAGTCCCTGAGGATAAATGATCCAATCCCAATCTGTACGTGGGATATCCACGTCAAATTCACGCTCACCTACTCCTTTTAAAGCATAACGTGAGCCGCCTTTTACACCTTTAGAATTATGTGTGATTATATTCTCTCCCTCGTACGCTTTCATCCAATCGCTCATGTAGTAATTGATACCTAAGAAATCGTTCTGATCTTTAGCTGCACGTAATGACTCGAAATCCTCTTCGCGTAAATCTAAAGTCCCACCGTTCACTTCAAGAATATGATTGACACCTGCCATAGTAGCATCAGAATATTCACCCAAGTAAGTCGCATCTAAAATGAACTTATTGTGAATGATATCTTCAAGCTCTGCTGCTTTCACATCCTTAGGATCCTCAGGATTTAAAGGATATTTCGTTGGTAAAGCATGAACAATGCCTATCTCACCTTCGATATTATTGGCTCTAAAGAGATTAACAGCTTTCGCATGTGCCACCATCATATTGTGATGAGATTGGAAGAGTTTTTCGAAATCATACTAAATACCTGGAGGAAACTTACCAACTAAATACTGGCCATCTCCAATAGGGCCTATTTCGTTAAAAGTCGTCCAGTAGTTCACCTCAGTAAACTCTTTAAAGCAGAATTCTGCGTAGTTTACAAAGTGCTCCACATTCTCTCTGTTGAGAAAGTCACCATTTTCATGTAAAGCTTCAGGTGTATCGAAATGATGCAACGTCACAAAAGGTTCAACATGATGCTCGTGACATCTTTCAAACAAGCGATGATAGTATTCTACACCTTTAGGGTTCACTTCACCGTAACCTTTGGGAAAGATACGTGACCACGCAATCGAAATACGAATGCCATTGATGTTGAAACGTTCGCATAAGTCTAAGTCAATGGGATACTGATGATAGAAATCACTGGCAGGTTCAGCAATATACCAATAATTCTCTTTAAGATAATTGTCCCATGCGACACGTCCTTTACCGTCTATGCGAGTTGCACCCTCAGCTTGATACGCAGCTGTAGCCCCACCAAATATAAAGTCCTCTGGAAATCGTTCTACCATCTCTGTCTCTCCTTCGAATTAATTAAATTGTTTTTGTACAAATTCTAAAGCTTCTTTACCGTTTCTAGTTAAATTAATGTATTCTACACCTTGTGTTTTAGCTAATTTAATACCTAAGCGATCGGTGTCACATTTAATATCCTCATAGTTGGATGCTACTTGCGGAGCGAGAATGACAAGCTGATAGTCTTTCATAATATCCATATGTGCACCGTAACTTCCTGCCGCTGCAGTGATAGGTTGATGGTATTCAGCTGCTGCTTTGTTTAAAGCATTTGCTAGTAAACCACTCGTGCCCCCACCTGCACAAAGAACGAGGACATTTGTTTCTTCTTGAATAGATGAAGTGTTTGCGACAACCGCTTCATTTTCATCATTTAATTTCTCTGTTGCTTGCTGTTGATTACTCATGATTTGTTCTGCTTTCGTCGTGTCAAAGTTTGCTTTCACTTTTTCTTCTAACGCTTTCGTTGATGCATTATCTGCATTCTCTTGTTCTTCTAAATAGATACCTTTGTCGTATACTTTTAAGAAAGGATAGTAAATCGTAACGTCCACCAGTATTAATACTGCAGCTAGGACAAATGACCACACGCCGAAGCCAGTACCCATGACGATGCCTAGAGGCGCTGGTGTCGTCCACGGTAAGTTCACACTAAAGCTGTTCATGCCCAACACATCTACGAAAAACTTGAAGATCCACACGTTAGCGATTGGCGCAAAGACAAAAGGTATGAAGAAAATAGGGTTTAAGACGAGTGGTGCACCGAAGAGAATCGGCTCATTCACACCGAAGAATGTCGGAACCACAGACGCTCTCCCAATCGCTTTATTACGTTTCGATTTCGTCAGCCACATAAACATGAATGGTACGACAAGTGTGGCTCCCGTACCTCCTAATGTAACGATAAACATTTGTGTACCTGACGTAATAACTTTATCTGCGTGCATGCCTGCGTGTAAAAGTTTGAAGTTCGTTTCAATGTTTGCATAAGTAATCGCAGCAATAGCTGGTTCTACTATAGACGGACCATGTATACCGACGAACCAGAAGAACGCAAAGGCACCAAAGATAATTGTGATACCAATCCAGCCATCCGCAGCAGTAAAGAGTGGTTCAAATAATTTAAGAATGGCTTCAGCTACTGTAGTATGGATGAAGGAGTGAATGAGTAAATCTAAACCATAGAGTATAAGGATAACGATAGAAAAAGGAATAATATCCTTAAACACTTGAGAAATATTAGGCGGTACCTCTTTAGGCATCTTTATCGTGATATTCTTCTTCATACAGAAATTATAGATAGCTACTGTGATAAACGCTGCTAAAAATGCCGTTAATAAACCTTTCGTACCCATGAAGGCATTTAAATACCCGCCCTCTTTAGCTTGTTCAGCAGAAAGTAGCAAAAATCCACACATAGCAGCTAACATGATGGAAATGAAGTTCAGTTGCTGGTTCGCTTTAAGCTTACGATTGTAGGAGTCTGTCAAAGACTTCGCCGTCGTTCCAGCTACCAGAATAGCAACTAACCCCATCGTGTAATTGTAGGGTTTCATCAAGATACCTTCCATATGTTTAGACCACGTGAAACCGAAGATATTTGGTACGAAAGCGATGAGTAAGAATAAACTAGAGAATAAGATTACTGGCATCGCTGCAATAAAGCCGTCTCTGATAGCTCTTAAGTAAATATTTCTTGAGATCTTCTCAAAGAATGGCTTTGCTTTCTCAATTTGTGCAATCAGTTTGTTCATGCTGTTCACCGCTCTCTTTGATATAGTTCAATAATATGCGTCATTAAATCTCGAATGGCAAGCGTCGTCATCAAGTGATCTTGACCGTGCATCATTGTTACACTATATGGAATATCATTGCCTTGTGCTTCGTTCGCTAACAATTCCGTTTGTGCATTATGCGCTTTAGTGATGACTTGATTTCCTTCTTCAATCAGTGACTCTGCTTTTGCAATATCTCCATCTTTAGCAGCTTGGAGTGCCTCCAGAAATTTAGATCTCGCTTCACCTGCATATGCGACAATTTCAAAACCTAACATTTGTACGTCTTCTTTTTGCATCTTAATCACCCTTTTAAAGTTATTCAGTTGTCAATCTGTGTATTCACCGTTGTTCCACTTTTCCAACAATGAATCAAAGACATGAGCGTCACTATTATACTCTCGTGCCTTATCCAATTCAGTCATCTTATCGATTAATAGCTGGTTCTCAGGCGTCGGTTGATACTCCGCTGCAATAAATGCATCGATTAAATCGAACAGCAGTAATTCTCCGATGATTCGGCCGCCGAAACCTATAACATTTGCATTCAATTGTTCTTTAGAATAGCGTGCAGTCATCAGGTCTTTAACTAAACCTGCTCTCACACCAGGCACTTTATTCGCAGCATTCGTTATGCCTACACCGGTTCCACAAATACAGATTCCAAGATCCGCTTCGTGATGGGCGACCGCCTCGCCGACCTTTCGCCCAAATATAGGATAATGTGTGCGCGCGAAGTCATACGTTCCTACATCGATAACTTCGTGTCCTTGATCTTTCAAGTATTTAGAAACATTCATCTTCGTATCTGTGACAATATGGTCACAGCCAATCGCAATCTTCATAATCATCTTCCTTTAGCACATTTGATTTAACATATCTACTCTGATTTGGTGTCGGCCTCCGTCATACCCTGCTGTTAAAAATGCTTCGACGATGTTGATGGCTAACGTATCACCCACAATTTCACTACCTAAAGTGATGAGCTGACAGTTATTATGTGCACGTGTCATATATGCTGAGCGTTCGTCTGAAACTTCAGCTGCAATAATACCCGGAATTTTAGTAGCTGTGATAAAGCTCCCTACTCCATAGGCATCGATCGCTATAGCTAAAGCATCCTTATGTTGCTTTAATGCTTGAGTTACGGCTAATGTCGCATCTACAAAATCCAGCTCTTGATCACGTGTGGAATCCACAACTTCATAATTCTGTTGTTTTAAGTGCTTAATGAGTAAATCTTTCAATCTGACACCTGTATTGTCAGAACCAATAACTACAATCATGATGATTCCTTCCCACTTCGAATATTAATCAATAATGAAAGCGCTTTATTTGATCACTTTAAGTATAAACATAAACAAACAATAAATCAACACAAAACAACATAAATAAACATTAAATGTTTACTGCTGTTGAATGAGACTAAAACTTAAAATTTTGAATTGAATCTAGAATCTGCATCCACACAGATATTCATCTCTTTCTATCGTGAAATTCTCGGCACTATACAAATCTGTGAAACATAAAAAAGTAGAACAGCAACACCTTATTTGTTACCATTCTACTTATTCATTCTTCTTAACTTTTCATTTTATCCAGATCGCCAGCACTATCCTCATCTCTACCTATCGTCGCAATAAACCAATTACTTTAAAGTTTCAGTATTTTCCGTACCATAACAGTCTACTTCAAACAAAACTTAATAATAAATCTTCTTATTGTAATCCATCAAATAATCAATGGCATCCTTACGTAGCGCATCCGTATATATACCTGTCACTTCTGTAATATCACAGAACTGATTGAAATCCTCTTTGAAGACTTTAGAACTATCTACAAGCAAGTACGTTTCAAGCGAATGATTTAACGCGAGTTGTTGCGTATAGGCTTCCTCGACAGAAGACGTCATCGCATAGCCATTGTTCACCGCATTACTGCTAAAGAACATCTTATTGAACTTTAGATTACTCAATATCGTATTCGTCATTTCCCCTACGAAAGACTGGGTAATGTCACGCATAGTGCCACCTAGTAGGAAGACTTTAAAATCGAGTGATTTCTTCTTATTTAGAATTTCGAATACTGGAAGACAATTGGTAATGACAGTTAACTTCTGATGATCAATTTCTTCAGCCAGTATTTCAATCGTTGTACCCGGTCCTAAGAAGATATTGTCCCCTTCTTCAATAATTGCAGCCGCATTATGAGCAATCGTTCTCTTCTCCGTCACATGTTCCGTATGTTTCTCCTTGTGAGAACGCTCTCTGTACTGAGTTAAATCGTTACTGCGCGCGCCTCCGTATATCTTCGTTAGCACGCCTTGTTCTTCAAGTTCACTCAAATCTCGTCTCACTGTCATATCCGATACATTTAAATCCGCGACGATTTCATTTGTCGTCACAGACCCTTTTTTATTAATCAATTTCGTAATTTCTTCGAGTCGTTCAAATTTATTCACATCAATCCCTCGCTCTGCGCATCAGCGTTCATTATTGTTCTATCAATATGTCATACTATACCATACTCTAAGTCATTTTTCTTAAATAGGTAAAATGTCTCATATGTATTATAATAAAGGTAATAACTCTGATAAATATCAAATAGAGGTGTTAATGATGACAGATCAAATCACTAAATTGAAGACGATTATCGATGAATCGGAACGTATCGTGTTCTTCACAGGCGCGGGTGTGTCTGTAGCTAGCGGTATTCCGGACTTTCGTTCAATGGGTGGTTTATTCGATGAGATTTCCAAAGACGGCTACTCCCCAGAGTACTTGCTCAGTCGTGATTATTTAAATGCAGATCCAGAAGGTTATATTAACTTCACGCATAAACGCTTACTCATGTCGGATAAAGCGCCTAACCCTATCCATGAATGGATTGCACAACTTGAAGATGAAGGACGTGCACTAGGTGTCATTACGCAAAACATTGATGGTTTGCATAGTGATGCAGGTAGCCATAATGTCGATGAACTACATGGTACATTGAATCGGTTCTACTGTTTAAACTGTGAGGCTGAATATACGAAAGAAGAAGTTATGGAGAAGACGCTAAAAGAGTGTGAGCGTTGTGGTGGACCTATTCGTCCAGATATCGTACTTTATGGAGAAATGCTCAATCAGGAAACGATTAGTCGTGCATTAAACAAATTAGCATCTGCTGACACACTTGTGGTATTAGGCACTTCTTTAGTGGTGCAACCTGCAGCTGGACTGGTTTCCAACTTCCAAGGTGACCATTTTGTCATTATTAATCGAGATCAAACACCTTACGACAATTCAGCAGACATAGTCATCCACGTTGATATGGTAGATGTAGTCGAAGCATTAAATGATAAATGATAAATCATAATTCCAATATCGAGATAAAAAAACACTTCCCATCGCTTTGGGAAGTGTTTTCGTATCGAACCACAAATTAACGTTTTGAGAATTGTGGAGAACGACGTGCTTTTTTAAGACCTGGTTTTTTACGTTCTTTCATACGTGGGTCACGAGTTAAGAGACCTGCGCGTTTTAAAGAACCTCTGTATTCAGGGTCTGCTTCTAATAATGCACGAGCAATACCGTGACGGATAGCTTGTGCTTGTCCAGTAAAGCCACCACCATGAACGTTAACTAATACATCGTAGTTACCTTTAGTTTCAGTTACGTCAAATGGTTGACTTAAGTCTAAGATTAAAGATTCGAATGGTAAGTAATCGCGTACGTCACGTTCGTTTACTTTGATGTTACCTTCACCTGGTACTAAACGAACACGTGCTACTGAGTTTTTACGACGGCCTGTGCCTCTATATTCAACTTGTGCCAATGTAATTTCCTCCTTCTAATTAACCACGTAACTCGTAGTTTTCTGGTTGTTGTGCAGCGTGTGGATGTTCAGCGCCACCATATACAAATAATTTCTTGCCTTGTTTTTCACCTAAACGTGTGTTTGGTAACATACCTTTGATTGAAGTTTCTAATAAACGTTCAGGGTTATTTTTTCTTAATTCACCAGCAGTGATTGATTTAATACCGCCTGGGTGATTTGAGTGATGGTAGTAGACTTTATCTTTGTCCTTTCTACCAGTGAATTGAATTTCTGAAGCGTTGATGATGATGACATAGTCACCTGTGTCAACGTGTGGTGTGTAAGTTACTTTATTTTTACCGCGTAAAATAGCTGCTACTTCTGAAGAAAGACGACCAAGCGTTTGTCCAGCCGCATCAATAACATACCATTTGCGTTCAATATTTGATTCGTTAGCCATAAATGTTTGACGCATAATATTGTCCTCCTAGTAAATAAATGGTTATCTCATTAAATGTTGTTACGATTTAAAGCTTAGATTTCATTTATTAATTACTGTTAGTTCTACCTGCTTCTATATCTTGTAACACAATAAGTTTCCGGGGCTTATCGTGGGGTGATATAAAACAATACCGTTAATAATCGTATAATTTATAACCCATTTTGTCAATGTCATTCAGTCATTTTCTAATGATTTTTTTCGATGTATACGTATATCTTCGCCAAAGTCTTGTATTAACGATTCTGGCGATAAATAGACTTTTTCTAAATACAAGCCTGCTGCCGGAGCAGTAAATGGCATCTGGTTACGATCTTTAGCTTCCAGTAGCCGTGGCACATCTTCAGGGCGTTTCTTACCTTGCCCTACTTGGAGTAAAAATGCGACCAGTACACGAACCATATTATAGAGAAAGCCTGAACCTGTCACGACATAATCAAAGCCATCGTCAGTAATTTCTACTCGACTTTCATAGAGCGTTCGCACTTTACTTTCGACCTCTGTCTTTTGAGAACAAAAGCCTGTGAAATCATGCGTGCCTACGAAAGCTTGTGCCGCTTCTTGCATCGACTCAATATCCAGCTGATAAGGGATGTACGTCTTTAGTCCACTTTGAAAGGGATCTTTGTGTGCGCCTTGATAGATCTTGTAGCGATACGTCTTCCCTACACAATCGTAGCGACAGTGAAAGTCATCACTCACAAACTGGATGTCATGCACGTAAATATCATCTGGTAAAGCACTGTTCATCGCATATTGCCACTTCTCAGGTGTGATATTCAATTCCGTATCAAAGTGAAAGTATTGATTTAACGCATGCACACCACGGTCAGTACGACTCGTCGGGTGGATGCGTACATGACGTTTGTGCATACGCTTCAATATCTTTTCAAATTGTTGTTGAATCGTGCGACCATTCTGTTGGATTTGAAATCCTAAATAATCACGACCCATATACGCTATATTGACTAATACACGCATTAGTAATTACACTCCTAAGTATTTTAATCCAAATAAAATAAGTGCGATTGGAATGATCGACAGTAGGAAGCAAGTATCTTTGAACTTCCAATGGAGTCGACGGTAGTTGGTACGTTCTCGATCAACATCATAACCTCTCACTTCCATCGCAATCGCTAAATCTTCTGCTCGCTGAAATGCAGAGATAAATAGCGGGATCAATAAAGGTACGAACGCCCGCAACCGTGTGATGAGACTTCCTGAACTGATTTCTGAACCACGCAATTTCTGGGCGAGAATAATCTTGTCTAACTCTTCCATTAACGTCGGTATAAAGCGTAAAGCAATCGACATCATTAGACTCAACTGTTGCACGGGCACTTTGATCAACTTTAATGGCGAAAGTAGTTTATCAAAGGCGTGTGTTAAATCTAACGGGCTTGTAGACAAGGTTAAAATGGTTGAAATCATCATAATGAACATCAAGCGCAGCACGATGTAGATTCCTTCAATAATACCATTCGTATCAATCGAAATCATGCCTACCTGAACGAGTCGTGTTCCTCCCTTAGTTAAAAAGAGATGCATCACGAAGGTCAGCGCTAAAAATATCCATAAAGGCGTGAGTCCTTTGACGATATACCAAGGTCGAATCTTCGCAAGCTGCATGGCTGTAAAGATCAGCAGGAATAGCCATAGATAAGTCGCAACCGAGTGAGCGAAAAAGACGAGTATAATAAATAGAAAGACAAAGATAAACTTCGCGCGTGGGTCTAAACGATGAATGACACTATCTAACGGTAAATAGCGGCCGAGTATAAATTTATCTTTCATGCTGCCACTCCTTATACATCGCTACAAATTCTTCTTCAGTTAAAGCAGTACGTTCGAATTTCATGTGATGACGATGTTCAACATCTCTCTGAAGTTGAACGATATCAGGCAACTCTAAATGGAGCGCTTCAACTTTAGTTGGGTCACTAAACAACGCACGTGGCGTCAATGTCTCGACCACTTGACCCTGTCGCATCACTTTGACCTCATCCGCATATCGAGCTACATCATTCATCTCATGTGATATCAGAATGATCGTCTTGCTTTCTTCTTTATGTAGCCTTTTAATCAATTGCATCACTTGCAACTTACTATGTGGATCTAGACCTGCAGTAGGTTCGTCGAGTATGATCACGTTAGGATCCATAGCTAATATTGAAGTTAATGCGATCTTGCGCATTTGACCCCCAGACATCTGGAACGGCGAGCGCGCCATAATATCTTCCTGAAAGCCAAACTCTTTGAATAAGGCTTTCGCCTGCTTGAGCACTTCTTCTTGATCCATCTTGAAGTTCTGCGGACCGAAGCGAATTTCACGCTCTACATTGTCTTCGAAGAGTTGAGATTCAGGAAATTGGAAGACCATTCCTACATGTTTGCGAATGTCTCGTAAAGCTTTGTCTTTCGTCTTTGCGGTAATACGCGTGCCATTGACATCGACTGAACCTTTAGTCGGTTTCAGCAAGCCATTAATATGTTGGATAAGTGTGGACTTTCCTGAGCCTGTATGACCGATGATCGCGTAATATTTGCCTTCGTCAAACTGTGTAGTGACGTTTTTTAATGCGACAAACTCATGAGGCGTCTTTGGTTGATACACTTGCTCTACTTCTTGAAAATGAATCATCATAATATCTTCACCAACTCGTCATAGGTCACATATTGAGTCTCATGCCCTAAAGCTTTATACATACGCATCGCAAAGGGCAAATCGAGACCAATGTGTTCTAAATCAGGTTGTGAGTCAAAAACAGATTGGGGCGATCCTTCTGTATAAACGCTTCCTTGATCAATCACGATCATATAATCAGAATCAACGACTTCACTTAAATCATGTGTGATTGAGATGATTGTCACGTTCTTCTCTGCCTGTAGCCTTTTAATCAAAGCGATGAGCTCATTGCGACCTTCAGGATCTAACATAGAGGTTGCTTCATCTAGTATAATGACATCCGTATTTAGAGCAAGCACGCCTGCAATTGCGACGCGTTGTTTCTGTCCACCAGATAACGCGGAGGGTTCGCTGTCTTTGTATTGAAGCATATTCACATCTTCCAACACCTGTGGAACGATTCGGTGCATCGTTTCGTAATCTGTCGCATGATTCTCCAAACCAAACGCAACATCAAATTCAACAGTGGAACCGACAAATTGGTTCTCAGGGTTCTGAAAGACAATTCCAATATGTTTACGTAACGCTTCTAATTCCATATCGGATATCGGTTGTTGATTGAAATAGATCTGCCCTTCTTGAGGATGTTCTATTCCCATCATCAGTTTAGTCAAAGTTGACTTGCCTGATCCATTATGTCCCACGATAGATGTCCATTTGCCACGTGGGATATCAAAGTTAATATGTTCTAATATTTCGGGCCCTTCCTCTTGATATCGAAAGGAAATATCTTCAAACGTGATTACCGAATCGAAGCTTTCCATGCTTTGAACCTCCGTTTACCTTGCACTTGCTATATATTGTACACGAATTACCCTTTAGTGTATATGACTAGACAATGGTTGAGCTCGTGTACAAACAGAATGGGCTATATGCTGTCCGGCTAGCTCACTTCCACTATCTTTAAACTTTCCCAGTCTGAAACGATTTAACCCGCAGATGATGTTGTGAGTCATCCACGGGTTATGTCGATATGTTTCACTATGTCTGTATTATGTATGAATAAGCTCATTAAATAGATTGATGAGCTCATTACCTAACTGCTCTATAACGATGAAAGGTTTCGTTATATATTGCTGAATATAAAAAAGCGCGCACCCCATCATGAGTTCACGCTTAGTTCAAATTTAGTTGGATGGGGTGCTCTGAGCTAGACAATATTTGTATGTGGCAAACATTATCATTGCACTCATTTGCTTTAAATATAGTAGTTAGTGTATTTAAAGAATCATTTCTATCTTAATTATACGAGTTCGATGATTACTGATTCAGCACCATCACCACGACGAGGACCTACTTTAAGGATACGAGTGTATCCGCCTTGACGTTCAGTGTAACGTTCAGCGATTTCGCCGAATAATTTTTGAAGTGCTGTTTGAGTTGTTTCATCTTCGTTTAAGATTTTAACGTTGCGTAATGTTTTAGCAGCGTTACGACGAGATGCTAAATCACCTTTTTTACCTAAAGTGATTAATTTTTCTACGATTTTGCGTAATTCTTTTGCGCGAGCTTCTGTAGTTTCAACACGCTCACTTACGATTAATGAAGTCGCTAAGTCGCGAAGCATTGCTTTACGTTGATCAGAAGTGCGTCCTAGTTTTCTGTAAGCCATGAGTTAACCTCCTTTATTCTATATTAATCTTCTTTTCTGAGTCCAAGTCCTAAATCTTCGAGTTTGTATTTAACTTCTTCTAGAGATTTACGACCTAAGTTACGTACTTTCATCATATCTGCTTCAGATTTATCTGCTAACTCTTGAACAGTATTGATGCCTGCACGTTTAAGACAGTTATAAGAACGTACCGATAAGTCTAATTCTTCGATAGACATTTCAAGTACTTTTTCTTTTTGGTCTTCTTCTTTTTCAATCATGATTTCAGCATTTTGTGCTTCATCAGTTAATCCTACAAAGATGTTCAAGTGTTCAGTCATAATTTTTGCTGCTAATGAGACTGACTCTTGTGGCGTAATAGAACCGTTAGTCCAAACATCTAGTGTGAGTTTGTCGAAATCACTACTTTGTCCAACACGTGTGTTTTCTACTGTGTAGTTAACACGTTCAACTGGAGAATAAAGTGAATCAACAGGAATAACTCCAATTGGTAAATCACTAGTGTTGTTTTGTTCTGCTAATGCGTAACCTCTACCCTTGTTTGCAACTAGACGGATTTTTAAATGACCACCGTTAGAAACCGTTGCAATCTTAAGATCAGGATTTAGTATTTCAACATCACTATCATGTGTAATGTCGCTTGCAGTTACTTCGCCTTCATTTTTAACATCGATTTCTAGCGTCTTATCTTCTTCAGAATAGATTTTTAAAGCTAGTTTCTTGATGTTCATAATAATTGTTGAAACATCTTCAACTACATTATCGATTGCTGAGAACTCGTGTAATACGCCTTCGATTTCGATATATTTAACGGCTGCACCTGGTAATGAAGATAGTAGGATACGACGTAAGGAGTTTCCTAGTGTAGTACCGTAGCCACGTTCAAGTGGTTCAACAACGAACTTACCGAATTTAGCATCTTCACTAATTTCAATTGTTTCAATTCTAGGTTTTTCGATTTCTATCATTTAATAATATCCTCCTCGAATACGTCGACTTATTATTTACTGTTGCTCAGTGCCCTCGGACAATAACAATCAAAAATTATACGCGACGACGTTTTGGTGGACGACAACCGTTATGTGGAACTGGAGTTACGTCACGGATAGCAGTAACTTCTAAACCAGCTGATTGTAACGCACGGATAGCTGATTCACGACCAGGTCCAGGACCTTTAACAGTTACTTCTACAGTTTTCAAACCGTGTTCCATTGCAGATTTTGAAGCTGTTTCTGAAGCCATTTGTGCAGCAAATGGTGTTGATTTTTTAGAACCTTTGAAACCAAGTGCACCTGCTGATGACCATGATAATGCATTACCGAATTCGTCAGTAATAGTTACGATTGTGTTATTGAATGTTGAACGGATGTGCGCTACACCGTTCTCAATATTCTTTTTGACTTTACGTTTACGAGATACTTGTTTACGTGCCATTTATATTCTGCCTCCTTTACCTATTATTTTTTCTTATTAGCTACAGTCTTAACTGGGCCTTTACGTGTACGAGCATTGTTTTTAGTCTTTTGACCACGAACTGGTAAGCCACGACGGTGACGGATACCACGGTAAGAAGAGATTTCCATTAAACGTTTAATGTTTAAGTTTTTCTCACGACGTAAGTCACCTTCAACTTTGTAACCGTCTACTACTTCACGGATACGACCTAATTCGTCATCTGTTAAATCTTTTACACGAGTATCTGCTGAAACGTTAGCTTCTTCAACAATTTTGTTAGCAGTTGAAGTACCGATACCGTATATATAAGTTAATGAAATAACAACTCGTTTTTCACGAGGAATATCGATTCCTGCAATACGTGCCATATTTGATTACACCTCTCTTTTATTATCCTTGTTTTTGTTTGTGCTTAGGATTGCTACAAATTACCATTACTTTACCTTTACGTTTAATGACTTTACATTTTTCGCAAATTGGTTTTACTGATGGTCTTACTTTCATTTTTATACCTCCCTATATTATGGAGTGACGATTATTTATAACGGTAAGTGATTCTACCTTTAGATAAATCGTACGGAGACATTTCAACTGTTACTTTGTCACCAGGTAGAATACGAATATAATTCATTCTAATTTTACCACTCACATGTGCTAAAATTTCATGACCATTTTCTAATTCTACTTTAAACATTGCATTTGGTAAAGTATCTAATACTGTACCTTCAAGTTCGATTACATCTTGTTTTGCCATCGGTTACTTCCTCCTTTTGCAATAGTTCATGATCTTGGATGGATAATACTGTGTTAATGAAATTTCTTTCATTTTAAAAGTGCTAAGTGTCAGCACTTAAACATCAAGAATGTACATATCGTCACTCTCGTAATGATTAAATGAGTCTAACTTAACTTTCACACATTATTTTAAATTATCTAAGATTTGAATCACATCTGAAGTGACATCATCGATATCTTTAGCTCCGTCAATATTTTTCAATACACCTTTTTGATCATAGTACTCTAAGATCGGTTTAGATTGTTTAATATTGACTTTCAGACGATTTGAAACAGTTTCAGGGTTGTCATCTTCACGTTGATATAATTTACCGCCATCAAGATCACATACACCTTCAACTTTCGGAGGATTGAACACAAGATGATACGTAGTACCACATTTTTCACAAATTCTGCGACCAGTTAGGCGATTCATCAATTCCTCTTCTGGAACTTCAATGTTGATCACAGCTTCGATTTCACGATTTAAATCACTCATAATGTCGTTGAGTGCTTCTGCTTGATCAATTGTACGAGGAAATCCATCGAGTAAGAATCCTTTCTTAGCATCGTCTTCAGAAAGTCTTTCTTTAACGATACCAACAGTCACCTCATCTGGTACTAATTCGCCACGATCCATGAATGACTTCGCTTTCTTACCAAGCTCAGTTTCTTCACGAATCGCTTTACGGAACATATCACCAGTAGATATATGAGGGATTGGGTATTTCTTTACGATTTCACTCGCTTGAGTTCCTTTTCCTGCACCAGGTAAACCCATTAAAATGATATTCATAAGTGCCCTCCTACAGATTATCTACGACCAAAGCCTCGATATTCTTTCTGACTCACTTGTGCTTCTAAGCTCTTCATCGTTTCAATGGCAACACCGATAACGATGAGTAAGCTTGTACCACCGACCTGGATGGATTGTGGCAAGCCCATAAGCTTCGTCGCTAGGATTGGTAATATCGCAACGACTGCTAAGAAGATAGAGCCAACGAAAGTTAAACGATACAAGACTTTAGTAATATATTTTTTAGTTTGTTCACCAGGACGAATTCCTGGAACATAACTTCCTTGTTTCTTAAGGTTATCAGCCATCTTTTCAGGGTTGACTTGAACGAAAGCATAGAAATAAGTGAATGCGATGATCAAGATAATATAAACAATCATTCCGATATTATTTGATGGATTGGCAACACTAGAAACTTTCTGTGCCCAATCTGCATCAGGGAAGAAGAGCGTTAACGTTCTAGGAAGTAAGAAGAACGCCATCGCAAAGATTACCGGAATAACTCCTGCAGAGTTGACCTTTAAAGGTAAATACGTTGCTTGTGAACCTATTCTTTGTGCTGATTGTTTCTTCGCATACTGAATCGGCACTTTACGTAACGCTTGTAGTACGTAAATCGCACCAATAGTTAAAAGTATCAAACCGACGATAAGACCAATCACTTTCAACCATGCCATTGAGACATCTTCAGCCCCTACAAAGGCTTGTTGGTAGAATTGGTTGATTGACGACGGTAATGTTGACAAGATACCGGCGAAGATAATAATTGAAATACCGTTACCAACACCAAATTGAGTGATTTGTTCACCCAACCACATAAGAAATGCAGTTCCAGTTGTTAACACTACTGCGATGAGTAGATAACTCATGATGCTTTGATCAATGAGCAAAGCACCTTTCAAATAATTGTTGAACTGGAATGCCATACCAATAGATTGAACGAAAGCAAGTATAACGGCGAAATAACGAGTTACGTTCGTTAATTTTTTCCGCCCTACATCACCTTGTTTTGCCCACTCTGAGAACTTAGGAACAATGTCCATTTGTAATAACTGCATAACGATAGAAGCAGTGATATATGGCATAATTCCCATAGCAAAGATTGAAAAGTTCTTCAAGGCGCCGCCACCGAATGTGTTTAACAGATCAGTGACACCTTGAGAACCTTGTTGCTGATCAAAGGCATTTGGGTTTACGCCCGGTGCTGGTATATAAGTACCAATTTTGAAAATAACTAACATCGCGAGAGTAAAAAATATTTTATTACGAACTTCTTTAGTCTTGAAGAAGTTCACGAGCGTTTGAAACATTAAATCACCTCGTGTACTCCGCCTTTAGCATCAATTGCTTCTGCTGCAGAAGCAGAGAATTTATGAGCTTTCACTGTTAATTTTTTCTCTAGTGAACCTTTTCCTAGGATTTTAACACCTGATTTCTCGTTCTTCACTACACCAGATTCTACTAAAAGAGCAGGAGTTACTTCAGTACCATCTTCAAATTTATTGAGTTGGTCTAAGTTAACAATAGCATACTCTTTACGGTTGATGTTAGTGAAACCACGTTTAGGTAAACGACGGAATAGAGGTAATTGGCCACCTTCGAAGCCTGGTTTGATATTACCGCCTGAACGTGCTTTTTGACCTTTTTGTCCACGACCACTTGTCTTACCATTACCTGTAGCTGCACCACGACCTACGCGGTTGCGTTCTTTACGAGAACCTTCTGCTGGTTTTAACTCATGTAATTTCATTTCGGCACCTCCTTAATTATTTTTCTTCAACAGTCAATAAGTGACTTACTTTGTCGATTTGACCACGAATTGCTGGGTTGTCTTCAACAACTACTGTAGAGTTAGTCTTTTTTAATCCTAGAGCTTCAACTGTTTTGCGTTGAGTTTCTGGACGACCAATCACACTACGACTGAGGGTAATTTGTAATTTAGCCATAACTTATATTCCCTCCTTAATTGTAAAGTTCTTCAACTGATTTGCCGCGTAATTTAGCAACATCTTCAGCGTTTTTAAGATTTTGTAAACCGTTAATTGTTGCACGCACCATGTTGATAGGTGTGTTTGAACCTAATGATTTACTTAAAATGTCAGTGATACCTGCTAATTCAAGTACGGCACGAACTGGACCACCAGCGATTACACCAGTACCAGGAGCAGCTGGTTTCATGAAGACATTTCCTGAACCATAGCGTCCTGTGATTGTGTGAGGTGTAGTACCTTCAACACGAGGAACTTCGATAAGTTCTTTCTTAGCATCTTCAACAGCTTTCTTGATCGCTTCAGGTACCTCTTTAGATTTACCAGTACCGAAACCTACGCGACCATTCTTGTCTCCGACTACAACTAATGCAGTGAAACGGAAATTACGTCCACCTTTTACAACTTTAGCAACACGATTAATCGTTACAACGCGTTCTTCAAATTCTTTAGTTTCTTCATCTCTGCGAGCCATTTAAGTGTCCCTCCTTTTAAATTAAAATTCTAATCCGTTTTCACGTGCAGCTTCTGCTAAAGCTTTCACGCGTCCGTGATATAAGTAACCTCCACGGTCAAATACGATTGTAGAGATTCCTTTGTCTTGAGCTCTTTTAGCGACTGCTGCGCCTACTTTAGAAGCCATTTCAACTTTAGAACCTGATTCGTTAGCAAGTTCTTTATCTTTAGTTGAAGCTTGTGCTAAAGTTTCGCCTTTCACATCATCGATAACTTGAGCATAGATGTGTTTGTTTGAACGATAAACGTTTAAACGAGGCTTCTCAGCTGTACCAGATAATTTAGTACGAACACGAGCATGTCTTTTTAAACGTACTTTGTTTTTATCAATTTTGCTGATCATGTCAATACTCCTTTCTATAGAGTGTTATTTATTATTTACCAGTCTTACCTTCTTTGCGGCGAACGTATTCATCTTTGTAGCGAATACCTTTACCTTTGTAAGGTTCTGGAGGTCTTACTGAACGGATGTTTGAAGCAGTAGCTCCAACTAATTCTTTAGAAATACCAGATACCGTCACGTTTGTGTTCTTTTCAACTGAGAAGCTGATACCGTCTTCAGCTTTGATTTCTACTGGGTGAGAGTAACCAACGTTAAGTACTAAGTTCTCACCTTGCATTTGAGCACGGTAACCTACACCAACAAGTTCAAGTGACTTGCTGAAACCTTGTGATACACCAAGTACCATATTGTTGATTAAAGCACGAGTTGTACCGTGTACTGTTCTGTCTTCTTGAGAATCAGTAGGTTGGATAACTTCTAATGCGTTATCTTCTTGTTTGTAAGTCATTCTCTCACTTAATGTTTTTGATAATTCGCCTTTAGGACCTTTAACAGTCACTGTATTGTTGTCGATAGAAACTGTTACGTCATTAGGGATTTCGATTACTTTTTTACCAACACGACTCATGTTATCGCACCTCCTTGTTAATTATTACCAAACGTAAGCTAGGATTTCTCCGCCGATATTACGTTTTCTAGCTTCTTTATCTGTGATAACACCTTCTGATGTTGATACTAATGCAATACCTAAACCGTTTAATACTTTAGGAACTTCATCAGCTTTAGCGTAAACACGTAAACCAGGTTTAGAAATACGTTTTAAACCTGTGATTACACGTTCGTTGTTTTGACCATATTTTAAGAATAAACGAATAACACCTTGTTTATCGTCTTCTACAAATTCAACATTTTTGATGAAACCTTCATTTTTTAAGATTTCAGCGATTTCTTTTTTGATATTTGATGCAGGTAACTCTAATTTGTCGTGACGTACCATGTTAGCGTTACGCACGCGAGTGAGCATATCTGCAATTGGATCTTGCATTGTCATTGATTGTTGCCTCCTTTCAGACTTGTTTGTATTACCAGCTTGCTTTACGAACGCCAGGGATTTGGCCTTTGTAAGCTAATTCACGGAAACAAATACGGCATAATTTGAATTTACGATATACAGAATGTGGGCGTCCACAACGTTCACAACGTGTATATTCACGTACTGAGAACTTCTGTTTTTTCTTTTGTTTAGCTACCATTGAACTTTTAGCCATTTAATTAGCCTCCTTTAGAGTTATTTTTGAAATGGCATACCGAATTGAGTTAATAACTCACGAGCTTCTTCGTCAGTGTTAGCAGTAGTAACGATGACGATATCCATTCCACGTACTTTGCTTACTCTATCATAATCGATCTCAGGGAAGATAAGTTGTTCTTTAACACCTAGTGTGTAGTTTCCACGACCATCAAATGACTTTTTAGAAACACCGTGGAAGTCACGTACACGTGGTAATGAAACTGAGATAAGTTTATCTAGGAATTCGTACATTCTTTCACCGCGAAGTGTAACTTTCGCACCGATTGGCATACCTTCACGTAAACGGAATGTAGCGACTGATTTTTTCGCTTTAGTTACTAATGGTTTTTGACCAGTGATTTGTTCTAACTCTTCAACAGCATTGTCTAATACTTTTGAGTTTTGAACAGCGTCACCTACACCCATGTTCACTACAATTTTATCAATTTTAGGTACTTGCATTACTGAACTATAGTCGAATTTTTTCACTAAGTTCTCAGTAACTTCTGAGTTAAATTTTTCTTTTAAACGGTTCAAAGTGGATCCTCCTTTCACTAATTATTAATTATTAGATTTGATTTCTTCGCCAGATTTCTTAGCTACTCTGACTTTTTTACCATCTACAAATTTGTAACCAACACGTGTAGGTTCATTTGTTTTAGGGTCTAATAATTGTACGTTAGAAACATGGATTGCTGCCTCTGTTTCTAAGATTCCACCTTCAGGATTGAATTGAGTTGGTTTTTGGTGTTTCTTGATTACGTTTACACCTTCAACTACGACACGGTCATGTTTAGGTTGAGTTTCAAGTACTTGACCTTCTTTACCTTTGTCCTTACCTGCGATAACTTTTACGTTGTCACCTTTTTTGATATGCATGTGGGCACCTCCTTAGTGTTAATTGTTTAAGTTATAATTATAGTACTTCTGGAGCTAATGAAACGATTTTCATGAAGCTACCTTCACGTAATTCACGTGCAACAGGTCCGAAGATACGAGTACCACGTGGGCCTTTGTCGTCACGAATGATGACACATGCATTTTCATCAAATTTGATATAAGAACCGTCTTTACGACGAACGCCTGATTTAGTACGAACTACAACCGCTTTAACAACGTCACCTTTTTTGACAACGCCACCTGGTGTAGCATTTTTAACAGTTGCAACGATAATATCGCCGATGTTCGCAGTTTTACGACCAGATCCACCTAATACTTTGATAGTTAGTACTTCACGCGCACCAGAGTTGTCTGCAACCTTTAAGCGACTCTCTTGTTGGATCATAGTTAAACCTCCTTTATCTCAATGTTTTATTAAATAATTACTGATTCTTCAATAATTTCTACTAAACGGAAACGTTTTGAAGCTGATAAAGGACGAGTTTCTTGGATTTTAACAGTGTCCCCTAATTTAGCTGAATTGTTTTCGTCATGTGTTTTATATTTTTTAGAGTATTTTACACGTTTGCCGTATAATTTGTGTGTTTTGTAAGTTTCAACAAGAACTGTGATTGTTTTATCCATTTTGTCAGAAACGACTCTTCCAACATAAACTTTACGATCATTTCTTTCGCTCACTTTTGTAACCTCCTCTTTCATTTAATTATTGATTAGCCTTACTTTGTTCAATCTCTCTTTCACGAGCGACAGTTTTTAAACGCGCAATAGTTTTTCTAACTGTTCGGATACGTGCAGTTTCTTCTAATTGACCTGTAGCTAACTGAAAGCGTAGGTTAAAAAGCTCTTCTTTGGAAGATTTGATTTGTTCTTCGATTTCTGAAGTGGTTAAGTCTCTAATTTCCTTAGCTTTCATTTGTTTCACCACCCAATTCTTCACGTTTTACAAACTTAGTTTTAACTGGAAGTTTGTGACTTGCTAAACGTAATGCTTCGCGTGCTACTTCTTCGCTAACACCTGCTACTTCGAATAAGATACGACCTGGTTTTGCAACAGCGATCCAGCCATCTACTGAACCTTTACCAGCACCCATACGTACTTCTAATGGTTTAGCAGTGTATGGTGTATGAGGGAAGATTTTGATCCAAACTTTCCCGCCACGTTTCATGTAACGTGTCATAGCAATACGAGCTGATTCGATTTGACGAGAAGTAATCCAAGAAGTTGTTGTCGCTTGGATACCGTACTCACCAAATGTTACATAGTTACCGCCTTTAGAACGTCCAGTTGTTTTCGGACGATGTTGACGACGATATTTTACACGTTTTGGTAGTAACATTATTATTTTCCTCCTTCACTAGTGTTCTTAGTAGGAAGAACTTCTCCACGATAGATCCATACTTTGACACCTAACTTACCGTAAGTTGTGTCTGCTTCAGCATGTGCGTAACCGATGTCAGCACGTAGTGTATGAAGTGGAACAGTTCCTTCTGAGTATTGTTCTGCACGAGCGATGTCAGCTCCGCCTAAACGACCTGAAACTTGAGTCTTAATACCTTTAGCTCCTTGTTTCATAGCTCTTGAAATCGCTTGTTTTTGTACACGACGGAATGAAGCACGATTTTCTAATTGGCGAGCGATGTTTTCAGCTACCAATTTAGCATCTAAATCGATTTTCTTAATTTCAACTACGTTGATGTGTACTTTTTTATCAGTTAAACCATTGATTTGGTTACGTAATTTTTCAATTTCTGAACCGCCTTTACCGATTACCATACCTGGTTTACCTGTATGGATAGCAATGTTAATACGGTTCGCAGCACGTTCAATATCCACGTGAGATACTGAAGCCTCTTTTAACGCTTTATCAATAAATTTACGGATTCTTAAGTCTTCATGTAATAATGAAGCAAAATCTTTCTCTGCGTACCATTTTGCTTCCCAGTCACGGATGACACCGACACGAAGTCCGATTGGATTAATTTTTTGACCCACAGTGTTCCCTCCTTAAAGTATTATTAAGCTTCTTTCGCTTCTTCTTTACCGTCACTTACGACGATTGTGATATGGCTTGTACGTTTGTTGATCGCACTTGCACGGCCTTGTGCACGTGGACGGAAACGTTTAAGCGTTGGTCCTTCGTTAGCATATGCTTCTTTAACTACTAATTCGTCTGTGTTCATGTCATAGTTATGCTCAGCATTTGCTAAAGCGGAATTTAATAATTTTTCTACGACTGGTGATGAAGCTTTGTTTGTTAGCTTTAAGATAGCAAGAGCTTCCCCAGCACTTTTTCCTCTAATTAGATCTAATACAAGTCTAACTTTACGAGGTGCGATTCTAATTGTTCTTGCAACCGCTTTTGCTTCCATTGGATTGTCCTCCTCTACTTGTTAGATATTATCTTCTTGTTTTTTTATCGTCTGCTGCGTGACCTTTGAAAGTACGAGTTGGTGCGAATTCACCTAATTTATGACCAACCATGTCTTCGACAACATATACAGGTACGTGTTTACGACCGTCATGTACTGCGAATGTGTGACCGATAAAGTTAGGGAAAATAGTTGAACGACGTGACCAAGTTTTGATTACTTGCTTTTTGTCATTACCGCTTTGCGCTTCAACTTTTTTCATTAAGTGATCATCGACAAAAGGTCCTTTTTTAATACTACGAGCCATTTTGGCGCCTCCCTTCTTATTATGGCGTGCAGCGATTACGCCGCACACACTAATAAGTTTTTAGAATTATTTTTTCTTCTTCTTACGTCTACGAACGATAAATTTATCAGATGATTTTTTACCGCGACGTGTTTTCTTACCAAGCGTTGGTTTACCCCAAGGTGACATTGGAGATGGCATACCGATTGGAGCACGGCCTTCACCACCACCGTGAGGGTGATCGTTAGGGTTCATTACAGAACCACGAACTGTTGGACGGATACCTTTCCATCTTGAGCGACCTGCTTTACCAACGTTAACAAGTTCGTGTTGAAGGTTACCAACTTGACCAATCGTAGCACGGCAAGTTGAAAGGATCATGCGTACTTCACCTGATTTTAAGCGGATAAGTACGTATTTACCTTCTTTACCAAGTACTTGTGCGTTTGCACCAGCTGAACGAGCAAGTTGTCCACCTTTACCTGGTTTAAGTTCGATATTGTGAATTACTGTACCTACTGGAATGAATTGAAGTGGTAATGCGTTACCTACTTTGATATCTGCATTTTCGCCACTTTCTACTTCTTGTCCTACTTTTAAGTTTCTTGGAGCAAGAATGTAGCGTTTTTCACCATCAGCGTAAACAAGTAATGCAATGTTTGCTGAACGGTTTGGATCATATTGAATTGAATCAACTTTAGCAGTGATTCCGTCTTTGTTACGTTTAAAATCGATAACACGGTATTGACGTTTATGTCCGCCACCATGATGGCGTACTGTCATTTTACCTTGGTTGTTACGTCCCGCTCTTTTCGGTAGCGGCTGTAATAATGACTTTTCAGGTTTAGTCTTCGTAATTTCAGCGAAGTCTAACGTAGTCATATTACGACGACCATTTGTTATTGGCTTATATTTTTTAAGAGCCATTGTCGCTTACCTCCTTATTGGTAACTTATTTTTAGTTGAATAGATCGATTGATCCTTCTGATAATTTAACGATAGCTACACGGCGTTTGTTAGTGTAACCTTGATAACGTCCCATACGTTTCTTCTTAGGTTTATAGTTAATGATATTCACTTTGTCTACTTTTACATCGAAGATTTCTTCAACTGCAATCTTAACTTGCGTCTTGTTAGCAGTAGTCGCAACGTCGAATGTATATTTATCTTCTGCCATTGCTGCAGATGATTTCTCAGTGATTACGGGGCGCTTAATAACATCTCTTGCTTCCATTATCCGAGCACCTCCTCAACTTTTTTCGCAGCTGCTTCAGTAATGATTACACTGTCAGCGCTTGAGATATCTAATACGTTTAAACCTTCAGCTGTAGTAACTTGAACGCCAGGGATGTTGCGTGCTGATAATTCAACGTTTACATCTTCGCCTTCAACTACTACTAATACTTTCTTAGGTTGTTCTAAATTAGTAAGTACGTTTTTGAATTCTTTAGTTTTTGGTGCATCAAAGTTGAATGCATCTACTACTGTGAATCCATTTTCTTGTACTTTGTAAGATAATGCTGAACGTAAAGCTAAACGACGCATTTTCTTAGGCATCTTGTAGCTATAGCTTCTTGGTGTTGGTCCGAATACGATACCACCACCGCGCCATTGTGGAGCTCTGATAGTACCTTGACGTGCACGTCCTGTACCTTTTTGTCTCCATGGTTTACGGCCACCGCCTCTTACTTCAGAACGATTCTTTACAGAGTGCGTACCTTGGCGTAATGAAGCGCGTTGTAAATTGATAGCTTCGAAAAGAACATCGTTGTTTGGTTCGATTGCAAATACTGCATCATTTAATTCAACTGAACCTGATTTAGATCCGTCTACTTTTACTACATCATAATTAGCCATTATGCATTTCCTCCTTTCGTCCGTTATTATTTATTACCTTTTTTAATTGAAGTTGTGATTTCTACGAATCCTTTTTTAGGGCCTGGTACGTTACCTTTAACTAGGATTACGTTATTGTCAGTATCAACTTGAACTACTTCTAAGTTTTGTACTGTAACTGTATTGCCGCCCATGCGACCTGGCATTTTTTGACCTTTGAATACTTTAGATGCGTCAGATGCCATACCTACTGAACCAGGTGATCTGTGGAAGTGAGAACCGTGTGAACTTGGTCCACGTCCTTGGTTATGGCGTTTGATAGCACCTTGGAAACCTTTACCTTTAGATACGCCTGTTACATCAATTACATCGCCAGTTTCAAATGTATCTACTGAGACTTCTTGACCTACTTCGTATTCATCAACGTTAACGTTTCTGAATTCACGAATGAAGCGCTTAGGTGCTGTGTCAGCTTTCTTAGCGTGACCTTCAGCTGGTTTGTTCGCAAATTTGTTTGATTTACGTCCTTTTTTGTATCCTTGTTTATCTTCAAAACCTACTTGGATTGCATTATAACCGTCAACCTCTTCAGTTTTCTTTTGAAGGACAACGTTTTGTCCTGCTTCTACTACTGTTACTGGGATTAAGTCACCGTTTTCTCCGAATACTTGTGTCATCCCAATCTTTCTTCCTAAGATTCCTTTGGTCATCGAAAGTCCACCTCCTATAGTTATCTATTATAATTTAATTTCGATGTCTACACCTGATGGTAAGTTTAAGCCCATAAGAGCGTCTACTGTTTTTGGTGTAGGGTTTACAATGTCGATTAAACGTTTGTGTGTACGTTGTTCGAATTGTTCACGAGAATCTTTGTACTTATGCACCGCACGGATGATTGTGTAAACTGATCTTTCAGTTGGTAATGGGATCGGTCCAGAAACATCTGCACCAGAACGTTTAGCTGTTTCAACAATCTTCTCTGCTGATTGATCAATCACTCGGTGATCATAAGCTTTTAATCTGATTCTGATTTTTTGTTTTGCCATAATTTACCCTCCTTATTCGTCTACATTTAAGTGATAGACTTCTCCACGAAAACTATCTCACACAACGCCATGGCAAAGCGGCCGGGTGTGTCAGTAACCTTTCGCTTCATCGCGTTTTCTAAAAGTCCAACATTAGATATAATACACGAAATGCGTTGATTTATCAAGCTTTCGCTTACCTTTAATTAAACTTTTTGTCTAACACATACCCTGTTATTGTACTGTATATTAGAGCGTACTTCAACACCTTTTCCAGGATTTTTTCTAAGATTCACCTTATCAGACTTCGTATCGCTCTAATATTCTTTTTTAATATGGTATATTATAGGTAAGAATATTACAAAGGTGGTTAATAATTAATGAGAAATGGTGTGCGATTAACACTAATTATACTCATTATCCTTATTATAGATGAATGCGTGTACGGTATCCCATTTTTAGGAGGACTCATTATCGTTCACGGTGGCTGGTCCCCACTCTTCTTTAACGCATTCTTATATGCAGTCGTTCTAATCATATTACTTGCTGATCGTCAGAATTCAATAAAACCTATGGCAATCATTCCATTTATTGGTCTTATCGGTTCGATTATTGCGATCATCCCTATCGTAGGGTTGATTACACATTGGATTCTATTCTTCTTGATGATTTTCTTCCTATTTATAGTGTTCTCAGCACCTGTTTATATTCCGAACCGTCATGCTAAGACAATTTATAATGATGAAAAACGTCATTAAGTAAAATTATCAGCTCGTAAGATGTTACCTTTAAGATGAAGTAACTCAATCGAAACATAAAATTAGAGCCTGAGATAATGCTAAGGAGATTTTATGTTCACATATACTATTCTCTTTTTACTATCTCAGACAAATAAAAATAGGGTTTAGGTTCAACAACAAAGTTGTTAGACCTAAACCCTTTTTAATTATCCATGTACAAACACGAAATAAAGAATAAAGAGAATCATGAGTACATACATAATCGGATGAATTTGTTTATGCTTTTTAGTGATCAACATCGTAATCGGATAGAAGATAAAGCCACATGCAATCCCTGTCGCAATGGAATATGAGAGTGGCATCATGATAATCGTCACAAATGCCGGCACTGCAATCTCAAACTGTTTCCAATTGATTTCAGCAAAGTTTGCCGCCATAAGCACACCTACCACCACAAGTGCAGGTGTCGTCACTGCACTCGTAACGACGGCCATTAATGGACTAAAGAATATTGCTAACAAGAAACAGAATCCCGTAACTACACTAGCGAAACCTGTACGCGCGCCTACTGCTACGCCTGAACTTGACTCGATATAAGAAGTTGTCGTTGTAGTACCAAAGATCGCACCTACGATTGTCGCTAATGAGTCAGAGAACAATGCACGTCCTGCACGTGGCAGTTTGTTGTCTTTCATAATGCCTGCTTGCGTTGCTACTGCTACGAGCGTACCTGCTGTATCAAAGAAATCAATAAATAAGAACGTCAGGATGACTATTAAGAATTGGACTGAGAACAATTGTCCTGGATCCTTAAAGGCATCAAATGCCGCACCAAAGGTAGGTTCGATACTAGGAATTTTACCTACGATACTTGTTGGTGTATGTATCTGACCTGTGATCATACCTGCAATAGAAGTAATGACCATACCGATGAATATCGCGCCAGGTACTTTCAAGGCATATAGAATGACCGTAATGATGATTCCAAATATCGCTAGTAATACGGCTCCATCTGTAAGTTGTCCTAAAGTGACGAGTGTGGAATCGTTCTTAGTGATAATCCCAGAACTTTGTAAGCCGACGAAAGTAATAAATAAACCTATACCTGCCGATACTGCCATCTTCATCTGATAAGGAATGGCATTGATGATAATTTCACGTAAACCGGTCACTGTCAGTATCGCAAAGAAGATACCGGAGCAAAGCACGCCAGTCAAGCCGACTTGCCAAGGAATGCCCATCGTTAGGACTACGGTAAAAGCAAAGAAGGCGTTCAGCCCCATACCAGGAGCTAGCCCTATTGGATATCTAGCAATCAGCCCCATAAATAAAGAACCGACGAAGGCAGCTAAGGCTGTCGCCACGAAAATAGCGCCTTGGTCCATCTTCATGCTATCAGATACACCTTTAACGCCAGCAAGGCTCAACACTTGTGGGTTGACCGCTAAGATGTAAGCCATGCTGAGAAAGGTCGTTAATCCACCGAGAATTTCTCTTTTGAAGTTCGTCCCATGTTCTTGAAAACCAAAGTATTTTTTCACTGTAAGTTCTCCTTTTATTACACAAATACTCTAACAGTTTAATACTAAAACGTTGATATTACAATAACCGTCAGCAATTTTTTCTAAGATTTCAAACTGCTTCTAACTATAATTTCAAATCTTTGAGCGCATCTGCGAACGGGTTATTCTGCATCGATTCGTCTTTACCCATATATTTCTTCATATCTTTCTTAGATACTCGGTCTGTCTTTTTATTTTTATGACGTTGATCCATCTGTGCTTGTGTTTCACTATGGCCACAGACACAACGATAAACAGCTTGTTTCCCTCTACCAAAGCGCGTCAATTTCTTCTTACAGTTCGGACAACGCGCATTCGTCTTCTGTTGCACATTCTTCTTCGTCTTACAAGCGGGATCTGAGCACGCTAACATCTGCCCATGTTTCGTCTTCACTTTAATCATAAACTTCCCACACGTCGGACATTCAGTGGTAGTTAGATTATCGTGTTTATATTTTTGCTCGCTGCCCTTAATCTCAGCTACGATTTCTTGAGTGAAAGCTTTCATTTCCTTCATGAACTGACCTGCATTGTAATGCCCACGCTCAATTTGGCTCAACTTATCCTCCCACTCCGCCGTCATAATCGGAGAAGTTAACTGTTGAGGTGCCAATTCAAGAATTTGTTTTCCTTTGCTCGTCACTTTAATCTTTCCATTATTTTGCGTAATCGCATTCATGTTAAATAATTTCTCTATAATATCTGCACGCGTAGCTACTGTACCGATACCTCCAGTAGACTTCAACGTTTCAGCATGCTTCTTGTTCTGCACATCAACATATTTCTGAGGATTCTCCATCGCTTTTAACAAACTACCTTCATTAAAGTATTCAGGCGGCTCAGTATGATGGCTGTGAATATTAAAGTCTGTGACAGAATAATCTTTCCCTTGAGTAAAATGCACAGTGGACGACGCAACCGCTTTATCTCCCTGACTGACTGCTTTATACCCTAACTCCTGAGTCACACGCTCTTTGAAAACGAAAGGATGCTCACCAATTTGTACAGTAACTGTAAGCTGGCTATAGCGCTCTGGTGGAAGTAAGTTCTCAACGAAACGTTCAGCCACAAGCATATAAAGTTTCTGTTCTCTCGCCGACAAAGCATTCAAATCTACACGCACCTCAGTTGGAATGATGGCGTGGTGGTCTGACACCTTACTATTATTAATAAAACGGCTCTTCTGAGTGTAATGCGTCTGACGACAAACTTTCGCATGCGGTTTAAGCGACGTTGGCATCACCGCTTCTAAACGCTCCTTTAACGTACCTAACATATCATCCGTTAAATAATTTGAATCTGAACGAGGGTACGTGACTAGTTTGTGACGCTCATAGAGATTCTGAAGCGTATTCAATGTTTCTTTAGCAGTGAAACGATAGCGTTTGTACGCTGCTTCTTGTAAATCCGTTAAACTAAATAAATGCTGCGGATAAGATTTCTTCTGTTTCTCATTCACCTTTACAACCTTCGCCTGCTGCCCTTTCAATTGTTGAATGAGTGATTGCAACTGCACTTTTTCAGAAATGTTGCGCGGTTGTTCACATTTGAAGTCAGCTCCGTTAATTCGCGCACTTAACGTGAAATATTCTTGAGGTTGAAAGTGATTAATCTGTTCTTGTCGCGTTTGAATGAGTTGAATCGTAGGTGTCTGTACACGACCGAGTGAAAGTTGTGCATCGTATTTCGTAGTCAGTGCACGTGTCGCATTGATACCTACAATCCAATCCGCTTCGCTACGAGCAAGTGCCGCTCGATACAGCGAATTATATTTGCGCCCATCCTGTAAATGCTTGAACCCTTCTTGAATAGCTTTACGTGTTACAGAACTTACCCATAAACGCTTAATTGGCTTTTTATTGTTAACTTTATCCAGAATCAAACGTGCTACAAGTTCTCCTTCACGTCCTGCATCTGTAGCGATAATAATGTCTTTCACATCTTTACGCGTCAGCAAAGATTTCACCGTGTTAAATTGGTGTTTCGTCTTCGGTATAACGATAGATTTCATATATTTAGGGATGATAGGCAAATCTTGCAAACGCCATTCTTTCCAGCTCTTATCGTACTGTTCTGGTGTAGCATTCGTCACAAGATGTCCCAATGCCCACGTAACGATATATTTTTTATTCTCGAAGTAACCTTTACGCTGTTGATCGATATGTAAAGCCTGTGCAATATCTTTACCTACAGAAGGCTTCTCTGCTAATATTAATGATTTCATAACTCTTTCCTTTCTCGTCTAGTTAGTCTATTGTAACACGTCGATTTGATACGTTAGCCGTTTCTACATATAATAAGGTTAAGTAAGAACCCAAGATTACGCAATATCAAACTCATACGGAGGCCATTGATATGAATATAATTCAACTCACTGATACTCAGACCATACTCAACTTTATCGAACATGCAGATTATAACAAGACGTCATACCTTTATAAACTTCCTCAAGAACATGCACACATCAATCAAATGCTTGAACAAGCGATAGACAATCCAGGTGTCTTTGCGCTAGTCGAAGATGATGACATCAAAGCCGTCCTCTTTGCTTTTACATATGATACCCAACGCTTTAAAGTCATCGGCCCTATCGTTCAAACAGGTTACACTTTGTCAATTGAAGATCAAGATGCTCTGTTTAAACGCATGTATCAAGCGCAACCACCTGAAGCGAATTTCAATTTCTCTTATGAAGCGCAAACTCAAACGTATGCACGTGAAATGAAAGCGATGGACGTCGCTTACAACTTTACAGATTATTACTTAGAAGCTTACCCTGAACAATCCGAAGCACTCGCATCATCCCATCCTACAATTACTGAATATCACAAGGCTTACTTTAGAGCGTTTCGCAAACTACATGACAAAGCCTTTAAGCGAGCAGAAATGAGTGCAGAGGACATCGTAGACGCATTGGATGAGTATAACCGTTTGTTTATCTATATGTCTGAAGGTTTGTTAAAAGGGTACGTTTATCTTCAAGTGAACCCTAACAATCGCATCGCAGAGATCAAATATTTCACGAGTCATCGCGATTACCGCTTTAAAGGTATTGCGTTTGACTTATTGAAATATGTCCTACATTTTGCTTTTACACACTATGAGCTGAAAAAAGTCTACTTTAAAATTCGAAGTAAAAATAGTAAGCTGGTCGAACGCTTTAACGAACTTGGTTTCGTGGTTAATAACGAGTATAAAAAATTTAAATTCGTCGCTAACAATCTTCAATAATGACGTAGAAAAGGTCGGAAGCAGGACGCATACCCCTGTACTTCCGACCTTTATTTTTAACCATCAAACTGCGATGGCTTGATAGAGATAGAGGATAATAATGCTGATTAATATCGTACTATTCGACGCCATACCGATTAGCGGCAAGGTCTTATATCTAAACTGAAGTGCATATGGGATAATTGCTACGCCAACAGGTAACAACCAGGCCACTTGTAGCGTCGATTTAATCATCGGATCGCTCACTGGTAAGAAGAAGTGAATGAGCAGTCCCGCGATAACCCCGAGTGCATAATGAGAAAGGATATACTTCCAGGCAAGGGGTAAGAAATGTTTCTCGATATTAAAGTTCAACATCAAGCCTAATAATATCATTGAAAGTGGCATATTGGCCTTTCCTAATACATCAAAGAACTGAATCATCGCGGAAGGCAAATGGATGTTACTCATATTTAAGATAAACATCACCACGTAAGTTACGAGTGGAACAGATTTAACTAGGCTGATTACGAGTTGTTTAAAGCTAAACGGCTGACCATTGCTACTGTAATGACTGCCCACGAGATAAGTGATGCCAAACATCACAATGGCGCCACCAATATCAGCCATACCGAAATAAATGAGCCCTTTGTCAGGCCAGATCGCTTCCACTAATGGATAAGCAAAGATACCAATGTTAAGTGATGCTATCATCATCCCCATCGTTCCTCGCACCTGCTTATTATGTTTCATGAATAGCCAGAGCATAATCCCTTTTGCGATCACACCGTAAAGAATCATCATAATAGGCAGAATAGATAAGGAGATATCTAAATCGGCGCTATTCAGATTAACGATGACGAGTGAGGGCAAGGTCACATTAATCACGAGTGTGGCAAGCACTTGACTATCGTTCGCTTTAAAGAAATTCATACGTTTCAAGAAGTAGCCGAGTGCAATTAAGACGACGATTATAATAAACTGAAGCGTCACACTATCCCTTCTTTCAGATATCAGAAATTACCATACTGATTTACTTTAACACAGATGACAGTTAGTTTAGAAGCAATCTATTTCATGTTATAATCATGGAGAAATGCTTAGTCTCAAATGATTAGCAATTAGCGTTACAAGTTATATGAGAATGATTTAATTATCACTGAGTAAAGGAGTATCTTTATGGATTTAAATTCACAATTAGAAGAATTGAAATACGATTACGTTCGTTTGCAGAACGATTTAGATAAACGTGAATCTGTTGGACTTGAAACAGATCCACTCATCAAACAGTTAGAGGACATTGAGCAACAAATTTCAGACGTACGTGCTAAGATGAGAGAAGAACAATAATCTTCAAACGTCGATTCTAACGTTTGCATCACTTAAGAAAGGATATCATCCCATGCAACTTTACTTAATTTTATTACCTATTTTATATTTAATCGTTGCTTATATTAGCATCTTTAAGATGAAGACGATCTTCACTACAATATTGCGCATTATTATGGCTTTATTATTACTATTTGTCGTTGCGTTAACGACGGTTTCATTCCCAGCGGCCAACTGGTGGGTCTTCGTCGTGCTATTCTTACTAGTGGCGAATGTGGAAATCACTGGTTTCAAACACAGTAAACATGATAAAAAGGGTGTGCGTTTACTCAACATTCTTACTGTCATCCTATTCGTGATTTACTTGATTTTAACGATAGTGATGTATTAAATGAAAGTGAAAGCGATTGTGGCTTGAATGTTCTACACCACTCTTGCTTAGTGAAACGACATTCAACAAGCGTCTGGGAGAACATTAAATTTAATAATTTTCAATGTTAAAACTCAGATCAAATAGATAAATCACTAAGAAACCAATTAGCTACTATATACTTCTACAATTAATCTTAATATATTATTTCATTAGCTTCTTGTTAGCTGCGAGATTGTGGATGATTTTTAGTTCAATCACTCACAATTCGTTCTAGCAAGGAGCTTTTTTAGTCCTCTTTTTTAAAGTCTCAAATTTAACCTCAATCTGTCACTTCATTAAAAAAACCGCCCACCTCTCGGATAGTGGGTTCTCAACGTCACAACGGCTATTGATAATAACCGCTGGCGTCACACACTACTCCGAGCAATGAACGGTAATGATTTATCATATGAAATTGTTCTTCAACTAGTTCGTGACCGCAATTACTTATTTATCACGAGGTTTCACTATCTTGTCTTTTAACGTGAACAGAATTTCATATATTACTGGTACTACTATTAAAGTTAATAGTGTAGATGAAATGAGTCCACCAACGACTGCAGCAGCTAAGCCTTTAGAAATCAATACGGAACTGTCTTGCCCGAATAACAGTGGTACTAACGCTCCGATTGTGGCTAAAGCAGTCATTAAGATTGGACGAATACGTGTGCCACCTGCCTCTAATAATGCTTCTTCTGTCGTCATACCTCGTTGTTGATTGTTCACTACACGATCGATTAACACAATCGCATTAGTCACAACAATACCAATCAGCATCAACATACCGATCATCGTGGATACTGAGAATGTCTCACCTGTAATGAGCAACGCGATAATCACACCGATAATCGTATATGGTAATGAGAAGAGAATCGTAAACGGTGCAAGTGCCCCTTTAAATGTGAGCACGAGCACGAGATAAACGATAATAATTGCTGCAATCATTGCAATAGAAAGTTGTGTAATCGCATCTGTAATATCATCCGTAGCCCCACCAATGTCTATGCTGACATCTTTCGGCTTATCAATCTTATTAACCTTCTGAATGATATCGTTCGATACGCCACCCACGTCTTTATTCGTTATCTTACCAGTCACAGAAGTCATGTAATCGCCTGACTCAGTTTCTAGTTTATTTGGTGTCTTACCTTTTTCTAACGTCGCAATATCACTTAACTTCACGACTTTACCTGTAGGTGTAGGAAGACTGATGTTCTCAAGTTTCTCTTTAGACCAGTGTGTTTCTTTGTCTTGTTTGACTTTAACATTGATCGATTTGCCACCATCTTTAACCGTCGTTAGCGTCTCTTCAGGTGCATTCTCGTTCAGAGCGAGCGCAAGTTGTTTCGCTTTGATGCCGTTATCAGCTGCTTTGTTGTGATCGACCTTCACTTGATACTGTTCGTATGTTTGAGATAAGTCTGATTTCACATTAGCGAGTGATTTCTGCTGTTTCATCAATTTCTCAACTTTAGCTGACGTCTCTTTAATTTTATCTAAAGATTCACCTTTAACTTTAACCTCTAAACTGTTGTTGTCGCCGCCAGTACCTAAATCTTGGTTCTTCCACGTACCTGGTTGTTTAAAATGCTCGATGTGTTTCAACACTTTATCAGGTTCTTCATCAAAGTGAGGAGTATTCTTATCATATTCAACCATGATCGCTAAGCTATTGGTACTTCCCGTCGGATCAGTTGGTGTTGCTCCTCCTACTGAGTACTGTACCGTCTTCACTTTATCTTTGTTATTTAAGTATTTCTGAACTTGTTCTGCATGATCAAGCACACCCTCTTCGGTTTCACCGGGTTCAGGAGAATAAGTTAAAGCAAGGTATTTATCTTCGCCTGTAGAAATAAAACTCGTTCCGATCCGTGTACCACCGAATGCAATTGTTAATACTAATACAAGTGTACTTACAATAATCACGATCCATTTATGGTTGAGAGACCAAGAAAGCACTCGGCGATAACCTTTACTTACTGAGCCTAGGGAGGATTCAAATGCTTGCTTACGCACACCCTTTTTAAATAAAGTCGCACCTAAAGCTGGCACAATCGTTATTGATACGAGAAGTGACGCCAATAAACTGAACGCGATCGCAATCGCAAACGGACGGAACATTTCTCCCACTGATCCCGTCACAAAGGCTAAAGGTAAGAACACGACAATCGTCACAAATGTTGACGACATAATCGGTTTAAACACTTGTCGTGTCGCATCGATTATCAGATGCTCCCCTTGTGCTTCCTCATCTGTTTTCGTCAACCGTCGATAAATATTCTCGACGACCACGATGGAGTCATCTATCACACGACCAATTGCAACCGTTAAAGCACCAAGTGTAAGGATGTTGAGCGAGATATTACATAATTTCATCGCTACGAGTGCAATGAGCAAGGACATCGGTATTGAAACGATAGAGATGGCTGTCGTACGAATATTTCTCAAGAATAAGAGAATAACGATAATCGCGACAATTGTACCTATCGCTGCCTTTTCAACCATCGTATAGATAGAATCTTGAATCGGTTTCGCTGTATCCATGACATTCGTTGCTTTCAAGCCAGGATTATCTTTCGTAAATTGTTCAATCTTTGCTCTGACGTCGGACGCGACTTGTACAGTATTGGCATCTTGTGCTTTCGTTACTTGAACGTTCACCGCATCTTTACCATTCGTTCTGGAAATGGAATCACGCACGTCTCTCTCTTTGACATCCGCTATTTCAGACAACGGCACAGTTGAAGTCTCACTCTTCTTCTTAGAAGCGTTAGAGCTTTGATCGTCAGAACTTTGTCCTACATCTAAAGGAATCTTCAATTGCTTGAGATCATCGACTGAACGGAACTGACCGTCGACTACGATGGACTTCTCCTTCTTATCAAACTGGAAGAGTCCAAGAGGCGTCTCATCCGACGAATCTTTGATATAGTCTTGAACGCTTTGTGCATCGAGCCCTTTCTCTTGAAGTGCCTTGTTTTTAAATTTAATCGCAACTTCGCGCTGAGTTTGGCCATTCGTTTGCGCGTTCTGAACGCCACTCACAGTCTGTAATTTCGGAATTAAATTCTCTTTCACTTTCTTAGTCACATCGTTGAGATTGTTATCTTTATTTGTAAAAGAGTAAGCCACAACTGGGAATGTATCCATGTTGTTACGGACGAGCTCAGGTTCTTTAACCTCGTCTTTAAATTTAATCTTATCTATTTCTTTCTTGAGATCATTCTCTGCTTTGTCCATATCAGTGCCATTCTCATATTCTACCGTAACCATTGAGGCATTGGCTGTTGACTGTGCACTGACGTTAGATACTTTCGACATTGACCTCACTTGTTCATCAATCTTATCACTGATATCTGTCTTAATCGTCTTTGGCGTTGCACCTGGTTCCGTCGTTTGAACTGTGATCATCGGTTGTTCAACATCCGGAATCAGCTCTAGTTTCATCTTCACACTAGCGTACACGCCGCCTAATATGACGAGCAACACCATTAGGAAGATTGCAAATTTGTTTCCTAATGAGAACTGCAGTAATTTCTTGATCATCCGTTATGTAACCTCCAACTTCTATGTATTACTTTAAATTTACCACAACTCTGCGTTAAAGAGTATAGCGGTAGTGAATTTGCATCCGAACCTTCACATTTATGTATGTCCAGCGCCTCTTTTGTATAAAATTAGCTTGGCCCTTGGCTTCTCCCCCATGTTAAAAAGAGCTAGCGAAGAGATGGGGAAGTCGACCTCTTTGCTAGCTCTAATATATGCTTAAAATTAATTTATTACTTTTTACGTTTCAATTTGCGTGATAATTTAATCTTCGCATTCGTGAGTTTCGGTTTAAGGTTCTCAATTGCAAGGTATAGTGGTTTATTTAAGACGTAGTCAAACTCACCAATCTTCTCGCTTAAGTACGTACCCCAAACCTTTTTAAACGCCCACAGACCGTAATGATCTGAATCCTTATCAGGATTGTTGTCTGTACCGCCGAAATCATACGTCGTTGCACCATGTTCACGTGCATATTGCATCATCGCGAACTGCATGTGATGGTTCGGCAAGAAATCGCGATAGTCGTTGGAAGAGGCGCCGTAAAGATAGTAAGATTTCTCACCACAGAACATGAGTAACGCACCAGAAAGGTAAACACCTTCAGGATGTTGTACCTCTAGCTCTTGCATATCTTTATACAAGTCTTCTGTCTTCGCAGTCTTGTTCTGATTGTCGTTCAATTTGTTCTGCGTCTTCTTGTCTTGTTTCTTATTCTGTAACTTCTCGCGCTCTTGACGAAGTTTCTCTAACTCCTCACCTAACTCTTGCAGTACAGGTTTCGGTTCGAGTTTAACAAGGAATAGTTCTGCATCGCCATCCGGATGTAAGGCATCATAGATATTCTCGAAATAACTGACATCACGTGTAAGGAAACCATCACGTTCACCCGTAATCTTCATCAATTCAGCGAAAGTCTTTAAGCCGTCACGACTCGCACGTTCTACTTTCGTGCCGCGTTTCAATGACGTACGGACTTTAGAACGGTTACGACGTTCAAAGCTTTGGATAAGCTCTTTATCAGACTTGTCAATTGGCGTAATCATCGTCATGCGCGGTTGAATATAATCTTTAGATAAACCTTCTTTAAAGCCTTTATGTTTAAAACCAAGCGCTCTCAGATGACGTAAAGCTTCAATGCCGTTATTAACCTCTACATCTGGGTCAATCTTAATCGCGTACGCTTTCTCACGTTTCGCAACTTTAATCGCTTCATCACGGAGCGCTTGTAGAGCTGATTTATTCGTATAGTCTGTTACGAAACCACGAGAAACGTAACATAATGTATAGGGCAGTTTAGGTATCTTTTTAAACAATAGCTGACCTACACCTTTAACTTCTCCATTCTCACCTACAGCGATACGTTTCGAATACCAACCTGTTAATTTCTTCGTCTCGCCCCATTGCGTGAGCTGTAGTAAGTCTCCATTGGGATGAGATTTCACGAACGCATCATGTTCTTGATTTGTGATATTCATTCTTTCCATCAATTTAAATGTCTCCTTTGTATCTGAACCAGTAACTATTATTATACTTAAAAAAGCCTGCGCTTTCACGTACGAGGTTGTGATTTGTTATTCTAAATATAACATGTTAGACAGAGGAGTAAATTATGCGAATCATTATACTTTCTATCTTAGCCATCATTAATTTGATCTTCGTCATGCAAGCCTTTACGCATCCATTGACGATTAATAACTTTAGTTTAAAAGTCATGCTCGTCGTATTCTCACTCGTCATGACCATCGTCTTTCTACTCATTCGCACAACACGTTTGACGACATGGTTGAGCGTCATCACTCTCATCATCGCATTAGTTCATGTTGGTATCATCGCCCACACAGCTTATACCTATATCTATTGACGACTAGACGAAGCGATACTCTCCACCTCGAATTATAAATGAATACGGTGAAGTCGTCTCTTCATCACGTATCACTATGGATTTGTAAGACGAACGCTCTCCATCAAAGATACGATAGACGACTTCATCGCCACCTATCTTCAATTCAGTGAAGTCCTCATTATCTTCTGAGACCTCCATCTGGTACCATTTTTGCCAACGTGCCACTGTCACAGACCGATCCGTACTTTCAATATTAATGGATTCAATAGTAAAATGATTCTGTCTTAATGGCGCGAGTTGTTCTGCTCGCTTATCCGCATCTTGATCCCACTGAATAAAGAACGGTGGTTTAACCAAGTAATCATTGTCAGCAATATACAATAAACGCCAAGTCTTCTTATCACCTTTCTTATTCTCTCTGTCCATCTTGATAGGGCCTATCACTTCAACACCATTCGCTTCCAAGCGTTGCTTTTCTTTCTCGATATCATCCGTTTCAAATGCGAGTGTTTTAAAGCCTTGTCTAAACCCATCTTGTACAATCTTAGACGGAAAAGACACACGACCTTCTTCTGATTTTACGATTTTTTGTAACTGCTCAATTTTATAAATATCTAACAGCTCAATATAAGCATTTGATAAGTAAACTAAGCGATTGTGTGTACCTAGTCGTTCATGTTTACCCCCTGAATGAATCTTCAATACATCTCCAGGGAAATTAAAGTCTTTCAAACGTTGTACATAGTGGATCATGTGATCTAACTTTAAAGTCATCCTACCCCTCCATCCTATTTCCTGCTCTCTTAACTTTAGTGTACGCTAACTTGTCATCTAGCATAACAGAAACCGCTCTACATTGCTTTATAGATGGTGTTGTATTAAAAAATTACTGCTAGCCTATTGAAATTACTCTTTTTACGTCGTATACTATATAAGTCGAATTTAGTTAGCAAGGCTAACCATTTTACAAAAATAAGGAGTGCGTTATGAACAATTCAGACTTATTTAATAGCATCACGTCAATTTATCGTCCGTATGTTAAATTCTGTCGCCCTATCTTTGAAAAACATGAGCTCTACAACGGACAATGGCTCGTCCTGAAAGACATTGCATTACATGCGCCAACTACGCTCGTACAAATTTCACAACGTAGAGCCATCGAAAAGCCAACTGCGCGTAAGATTCTCAAGGTATTAGCAGAGAAATCCTTGTTGGAAGTTACGCCAGGTACCGATCGTCGTCAAAAATGGCTGACACTTTCTGACAAAGGTCAGGCACTCTTTGATGAAATTTATGGCGAAATTGCTCAAATACAAGAGCGTCTCATTAAAGAAACAAATTTACCGACAGAAGATATCGAAACGACGATGCGCACGTTAATTACGATATACGAACAAATTCATTCAATAGAGGAGGAATCTTAATTGCAACCAACCGATCAACTAAAGACACCTATTTGGACTAAGAGTTTCAACATTAACTTCTTAACGAACTTCTTAGTCTATCTCAGTATGTATTTACTCATCGTTATCGTCGCAAGTTATACAGTTGATGTTTATCACGCCTCAACGAGTATCGCTGGACTGGTAACTGGACTCTTTATCATCGGTTCACTCATCGGCCGATTCGCAACAGGTAAATACGTCAATCAATTAGGGCCGAAGAAGACACTACTTATCGGTCTAGGATTCTTGCTCATTACGCAACTCTGTTACTTTGTAGAAGGCTCACTGGCTTTCCTTATGTTCACACGTCTCATCAACGGTATTGCAACAGGTGTAACGACAACAGCGACAGGTACTATTGCCGCATACGTGACACCGCCTGAGCGTAAAAGTGAAGGGATCAGCATGTTCTCACTCAGTTTAGTTATCGGAACTGCTGTTGGACCATTCTGTGGCCTCTTCTTATCTAACCTATATCCAATCGAAGTGTTATTTGGACTTTGTCTCGCATGTGGTATCGTAAGTTTCGTCACTTCATTCTTTATCAAAGTCGAATTCGATACGACTTCTAAAGAAGATGACAAAGAGGACAAACAACCCGCTAAGAAAGGCTTTAGCTTAAGTCACTTTATCGCTAAAGAAGCAGTGCCAGTTGCCATCTTAATGGTACTTTCAGGTTTGACTTACTCATCTATTTTATCTTTCATCAAAGATTACGCGCAGGAAATTAATCTTGTAACGATTTCAAGTTACTTCTTTATCTTCTACGCAATTTCATCTCTTGTGACTCGTCCTCTTGCTGGCCGTATGATGGACGAATATAACGAGAATGTCGTAGCTTACCCGTCATTCATCTGCTTGATCTTAACGTATGTATGTCTGTACTTTACTTCAAGCAGTTGGTTACTCGTAGTAGCTGGACTTCTCTTAGGTGCTGGTTACGGAACTATTTCTTCTATTATGCAAGCCGTAGCTATTAAGGTTTCACCTCCTGAGAAATACGGTGTAGCGACATCCACTTACTTTATCGGCTTGGACCTTGGTTTAGGTATTGGACCTTACTTGCTTGGTTTCTTAATCAACGTGATGTCCTATGCACAACTTTACGGCCTTATGGCTATCGTCGCACTATTTACTACTGTGCTCTACTTCCTCTTACATGGTCGTAAAGCTAAACAATACGAAGTTGAATAAGCTTTCTATTTAGTTAAAATGACAAAAACAACCCGCGAATGATTGAGATAGTTTGCGCTATCTAACAGTCATTCGCGGGTTCTTTTGATTGGAGCATTTCTCCAGTATACAAGGGTTATATATAGATGAAAGCACTACTATCAACAGAGAATCATTGCGCTGATTCTGTTATCAATAGTAGTGCTCTCACAGGTATATATTTTTTTACTTTCAGCAATAATTTAGTTCTTAGGGCTTTATCAATTTCACAGTGGATGTCTGAATTCGTAAAGGGTTGTCACCTTTTACGAACTCTAGTCATCTGTGTGGGGGCAGGACAACGAAATCATAGATTTCTGTCCTGCTCCCTCTATCCACCTATATAATTCATATTAATCTTCTTACGTTTACGGTTGGCTACAGTCTGTTCTGTACGCTCGTCAGAATAACGATTATCACGGATGTGCCATAATGCTTTGAATTGGTCTTCTAACTCTTGATCTGTCGCGCCATTGCGCATCAATGCTTTCACATTAAAGCCATCGACTTCACTAAAGAGACAACCATAGAACTTGCCGTCAGAAGATAAACGCGCACGTGTACAAGTTGAACAGAAGGACTCAGAGACACTCGTAATTAAACCGAATTTTGCACCATTGTCATTATGACGATAGTATTTCGCTACCTCACCATAATACTTCGGCGGCACAGGTGAAATATCAAATTCTGACTCAATCATCTGTAACATTTCATCTTTCGAAACGACCTTACTAAAGTCCCAACCGTTATCGTTCCCTACGTCCATAAATTCAATAAAGCGGATTTCTATGTCTTTATCTTTGAAATACTGCACCATAGGCAGAATTTGGTCATCATTCACACCTTTTTGAATGACCACATTAACTTTTACATGAAAACCAATACTTACTGCATAGTCAATTTGTTGTAAAATTGTTGAAGCTTTAATATTACGGTTATTAATCGCCTGAAAGACCTCATCTTCAATCGCATCTAGACTAACATTAATGCGACGTAAACCAGCGTCATACAGTTTTTGTCCATGTTTTTTCAATAATAAGCCATTGGTCGTTAAACCAATATCTTCTATCCCATCAATATGATTTAATCGTTCAATGAGTTGATATAGATTACGTCTGAGTAAAGGCTCGCCGCCTGTAATGCGGACTTTCTTTACACCTAACTTAGTATAAATCCGTGTGATTCGTTCCATCTCTTCAAACGTGAGAAGCTCATTCTTAGGTAGAAAGACATAGTCATCACCAAATATTTCTTTTGGCATGCAGTAATCACAACGGAAATTACACCGATCTGTTACTGATAATCTCAAATCTCGTATCGGTCTGCCTAACTTGTCTGTGATTTGTGCTACCATGCGTCTCCCTCCTCTACTTAATCTAACGCTTCTCGTAACTGAGCCAAATCTTGCTGATAATTAATATTCCAGTACCAATACGGTGGTCGAGGTATCTCTTCAACACCTATCCACGACGTAGAAACCTGTTTGTATAGATGTTTCATACTGAAATCATCTGACTCCAATACCTCTTGCAATTGTGGCTGAACACTAGAATGATAGAACGCCAGTGTAGGAATTGCGTGCTTACCATCTTGGTAGCCAACGATATCAACACCATCATTTTTAGCACGCTGGTGAAACACCTCATACAGATGCTGGATCGCTTCAACCGTCACCATAGGCGTATCGACAGACACTACAAACAAAGCATCAGGCTGTGAACCATACTGAAACGCCGTATAAATACCTGCTAACGGACCTTTATCCCGATGTGTCTCTATATCTGTAACGACATGTTCAGCTTCAAATTCTTGTGCTAATTGCTCATTCGTACTGATCAGAATATCATCAAAAATTTCTATTGCCTTCAACGTGTGTAGCAGCTTTTGGTAAAATGTTTCTTCATTAATCTCTGCAAAGGCTTTCGGCGAACCGAAACGCTCTGAATGGCCTCCTGCTAGAATGACTGCTCGCATACATCAACCTCCACTTACTGGTGGTATGAGGGCCACTGTATCATTCGGTTGTACCACGTCATCATCTCGTACAAATTCTTCATTTACCGCAATTTGAAATGCTTTATCTTGAATTTCAGGGTGACGGTTACTTAAATCCTTTTTAAAATCACTGACGGTTAAATCATAACTTAAATCGATATCTTCATGATCCATGTCTAGTATTTCTTTAATTTCAGCAAAGTATAAGATTCTCATTATTGATCACCCCTCGTCGCGTCATCATGATAACCACGTTGGTGGCCTTGCCATTCTGCACCGTCTTCCCAAATTTCCTTCTTCCAAATAGGTACAACTTCTTTAATACGATCGATGGCGTACTCATTAGCCGCATAGGCATCTTTACGATGAGGCGAAGAAACGCTGATCAATACTGCAATATCTGAGATTTGTAACGGACCTATACGGTGGACAATTGCCGTTATTGTCCCTGGCCAACGTTCTTCAATTTCAGCACCCACTTGCGCGAGTTTCTTCTCTGCCATCGGAACGTAAGCTTCGTACTCTAAATACTCCGTCTTCACACCTTTCGTCCACTCGCGAACATGACCCGTGAAGACGACGACTGCACCTTGATGCGGTGTCACTACGAAATCACGATATTGTTCTGTTTGAATTGGCTCAGTCACCACTTCATATTGTTTCATTTACTTCAATCCCTCTAATTCCTTTAATAACCATTGGTCAAAGTGTTGTAATTCTGGATCTGTATCCCAATTGAGTTGATACTTCACTTCGGTTAGTTGACTCAATTCTTCCATCTCTGTCGCTTCACGTGCGACGATAATCTTTGGATACATTGCTTGTTTAAATCCTTCGACTAGGATGAGTTGACAATCTATTGTAACAGATTGATCGATGATTTCTGAAAGATTTTGTTTGGCACTCCGCGTAACTGTTTGTTGATAATCGTTACCTTGTACGATGCTTTGATCTGCCCCTGCATTAAAATGTTTCATGTGATCTACATCATCATCTTGAAGCGCGATATCTTCTTTTTGGTGACCATGATGTTTTACCGTTGCGACAGCTAGCCCTAATGACTTAGCTTGTCTCACAATATGTTGCATTAACGTCGTTTTTCCAGAATTTTTATAACCCACGACTTGGAGGATCATAAATTTAGATCCTCTTCATAAGTGTGAGACTCAGTTAAAATCACGTTTACTGTATAGCCTTTCTTGAAACCTCTCGTACCTTTCGGCAACACGATCATCGCATTGCTATGCGCGATAGAAACGACGGCACCTGATTTATTAAATCCAGCAGGCGTAACTGTCATCTGTTGACCATCAAGTGTCGCTTCTGCTCGGATAAAACGTGTGAACGGATTCGGTTTGCCGAAGTCTTCCATCAATGTTGCTTGGATGACTTGAGGATAATACGCCTTAGCTCCCATCATACGATTGACTGCTGGTTTGACGTAAAGTTGGAATCCTGTGAAACATGCAGATGGATTACCTGAAAGACCAAAGAGATATTGACCGTTCGCCACAGCGACCGTCGTTACACTTCCTGGACGCATCGCAATTTTGTTAAATAAGACCTCTGCGTCAATCGCTTTATAAATTTCTGGTAGGTAATCGAAGTCGCCGACAGATACGCCTCCAGTCGTGATGATAATATTGTGCTGTTTCATTGCACCTTTCACCGCTTCGATGCTGCTTTCAAGATCGTCCTCCTGAATTTGATACGTCTCAACATCTAAACCAAGTTGCTGACTCAGTGAGGCAATCATTGGTCCATTAGAGTTACGAATCTTACCTTCTTCAAGTTCGTCATCCACATTCAGTAATTCACTACCTGTTGCGATAACACCCACACTCGGTTTGTCATAGACAGGCACTTCACTATAGCCATACGTCGCAAGCACTGCAATCGCACCTGGATTAATACGTTGACCACGTTCGAGCACTACGTCACCGATTTGGGTTTCTTCCCCTTTACGTGCGATGTTATCTCCTGCTTGAAACGGCTTACGAATCGTAAAGCTGTCTTCGCTTTCGACTGTTTGCTCCAGCATGACGATAGCGTCCGCACCTTCAGGAACTTGCGCCCCAGTCATGATGCGCACCGCTTCTCGTTCTCCAACGACTTTCGAAGATACTGAACCTGCCCCGATGTGATCAATAACTTTAAATTCAAGACGGTTATCCCCGCTTGCGCCTTCTGTGTCTTGTGCTCGCAATGCATAACCATCATACGGAGATTTATCGAAACGTGGAATTTCATATGTGGCCACGATATCTTCTGCTAAAATGTACCCTGTACTATCTGCTAATTTCACTTGGCGTGTCGGCATCGTAATATCTTGTTGAACGACGCGCTGAATCGCTTCACTTACTGGAATTGGTGTTCTTTTTTCTACTGACATTTGAATCAGCTCCTTCTCTTTTCAATTCGTGATATACTAAACTCGCATAAGGAGGTATTACATGTCTGATTTTACACATCTTAATGAGCAAGGCCGTGCAAAGATGGTCGACGTCTCACAGAAAGACGTGACGAAACGCACAGCAACTGCACACTCAAGCATTACAGTGAATCATGAAATTTATCATCAAATCGTTAACAACACAGCTAGCAAAGGAAATGTGCTCAACACCGCACAAATCGCGGGTATCATGGCTGCCAAGAATACAGCAGATATCATCCCGATGTGCCACCCGTTACCACTGACTGGCATCGACATTCACTTTGACTGGCTTACAGATAACGATCAATATATCTTAAATATTGAAGCTACCGTTAAGACGACAGGTAAGACGGGTGTTGAAATGGAAGCACTCACTGCCGCTTCAGTAACAGCGCTCACAATTTATGATATGACGAAAGCGGTCGATAAAGGCATGATTATTGGCGAAACTTATCTTGAGTCTAAATCTGGCGGTAAAAGTGGAGATTACACACGCTCAGAATCATAATATAGAACGAAAGCCCAGCTTGCATGAAGCGATGTCACTCATGAGCTGGGCTTAACTTATACATGCTAAGATTTCGTAGCTTCAGAAACGAAATGATTCAATTCAGGCTTAATGAGTCGCTCCATCGCTAGTTTTACTGCTCCAGTAGAGCCTGGCAAACTAAAGATCAATTGATGTCCGCGCTCACCAATCGTACCTGCTAACGCTCGAGATAACATCGCGCGTGTACCTACATCTTCTGTGTAACTCAAGTATCTAAAGAGCTCTCCAAAGCCTTCAATTTCTTTGTGTAACAACGGTCGCACCGCTTCAATCGTCACGTCACGTTTAGCTATACCTGTACCTCCTGTAACGATGATGGCATCGATATCCGTATCTTCCCATGCTTTAATTTGTGCTTGAATTTGTTCAATATCATCCGTCACGATTTGATAATTCTTTTTAATCACACGCACGTCACTTGTGCCTAACGCTTCAAGGACTTGTTTACCGCCCTTGTCTGTCTCATAATCACGTGTATCTGAAACAGTGAGTACTGCACATTCAATCGTGCGCTCAAGTTGTTCATGTTGGTGTGTCATATCAATCACTCCCCTTTGTTGATTAACCAAACAACTGTCCAATCAGTGTCGCTGCTTGGTTTGGATCTCTCATGCCATGAATAAGCATGCGGCCACCAGTAAAACTAATGATGCGATGACCTTTAAACTCAAACATGAGCATATAATCATTCTGTTTATATTTCATACCTTTGGTTCCCAGAAATTGCGCAATCATTTCCTGGGAAATATGTTGATTGTAATATTGGACGGTATCTCTACCGCAAAGTACTGCATATTGACGTTCAGCTTGTTTGAGATAAGGATACGTAGGGTTGGAACCACACGTTTCACAATTATCGCGATGCATTCGTCTGAAACCAATTGTATGATGACTGCCTTCCCAAATGTCTCCAAAGGTCAATTGTGGCGCTACTTCTTTATTTGTGAGCAACTTCAATGCGTCACGAATCTGTAGACTCGTCGTCATCGTCACAGCAGGTTGAATGACTCCAACTGTATCACATGTCATACTAATCGAAGGAAGGTTAGGCATGACACAGTTGAAACATGGTGTCTGACCTGGAATAAACGCAGCTTCTGTATATGTGCTTTGCACCACCGCTCCATAAATCCACGGTATGGATTGTTGATAAGCGAAATCGTTCAAGCGCTGTCTCGTTTCAAAGTTATCTGTCGCATCAATAATCAAATCCACATCTTTGCCATGCTTATCTAAGAAGATTTGATCTACATGCGCGATATAACTGTGAATGTGTATATCACTTCGAATTGCTTCTAAGGCTTTCTGAGCCGCAACGACTTTCGGCAGTGCAGACTGAGCGTCCAATTCAGTGAACAGCGTTTGTCTTTGCAAATTACTATATTCGATATAGTCTCTGTCCACTATCGTTAGCTCACCCACACCTGAACGAGTTAAACCATCAGCTACATGTGTTCCTAAAGCCCCCATACCTACGATGAGCACATGCGATTGAGCCAGTTGTTCTTGACCTTCGCTTCCTATATTTTTATACAAGATTTGTCTAGAATAACGCGTCTCCATTACTCCTTACCCTTTCTACATCACTTACTGTTCTTATTATAGGTGTTCGAACGTGAACTCACAAAGGATTGACTTACCTTTCTTATTGTAAAATGAGTAAATACACATTGTTAGGTTTGTTCAATAAAAATTTAATTAATTTTACGAAAGGATATATAATCGTGCGTGTTCATGGTACAATGAAAGTAATCGTATTTGGAGGTGTAGGTATGCCACGTTCTACAAATTATCAACAAAAGCTGGCCCATGCGAAAGATCATGTCATTAACTCAATCGGTGAGACAATGGACCTTTACGGAATGAACCGCAGTGTCGGTAATCTTTACGGTACTATGGTGTTCGGTCAACAAGCGATGACGCTCGACGAAATGCGTACGGAACTACAAATGAGCAAACCGAGCATGAGTACCGGTGTGAAGAAACTACAAGAGTTTGATGCTGTGAAACAACAATTTATACGTGGTAGTCGTAAACAACACTTTGTAGCTGAGAAAAACTTCTTTACTTTCTTTGCGAATTACTTCTCTATGAAGTGGAATCGTGAAATCAAGCTTAATATGGAAGCGATACGTAAATCTGAAGATGAAATCGAGACGATTCTCGAAGCAAATGATGTCGATGAAGACACGAAAGAACAAGCGCAAATCATCTACGATCAAATGGAACATTCTAAACGCTATTATGAGTGGTTAGGTGACTTGAGCGAAGCACTGACGTCAGGTAAAATCTTCGACTACTTCCCTATTCCTGAAGAGGAAGAGCGCAATAAATAAGCGACTTTTAATTAATAGATAATCATAATGACCTACAGATGAACAAACCGTTCATCTGTAGGTTTTCTAATGATAAATTAATTCCTTTTGATACTTGATTTATCGTTCATTTCGCTTATTGTTAGCACTTCATCTGCTAGGCTTTCTGCTTCGTAATTGGAATGTGTCACGAAGATAATAGGGATATGCCACTCATGAAAGATACGTTTCACTAGTGCTATGCCCTCTTCTTTCGTCTGATCATCTAGACTGGAAAATGGTTCATCTAACAAGATAAGATCTGGTTTCGTACTCAAAGCACGTGCCAAGGCTACACGTTGAGATTCCCCACCTGATAAGGTCATAGGATATTTATCTTTTAAATGTTCAATATTTAACTCTTTCATCAACTTACGTATGTGATCATTCATTTCAGACATAAAGGTCAAATTACGATGCACCGTCATATTAGGAAACAATTGATAGTCTTGGAAGAGATAACCTAAATTACGCTTTTGAATCTTCACATTCACACCTTGCTCAGTATCTGTGAGCACGCGATTATTAATTTGTATCTTCGCTTTGTCAGGATGTTTCAAACCTGCAATAAAGTTAAGTGCTGTCGTTTTTCCTATTCCTGACGGCCCTTTTAACGCATAAATCTTTGGTTCATCATCATCGATATTAATATCGATTAAAGCCCGATCAAGCTGGTGTTGTAATTGAATCTTCAGCATCTAGTCCACCTCCCGGTAACGGTCGCGATTGAGCAAGTTGATAGAACTGATAACCACTATAGCAAAGGCGACTAAGACGAGCACCCATAACCATGCTTGATTCTCCTTGCCTTGTTCAACGAGGAAATAGATTTCGAGTGGTAATGTATTTGTTTTATTCGGGATATAACCTGCAACCATTAACGTTGCACCAAACTCACCAATCGCTCTCGCGAAACTCATCATAATCCCAGAGAGAATAGAGCGTTTAGATAACGGTACGACAAGACGATAGAAGATCTTGCTTTCGCTTGCTCCCATCGTACGTGCAGTGTTCAGCATCTTGCTATCTATGCCTCGAAAGCCTTGCACCGTATGTTGGTACATAAGCGGAAAACTAACAATGACAGATGCAATTACTGCACCTGTCATCGTGAATACTACCGGGATGTGTAAGACATTCGAGAAGAACCGTCCCACTACGCTATGAGGCGAGAAGATGATAAGTAAGATGAAACCCATAACAGTAGGGGGTAACACAATAGGTAGTACAATAATACTTTCGAGAATTCTAGCAATGATGCCCTTTCTTTCATATAACCATTTAGAAACGAGGACACCGATAATCGTTACGATAACTGTACTGATTAACGCAACTTTAATCGAAATCCAGAATGGTGTGAAGTCAGGCATTGCTACAACCTCCTAAGCTTCAAATTCGTATTTTTTCAAGATTTCTTTTGCTTTGTCTGATTTTAAGAAGTCCATCCACTCTTTCGCAAGTTTCTTATCAGAAGTTGCACCTGCTTCATAAGTGATTGGTTTGTCTAGTTTCGCTTCGTTAATTTCTTTAACGTTGCTATTATCATTTTTTTGATCTTGCGCTAAGTCTGTTTTGTAAACATAACCAAGTTGTGCATTACCTTTTTTCACGTAATTTAATACTTGGCGTACGTCTTTGGCATACACTAAGTTAGATTTAACATCGTCGTATAAACCGTTTGCTTTCAAGTATTTTTCAGCATATTTACCAGCTGGTACTGATTTTGCTTCACCAACTGCAAGTTTATCGCCATCTTTAAGATCTTTAACTGATTTGTAGTTACTATCTTTGTCTCCGATTAAGACAAGTTTGTTTTTCGCATAATTGTATGTATCATGCGCTTTGTCTTTATCTTTCAACATATCTACGTCTTTCGTGTTTGCTGACATAATTACGTCAGTTGGTGCACCTTTTTCAATTTGTTGTCTTAAGGCACCTGAGCCACCGTAGTTAAAGCTAATCTTAGCGTCCTTGTGATCTTTCTTAAATTCTTTCTCTAAATCTTTAGACGCATCTGTTAAGCTTGCTGCAGCTGCAATTTGCAATGCATTCTTGTCATTTTTGTCTTTATCATCTTTCTTATCTTTATGAGATGATGTTTGATGTGAGTCATTTGAACTCTTTGAATCTTTTGAGCTATCGCCTGAGCCAGAACAGCCCGCAAGTACTAGGCATAGCGCAAGTAGTGAAACTACTAGAAATCTAAGTTTCATGAATATCCCTCCTTGCAAGTTATTATATACTTATTTTGCACAAGATAAAAGTACTCTCGCACAATATTTTCTGAAAATATATCATATTAGGAGAATGGATTAGAAAGCGCTAACAATTCCCCTTATATCAATAGTTAAGAGGCCTTAAGTTACTCTTCTTTAATTAGGGAGATGACTAATATATTAAGTATACTTAACATATTTCCCACATGATTAACTACACATGAACATCACTCTGATTACTTACTTTTACGATAAATCTGCTTTAATTGACTCACTATCTCTTCGTAGTTCTTAAGATCTTGAAATTGTGGAAAGTCAATAACTATATTCATATAATGTTCTACTATCTCTTCATAATCTAAAGATAACTGTCGACCCATAGGAAAATGCTCGAACCAAGGTTCAATAGTATCGAAAAACGAATCTGTTCGAAAAGCAAAATGTTCAACTAATTGCTCGTAACAATTGATATAGTACTCTATAAAACGTTGAGTTTCTTTCGGGTTAGTGTCGACATAGTATTGTGCAAAGTAATGATATAGTGGCATGGCAAAAAATGGAAATAGTTTATCGATATTGAAAGCGATATTTAAATGTTCATATTTGCGCGCTAACGCCTCGAATGATAAATGATGTAATTATTGAATCACAAGTAGTAGAAATTCTTGTATCATCAAATTTAAATTCTGATACATATCCGATTGGAGTACACTTGTCGCTTTCTCTCTATTTCCTTTGGCTAAATAAGCCATCCCTAATACCAAGTTCTCACCCAAGTTCACTTCATAATCAGAAAGATGTTCGATGATTTGATTAAATTCTCCATTCGCATGCCAAAAAATAGCTTTATAACCATATGTTTTACGCAATAGAGAAGTGCTTGTACAGTTACTTTCGATTATGTGTATAATTTCAAAAGCGAGAACAATCGCTTTCTTTCGTATCGTTCCTTCTTTAAATAGTGGTATATTACTACTCATCACACCTAATAACCCAACGAGAAAGTCATAATCATGACTCGCTCTATGAAAATGCGCTTCGATTTCTGAAATGAATTCTTCGTTACTACGCTTCAATTTAACCATTAAATCAGAAATGATAGCTTTCGTATCTTCACGTGAGTACGTTGGCGTGGCGTTAAGTAACTCATCCACACTCGTGTTAAAGAGTCTTGCGAGAATAGGCAAGTGTGAAATGTCAGGTAACAAACGCCCCGTCTCCCACTTAGAAATCGTCGTTTTCGTTGTCTTCAAATGATTAGCAAGTTGCGTTTGATTCCAACCTAATCGCTGTCGTTCTTCTTTAATTCGCTTAGCAAGATGTTGCATGGCTCTACCTCCTTGATTCTCATACTAACTCATACATGCATGCAGAAATAGTTCTTTTTCAGCAATTTTAAGAAACAAAGTTGCTCAATGAGAAACCTATTGATAAAAACAAAGCGTCCACCCAATTTCTCCTTTTCTACTCTTACTCACATAAATCAACTCCCCACATACAGCGATAACACTGTACATGAGGAGTTGTCTTACCTCTATCTATAATGTTTCGATAAAACACTGAAAAGCCGCTTGCCCTTCTTCCGTATTTTTAAACACACCAGCGTCTTCTAACACACGCGTAAATTTACGCCCTACCTCATCGCGTATAATTTCGTCTACATTTGTCTCACTAATATCATAATGCTGAGCCATTTCATCTGCCCATGCTTCATGAACACCTAAGTCTTGCTGCACTGAAGTATCGCCTAACAAATAGCGTTTCACAGCATGCAATTCCTCTTTCAATCTGGCTGGAAGAATCGCCGTCCCCATCACTTCAATCAGACCAATATTCTCTTTCTTGATATGCTGTACATCAGGATGTGGATGGAAGATACCGTCTGGATATTGTTCAGAAGTTTGATTATCACGCAAGACGACGTCCATTTCATATTGACCATCGCGATAACGTGCAATTGGCGTCACTGTGTGGTGGCGTTCACCATCTTCGCTATATGCACGGATACTCACCGCTTCATCTGAATATTCCTTCCACTTATTCAATATATGTGTCGCCGCTTCTATCACCTCATCTGACGCTTGACCACGCAGACGAATCACACTCATCGGCCATAACAGTCGACTACAAGCGACATTAGGATACCCTTGCATAGTAAAAGGTTGGCGCTCTTCAGCATGATCCATTGGAAATGTATGTCGACCTGCTTGATAATGATTGTGAGATAGAATAGATCCTCCTACCAATGGTATATCAGCATTCGAACCGATAAAGTAATGAGGCAACTGATCAATAAACGCAAAGAGATTTCTAAACGTTTGACGATTCATCATCATCGGCGTATGTGTTTCTGAGAGTACAATGCTATGTTCTCTAAAATAAGCATACGGTGAATACTGAAAGCCCCAAGTCGCACCATCTAAATCCATTCTTACAACACGATGATTCGTTCTCGCCGCTTGTGTCGCGGAACCTAGGTAACCTTCATTCTCAATACAAAGCGCACATTTCGGATACGACGTTGCCATCGCTTGTTTCGCTAAAGCAATATCTTTCGCACTCTTTTCCGGTTTAGACAAATTAATCGTCACTTCTATCTCTCCATAGGGTGTCGGACTCGTATACGCGATATTTTTACGTATCGCATCTTCTTTAACGTAGTGGCTACGCTTCGACAATGCGTAAAAGTAATCTGTGGCCATTTTAGGCTCTTCTGCCAACTTATCATGAAAGGTGCGATTAACGAGTGACGGGCGTGGCGTAATTAAATCTAGTAGTTGCGCTTCGAGTATTTCTCTTGCGGCCAATGTATCTTCAATTTGACCTTCAGTGACTGCCTCATTAATCCAATGTTGGACATAGTCGTTTGGTTCCCACTGTGCATCATCTTGCTCACCTTCAGCCGTCACATCTGAAGCTTGTAGTAATCGTAATAACTGATTCTGTAGATATAGTCTATCGAGTTCTTCGTATTCATTATATTGAATAATATAGTCAATATAATGATTGACTAACGTTTGATTGAGTAACACTATGATTCACGCTCCGATTGATCTTTATAGCCATGTGGATGTTGACTGTGCCAGTTCCAAGCTGAACGAATGATGTCGTGAATATCGTCATGTTGCGGTTGCCAACCCAACATTGATTTCGCCTTATCACTAGCAGCGACTAACTTACTTGGATCTCCAGCACGTCTTGGCCCGACTTGCGCAGGGATGTCTTTACCTGTCACTTTACGCGCTGCTTCGAGAATTTCAAATACAGAATAGCCTTGACTACTTCCGAGGTTAAATGCGCCTGATTCTCCACCGTTGCGTAAGTATTGATATGCTAGAATGTGCGCATCAATTAAATCGACTACATGTAAGTAGTCACGAATACATGAACCGTCTTCTGTATCATAGTCATCACCGAAGATTGTAAGTGCATCTCTTTGACCTAGCGCAACTTCTAACACGATAGGAATGAGATGTGTTTCTGGATGATGATCTTCTCCAATTGAACCTTCAACATGTGCGCCTGCCACGTTGAAATAACGTAACGCCGTATAATTCGCACCATAGGCTTCATGACACCATTTCATCATTTTCTCCATCATTAATTTACTTTCACCATAAGGATTCGTTGGTGCTTGTGTATCTGTTTCATGAATAGGTACAGTATCTGGTTCGCCGTAAACTGCAGCGGTAGATGAGAAGACGATGTGATTCACGTTATGGTCTTTCATCACTTCGAGTAAGACTTGTAAACCATAGACATTGTTATTAAAGTACTGTAACGGAACTTCTACTGACTCTCCCACGAGCGAGAACGCACAGAAATGAAAGACTCCCTCTACATCTTCTTGTTCGAAGACGCGATTGAGAAATGCTTTATCGCGAATATCCCCTTCGTAGAATTTCGCTTGGGAATGTACTGCTTCACGATGCCCTTTTACTAAATTATCTACGACAACGACATCATAATTTGCGTCGATGAGCTGCGCTACTGCATGACTTCCTATATATCCTGCGCCACCTAAGACGAGTACTGACATAGTTATACTTCCTTTCTTTATCTAGCTATTAAAGTTCACTTTTTTAGATAAAAGTCATTTAACACAATCTCTAGAAAATGTGTGATTTCCAACCTATACTTTAAAGACTTTTAACACCATCACTAATCGAGACATGATAGAATGATGGTTCATAACCGATACGCTCGACATAAGCAGCAGACACGTCACTTTCAAGCTGTTTAATACTCTCTTTATGAACGAGCGCAATTGCACAGCCAGCAAAGCCTGCTCCTGTCATGCGTGCACCTAAAACGCCGTCAACTTGTTGCGCTGTTTCTGCCAACGTATCGAGTTCCTGACCTGTCACCTCGTAATCTTCTTTAAGGGACTGATGCGACGCGTTAAGCAACTGGCCAAACGTTACGAAATCATCTTGTTGTAAAGCTTGGTAAGCATCTTTCGTGCGTTGATTCTCTGTCACAGCATGACGTGCACGACGTTGATTCGTTTCATTAGTAATATAGTGCGCGTTAGCTTCAAATGTGTCGACACTTAGTTCACCGAGTGATTGGATGTCTAAATGCTGTTGAAGTTCTTCAAGCGCCGTTTCGCACTCTGCACGTCGTTCGTTGTATTTGGATTCTGTTAATGATCTACGTTTATTCGTATTCATAATTGAAATGATGTAGTGGCCAAATTGTGCTGGAACTTCGTGATATTCTAACGTCGCTGTATCGAGAAGTAAGGCATGATCTTTCGTGCCCATCCCTACGATAAACTGATCCATAATACCAGAGTTCACGCCGATAAATTGGTTCTCTACGCGTTGACCTAGGTGGATTAACTGTAAACGATCCACAGATAAGTCAAAGAGTGATTTCACTAACCAACCACTTAACATTTCGAGTGAAGCTGAAGATGACAAGCTGGCACCATTCGGAATATTACCTTCAATCAGAATGTTCATCCCTGAATTAATATTAGGATAGTCCTCTATTAAATAGGCAATCATACCTTTGACATAGTTACCCCAATCATGTTCAACATTGAAACTCAAATCATCAAGTGAGAAGACAAGCTCTCCTACTGATTCGAAATTATTGGAATAAAGATGTATCTCTTTATCTTGACGTTTGCTTGCGACACCATACGTACCCAAAGCGATTGCTGCTGGAAAAACGTAACCCCCATTGTAATCAGTATGTTCTCCGATTAAATTGATACGTCCGGGCGCGAAGGCACGCGCTTCTGGCTGAGTGTCATATCTTTCTTTAAATTGTGCTGTTAATTGATTAATCATCGTCTCACACCTTCGTCGGTCTTTGTTGTCGACGAAATTTCTACAATGAGTTATTTCATCCACAACAAAGTCCACTTTTTTTACTTATCTTTAGTGTACTCCATTGTCTTAACGAAATAAATCATCTCTCTTACATTTTACCTATGGAAGTGGGATAGCAATCCAAAGTATAGACGGTATCAACGTAGATATTTCAATTCACGAACTGAATAGTATACAATAGACGTTAAGTGTAAATGGGGGGTTACTATGGACAAAGATGTACTTAATGACCAGAAGATCGTGCGCTATCAATCCGGCAAGCTGTATCGAACTAAGGATAGCTATGCGACGGAATTTCCTTTGACGATTATGGTTAACAACGAAGAATTTGCAACAGTAATATGTAGTCCAAATCATCTCAAGGAGTTGACGATTGGTTTCTTAGCGTCAGAAGGTGCGATTTATAAGCTGTCTGAAGTGGAATCAGTAGAGCTCGATGACAGTAAAGGGTTCGCCCACGTTCAGTTGAACAAGCCTCTGAGTGATCGCTTCCAATATTCAACCAAGCGGATGGTCGCTTCATGCTGTGGTAAAAGTCGTGAATTCTACTTTCAAAATGACGCAGCCGTGGCGAAAACATCGATGTCTCACATTCGACTTCACCCGGAACAAATCCTCACAATGATGGATCATCTCCAAAGTGAGAGTGAAGTGTTTAAACAGACAGGCGGCCTGCACAACGCAGCAATCAGTGATGGTAACGACTTCTTTGAACATCGTCAGGACATCGGAAGACACAATGCGTTAGATAAACTCTATGGTTATTGTCTCCAACAACATATCCCCGTGCGTGATAAAGTATTAATCTTTAGTGGCCGTATTTCATCTGAGATATTGATTAAAGCTGCTAAAATTGGTGTGGGTGTGATCCTGTCTAAGTCGGCACCGACCACTCTAGCAGTACAATTAGCACAAGATCTCAATATCACTGCAGTCGGCTTCATTCGTGATGGCAACTTTAATGTTTATAGTCATCCCGAACGTATTGAGATGCCAGAGATGTGATTGAGAGTATGAGGGGACCTTTTTTCTCGTGAGACGAGGTAGAGTTTGAGAAAGCTCGCCGCGCGCTCTCGTTCAACTCGCTCGTAAGGTTGCCTTTTAAATTCTCAATAAAATAAGCAGCCCGTAGATGCTAATCATTCATCTACGAGCTGCTTATTTTACTCTATTCAATTTCTTACTCATCTAATGATTCTTTCAAAGCTTGATACATGTAGCTTAGAAAGACATAGCCTTGTTTCACATACATATCTTTTGCAGTATCTTCACCATCAGCAACGAGTATCATCGTGCGTCCGTCTGCTAAACGTGCAATTTCTCTTTGGATAGCGCGACCTATGCCTTGACGTTGATGAGACGCAAGCACTCCGAAACCGTCTAACTCCACCGTTGAATGTGTGAAGATTAAATCCACAATGCCGAGGGGTTGCTGATCGACATACGCCACAAACCGAGAAGGCGGCTCTTCCTCGTAATGCTCTCTCAATTCACGAATACTTTCTTCAGTAAATTCGTGACCAAACGGTACTAAGAATTCACGATAAACTTCGACATAATCCTCCAATGTCGTTTTATCCACTTGCATCAAGTGAACCTTCTTTTGAGAAGGATTAAGCTCTAGAAACGTATCAGGTTCGACTGCATAAAGTTCTAGAATTCCGAGCTGAAACCCTTCTTTCTGCAATACTTCTTTCCATGTAGCATCGAGCTCACAATTTTCAGGAAAGCTAAAGCTGAGATGTGACGAGCCTTGCCGTTGGTGTACGCGCTGCTGCTCATCTCGATCCCTTTTCCATGTATCAAAGTCAGGCATATCATGATAGACACAAGTATTTTTATAAAAAGTATGCGGCGTACTAGGCGTTAAATAAATTGTTCTACGCGCATCTTGATCAACAATCGTCCCATCGTTAAAGATATCGCGCATCGTAATCATCGTCAAATTGCTCACGTCCTCTCACATCATTGACGTTTAATGAGTTGTTGGAAACGACTATGGTTGAGTAGTATGTTACCGATTAAAGCAGCGAGTATCGCTTTAATAATATCTCCTGGCATAAATGTTAATGAAAGGTAAATCGCTTTACCTACAGGAATGTGTGTAATGATACCCATCACAATCGCTCCTACTAAATCCAATAATACAACACCAAATAGGAGGATGGTAATCAATAACACTAAAAAATTAGTGCGTGTTAAGAACATATCGCGGATAAGGCCAATAAGGTATGCGCAGACTGGATACATAATCAAGAAGCCAACTGATGGTCCTTGGAAGACGCCAATACCGCCACGACCTCCAGATAACAATGGCATACCAGCTGCTACGAGAAGCAAGAAAACGATAACGCTAAGCGTGCCATATTTACGTCCAAGTAGTACAGCAGCTAAGAAGATACCTAAATTCTGTAACACAATCGGTACAGGAATAAAGGCTAGTGGAATCGGTGGCACCATTCCTAACACAGCAATGACTGCGGTCATTAATGCTGTATAAACTAAAAATTTCGTAGACATATGTAGTTCCTCCTCAATCTCAATACTGGTATTATAGCACAATTGTAAACCTGTAAAAATATCTAGTTTACAATATTTCCAAGAAAAAGCTGAAATGTGAGCGTGCACATCACTTTCTACACATTTCAGCTACTGATAACATCATTTTCAAAGTCAATTTATTATTTTAAGAACTTTTCTTTTAAGTCTTTACGCATGTAATCTAGTGTATACGGATCGTTGTACCAATAAGTTTCAGCTTGAACTTTAATCACGTGGTTGTCTTTAACAGCTGGTAAGTTGTTCCAGATATTCGTTTTTTCATATCCTGGCGCTGCTTTACCTTCACTTGTAGACACGATATAGTCGCCAGCGAAGTCAGAGATTTTCTCTTGTTTCACTTCAGTCCAGCCTTCTTTTTTCACTGCTTTTTCTAATTCAGTTGGCATTTTTAATCCGAATGCTTGGTAAAGAACTTCGCCACCACGACCCCAGTTTGGTCCGTACGTGTAAAGTTTTTTGTCGAATTCGTCAAAGATTGACACAGTCTTGTCTGCACCAATTTTATCTTTGATTTCTTTACCATCTTTTTCAGTTTGAGATTTCCATTCTTTTTCCCATTTTTTCTCTTGGTCTTCTTTGCCTACGATTTTAGCCAATTCGCGTTGTTGCTCAAGGTATTTATGTTTACCATAATCGAAGACGATTGTTGGCGCGATTTTTTCGTATTTTTTGATGTTTTTATCTGTTGAGTAAACGATGATTAAGTCTGGTTTCGCTTTTGTGACTTTTTCAACGTCGTTATCACCAATTTTCGTTACGCCTTTGAACTTGTCTTTCAATAATTTGCTTTGATCGACTTGCTTGTTCACAGCTACGATGTTAGCTCCTAAGTATTTCAAACCACCAGCGTATGTAGGTGCGACAACTGCGATTTTTTGAGGATCTTTAGGAATGTCGATCTTTTTACCACTATCGAGTGTATATGATTTCGTTTCTGCTTTGCCTGACTTGCCAGAACCGTCGTCTGATTTATTGCCGCAAGCTGCTAAGATAAGCATTAACGCTATAATCGGAATCAGTAATTTCTTCATGTTTCTTCTCCTTTGTTGAAAATGATTATCATTATTGCTATTATATTTCGTTCCGCCTATTTGCGCAATACTTTTTTGAACCGATTGTTCAAATTTTATGGGTAAAATTTAAGAAACTGTACAACGCACGCTTCTAAGCGGTAGGACACGCCAATGCAGAGAGGTCAATTTGCGCCGTTCAACCTTAAACATACGTTATTTTCAGTCTGTTACTTGGTTTTACTTAAAATATAAAAACTCCTCCTACCCTTTTACAGATAGGAAGAGTCTTATCGCAATCTCATTCAATTATCCTAAAGTTAACTTGAGCAGTGTGCGTCACTTAAAAGCGCCCTAAAATTGACTTCGCTATATTTGTATAAGCCATGTCTTCCATCGGTGGATTGTGTAAACCTGCACGCATATCACGATAGTAACGTTGTAGTGGACGTTCCATTTCAAGACTCTTCGCACCTACAATACGCATCGCTAAGTCAATCACTTCTATACCTTGATTCATCACAAGTACTTTGCTTGCTGATGTTTCATTCCAAAGTAGCGCGTCCTCAACATCTTCGTGGTACATACGCGCGGTACTCCATAGGAAATGACGTGCAGATAATAAGAGTGATTCCATTTTACCTAAATTCTGTTGCACTGTAGTCAAATCACCAATAGTCCCTTCAATGCTATTCGGACTGTAATCTTTCGCAAAGTCTACAGCATAATCACGGGCTGCTTGGGCAATGCCTAAGTACGTACTTGGAATGTGTAAGATCCAGCCATTCGGTTTCTTACCTCTTGCACCGCGAACCTCTACAAAGTTCTCTTTCGGTATTTGTACGTCGTTAAGAACGAGGTCATGACTTTCTGTCGCTCTCATACCTACCATATTCCAGTTGTCTGCGATTTCGACACCCGGCATATCTCTTTCTACTAAGAAGAAACCAACGTCTTGATCGCTTTCAGAATAGGCACTTACGATATAATGCGTTAATCCTTTACTCATAGATGTAAAAGTCTTCACGCCATTCAATAGATAGCCTTCTTCATTCTCAACTGCATGTGTACCTGGGCGGCCTCCACGTGTAGGACTGCCTGTTTCCGCTTCACTTACCGCACGATTGACTAAAGCACCTTGCTTCACTTGTTCAGCAAAGCGGTCAAGCATAGACTGCTCCCACATTTCTTGTTCAAACAATTGGCCTACTACACTCAAGTGCCATCCGATAGATAAAGCTGTCGCACCATCAATACTACCGAGATAGGATTGTAGGACGACCATATCTTCAACCGTACAACCTTCACCGCCATATTCTTTCGGCAATGTTAATAATGTGTAACCTTCTTTCACAAGCCAGTCAATATTTTCATACGGAAAGCGAGAGTGTAAATCATTGTATTCCGCATGTGATTGAAATTCGTCTTTCACACTTTCTAATTTCGCCAACCATTTACGTTGGATATCAGATTGAATTAATCCTGATTTCATTCCTTGGTTCACCTCGTTGTTAATAACTTCATTCTTAGTTTAACACTCAGCTTTAACGAATAAAAGTAGCAGCATTGCCTAATCCATACTTTACCGATAAGAATTATTATGGTAATTTAACCTTAATGAACTTGAGGAGGGACTTCCATGATATCAGTAGAGAATATCATCCATTATTATAGCGACAAACGTATACTCGATAACGTAAGTTTTACGCAGGACACTGGGACAGTCACTGCGATTATCGGGCCAAGCGGATCGGGTAAGACAACATTACTTAGAACGTTAAACGCTTTGACGATGCCAAAGTCAGGCGTAATTCAAATCAACGATCAACGTTTCGATACCGCTCACCATACGAAGAAAGACATCTTGAGATTGCGTCAATCCTCTGCCATGGTCTTTCAGAACTACAATCTTTTTAAAAATAAAACGATTATCGACAATATTACCGAGGGATTGGTATACGGTCAGAAGAAATCGAAGAAAGAAGCGCGCGACATCGCACGTGATTATCTTCAACGCGTAGGCATGCTCGAGCACCAAGATAAATATCCTGCGCAACTTTCAGGTGGACAAAGCCAGCGTGTCGGTATCGTTCGCGCACTTGCGCTAAACCCTGAAGTCTTGCTGCTTGATGAACCCACTTCAGCACTTGACCCAGAATCGATTCAAAGTATCTTAAATCTCATCAAATCGATTGCACAAGAAGGTATGACGATGGTACTCGTCACACACGAAATCAATTTCGCAAAGGCGATTGCAGATCAAATCCTCTTTATGGACGAAGGGCAAATCCTTCATCGCGGTACACCTTCAGAAGTATTAGATCATCCAGATTCTGAGCGTGTGAGCCGCTTCCTCAATAAAGTTGGAACTGAGGTGAAAGAGTGATGCGTTTAAAATCAATCTCTTATCTACTCGTGCTTCTCGCAATCATGGTCGTAGTCAGTGGCTGCGGTACATCCTCTACTTCTCAGAAAGCGACTGCGAAACATCCTCGTGAAGTGAAAGTGGCTTTATCTGCAGAAGTGAACCCACCTTATCTTTATACCAATAAAAATAATGATTTCGTCGGTTTAGATATGGATTACATGAAGATGTTAGAGAAGAAATTACCACAATATAAATTTAAATACGAGTTGGGTGAAGAAGAATCCAACCTCGTCGGTTTAGGTGCAGGTAAATTTGATATGGCAGTGAACTGGTTCTTTAAAACACCAGAACGTGAGAAACAATTTCTGTATCAAGATGAACCTTATAGTTACGCCTTACCTATGCTCGCCGTCAATGAGCATAATAACGATATTCATGAATTAAGTGATTTACCTGGCAAACGTCTTACACCTATGGCACCAAGTGGTGGTTTGTATTCTATCTTATCTCAATATAACAAGACGCATGACCCTAAGATTTCGATAGATAAGATTCAAGAGCCTTCTAATGGTGATAACTTGAAGATGTTAAGTCAGAATCGTCGTGATGCCATGATCATCAACTGGAATACGTATAAAGCGATTCAAGAACAAATTCATACGAAAACTAAAATTGGTGGCATCGTCAAACGCGAACCGTTACATGTCGTTTATAACAAGAAGAATAAGAAATTGCATGATGATATCGACCAAGCGACAAAAGAATTGAAAGAAGAAGGCAAACTTCAAGAGTTGTCTAAGAAATATTTCGATATCAATGTCTTTGAAGATATTGATCAATTGAATAAACATAAAGATCGATTGGAGGTTGACCGTTAATGAAGACAGATTGGCCAGATTTATTCCAACAAGTGTTACAAGCGTTCCCGTTGACGTTATTAATGATTGTCATTGCGCTCATCTGTGCAATTATCTTGGGACTTGTGCTTGCAATCATTCGTATTCAACGCACACCCATATTGTCACCGATAGTACGCGTGTACCAATCCTTTATTCGTAGTACGCCCTTACTATTGCAATTATTCCTGGTTTACTTCGCCTTGCCGCAAGTACTGATGTTGATTCATATTGATATCAACCATTTTAGTCGTCTCTTCTTCGTCATCTTAGCATTTACTTTACACACAGGTGCTTATTTGTCAGAAGTCATGCGTGCGGGTTACTTGTCAGTGGATTATGCGCAAATTGAAGCGGGTCTTACAGTTGGCCTCTCCTATCGACATATATTAAAGCATATCATTATTCCACAAGCATTGCGCAATAGCTTACCAAACTTGACGACACAAATCATTGAGCTGGTGAAAGATACATCTTTAGCCTTTACTATTGGTCTCGTTGACATGATGGGTCAAGTTCAGCTCATCATCGGTAACAACTACGGTTTAGGTATGCTACAAGTTTATGTTGTCATTTCAATTATTTATTGGATAATCGCACTTATTATTCAAGGTACTTTGGCGCTTGTTGATAAAAAAGCACAAAAACCTTATCAAGCCTAAGGAGGTCTCAACATGTCATTTATACTGCATACGATATGGGAAGTGCTGAAAGGTGTACCTAATACGATAATCATCTCTATCGTCGCCATGATTATTGGGCTCGTGATAGGTACCATCTTCGCGATGATACGCTTAGCCAAGATTCCTGTATTGTCTCAATTTATCGTCGTTTATAATTCATTTATTCGAAGCACGCCGTTAATCGTGCAATTATTCGTTTTGTATTATGGGTTACCAGCCCTATTACTCTTTTTCAATGCGCAATTACACACACACTTTAATCCCGATGCTTTCTCACCTCTAACTATTGCGTGTATCGGTTTCTCGCTACATGCTATCGCTTATCTTTCAGAGAGCATGAAAGGTGGCTTGCAGTCTGTTGAATATAGTCAGATTGAAGCGGCAAAGACCATCGGATTGTCGAAATTTGATACGTATCGTCGTATTGTCTTACCTCAAGCATTCGGCTATGCGTTACCGAATATTGAGAACCAATTTATTATGCTCATTAAAGGGACATCGTTAGCCTTTGCAGTACAAGTGACTGAGATCATGTCAGTCAGTCACGTTATCGCTAACGAAGGCTATCGCTTTATTCCAGTATATTCAGTAGCAGCGGTCTTCTATTGGTTATTAGCTATCGTGCTCGAGCTCATCTTTAGTCGATTGCAACACCGTACCGTTCGTTATTTAAAGCCATCTTCATAAACTTTGTATGATATAGATAAAAAGTGTCTCATATCACGTTGTAACTCCTCCACTTACTTTAAGGGGGGGGTTACAGTGTGACGCATGAGACACTTTTCTTCTGACTTAGAACAATCAATCTATGAGATATTGTAAATCTGTAAGCAACGATTGAATCATGATGCGTTGTTCGTCTGTCACTTCAATATATATTTGACGTTGATCTATTTGACTTCTCTTTTTATCCAAATAACCTTTATCTTTAAGCTTTTGAACCGCTTTACTTAAAAAGTACGGTTTCAAGAATGATCGTTGTGCAATGTGGCGAACTGGGATGGTATTCTCATCACTTTGTGCAACGTAGTATAAGACGCTGATTTCTTCATAAGTGAGTTGACGTTCTTTCTTAACTCTACGGTAGAAATCTTTAATTGTCGGTGTGATATGAATGAGCTCATCCAAGGTATATTCTTCTGTCTTAATCATGTGCATCCTCCTGCTAGTCTAGTCTCGTTGCTTTAATTTAATTATAAACTGTAATGAAAATAATTCAATATCTGAAACGTTAAATTCTCAAAATTTCTTCTTATCAGAAATTTTTACTCGATAAAATGTCAGTTACGGTCTACTAAGTAATCCATCTACAGTTATGAATTATTAATTATGATGATTTACTATTTTCAAAGTTTTAACTCTCGCTTTGGCCCCTATCTCCCACCTACTACATAATATTGCAAATTAGCATGTCACCCTATTATGTAAAAAAAGCCCGCAGATGAACGTTAATCATTCACCTACGAGCTCACATTTAAGACGCTATTACGTCCTCACTTTTACACAAAACTCAAGCGATCTCTTATTTATCTTTCTTGCAATTTAAAGTATCTATGAAGCTTAATGCAGCTAGTCCGCTCACGTCCATCGCATGTTTCGCGCCTTCTTTACCGTGACCTGCTTGGAAGTGCTTGAAGATTGCGCCACCGAGCACACCTAAAGTGATAAGTGAAGCTAAACGTGAAATCTTCTTGCTTGCGAAACTAAATACGAATAATACTGAACTGATGGCTTCAGCTGCACCGATGATAGGTACCATCTTAGAAGGTAAACCAAATACATTCTCAAATGTATCTTTCATACCTTGGTCACCTTTCAATTTAGGTTGTGAAGCGTTAAATAATTCTTTAGCTACCTTTAAGTTTGTTAAATAACGTAAAATCATTCTACATACTCTCCTTACTATTTATCCTCAAAATATTTATCTACTATAGGCTTTACCCGTTTAGCGAAAAGTTTAATACTTCGTAACGTGCGTTCATGTGGTATCGAACCTACGGGTGTGTGCAACATAAAGCGTGAAAGTCCTAGTGTTTCTACTGTTTCAATGATCTTCTTAGCGACCGTCTCAGGACTTCCTACATAAAGTGCTCCATGTGATCCCATTTCGCGATGGTAGGCATTTAAGTCGTACGCAGGCCACCCGCGTTCTTTCGCGAGTTGATCATGGCTCACTTTAACGGCGTGATAGAACTCACGCTCTGCCTCTTCGTCTGTTTCGGCTACATAACCCCACGAATGTGTTGCCACTGCAAGTTCATTGGGATTGTAACCGTTAGATCGTGCCATCGCACGGTACATTTCAACATTACGAGCAAAGCGTTTAGGATCACCACCAATTATAGCATACGTAATAGGTAAACCGAGCGCACCTGCTCGTAATGATGATTCTGGCGTACCACCTGTCGCAATCCAAATCGGAAGTGATGTTTGTTCGGCTCGAGGGTAAACTGCTCTGCCGTCAATCAAAGGCGTTAATCGTCCTTCCCAATGCACAATTTCATGTTGATTGATGTGTAGTAAGAGCTCTAACTTTTCCTCAAAAAGCGCCTCATAATCATTGAGTTGATAACCAAATAATGGGAAAGATTCGATAAATGAACCACGTCCGACCATGATTTCTGCCCGACCATTTGACAGTGCATCAAGCGTCGCAAATCTCTGATAAACACGCACGGGATCATCCGACGACAATACTGTCACTGCACTTGAAAGTTTGATATGCTCTGTCGTTCTTGCTGCAGCCGCAAGTACTGAAACTGGATCTGAAACAGCGTAATCTTGACGATGGTGCTCGCCTAAGCCATAAATATCCAACCCATATTGATCTGCTGTTTCAATTTCTTCTACTATATTACGGATACGCTCAGCTTTAGTAATGGCTGGTTGAGGGCCGTCTTCTGTTTGTATTGCTGTATTGTCAGCAAAGGAAGTTAACCCTAGCTCTATCTTCATATTTATCACTTCCATTTTTATACTCGGTATAACTTTTATACTTTAAATATATAACTTTCTCTATCCAAAGTCAATATTGAAAGTTCAACAGAAGATCATTTTTTAAATCATGCTTTCTTACATATCAATGAACTTCCACTCTATAATGTCTACTCCGTCACTCAGTGTCCTGCAATATAAATATTCAGTTTTATTACAAATCTGTAATATTTCGAAATTCCTTGCTTAAAAGAGAAGTCTCTTAAGTGCTTTAGCTATCGCATTTCATTAGATAAAAATATTAATGAATTGACATTGTCTTTAAAAATAAATTGTTAGAGCTAAATTACAAATCGTTAACAAACCACACAAACGCAATATTTTCTGGTAGAGTAGAACGCGTCAAAAAACTTTCACTTTGCAACTAAGTACAAATGAATTTATCGTCTGGGTTCTCGATCTTTTCAAGACGAAGATGGTAGTTCAACTTTATATAACAATACTTATTGGAATATTAGGAGGATATTTTTACAATGAAAAAAATCGCTACAGCTACAATCGCTACTGCAGGAATTGCTACATTTGCATTCGCACATAACGATGCGCATGCTGCCGAGGATCATCAAAGAGGATATAATCCTAACGACCCAACATCTTACGAGTACACATACTGGATAGATGCACAAGGCAACTACCACTACACTTGGAAAGGTAATTGGAATCCAAATCAAGTAGAAGGTCAACAATCTTACGGAAACTTTGCTAACTACGGTTACGCTAACAATAACTATTCAGGCTATACTGCTAACAATAATTCAAGCTATGGTCATTACAGCAACTACAGTGCGCCATCTTACACAAGCTACCAAACTGGCGGACGTGGTGCAGCACCAACAACTTCAACTTCTAGCCACAACGTACATGTAACAACTACAGCAGCACCATCAAGCTCTGCTAACTCTATCGCACGTACTTCTGGTTCATCAGCAAACTACTACACTGCAGGTCAATGTACTTACTATGTATTTGATCGTGTAGGTGGTAAGATCGGTTCAACTTGGGGTAACGCGAACAACTGGGCTAACGCAGCAGCAGCTTCAGGTTACACTGTAAACAACCGCCCATCAGCAGGTGCAATCATGCAATCTTCAGCAGGTGCTTACGGTCACGTAGCATACGTTGAAAGCGTGAACAGCAACGGTTCAATCCGTGTGTCTGAAATGAACTATGGTCACGGTCCTGGTGTTGTTACTTCACGTACAATCTCAGCTAGCCAAGCAGCAAGCTACAACTTCATTCACTAATATAGACATTTTATATAAGCTTTAGCCAATACTTCAGTGTTGGTTAAAGCTTTTTTTATTTTGCAACATTTATAAAATGATTTTGTATAGAAAAAGGAAGATTGTAAAGGGAAAACAAAATATTTTGCGCTACGCTGAACACGCACCACTCTCAAGTAGTAAACATAAAGAACTTAAATTGACTTCGACTCTACACAAAAAAACAGTTTTGCATTGCAAAATCGCTACAAAAACACAATACAAAACTGTCTCCAAATAGATAATAGAAGGATATTTAATTATTATCTACACGACGAGAGATGACTCGCTCTCCGTTATAGTAATACCACTACTTATATTACTATGTATCGTCATCTCAACGTCTCTACTATACTTTATCCTCTTACTACTATTTTAAACTTAAATACTGCAAATCTATTTATTTTTTTATATAACCTACTCACCAGTCACTCACATCTTTAATTACCCTTAATTCAACATGGATTTTTGGCAGCCACTATATAAAAAGGGACTGAAAGAGAAATCCACTGAACTTCTCCTCAATCCCTTCTACTCATAATTAATCACACATATTGCTTTAAGCTTCGGAACCTTGTGAAGCCTTGTCTTGTTGTTTCACTTTTTTAATACCTATACCTGTAAAGCCGTAAATGAGTGCAAAGACGATACAGAGATAACAAGGTATCGTCCAAATAAAGAATTGGTCGAATGATACACCGAGTTGTTTCGTATAATAAATACCTGATGTCCCCCATGGAATGAGCGGAATAATCATCGTACCAGAATCTTCAAGCGTACGTGATAGATTCGTCCGGTCTAAATTCATTTTATTATACATATCCATCATTAAGACGCCGACCATGATGATAACGACGGACGCAACGCCAGCTGCGAGAACCATCATTAAACCGCCAACGACTGTCGCTAAGATGAGCTGACCAACCGAGTGGATGTTGCTCGAAATCTTATTCAAGATCACGTCGAGACAGCCAGAGCGTTCCACGATCCCTGCAAAGGCGTAACCGCAGAAGATAGTCACGATGATTTCAGTCATACTCATCATACCGCCCTGTTCAATTAAGGTCGCGACTTTGCTTGAAACATGGTCGTTACTACTTACCATACCTTTCGTAAAACCATCAAACGTCGCCTTGAAACCATCGACGAAATTAAAGCCATTGTTTGCCCAGCCAATAATAATCGCACTCAAACTTGAAATGAGCATCGCTGGAACAGTATCGAATTTAAGTAATAAACAAGCGATGATGACGATGACCGGTACCCAAGTAAAGAAGTTGATGTGATAAATGGTACTCAACTCATGCAACATTTCATTAATTTGCTTCGATCTTGCACTGCCACCAAATTGACGACCAGCAAAGAACCACACGATAAGCCCTACGATAGATGCAGGCACTGTCGTCCATACCATCGCTCTGATGTGCGCGAAGATATTAACTTTCGTCACTAAAGCAGCCAAGTTTGTCGTATCTGAAAGCGGAGACATTTTATCTCCAAACACGGCACCGGCAATAATCGCACCTGCTGCCATACCTTCATGTATACCGAGTTGATGGGCAATCGCCATCAGGGCAATACCGCCAGTGGAAGCTGAGCCCCATGCGGTACCTGTCGCTACAGAAGTCACTGCACAAATGACGAAAGCAGAGACGAGAAAGTAGTTAGGATTTAAAAATTCTAACCCGTAATAGATCAAAGCAGGCACTGTACCTGAATACATCCAACTACCAACGATAATTCCCACAGATAGAATGATGAAGATCGCTGGCATCGCCGTAGCTAAACGCTTCGTTATACCTTCTTCTAAATCTTTCCAATTCAATCCTACGCGTTTCGCGATAAATACTGCGTATGCAGATGATAATATCAATAATGCTTGTATTGGTATTCCAAATCCAACGAATCCTACGATAACGATAATCACCATGACGATGATTGTGGATAATGCTTCGAGTAACGTTGGTTGACGCTTCATACACATCCCCCTCGTATTGAATTAGTCTAAGCCAAGTTTTTCTAGTCCAAGTTCTTCTACTGTTAGTCCTTCTTCAAAGAAATCCCGTTCAAGAATCGTTGAAGCAATAACGATGATCGCATCAATATTAGGCGTAGACACCCCTATTTCACGTCCTAAACTAGACCATAGTACGAGGCCATATGCGATATCTTCTGTTAAATAACGATTCTTCACTTTGTTAGGGCCCGGAATATGTGAGAAGACCGGACTCGTATTAAACAAGCGATTCAGTGGTTCATCTTCATATTGTCGTTCAAGGTAGCCACGTTCAATACGTGCTTCTTTAGCGGTAGACAATTCGAAGCCGAGTTTACGTCCAAGTGAGAGACGTTCAAGCTCTACTGCGTGAAGCAGACGGACAGTATGTTTCGTTATACCTTCTTCGTATAATTTAAATTCATCTGCATAATCGATACGTCCAACATTGAGTAGTGTTGGCCCTGGATGTACTTCAGGGTTACCATTTTCTAGATTTGTCTTCATGAGACTTTCTTCTTTGACGATGTAAGGATAAATTGTTTCAATTTTATCAAAACTATCGCTTAAGTAATCCTTATCGTATGTTGAAAAATGAACTTTGCGCACGTTTAATGATAGATCGACAAGCGCTTTGTCAAAGTTCACGCGCGTACCATACGTGAGCGTATTCGCTTCAGCAAACTTAGGCATCGTATCGATATGCATATCTTCAAGCACGTTGAGGAAACGAATAGAACCCATAGCCGCAGCCATATTAAAGAAGATCAGCTGCTCGTTTGTCACAAATGGTGCCATCGTATAAGCATAATGTTCAATAAATGATGAAGGAATAATCACTTGAACAACTTCAGCTCCTTCAAGTACGTATTCCATGTCATCACTAATATCGGTGAACTCTACAAATTGTTCGTCGCCTTCATTATTAAAGGTGAAGCCACCATCTTCAAAGGCTTTATCAAATTTATGTAGCGATTGATTTCGACAGTAGAGTCTCACCTGATGTCCTTTCGTGTACATATCGAGTGCAGCAGTCACCGCACCGTTACCAGAACCTACAATTGCAATCTTCATGTATTATTCCCTTCTTTCTTTGTATATGGCAATAAAATATTTCACTATAGGTATTTACCTTTCTGACTTGAAGATTAAACCACCTATCTCATGTTGTTAGACATATGGGGTATTCTAACAACAAGTTCACCTCGACGTAAGTGCTTTCACAACATTTAACATTCTAAATAGTTATACATAAATTCAGAGTCTTTTGGTATAGTTATAGATAGCACATCAGAAAGGATGACAATCATGATAGAACAACACGAAACTCCGCTACAGAACAAGTCTGGTCAGAGCAAGCCTGATCAAAACAACACCGGTCAGAGCAAGTCTGGTCAGAGCAAGTCTGGTCAGAGCAAGATTCAAAAACCTCAAACACAACCTGATATTAAAGATCGACTCATAGGAGTAGGCCTTTACTTATCAATTCTTGTCTTCGGCTATATTGTGATGAAGATTTATAATAAACTGAGTTATGTAGACACACCTGCATTTATGTATATAGACTTTTTCCTTAGCATTGTCATTGGTTTCTTTGTCGCTTTTGTGATTTCTTTAGTGAGTTGGCTCTTTATTCGAAAGTTTTCACTTTTCGTCAATCAAATTGGGAAAGCTTACTTCAATTTTTGTATTTCGATGATCCTTTGGACCATTATCATAACTTTGACTTTAGGATTAGCATTTCTAGCCACGGGTAAAATGATGAACACACAAGAATTAGAGCCGAATCTTCTTTTTATCATATTTTCTGCGCCCGTTTTTGCGTTGTTTTTCGTATTTTTATTTTTGTTATTTTCGATTATTGGTGCAGTAATGGCTGGCTTTGGTAAAGTATTCCATGTACCCATGTCTTTTAAAATATTGAGATAATGTATGACAAATCACGATATTAAATTAAGCACAGAAAGGACGATATAGATGACACGATATAAGACGCATCCGGCCACGGCCACACGCGAAACATCAAACCGTCATCTAAGTCAAAAAGAGATATTGACGGGAGCATCATTTTATATATTTAACCTGATCTTAGTAGTGCTTTTTCCTACTATATTGAGTTGTCTATATCACTTAGATACTTCAGTTTATAATTTTAAAAATCTAATTCTTATAATTTTAATGGTATCTTTTTTAGTGGCTTTAATCTTCCCTTGGGTATTTTGGTTTCTAAAACGAACACAATCGGCCTTTGTTACTGAAGTAGGAAAAGCTTATTTAAATTTCTATCTCACCTATTTAATTTGGAATATCGTCTTTATGATCGTGGGAATATCAATCATAGTTTTGGGTGCAGAAATTTACGACCAAGATTTTGTCCCTTTCATTATTTTAGTGGGCATATTCACTCCGTTTATACTATTTATTGATGCAAGTATTTTCTTTTCATTTTCTATTGCTGGACTAATCATGACACTACTAGGAAAGGTTCCAAAGTTTCCTTTACTCTTTAAATTTTTTAAATATAAGGACTAAACTTCTTAATTCAACTCAATCTTTCACGCGCTTCAGCTAATTTGAACGCTAAAGATTGAGTTTTTCATTTTATCCAAAGGGGTTAAATTGCAGTTTACAGAGGAATTTGAGAAAATAGCAAGGTTGGAAGAAGGAGGTAAATCAGATGCAATGGTTAAAAGTCTTTCTAGCTGGCCTCATCGAAATTATGTGGGTCACTAGCATGAATCATGCACATAATATACCAACTTGGATCGTAACGCTTATCTTGATTGCGTTAAGTTTCTATCTCATACTTTCCGCAAGTAAACATTTACCAGTCGGAACCGCTTATACGGTCTTTGTCGGCATGGGCGCGATTGGCACAGTACTGGTTGACATCTTTATACACGGTGATAGCTTAAGTTTAAGCAAAGTCATCCTTCTCATCTTACTTATCGTCGGTATACTCGGTCTACAAATGACGACAGAACAGGAGGAATCATAATGGCTTGGGTTTATTTAATGATCGCCGGTGTGTTTGAAATTATCGGTGTAATCATACTTAACGAAATTAACCGCACTAAGAAACAATCCTTAATCATCTTACTTGGCCTAGCCTTTATCTGTAGCTTTCTCATACTCAAATTAGCAATGTCTGATATCCCAATGGGCACAGCTTATGCCATTTGGACCGGTATTGGCACATGTGGTGGCGCGATTATCGGTATGCTCTTCTATAACGAATCAACCAGCGCGAAACGCATTTCCTTTATTGCTTTAATCATTGTAGCGGTTATAGGTTTAAAGCTCATTAATTAATGATAAATATATAGTAGAAGGCTTATTTTTTAGACTTTTCAACTACTCATGATAAAAGTCAGTAGTGCAACCATCCGCTAGAGTCATTTTAAAAATAGCGAAAGTAAAAATGCAAAAAACTGTGCATCACACACGTCGAGCTATCATCACCAACTAAATGTATTACTATAATTACGCTACAAAATATATTTCTAAACCAAAAACGCTGTGAAACAATATAGATTTATTTGTTTATTGAACAGCGTTTCGGTATACTTAACGATAAAGGAAGTGATTATAATGGTAAAAGTATATATTGCAGGAGCCATTCCTCAAGAAGGCTTAGATCTTCTCCAAGACCAAGGCTATGAGGTCGATGTTTACGATGGAGAAGGTATCATTGATCAAGAGACATTGAAAGAAGGCGTAAAAGACGCTGATGTCTTAATTAGTTTATTATCTACAAATGTAGATAAAGAAGTGATTGACGCTGGCAGTAACTTGAAGATCATCACTAACTATGGTGCAGGATTTAATAACGTGGATGTAGATTATGCACGTGAAAAAGATATCGATGTTACAAATACACCGAAAGCATCTACAGCTGCGACAGCTGAATTAACATTCGCACTTGTTCTAGCTTCAGCACGTCGTATCGTTGAAGGTGACCAATTATGCCGTACGAAAGGTTTCGACGGTTGGGCACCCCTATTCTTCCGTGGACGTGAAGTTTCAGGTAAGACGATCGGTATTGTAGGTTTAGGTGAAATCGGTGGTGCTGTTGCTAAGCGCGCGAAAGCATTCGATATGAATATTCTTTACACAGGTCCACATCAAAAACCTGAAAAAGAACGTGAAATTGGCGCGAAATATGTAGACTTCGATACGCTCATCGAAAAATCTGACTTTGTGACAATCAATACAGCTTACAAACCAGAATTACACCATAGTTTCGATACAGAACAATTTAAGAAAATGAAATCTACAAGTTACCTCATTAACGCAGCACGTGGTCCTATCGTGAACGAACAAGCATTAGTAGATGCATTGAAAGCGAAAGAAATCGAAGGTGCTGCACTAGACGTGTTCGAATTCGAACCAGAAATCAATGACGAGCTTAAATCACTTGATAACGTGGTCATTACGCCACACATCGGTAACGCGACATTCGAAGCACGTGATATGATGGCACGTATTGTTGCTAACGATGCGATTAGTAAGATGAATGGTGAAGAACCGAAATACGTAGTAAATAAATAATTATTTACAAACGTGAGTGAAATTTTAAAAGACAGGTAAGGCGCAAATTCCTTACCTGTCTTTTTGCATCTTTATTTCGCTTTACTTTTATACAAGAACTTCGTTTGACGTGCACCGTAGGAATTCGGTAACAACTTCGCGATAAAGTTACGCACGGCTACCACGAACGGATTGGTATGCTGCGCGAGTTTACCAATCTTTCTAGAACGCTTAATTACTTTCGCAGTATGACCTACGCGTAACTTGTTATACCGCTTCAAGCTCTCATTAAAGTCATAGTGTTTAAAGCAGTTGGTTAACACGATTGCATCTTCCATCGCTTGACCTGCACCCTGTCCCATATTAGGTGTCGTCGCGTGTGCTGCGTCACCGAGCAAGATCGTACGTTGATAGACGAAATCGTTCAACGGTTTCAAATCGTACATATCGTGTTGTAAGATGCCAGTTTCACTTTGTTTGTCTAACACTTGGCGTACTTCATCTGGATAATGGTTAAAACGCGCTTGTAAATGTGGCTTACCGTAAGCGCTCAACGCTACGTCGCGCTCTTTCGCATTGATCGAAATGAACCAATATGCTTGATTATTAAGGAGAGGAACGATACCGACGCGCCCTTTCGTACCCCAATATTCACGTGCCATATCGGTGTCCTCAAGTTGCACATCTTCAACCATACCTCTGAAGACTGTATAGCCTTGGTAATTCAATTTCGCTTTCGGTGCAACAGTTTCACGAATGATGGAGTGAATTCCATCTGCACCAATGCATAAATCGAACGTCTCTGGTTCTTGATTCGCAAAATGAAGCGTCACTTTCATGTCGCTATTCTCCATTTTAGTAACACGGTGATTTGTATATATAGCGTGATCGGGTACGTATGAAGCAATCACATCAATAAGTGTTTGTCGTTTTAACGTGAGATTGACGCTATTCTTTTTCAACTCTACTGTTGAAAGTGGATGTTGTGCTTCATCGTAAATCGCCATTTGTTTAATGATTTGTCCCGCATTTTTAATCCCTTTAGCTAAATCATGATTGCCTAATTTATCTAAGACATTGTCACCTATACCGATACCGGCACCTAGCTCTTTGATTTCAGGCTCTTTCTCAAATACTTTAACCTCATGTCCTTGTTCATGAAACAGTGCTGCTGCAGTGAGGCCACCGATACCGGCGCCAACAATACCAATTTTCATATTCCAAACACCTCAATTAATATGTTCACTCACATTCTATCACAATCGCTCGCACAATTAGAGAGGGCAAAGCTATTTCGATTCACTATCCGCTGTAGCAACGCCCTCTCTGCTATATCACTCATTACTTTTTATAGTAATCTTTATGAATATGATCTTTCTTTATCCCATATTTATCATAATATCTCGCCATCAACTGCTCAATGTTATCATCCCAATCAATATCACTGGCATACTGATTTGTACCAGGATTCTGAGGGTTCCAACGCATCTGATAGAGAGACAGTTGATGATGTTTAAAGTAATTGTAGCGAACGAAACGTGCGCCACCAATAATCGCTTTACGTGGGGAAGTCCACTTCTCTTTCTTCGCATAACTATTACCATGCTTTAATGCATTTGCATCGAAAGCACCGATACCGAAGAAATTATAGTAACGCGCGTGTCCTGACTTAAGTCCATGTGCAAGTTCCGATTGCCCGTTACCTGTTTCCACCAACGCGTGACTCACTAAATATAGTGCGTTGACTTCATATTTATCTTGCGCATCTAAGAATGCTTGACCTTGTCCTTCTAGAACACCTTTACCTTTCAGTAGACGATTGACTTCACTTTTACTCAAAGGCACTTTCTCAGAGATATCCATGTGCTTTAAATTATGATGCTGACTATCTACGGCCATCGCTTCTTCAACATCTTTCTTCGATGCATTCACGAAGCGACCTTCTTTCTCTTTCGTATTAATCACACCGTCACTTGTCTGCTTCTCTACCGCTTCGTCAAAGGTATGCGTCTTACGGTGCTCAAACAATGATGTATCATAGATTACGAACAGTATCGCAAAGATGACGAGTAACCCTGCGGCAACGAGAAGTGTAGCTCGTTTCTTCATCCATTCCATCTTAACTCGCGCTCCTCTTCCCTTACTCTATTTCAGTACGAAGAATGCGACCATAATCGCAATCAACACAATCGCAAACGAAATATTGATGACGACCTTCATACCCGTACGATGTCTAAAGAAGACATTAAACATCACTAAACTAATCGCCAATGAGACGACGAACATCGTGATGGCCATAACGAGATTCTTCATGACGAGTAAGATGATACCGATGACGAGAAAGATATTAGAAATAATCGACAGTACTTTCATCATTTGTGGATTGATAGGTCTTCCCTCCCATTTCTACATTGATTATATTACTCAAATTGTACCATATCTCCTAACCTCTCGACGACGTATATTCCTCACTGTAGTAAAAGACTTGCTCATCGTCGACATATAGAAAAGCTATCGACAAGATGCTTCCTGCCGACAGCTTTCTACTTAATAGTATTGACTTAAGTTAACCCAACATTACATAAGCGCTTCTTATCCTATAGTACAGTCACGTCCACGACTTATTCTTCGCGTGACATACCTTTTAATAAGTTCAACATATAAGTTAAACCACGGTTAATTTCATCATCACGCAACACCTTGAAAAGTCCAGTGATCGATGTCTTCTGATTAGGGTTAGCTGAGTTCGCCACACGTAACCCTCTGTTCACTTTATTAAGCACATGACTCAAATCGTTTACATCTAAGTCACCAAGTAAGAAGACGAGTGATGCCATGTTTGAAATTAAACCTGTATATTGTTCTTTATTTAACTCAGTCGCAAATTTATTTGCAATGACACCGCGACCTTTGACCATGCCAGATAATGCATCTAAGATCTTCGCATCATCGAGCGCACTCACGAGATTAATCGCTTTAAGAATGCTTTCTTTATTCTCGGAAATCGCTGATGTCACTTCTTCTAAGTTCTCTTGTTTCACTTGTTCTTTCGGTTTCTCGACACGTCTAATCTTAGTAATACGTTCTGCCATTATTGATCCACCTGACTTCCTGGGAATACGTAATCTTCACGATTCCATTTATTTTGTACTTGAACACTGTATTGTGGCTTGCGTTGTTTATTGACACGGAAGTTGGTTGGGTTCAATGGTGACTTACCTTTACGTGTCTTAATTTCCATACGACAGCTTGTACGTTTGTAAGATGGTGTATCTGTATCTTTATCAACATCACTGTTTGTCAATGCGTTAATCGCATTGATATCACCGTTTAACATCGCATTGTTGTTCAATGGAATGTAAATTTGCTTACCTTTTACACGATCCGTAATATGCACGACGAGTTCAGCTTCACCTGCATCAGAAATCAATTTGACCTCTGCACCTTCGTGTAAGCCACGGTCTTCAGCGAGTTCAGGAGATACTTCGACGAATGCGTTTGGCATCTTGTATTCTAAACCTTTCACGCGGTAAGTCATGTTACCTTCGTGGAAGTGTTCGAGAAGGCGACCGTTGTTAACGTGTAAGTCGTATTCTTCACTTTCTTTATAGAAGTTGTCGAATGTTAATGGGAAGAACTTCGCTTTCTTGTTCTCGAAGTTGAATCCATTCATGTAAAGCGTTGGCTCGTCTGTACCATCTTCCGCTACTGGCCATTGTAAACTGTTGTAACCTTCAAGGCGTTCGTAGTTCACGCCAGAGTAAAGTGGTGTTAAACGTGCAATTTCATCCATGATTTGAGATGGGTGAGTGTAACCCCAATCGTAACCCATTTCTTTCGCAATCGCTTGGATGATTTGCCAGTCAGGAAGGGAGTCGCCTTTAGGTTCAAGTCCTTGATAGATACGTTGGATACGACGTTCAGTATTAGTAAAAGTACCTGTCTTCTCTAATGCTGGACTTGCTGGTAATACGACATCCGCATATGTTGCTGTAAATGTGAAGAAAGCATCTTGTACGACTAAGAAGTCTACTTTTTCTAAAGCAGCTTGAACAAAGTTGATGTTAGAGTCAACGATACCTGTATCTTCACCGTATAGATATAAGGCATGGATTTCGTCGTTGTGGATACCTTCCATCATTTGGTGATTGTCGCGACCTGGTTCTGCAGGAATTTCTACGCCATATTCACGTTCGAATTTCGCACGAACCACGTCATCGTCCACTTTCTGATAACCAGGGAATTGGTCAGGCATACTACCCATATCACTACAACCTTGAACGTTGTTGTGACCACGTAATGGGTATGCACCTGTACCTGGACGACGGTAGTTACCTGTAGTTAAGAGTAAGTTTGAAATTGCAGTAGATGTATCACTACCGATGTCTTGTTGTGTAACACCCATTGCCCAACAGATAGAAACAGATTCAGCTGCAATCACTTGTTCTGCAAAGTCAATCAAGTCTTCTTTAGGAATACCTGTTGTTTCTTCCGCAAATTCCATAGTGAAGTCTTCGAGTGATTTGTAGTACTCATCGAAGTCGTCTACCCATTCATCGATAAACGCTTTATCATGTTTATCTTGATCGATGATATATTTCGTTACTGCAGATAACCACACAAGATCAGTACCTGGTTTCGGTTGATAGAAGTTATCTGCACGTTGCGCCATTTCATGTTCACGGATATCAAAGACGTTTAACGTGTTGTTAAATAACTTCTGACCACGTTTGATCTTAGAAGCGATAACTGGGTGTGCTTCGGCAGTATTTGTACCGATAAGTACAACCATGCTTGCACGTGCTAAGTCTGAGATTGAACCAGAGTCCCCACCGTGACCTACAGTACGGAAGAGCCCTTTCGTCGCAGGTGCTTGGCAGTAACGAGAACAGTTGTCGACGTTGTTCGTACCTACCACTTGGCGCGCTAATTTCTGCATTAAATAAGACTCTTCATTCGTTGCTTTTGAAGAAGAAATGAATGATAAATGACTTGCGCCTTTTTCATTTTTAATCTTAGTGAAGTTGTCACTGATTACTTTAAGTGCTTCGTCCCACTCAACTTCAACAAATTCGTCACCTTTACGTACAAGTGGTTTCGTTAAGCGATCTTCAGAATCTGTGTAATCCCAACCGAATTTACCTTTAACACAAGATGAAATTTGGTTCGCAGGAGATTCGTGCTGTGGTTGAACTTTAAGCACTTCGCGACCTTTCGTCCATACATCAAATGAGCAACCTACACCACAGTATGTACATACTGTCTTCGTCTTCTTGATACGTTCTTCACGCATCGCCGCTTCTGAGTCTGAAACTGCGAATAATGGACCATAGCCTGGTTCTGCCTTTTTAGTTAAATCAATCATCGCTGCTAATGAGCCTGGTTCTAAATCAGTCATGTAACCTGCGTTACCTTCCATGTTCACTTCCATCATCGCGTTACATGGACAAACTGTCGCACATTGACCACAACCTACACAAGAAGAGTCATTGATAGACACGTCATTGTCCCAAATTACACGTGGTTGTTGTCTTTCCCAGTCAATCGTTAACGTTTCATTAACTTGAACGTCTTGACACACCTCTACACAACGTCCACATAGGATACATTGGTTAGGATCATAACGGTAGAATGGGCCATAATCTTTCTCATATGGTTTCTCTTTGTACTCGTATGTTTGATGTTCAAGACCCCATTGGTCCATCGTATTATGTATTTCACAGTCGCCGTTATTATAGTCACATACTGTACAATATAATTGGTGTTTTTCTAAAATGCGATCGAGTGCTTCTTTCTGACTCGTTTGTACGCGATCGTTCTGAGTATTAACTACCATCGGACGATCCACGATAGTGCTACACGCACGTTGAATTTCTCCGTCAATTTCAACTGTACATGTATCACACGTTTGGATTGGTCCCAATGATTCGTTATAACAAATCGAAGGCACAAATGTGTTCTGCGATTTGATGAATTCTAATAAGTTTGTTCCAGGTTCAACAAGATAATCTTTGCCATCTAGCGTGACAATCAAATGCTCTTGCATGCAATTCACCCCTAATATATATTAATGCCCGTGTTATATCTGCTAAGCGTTGTCGATTCTCTTTTTAACAATGCCCACACATGTCTAAAAACAGAATGCCTTGAGTATATTCTATACTCATATATGTAAAATGTTAAGTGTTTACACACGGTTTTATTAATAAATTTTAATTAAGCAAACTTGGCTATATCTTGCGCGACATAAATGATTATCATTATCAAATACAAAGGGCCAGCGAGCTTCTTTAATCAGGTTAAAAAAGCTATATTTCTTGGACTTCGCTATCTTATAAAATCTTAATAATACATACGTTGTAGAACTTTTCTTCCTAAAAGAAGAAGTGAATGTACCACCATCTAGCAACTCTTCTCAAAGCAAAAAACCACCTCCCTCGTAATGAGAGAGATGGTCATCGTATGAAACTAATTTAAATTAGAAGTAATTGCTTGAGAATTCTCTTGCAGTGAACTGTCACTTGGGTGGAAGTAGTACAAGCCATCATCTTCGATACCACCAGAACCTTCGAGTTGATGACGGTGCACAGTTTCATTCGCATCTTTATAATGGCTACGCACTTTGTTTAAGTCGCCTAAAGATAAGTCTGTCTTCACATTCTCTTTCGCATGATTCATCAATGAATTGAAATGAGTGAGTGAACGCACGCTAGATAACTTATTTGCTAAACCTTGAATGACAAGTTGTTGACGTTCTTGTCGACCAAAGTCTCCACCTGCACCCTGTTCTTTACGACTGCGAATAAATGCCATCGCTTGCTTACCATCAAGATGCGTCTTTTCACCTTTCGTAAATGACTGACCATCATAAGAGAATGTCGCGTTACTTACGACATCGATGCCGCCTACTGTATCAATCATATCTTTCATACCATCCATATCAATCGTTGCATAGTGATCAATCGGGACGTTCAATAATTTTTCTAAAGATTTCACTGCCATATCTGGGCCGCCGTATGCATACGCATGGTTAATCTTCTCAGTGGAATCCTTGCCCACAATCTCAGCTTTCGTATCACGCGGGATACTCAATATTTCAGTCGTCTTCTTCTCAGGATTGATTGAAAGTACCATAATCGTATCGGTACGTTGACCGCCACCATTAGCTGAACGTTTCGCATCTGAATCTACGCCAAAGAGCGCAATGGTAAAAGGATCGCCTTTCCCTAGATCAACTTTATCACTTCGTAGTGACGATTTATCACGATTCAAAGGATCGTGAATTGATCCTCCAACCGCAAAGACTTTGTATCCGATATACAAAGCGAAGAGCACCAGTGCGAGTACGATAATCCCTACAATCCAAAGTAATACTTTACCGGGTCCACCTGATTTTTTCTGTCCATAGTAATCTGAGCGTTTCACTCACATCACTTCCTATCTTATTTAATTTTCATTCTTAATGATTACTTACTTTTCTATTTGTTCCTTCATCTTATTTGTCTGTCGCTTTCTACGTTCATTAAAAGTATGTGAGCCACAACGAAATGTAGTACTACTCTCAAAGCGCCCATTTTTGAAGTAGCAATTTTACTACACGTAAACGAGCAATGAACAATGAAACACGACAAAGTAGTCAAGCTATTACCTTACCCATATTATAGACTGTTAAGTGACAGCTTGAGACGCGGAGTGATTCATTGCGAAGCAGCGATTTTACTACACGTAAATGAGCAATGAACAATGAAGCACGACAAAGTAGTCAAGCTATTAATTAACAGTATATACCTATTGAGACATTTGGGTATCCAACCAAAGACCTATCTCTTCTCATAGCCCCCATTACGTTGCAACACTTCAAGCACCGCTTCATGACAACCTGGATTACTAATAATAAATGGTCCTGCTTTAGTGAAGTCTAAAATGTCGCCTGTCAGACTTGTCATCTTTAACCCGAGTTCTTGCGCAAACAGAAATTGAGCCGCGATATCCCACGGTTTCGGGTTCGTATTAAAATGCGCGCCGAACTGACCTGTAATGACACGAATGGAATCGAGACCGCATGAACCAATAATGCGGTGACTGAAAGATGCTTCAAAGAGGTCGCGTAACGTCTCATTATCGACGAACTGTGCTCCGAATGAGAGTATCGCATCCTGCAAGGGCAAAACCTCTGGTGATTTCAAAGTTTTACCATCTTTAAAAGCTCCTTGACCTTTCATCGCATGGTAAAGATGACGATGTGGGTAGTCATAAATATAAGAAAGCATCGGTTCTCCATCGACGAAGTATGCGAGAATCACACAATAATCTTCTTGTTGTTTCACGAGATTCATCGTGCCATCGATAGGATCCATCATCCATGTGTGTCCATGTCGTGCATCAACATTGTCATTAGACTTCTCTTCCGCAAACAATTGATGTTCTGGATAATGTTGCGCTAGGAAGGTCTCAAACTGTTCTTGAATCGTTTGGTCGACGTTTGTGACTAAATCGAAACGATCTTTTTTCGTTGAGGTATGCATCTGTGCAATGAGTTGTGGAATGGTCTCATCCAAAGTATGTAGCCACTCACGAATATGTTGATCTAAATCGACTAAATACTGCGAATTCATTTTGTCACCTCTTTATATAAGATTAATATGTATGAATGTATTTATTTTAGCATATTCTTTATCACGAAATGTAGCACTCTTATCAGATATAGCATAAGTAATTAAAATGTCCAGAGGTTTGAAATTAAAGCAAATTCCATCTGCAAAATTTATAGTAAGATATTGAATAATAAATGATTTTCAATGTGTACTCGAGACGCTTGATGGAACTAGACCACAACGAAAATCCTTTCTTCGAGCTCTATGAGCGAAAAGAATTAGTTGAGTGCGGGCCTACGCAGTAGAGATCTGGATTCATAAGAGATTCAACTCTTATGAACCCTAGCTCTCCTTACGGGGGAAGCACTACGAAATCATAGATTTCTGTGCTTCTCCCAAGCAAGCGAGAGTTTTAACATTGAAAATTAAGTGTCATCTATTCACTAATGAGCACTCTTATGACAATGTCTATTTACATTTAAAAAACCGACTAGTCATCGCTAGTCGGCAAATAGAAAGGAAAGTAAGTAATAAATATTGAAGATGTTTGAATAGTAACGCATACGAACAAGAGATTGTAACTATTATATTATGTAATAGCCTACCCCTAAATCACCTTATTCGTTATCCCCTTGTTACTACAACAACTATAACACATGTTAAAAGAGAATGTAAGCGTTTTCTTGAATTTTTTGTAATTTTTTTGTCAAAATATCGCTTAAATGTTGTCGTTACGCGTTTTATGCTATACTAAGTGTAAATAGTAAAGGTAACAGGAGGTGTCATTGATGGACAAACGAGAACGTCAGAATCGTATTATTGAACTCATTCAATCGAACAATCAAACGAGTGCATCTAAACTTGCGCAAACACTTAATGTGTCTAAACGTACCATTCTGCGTGATATGGCCGATCTTGAAAATCAAGGCGTGAAGATTGTAGCAAAACAAGGTGTACGCGGTGGTTATCAAATCACTGAAACGCACAATCAATACACGATGAATTTCACTGAAGATCAAATGATCGCCCTCTTCTTAACATTGAATGAAAGTCAATCTTATTCAACATTGCCTTTTAAAGAGGATATCAAAGCGATTATTAAGAAATGTTTAAATATCCCCTATACTAAAGTAAGAAATACGCTGAAACGTCTCGACAACTATATTAAATTCGAAGATCATGATGAGGCGTTATTACCTCAATTCTTCACTGACATTCTCATTTATAGTGCTGAACGTAATGTCATGGCAGTCGAACATACGACGAGCGACCAAGATGTGCATACAGAGAACGTCATCTTCATTGGTATGTTATGTCAGCATGGCACATGGTACGCGATTATCTTTGAGATCGGCACAGGCCAAACGACGATGTTGCCAGTGAGCGAAATTCAAGATATTGCCTACTCTTTCCAGAAGACCGTTCAGACGCACGATATTACCATGCACAACTTTGAGTCTTTTTTAAAAGAAGTAGAATAACGCAAGCCAATCAATATTTAATGAAATAATGAGATACACGTGAGGATAAAGGCTACAAAGTTATTGAGCATATGCATCACAATGACGGGCAGCAAACGTCGCCCTGTCTTCAAATATACTATGACGATGGCGGCACCCATAATGAGATAACCGCCATACTCGAACGGCGAACTCGTTACATCCAAATGAATCAACGCAAAGAGCAGTGCCGAAATTACACCCATAACGATGAAATTGAATTTCTTACCTAATTCACCAATAAGTAAATGTCTAAAAGCGAGTTCCTCAACAATAGGACCCACGATGACAGCGAGAATAAATGTAAAGGGTAAGAAGACTTTCTGCTTAAACAATTGATCCAGTGCTTCCTCGTTCTTCGTTTCACTATAACCCCAGTTATTCGGAAGATGTTGAATCACTTGATTGTATAACATCGCTAGTAAGAACATTGCCACAAACCCTATTAACACCCACGACCATTGTCGTTTCAAAGTCTGCCAATTGTCATTTAAGATTGTTTGAAATTGCTGAATATGTAAAAAGTAATAGCTCAAAACAACAACCACATAAGCAAGTAACTGTATTAAAGCAGTCAGCATCTCCATGGTGGTACTGTCGCTCTTCCCTATAACGAAACTATATACCACACCTATGATAAAAAAGATAAAAAATGACACAATGAATATAGGAATGAGTAAGAAATCGCGCCACTGAATATCTCGAAAGCGATAAACTGAGTTAGGCATGCTCTATCGTCTCCTTTATTTCTACTATAATTGTGTGCTAATAACGCTTTTACCCTCTAAGACTTGAATCAACCGTAGAACTTGAAGAACTTAATTCTACCTATTTAACTCACCACGACACAATACATCACGAACAGGAAGGATCAACTATGAATTATCAAGAATTATTACATTTACATCAATGTATACACGACTTAGTGCAACACATCGAACTTTACCATTATGCCATACATGAAGATAATAAGCACAAAGCGTCTTATCGTCAGAGGATTGTTGATTACGTGGAAACGGAACGTGAGAGGCTCAATCAACTCTCTCCCTCAACTTTAACTTTCTATCATCATAAATACCTCCACCATCTCAACTATCTAGCTGATCATCCTTTAGACGAGTTACAAGCTGGGAATAAATCTGCGTACATTGTTGATACTCAACGCCAATTCCTGTCACTTTATCATCAGCTTCATGCGGTGCTATTTGATTAGTATATGTCTGACGCTTATACCTTTTCATACATTACACTATTTGATTGTGCATAACTTTATATGCATTATGTATAGAATTGTAATGTCATACGAGTTATTGTAAAATGAAATCGATTACAAGTAAGGAGGAGGACTGCGTATGTCCGGCTTTTCAGTTTATTTGGGAGAAGAAGCTGATTGGTCTTATATTCAATCGATGATTCATCTCGGATACGACACACTTTTCACCTCATTGCAGATACCTGAAGAATCCGATGAGGTTAAGTTGCAATACTTCAAAGAACTATTACACCAACTTCAAGACGCGCCTGTGACGCTCATCATTGATGCAAATCCTTCTTTACTGAATCATACCTTTTATCAGTTACTTTCTTTCTATTCAAATGGGAATGTGGTGATCCGCATTGATCACTCAACTTCAATAGATGTTATTAATCAACTTACTCAAGCAGGATTATCATGTTGTTTAAATGCAAGTACACTCACTGAAGCGCTGTTAACTCAATTGAAACAGCAAGTCACTTGTTTTCATAAAATTGTTTACTGTCATAATTATTATCCACGCCCAGACACAGGTTTGTCTCACTCTTTCGTTCAAGCGCAAAATGCTTTGATTCGTCGTTTTAATGCAGAAGCGACAATCTATGGCTTTATTAGCGGGACAAAGCGACGTGGTCCATTATATAAAGGACTACCCACTTTAGAAGATACGAGAGATGCACATCCAGTTTATAGTGCGCAAATGCTGATTGACACTGGCATCAATCATGTTATTGTGGGGGATATTCAACTTCAAAGGAAGTATGCACAGCAACTCATTCAAGCTGTTGCAGAACGGCATTTTACCCTTAGATGTAAAGTGGCGAGTACGGATAGCCAAGTGCAAGCTTTACTACAAATGACGCACCAAGTGAGAATGGATACGCCTGAAGCAGTCATTCGCTCTCATAATGCGCGTCAATGTATTGAGCAATCTATCTCACCCTCTCACACAACGACCAGAACACGTGGAATGATTACAGTGGACAATGAACGCAATGGACGCTATCAAGGTGAGTTACAACTCATTAAACAACCTTTACCTGCACACCCTAACGTGAATTGTATCGGAGAAATGATTGAAAAGGACATCGCTCTACTCGATTGTCTAAGTGGTAATGATACGTTCAGCTTTGAACTTAATACATAGGGAGATGAAATAATGAATCGAATGACTACTGAAACACGCAATCCTAAGACGATGCGTTTAGATGAAATGTCTATAGAGGAAGCGCTACGTACGATGAATGAGGAAGATCAACAGGTTCCTCATGCTATCGCACCGCATATTCCTCAACTGGCTCAAATCATTGAACGTATCATTCAACGGATGCAAGATGGTGGCCGCCTCATCTATATTGGTGCAGGCACGAGTGGTCGCTTAGGCGTCCTTGATGCTGCAGAGTGTGTACCTACATTCAACGCAAGTCCGAATGAAGTGATTGGACTGATCGCTGGTGGACAACGTGCGATGACTGAAGCGGTGGAAGGTGCAGAAGATAGTAAAAAGATGGCTGCCGAAGATTTGAAAGCCATTCATCTCACTGCTAAAGATGTCTTGATTGGTATTGCAGCAAGTGGCAAGACCCCTTACGTTCTCGGTGGTCTACATTACGCCAATGAGCTAGAAGCTATGACTGTGGCACTCAGTTGCAATCAGCAGACACCGATGAGTGAGGTCGCAGATTATCCACTTGAAATTCACGTGGGACCCGAAGTCTTAACGGGTTCGACACGTTTAAAAGCAGGAACAGCGCAGAAACTCATGTTAAATATGATTTCTACCCTTACAATGGTAGGATTGGGAAAAGTCTATAGCAACTTGATGGTCGACTTACGCCCAACCAATCAGAAGTTGATTCAGCGCTCTATCGGTATTATTCAAGACATTTGCGATTTATCCGAAAGTGACGCCGCTTCACTATACGAACAAGCACAACAACAATTGAAAGTCGCTGTCGTCATGCACCTTGCGAACTGTTCGCTTAAAGAAGCAGAAACACGTTTACAAGCTAATCAAGGACAAATTAAACGCGCAATTCAGTAGTCATAAATACGAGATAACCATAATGATTTGAAGGAGGTCATTTCATATGGCGAATACCCAAGAATTAACCGACCAGATTGTGCAAGCAATCGGAGGTATAGAGAATGTAGACAATGTGATTAACTGTATGACACGTGTACGCGTTCTACTTCATCATCATGATCAAGTTGATTTCGAAGCGTTAAAAGCCATCGATGGCGTGCTCGGAGTGGTACAAGATGAACGCTTGCAGATTGTCGTAGGACCAGGTACCGCTTCAAAGGTCGCGAACTACATGGAAGAACTGCAACAATCTCATTCATCTACTCTTTCCAATAACGACTTAGGCGGAACAGCCAAACAACGTGCAGAAGCGCGTGCGCAAGAGAATAAGCAGAACTATCAATCTCAACAGAAATCAGGTCCTTTCCAAAGGTTCTTTAAAACGATTGCGAATATCTTTATTCCATTGATTCCTGCCTTTATCGGAGCAGGTCTCATCGGAGGTATCGGTGCAGTCATCGAGAATATGCTAACTGCTCACGTGATTTCTGGTGCTTTCTTCACTCAACTCGTGACAATCTTCGGTGTGATTAAAGACGGTATGTTAGCTTATCTTGCTATCTTTACAGGTATTAATGCTGCAAAAGAATTCGGTGCGACACCAGGTCTCGGCGGTGTCATCGGTGGTACGACGTTACTCACAGGTCTAGGCGACGATAAAGCAATTACTAACCTTTTTACGGGTGAGCACTTACAAGCTGGGCAAGGTGGTATTATTGGTGTCATCTTTGCAGTTTGGCTCTTGAGTTTAATTGAAAAGAGACTACACAAAGTGATTCCTAACGAAGTTGATATTATCATCACGCCGACAATTACTTTACTCATTATCGGCTTACTCACTGTATTCGTCATCATGCCGCTCGCTGGTTTCGTATCTGATGGACTCGTCGGAGTCATCAATTGGATTATTAGTGTAGGAGGCATCTTTAGCGGCTTTATCATCGGTGCTTTCTTCCTACCATTGGTTATGTTAGGATTACATCATATATTTACACCTATTCATATTGAAATGATAAATAAAACGGGAGCAACTTATTTATTACCGATTGCTGCGATGGCAGGTGCAGGACAAGTAGGCGCTGCACTCGCTTTATGGGTACGTTGCCGCAAGAATAAGACCTTACGTGATACGTTGAAAGGTGCCCTACCTGTAGGCATACTCGGTATTGGTGAACCTCTGATTTATGGGGTTACGTTACCACTTGGTCGACCATTCTTTACTGCATGTTTAGGCGGCGGTGTTGGTGGTGCTGTTATTGGCGGCATCGGCCACATTGGTGCTACTGCAGTAGGTCCGAGTGGATGGTCCCTCCTACCGCTCATTTCAGATCATATGTATTTAGGTTATATTGTAGGTCTCTTTGCTGCATATATCGGTGGCTTTGTATTCACATACTTATTTGGCACGACGAAAGCAATGAGAAACTCTGATACTTTAGGTGATTAATATGACCAACGTACTTTATAAGATAGAAGATGAATATACCCGATTGACTAAAAGCGAAAAGAAGATTGCTGATTACATCTTGAACCGACCTCACTATATCGTCAAAATGTCAGTACAAGAATTTGCGAAAGAGATTGGCACGAGCGCTGCTTCCATCGTTAGATTTAGTAAAAAGATGACCAGTGGTGGCTTCCAAGATTTAAAGCTAGAGCTCTCTCGCTATTTGCCTGAAGATACAACGAACAATACACTGTTAGAACTCGTCGATCATGAATCTATTGAGAATATTTCATCTAAGTTACTTTCACGCGCAAAGGATACGCTGTATGACGTGTCTGCTCACTTGGATGCCCATACGATTGGTGACATCTGTGATCAATTTAAACAAGCACGCACGATTTTCTTATTCGGTTATGGCGCATCTTATGTTATTGCGACGGATTTATTCCAGAAATTCTCACGTATTGGTTTAAATGTCCGTTTCATCACAGAAACACATCAACTCACTTCGACGCTCGCAACACATGATCAACGCGATTGTGTCGTATTTATTACCAACCATGGTAGTCATAGCGAGTTACAAGCCATGGCGAAAGTAGCAACGGATTACAATATCTCTATCATCACGATTTCGAGCACAGCAGATAATCCAGTAGCTGAAATTTCTGATCACGTACTGACTTATGGTCAAACAGATGAGAACGAATTACGCATGGCTGCGACCACTTCACTGTTTGCGCAGCTCTTTACTGTAGATGTCTTATATTATCGCTATATTGCTCTCAACTACCAACATTCCTTAGACTCAATTACGCAATCTAAGATGGCTTTAGATAATTATCGCAAGCATATTTCAAATATTCATTTTAAACATTAAGTTAGTTAAAAAGACTTAAGTTGCAACGTAACGTCAACTTAAGTCTTTTTCTTATTTATTCAATTGATTAATTTAGAAGCGTTGCTCTTCTTTACTCATTTTATGATAACCCTTAATGAAGTAATAAGCTGTCATAAACGCGAGGAAGACAACACCGATGAGTAATGAAATCACTTGTTCTTTGTTGAACAACATACCGATCAATACAAGTATAAAGAAGATGATTGTAATAAATGTACCTACGGCGCCTCCTGGCATTTTAAAAGGATGGCCTTCCACTTGATCAGGATGAAGCTTTCTAAATCTCAAGTGACTAATCAAGATCATAAACCAAGGAATCATACCCGGTAAGATAGATGCACTGTAAACGTATACGAACACGTTGTCTGCACCTGGAATGAGTTTCGGTAAGATCACATTAAGCAATGCGCCGACTAAGATACCGATAGAAATTGCAGCAACTGCAAAGGCAGGCACACCGTTCTTCATCACTTTCGTAAATGACTTAGGCATTTGACCTTTCTCAGCTAGTGTAAAGATCATACGGCTCGCACTAAAGATACCTGAGTTACAACCTGACATCGCTGCTGTAAGTACAACGAAGTTAATGAGTCCTGCTGCAAATGTAATTCCGACTTTCGCGAATGTTGCTACGAATGGACTACCGATATGACCTAATTGGTCCCATGGATAAACAGTAACGATGACGAAGATGGCACCGATGTAGAAGATCAAGATACGCCAAATGACACCATTAACTGCGGATTTAATATTCTTCTGAGGATCTTTCGTTTCCCCTGCTGTAATCCCTATCAATTCAACACCTTGGTAAGATGCGACTACGATAGAGAGCGCGAAGAAGAAGCCAACCCAACCATGTGGCATAAATCCGCCGTGTGACCAAAGGTTAGATAATCCTGTCGCATGTCCTGTACCTAAACCAAAGAAGATGAGTCCAAGACCTGCAATGATCATTAAGATGATAGTGACAACTTTAATCATTGCAAACCAGAATTCAAATTCACCAAATGCTTTAACAGAAACTAAGTTCGCTGCAGCAAGCAATAGTATTACAATGACACCTGGAATCCACTGTGGTAATTCAGGGAACCAATAGTTCATGTACTGTCCTACTGCGATAACTTCACTCATACCGACGACAATCCATTGGAAGATGTTACTCCACGCTGTGATGTAACCTGCCACAGGATGGATGTAGTCACTCGCAAAGTGTGCGAATGAACCTGTCGTTGGATGTAAGTAAACCATCTCACCCATTGCACGCATAACTAAGAATAGGAACATACCTGCAATGAGATATGCAAAGATAACAGATGGTCCTGTCTTGTTAATCGTGTCAGACGCTCCCATAAATAGTCCGACACCGATTGTACCTCCAAGTGCGATCATGCGCATTTGACGCGCAGTCAATCCCCTTTGTAACTTATTCTTCTCTGCCATAATTCAACCCCATCTCTTCCTAATTCGTTATTCTCGAATCTTAGATAAAGATTCTATCTATTCAGAAGATTGACTTGATTTAAGATACATGACTGCTGACGATGCTATCTGTCTCAAACGCGAGTTGTTCGAACCGTCCCGGGAACTCACAGCTCAAGATACTTATCGTAAAAATATAGCCATCATTCTTTATGTATGAAGTCAATCTTAGAATGCACCCTTGTCCCAATTTAATTAAACGCTATTGACTCAGACACTATTATATTACATTTTATGTAAGGGCTTACATTCTTTTTATATATTCTATGTGATTTGTACGAAAAATGCAAAATAAATTTCAAAGAATCTTCACAATTTTAAGTCAATCACGTCAGCTCAGTTTGATGCCTATGCGATTGTTAGCTTTTCTAACTTTTTTAAAATAAAAGTGTGAAACGTTGTACAAGTTCTTTTAGTGTCCTTTTGAGAAATACAGTGATACTTTCTGTATAGAATATGCTTATTCTATCATACTTTCTTTCAGAATGGCAGAGGTCTAATAAATTTATTTGATATGATATAATTTGAGTAATTCAGTTAAAGGAGTTTCACGTATCGTTATGAAACAAAATCTTAAATTACGCACGCTGATGATATCGGTCATCTTCGGCGTTCTCTTCTTTTTAATTAATATCTTTAGTAAACATGAAACATCAACATTAGGTTTACTCGGTAAATCAGTGCTTGCTGCATTCGTATTTGCCTTGCTTTACTATACTTTATTTACGTTACTCAATACGCCTGAGCGTAAATTCAAATTCGGCGTGACAATCCCGATTGCAATGCTACTCGGCATCATTATTGGAGCGATAGTCGCTACGATTAAGATCGGTATCATCGTCGGTTTGATTGTGGGTATTATTGCAGGTTATGTATGGGAATTTATCGCTAAACAACGTGGAAATGGAGGCAAATAATGAAACTCATCATTGGAATTGTTCTTCTCGTTATATTGTTAGGTAGTGCGTGGAATAACTACCGAGGTTTGAAGCATGCTACGGCTCAAGGTGCGAATACGACGCGTTATAAAATCATTCTAGGCGTCGACGTCATTTTACTCGTTCTCATATTACTAACGATTGTGCTACAACTCATGCGTTAAACAAACTACAGTCGACCTTTGATGACTACTCACCTTTTTACAACTACATAACGACAAAAAGACTTCAACACGTGACAGTGGACATAACTTAAAATGTCCAACACGTTCGTTGAAGTCTTTTTATATCGCACTCACACGTAATGTGACAATATGAAATAATAGAAAAGTCCGGCGAGAATCAGATAAATTGCTGTAGCTATGATAAAAGACCGGAAATGGACACGCATAGGAATTCGGCGGTTAAAGAGCGGTCCTAACACCAAATTGCCTATCGCAAAAATCAATGGTCCTCCGACAAAAAACAAGAGAATATAACCTATCATCGTGCTACTCCTTCGCAAAATAATGTTGAATAATTTCGCCCGCACTCATATCTTTACCTACGTAATTAAAGGAACTGAAATCGTGAGTTGACGTCATTTGGTTCGTCTGCACAATAACGTCAAGACCAGCTAACGTAGCCGCTTCCGCTCCATTTATTGAGTCTTCGATCGCTAGACAATTCACCGGATTATAATTGAGCGCTTGTACGGCTCTTAAATACAATTCAGGACTCGGCTTAACCTCATCAACATCCTCTTTACCGATAACAACTTCGATATAATCTTCTAATCCAAGTTGATCGAATGCAGGTTGAATATCGCGTCGATAGCTACTCGTCGCAATAGCCATAGGAATATGACGTTGTTTCAACTGTTTCATCAAGGAATGAATTTCTGGGAAGATTTCTAATTCTGTACTACTTTCATGTACATCTTGATAGATGCGTTCAGTCCCTTCTTTCCCAACAACTTGATTTAAATAATCTTTCAATAGGTCGTCAGAACCACCGATTGTTCGTCGGTAGAATTCTGTGGAAACGGGTTCAGCTCCCACTTCTTTCAAGTGGCGATTAATCGTCTCAAAAATGTGTTGTTCTGTATCAATAATTGTGCCGTCAAAATCAAATATGACTGCTCTATACATAGTTAAACTCCTCACTTCATCTCTCTATTTTAATAGCGTTTGAGTCACAGTCCATATGATACTCTCAATTGTGCCATTCTACTTACGCACAATCGCGTAGTAATTCCATGTTACAGGTAATCCTATACATGCTGCTACTACGCACTATACTTTGAGTTAAGTGTAACATATGAGGAGAAAGATTGAATTTCGCATCTACCTACACTACCGCTTCGACCAGTATTTCGCGAGTATCGGCCCAGTGATGTTGTGTATGAGACTGAAGATCGCTCCTGGCACTGCCGCTAGCGGGGTAAAATGGACCGTCGCTAATGACACAGCTAAACCTGAATTCTGCATCCCTACTTCAATAGAGACTGCTTTCTTGTCTGGTCGTTCCAATCTTACGAGATGACCGAGTACGTAACCTAAGCCATAACCGATAACGTTGTGTAGAATAACGACGCCGATGATAGGTAGTCCTGTTTCCAAGATTTGTTCCTTACTTCCGCCAACGACTGATGCAAGAATTAGTGAAATCGCAATCACAGACACGATAGGTAACGCTGTCGCTGCTTCTTTCGCGAAGCGATGGAACAATTTTTGTAAAATAAACCCAATAACGATTGGAATCAGAATAACTTGAACAACCGACCATAGCATGCTGAGAAATGAAACTTGCAACCACTCATGTGCAAACAGATAGATCAGTGCTGGCGTTAAGATTGGCGCTAACAACGTAGACACACTCGTAATCGCCACTGACAAAGCAACATTGGCGTTGGCGAGGTAGCTCATAACGTTACTTGACGTGCCTCCAGGACAGCATCCGACAAGTATCACACCTATCGCAACTTCGGCAGGTAAATGAAATAATTTCGCGATAAGATACGCAGAAATCGGCATAATCGTATACTGCAGAATGACACCGATGATTACGGAACGTGGGGCTTGAAAGACAATCTTGAAATCTTTCGGGTCAATCGTCAACCCCATTCCTAACATGACGATACCGAGAAGATACGGCACATAACCTCCGAGTTGAGCTAAAGCTTGTGGAAAAATAAATCCAATCACCGCAGCTACTAGCATCCATATTAAAAATGTATTCGTCGCAAATCGACTCGCTTTTGCTAACATAACTAACTCCCCTTTGTAACTGATATAACATTGAATTTAACACAAGCGAACACGAACGACAATATCGTTTTCTGAAAATTCTTTCCTTTAGTAATAAAAATACTTTCCACTTTACTCAATTTCTGTATATCAATTCTCTATATAACTCATTATTTATTTTAATCAAATTGTAACTTTTATTTAACTTCATCCTAAAGACCGAGTGCTATAATCATTAAAGAGTGGTACAATTTAGTATAAATCATAAGAGATAAATGTAACATTGCGCCGTTCACAATGGAGCGTTTACCCACTTTGAGCGGCCAATTGAAATGATATATTTCGCTTAGATGAGGAGGTCCCCCTATGTTCTTGGATAAGACAGAAACGTTCGTTCTTAATTTGGACGGACTCCACAAACGTAGCGTGCGTAAACGCTTAACTAAACTTTGTCGTCAAATTCAATTTTGCGACCCTTTTCAATTTAATATTATGAAAGATAACCAACAGTACGCTTTGGAAATTAACATTCCGAAGCGTCAACTCCCTTACGTTGTCAGTTTTCTCAGTTTCCATAACTATGCGATTTATCAAATCGTCACAGCATCGGAGGGCGTTGAGCTGCTAGACTCTAATCATATTATGCACTCATCTAAGCGGTTTGAGCTCAATGTGGATGGTATGCACGATGCGTTTGTTAAGGATAAGATTATTGATATTATGACAATGTTGGATAATACTGAGCATATTACGTATACGTTTACGAAGCATCGTATTGATGTATGTTGTACGCCTGAAGTGTTCTCGAAGTTGATTTATCAGCTGGCTACGCATCATGTGGATGTGTTGAGTGCGACGTATTGTCCGCGTGTGGCTGTGAAGAGAATTTCGTAGTGGATGTGTAGGTCTGCAGATGTGTTAGCATCTGTGGGCTTATTTTTTATGGGTAAAAGTTGTGTTGGTCTATTGGATTATTGTACTTGTCCTAATTTGTATTCGTTGGATTATAATGTCTTGTGACTAATTTGCAATACTGCGTATTGTGAAGGATTGATTCGCTTTCCCAGGGGGTCGCGCTCAACTAAGTAATAACGCTTGTCGCGCGTTATTACTGGATTTTCGCTACGCCCTTAATCCCTCGGGAGTCTCATCTCCTTCACGTTTACTTGTGTTGCAAGTATTGGATAGTTCAATAATATTTGATATAAATTTCTAATCAACTATCAATCATCCACCACTTCATACTCTCTCTTTCTTTAGTTAGGTTGAATAGAGTGTTTCTTTCTAATTGTAATACTGCGTATTGGGTGGGAGAAACGGCTCGCGTTCTTAGGGGGGCACGCTCAACTAAGTAATAACGCTTCAGTGCGCGTTATTACTGGATTTTCGCTGTGTCCTTCTATCCCTCAAGAGTCTCGCCTACTCCCACCTTCTACTTGTGTTGCAAGTATACATCTATCATTTAAACTTCCTCCTAAATTAATACTCTTATTTAATTTCTCTCATTACACCCATAAATAAACTCATCTCAACACATTCTCTTCTTTTTAGTTTTGATTTAAGTGTTTCGAGGAATTATAGCGCATCTTTTAATCTCTACATTCACTTTTATAGTAAATTATTAGCCTTGTATATTTAATCATTGATTGCTTATTCTGCTTATATCCGATCTTTATGTAGACTTAAATAATCCGTAAGCTTGGTAACGCACAGTTCAAATTAAGCATTATGAACCTCACATTCGCTCTCAACGTTGCAACGGAAAAATAGAATCATGGGAGCATGGGCAATCTTCACATAACATCGTAAAAAGCCAACCTATGATCATCTTCTGAATCATAGATTGGCTTCTCTCATATATTATTCTTCTTCGGATTCGTACTCAGCTAATACTTCGTGTAAACGGTCGAACATGTTTTCGAAACCATGTGCTGTTGAATCGTGATATTCTTTCTTGAGTTGTTTGTATTCGAGTGTCGTTAAGCGACGTTCTTTCGGTACGTAGGCTGTGTAAGTAAAGATCATATGGGTCTTGCCTGGTTCGCGTTCTAAGAATTCCACTGTGATATTATCTTCTGAATCACTGATGTCAGGCATACCAATTGTCATCTCAATCCAGGCGTTCTCTTCTAGAGCGACGTAGGAACCTACGACACGATTTGTTTTTCCTTTTCTGACATCTACCACTTCGTAGCGCCTTTCGACTTCAGGCTGTACTTCTAGCTTCTTATTTGTGCGTTCAGTTGTCATGAACCAGTGTTTTAAGAAATCTTTGTCTATCCAAGCTTGATATACTAGTGCTGGATCTACTTTAAATATACGTTCAATTTCAATTTCTACATATTCATTCTCAACATTATACTGTGCCACTATTGTCACCCACCTTCCATCACAATCATTTTAACTTAATTTGCTTAGTAACAACAATTATCTAAGCTAGTTTCATAAATGTCTCAACTTATTCATTTTACCTTTAATGTTAAAATGCCGTCAATGTTAACGGTAAAAGTTACCGTAGTAAACTCACGCTTATTAAAAAGAAACACCGATACGACGTTGACTTGTCCTACCAGTGTTTCTCACTCATTAATGACGTGCTTTCAACTTAGGAAATTTGAAAAATATCGCTACAAGGCCACACACGCCCAGTAAGATCGGATAAATACAATATGGTACGAGAGCAACGGGTGAAATGCTTGCTACTCCGGCAGCTGCGATTAACTGTGGACTATAGGGTAGAAGTCCTTGGAAACATCCACCGAAAATATCCAAAATACTCGCTGATTTGCGTGGATCCACGCCGTATTCGTCTGCAATATCTTTCGCTAGCGGTCCAGACATCAAGATGGAAATCGTGTTATTTGCAGTGGAAATGTCTGCGGCACTCACGAGCGTCGCTATGCCGTACTCTGCGCCACGTTTCGATTTCACTTTACTACGCACAAAATTGAGTAACCACTGAATTCCGCCGTAATATTCAATAATTGCTACTAAACCACCAATCAGCAAAGCAAGAATCGCGATATCTTCCATACTTTCGATACCTTTCGCAAGGGATTTTAGCAAGCCTACCCAAGAGTAGGAACCGTCAATCAATCCAATCGCGGCTGAAAGTACTGTACCGCCGATGAGGACGACGATGACGTTCAGACCAACGAGAGCAAGGATGAGTACGAGAACATAAGGAATGACTTTAACTAAATCGTAGTGATAGCTTCCTGTATGCGCAAGATGTACGCCGCGTGTCATCCACCAGAGGATGATCATCGTCAAGATAGCACCTGGCAAGACAATCTTAAAGTTGACACGGAATTTATCTTTCATATTTGTATGTTGCGTACGCACTGCTGCAATCGTCGTATCTGAAATCATGGAGAGGTTGTCACCAAACATTGCACCGCCCACGACAGTTGCCATAGTGATCGCTGCTGAGACATCTGTCGCTTGCGTTAAACCGAATCCTACCGGAGCAATCGCAGCCACCGTACCTACAGAAGTTCCCATCGAGATAGAGACGAACATGCAGATGACGAACAGTCCTACAATCAAGAGGTTCTCGGGAATGAGTGTTAGACCTAGATTAACCGTTGATTTCACACCGCCCATATCCTCTGTTGCTTGTGAGAACGCTCCTGCAAGTAAATAGATGAGCACCATCAATAAGATATTTGAATGTCCTGCCCCTTTCGTGAACACTTCCACTTTTTTATTAAAAGGCACTTTACGATGGATGATTAATCCAAATATGGCAGCGACAATGACTGCTACGTTAAGTGGCATAATTGTAAAGTCACCTGTCGCTATTCCGACTCCTAAGAAGAGCACGATAAATAATATGAGTGGGGATAAGGCCCATAAACTTCCTTTCTGCCCGTTATCCATGTACATCTCACTTCCTCTTTCTACTTAAAAAGCTCTTTTCTCACAAGAAGAAAAGAGCTTTGAATTCGTTATCAACCTTATCTTCAAGCAAATCATTGCTACTGGAATTGGCACACGCGTGACCATGCTGCCGAAGCTTCATCGGGCCAGTCCCTCCACTTCTCTTGATAAGCTATATAATATTTAATCTTACATTACATGAATTTGTATCTTGCGTCAATCTTTGCGTAGTAAAATGAAATAAAATAGTACGCTTATTCTTCAACTTGATATTTACGCAAATAGTAAGTTAACACGAGTGTGAACACTATAAAGATGATGACACTCGTAATAATTGTTGGCCAATTGGTAAAATATGCGCCTAGCATAATCGCTATTAATGAGGCGCCTAAGATGACTAATATTGAGCCTAACCATCGCTTCGCTTGCTGATTGGAAATCATTTTAACCTGGATGGCATCACTTAAATTTGCTGATACCTTTAAAATATATTCGAAAATGACAATAACGAAAGTAATTAATGCTGTTAAATAGAGCATTGGGGAGTCTTCGTCTCTTCCAACATAATAGATAAATGATCCCAATAGTAGCCCATAAAGCATTGACGTAAGGAAAAGTAAAATGTAAGCTGAGCCGCTCGATAGCTTTAAATGACCTTGTGATAAGTTCCAGCGTACTTTAATAAAGTTTAACGCCGTCATACTTAACAAGAATACAATAGCTATTACAATAGATATACTGCGCGTTAGAAAAATGCCACTACAACCCAATAGGACTAAACCTATAATCCATACTCCGAACTTCCATAAATCATAATATTTATTTCCACTATTAAAGTTCATAGCACTTTACTCCTTAATGTCATAGCGGTTGGCTAGAATTGAAGAACTAAATATTAAGGCAAGCCAAAGTAGTAAACCAATTATTCCTAATATTGTATAATCCACACTCATCATATAACTACTACTAAGAACTAAAAGCGGATTGCCTACCAAGACTACAGGTAATAATTTTCGCACGATCTTACGAGAAACCATCTTCTTCGCTGATTTATGATTATTACCCATCTTCAAATAATATTGAAGTGCAAAAGCATTTAGCATAGCTGATGGAAGTATAAATGATACAGTCTCATGATACTGCTTAAACATTACAAATAAAAATCCAATAAAAATTGCCCCCATCATTATTTCTAATATCACATACCAAAGATAAATCAATTCCAGACGTTCATTGATAACATGATTGGCGATATTGGATCTTATTTCTTGCCATCCAACGAAAATTAATAAAAGATAACAAATTACTGCTAGTAGTATTGTGAGCCATAAGATGTGCGTTAAATAGCCTACAGCTAGAAAAGCTATTAATAAGATAACGAGTAAACCATACAGTGGATGTCTCTTCTCCACGACCTTAACCTCCTATAGCGTGTACTCATCTATAGGATAGTTGATGGCCTACATCATTTACAAGTTGCCTTCCAAACTTATAGAATACAATGTATTTAACTCAACAATATCATCAGCTTCGAGCATGATTTACATGACTTCTAACCGCTTCTAATCATTAGCTTTCTGGCCGTTCAATCGTAAACTGTTCACCTAATTTCGAATAATTTGAGCCAGAAAGCCGTGCAATCGCATTGAGTTTATCCGCATCAATTTTAGTATCATCGTAATAAATGTCATCATCAATGTGATAGTGAACGACCTCACCGATAATTAAATCTGAGCCTTCGATTTCATCACCTAATGGAATTAATTGATGTAAACGACATTCTAAACGAATCTTCGCCTGTTTCACTCCAGGCACTTTCACAGATTCTGAAGGTACAACTTCTAGATCAGTAAAGTTCAATTCGTTAACTGAGCGTGCATGGGAAGCGGCAGTCGTATTAACGGCTTCAATAATCTCTTCGTCAGTAATATGTACGACAAATTCCTCATTATCGAGAATATTTAAGGTCGTATCCTTTCGTTCTCCATCCTTTCTACCTACAGAAATCATGACCATGGGCGGCTCTGCACATACTGCGTTAAAGAAACTGAATGGCGACGCGTTCAGCGTTCCTTGCTTATCATGCGTTGTCACAAATGCAATCGGACGCGGTATAATCCCTCCAGTAAGTAACTTGTAGTTCTGAGTCTTTGATAATTCCACTGCTAAAAATTGTTTCATCATACATCCCCTCATTCCTAACAAATTTCTTCTACACCTACATTGTTTATAAAAAACGTATCGATACAGAACGCTTATCTATATCGATACGAATGTCAAAGTACTTCTTAAATTATGAAATTGCTTCTAGGTTGTATTAGTCGATTTGTGCGCCGCCTGTCACACCGTAAACTTGTCCAGTTGTGTAGCTTGCTTCTTCACATGCTAAATGAACGTAGATACCAGAAAGTTCCACTGGTTGACCGGCACGACCCATCAATGAATTCTGGCCAAATTCTGGAATCTTGGATTGTGGTTGTCCACCTGAAATTTGAAGTGGTGACCAGAATGGACCAGGTGCCACACAGTTCACGCGAATACCCTTTTCAGCTAATTCTTCTGAAATACTTTTAGTCAAGGAAATAATGGCTGCTTTAGATGCTGCATAATCGTGTAAAATAGGATTCGGTTTATAACCTTGAATGGAAGACGTTGTCGTGATTGTTGCACCAGGTTGCAGATAGTCTAAGGCTTTCTGAACCGTCCAGAATATAGGATACACATTCGTTTCAAACGTTTCTGTGAAAGCTTCAGTAGAGAACCCTTTAATATCATCGTGATATTGTTGGTGTCCTGCCACAAGTGTCACGTTGTCTAATCCGCCTAATTCGTTATACGCTTGTTCGACTAAATCATAATTAAACTGCTCATCGCGAACATCGCCAGGAATTAATACAGCTTTGCGCCCTGCTTGTTCGATGACGGATTTGACTTCTTCGGCATCTTCTTGTTCTGCTGGAAGGTAGTTGATTGCGACATCCGCACCTTCTTTCGCGTAAGCAATCGCTGCTGCACGACCAATAGCTGAATCGCCGCCAGTCACTAACATTTTGTAGTCAGTGAGTCGACCATGTCCTTGGTAAGTTGTTTCACCACAATCTGGTTTCGGTTCGAGTTTACTCTGTAAGCCAGGTACAGGTTGTTCTTGTTTCGGATATTTCTCATTTGAGAATTTCGTTCTAGGATCTTGAGCTGCCATCATCAACACTCCTTCATAGTATGATTTCTATATCTATTTACCCATGTTTAAGTTTAATTAATACATCAAATATGAAGCGATAAGGTATAGTTGATTTTTATTGAAAATGACAACTAGCATGACAGCACGCTTTATGATACTGTTTGCGTCCTAGCAACTACTGATTCTCGTCTCTGATTTTACCAAGTCACCCCACTCTTTTAACCGGTTGAGCTGACTCAATCCACAATCACATTGGTCGCAGATATTGGCGTACACCATCTGTTTTAACCAGTTGAGCTGATTCAATCTACCTGTTTAATCCAACTATTTTACTACCTTACTCGTCTAAAAGTTGACGAATCAAAGTCACGAAATAGTCTGGCGCTAACTCGAAGATACGTTCATCGGGATCATACTTCGGATGGTGCAAGTCATAATCACTTTGTGAACCAATCAATGCAAAGACGCTCGGATAATGTTTCGAATAGCCAGAGAAATCTTCACCAATGGTTAACGGCTCATCTAGCATTGTCACGTTATATCCTACTTCCTTCGCTACATCGACAGCTCGGTCAGTGAGCACGTCATCGTTCTCGACAGCACCAGGTAGATAATCATATGATAACTCAATATCGACGTCGAACGTTTGCGCTAAACCTGTAGCAATCGTATTCAAACGTTCTTTAATCTTGGATCTCACTGTCTCATCGAAGGTACGGACCGTGCCTTGCATGTAGGCTTGATCAGCGATAACGTTCCATGTGCTACCACTTGAAACCTCACCTATTGTCAATACGGCATCATCGAAAGCGGATAGATTACGACTCACGATAGATTGAATGCTCGTGATCAGTTGACCGAGCACAATCACTGGGTCATTGCCTTGTTCAGGTTTGGCCGCATGTGCACCTTTACCCTTAATCTTAAATTCAAAGCGATCGACAGCTGATGTGAGTACACCTGGTTTAATCGCATATTCTCCAACTTTCATTGATGGATAGTTATGGAAGCCAAGTACTGCTTTCACCCCATCTAACGCGTTCGTCTCAGTAATATAAGAAGCGCCGTAACCTAGTTCTTCAGCAGGTTGAAAGATTATGCGTACTCTACCATTCAACTCATCTTCAATCTCTTTCAACTTCATCGTTGTTGCAAGTATCGTTTCCATATGAATGTCATGTCCGCATGCGTGCATGACACCTTCATTCTGCGAAGTAAAGTCATGCGTCACTTGTTCATGTATTGGCAACGCATCAATATCTGTACGTAAAGCTACAAATGAATCTCCGTGACCCACTTCTGCAACCAACCCGGTTTTGAGTGGCAAATCTAACACATGGACCTCGTTTTCCTCTAATATGTGTTTCAGACGTTGCGTTGTGTCATATTCATTCTCAGATAGCTCGGGATATTGATGGAACGTTCTCCTCCATTGCACGATATCTTGATATTGGACCATCTTATCCTCTCCTCTTTATGTTATTGAATATAATACTATAGTAACACAATTTTCTAAATATTTGTTAGATTCGAAATACAATTGCACTTTTTTAGTTCATAAAAACAGAGGAACCTTCATCTAGAAAGTCCCTCCGTACGTGTAATCTTAAATTATATTGCTTTTTTCTCTGAAAGTCGTCACTTTCTCAACTTATTTAGCATCGATGCTGAATGTATTATCAGCAATCATTTTACCATTCTGAATCACATATTGAGCATGGTTGATACCGTAGTGGTATGGAATATATTCATGGTTAGGTGCATCCCATACAACGATATCTGCAGTGTCACCTTCGTTGATCGTACCTGCGTCTGCATCAATCGCTTTCGCAGCGTTCACTGTAACCGCGTTCCAAATTTCGTTTGGTGTTAATTTCAATTTCAATGCCGCGATAGACATTACGAGTTGAAGGTTGTTTGTTACACAACTACCTGGGTTGAAGTCTGTAGCAATCGCAATGGCACCATTGTTGTCGATCATACCACGTGCGTCTGCGTATTCTTCTTTGCCAAGATAGAATGTAGTACCTGGTAATAAGACGGCTACTGTTTCGCTGTCGCTTAACTTCGCTTTGTCTTCGTCACTTGAAGCAACGAGGTGGTCACCTGAAATCGCACCTTCGTCGATAGCTAAGCCTAAACCACCTAATGGATCGATTTCGTCAGCATGAATTTTCACTTTGAAACCTTGTTCTTTCGCTGCTTGCATATAACGTCTAGATTCTTCTACTGAGAAGACATCTGTTTCACAGAAGATATCTGCGAAGTCCGCGTATTCTTTCATTTCTGGTAAGAGATCAATCATCTCTTGTAAGAATGCTTGGTTAGATTCAGCATCTTTCGGTACGGCGTGTGGCCCTAAGAATGTGTGTTTGATTCTTAAGCCATATTTGTCAGCTAAGCGATGAGCGACACGTAATTGTTTCAATTCGTTCTCTCTGTCTAAGCCGTAACCACTTTTACATTCAATTGTTAACACACCATGTTCAACCATAGTTAAGATATCTTTTTCAGCTTTTTTGAAAAGTTCATCTTCTGAAGCGTTACGTGTAGCTTCAACTGTAGATAAGATACCTCCGCCTTGTTCAAGGATTTCTAAGTAAGAAACACCTTGGCGTTTCAATGACATTTCATGTTCACGAGAACCACCGTGCACTAAGTGTGTATGCGCTTCAACGAGTGCAGGAGATACGACTTTGCCTGTCGCATCAATCGTCTTCTCAGCTTCGTACTCGTCAGTGTGTGGTCCTGAGTAGACAACTTTGCCGTCTTTAACAACGACTGTACCATTTTCAACAATTTCTAGCTCGTCTAATTCTTTACCTTTTAACGGTTTGTCTGTTGACTTTGGTAAAAGTAATTGGCCGATATTTTGGATCAATAAGTCGTTCATTATTTATCACCCTTGTTAGTAATTGTTGGTATTTGGATACCTTTTTCTTTAGCCACTTCGATCGCTTTTTCATAACCAGCATCAGCGTGACGTACTACACCCATACCCGGATCTGTAGTAAGTACGCGTTCTAAACGACGTTCTGCTTTCTCAGAACCGTCAGCTACGATAACCATACCTGCGTGTAGAGAGTAACCCATACCTACACCGCCACCGTGGTGGAATGAAATCCATGAGCCACCTGCAGCTGTGTTGATAAGTGCGTTAAGTACAGCCCAGTCACCTACTGCGTCTGAACCGTCTCTCATAGATTCAGTTTCACGGTTTGGACTTGCTACTGAACCAGAGTCTAAATGGTCACGTCCGATAACGATTGGTGCAGAGATTTCACCTTCACGAACTAAGCGGTTTAATGCTAATCCCATCTTCGCACGATCGCCGTAACCTAACCATGCAATACGAGATGGTAAACCTTGATATTCGATCTTTTCAGAAGCTAAGTCTAACCAACGATTTAATTTCTCGTCTTCAGGGAATAATTTCTTCATTTCTTCGTCCGCACGTTCGATGTCTTTAGGATCACCACTTAATGCAGCGAAACGGAAAGGTCCTTTACCTTCACAGAATAATGGACGAATGTATGCTGGAACGAATCCAGGGAAGTCGAACGCATTCTCTACGCCATTATTGTATGCAACTTGGCGGATGTTGTTACCATAGTCGAATGCAATAGCGCCGCGTTTTTGGAATTCAAGCATGTATTCCACATGTTTCGCCATAGAAGCTTCAGATTCTTTCACATAGCTCTTAGGATCTTCTTCACGATATTTGTTTGCTTCTTCAACACTGTAACCTTGTGGTACATAACCATTTAATGGGTCATGCGCACTAGTTTGGTCAGTGATGATATCGATGTGGAAGTCACGGTCTAAGATTTCTTTGTGTACGTCTACTGCGTTACCTAATAAAGCGATAGAAAGTGGTTCGCCTTTGTCTTTCGCTTCTTGAGCCATACGTAATGCTTCGTCTAAGCTATCTGTCTTCACGTCACAGTAGCGTGTCTTGATTCGTTTGTCGATACGAGTTTCATCTACTTCAACAGCGATGACTACCCCACCGTTCATAGTAACAGCGAGTGGTTGCGCACCGCCCATACCGCCAAGACCAGCAGTTAAAGTGATTGTACCGTTTAACTTACCATCATAGTTTTGGTTAGCAAGTTCGCCAAATGTTTCGTAAGTACCTTGTACGATACCTTGAGAGCCGATGTAAATCCAGCTACCTGCAGTCATTTGACCATACATCATTAAACCTTTTTTATCTAATTCGTTAAAATGATCCCAGTTTGCCCATTCAGGTACGAGCACTGAGTTTGAGATTAATACGCGTGGTGCTTCATCATGTGTCTTGAAGACTGCGACAGGTTTACCTGATTGAACAAGCATTGTTTCGTCTTTCTCTAAGTTTCTCAATGTTTCTTCAATCGCTTCGAATGATTCCCAGTTACGTGCTGCACGACCAATACCACCGTATACTACGAGGTCTTCTGGTCTTTCAGCTACCTCTGGGTCTAAGTTATTGTATAACATACGTAATACTGCTTCTTGTTCCCAATCTTTACATTCGATGTCTAAACCTTTCTTTGCTTGAATCTTTCTCATGATATACACTCCTCATCTGATTGTAATTAACCCTTTGTTCCGTGAGTGAAAGCTTTCTAGTTATCACTGGACAATTCAACTCTCACTCTCCTGCTGCGTTAACTTGATGCTTAGTGACATTAACGTGTTGCGTGAAATGATAAGTGACGAGTACAAATTCATAAATTTCTAACTATTCACTTTTTCTCGTTCACCTATTTTTCAGTGCGTTACGCTTTTATTATATCGTAGTTAGATATAGACTACCAATATAAATAAACTAATCATTTATAAACATAAACTATAAATACTTTAGAGGTGCTTTATGATTAAAATTCTTCAATTAGAATATTTTATCGCAGTCGTTGATAATAATAGCTTTACTAAAGCAGCTGATTTCTTACATATCAGCCAACCTTCTCTTACTGCTACGATTAAAAAAATGGAAGAACGGCTTGGCTATGATTTATTTTATCGGACGACGAAACAGATTCAGATTACTGAGAAAGGAATCCAGTTTTATCATCATGCGATTAAACTTGTACAAAATTACAAACAAACGATGGAGAAAATGTATGATTTAAACTTGAGTGACACACCGAAAATAAAAATTGCGTTGTTGGAATCGACGAGCCAATGGATGTCGCAGGTCCTCGCACGTCACCATGCGGAATATCAGGATCAGCGCTATATGATTTCTGAAGTTCATGATATGAATGAAGTTACCGATAGTTTACTCAACTTTAATCACCATGTGGCAATTTCAAATGAAGAAATTAAGCACGAACATATTACTTCCATCCCACTTTACAAAGAATCATACGTCTTGCTCACACCTAAGGATGAATTTCCACGTAAGCAGTCGATGTCAATTGAGAATCTACCGCTTATCGTGCCAAATAAAGGGTCTCAAGTAAGAAAACATTTAGATGACTATTGTACGCGCATCGGTATTCACCCGAATATCATTGTGGAATCTGACCGCTTCGAAACCGCATTGAACTATGTACATCGTGGTATGGGCTACGCCGTTCTCCCACGCGTATATTACCAATCTTATAATGCACGAGATTTAGACGCGTTTGAAATTAAACCTAAGATGAGCCGAGCATTGTACATCAATTATTTGAAGAAACGCCAACACTCAGACAACGTGAAATCAATTATTCAATACAGTAAAGAATATTGGGATATATAGTAGAAAGAATAATCACGATGAAGTGAAGAGAGGTATCCAATTGTGGCGAACAGAGAGCATCGTTAATACAAAACTTTCCCTTCCGCTCCCTCCACTCACAAAGGTGTGGTATGAATCATCGTCATTTGGTAAGCATTTTACCAAAGCGCATAAAATAGGTGCAGAAATCGCTATGACTTCTGCACCTATTTTCTAACTTATTTTATAAAGTGGTGGAAGAAATTCGCTGTTAACTTCGCTGTACGATTGTCCACATCATAAGTTGGATTCGTTTCAGCAATACTGATTGTTGACACTTTATCGCTTGGGATAATGCGTTTTGCCAACTCTAACACAATGTGCGGATATAGTCCTAATACTGCCGCTGCACTCACACCAGGTGCAAAGGCACTATCGATGACATCCATACAAATCGTAAACATAATCACATCGTGGTCATGAATATAACGTTCAATCTTGTCCTTAACTGGAGGAGAAACTTGATGTAACAGCTCGTCTACGAAGACGTAAGAGACATCTTTCTCATCTGCGTAATCAAAGAGTCCTTGCGTATTCGCACTTTGTTGAATACCAAGCACGAAATAATCAGCATTATCATCTTGTTCAAGGATCTGTCTAAAGCTCGTACCAGACGTTGAACCAGACTCTTCGCGTGTATCGAAATGCGCATCAATATTGATGACACCGATAGATTCATCTGGGTACGCATCTCTGATCCCTAAATATTGCGCATATGCAATATCATGTCCGCCACCGAGCAAGAATGTCTGACGATGACGTTGAATAGAACGAGAAACAAGTTGCGCAAATTCTTGTTGGGTCTCTTCTAATGGTCGATCATCTTCATGCTCCACGTTACCATAATCCGTAACTTCAGTGTCACCAAACATCGGTAGCGAAGCGAAAGCACCTTTAATCGCATTCGGACCTTCTTTCGCACCTACACGACCTTTATTGAGTTTGACACCGTAATCTACTGCGTAACCGATCATTCCAACCCCACTGCGTTGAGATGATGGCGCATCTTCCTTTAGATTACCAAAGTTCACTGTTTGGAAATGACGGAACTGTCTCGGGTTCGTTTCACTGTCTAAACGACCTGTCCAAAGATCTTTTTGTGGTTCTTTATACATAATGCTCCCCCTTTTAATCTTTACATCTCTCAGTATACGCTTACACCATTGTATTTACAATTTCTAATTTCCCGTCTTCAATGTGACTAAACCCAGCCACTATTTATGCAGAGAACGACCGTTGTGACCGCCTTTTAATCCCCTGTCCCCTAAATATTTCATTTAGGTAAAATTTTGTTAACACTATTACATTTCAATGATAAATTCGCGAATCTGTTTTATTTAAAACGCACTGTTATGTATAATTGACAATAAATGAATTTTTTTGAACACCTTATTGGAGGGTACATAATGAAACAGACACGAATATCGGGATTCCAGTGGGCAATGATGGTCTTCATCTTCTTTATTATTACAGAAGTGCTCCATATGATTCTCGGCGATTTCCAACGCGCCATTCATGTGAAGCGCTATCTATTTGATATCCGTTCCATTGCACCACTCGTGGCAGCAATCATTTGTATAATTATTTTTAAACATCGACAAATACAATTACAAAGCATGAAATTTACTTTGAGCTTTAAAGTAATCGAACGCATGATTCTCGCGTTGATACTCCCTGCACTCATCTTTATTCTATGTATGGTTAGTTTCAACGTGTTCGCAGATAGCTTTATTCTGCTACAAGGAGATGACTTATCTGTATCCGTCACTTCAGTATTAATCGGTCAATTAATTATGGCCTTTATCATCGAACTTGGCTTCCGTTCTTATTTACAGAACGTTTTAGAAACGAAACTCAACACATTCTTTGCGTCTATCGTGGTTGGTATTATTTACGCCATCGTTAACGTGCATTTAGAGTTTAGTTTCACTTACACACTTTATAGCATACTCTATGCCTTTGCTTTCAGTATGTTAATAGGTGAACTTATCAGAGCTACGAAAGGTCGCACGATTTATATCGCAACGCTATTCCACGCAGCGATGTCCTTTGGCCTCGTCTTTCTATTCAACGAAGAGTTAGGCAACGTCTTCGCCATGAAAGTGATCGCGTTAGCTACTACAGTAGTGGCTGCAGGATATATTCTCTTAACGTTAATCATTCGTGGTGTGACTTACCTCTTCACACGTAAAAGTTTAGACGAAGTCGAAGCTAATAACTACATGGACCACTTGAATGATGACAGTGATTTAGAAACAGCTGATGATCGTAAAAAGGCGAACGCTAAGCACAAAAAAGCACCGTCTACTGCTGACGAAAAAGATAAGACAACTTCAGATGATGACCAAGCTAAGACTGCAACCGCTGGCGCCACAACTGCTGGTGCTGTATCAACAAAAGCTAGCAAAGATCAAAACAATAAAGACGCATCAACTCAAGACCAGTCAAAAGAAACAAAAACACAAGAGAAGGCAGCAACGTCTGAATCTCACAAGTCAGATGACGCCACTACTTCAACTGATTCAGAGGCACTCGAACGTGCACAAGCTTCAGTAGAACACAGTGAAGATACAATTAAACGCCCCACTGAACAGGACAAAGCTGAACACACTGAAGATAAACAAGGCGAACGCACATCTTTCAATTTAAAGAATGAACATAATCATCGCCGCTAATTAGGCGCTCTAAACATACGAAAGCACTCAACCCGTACTCACGCGTTGAGTGCTTTCTTCTATTTATTCATCTTTATATTGTATCTTCACACCATCCTGTGTACCGACAATGGCCTCTTCTGCTGTATCTAAGAAGTAGCCTGTTTCTAACACACCAATCAAATGGATAAGATACTCATGCATTTCATAAGGGTTAATCTTTTCATAAAGCACTAAGTCGAGAATGTAATTCCCATTATCAGTAATAAATGGCACATCATCTGCCATTCGACGAATTGCTTTGACATTCTTATCTTTCTCAATTCTTTTCGCTATCAAGAGCCAGTTAAATTTATCCACCTCAACGGGCAGCTTAAACGTCTGTCCTAAGTAATCGACTGTCTTTGATTCATCCGCTACGACGATGAATTTACGCGCCATTGAATCGATCACTTTCTCTCTAAATAAAGCGCCCCCGCCACCTTTAATCAGATTGAGATGACCATCGATTTCGTCTGCGCCATCAATCGCGACATCGACATGGTCGACATCATTGACATCCACGATTTTCAAACCGCGTTCTTTCGCGATATAAGCCGTCTTATTGGACGTACAAACGCCTATGAGATCTAAACCTTCACGCTCAACTTTGTCCGCAATCTTAGGCACGAGTAGCTCTATCGTTGACCCAGAGCCAATGCCCAACACCATATTGTCGTGAATGTGATTCAAAGCATCGTCAAATGTGCTCAATTTCAGTTGTTTCGAATCCATTATGCTTCCCCTTTACCATGCGTTATTTTACCTTTATTGTACATGAGAATGTGTGAAAGTCCTAGACGAAACCTTACTTTTTTGTAATACGATATGACGTTTTTGAGTAAAATGGTTGCTCTGCTTCTAAAATACTTTTAGCTTCTTCACCAAAAATATTAATATCGTTAGGTAAACATTGCGTTTCTAATGTGAAACCTGAATGCGGTTTATAAATATTGAAACTACTGTGCCAATCTTTACTGTCATTTAAAGTATAAATTACGATATTCGGCATATCTGTTTCTACTTCTAAAGAAAAGTTATTATTCTCTACTGTCATCCGACCCTCTTCTGGAGCGAAAGGATGATCTAAACCACCAAACTGATTAATCTGATCACAAATATTCGCGCCACCGCAATTAAAGATGTCATCTAGTTGAATGCGTGACGTATGGAATTCTTTCGTTAAATCAATAGGTTCCGTAGATTGAACTAAACGTTCTTTATTTAACGGATACATGTTCAATTTGTCACTCACGAGATAGTGGTTATCAATCACATTATTGTCGCGATTCAAATTGAAATAGACATGGTTAATCGGATTAAACAATGTACGTTCAGTTGAAGCTGCTTTGTACTCTACTGACCATCGATGTTCCATATCATACGTATGGATGACTTGAATATCCATGTCTCCTGGATACCCATCTTCTTCACTGCGAAGTTGTGTCGTAAAGATAATCTTTACGCGGTTGGCTTCTTCTTGAATGTCATAGTTGAAGAAGCGTGTATCCAAACCGTTCGTACCACCATGTAAATGATGTGCGCCATCATTCTACTCGAGTTGGTAAGTCGTATCGTTCAGTTGAAACTGACCATTCTCAATACGTCCACCATAGCGACCGACCGTAGCACCAAATTTGAATGGATTCTCTCGATAGAATTCATCCGCTTCGACAACATTCCCTAACACGATATTGTTGTCATCGTATTTCCATGACACAATACGCGCACCATAATTCGTAAAGACAATCTTCGTTTCCTCGTTGTTGATCTTGATCAAATCTAAGCCATCACGTTGGTGTTCAATTTCAGCAAACATAACCTTACTTCCTTTCAATCAAACTCTTCAAACATCTTCTGAAACTTCTCTTTATCTTCAGTATTTAATTGTCAGATTTATTTTACTTACCTTTAACTATATTGTAACAATTTAGTCAAATTTAATTCTAGGCGAACATGCAAATTTTAGTATGCAATTTTTCTATATATTGAACTTATAAAGCGCTTTCTCATCATATACAACAATCCTGAAACCCTAGACTCTCCATTTTTTTAAATAATGCTGGAAAATCTAACATTTCAGGATTGCTAACTAGAAGATACTTAATTTCGAGTCGTCTCCATATTGTGCGGATGGATACTTCGTGCTTTCACCGTATTTATTGCGTCCCTTTTTACTATCTAAACAAGCAATGACGATAAAGTAAATAAACATGATAAAAGTTAAACATTGTGCAACCGTCATGAACGCCTCGAAGAACAACATATTATCGATTCTCGTCTCGTTAGAAATCATAGTATAATGATTTATTTTATTTATCCCCGACCCTAATATATAAAAGACAAGGCCAGAATTTAATATAAACGTCAATGTAAAAAAACAGATTTGTATAATACCATGTTGTCCTATGTCATGAAAACGTCGCAAGATTAAACTTAAATTAGGAATAAAAGTGATAATAATATATGCATATATATAAAATACAAGCAAACCCAACGTCTTCAATAAAGTATAGTCTAATGAGTCATCCATCATCCCCATTGTAAAAATTAATAAAGGTATGAAGATAATATACAAGGGGATAGGTAGTAACATTAGAAAATTCCCCAGTACCATCCACCAGACCTCACTTGAACGTGCACGTCCTTTAATATTAAAGGAATTTTCCCAATAACTTTTAAATGCTTGCTTAAATGTGACAGGTTCATTCATTTTGATGTCTCCTTTGTTGTATCATGATGCTGAAACAAATCTTATTATATGGCCTCTTATTTACAATTTTAATATTTACTTAAAATACTGTAACTTTCGAGTCGTCCCCATATTGTGCGGATGGATATTTCTTGCTTTCACCATATGGATTACGACCTCTTTTACTATCTAAACAAGCAATGACAATCGTGTATATAGCAATAGCTAGAATGATTATACTCCCTATGAAAATAACAATAAGGGTACCTAAGCCTACTTCTTCCTGTCCAAAATAAGAACTATATATTTGTATAAAGAAACTCATTACCCACGCAATAATGTAAAGTATAATCGGAAGTGCCGTGCCTCGTCCTGTATCGTGGAAACGTCTCACCATTAAACTTAAATTAGCTACCACAGTCGCGAAGAAGTAGATAAGAACATAAATGCCTGCTATAAATAACATAATCAATCCAATAGCCATAGGTGCAACTTCCGGGTCTTCTGGATCTGAGATAACACCGACGATCAAAAGCATATAGCCAATTGTCATTAAAACTATTGCGGGAAGTAAAAAGATAAAATTCCATAACGCCATCCACCAATATTCACTTCGTCTTGCACGTCCTTTAAAGTTAGCATAATTCTTCCAAAAGTTTTTAAATGCTTGGCCAAAGCCTACAGTTTTATTCAAGTTACCATCTCCTTTTCTGATTGTGATTTATATTAAATTAATCTTAATTTATCCTCATCTTCATATTGAGATGAAGGATACTTCGAACTTTCACCATATTTGTTGCATCCTTTTTTACTATCTAGTGAAGCGATAACTATAAAGTATATATAAATACATAATACTATAAACGATCCGATAGAAATATAAGGATTCATCTTCAACACATTTGAAATATTTAATATTATAATGATCCCTTGTGAAGATATGTAAATTAGCAAGTGTAAACTATATAAGATAATAGGGAATATAGTTCGTAACCCTGTATCGTGACAACGTCTAATAGTTAGACTAGCTGTAGGAATAAACGTAATGACACTAATAAATATACTGTAATAAAGGATAATATTTAAAAAATATTTTGTGCTTTCTAAAGGATCCAAACTCCAAGTAAGCAAACTTACTATTAATGCGCAAAAAAACATTACTAACCAAAATATACTAATGATAAATACAGGTGTTATAAAAATAAATTTCCATAGTACCATCCACCAGAATTCACTACGTCTCGCACGACCCTTAAAATTAAAAGCGTTCTTCCAGTATAGATAGAATGCTTCGCCAAAAGTAGTAGAAGGTGTCATATATCTCAACTCCTCATGATGTTTTTCTCTACAAATCATTAAATTGACTTCTAGCGCAACATTATATTACCATTAACCAACAAACTTTTTAACCATTAATTTAAAATTTTTAAAATAAATACGTTTAAAGAGAGGTTCGTAATATGGACTTTATAAACAACGAAACGATTCAAACGGCTAAAGATTTATTAGGTGTTCAAGTGATTTATGAAGATGACGATCAAACTTATACAGGCTACATCGTTGAAACTGAGGCATATCTTGGCTTTCAAGACCAGGCTGCTCACGGTTTCAAAGGCAATCGTACACCTAAAGTTGAATCACTCTACAAATTAGGTGGCACCATTTACGCTCACGTCATGCACACGCATCTGCTCATTAACTTTGTCACACGTACTGAAGGCGTGCCAGAAGGTGTCTTGATTCGAGCAGTCGAACCCGAACAAGGAATAGAACGCATGCGTGAAAATCGCAATAAAGACGGATATGAATTAACGAATGGTCCAGGTAAATGGACGAAAGCTTTCAATGTTCCACGTCGCTTAGATGGCTCAAGATTAAACGAAGGTCGCTTAAAGATTGATATCAAACATCGCAAACATCCACGCGATATTGTTGAAGATGCTCGCATTGGTATTCCAAATAAAGGCGAATGGACTGAGAAACCTTTGCGCTTCACTGTTAAAGGTAATCCTTTCGTGTCTCGTATGCGCAAGTCAGACATGATGAATCCTGACGAAACTTGGATGTAAGAGATTCACGTTATCATACTAATTAAAAAGTGATATTACCTATTCCGCGATGCAAGGTAGTATCACTTTTTTAGTAGCTATCAACACATTCATCAGTAACGCATTGCATTTAACTCTGTTAAACAGACTTAGCATTAAAAGTTCTCCCTCCCCCCCTCACTCTCACTATTTATACGCTTTAGCATAATAACGCACATTGTAAAGATATTATTAATATTTTAACCAAAAGTAGATTTATATGATTAATATATGTATAATGGTTATTATGGGTTTTTGTAAGCCCTTACTTTTCTTACATACTATGTTTCTAGTATTGAATTCCGTAGCCTTAAGGTGATTAGACATGCGATGATATACAACTCATTGACTTAACTCTAAAGCGCTACACACCGACTAGAACAAACATCTCCAAAGAAGGTGCGTTTTATCACTTACATATCTAATATCTATATCTTGCAATGTCCCCACCTTAACCTACATATTTAATATAAAGGGGGAATGAATCATGATCGAATTAGATGCGATTACAACACTTGCGCTTGCCGCATTATTATTCTTACTCGGCGTCTTTATCGTTAATCATGTTTCAATCTTACAGCGATTGTGTATCCCGGCACCCGTTATCGGTGGACTGATCTTCGCAATCGTTGTCGCAATACTACAATCTTTAGATATCGTCACAATTAGATTAGATTCAGACTTTATCCAGAACTTCTTTATGATGGCCTTCTTCACGACGATTGGTCTTGGGGCCTCATTGAAATTACTACGCTTAGGTGGCAAAGTTCTCATTCTATACTTTATCTTCTGTGGTATTATGGCACTTTGTCAGAACTTTATTAGTGTAGGTTTAGCAAAAGTCTTACATATACCAGGTTTACTCGGTTTAACTGCGGGTTCCATGTCTATGGAAGGCGGTCACGGCAACGCCCTTGCATATAGTCAAACGATTCAAGAAATGGGTATCGACAATGCCGTTACAGCTGCACTTGCCGCTGCTACACTTGGTCTCGTAGCCGGTGGACTCATCGGTGGTCCTGTCGTTAAATTCTTAATTAATCGTTATAACTTAAAACCGCAGCACGCAGAAGAAACAACGAAAGATTACAGCGAAGTCGACTACAACGAGAAACTCCACGAGAAGATGTCAACGACAAACGTCTTCTTCGTCCAATTCGCAGTCGTTGCAGTATGTATGGCGATTGGTTCTTATCTCGGAGATTTATTTACGAAATATACAGGACAGAGCTTACCTGTTTACGTAGGTTCAATGATTATTGCAGTCATCGTACGTAACATTTCCGAATTTGGTAATTTCGCACTCATCGATATGAAGATAGTAAACTACATCAGTGATATTTCACTCGGTCTTTTCCTATCGATTGCCTTAATGAGTATCAAGCTCACAGAAATTTATCACTTAGCGATTCCACTCATAGTCATCGTCGCAGTTCAAGTGATCTTCATCATCCTCTTCTCAATCTTCGTTGTCTTTAGAGGTTTAGGTAAAGATTATGATGCAGCAGTGATGATTGGTGGCTTCATCGGTCATGGACTCGGTGCGACACCGAATGCGATGGCAAACTTAGACGTGATTACCAAGAAATTTGGTGCGTCTCCGAAAGCCTATCTCGTCGTTCCGATTGTCGGCGCGTTCTTGATTGACCTACTCGCTATGCCAATTATCATGGGCTTCATCAATCTCGTACATTAAACGTTCAATACTCTCGGTAAAATGCATAAAAGGAAGGTGACAACATCTCGTAACGTTGTCACCTTCCTTTTTATACTGCTTCAATAGTCAACTCAACCACTACAATTTCAAATCACGTTGCTCAATCCATGTTAATAAATCTGGACTCAACACTTTGTCTGCATGACTCAACGCATCTACTGTACGCGCATCGAGCATGGTCATAATCTTCTTCATGTGTTGATGGAAAGCATTCACGTACTCAATCGCACCATCTACGCCATATTCTTCCACTTGATTTAAAAATGGTCGAGACATCCCTACTGCTCGTGCTCCTAATGCCAATGATTTCACGACATCAAGAGGTGTACGTACACCCCCACTTGCAAGGATATTCATCGAATTCTGATACCCTGTACTTTCAAGTAACGATTCTACCGTCGATTGCCCCCAATTAGACAAGTAGCTCATATCTTTAAGATCACGGCGTTCATTCTCAATATCTACAAAGTTAGTTCCACCACGACCACTCACGTCTACATAACGCACACCAACTTCATACAACTGTTTCAACGTCTCTTTACTCATACCGAAGCCGACTTCTTTAATAATGACAGGGACCTCTACTGTTTCAACGATAGCTTTAACATTCTCAATCCATGTAGAGAACGTTCGATTCCCTTCAGGCATCACGAGTTCTTGCGGCGCATTGACGTGAATTTGTAAAGCTTGCGCATCTAACATTCGCACAGATTCCACTGCTTTCTCCACTGGCACATCCGCACCCACGTTACTAAAGATGACGCCTTCTGGATTTACTTCGCGAACGACTTTGAAAGACGGTGCCATATCAGGATTACGCAAAGCTGCATGTGTTGAACCTACTGCCATCGCTAAACCTGTTTCTCGCGCCACACGTGCAAGCTTCTCATTAATTTGTTTCGTCCACTCGCTTCCACCTGTCATCGCATTGATATATAAGGGGGAAGAGAGCTTGAAGTCACCGAAATGCGTAGCTAAATCGACATCCTCCACGTCGATAGATGGGATAGAATGGTGCACAAATCGAATCTTATCAAAGTCCGACACAGGTTGATCTTGTTGTGCCATCGCTATCTCCACATGCTCATTTTTACGTTGTTCTCTCTTCAAATCACTCATAATTGCCCTACTTTCCCTCTCGTTATCATAGTTTTCATTTCACACAGGCTACAGGCTTACCTCTAGAACCACTTCTTCTTTTTAAAATAAATCACAAAGCCTACTGCAATTAACAACATCACGCTTAAGACGACGAAATAACTATAATGCCACTTGAGTTCCGGCATATAAGCAAAGTTCATCCCGTAAATACCGGTAATTAACGTCAATGGCAAGAATATCACAGACACAAGCGTTAAGACTTGCATCACGCTGTTCATCTTAAACGAGGTATATGACTCATAGTTCGCACGAATTTCATCCGTCATCTCTTGAGCTAACTGCAGAATGTTGCGTTGCTTAATCAAATGATCATTAACATGTTGAATATAGAGTTGCTTACGTTCTGTATCGCCGAAATCGGCATCTCTCATTACCGTATCGACTAATTCACGCATCGGATACACAATCCGCTTCAGCTTAATCATCGTCGACCGTAGTTGAAAGACCCGATCCATCAGTTTCTGATTCGACGTATCATCGACATGCGTCTCCTCAAAGTGATAGACCCTATCCTCAATTTGGTAAACAGGTTCAAAGTAGCGATCCACCATGTCATCGAGCAGATGCAATGCAACTTGCTGATTATCCAAATCTCTCTCAGTAGATTGAAGATCTTTGAGCACTTGCGTCACACTCTCTATCTCATGATGATGATAAGTAACGAGTGCTCGCCCCTTAGTAAAGACGTTTAATGCTCGCGGTGCATACGTCTCTACGTCAATACTATGTAAGACCATGTATTGGTAAGTATCATAAGCCTTAAATTTCGCCCGTGGTGTCCCATTCACTGTATCATCAATTTCAAGTTTATTAAAGTTAAAATGCGATTCCAGTATGTGATTCTCCGAAGCAGTCGGTTGAGCGAAATCATACCAGACGAATTGCGCTTCATCAGGAATGTGATTAAGATCTTCGGCAACTTGTAATGGCATCGCATCACACTGGTAATAAATAGATAGCGCCATGGTCTCACCTCGAATCATTTCTTTCATTTTACCACGAAATTATTATAATATGTGTACTATGTAGTGTTGTCTCTATGTGTTTGAGGTTAAAGGTAAAATGGAAGTGCGTTGAAGCACATTCTATATTCTTAGACCCGATGCCTCGAATGCTTTTAGATAGCAATTGAAGACATTAATTAGATAAAACGTAACCTACATAAAAAGAATCATCACTTAAGAAATCAAAGGATGAACTATCCTACTTACACAATAGAATCAATTGAGGTGAAACGAATGACACAACAACCTTTTACGATACACCAAACAGTACCACATGACTATATCGACCATAATCATCACATGCATGATGCGTATTACAATGTGATATTCAGTCAAATTATTAATGATTTCAATTACTCGCACGGTCTATCACTTGAAGAACGCGACGACTATCAATACACACTGTTTACGGCTGAAGAACATACTGCTTATTTAGCTCAGCTCACAGAAGACGAAGCCTTTGATGTTCAGGTTTGGATTTACAACTTTGATATGAAACGGATCCATTTCGTACTCTTGCTATATAAGGAAGACGGAACGCTTGCCGCAACGAACGAAACGATGATGATTGGAATCAATCGCCAAATTGAACGGACAGCGCCTTTTCCAGAAAGCTATTTACAACAACTACGCGACTACTATCACGCACAACCGAAGATTCAATGGCCGAAACAAATTGGTCATCGACTCAACATTCCGAAATGAGGTGACATGAATGGCTGACAATAGTCTCAATCAAATTCAACTCACACTTTACGATGAAATGGACGAGATAAAAGCGCAATTGAGTGAACTCAACGAGACGAAATCATGGATCGTCAATGGACCGGCAATCGATTTGATACGACGCACTAAGCAAATCGCAATCTTGCAAGGCCGTCGTTTAACTGTAGATAAAGTTCAGAATCAACTTCAATCGGCAACAGACCTCACAACCTTTCAAAAATGGTTAAAAGAAGTGACACGTGAGAACCAAGCCCAGTACGAGCACTTGGAACAAAATTTGAAGCAAGCTGACCCTACCTCTGACCACTATTTACAACTACTCACAGACTATTACCAAGCATATGGGCGCCAACATGTCTTCAACCAGCTCAATGCGCACTCGCTTTTATGACCGAGTTAGGCGCTAATCTGACACTACTCTGCTAGTATAAATACATGCATTCCGCAATCCACTTACGCTATAATACTAACTAAGTCAACATCAACTATCTAGTTCACTAAGAAAGGAGCCGAGTATGAATAATCGTCAGGCTTATCATCAGAACTTCGACCGCACCCTCTCGCACGAAGAACTTCACAGAGGGCGTCGCTACGGAAAGAAACGCAGATCATGGGTGAGTTTAATCATACATATCATCGTGCTCATCTTAACCGCTATCGCAGGATATAGCATGTGGAAAGAACCTATTTTTAAAGTTAAATTACTCAACCAACTCGTGAATTTCCACCAATTCTCAACTTTTTCCGATAAACTTGAAGAATTGAAAAAGTTACCTATTAATGTTGGAGATATCGATAGGATTCAACATCAGTTGGATCAACTCGTCATTGCATTTGAAGTGTTCTTTGGCATATGCATACTCAGTCTCATCTTGACATTCTTTACGATTCTGTTTAATCGCACTGTCTTAAAGATTGTCAATTTCATTGTTGTAGCAATCTTAATGCTTATGACATTTGGCTTTGCTTACTTAATCGATCATGTCGCGAAGAAAGCCGCAACTGAGATGAGTTCTGCATATCTTAGCTTCAAACCCGACGATATTCTGACACAAGCGGACGCGATTCACAATAACTTTATCTTGCTCGGATGCAGTTTAGCCTTATTATTTATCAGCTTGTTCTTTAGAAATCGTCGTCCACGCCATTAATAGACTTTGACTATTAAAAATATCCCTTCTTCACTTCACTGAATCGTTTCAGTGTTGGAAGAAGGGATTTTCTCATTCTATCATTAATTTTCTTTAGAAATATAATGGTCTTTGCCTTTAAGGAAGAAACTGAGGATAAAGGCAATCAGACTGATAATAGTAGCGATGATAAAGGCACTATCTACCCCTTGAATAGAGGCGAGCTGTTTTACAAACTGTAGAATTTGTTGTGTCGCCATGTGTTCATCGCCTAATTGTTGCGCCATCTCTTGAAGTCTATCTTTGATAAATGGATTTGTTTTATCTAAATCCTGACTCGCTGAAGCCACATGTTGTGTCGTTTGTGTCGACATCACTGTGACAAGCAAGGCTGTACCGATAGATCCTGCAAGTTGACGTAACGTATTAGATAACGCATTGCCGTGTGGGATTAAACGAGCTGGTAACGCATTGATACTTGCTGTCATAATCGGCATCATGATGAAACTCATACCGAATGAACGGATGATATAAATCAACATAATGCTCGCGTAGCTCGTATTCATGTCGAGTTTAGCTAATGCCCATGTCGCGTAGGTCATGATTCCTGTACCTACAATGGCTAACGGTTTGATACCAATTGTGTCGAGTAATTTACCTGCTACAGGTCCCATGACACCCATGATAAGAGCCCCTGGTAATAGGAGTAGACCTGATTGTACTGGCGTGAAATCTCTAAGGTCTTGCAAGTAAAGTGGTAACAGTAGCATACCACCGAAGAGACTCATCATCACGATCATGTTAATGACTGTAGGAAGCGTGAAACCAGAGAATTTCAAGACTTCCATGTTTAACATCGGCACGCGCATTGTGACCTCTCTGATAAAGAATGCGATGATGAAGATGACACCAATAATCAGTGAAATCACCACTTGCGGTGAACTCCATGTGTTGTTACCCGCTTCACTAAAGCCGTATAGCAATGCACCGAAGCCAATAGTACTGAAGACGATACCTGGAATATCGGCTTTCGGATTGGTAGTTTGTTGGTAAACTCTGAACCAAACATAAGAAATGGCTAAAGAGATGATACCAACGATAAACATACCGTAGAACATCACATTCCAGTGATAATGCTCAACAATATAACCTGATAATGTTGGACCGATGGCTGGTGCTAAGATCATCGCGATACCTAGAACACCCATAGCCGCCCCACGTTTGTGCGGTGGGAAGATTGTCATAAAGACATTCGTACCTAAAGGCATCAAGATACCTGCTCCGATGGCTTGAAGCACACGTCCAATCATCATTACGGTAAAGGAACCAGAAATACCACAGACGAGTGAACCGAGTGTAAATAACGTCATCGCAATTAAGAACAGTTTACGATAAGAATATTTGTTGAACAGGAATGCACTGACTGGAATAAGAATACCATTGACCAGCATGAAACCTGTCATCAACCATTGACCCGTATTCGCTGAAATATTAAAGTCCGTATTAATCTTCGGCAAAGCCACATTCAACAACGTTTGGTTGAGAATTGCGATAAACATACCGAAGACCATTGCGACAAGGACTTTACCTTGCGAAGCACCTTTACCAAACATAAAGGCACTATCTTTTTCCTTTAACTTCTCATTAACAATTGCTTCTTCAGAATTAGGATTAATCGGTTCATGATCTTCATCTTGAGTCGAACCTGTTTGATCTGAATTCACATCAGCATAGCCATCATGGCCAGTATTCTGCGCTTCTCGTTCCGCTGAGTCCTCATGCGTTTCATGATGCATCGTTTCTGATGACGCTTTATCATTTGCAACGCTTTGTTGCACTTTCTCAGTACGAGAAGATTCTGATGCGTCATCTTTGATACTAAATTTAGATTGATATGTCTCATTAGAAGCACCAGTTGATTGCCGGGATTGTTCCAGTTGCGCCTTGTTCTTGCGATTCTTTCTCTTAATCACAGCAAAGTTAATCAGCGCAAGCAGAATGACCGCAATTACAATATATATAATAATGAAGGCCGTAGACATTCAAAGACCCCCTTAGTTTTTATGGATTTTAACTTCTGCGTTCATTCCTGGAACAATATTATTAGATGGTTTAGAATCTAACTTAATCTTAACTGGTACAACTTGCGTTACTTTCGTGTAGTTACCATCACTATTTGATGAAGGCATCATTGAGAAGCTTGAAGCAGTAGCCTTACCGACTTGGTCGACTTTACCTTTCACTTTCGCTTTCTCACCATCGATAGAAATATCTACATCTTTACCTTCTTCAACATCTTTAACATCTGTTTCATCTACATTAGCCGTAACGTATAAATCATCTAAATTATAAGCATAAGCAATTGGTGAACCCGCTTGAGCCATGCCACCTTTAGTCGCATCAGTCTTCACGATTGTGCCATCTTGCGGCATCTTGATATCCATATCATGTGATTCACCACTATCACTTTTCGCTGCGATAGATGCTACTTTATCACCTTTCTTAAGACTATCATTCTCTTTAGCGTCGAGTGACTTAATTTCTCCAGATGCAGGCGCAGCAATCTTAATTTGCTTACCGTCTACTTTGGCATTGTCAGTACTTACATAGCTTGTCGCCTGATGGTAAAAGTGGAAACCAACGATACCAATAATGACAAGCACTACGATAGTAATGACATTAATCAATACCAATTTCTTCATATTACTTCCTCCTATTTGCTTTTAAAATTCACCTTATATATTATAGATAGGTGTATCCCAAAAAAACACCGACATCTTAAACAAATGTGTCGGGTAACATTAAAGTTGATAAAATATAGGTGATAAAATGAAGCAAAAGGCGAAACATAAGATTATCCACAACACTATAACTTTGCTCGAAGAATACCCTTTCGAAAGTATCACAATTAAGATGATTTGCGCCTATAGTCAAGTGAATCGTTCCACATTCTACGATTACTTCCTAGACAAATACGATCTGTTACACTCAATCCAAAACTATCATTTACAAAAATACAAACGACTCTTAAATGCACTTTACTATTCCGTAGCTAAAGGTAAATCAAATCAAGACTGCATCTTTCAGTTTTTTAAAATTGTCCTACGCTACATCAAACGCAACCTAAGATTCTTTCACGCCATCCTGATTAAATTTCCAAACCGCTCACTGTTCCAAGAATATATCGCTGCTACTCGAGAAACATACGAACTCATACTCGACAACTACAGCAATCACATCATCAACAAGAAACATTTCGTAACCTACTCACTCGGCGGTCAGATGGGCGTGATTTACTTCTGGATACGAGAAGGTTGCCAAGAACCCTACGAACAACTCGCCCAAATCCTACTCGCAAATACTGTTAAATTGCAGCGATGAGACAGATAGCCTTCCCTCACATGGTAAAAAAGGCTTGAGAATCACTCCCAAGCCTTTTAAACTATTGATCATCATTACAGATATAGAGTTTAATAATTTTTCAATGTTATAACTTTCGCTTGCTTATGGGACCACACTCAACTAATTCTTTTCGCTCAAAGAGCTTAAAGAATGGATTTTCGTTGCGGTCTAGCTCCATCAAGCGTCTCAAGTCTACATTGAAAAATTTACATATAATCCCTAATATATGTATATAAATATTTAGAAAGCACTAAGATATATGGCTAATCAAAACATCTTAGTGCTTATTATTATTGTCTTAAACTTTTATTTGATCGCTCGCGGTAGCTGACTGAGTTCGAGAAGGCTTGCCACTTTCTCGAACTCTAGTCATCCTCGCGGGGGAAGCACTACGAAATCATAGCTTTCTGTGCTTCTCCCCCAATACGCAGTATTGCAAATTAGTCACCATTTCTATATTCACTACCAACCACCCCAAAAAAGAGGAGTTGATGGTGAGTAAGTAATTTTAGAATGTTAGAACTAATATTGATTATCATTGAAACTTCTGCAATACAAGTAAAAGGAGATGGTTGACTCTTGAGGGATTAAGGTCGCAGTGAAAATCCAGTAATGACGCGCAACAAGCGTCATTACTTAGTTGAGCGCGACCCCCTAAGAAAGCACACCATCTCCCAATACGCAGTATTACATATTAGTACTATTTCTTTATTTAACCCTTACCACAAAAAAAGAAGTTGATGGTGAATAAGTATTTTTGAATAATAGAACGAATAATATTCATCAACGAAACTTATGCAACACAAGTAAAGGTGGGAGCAGGCGAGACTCTTGAGGTATCAAGGGCACAGCGAAAATCCATTTTTCGAGCTATTAAGCGAGAAAAATTAGTTGAACGCGACCACCTAAGAACGCGAGCCGTAGCTTCCACCCCAATACGCAGTATTGCAAATTAGTACTATTTCTATATTCACCACCAACCACCCCAAAAAAGAGAAGTTGATGGTGAGTAAGTATTACAATCAAAATAGAACGAGTAACATTATTCAATCAAATTCTGCAACACAAGTTAAGGTGGAAGTAGGCGAGACTCCCGAGGGATCTAGGACACAGCGAAAATCCAGTAATGACGCGCAACCAGCGTCATTACTTAGTTGAGCGTGTCCCCCTGGGAACGCGAGCCGTTTCTTCCACCCAATACGCAGTATTGAAAGTTAGTAGTAAATCCTAAATTCTTACGAACATCAATTAGTAAGAAACATCATATTACTTCTCCATCATCTTATCCTTCAACTCATCGATCATTTGATTCGCCGACAACACACCACCAGAAGTATTCCACACATCATCACTTACCTTAAACACATGCCCCTTCTTAGACGCATTCAACTTTTTAAACTCAGGATCATTCAGCCAATCCTTCTCAAGCTGAGTTACCTTCTTATCACCATCCTGATAAGTGAAATAGAACAGATAGTCGCCATCCATCGCTTTAATACGCTCCTTAGACAAACCTTTCTCGACAAAGTCATTCTTATCCTGACCCTCAGGACGCTTCACGCCTAACTCCTTCAAGATCTGACCACTAAACGTCTTCTGATGATAAATTCTTACATCACCCGGCATAAAGCGAACCATAGATACCGTTTGATTCTTCTTATCACCCAACTCATCGCTTACTTTCTTCACATGATCATCATAATCTTTCAGCACTTCTTTACCTTTATCTTCTTTATTGACCGCTTTCGCATACAACTTAAAGTTGTCTTTCCAGTCACCGCGTAACTCTTTAGAGAAGACAGTCGGTGCAATCTTAGATAATTTCTTGTATTGTGCTTCATCTCTAAACTTGTTACCGATAATTAAATCCGGTTTCAACTTCGCAATTTCTTCCATATTAATCTTGAGCTCGTCCCCTACTGGCTTAATACCATCGAACTTATCTTTCAAGTGCGGATACCAAGGATCACCATTAGATGAGTTTACCGCACCTACAGGTTTCACACCCATCGCAACAAGCGCTTCAGTTCCTTCATGCGTTAACACCACGATTCGTTTTGGATGTTTCGGCACTTCAGTCGTACCCATCGCATGTTTCACTTCATGCTTGTCTCCCTTCGAACTACTATCTTTACCGCCATTTCCACATGCTGATAGCACAAGGATAAATGCTATTAGAATAGGTATAATTTTTTTCATTCCATTCCCTCTTTTCGTTATAATTCACCAATTGCGCGACAATTGATACTTATTCTCAATTATACGTAATTGAGAACGGTTGTCAATTATACCTTGAAATCTATTTAATTTTTATCTAATGTGAATCGCATTCCTTTTACACAAAATCAAATACTCCGACTACGAAAGACGCGTACAAATAAGATTTGAAGGCCTATGAGTATCACACCCGTAACGATAATAATGATGAGATACGGCTCACTGTGTGTCTCGCCCATCAGACCAACTAGCGGCGTAACGATACCTCCAAAGAGATATTGCACGAGTCCTAATAAACTTGACGCACTGCCACGCGCGCGTTTGACCTCGCCCATCGCTATCGTAAATGACAATGTCGCGACAGCTGGAACAGGTGACACTAAGACAACGAATCCAACAATAAGTAGCAGAATGTGCCAGTGTGCAATAAGGATGGTACTGACCCCAACAATACCTACAAGTTGTATGAGCGTGAGAATACGTAATAATCGTTCTTCGCTAATATAAACCACCAATTTGCTCGTGAGTTGAGTCACTACAATTAACGTAATTCCAACAAAAGCGAACGCAAGACTAAACTGTAAAGGAGATAAATTATAAATCGCTTGCGTAATAAATGAAGAAGCTGAAATATAACTAAATAATAGTACGAACGTAAATCCTTGAATCAACATCGGAACCAAGAATCGAGGTTGTGCTAATAATTGCCCGAAACTCACAAAGATGCTTTTTAAAGCTAAAGGTTCACGTTGCGTGACCTCAAGCGTTTCGCCTACTTGCAGATAACTACCCAGCGTGAGACAAACACCAAAGACGACAAGCACCATGAAGACCACTTGCCAATGCGCTACAGTAATGGTGACACCGCCTAATGCTGGCGCAATGACGGGTGCGATACCATTGACGAGCATCAACATCGACATAAATTGTGTTAACGCTTGACCTTGATACAAATCACTCGCGATAGATCGTGATAGTACCGCACCGGCACCACCACAGAGACCTTGGATGAAACGTAAACCTATCATCACCCAAATATTAGGCGCAAACACGATACCTAAACTCGCTACCGTAAAGACAAGCATCGCTATCGTTAAGGGACGACGTCGACCATACGTATCTGACAGTGGACCGACAAATAGATTTCCTAACGCAAGACCTACCATAAAGAGACCGAGTGTAAGTTGTGCGCTACTCGCAGAAGCGCTGAAATCACGTTGCACTTGGGGGAGGCCCGGAAGAAACATGTCAATCGACATTGCACCAATTGCGGTCAATGCACCTAGAATGATGATATAAAGTACTTGACTCCCTCTCTTAGACTGCATATGCTCATCTCCTCAAGTAAAGAATATTGTTACCATTATAGCGCTAATCATTGATGCTTGAAACCTTTCTACCTATATAAAAAGATCTCACCCTTAGCACTTTCTCTTTGTTACCAAGCACTATTATAGAGTGAGATCATTAATCTGAGCTTTTGACAATTTGTAAATCTTCATCATTGCTATTGCCTTCGAGTTCATAATCGACTTGACCATACGTTCCATCTGACTTTTGCTCATTGGTTGTGACGTAAAATGTATGACCTTTCTTAATGACATCTAGAATTTGAGGTTGATCCGCGCTTGCTGTCGTGTCACTTTCAATAACGTGTCGCGTCGATTTGTAGTTTGTCGTGTCTTTCTTTAAATATTGGGAGACCAGCCCAAAATCATTTTGGGCGGTCGCCGTATTAAATGCGTTTACGTAATTAAAGAAGAAACGAGACAATTTGTCTTTGAAACTACTTTCTTCTTTCTCTTTCTTCTCAACGTATTTCTCAATTGCATCATTATCAAATTTCAATGATACAGAAGTGTGCGGTTTCATGTTGTCCGTCTTCACTGTCGTCTCGTTTGTCTTAAATGTTTTCTTCTTCGCTTGACCTTCTGCCGATACTTTCACCTCTTGAGATTGAGGGAATGGGCCATAAGCCTGTCCTTTCTTATAATCATAAGTTTGGTCATTGATATGAATCTTAATTGAACTTGTATTCAGTTGACTCGCGCCCTCAAGTTTCGGCTCAATGTAAGCTTCATTGAAATCTTCTGAGACGTTGACCGTTTCTTTATTACTATCGTCGAAACTAAATTTCAAACGGCCGTGGAATTGACCTGTTTCCGTCTCTTTCTTCGCATCGATTTCATAATCACCAGGGATAAAACGACCGAGGGATGTCGATTTATTCTTATCCGCTTCTACTGTCTTCTGTTGATCATTCGCTTTAAACTTGTATGTCGCATCCATCTTCGGTTTCACAATCGCTTCTTTCGATGGTGCTGTGAAATTCATATTGTCGAAGAAAAGATAGCGACGACCATTTTTCGTAATTTGAAGTAAATCATCACCATTTTTCGACGTCACATGATCTTTAATTCGGTTATCGCTGTGATTAAGGTCGGAAATCCTTTGATTCACTTCAGATTTAAATTTCTTCATGCCGACATTCTTTTTAATATACTTTATGTAAGCTTCGGCTTGAGCGCCATCGACTTTATTGTCTTTCGTACTGAGTATCGTCGACAACTTCTGCGTATCATTATTATCAATCGCGTTGATTAAGAGATTACTTTGTGACTCAGGTGAATTAAAGTTACGAAGTAGAAAGAATAGGATGATTAAGAGTATGACAATAAATCCTGCAATGCCCCACGGTACAATCTTACGTACCTTAATATTCGCTTTCTTACGTGTTTCTCCCTTAGACTGTTGATTCATTTCATAGTTACAGTGCGGACATCGGTCGGCATCTTTCGGCACCTCTTGCCCACATTTCGGACACTGTCGCATCTCATCACCTCTATTTCTTCTCGACATATTATTTCATCATTTTAACATATAAAACATTGATTCAACACAAATAATCTATTCGTCATTACTTATTTTAATTACATTCTTAATAGAGTCATAACACATTTAATTTATTCCACGTACTTCCACACTTTTCACTTAAAAGTACATGTACTTCCCCCTTTTATTATAATGCGTTTCCACACGCATGGGTATACATATTTGGTCTGAGATTCAAGGTTATTCAACGTCTATGTTATTTCGAGCTTGAATTCGGTTATGGTTTAATATGTATATTTTAAAATATTAGTTGACTACTATCAACTACTGTAGTATATTTACAATGTTCATTTTAAACATAAGGAGGATATTATGAAGACGATACTGAAATTCAGATGGCTAATTTCAATTATCGTAATTATCGCAGTAGCCTGTGCGATACTCTTCGCTCCTAACCTATCCAAACTCGCAAGTGACAATGGGAATATCGTTCCTCCGAAAGATACGACCTCCCAACAATACACTGAGAAACTCAAGGATGTAGGTGCGGATTCTAAAAGTATCAGTGCAGTCATCGAACTCGATAAGAAACTCGATAATGACAGCAAGAAAGACATTAAGAAATATATAGACAAGATTGAAGATACGAAAGGTGTTAAAGACACGATTTCACCTTTCCAGAATAAAGACGTAGAAGACAAACTCGTCTCTAAAGATAAGAAAGCCGTGATGATTCCAATCGACACGGACAACAATCGTAATAAGACGCTAGACGCGGCGAAAGATATTAAGCATCTTGATAATGACTTCAAGGGCACATATGTAACGGGTAATGACATTATCTTCGATGACATTAATAAGAGCGTAGACGATGGCTTGAAGACGACAGAAATTGTAACTTTCGTGCTCATTCTCGTCATCTTATTCTTAGTCTTCCGCTCAGTGGTAACACCTTTCGTGCCACTTGTACTCATCGGATTGTCTTATGCATTCTCACAAGGTATCTTAGCGTTACTCGTTAAGTATGCAGACTTCCCAGTTTCAATTTACATTCAACCGTTCCTTGTAGCGTTGCTATTCGGTATCGGAACCGACTACTGTATCCTGCTACTCAATCGGTATAAAGAGGAATTGGGTAAAGATCAATCCAACTTCGATGCCGTCTACCATACCTTTAAAAATGGCGGACGTACGATACTGATTTGTGCGATTACTGTACTCGTTGGATTTGCGGCACTGTTCTTCGTGAGATTCGAGCTCTTCCGTTCAGCTGTAGGTATCGCTGTCGGTGTGCTTTGCATGATGATCATACTCTTTACTTTATTGCCTACGATTCTCATGTTGCTCGGCGGTAAAGTATTCTGGCCAAGTAAACAAGCAAGCTCTCACAAAGATAGTAAACTCTGGGGCAAACTCGGTCATTTTACATCTGGTAAACCATTCTTAGCATTAGTTATCGTACTCATCATCATGGTGCCAATCATCATCTTCGCGCCTAACAAGATTACGTACGATAATACGAACGAAATCAGTGACGACTATGACTCTATCAAAGCCATCAATATCATTAAAGATAAGTTCTCTGAAGGCCAAGCGTTCCCAGTTCAAATTGCTATTAAAGACGACGATAAACTGACAACGAAGAAAGGTATTAACGATTTAGAAGCCCTTTCTCAGTCTATTGAAAAGGTCAAAGGCGTGGACAAAGTGAACACGATCACACGTCCAACTGGCGAACCAATCAAACAGCTTAAAGCGACTTATCAACTGAATGAAATGCAGAAGAAAATTGATGATGCGAATGACGGCCTAAATCAAGTGAATGATGGACTCGGACAAATGAACTCCCAAGTTTCACCACTGACGGATAGCCAGAAAGTTCAAGGCTTGATGATGCAAGGTAGTCAAGCACCTCAACAAGCGAATCAGAAAGTGACGCAACAAGCTGGCCAAATGTCTAAAGGACTCCAACAATCACAACAAGGAATTTCTCAAGTCCAAGACGGTCAGAAACAACTTCAGAAACGCTTGAAAGACATGTCTAAAGATGATGGCATTAACAAATCAGGTATGTACATCACAGACGATATGTTGAAAAATGATAAGATCAAAGATTCAATCGATCAATACAGTGATGGTAAAGGCAAAGTGCTCTTACTCAACGTTGAGCTTTCCGACGATCCATTCTCTAAGAAAGCGATGAACACTGTCGACTCAATTCATCACACTGTAGACAATCAAGTGAAAGATACGTCATTCAAAGACAGTACAATTGAATATGGTGGTAAATCATCAGAAAACAACGACTTACAAACTACGATTGATAACGATATGACGAAAGCAATTGTGCTCATCACAATCTTCCTATTTATCGTGCTATTAATCTTCGAACGTTCAATCATCATGCCATTGTACATGATTGCATCTATCTTAATCACTTACTATGCCTCTATCGGTATTGCGAACCTTATCTTCGACAATATCTTAGGCATGGGTGGACTATTGCTCGTGGTGCCATTCTTCAGCTTCGTTGTTCTGATGGCACTCGGTGTCGATTACGCCATCTTCCTAGTCAACCGCTTCGGCGAGGAGGTCAAAGGTGGCAAAGATATTCACGATGCACTGCTTACAGCTATGCGTAAAATGGGTGTCGTGATTATGACAGCTTGTATCATTCTTATCGGTACCGTTGCGGCCCTCTACACATCAGGCGCAATGACATTGATGGAAATCGCGACTGTCGTTATTCTAGGACTACTCATTTATAACATCTTTATGCTACCACTCTTCATTCCAGCCGTAGCGAAATCATTCGGCAAAGGTAACTGGTGGCCATTCAAATCTCCTTTTGATAAAAGAGAGAAATAAACGCTTAAATTAAGCAAGAAACGCACGCAATGATTGAGATTGCGTGCGTTTTCTTTGGTTATTCATCTTTTTGTTTCTTCAACGTAATTTTTTCATCTCCGCTGCTACCTGATTTATCTTTTAAAATCAGCTTATCACCTTTCACTTTGTAACTCATTTTCATTTCGGTATGACCTTTTTTATCTTTAAAGGTCATCGTCTTTTTCTTTTTATCAATTTCACCCTTGTAATTTAAATCATTACCGTCTTCCTCCAGAAACTCATTCCACTCATCGTCTCCAGTATCATAATTGATTTGAGCAGTTTCTGCATCGTCATCTGCGGTTAATGTGACTTCCTTATTCTTGTATGTACCGTCTACTTTATTGCCACATGCAGCAAGTAGAATCATCAAGCCGAGACATACACCAATTAATCTTTTCATAAATACAACACCTCAAATAAATATTTGAAACAAGACATTTACTTAGTTAGATAAAAAAACATCACATTATGTTGTCTAACCACTTGTTTCTAAATACAATTATAGAGATATACACAGACATTTATTGTCCACTTAGTTGTAAAATATAGAAAATCAACAAAAAACCGATAGCAATTGAGACATTTCAACAATTTATACAAAGCATACGTTGAATACTCTCAATATTACTATCGGCTTCTCTTTAATCTGAGGCTTTCATCAATATTCCATTATTACACTGTTAAATTCTCTTTAACCGGCGTAGGTTCTGCATTATTCTTATCAATTTCAAATCCTAAGTCTTCAATCATCTTGAAGTCCATTTGATTAGGTTGACCACCTGTGATCAAGTAATCCCCTACGAAGATAGAGTTCGCTGCTTTTAACGCAAGTGGTTGAAGAGAACGTAAATTAATTTCGCGACCACCCGCAATACGAATTTCTTTCGACGGATTAATCAATCTGAATAAAGATACGATACGCAGACACTTCATCGGTGTAAGCTCATCTTTATCGCCAAACTTCGTACCTTTAATCGGATGGAGGAAGTTAATCGGAATACTGTCCGCATCCATTTCTTTTAACGCGAAAGCCATATCCAAGATATCTTGGTTCGACTCACCCATACCGCAAATCACACCGGAACATGGTGAAATGTTGTTCTCTTTCATAATCTCAATCGTATTCGTTCTGTCTTGATATGTATGTGTCGTTACCACATTGCCATGATAATTCTCACTCGTATTGATGTTATGGTTATAGCGATCCACACCTGCATCTTTCAATTGTTTCGCTTGCTTCTCATTCGCTAAACCAAGGCAAGCACACAGACGCAATTGCGGATGTTTCGCTTTGATTTGTTCTACCGTTTCACTAATATGCGTAACCTCTTTATCACTTGGGCCACGACCACTCATCACGATACAATAAGTGCCGATATTATGTTCACTCGCCACGTCCGCACCATTCATAATCTCTTCTTGAGAAATCAAACTATAGCGCGTCTTCTGCTTCATTTCACGAGACTGACCACAATAGCCACAGTCTTCAGGACAAATCCCACTCTTCGCATTGAGTATCATGTTCAGCTTAACCTTTTTCCCGTAAAAATGTTTACGCAATTTATATGCTTCATTCAACAAGAGCAACGTATCGATGGATTCATCCTCGTAAATATGTAAGAATTCATCTTTCGAAATAGCTTCCCCTTGTAAGATTCTTTCAGCTAATTTCATAGAAAAAACTCCTATTCTTAATATTAGAATATACCCGTATGTAACAACTTACTACTTCTATATCATAGCGCTTTCTCTAATTAATGTAAACTTTCAATTTATAAAAGTTTACAAATAGACCGACCCTTTTACTCGTCAAGAGCGTATTAAAAAAGCGTTATTACAACTGAAATCAAGTCGTAATAACACTCGAACTAATGCGGAATAAACCACATCGCAATGATACTGCTGAAAAATAATACCGCAAAGTAAATCGTCAATAACAAACGATATTGGTACATAATCGCGAGAAAGTCACGCACTAACATGATGGCGAGAAAGGATAGTGGAGAAGCACTACCTATCCCTTCCATCTTCAGGTTCAACTTCTGGCCAAACCGCAACGCACGCATAATATGGAAGTGGCTCGTAATACATACGATGTGACTTTGTAAAAACCCTAACTCTGCAAGCACCTCTTGTGAAAATGCGATATTCTCAAACGTACTCGTAGAACTCGACTCAAGATAAATCAACTCACGAGGTACACCTTTAGAGATGAGATAACGCTGCATCGCTAACGCCTCCGGTATCGGCTCATCCGGCCCTTGTCCCCCACTAACCATAATCGGCGTATTCGGCTGACGTCGCCATAACGCTAACGTCTTGTCCAAACGCGCCGCAAGCATCGGTGTCACCTGTTCAGTATAGATGCCTGCCCCAAGCACGAGAAAGATATCTGCCCGCCGAACACTCGCATTTTTATCATGATAAGCAGAGACCATAGACGCGAAACACACGAGCGCATACAAAGCGCTCAGTCCGATCGCAGATAACCACGCAAAGATGACATTCAACCCTACCGGCATCGTGCTAATATAGCGCGTCGCAGCTGTAAACAATATCGCCCATCCTACGATACGGTACAATCTCACATAGAACCTTAGCCCCACCGATTGATGATTGAGCGACCGATGTTTCACATGTAGCAGAACCACTTCCACGAGGAGTAAAATGATGAGGTCAAACGGAACAGTCTGAGTTATAACGTGATAGAGAATAACGAAAAAGCCCAGACAGACCTGCAAAATATATACATTTAATTGAATCAACTGGCTGATATTGAAATAAATAGCCAGAAATAAGAAGAAACTTATCACGCATAACAAAATCGATAGAAATATCATGGTGCACCTCACTGTCTGACATTACAATTTGTAGGAATGTTGAATACGAATCTATACCACGATATTACAATATTGAACATAGATATACGCCTATATGTTAGAAATCTGCATATAGAACCACATGATTGGATAGGAAAAGTTACATACAAGCTTTCTCACATTAAGCTAAAGCGTGCTCGAAAACGCCACTTTATATAAGCTCACTACTGGATAAACATGCGACACTCATCCGTATAGATGTAATTGATAAAATATATGCACATAAACTATAGATAGATTCTTTCAACTTATACATTTTATTGATACTATAAAAGTAATATCAACTTCTTAATTGGCTTAATTATAGCAGTTTCTTTAATATTTTGTAAGAAGGTCTCAAGGAGACAACCAAGAGAAGTTTAACTAATTTCGTCTTTCAGAGGTGCAACTATGGTCAAAAATTTACGTAATCACATAGATTTTATGGGTCAATTTCTCGACGATACCAACCGCTTGTTAACACAATTACTTAAAGATATGAGGGCTTCTTACAACATTTCTAAAGAACAAGAAGAAGTCATAATGATCTTGCACAACGAAGAAGCATTAACCCTCTCACAAATCACCGAACGTCAAGGCGTGAATAAAGCTGCCGTTAGCCGACGTATCAAAAAGCTTATTCAAGCTGGCTTAGTGCGATGGGAACAGTCAGAAGAACACACCGACCAACGCTATAAATACATTACATTGACCGACAAAGGAAATGAATATAGCGAAAAATCACGCAACGTCATCAGTGATATCGTCGGACAATTATTAAGCGACCTCGATGGTGAAGAAATAGATCTAGCACTCACCGTGTTAGAAAAAATTGATAAACGTCTGAAACATTATTTGAATAATTAATGCATAGATTGTCAGTTTTCAGTATTTTGACTCTTGTTTGGGATAATCATATACTTACATTACATTTTTATTGACTTCTCAAAAGGCGCTTTGATTCTTGTTAATATCAAATTATTGAGAATCAGAGCGCTACTATTATCTAATGCTAACTCCCTGATATAATTTTCTTCACTTTATCTTATCAACCCTTTCCTTAATATCAACTTTTACTCTTATAATTAATCCAACACTAATTCAAACCACATGCGCAATTACTCGTTTTAAGGGAATATTAGTTTAACTACAAACTCAATAATAACGTGTATTTCTTCTAAATAATATAACTTAAAACTAAGCACTCTATTCCCTTTCACTCTTCATTAAAAAATGATGTAATCATATGAGGCACAACATTAGTACAAGACACCCTCTTCCTCGAAACTCTAACTTAATATCAAAACAAAATAGTAGTGGATGTGGTGATTATGAGAAATAAAATTAGTAACCAACATCATATTCCTACGAACACAAAACACCCGCAGATGACACCACCATCCGCGGGCACATTTTACCAATCACACATCACTTATCACTAACCAACTGACCATCCTCAAGATAAATCACCCGATCCGCATAATCAAACAAACGCTGATCATGCGTAATCATAATCCCAACCATATCCATATCATGAATATAATCACGAATCATCTCAACCACATCCGTCGCACGACTCGCATCCAAGCTCGCAGTCGGCTCATCCGCAAGAATAATCTTCGGATGATTCATAAACGCACGCATAATCGCCACACGCTGTTTCTCACCACCAGAAAGACTATTCGGATACACTTTCAATCGATGGCTCAAACCAATCTCATCCAACAACTGACACGCTCTCTTCTTCGCATCACCTTTAGACATACCCGCTTCACGACCTACAGTAATCAACTGCTCCTCAACAGTGAGGTAAGGAACAAGGTGAGATTCCTGGAAGATAAAGCCGATTTCATGCAATCTCACTTCATTCGCTTTAGAGCGATCAAATAACGGTTGGTCATTGTATAAAATGTCTCCAGAAGACTGACTTAACAAGCCGCCAAGAATCGTCAATAAAGTCGTCTTACCTGAACCTGACGCACCTGTGAGTACTACGAACTCGCCTTCTTTCACATCAAAGTTTAAATCTTTCAGTACTTGTGTTTCTGATTCACCTTGGCCGAAGTGTTTTTTTAAATGTTCAATTTGTAAACTCATTAATCTCCGCCTCCTATTGCTTCGATTGGATCAACTTTAAATAATTTGATAAATGAAAGGATTGCTCCGATAAGTCCTACGATGATAAAGATTACCACCACTAAGATAATATTTGATGTTGCTAGGTGGAACGGCATACTTACTGGCATAAAGAATGATAAGCCTAATACGAGTAAGAGCGCGATGACCACACCAATGATTGTAGTAATCAGAATTTGACTGACTAATGACATTAATAAATGTTTCGTCTTGATACCAATTGCTTTGAGAATACCAATTTGAGAGATCTTCTGAATTGTCATGACATAGAAGAATGCACTAAGCACAATCGCTGTGATGACAAATAAACTTACGATCATCATCGTTAATGGAGCTTGTTCAGCTTGGTAACTTGGTATTTCCCCGGTAATATCATCTTTACTATAGATATTGACATCGTCGATTTGTTTCAAGTCGTGTTTCTGTTTGCTAGATAAATCTTTGACTGGATAGAATGTTGCAGTGCCTTTCTCTGATGCGTGTTGGCTAAAGCCGTCGTTACTCATCATAACGATGGAGCTGTGTGAATACATCGTATCGTCGAGTACACCAACGACTTTGACTTTACTGCCATCTTTCAACTTCACAGTGTCACCTTTGTTAATGTCATCTGCTGTGAGTTTTTCGTTAACTGCAATTTCGTTCTTACCTGATGGATAACGTCCTTCTTTCAACTCAGGTTTCTCTTTTTTCACTGTGTTCATTAAGATCACGTCAGATTCGTCGTTACCTTGTTTCAATTTATCCGATGCGATTTTCATCGGTTTCGCTTTCGTAATATCTTCTATCTTTTGTTGTTGTTTATTGTTGAGCTGTGAGGCTTCAAGTTGCGGTTGTTGCTTATCTTGCATGACATACTGTTCTGCTGACATATTGTCGAGTAAAGAGATGTTCTCTCTTCCTAGCCCTTTGGCTAATCCGCTGATAAATAAGACCATTAGGCCGAGTAATAATATGATTAACGTGATGAGGATAAATCTAAATTTATAGAACTTCATTTCTTTTAATGCGAGTTTCATCTTATCCTGCTCCTCCTATCGATTTCTTAATTTTAGTTTATGAGGTGAATGTGAACTGAAGATGAACTCAAGTGAAAATAATTCCAGTTATTTTAAAAACAAGTCGCATCTCGTTCGTAACCCCTATCGATTTCTTAACTTTAGTTTATGAGGTGAATGTGAACTGAAGATGAACTCAGGTGAAAATAATTCCATGCAAAAGTTGCTGTCTTCTTTTAAAATGAAGATAAAGACGAAAAGAAGGAGAACGTGATATGACGAAATGCCTAGTGGTAGATGACGATCCAAGAATCTTACACTATGTCGCAACCTATTTACAACGCGAAGGTCTCAAGGTCGTCTCTGAATCAAGCGGAGAGGCGGCGTTAGACTATCTTGAAACGAATCAAGTGGATATCGCAATCGTCGATATCATGATGAACGGTATGGACGGCTTTGAACTTTGTGAAACGCTCAAAGAGGACTACGAAGATTTGCCTGTAATCATGTTAACGGCACGTGATGCATTAAGCGACAAAGAACGCGCTTTCCTCACAGGTACAGACGACTACGTAACGAAACCCTTTGAAGTCGAAGAACTCATGTTTCGTATTCGCGCAGTATTACGACGCTATCAGAAAAATGCCGATACCGAGATTCAACTCGGCAATTTGATGTTAAACCAAGCTTATTTAGAAATTGCGGTTGATCAGAAGCGCATGAATCTTCCTAATAAAGAATTCACCCTACTCTTCTTGCTCGCATCTCAACCGAAACAAGTCTTCTCCAGAGAGTCGTTGATAGAGAAGATTTGGGGCTTTGATTACGAAGGTGACGAGCGTACCGTCGATGTTCATGTGAAGCGCTTGCGTAAACGCTTAGACAAACTCGGTGCAAATGTTGTCATCAAGACCGTTCGAGGCTTAGGATATAAGGTGGTGCAAGATGTTTAAATCATTATACAGTCGCATCGCGATTTACACGATTACTGTTATGCTGATTAGCGCATTGTTGAGCTTTCTATTGACGAATGTGTACTATCACGTCAAACTCAAGCCTTCCAATGACGCAAAAATTATGCAGACATTGAAACAAGCACGTAGCTACCAAGATACGTTAAATGCTGAGCAGACCGACCATTATTTTAAACACCTCGGAGATATGAACTATCAAGTCATGACCGTCAACCAAAATGGTGACAAACACTATTACGGCGAGGGTTTTCGTAAAGATAATGTGAGCCAGAAAGACATTAACCATGTGTTGAGCGGGCGAGATTACCATGGTATTCGAGATTTGAGATATCATCCGTTTATCACTGGCTTTTTTGAAAATGTGACGTCGAATACAGTAGGTGTGCAATTTACTACAGATAAGGAAAAACTTGCAGTCTTTATGCGTCCTGATATCGGTAAGACATTTAGTGAATTCAGAGTCTTCTTAGCGGTCTTACTCACGATACTGCTATTGATTTCTATCATCTTAGTCATTTCATCTACTTATTCTATTATCAAACCTGTGCAACAGTTGAAACGAGCGACCCAACAATTGATGCGTGGCCGTTTCGATCAACCGATTAAACAAACGAGACAAGACGAGCTCGGAACGTTGCAACATCGCTTTGATAGCATGCGTTTATCTTTAAAACAACTCGATGATATGCGTAGTCATTTTGTGCAGAATGTTTCACATGAAATCAAGACACCACTCACGCACATTCATCAACAACTCGGACAGTTGCAACAAGCTGAGACGAAAGAAGAGCGTGATTATCATATAGAAGAAATTCATCAAATCACTTCACAATTGAGTAATTTAACGAAAGAACTGTTGTTACTTGCTGAATTGGATAACGGCAATCATTTGACGTTTAATGATAACGTTAAGTTTAATGCGCTCATCACTGAGATTGTGCGCCATCATCAGTTTAGTGCGGACCAGAAAGACTTAGTGATCTTGACTGATTTGGAGGATGTGCAGTCTAGAGGTAATGAGCAGTTGTTGTATCAAGCGATTCAGAATTTGATGTCGAATGCGATTAAGTATTCTGAACGTGGTGGTGTGATAGAGGTGACGTTACGCTGTGATGTGGATCAGGTTGTGCTGTCGATTGCGGATGATGGACAGGGTATTTCTGAGGAGGCTCAGGCGCGGTTGTTTGAGCGTTTTTATAAGATGAGTAGTGATGATACGAGTAATGGGCTTGGTTTGGCGATTGCGAAGACGATTGTTGAGCTGCATGGTGGTGTGATTGAGGTTGATAGTGCTGAAGGTGAAGGTACGATGTTTGTTGTGAAGTTGCCTGTTGATGAGTAAAATGAGTGAGCGTCTTGATACTGACTTGATTGAAGTTAATGTCTTCTACTAATTTGCAATACTGCGTATTGGGAGAGGACGAAGCTTTCCCAGGGGAGCTCATCTCAACTAATTTCTACCGCTTTGATAAGCGATAGAAATGGATTTTCGATAAGCTCTATTTCCCTCGGGAGTCACGTCCTCTCCTTTTACTTGTATTGCTAGGTAACATCGATTCATATTAATCGTTTAATTTATTTAATATTTCTCATCTTCAACCTCATCATTCTCTCTGTTGGAGTGTTGGGAATGAATGTTATTGTTTCTTTTTTAATCAATTCATCTCCATATATTTTTGAATTGAAGATAATGTTTCTAAGGAAAAGAGCATGTGTTGTTAAAATAAAGGCTATTGGATATCGATAATTAGATTCTGCTATAATTTCAATATGTATAAGAAAGTAGTATCATCTATAATAATTTAAGAATAAATTATTACAAACTCATCTTGATGTTATTACTTCAAAAATAATTAATAACCTTTTGACTAAAAATTAATTATATTCTATTAAAGAAATCGTTCCAATTGATTTGTTGATTTAAACTGAATTTAAATAGAGATACGTAGTTATATATTGGAGTAACAGCTTAAGATTAAAGTGTTACAAATTATTTCTAATTCGCCGAAGATGTTTCGAGACGCTTAAGGGATCACGGCTGCAATGAAAATCCATTTTTTCGAGCTATTTGAGCGAGAAAAAATTAGTTGAATGCAGCCCCCTAAGCAAGCAAGAAATCACCTTCAAAAATTAATTAACATTTCTCACAAACAAAGGGAAGCGCAATGGCACGAGACCACTGCGCTTCCCTTTTTCTATTCATTAATCAATTTTAAGATTTTTCTTCACGTCTTCATTCACTTTGTCGTAAAGCGCTTTGTTTTCGCTTAATTTTTGACCGAATGAAGGAATCATTTTCTTGATTTCTGGCTCCCACTTAGCGAAGTCGTTTTTAAAGCAACGTTTAAGTAAGTCTAACATGATGTCTACTGCTGTTGATGCACCTGGTGACGCGCCAAGTAATGCAGACAATGAGCCGTCGTCTGAAGTCACAACTTCTGTACCGAATTGAAGGTTACCTTTGCTGTCTTCAGTGTCTTTGATGACTTGAACACGTTGACCTGCGACTACAACTTCCCAATCTTCGCTCTTCGCATTTGGAACGAATTGACGCAAGTCGTTCATACGTTCTTCGTCAGATAACATAAGTTGTGAAATTAAGTATTTCGTTAAGTTAAATTCTTTCACACCTGCGGATAACATAGTGATAATGTTGTTAGGTTTCACTGATTTGAATAAATCAAGGTTTGAACCTGTCTTCAAGAATTTAGGTGAGAAGCCTGCGAATGGACCGAAGAGTAGTGAGCGTTTGCCATCGATATAACGTGTGTCTAAATGAGGCACTGACATTGGTGGCGCACCTACTGCAGCTTTACCGTATACTTTCGCGTTATGTTTCTTCGCCACTTCTTCTTTGTTACATACTAGGAAGATACCACTAACTGGGAATCCACCGATATGTTTCGATTGTTTGATACCTGTGTTTTGTAATAGTTTAAGACTTGCACCGCCTGCACCGATAAAGACGAAGTCAGATTCAATCACGTGTGTATCGTTTGTGTTTAAGTCTTTTACTTTGACTTTCCAAGTGCCGTTGCGACGTTGGCTGAGACTTTGGACTTCATGTTTAAAATGAAGGTCAACGCCCTTCTTGTCACTTAAGTTACTGAATAATTTACGTGTTAACGCACCAAAGTTAACGTCTGTACCTGTCTTGTCATAAGTCATGGCCATTGGTACATGAGAAGTACGACCTTCCATCATTAGTGGCGCCCATTCAGCAATCTTCTCTTTATCATCTGTGATTTCCATGTTGCTGAATAATGGACTTTCTTTGATTGTCTTCACACGACGTTTAAGGAAGTCGACGTTGCGTACGCCTTTAACGAAACTCATGTGTGGTACTGGGCGAATAAAGTTCTCAGGTGAAGAGAGTTCACCGTTACTTACTAAGTGACTCCAAAATTGTTTAGAAATTTGGAATTGCTCGTTGATCTTAACTGCTTTCGTAATGTCGATTGAGCCATCTTTTTGTTCTTTCGTATAGTTCAACTCGCAAAGCGCTGAGTGACCAGTTCCTGCATTGTTCCATGCGTTAGAACTTTCTTCCGCTGGTTCGGATAAGCGTTCGAACATTTGAATTTCTTTCTCTGGAGCTAACTTTTTCAACAATGTACCTAATGTTGCGCTCATGATGCCGCCACCAATTAAGATGACGTCTGTTTTGCTATGTTTTGTAGCCATAACAAATACAGTCCCCCTTCTAAATATGTTTATAGAAACGTTGAGTTAATTGATGGCTCAAACGCGTTATTGAGCTACAACTTAACGATTTCTACAACTTGCCATTAGATGTGTAAGCACTTACATACTATGGCATAAATTTATTCATTTACACTTCTAATTATATACGTTATTGTCTCATGAAAAAAGAGTCTAATGTAAATCTAGGCAAAATATATGTTTGGCTATCTAATTTCGGCTCAGATAAAAGACGACACGCTCGCGCTTTAACTGACTTTCATTCTCACTTGTTCTATTTATTAACTATTTTGTGAACGTGATATAATGGCAGTTAAGCACGAATCATTGGAGGAATAACTTGTGAAGTCGATTACGATACTCATGCATAATATCTTTGCGATGGGTGGCACGGTTAAAGCAGTAACTAACTTAGCTAATCAACTTGCTGAACGTGGTCATCCCGTACACATTATTTCCATATTTCAAGGTGCGCAACACCCGTATTTTACTATCCATCCCAACATCAAAGTCACATCACTCGTCAAGTACAGATTACGCCCACAGAATATCACGTCTATTCTCTATAATCGTTTACATAAATATTTCGGCCTCGGTCAACCACGTTACATCTCTCAACACGAACCTGGTCGCAAACAGTTTAATCGGCATGTTGAACGTCGATTGATAAAAGCGCTACAACATATCGATACGGACGTACTCATCAGCACACGTGCGAGCTTTAACATTTTAACTGCCCGCTATGCGCCACGGTCTGTAGAGAAGATTGGCATGGAACACATGAACCTTGCTGCGTACCCTGACGCATACCAACGTGAGATGCTTGTGGCGTATCAGAATTTAGATAAATTAACTGTTCTGACTTCGAAAGATCAAGCTGCTTATCAGGCAGAGCTAAACACACCGGTGTATGTCATCCCTAATATGATTGATGAGCCACGTCTTGATGTGCAACGTCAGAAAGTTATTGTTGCAGCTGGCCGTATAGAGTATGAAAAAGGTTTCGATCTGCTCATCGAGAGTGTTAATGAAGCGCAAGAGGCGCTCCGAGAACATGACTACCAAGTGTATATCTATGGCAATGGTCAAGAACGAGCGCATCTTAATGATTTGATTCACCAGTATCAGCTCAGTGATTTGATTCAACTCCGAGAACCCACGTCCCAACTTGCTCACGTGCTCGCCTCAAGTCAAATCACTGTCGTGCCATCACGTAATGAAGGATTTGGCATGGTGATTCTGGAAGCGATGAATCAAGGCAGTGTCGTGCTAAGTTATGACGGAACAACGGGGCCGGCATCGCTCATTAACCATAAAGAGAATGGATACCTTCTACCTCATGCCGACACACGCGCTTTAGCTAGACAACTTGAAGCAATCATACAACATCCTGAACAATGCGACTCGATTCGTGAACATGGTTTTAACACCGTTGAGAAATTTACGCCTGATCAAGTCTATAAACTTTTTAGCCAAATGATAGAAGATTGACGCCTCGCTAGCGTTCGTCTCTAGTAGGTCAAGCTTTAATGTTCTCCGAGAAGCGTGGTATGATGTAATAAATAACTTGTGAGTAGAGGGATAAATTATGATAAAACGTATCCAGTTAGATGATTGGTCAACTTTAGAGTCACAACTTGAAACATTGCAACAGAAATCGTACACACACTTTATCATTAAAGATTCACGTATCGAAATTGACGAGGACATGCTCGAAGCTGTGCAACTACAACCTCAAACGATGATCGTGGATTATGCAGTCGACGGTGTGTACCTCAACGAGTCACAATGTTTCAGTACAGCACAAGGACACTTTAACGCTTGGATGAATAATAATAATCATTATCCTAACGTGATCTTCCATATTGAGACAGCCTTAGGCATCCTCAAAGATTATCATGTCGACCACTTATTCGACTTAGCTTTACTGAACTTACTCGATAGTGATGCTGCAGTAGATAGCCATGTCGTCTTTAACTTTACTGATACCTTTACGACGAGCGCTGGCTTATGGGACATTATTCAAGAACACGATTACGAACCAACGACACAAATGTTACTCAACGTATTGGCTTACGAACACCGTCGTTCTTTGCCTTATCGCAGTAAGCAAACTGAGGTACCTGAAGATGTTCGTCCAGAGCATCAATGGTTACGACGATTCGGATTCAAGGCGCCCCACTTTTTATATAACATCAAACAACAACGTGCATTGAAACAGTTTAAAAATGAAGCGTATATTTATGAAAAAGACCCTTCGAAAGTGCAAGACCATATCGTTGTCCTAGGCCCTAACTACCAATTCCGTGGCAATACACGTTATTTATTCAACTATCTCGCAAAGCATAATTCGAAGACGCCGGTCTATTTCGTCACTCACGATGTTAAGGGCCCTAATTTCTTAACGCCACAGACAAAAGAAACGGTAAAGATGATTGAAACGGCGAAAGTGGTTATTCTCGAAGATTTAATACCGAGTGATTTGCAGCCTAATGGGAAGATTATTCAACTATGGCATGGCACACCTATTCAAAGACTGTTCTTCGATCGCTATGATGCATTATCTATAAATCAACATGAACGTGCAGTTCAGTTTAATAAATGGCGTCAACACGACTATCTCGTCTGTGATACGGAGGCGAGTGAACCTTACTTTGAAACTGCATTTCCATCACAACACCTCGATTTCGTGACATGTGGCTATCCACGAGTGCGATATTTATTTGACAAAGTAACTGACAAGCCCTATTTATCCTTTATTCGCCAAGAACTCAAACTCGACACTGAGAAACCGACATTACTCTATGTCCCGAGTTGCCACACTGGTAAAGCAGATGACGCCTTGCTTCCAATCAGCGATGGTTTAGTCAATAAGTACAATGTGATTTACCGTCCTCATCCAGAGAGTGAAGACCCTGACGAACTCGAGCATGCCATTTCTGCGCCAAACAACCTCGAAACGCAAGATTTAATACTTGTTGCTGATGTGGTGCTAACGGACTATGCTTCACTCATCTTTGACGCTTTAGCTACTGGTAAAACGGTCTGCCAGTACACACCAAACCAAGATGAGATTGATAAGCATAGCGGTGTATACGATGATGTTATGCAATCACTTTCAACAGTACGTTATAGTGATGCGAAAGCATTGCACAATGATTTAATTAGCCATCAAATGACCGAGTTGAAATCTAATCCATACGTGCGTGAGATCAATCCGTCTTATGAACAAATTGGAATGTTGATTCAATCTATAATGAAACGTTAGATAATCACACGATATACAATTAAAAGCGGAGCTGAAATGACGTGCAATTTCAGTTCCGCTTCTATTATCACTTATAACCTAATCCTCCAACACTTTCTCCATCACTAAATCATGGTCAATGACATCACCTGTTCGAAATTCGTGTGTACCTGTTTGTCGAAAGCCTTGACTTTGATAGAATTGCACAGCATAATCATTTTCTTCCCACACACCTAACCAGATCTTCGGTTTCTGTAATTCACGTGCCTTCTCTTCCGCAAAGCGAATAATTTCCTTACCACGGCCACCCTTTTGCGCATGTGGCAACAGATAAATACGTTGGACTTCAAGATAGTCCTCACCCATGGGTTCTGTCTGCGCTGTACCTATATTAAATTTAAAGTAACCTACGATGTCGCCATCCTCCATATAATAGTAGAACCACGACCCAGGATTCTCTAGTTCTTCAAGCAAGACCTCTTCACTCAAGCTCTCTTCGAAATAACGCTGAAAGTCTTCTTCTGTATAATACGCATCTTTAAATGTCTCTTTAAACGTGTATTGCGACAGTTCACTTAACTGCGTTACATCTGACTTCTTTACTGCAACAAATTCGCCCATTCTCAATCCCCTTACTATCATAATATCCTTATTATACTCAAATTGATGGGTCGCACAATATGAATAACGTTAATTTATTACCCACTTTGCGTAAAATTAATGACATTTTCCAAATAAATATTGATAATATTTCTCAACTAGAATATAGTTAAAGAAAAAATACAAAACTGAAAAGAGGAAACTGCTATGGAAAATCTCTTTATCCTTGGCATGACAGGACCTACAAGCCTCGTCATTATTAGCATTATCGCGCTCATCTTCTTTGGACCTAAGAAACTCCCTCAATTTGGTAAAGCAATTGGAGACACGTTACGTGAATTTAAATCTGCAACGAAGCACATCGATGACGAAGAAGAATCAGATTCATTAGAAACACCCAGTAGACCTTCCAAACAACAACGTAAATCATCCAAATAATTATACGTTATTCGAGCATTTCGATGAGTTGAGACGACGTAGTATCGCTATACTCATCTTCATTAGCATCGTATTCGTAGGAAGTTACTTCACCTCACATTGGTGGTTGCCGTCATTTATCCACCTCATTACACCGGGTAAGATCTTCCTACATACCTTTAGCTATACGGAATTGATTCAACTCTACATCAAAGTCATCTTCTTTGTGAGCTTATGTATCAGTTCACCATTTGTGTTCTATCAAATATGGCGCTTTATCGTGCCTGGACTGCGACAACACGAACGCAACTTCGTCTGGCGCTATAGTCTAGGGTCATTCATTCTGTTTGTATGTGGTATCTTACTGAGTTACTTTCTCGTCTTTCCCTACATTATTCAGTGGTCCTATCGTTTAGCCGCCATGATGCATATTCAACCCGTGATAGGTATGCGACAATATTTAGTCGAACTCATCAGATGGTTACTGACCTTTGGCGTGCTGTTCCAAATACCTATCATCTTACACGGACTCGCTTACTTTCAGATCTTTGATATCACTGAATATCGCCATTACCGGAAATATATTTACTTTATCAGCTTCGTCTTAGCAAGTATTATTGCGCCTCCAGATCTCATGCTTAACATCATCTTGACCTTGCCTATCATCATCTTGTTTGAGTTGAGTATCGTGCTCGTTCGTTGGACAAAACGCGTACGTGCGACACATAAATAACCAGTTACAGATTGGAAGCTTTCCTTTCTATAACTGGTTATATTTTTTACTGTTCTTTTCTTTTAGCTAACATGAGATAGATACCAATAGCGAGAAGCAACACAACTTGGGCTCCTATTGACTCGATCGTCGGGTACCAGCCAATCCAACTGAGCGTTGGCACTCCTGGTAAGTCGTGTCTCGGAATCATGTGGAGTAATTGTAATTTCTGCACACTCATTCCTAGCATTTTAAAAGTCATTATAAACAAAATAATCGTGAGGACTTTAAAAATATAATGTAACGGAATCAATTTCGCGATATAGCGATACAACAGGCCGAAAATCACAAGTATGATAATCGCATATGCAATACCTGAAATAAACTGCCACGCGGTAATGTTGCCTATCATACCGAGGTAGAACACAATCACTTCGACACCTTCACGTAACACAGTAATCAAGCCAATCACACCGAGTAAGATGAGATTATTGCGCTGCATGGCATTCTGATAAATCTGTTCAACCATCGCATTCCAACGTGTCGCACTCGAACGACGATGCATCCACAGACCAACGATAAACATCAAGATAACGGCGATAATTCCAAGTCCCGCTTCCATACTTTCTCTCAACACACCTGTCTCGCCTAAGAGGTGGATGAACAGGAGTGCAATACCTAAACTCAATAAGCCACCTAGAATCGCACCACTGATGATACTTGTTGTTCCGCGACGGTCTTTCATCTCACGTGTCATCGTTGTAAGCGTCATAATGATGAGTAAGACTTCCAAACCTTCACGTAAGAATATCAGCATGACATCAAGCGACGTATAATGTTGAACTTGAATCGTATCTGCGATGCCTTTATTCAGTTCTATAAGCCCTTGCTTCACATCATCTTTCGTTTTCTCACTCAGAATACCCTGATAATATGGAATTTGATTCTCGATTTGTGTATACAAACCTATATTTTTAGTTTGAATATCGCCTTCAACATAAGGCCAAATCTTCACAAACTGCGTGAGGGCCGCATCTGCTTTGTCGAGTTGATCATTATCAATCGCACGTATCGCTTCATCGAGTTGTTTATTTAACTGACTCGGTTGATATTTCCCTTTATCTTTTGAGGATGTCGTTTGATCCGCATTATTGATAGACGATTGGAACGTATTCCAAGCACGCTCAACCTTTGAAGTATCTAGTGGTTCTTTCTCAATCGCCACACGCAACTGCATGAGGCCGACTTCAATCTCGCCATACTTACCAACATCTTTATTACGGATGACAGATTCATGATTCTTCCACACAGAATTCACTTCACTGTTTAGCGATTTCAGTTTCTCTTGATCTTTATTCTTAACTGCAGTGGTAAAATCCTTATCCTTTCCTTTAATAGCTCCTTTGAGCTGTTTGATTTCACCACTATCATCTTTTTTATTGACTTGTTGTTCGTAAGCTATCAATGCTTTCGTCAAATCACTGTATTGCGTTGTTGTCTTTTTAGATGAAGCTGTGACGTCAACACCGTCTAACGCTTTCTGCACTTGTTGACCCTTTTTTGAATCATTCACTTTTAAAGCATCGACCTGCTTTTTAACATGCTTCAAATCCTCTTGCTTCGTCTTCTTCGATGTATGACTCTCATCCAAATGTTGTTTCGCATCCGTAATCGCCGCATAAACGTCACTAAAGGAAGTCTCCTCAGCCATTCGCGCTTGTCCAGCACAAATCGTCATGCCAAGCAGAAGGATAAAAAGTGAGTTAATTAAACAACGTCTCACCGAGGTAACCTCCTTTACGCACACCTGGTAACATCAAGAAGAGCCCCGAGCCTCGATGCGTAATATATTCATTTAACTTATCTACATTACCGAGTTTGTTCTGTATATCAATAAATTGCTGAGGATCTTTCTGAAAGCTAATAAACAGTAAGCCTGTATCATAGTTCCCAGTATCATCACTTGTTCCACGCATATAATTGTAAGCACGGCGTAGAATATGCGTGCGCGCTTCTTTCGCTAAACGCGCATGCGCATCAGCTGGAATCATAGGTTGACCTGTCTGATCTTTTGCATTCAAATCAAGCTCATCAAACTCATCTTTTTTACCTAGTGGGGCGCCAGAGTGACGATGTCGACCAAAGGTAGCTTCTTGCTCCTCAAGTGCCGTACGATCCCACGTTTCAATATGAATTTGAATCTTACGCAACACACAATAGGTCGCATGTTTGGCCCAACCTTCATCAATAAACACGTAATCTTTATAGTCTTTCGTCGAGCGTGGATTCTCTGTCCCATCTTTAAATGCCATAATATTACGTGGCGTCTCTTTAGGCTTACCGGACACGAAACCCGTTTCAGACCAACGTACTTTTACCGTATCTAAAAATGGCCGAATCAAGTTATGAATCGCATGAAAAGCAACTTGCGGATCATCAGCGCACGCTTGAATGATGATATCGCCGCCCGTATACGCTTTCTGTAACTGATCACGAGAAAAATGGGGTAAGTCTTTCCAATTCTTCGGTTTCTTGTGATCAAGCTTTAACTTAGACATAAAACTACTACTCACGCCAAAGGTCAAGGTTAAACGGCTCGCATCGATACCGACCGCTTCCCCTGTATCAATCGGAGGCAACAGCGTATTGTCGGAATTCTTACCGACCACATCTCCCTGCATCATCGCTTCAGCATACGTCGTCCACTGCTTAAACATCTTCTTTACTGCGGCCAAATCTGTCGTCTTTAAATCAAGTACAGCCAAATTTAAATTCTTCTGGTGTGGTGTCGTGATTCCTGGCTGAACTTTGCCATGAAACTGGTAAGATTGATGCGGCTCGTCTTCAGGGGTATCGAACGCCGACTTAAACGACCATACCCCGCCTACACCACTTGCGCCAATCGCCACACCTGCACTGCCAATACCTAACATTTTGAGAAAAGACCGACGTGAGTAAGTCGGTCTTGTGTCGTTATTATGTGTCATTATTGATTAACCTTAGCCATCTGACTCAATGGTTCACCAAGTTCATTAACCGCATCCGCGAATTCTTTACGTTGCGCTTTCGAAACTTCTTCATATGACTTGTAGCCATCGTCAGTCTTGAATTTATCGAGTAAACCATTGACTTTCGCAAATTTCTTCTCTAATTTGTCGCTTAACTTTTTATCTTTCTTCTCTAATGCAGGTTTAAACAGTTCATAAATCTTTTGCGCACCTTCAATATTGGCTTTGAAGTCGTACAAGTCTGTGTGAGAATAAATTTCTTCTTCACCTGATACTTTAGAAGTCGAAACTTCGTTCAAGAGATCGACAGAACCTTGAAGCATTAACTTCGGCGTAATGTCTAACGTATCTGCTTTCGCGTGAAGTTCTTTCGCATCTTTCAATAATTGATCCGCATCTTTCTTCGTTGTGTCTGTAATTGCTTTGCGTTCGTAGAGGTCACGTTCAATCTTATGGTAACCTGTCCATTCGTCCGCTTTCTTCTCTTCTTCCATATCCGCTAAACGCGCATCAATCTTAGGATCTAAATCGCCAAACGCTTCAGCAACAGGTTCAGATCGTTCATAGTACATACGCACTTTTGGATACAATTCCTTCGCTTTGTCCATATCGTCTGCTTTCACAGCTTTAACGAAATCTTCTGTCCCTTTCAAGAATTTGTCTAATTCTTTACTCGTGTATGACTTGTAATTGTTCGTTGCCTGTTTCAACTCAGACTTCACATCACTGTCTTTCGAGCTGTCTTTGTTGTCTTTGTGACTATCATTCGACCCACACGCACCAAGTAGTAACGCTGAAGAGAGTAATACTGCTGAAAGTTTTTTCATGTTGCCACCTCATAACATAAATTTTAGTTGCTTATTGCTAACTTTTTATCATTTGATAATCATTTTCAATTAATTATAAAATGCTTTCTCATCCCCGTCAATATGGTATTTATACTTTTCGTAAAATTGACTTACTTTAACTGTGAAATGGTCAAAACTCGTCCCTAAAACGATACGCAAACTAATTGAGTCCACTGAATCGAAGTGGTACATTGGCGTTATACATTACTATAGGTAAAGGGGTGCCAGAAATGTCCGAAACATTTAAAGCTTATGTCGTGAATCAACAAGATGGCGAATTCTCTAAAGGCTTTCAAGACTTCACTACAGATGACCTACCTGACGGTGATGTCTTGATCAAAGTGAAATATTCAGGTATCAACTACAAAGATGCCCTAGCAACGACTAAAGATAATAAGATTGTACAAAGTTATCCCATGGTGCCAGGTATCGATTTGGCTGGTGTCGTCGAACATTCCGACACTCCTGCGTTTGAAGCTGGCGACGAGGTCATTGTGACAGGTTACGATCTCGGCGTGAGTCACTATGGTGGTTTCAGTGAATATGCCCGAGTTGACGAGGATTGGATTGTGAAGAAACCGAAAGACCTCACACTCGAAGAAGCGATGATCTATGGAACTGCTGGCTTTACAGCTGGTTTAGCAATTGAGGAGTTAGAGCACAACGGTCTCTCTGTCGAACGTGAAAGCGTACTCGTTCGTGGCGCAACAGGCGGCGTGGGCACGTTGGCGATGATGATGTTAGATGCCATTGGCTACTATGTCGTGGCGAGTACAGGTAAAAGCGACGTAGAAGATAATCTAAAAACGTTAGGTGCGAAAGAAGTTATCCCACGTATCGAAGACTATGACAAGAAACCACTCGCGAAGCGTCAATGGCAAGCGGCAGTAGATCCAGTCGGTGGTTCAAGTCTTGCTCAAGTACTCAAGCAACTCCACCACAATGGTAGTCTCGCTTTGATTGGTATGACAGGTGGCAATTATTTCGAAAGTAGTGTCTTCCCATTCATCTTAAGAGGCGCAAATATTATCGGCATTGACTCCGTTACGGCATCAATGAAGATGCGTACGAAGATTTGGCGTCGTCTTGCCAAAGACTTGAAACCTGATCAATTACACGATATTAAGACGACGATTTCATTCGATGATCTTGAAGATTACGTAGATAAAGTACTGCAACATGATAACTCCGGTCGAATCATTATCAAATTTGATGACTAATAGGACAATTTCACATTTATCCTGTTCGTCGTTCAGTTGCGATAGATGCTGTTTAGACTGGCGTTGAGTGGAAATTGGTGCAACTCACTACAATTCTAATTGACGTTCCAACGGGATTAGTGAGATTCCCTGCAATCTTGGCTGTGTATAGGCTGAGATTGCAGTTTTTTGTGGTCGGAGATAGAGTGCATTGGGAGTTAGAGAGTAAGCTTTAGATGCGGTTTTATGGTATGCGCTAAAGCGGAATGAGAGGTGCGCTGAGTAGAAAGTTTCATGCAAGGTTTAAAGACGAAATAATGTGGCGACTTTCGTACGCAAAATTTTAATTCTTGCAATGTTGTCGTTAAACAACCTGGTATTACTATAGAGTTTATACAAATTATGATAAATTACCGACAAATTGCCACTGAAACGCATATAATTATTTACAGTTTTTTTATGAAAGCGTATACTTTACTTGTCTAAATTGACAGGAGGTACATAATATGGGAGTTAAAATAAATAAAAAGCTCATCTTCTTCCTAGGTGCCCTAGGAGGTTTGCTTTACGGTTATGATATGGGTGTCATCTCTGGTGCCTTACTCTTCATCAAGAATGATATTCCATACTCAAGCTGGACGGAAGGGTTTATCGTTTCAGCTATGTTAATCGGGGCGATCTTCGGTTCTGGTGTCAGTGGCCCAGTTTCTGATAGATTAGGTCGTCGCCGTGTTGTTTCAATCATTGCGATTATTTATATCGTAGGTGCGTTAATCCTTGCCTTAGCCCCTACTGTCTCAGTATTAATTATTGGGCGCTTTATCATCGGTCTTGCGGTAGGTGGTTCTACTGCTATCGTTCCAGTTTATCTTTCCGAGATGGCGCCAACAGAACATCGTGGTTCACTCAGTTCGTTAAACCAATTGATGATTACGATTGGTATCTTAGCATCTTACCTCGTTAACTACGCCTTCACTCCAATTGAAGGTTGGAGATGGATGTTAGGTTTAGCGGTCGTACCATCACTCATTTTACTCATCGGAGTGGCATTTATGCCTGAAAGTCCACGTTGGTTACTCGAACACCGCAGTGAACAAGCAGCGCGTGACGTCATGCGCTTAACATTCCCAGAACACGAAATCGACAAAGAAATCGCGGACATGCGTGAAATCAGTCGCGTCTCTGAAAGTACGATGAAAGTGTTAAGCTCACCTTGGTTGCGTCCAACTATCATCATCGGCTGTATCTTTGCGTTATTCCAACAAATCATCGGTATCAATGCGATTATTTACTATGCCCCACGTATCATTAGTAAAGCAGGTCTCGACGAATCTGCATCTATTCTAGGTACAGTGGGTATCGGTACTGTAAACGTACTCATCACGATCGTTGCGATATTTATCATTGATAAGATTGACCGTAAGAAACTCCTCGTTACAGGAAATATCGGTATGGTCGCATCTCTCGTCGTCATGGCAGTACTGATCTGGACGATGGGACTACACTCAGCAGCATGGATTATCATCCTTTGCTTAACGATCTTTATCTTATTCTTTGGATTCACTTGGGGACCTGTATTATGGGTAATGTTACCAGAGCTCTTCCCTATGCGCGCACGTGGCGCCGCTACAGGTGTTGCAGCGTTAATCCTATCTATCGGTAGTTTACTCGTTGCTCAATTCTTCCCTAAATTAACAGACGTACTACCCGTACAAGAAGTCTTCTTAATCTTTGCGGTCATTGGTATTTTAGCGATTATCTTTGTTGTAAAATACTTACCAGAAACGCGTGGTCGTAGCTTAGAAGAAATCGAAGCCGACTTACGTTCAAGAACTTCTGCCGCCAATGTTAAAATGGAAGAAGATAAATAATATAAGATTGAAAAAGGCATTTGAGACGTCGGTCGCGGCGTTCTCAAATGCCTTGTTTAATGTGGGAAATTGTAAATTCTAATGCTGGGAGGTACGTTCGAATATAATATAAATTTTGTGACGACTGATTATTCTTTAAATCGTTGATATTTTAAGCGCTGGACTCACTTATTCTGTTAAGCGTGGCGTTTTAAGTAATAGGATGAATCGGTCTTACTATATTTAATTGAGCGGTTCACCCTCGAACATGTGATATTTTACCTACACAGTTGAACGTTTCACTGAAAGTAAGGGGAATGTTTTTACATAAACAATTCACTCACTTATTCCATACCATTTTAACTACATACTAATACTTCTTAAACATACCGGCTGAATGAGGCTCCGTATAATCAAAGCCAAACTGACGGTAGAGCTCGTCAGCAGGATAGTCGGCCATCAGACTCACATACGTACCCGCTTCAGCAATGGTGTCGATAAAGTGCATGACCTCACGCATAACCAGCTTGCCATATCCTCGCCCCTGATACTTAGGGTGAACAACGATATCTACAACCTGCAAGGCCGTGCCACCGTCGCCAATCACACGACCTAGGCCAATGAGTTGCTGCTCACTATAAAGCGCTACTGTAAACAGCGCGTTAGGCAGCCCTTTACGTGCAGCAGCCAGTGATTTCGTACTCATACCCGCCACTTTACGCAATTCACAATACGCTTGAGGCTCAGGTGATTCATGTTTAAGATGAATCATTGCGCTCCCTCCTCGATTTAGATTAAATTATAGATACTTCTGCATAATCACTTCGTTAGATTCTTTAAACACATCGTTATGACTAGAGACAAAGCCTTCGCTATTCGCATCAGGCTCGATATATTGCTTGGCCAAATTAGCCGCATTCCCTGCGTCACTAAACGCACTAGCGATAAGGTGCACCTTTGCATCATGCGCAACGATATCTCCACATGCATAGATTCCCGGCACACTCGTAGACGTATTACCAAAGCCTTTCACGCGATATTCGTCATACATGTCTAACTGTGCTTGAGAGGATTGCAGCAAGCTATTCTCCATATCAAAGCCGTGACTGATAATCACTTCATCGAAATGTTCATTACGTGTCTCGCCAGTCTCTAAATTCTCTAACACAACTTGATCGATACGCGTTTGCGATTGATCGCCTATCAATTCCGTAATATGTGTATTCGGCACTTTACGCACATTTAAATCGTCCAATTTATCACGTACCGCTTCGTAACCCTTAATCTCAGACTTACGATAAATCAAAGTGACAGACTTCGCGTAGCCACTTAAATCATTCGCCCAATCGAGCGCTGAATTTCCTGCACCTGAGATGAGAATATCTTTATCCTTAAACTTGCGTAACGATTGCACCACGTAGTGCAAATTAGTCAGGTGATAACGCTCAGCATCTTTAATTTCGAGCGGTTTCGGATTAATAATTCCATTACCAATAGCGACAATTACTGCTTTAGAAGAGTAATGTGTACCATCCTCAGTGATCACTTCGAAATGACGTTCATCCAACTTCTGAATATCTACTACACGTTGGTTAAGCTGCACTTCTGGGTTAAAATACAACCCTTGTTTCATCGTATCTTGAATAATCTCATAGCACGGTTTCGGAGCTACGCCACCAATATCCCAAATAATCTTCTCAGGATAGATTTGCATCTTGCCCCCTAATTCACTTTGAACATCCACAATACGCACATCCATACCACGTAGACCTGCATAAAAGCTCGCAAACAAACCAGCAGGGCCTCCACCAATAATCGTTACATCCTTCATAACTTAGCCTCCCAATAACATAGACCTAATCTTAGATTCAGTTATATTATGCTAGAAATGAGAAAGGTTATCAATAAATTGGTGTTGTGTGTGGGGGGGAAGATATAGCGGTTAAAATGAAACAACGCATTCAGATTCAAGTAATGTAGAGCGAGAGAAAGATATAGAGGGAGAAACGTTAGAGTTTCGTTTATGAATTTGAAGGTTGTGGCTGAGTAAATGGATTTTGCAGAGAAGAAAAACCATGAGACTTAAATTGAAGTCGAGCATTCGAATTTAAGTTTCATGGTTTGAGGGAGGAGGAAATATTCAAACACTATCTAAACGCTTAGAAATTTGTCTTATTTCCTTTTGAGCTTCGTCTACCCAGTCGCCTTTAGCAACTTCATTGAACGAGTTTGCGTAATTTTTACAATGATCTTGAAGCGCATCGATAAGTTGGTTTAAATCTTTCTTCATTTTACTTTTCAATTCATCTCTTTCGTCAGTTATTTCAGTAGCTGTCGTGGATGAGATGAGGTGCTTCTGCATCGTTTTCCTACCATCCATATTCTCTGAAAGTACATTACTCATAACGAAACTCCTTATCTAATCTTTCTTCTTCTCTTCTATAGGATTTCCTCAATTCCTTAATTTCATTCTCAATTTCAAGCTTAGTATGTTCAAGCCGCTTTATTTCTTGATCTTTAAAGCTTTCAATGTGGTAAAATGCTTTATTATCTGAACTTTGACTATAATTCCTGCGAGCACTCACAGTTAAGTAATCCTCCACTGTTCGATCTACAAAACGTCTCGTTTCTAATATCTTTTCTTCAACAATACTCATACGTCTTCGGCACTTCTGAACTTCCTGGTCATAACTTTCTTCAAGTTGAAGTCGCTTTTGAATTAATTGTTCATCCATAACTATCCCTACCTTTAAGTTAAGCCGCTGCGATATGCAGAAGAATAAAAGCAAGCAAGATTGTTAAAGGACGAAGTGTATACATGCCGAAGATGTTATAACGGATGTATTGAACAATATCAATAATGATATATACAACTATCGCAATGACAGTAAAAAAGTAACATACAGAAAGAAAATCAATAACTTCGTATGCTTCTCCAACTGTCATATTGTATTCGAACACCATTAAACATACAGCAGCCATCATCATACACAAAAGCCCTCTCGTATTTCCGGTCACCACTTTTACAGAAATTATCTCAAGTTGTTCTTCATTCTCTTTATCTTGCCATTTACTACTCATGAGTTTCTCCATCTTTATATAACGCGGTCTTTTACTAAAACTACGAATCGCTAACCACATATACATGACGAAACCTATGCCACTAATTAGAATAATATTTTCTAAAGAATTGGAATTTAAGTTATGAGCCTTAAACATTACAAAGAATATTATTCCAATTATTATCGAACTAGAAATGATTGGAAATAAAATATTTCTCTCCTTAATAAGGACAGCATTGAAATCTAATAAATAGCAGTACCCAAAAACGACAATAAGTAATATTATCACTAACATTTTTAGTCCAACTCCATTACTTTAGCTTTCACATCAATCCATGCATCGTTTTTCTCTATTTGAAAGATATGATAATAAGGTGAAACAATTTGATAATCATATTCCTTACAAAAATCATTAAAATCATCGATAAGCTGTTGTTCTTCTAATTCAAACTGCTTACTTCTCATCCGACCTTGAATCATATCTTCGATGACTAGATAACTTCTGAAATTGAGTTCAGGAGTCGGCAGAATTGCACGGTTAATTGCTGCATAGAAAGTAACATTAATATGACGATCTAAAGTAAGTTGAGTGATAGCCATAATAAGTTTATTATCAATCTGCGCATCTTCTTCGCGACATGCTTCCACAAATTTCACTAAATAGTCTTCTATTTGACTGATTGGAATATCGATATATGATTGGTATGCCACATTTTTTAATCTTATTTCACTTAGCCCATATTCATTCATGCTCCTTCAACCCCATCAACGTCAATTTCAGCATGAATTTCAAAGACGAGTCCACCAGCATACTCTAGAATTACATGGTAATAGTCTCTTTCAGCTAATTGTATATCGTTAGTTAATGCATACTCCTCTATCGATTGATACACCGCTTCAATATCCTCATCATCTAAACATTTATGTGATAAAGTAGGATAAACTTCCAGTAAAGGATGATATTCAATGCTTAGTTCAGGTATAGGTTCAATCGGTGCATTAAGCGGTATATAAACAACGTATTTCACACCTTCAAGTCCCACTACCTCCTTTGTAAAAATAACCGGTCCCATAATGTATACATCTTCACTTATAAAGAATTCTTTAATACTAATTAATTCGTCGTACCATTCTTTCTCTTTCGTGACAATTTCCACTTTGGCACAATATGGCACTAATAAGATGTCCAATTCCATGATGTTTCACCTCTTGAAAATTTTATAAAAGCACTTGTATTAAAATATATTTATCAATTGTTGGTTATAATTAAAGTCTTCTTTCTGTAGGTTCCTCTCCTTGTTCTATATCATACGTATATCCACCATATATTATAAAGCTGTAAGTAACTATCGCATGAAAACCTAAAGTAAAGAAAATTAGGTGTATAAATGCATTTCGATTCTCTATATAATGGAGAACAATAAAATATAGAATAACATATACTATATAAACGAACGCACCCAAAAACCTAAATAATAGTCCTATCATATGATTTTTAAAACTTGTTACATTAATTGCAATTATATTAGCAATAGTGTCTAACACAAAACTTAAAGTCATACTACTAATACCAATAACCCAATAATTAATTATGTCGATATGATAGCGAATTGCTACAATAAAATAGAGATTGAAAATAGCATACAAAATCATGTAACTATCTAATACTGTTATAATAAAAAAATTTCTCCACATAAATGTATTACTATAATGCGGTTTGATAAAAATACACAAAAAAGAGATCAGAATGACTAATAAATTAATCAAGCACATACCTAAAATATATACTGGTATATTCATTAATACGCCGTTATATTTAGCACTTAAATAATCAACTACTAGAAAACAAAGACTAACAAGAGCAAGAATCTGCGGAACTGGTTGTCGTAATTGAGTATAAGATTTCATTTATATCCTCTTTCTTATTAGTAATATTAAAATATTTTCCCAAAATAATTTCCAAATGCATGTAAACCCTTTTCTCTGGTCTCATATATTGTAAGAGCAACTTTAAGGGTCCTTCTTATTCTGGCACCTCTCCTTTTTCAAGCGAGTAAGTATAATCGCCATACATAAAGAACAAATAGACTACTATTACATGTATAGCAAGTGTAAGGAATATTAAATGTATAAAGTCATTTCTATTATCTATATTATGAGGAACTATAAAGTAAAGAATAATATAGACTATATAAACAGAAGCTCCCAAAAATCGAAATAATAGACTTACCATATGATGTTTAAAACTTGTGACATTAATTAAAATAATATTAGCAATAGTATCTAATATAAAACTCGAAGTCATACCGACTATACCTCCCCCCCAATAAAATTGTAAATCTATTTTATAGTATAGAGCTGCTAAAAAGTACATATTAAATACTGCATATAACATGATGTAGCTGTTTATCACAGTTATAATAAGATAACATCTCCACATTGCAGTATTTTTATAGTGTGGCTTATATAATAAACCTATAATCGATGAAAATATAAAAAATATTTCAATTATTGTAGTTATCGATAAACCTAATGGTATTTTAAATATTAATCCGCTTTTTTCTAAAGAAACAAAACAAAAACTTATCGCTAATAAACTAAAAAATCCTAATATTTGTGGAACTGGTTGTCGTAATTGAGTATAGGAATTCATATTTACACTTCTTTTCTAATATATTTAAAATAGTTTACCTAAAGTACGGCCAAAGTGTTGAGCGGCATGTGAAACGTCTTCTTTAGTCGTTTATATAGTATGAGCAACTGTAAGAGTACTTCTTATTCAGGTACCTCACCCTTCTCAAGTGAATAAGTATAATCTCCATACATGATAAATAAATATACTACTATTATGTGAACTCCAATTGTCAGAAATATTAACTCGATAAATGTATTTCTATTATAAATATCATGAGGAACTATAAAGTAAAGAATAATATAAATAATATAAATAAAAGCTCCTAGTAGTCTAAATAGAAGACCAATTAAATGATGTTTTAAACTTTTAACATTCATTAAAATAATATTAGCAATTGTATCTAGTAAAAAACTAGTTAGCATAGAGATTATTCCTATTATCCAATAAAGGAATAAGTCTCTATTTAGATGAATCCCAATCAAAAAATATAAGTTAAAAAATGAAAATAATATTAAGTAAGTATCAATAACTGTAATAATAAAATATATTCTCCATATATTTTTATTATTATAAGAAGGCTTAAATAATAAGCCTATAAATGGCACTACGACGAATAATACTTCAATAAAAGTAGATACCAATAAATAATTAGGGTACGCATTTAATACTTCCTTATAATCTTCTCCAAAGAAACTAAATATTATACATATAAAGCTAAATATTGAAAAAATTTGTGCAATAGGTTGACGTAATTGAGTATAAGAATTCATGTTTACACTTCTTTTCTATTATTATTAAAATACTTTACTTAAAGTATGCCCAAAAGCATGTGCAGCGTTAGAAATCTTTTCTTTTGTCTTATTTAATGTATGGGCAACTTTATGAGTAGTTTCTGTTGCTTTATGTTTAAACTTATTTACCGCCTTATTAGCTTTTTCTTTCGCATAATCGGTAATACTTTTTCCATTACTATTTTTCTGATCCAACATAAATCCTGTAAGCGCCCCCACTACTCCTCCAGCAGCTGCTCCAACAGGACCGCCAATAGCAGCACCTACCATAAATCCAGTTGCACTGCTGGCACCCATCGCACCGAGATCTACAGATGTATCAACAATTTTTCTCTGTAATGATTTTTTACTCAAAAAGTTATTGCCTATTGCCATCACAGTTCCTACTGGAGCTAAAGCTTTAGAGCCAACTTTCATTAATTTAGAAGATTTACCTAACCAATTACTTCCTTTAAAATCCTCCCATTTTTTTAGTGATAAATCCTTTAGGTTTTTAACATTAAATTTTTTCTTCAAATTTTTAAATGATGCTTCATTCTTCAATTCATTGAATTTATCTACCCACGCTTTTTTTATTGATTTTTTAGGCTTAGCCGTTTCATAAATCCTCTTAAATTCTTTATCATTATAATTTCGAGTCATTTTCAAAGCAGATTTAAATTTCTTTGACATTTTCATATTAGGTTTATCTTCAAACATGAATTTGACTGCTTTGATAATCTTTCTTCCTTCAATGTTTTCTATATTTGTCTTCAATATTGCATTGAGTAAACGAGTACGCTTTTTACCTAATTTATCAATCGATTTTGCACTAGAAAGAATTTTATTACCTTTTCTTATGCTGCCATCACCTACAATATATGAAGCTAAGCAGGCATTCTTTAATTCTAGTAATGATTTGACTACATCTTTATACTTCTTTCCACCATATAGGTAGGAACGATAATCCTCAAGTTGTTCACTGAATTGTTTGATTGGATTATCTTTATCAGCCATTTTATAATCAGTGGCCAAATTGCGTCCGACGCTAGTAATCTTAGATCTATCAGGACTCATCTTTGCAACCTTTGAAGTCATAGTTTTTATAGGAGTAATCATTTCTTCTAAAGTCATATTATCGAAAATTTAGCCCAAAATTATTAGATAATTGCTGATCTTGTTCTTCGACAGTATCTGCAGCACTCGTTAACTGTTGTTTAATATCTTCCAACAGTTGAGCGAATTTTTCGACTTTAGGACTCAATTGATTAAATTGCTCATCAAACTTATTAAATGCTTGTCCTTCCCAGTGGCTTGAAATCTCACCTTGAGCACTTTTAAGATCTGAGAGTATTTGTCGAATTTGGTCTGCACTCCCGCCATAAGTATTCGATTTAGTTCGAATTTCCTCAGGGCTCATCTTGATGACTGCCATGATATGACCTCCCTTACTTTGGAATTGAACTAACCTATTCTCTTTTTCTCAAGAGTTAATTCTCGCTTTAATAATACACGATATTTCGATTTTGTAAAGTATATTTCCATCAATATTTTGGAGAAATTCTTTTTTTGTAATATAACTCTATGTATTACATCTAGATTTGTGTATAATATATATTGACTAACATAGAAAGGACAGCTAGATTATGACTAAAACTTTTAAATTGCTTTCGACTATACCTCTAATGCTTTTAAGCATCTCACTCATTAGTCCAATTTGTTTTTCAGACGAGCTATATTCAAATAATAACGGACAACCTCAAAATTCAGATTCTAATAAAGAAGATGATTCTTTACCTAAGGCACTGAGAAATCAAAATAATGAAATTGATTCTCAAACTTCATCACCACGTCAAACAAATGATTTCGCTTTCCGAAATAGTAAAGGTTTTGTCGATACGATAGAACTCGATACAATTCATCACAATTTATTAATAGACGATTTCAATAATACAGCTAAGGATGAACAGGGCCATCCTCTCGCGATGAATAATGGCAAAATAATCGAACATCCCCAATTAAGTAATAATGCCAATCTATACACTCCTGGACAATGTACATACTACGTATTTGACAAACGTGCTCAAACCGGTCGCCCTATTAGCACCTTCTGGGGTGATGCCAAATTTTGGGCTCAAATGGCTGCAAACGAAGGATTCAAGGTAGATCATACACCTTCCGTCGGATCTATTCTACAAACTCCAGAAGGTGCATCAGGTCATGTAGCTTTTGTAGAAGCAATCAATATAGATGGCAGCGTACGTATTACTGAAATGAATTACCTAGGAGTTTATATAGTTTCATCTCGAACTATATCAACTTATTCTGTAAGTAACTATAACTATATACATTGATAGTCTTCAATCTTATTATACACTAAACAGAATGTTTTAGTAGGATAATTTACATTTGTAATTAGTATATAAGCTACCTTTTCACTATAACTATAATTGTTAATGATTGATAATTTAGAATTATTTATTTTTATTGTCAATTGCAACTATATGTATATTGCTTAACAACTCATCATATAGTATTTACATAGACAATTTTTAAAGATTTATCCTAACTTTATCTCAGAAAGAGCTGATTATATGAACAACAAGAAAACATTACAACTAATCATAATTTTAGTACTCATACTTACTACAGTAACCGGTTGTTATTTCCTATTTTTTGGAAAGGATAGGAAAATCAAGAATTTATTCAATGAAAAACTCAAATTTTATCCTGTTAAAAATCTAGACGACTATTATCATCTCACCCCTAAAGGTGAGTACACTAAAGATAATATTTATCCAGGAACCTGGATAGTACAATCTAGTATTTCTGAGAAAAGAGGAAAAATTTTATTTTCCGAAGGAGCAGTACTATATATTAATCTTGAAAAGAAAAATGCTAAAGGTAAATACTATATTTATAAAATATACGACGATAAGCATAAGGGATTAACTACAAAAGAAACAAATTATAAAATAATAATGAAAAACAACAAACTTAAATGCGTAGATAAACGTGCTAGTAAATCATTGAAGAAAAAAATTGAAAACTTTAAGTTTATGAGTCAATACTCTAACTTTAAAAACACCAAAAAAAACCAATGGGTAATTAGAAATTACAATTACACATTAAATAATTTTTTTGCTACTCGCAATCTAAGTAATGAAGACGACATTGTAAAAAATTTGAGAAAAAAATATGATATTAAGGATAAAAGTGCACCTTCTATTGCTATGAGTGGCGCCAGTAGTGAATTTAAAAAGGATAATAATATCGATATTAGTCTAGACATCAATTTTAATCAAAACGATATTAAAATTTCAGATTCTATTGGATATCATACTGAAGGAGTTAATGAAGAAGATGAATATGGAACAGAATTATAAAATAAAATTTGACGGTTTAACTAAAACTACTGAAAGTACTAGTGCGATATCTAAACTAAGTTATGGGTTAGAAACTGCATATCATCAAGGGTTAACTAAAGATGAAATAAAATACCAAATTAAACAGGCAAAAAATAATGATAATTTTCCGCCTAACCTTGAATATAAAGAAACCTTTAATGGTACTAAGACAGGATTGAGTACTTCAGTATTTGTAGATAAAAATACCGGAAAAGCTATTATCGGTGTAGCTGGGACTAATATTAATAAAGATAATATCTTAGACTCTATGCAAGATATCAACGCAGATAAAAACATTGGTTTAAACGTTGTAAATCAGTATGACTCCTACTTTAAAGAAACTCAAAAATTTATTAAAAGAATACAACAAGAGTACGATGTAGAAACAATTACTGGCCATTCTAAAGGTGGGCGAGATGCGACTATACTTGGCATAAGCAATAATATCAAAAATATTGTAACTTACAATTCAGCTCCCTTATCTATTCCAGAAATAAATTTATTAAAAAGACCTTTAAAGTATCTAGTTCCACCTTTAAATATTATGCCAAAAAAGTCAGACTTTATAATTTCTATGTTTAAATTTTTACAATTACTAAGTTTGAAAAACACTTTAAAAAATTATAATGGTACAATAACAAACTTTCGTACTAATTGTGATTGGCTCACCACAGCTTCTTTTATATCACATGGGCTATATTTTGGTAAATTTATCACTATACATAACGGAACTAGTCATAGTATTGATAACTTTTTTGATTCTAAATCACAGTTGAAAATTAATAAAACATTAGATAGTCACACAATCCAAGCGGTTATATCAAATCAAATAGATACACATCAACTTGTAAGCGAAATAAAAGAAGAAAGCATTTTACTACTTAACAATTATCATGGTACAAATACTGCTACTCCCGAAAAATTACTTAACGACGTTGTTGCTTATATTTTATTAATGACATTAGAAGATAATATTCAGCAGGAGTTTAAATCAATAAAAAAAGTATTAGAAAAAAAAGAACAAGAATTTAAAGAAAATTGGTCTTCCGGTCTTGAAGATGCTCAACATATAGGTAATCTACTAAATGAAAATGAAGTTTTAGATGCCTTGGAATTAGGTGGTGCGACTAAGCAAAATTCAGTAGATGATATGCTTGAAATTGTCGATAAAAAGAAAAATAAATTAAATAAAATACTATCAAGCTATCAAAGTTACACTGACAAAATTCAGAATAGTATTAAGACAATAACAAATAGTGATCAAGAATTAGCAAGCGCTTTGGGTTTCACTCCTTAGTACAGTAGAAATAGATTTTATTCTATTTTGATTCTTTCCCTTTAATGATATGTTTTTCGTACTAGTTTTAAATGAAGCCCCACATTACTATATAACTTTCACTCCACATCGAGGTGACTTATGAAGTTTAAACTTACCCCCATTATCCTTTCAACTACTTTAATTTTAGGAGGTTGTACACCTATGTTTCATGAAAAAGTTCCAGATAGAATGCCAGCTCAAGAATATAAAGGACAAGGTTATAAAGATGATCCACATGTAGATAGAAAGTCTATTCACTTTGCTAAAAAACATCGAAAATCTTTTGAGAAATCAGCCATACGATTTTTTAAAGATAATTTCAGTTTAAATGTAAAAGTAACGAAATTTGCTCCAATCAAAGACGGCGCCATTGTCTATATCCATTGTGATGACCATGATATTCAATTTAATGCTAGTTTATCCCTCGCACAAGACGACATTGATGAGGATAAATCAATGAAAGTTAAAGAAGATGGTGATGGTATAGCGAATATGTTAGGAACCGTTTTAACAGGTTTCGAATATCGAGCACATAAAAAACAATACGATTACTTATATAATTATTTAGATAAAAACAAAGATAAATATCACTATACTGGATACACCAAAGAAGCAATAACAAATACACAAGCAAGTGGTTACGCAAATGAATATTTCTATATTACTTATACTACTGAACAACTATCTACCTATAAGAAATACTATGAGCCGTTAATAAAAATGAACCAAAAAGATTTTGAAGAAGGAATGAAACATGCCCGCGAAGCTACACATTATAAAGCTAAACCAGAGATAGTAACCACACTTTATAGTACTGATAAACCTTTCAAGAAATCTGTAACTGCTGATTACGCTGCTAACATGGTAAAAGAAATTGAGCAAGATGAGCTTAACATGCCATCCACTAGTAGGATAGACATAATGATAGGCGATAATATTATCTATACCGCAGACCCAACTTGGGATGACCAAGATACCATTACAGATGTAGCCTTTATGGATGATTTCTAAATAATTACCTAATTTAAAATACTAATTAACAACTAAGAAAAACTAATAGAGGTGATTTTATGAATAATTTAAATATAAACGATAGAGACAAAGCAGAAATTGCAAGTTTTTGGGCTTATCAAAATGTGAATTCTATATACCCAATTAATTTAAACGGAAAAAATCCAGACAAGTTCACTAAGAAGGCGAGGTAATCATATGAAGTTTAAGATTTTTCCCATTATTCTCTCAACTACTTTAATTTTAGGAGGTTGTTCACCTATGTTTCAAGAAAAAGTTCCAGATAGAATGCCAGCTCAAGAATATAAAGGACAAGGTTATAAAGATGATCCACATGTAGATAGAAAGTCTATTCACTTTGCTAAAAAACATCGAAAATCTTTTGAAAAATCAGCAATTCGCTTTTTTAAAGATAATTTCAGTTTAAATGTAAAAGTAACGAAATTCGCTCCAATCAAAGACGGCGCCATTGTCTATATCCATTGTGATGACCATGATATTCAATTTAATGCTAGTTTATCCTTAGCACAAGATGACATTGATGAAGATAAATCAATGAAAGTCAACGAAGATGGCGACAATATAGCGAATATGTTAGAACATGTCTTAACAGGTTTTGAATACCGTGCTCATAAAAAGCAATACGACCATTTATATAATTATCTAAATAAGAATAAAGATAAATATCACTATACCGGTTATACAAAGGAAGCTATAGTTAATACGCAAGCAGATGGCTATGCAAATGAGTATTTCTATATTTGTTATACCCCTGAACAATTATCTACCTATAAAAAATATTACGAACCGCTAATTAAAATGAATCAAAAAGATTTTGAGGAAGGCATGAAAAGAGCACGTAAAGCTACACACTACGAAGCTAAACCTGAGGTAGTAACAACTCTGTTTAGTACTAAAAAAGAGAGTAGTGAAAAATATAATTTTAAAATGGCTACTCAAATAGCTAAATCAATAGAAAAAAATAATACTAATATGCCGACTACTAGTTCTATAGATGTAATGTATACAGGTAATCAAATTCGTACTCAAAAACCCTATTGGGGAGGACAAAATAGCTCTAGTTATCAAATATTTTAAAATTTATTCTATTAAAATTTTTGTATGAAAAGGTTGAAAATAACTTTAACATACTAACTAAAAGATTATAATAATCGGGGGTAACAACATGAATAATAACAATAGATTAATGGTAAACGATCGAGATAAAGCCGAAATTGCAAGTTTTTGGGTTTACCAAGATATTAATCCTAAAAAATCATTTGAAGTTAATGGCAAAAGATTTAAGCAAATAGATTATGAAACAGATGATATAAATAATAATCAGAACGGTGGCGTCGATATGAAAGTATTTGAACTATTAGATAAAAATGACCACCCCACTGGCAAGCAAGTCGTCGCTTTTCAAGGTACCGATAATAGTGAAAAAGAAAATCCTGATAATCCCTCTTTTATAGCAGATGATTGGGTTGAAGATATCAAATTAGGTAATGACAAAAATACTTCAACTGAAATGTTAAACGAAAGTACAAAGTTCTATGATAATTATTTAACTAAACTTAATGATGCTAAGATAATGAGTAATTATTCATTTAATCAAAAGTACAATGCTAAACGTGAAAATTTTCTCAACAAATCTATTGAAGGTGTCACCGGGAATTCTCAAGGAGGTGCTTCAGCTAAAAGAATAGGTCAAGAATATCCAAATGTAGATGTCGTAACTACAGACCCAGCCCGTCTACCTTTATCCTCCTGGAACAAGGACGGTAAACCTTTCTATAAAAATATTATTGATTACACTTCGATATTTGATATTTTAACAAATATTCAAAGGGGTATTGGTAATAATATGCCTAATAAGGAAGTAAGCGTAGTTAATGGTTCACCTGGACTTACTCATATAGTTGAAAGTCATACTGGTTATCATCGTAAATTTAATAAGAAAGACAATACCTATGAAGATATTCCTATCAAAATTAAGTCTGTGAAAGATACTGAAATTAAACACGGAAAGAAAGTTCCAAAGACTATTGAAGTCAAAGTTGAAATGGATGACCACATCCCTATTAATGTATGGACAGGGGAATCCATAGCCAAAAGTGGTAAAAGTGGATTGATTCAACTCGATTTAGATAATTTATCTAAACTGAGCAATATGGTTACTAATGAAACCAGTTTAGCACTAAAAGATTGTTGTGATTTTTTACATGAGAGCTACAATATAGCCGAAAAAGAAAACAAAAAATTTGGAAACCGTAAAGAAAGACTATCTAAAAATATTAAAAAAGCTATTGAATTATCTTTAATGGAGAGTATTCACACTGAGTTAGAAACTGTTTCACCACAACTTATCACTTTACTTGAGGAAACAGAAGATTTATTAGCCAGTATTAACCATTACTTAGAAGGGTCTTCTCCCTTAGCTAAACTAATTGGACACACGCCAATTAAAGAACATTTAATTAGTAACAATAATTTATTGCGAGAAGGTATAGAGAAAATTCACGTCGATTTAGGTGATCTCATTAAACAAATTTTCGAAAATATTGTTTATGATTTAATGGATGGCGTTGCAGAAGAGTTAATGAAACACCTAAAAATAGTGGATTCAAATATTAAGTGTATTAGAAAACAAAATGACACATTTGGTGAACAAATCAAAGATATTAAACAGATTATGGAAAGACAAGATGCTACTATTTTGAATGGCACTGTAAATATTCAAATTAGTCACAATCATATGGTTAAGGGAAAAATGAAAGAATCACAATATCTAAAGAATAAGATGAATATTGTTAATGATCATATAAACAATGGCGTTAAAAAGCTAGGCGATTATATCGAGAGTTTATATGAAGCTATTTTCGATAAAAACTCAAAAGTCTATAAGTCAATATTAGGAGCAGGTTCCCAGTTATTAAAATCTATCAATGAAATCCAAATTACGCTACTATCTCAGCATTTTAAATCACTTGCTAAAATAAATTCAATCCCTATACTAACCATTTCAAGTCTAAACAACTCTCTATCCTCTTTAATACGTGAGATACGTAATATTATAAAATTGATTCATGATTTACAAAGTTTAGCGCCACTTATCTCTGGTAAAATAGACAATATTATTATACAGTTGAAACCTTATATTGTTGAACTTTTTTTCTCTACTACACATTATAATGATATGTTTTTATTAAACTCCCAAGCCCAAGGTCGCCTCGACCAAATGGCTCAACAATTTGAGGTAGTCGTTAATGGCTTGAATGAGAATGAGGGCGAAGCAATTAGAGCTATGAATCAATCAGCTCAATTACTTAGAGATAATATGACTGTTGTTAAAGATCAGCTCGAAAAGCTAGCGGTTTATTAATTTGTAATCACATCTCTCCCCTACACGCACTAAATCCAACCTTACTTTCCTTAGGAGTGAAATATCTCGCATTACCAACCGTTAAAAGTGTACAGACATTAAATAATACACTTTCCATTAGAAAAAGGAGTGACCCACGTCACTCCTTTTACTCTAGTTTATTCTACTTTTGCGTTTGTTTAACACGTAAGATAACGATTCAATTCTTCTCTCACTTCGAATGAGCCTTAACTTCCACTAAGCACAACCGCTTAGCCCCAGCCTTTCAACTCAATTGTTCGCTTCGCACTATTGTCTATAATTAGAACACTAAGCCTCCCAAATCAATCATACAACTCGCACGACTGTCTTTGGCTAAAACACTCAATCTTTCTTAACTGGATCTTTAATAATGGCTTTTCTTAATAAGAAGAATAAGAGTACGAAGCCTGCAGTGATAATCGTATGGCCGATACCGGCAAATCCAGCAAATGATTCGGGCACGTGCCAACCGATAACTTGGTATGTTCCTTTAACTGCCATCATGCCGACTGTAACGATGACGCCGATGTTGTAGATAATAAAGAACCAATTAAATAGATAATAGGAACTTAAATTAAATACTTTTACGAGTGGAAGTAAGAGTAAGTGCATCATCATACCTAGGATGAGCGTGTGTGTATGGACGACGACGAGTTGTGTGTCGCCGGTAAAGTGATGTGCAACGGTAAGTTCGCGGTAGTAGAATCCGCTGAATAAACCGATTGCCGTATAGAATAAGAACGCATATAAGACTCTGCGCATAGTCAGTCCTCCTTCAAGTGAGAGGAGCGGTGTACAATATCCCCCTCTTGCTTGAGGAACCGCCAAACTTCGCTAAATTTCATTCAGCCCCAAATCCAACGATTTGCCTCACAACATTTATATTGAATGCCCGCTTCTCACCTTTCTCTATCACTTCTATTCTATCATGATTTGCGTGATTTCTTAAAAATTGCAACGAGGGACAAGATAATTGCCACAATGGAAAGAATCCATAGACTTACTGGTGCGTGATCTGCTTTCGCATCATCGTCACCGTTATCGTCCTGCGCTGCACCTTTCTTCACTTTCGTTACTGGTGCAGGTGTCTCAGCATCTTCGCCACCAGTCCATTTCACTACATCGCCATTGTCATAAGTTTGATAGGCTTTCCAGCTAAACTCGCCTTCTTTGTCAGGGTTGGCAACTTGTATCGGTAAATCGATAAATTCATTCGGGCCGATACCATCTTTCTTCGCTGTCCACGTGATTTTCTTAATATTACCTTTTTTATCTTTCGTAAAATGATGGTCGAATGTCGCATCAGGTGCTACCCCTACAACTTCGACACCTTTAGGAACTTTGAGTTCAATCTTTGTCGTATTCGCATCTTTTTCTACAGGTACACGCACATCATATTTTTCATAAGACCCTGGTTCACTCGTATCAGGGTTCAAAGTAACGTGAGCTTGTGCCACGGATATGAGACTTAATGCGATAACGCCTGTAATGATTGTCGCAATAATTTTACGTAACATCTTAATCCTCCTTTAAGTTGGAATATTTATTTGACTCATAATGACACCGAGTAAGATGAGCACGATGCCTACAGTGAGTTCAACATATAACTGCCCTTTCTTTGCTCGACCTTGTGCGCCTAGTGCGCGAACCGTTTGGTACAAGCCAAGTGCCATCATTAAGATAGTAAGAATAATTTTACCAATCAGTAATAAACTCCACGTTTGAACTTCAGTCCATAAGACAGAGAGATGCGTTTGGTCAAAGAACATGAGTACGCCTGAAGCGATGAGAAGTGCAACTGCGCTCATATTGAGTTTGAATAAAAATGCTCTCACTTGAGGCACAGATTGTCGATGTGTAGACTGGCACGCATCAATGACCAAGTACACGAGCGCTCCTAACCATAATGACATGCCTAATAAATGGCATACACGAATGGCAATCGACCATAATGCGATATGCTGATTCCACGCATGACCCGACATACTGAGTGCAATAAGAATGACAAGTGGTACGAGTGTATACCAACTTTGGTGCATGTGTCTTAGTGTCCATAAGTATAGGAAGACGATGATAGCGATAGCTGACAGTATAAAGGGTGATTGCATCAACGTGGCTTTGTTCAAGGAAATCAAATCTTGAACGACGTCTGAAGATAGTGTCATCATGTAGAGTAATGCACTTAAGCCCATCATCATCATGGCGCACCATGCAACGGCAGGTTGTTGAGGTAAGATGGAATAACTGCGTAAACCCCGACGTCGTGCGAGTAGGTTCACGAGATAAAGTCCTACGCACACAATCACACTACCTTCTGCAAGATAGCGTACGAGTCCAAACCATACGCTCGGTTGTGCGTACCAAGGTGGTATCGTGTCAACCTTGTCAGCTGTCTTCTCTTTCACTGAGAAATTGTAACTATTGCCAACTTCATGCCCATCGGCTGAAATGGCATGCCACTTCACTTGATGTGTTCCTTTATCTAAATGATCAACGTTAAACGTTAATTTCTTCGATGATCCTGTTTCGTTAGGCTCGAGTTGCACAAGTTCTTTACCTTTATCATCATAAAGTGTAATACCCGAGTGTTTCGTATGCACCGGTTCGTTGAAGGTCATCGTAATCTTCTCTAGTGATTGTTTCACTACTGCATCTTTATCAGGCTGCACTTGTTCGAGTGTCGCGTGGGCAGACACGGGTTGCGACACGCTTAATAATGTAATGATGAGACCCAAGATGAGAACGAGTGTCATTTTATGTATATGTGTAACTATCCATCTCATCGCAATCCTCCTAGTGATAATATGTCATTGTTCAATGATATTAAATTGGTGTACCTAACACAATAATAATTCTAATTTGTCATTGATTGTCCACATCTGTAAGGTTAGGTTGCTTACTAGTTTAGGTAAAAGTGTGACGTGTTTCTTCTATTATATAGGATGAAATGAGGGGTGTAGAGTTGTGAAAGTTTCATTGATATGTGTAGTCTAAAAAGGATAGTCATATATCGCTCCCATTGAACACGCACTCAGTAAATTGGATCGTGCTCAGAATGTCATCCACCTTTAGCTCCTCAACGGAACTCGCGCTCCCCTTAAAATACATCCAAACATAAAAAACGCTCCCCTCCAAAGAGAGAAGCGTTTCCTCGTCCCGAAATCGCACTATTCCACTTATTAAGATGGAATTTCTGTACGTTTGTCGCTGTGTTTTTTAACAATAGTTGCAACGAGAATTGCAACAACACCGTAGATCATGAAGCTGATGAGCATCCACATTGTACCATTAAATGTAATGTGATGGTTCATATAGAGAATATCTCTAACTGATGTTGCGTAATGCGTGAATGGATTCCAGCTCACGATATATTTTTGATAGAACTTAGGTAACATTTCTGTTGGGAACATCACGAGTTGAATGCTGAAGAACATTGCTAGGAAGAAGATTGGTACCACTGCCATAGTAAGCAATGTCATGCTTCCAAGCACTAGCGCGATGAAACCAAGGATAGTTAGTGAAATGAATAGTGCCATGCGTGCAGTGTTAGGGAAATCAAATCCTAGCACACCTGACATGAAGTATACATAGCCAAAGCCACCTACAAACGCAGTGATGACTGCGAAGAGCATTTGTACTAATGATGCTTTAATACGACTACCAATTGAAACGTTGTTAGTAGTTCTGAATGCATAGAATAATAATACTGAAGCTAAGATTGAGCTCATCCATACTGGCATGAACATTAAGAATGGTGCGTTACCGCCACCTTGATGATCTTTCACTTCATGCATTTTGTGATCTTTGACTTTCACTGGAGTTGTTAAGTCATTGATGTCTTGAGGTGATACTTTCACATCTTGTTTCGCAAGTGTACTTGTTGCTTGTTGTGTGATTTGTTTGTTGATGTTGTCACCTACACCACTGAGCACTTGTGTTGCGATTTGAGATGCTTGTTTGTTGGCACCGTCATTCACAGTTGTGTACACTTTTGCTTTTTCAACTTTGATGTCGTTATTGCCACCTTGTTGTTGCATTTTTTCTTTCATTTGTTTCGCTTTGTCTGCTGGAATATCTCCAGATTTCACTTTATCTTGCATTTCTTGTTTTTTCGCGTCCATGATGACTTTTTGAGTTTTGCTCATTGCGTGTTTAGAGAAATCTTTTTCAAGTACGATCATACCGTAATATTTTTGATCTTCTAAGCCGTTTTTCGCTTTTTTCTCACTGTCGACACTTGTCCATTTGACTGTGTCTGAATCGCTATCAGTTAATTTATCTTCAAGTTTGTCCCCGATTTTTATCTCTTTATCTTGAATTGTAGTCCCTTTATCATGATTCACGATTGCGATAGGTAAGTCTTTAGGTTTAGGGTTAAAAGCTGGGTAGAATGCTAAGGCAAAGATGCCTAAGATTACTAATATAACAATGGGTGCTAACCATAAGAATTTACTTTTTAAAATATTCATCACTGTCGCCCTCCTTTTATTAAACATTGTGTTGAATATCAATTACGTTGTCTATTATAATAGCTGTAAAAGAGATTACAATATGCAATAAACACCGATATGTACATTAATCAACATTGTGTTGGATATTGTTCATTTACTCGAAAAATTCTTATAAAGAAGGGCTATTATGACAGAAGATCGACGTATCCGTAAGACGAAAGAGGCCATTAAATATGCTTTAATCGATTTATTGAAACATAAAACGCTTGAGAAGATTACGATTAAAGATATTACAGAAAGCGCGGATATCAATCGAGGCACTTTCTATTTACATTATCTAGATAAATATGACCTGCTCGAACAAATCGAAGACGAATATATCGAACGTCTCTCACAATCCCTAGATTACGATTTGTTTCTTACCCCTCATATCGATGCTGAAACATTTGCACGTGAGTTCGCCACTAAGATATTGCGCAATATTCTCTATTATATAGGCGATAATCTTGAATTCTACCGCGTCGTACTCAACATTGGACATACGACACGAATTGAGGAGAAGATTAGAGAGACGATGTTTAAGAATATGGATAAACACATCACCCAGCAAGATATGATCTCGGGTGTACCGAAGAGTTATTTCCATAGTTATGTGGCTGGTGCGACGATTTCTTTCATCAAACACTGGGTTCGAGATGACAATCCACCTAGTGCGGATCTCGTCGTCGAGTATTTGTTTAAGATCGTTTACAATGGACCGCTTCGTCTTATGGCCAGCGAGCATTCAGATTATCGAAATAAATAGTTGTCACACGACTCATTATTAGATAATATTAATAAAGTAGTTAACATAAGAAAGGATTGCTGTCACTGATGATTACAGCATATACACAAACACCCACTGAGATTACTGAAACAACGTTAAATCAGAATCCGGATTGGATCAACGTGATTGAACCTGAGCGTGAAGAGGTCGATCAACTCATCGAACAGTTTAATGTTCCTGAGGATTTCTTACGTGACCCACTGGATTCTGAAGAAAGTGCACGTATTGAATATGACGATGAAACAGGCTATTCGTTGATTATCATCGACTTACCAGTAGTCAATAGCTCTAACTTGAAAGTCTTGTCTTTTATCACTCAACCCCTCGGCATTATTATTGGAAATAAACGTATGTTCACTGTTTGTGATACAGACAATGAGTTTCTGGAGAACTTTGCCCGCTTCGATAGTGAAATCAACCTGAAATATCGCAGTCAGTTCGCGCTCAATATCCTACTGACGATTGCGAATCACTATAATCGTAATTTGCGCCTGCTCAATAAGTCTCGTTTACGTATCGAGAAACGTTTGAAGAATAATGTGACGAACAAACAACTTTACAATTTGATGGAAGTCGAGAAGAGTTTGGTTTACTTCTTGGCTGCGTTAAAAGGGAACGATAATATTATTAAGAAGTTGTTCCGTCTACCTGCTATGCATCGTTACGAGGAAGATGAAGAACTTCTTGAAGACTTAGTTATTGAGAACAATCAAGCCATTGAAACGACAGAGCTCTATACGAATATCCTTGAAAGTATTACGACATCTTACTCGTCATTACTTTCTAATGAAATGAATAATACGATGAAGACGTTAACACTCTTTACTGTCTTCCTAACTTTACCGACACTCGTCTTTAGTTTCTTTGGAATGAACGTGCCGTTACCTATCGACGACCATAGCTACGTGTCATGGCTCATCATTATTGGAGTGTCACTTATCCTGGTTACGATCGTCGGTACGCTTTTATGGAAGAAACGAAAGTTCTAGCCAGTTACTTCATCATTATAAAAACGCGTTATTTCACTATTCTGCATGATTGACAGAACTGAAATAACGCGTTGTTTTTATCTCAATATTTTACTTTATTACTATCTATTTACGTTACTTAATGAATGTCATTGTTAAGCGACATCTTTGTACTTTTTACGATGAGAAAGAATATACGTAATCGCAAATGCTGCAACAAAGGCGATGATCATACCTATACCATAGTGCAACCAACCTTGATGTTTCGCGCTAATGGAAATAAATCCTGGCAAGCCTGCTGTACCTAAGGCGATCGCTTTCACCTTAAAGAGTGAAATGTATGCGGCACCTAAAGCTGAGCCAATGATCGCCCCGATAAATGGATAGCGAAGTTTAAGGTTAACCCCAAACATGGCAGGTTCAGTAATTCCGAGCAAGGCTGATATACCTGCTGCAGATGCGACCCCTTTCAATTTCTTGTTCTCTTTCACAATTAAGAAAGCGGCTAATGCGGCTGCACCTTGCGCCACGTTAGACATCGTTGCGATAGGGAAGATAAATGAGCCGCCTGTTTGTGAACTATCGGCAATCAATTGTGTCTCAATCGCGATGAAACTGTGGTGCATACCTGTGATAACAATTGGGGCGTAGAAGAAACCAAAGATCAGTCCGCCGATTGCCCCACCGAAATCGTATAACCAAGTCAGACCGTCTGATAACCAATAACCGAGTGTACGAGTGATTGGACCGACGAATAAGAAAGTGACAAAGGCTGTAACGAAGATTGAGATCAATGGTGTCAGTAAGTTATCGAGTACTGTTGGAATAACTTTACGCAATCCACGTTCTAATTTCGCCAGGATATAGGAAGCTGCCAACATCGGTAGCACTTGACCTTGATAGCCTACTTGATTGATATGTAAGCCAAATAAATCCCAATGCGGAATCGCCTTACCTGCTTCCATCGCTTTCGGATATTCGTAGGCATTCATCAATTCTGGGTGAACGAGTATCATACCTAAAGCTGCACCTAGGAATGGGTTGCCTCCAAAGCGCTTGGTCGCACTAAATCCTATTAATATAGGAAGTAAAGTGAACGGCGCATTCGCAAAGATGTTAATCATTCCTGCGAGACCTTTGAACTGATCATGCACCTCAATCAATGACTTACCATCGTAGAATAACCCTGGGGCTGTCAATATATTGTTAAGTCCCATTAAGAGACCGCCCGCTACGATAGCAGGAATAATCGGTACGAAGATATCAGATAACATCTTCACGAAACGTTGTAACGGATTCATACGTTGATTGCCTTGATCTTTCACTTCTGAAGTCGTGGATGCTTCCTTACCTGTGAGTTTCTCTAGCTCTGCAAATACCTTATTGACCGTGCCTGATCCTACGATAATTTGATATTGTCCACCAGTGGAGAATGTGCCTTTGACGACATCCATCTCTCCCAACGCTTTCTCATCCACGATACTTTCATCTTTCAGTACGAGACGTAGACGTGTCGCACAGTGGGCCATCGCTTCAAGGTTCTCTTCCCCACCGATTGCTTGTAATATCTCTTTAGCTGATTGTTTGTAGCTCATGTTTGTCACTCCTTTATAGAACCGGTTCCATAATCTTCTTATCTTGATTGTAACCGGTTCCAATTGTGAAAGCAATTGTTTTTTCAGTTTTGTCACAAATGATTTGTGCGCAAGTTGTGGATTGCAGCATGGTATTTTAATCTGCCATTGTTTAAAATGCGCTGATTTTTTCTGGTAACCTTTCGTAATTTTAACTTTCACTCCAACATTTTTACCTGCTTAGTCAAATTTGCGCAATTAAGTAGTCTTTTTAGTAAAAAAATCGCCATTAAGTATTAAGAAATACTCAAAAATGTTATATAATAAGTTAACTTCACTTGAGTTTAACCGAATAACTATAATAGGAGAACAGAATATGGAAATTACTTTACACATCCATGATACCATTGAAAGACCTCAACAACGATGTCTGAACTGCATCAAACTCTATTTCTCTCTCGACGGCGAATTAGAATACTATTTAAATGGTTCGGCTTATATTAATGAAGGAGAGATCCTCATCATTAACCACGGAGATTTATATCAAATTGAACGAGGACAACAAGTCGTGGAGTTAACCCTTCCGCTAAATTACCTCTTGTCTATCTATCCAAAGTTGCTGAATGCTTATCTCGATAATTCGTTACTACAGAATCATGACTATTTGAAATATTTAATTCTTAAGATGTTTCGCCCACAAACGGATCAACAAGCTTCTAATCAGAAACTGCTTGAAGAGATGTTGTCTATCTTAAAGCGCGAAACCCTCATTAACTACAATTATCCTTATCTTCCTCATGTGCGAACGAATCATAGCACACTTAATCAAATCATAAAGTACATTAATGACCGTACTGAGAAGAACGTGACTATCGGAGAGATCTCTCAAGCTTTCTTCGTGTCGTCCTCATACATTTCTTTACTATTTAAGAGAATACTGCACATCTCGTTTAAAGACTATATCTCAAGCTTGAAAGTAGCACTCTCGCTCCAACCACTGCTCTCTGAGAAACACTCATTAGCACATGTAGCTGAGCAACTTGGGTATCATACAGTTAATAACTTTACACGTCATTTCAAAGAGATGATAGGCCTACCCCCACATCAATTTCGGTCACGCCATGCGATTGCTAAAGATATGACAATCCACGTGAGTAAGGTTCGTCCAAATGTATATCATGAGTTCATAAAGCGCGCTGCTACAGAACAACCGTTAATGCTCAACTATACGACGATCAATTTAACAAGTTCACTAAACGCACAGGAAACGCAATCATTTAAGACATTCATCCATGTTAAGGACCTTAACGATTTATTTAGTCAAATCTTTATTAATGAAGAGAATATGCAACTTTCTTCATTAACAAACCCTTACATTATACTTGAAGAAGCACAACCACTTATCTTTAGCGAGGCACAACGACCACTCTTGTTAAAATATATCGATAAACATTTTAATCAAAATATCGGTTTCGCCCTTACCTTACACACACCAGCAGAAGTTCAAGGTGTGGAATCGCTCATTGCGCAACTGTACTTGTACAAGCCGAGTTATCTATCAGCGAATCATCATGTGAAGCTGATGCTGATTTATGATGCGAGCGAAATGGCGCAGTGTGACATTGAACGTTCTATTAAAAGTTTGAGAAAAAGCTATCCTCAAATCCAATTTGCATTGAAACTTGAAGACTGGCTTAAACAAGTCGAGGGGATTAAACAAGCAGCCGATGATTTGAAGCAGCTAAATTGTGACTATTACTTCATTAGTATTGACCAAAGTGAAACGTTGACATTACTACAAGAACTCCATTCTTCGTTTCATCATTGCAAAACACCGATTGACTACTTCGATGCACTTTCGCATGTGCTGGATATTTCTAGTGGTCAATGGATACATCAACATATCACGAAGTTACAATTTATTAATGCGCATAATCCGACTGAAGTGCATCTTTCTGAAATGATTACCTACGTAAGTCAGCTCTTAGCACGAGGGATTAGCGTGAGTTTCGATTTGAAAGGTTCGTCGCGTTCAGCTGTCGCCCTTCTCAACCATCATGGTATTCAGAAGCCCATTACGCATATTTATCAATTTCTGAAACCGTTCGTAAACACGACGGTACACTTTCATTCCAATTATTTAATCGGCTTACAAGGCGAAACGATCCACCTCTTATTATTTAATACCTTGAATCAGCGCCGCTTGAGTACAAACGTTCAGCGTTTCAAACTCATTAATCCATATCATAGCGCGTCACTCCGCTTTACACAGACGCTCAACCGTGACCATGGCTTTATCGATGATGCGCTACCAGAGCAACTTCAACACACGTTGATTGATGATGAGATCCTTAAGCATATGCGTTTGAGTAACACACCTAAATCTGAACTGGTTAGCTGTGATTTCAACCGTGAAGAAGATCAAATAGTTGAGCTTTATAAGGACGAAATTAAATATATTCGTATCTTCCCTCCTCGATAGGGAATAAGACATTAATCTTGATTTCGTCGTCCTATCCCCGCAGATTGACTAGTATTTGAGACAGCGTTCGCTTTCTTAAATACAGTCAACTACTGCGTTATTGATATCGATATTTTTCTACTAACAATAAATGAAAACGTCAATTTTGTTACAGTTTGTAGTGTAAATGTGTTCAAAGAAAGTACAAATCATTGCATACACCTGCAAATTTCGATATAAAGGAGTTAAAACGATTTAAAAAGGAGATTTTAAGGTGAAAGGTAAAGGACTCGCTATAACGCTAAGTGCGATTATGATCATCGTGTGTATTATCTTCGTGATTATCATGTTCGCGTCAGGTCAGAAAGAAACATATTATGGTTACATGAAAGATGATACAACAGCTGAAAAGATCGTCAGCGAAGAAACACATAAAGTAACAAAAGATGTGAAACTCCCATCAGAATCTGGTTTCTCACCTAAAAAAGGTGATTTCGTGAAATTATCTAAATCTAAAGACGATGGTAAATTCACTAAAATGAAAGTCGTAAAACACGACGATGTGCCACACGGATTAATGATGAAGATTCATAAAATGCATATGGATGGTATGTAAATGTTAAATGACCACGGTGAATTTATACTCACTGTGGTCGTTTTCTAATCTACTTAGATAGTTAATCTAATCCTCGTACTTCTCTACCTATCTGTTCTTTTTCTATATCATCATCATCTTTATAACCTTCAAATACAATTTTATCAATATTTTCTTCATTAAAATGAAATGCTTCTTCATCTTATACTCTTAAAGGGTGTTTAAGCACAGTAATCATATAATGCTTTTCTCTGATTACTTTCTAATAATGAACCTCTACTTATAATTATTAATTTTTTACTATCTTCTTTCAAATAAACTATTAAACCAATTGGCAATATAAGAATCCTACTATTTATTTGCGTCTCTTTTGCCAAATATATACTTTATTTTTAGAAAATACTGCACAGTTAATAAAAGTAAAAAACATGGCCATATAAACCCACAGTATAAAAATAATTATATTTTGGAAATCATCTGATATAAAGCCATCAGCTACTCCTATCAATAAAAACAAAAAAAATACATAAAATATAATCAAAACAGCGATATGTAATATTGTAGGTAATACATGAAAATATTTAGTTCCTAAAGTTTTGTAATTTAATTCTAATTTCTTGTTTATTTTCACACGTAAGAAAAGAATTAAAATAAGCGAAATTATAAATGCAAGTGAATAAAAAGTACTATAACCGGACGTATATAAACTATTAACAAATGGTTTAATTAAAACAAATATTAAAGGTGACAATAAATAAGGAAGTTTATTATTACCTAAAGGTTGATAATCGATATTAGTTAACTCTTTCATTTGCTCACTAGATATTAGTTCTCCCTTAATTGGAATAAACCAATATAAAAAAGGAAATACGAAGAGGAAAGGATTTCTTGATAAATCTAATAAGTAGTATCTATTATGGTAATTAATAATTTTATATCTGGGATTTTTCCGTACAGATTTGATATTATACATCTTTTTCTTCCCTCTTATTTCGTAGATTGTTTAATTAAGCTAAGCACTTAAACAATAAAAAAGATCATCTAGGTTAAACTCAATTTATAATCACCACAAAAACAAAAGGAGTTTAGCCAGCATGACCTATCTCAATCTTACCATGGACGAAATATGAATGCTAGGGCTTACTTCGACAAATAAGCTATTAGAAAACTCCCCCAACCGTAATAGGCTTGAGGGAGTAATTTAGTATCTACTGTATTAAAGTTTATGAATAAGAATTTAAATAATCTTTCATTTTTTGTTTATCAAACACGCCTTCTGATTTAGCAATAACGACTGTTGATAGTGAGTTACCCATCACGTTAACACATGTACGTACCATATCGAGGATACGGTCGATACCGATGATGAGTGCTAAACCTGTGGCTGGAATATGCATTGCTGAGAACGTTGTGATGAGTACCACGATAGACACGCCTGGCACCCCAGCCATACCTTTAGATGCAACCATGAGTGTGAGAATCAACATGATTTGTTCCCCGATACCCATGTGCATGCCATACATTTGAGCTACAAAGATTGCTGCAATGGATTGATATAATGCTGAGCCATCTAAGTTAAATGTGTAGCCGATAGGAATGACGAATGATGTAATTTCTTTCGGTGAACCGAAACGTTCCATTTTTTGCATCAAGATCGGCAATACAGATTCTGAACTTGATGTTGAGAATGCGAGCAATAATTCATTTTTCAAGATCTTCATGATAGAGAAGATATTCACGCCACACAACCATGCGACAAAGCCGAGTACGACAACAACAAAGAAGATCATTGAGCCGACTACAACTAAGAGTAGTTTCAATAGTGGTAAAAGGGCTGACGCTCCGAATGTCATAATTGTCGTACAAATAAAGGCGAATACACCGATTGGTGCTAATTTCAAGATCTTATTAATCATCCAGAAGACCGCTTCTAATGTTCCGTTAAGGAAACTTTTAACAGGTTCAGCTTTGTTACCGATAGCGGATAAGGCTAAACCGAAGAATACCGCGAAAAAGATAATCGGTAGCAGTTCGCCAGATGTTAAAGCCTCGAATAAGTTCTTAGGAACAATATTCACGATGGTATCGATAAAGTGATGACCATAGGAAGAAGCTTGCTCCGCATGTTTCGCATTTGTTTCGTATGTAGAGATGTCACCTTTAGGGAGTTTATCTTTGTCGAGTCCCACACCTGGTTTAAAGATGTTCGCAAAGATAATACCTAAAGCGATTGCAACTGTTGTGATAATTTCAAAGTAGATAATCGTCTTTGCACCGTAGCGTCCGACTTTCTTAGATTCACCGATGTTTGAAATGGAAAGTGCTAAAGAACAGAACACGACAGGTATCACGATCATCTTGATTAGATTTAAGAAGATATCGCCAAATGGTTTAATGTAGTTGACGAGTTCAGTATGACCATAGAGTAACAGTCCCACGATCACACCTAATACGAGGGCTATTGTGACTTGCATTGGTAAACTGACTTTTTTCAATATTTTCATGTAGGTTCTTCCCCCTTTTTTAACAACCTCCTTTATTATACCAAAGAACCCCATTTTAGCATATAAAAGTTATCATTCTTTGTTTACTATTTAAACTATATACATAACTATTACACTTAAAGTGAATATTTAAGTAACATTGCAGATATTAGAACCCGCTATACTTCCATCGTCTACAATCCTAATTATGTCAACGTATTCATATTTTCGATGATAGAGATAGCTTTTATTCATGAACCTAATTTGAACTATAATCGCTCATTTCTATATTTGAGTTACATCATTTACTTTTAAAAACAGATAAAAAGACGACCATAAAGATAATCATCCCTACACCTATTAATTGCCAAGGACCAAAGCTATCGCCTAACCAAATCACAGACACGACTAATGCAGTTAATGGTTCTATCGTGCCTAATAAACTGGATTCTTGTGGGTAAAGATATTGTAAACTAGCGATAAAGAACCAGAACGCGAACATCGTACCAAAGATGATCGCACAGAATAATAGGACATAAATGAACGGCGTCCATCCTGCCGTATCGACATCCCATGGTGGATAGAAGATCGAGAGTGCGATACCACCGATCAACATCGCCCATCCTACAATATTAACAGAACCCCACTGCGCTAATAATTTAGCGGGATAAAGCGTGTAGAATGCAAGGGCTAAAGCTGATGCAAGACCCCAGAAAATAGCTGGTAATGGCACGGATAATTCAGAAATTGAGCCATTCGTTAATAATAGGAAAGAACCAACTAGAGCGAGAATCACTGCCATAATTTCTTTAAATTGAAGTGGAATGACTTTACGTAAGACGAGATAAAGGATGATAACGACAGGTCCCAAATATTGTAGTAACGTTGCGACTGTCGCATTACCATAATTGATTGATGCCATAAACGTATATTGTACGGCTAGCATACCGAGGATACCGTAGACAATGACTTGAAAAACGGTGTGCTTCGAGCGCCATAAAGTAAAAGTCCGTTTACCGTTCGTTAGTGCAGAAATCAATATTAATAGTACACCTGAAATGAGTAAACGAACTGCCACTAGCCAATTGACTGAAATATGAGCTTTTTGAAAGAGATATTGTGACATTACGCCACCGACACCCCAAAGTATCGCGCCTGTAATGACTAAGACAAATCCTAATAAGCGTTGTTGTTTCAAGATCGTCGCCACCCTTCTTATTCATTGTATTAATACTAATTTAACATCTTAATTCTTAGCAACACAATAGAATAATGTGAATATAGAAATGTTATTGTGTAACTTAAAATTGCCGAATGTAGCATCGATATAAATGGCGTCACACCATCGTTTAACCCCCACTCATTTTACGCACAAAAATACGCTCCGATGAATCAAGAAACCTCTTCTCAATTTATCAGAGCGCTGAGTCATCTTCTCTCATTATACATCCAATAGTACAACTCATTTGTGCTATTTCTTCTACATTACATCAAGGTTTATAGTCAGGATCAAATTTGTGGTGTTTCGCATGTTTATCTGTCTTCTTCGTTTCCGTATCGAAACCTTGAACTACAATACCTTTGTAAGTGGCTACAGGTTGAATAACATACGTCTTGCCAGGATCGTCTTTAAATTTCACTTCTTTATAATAGAGCCCTTTCTTAGCACTATAAAGTGTCTTCTCCGATGTCACTTTGTCCTTTAAGTGGTGTTGCGTTAAATATTTATCGACAAGTTGAATGTTCTTGTGCCCTTGATACGTACGTAAACCAAAGAAGAGCACAATCGCTAAGACGAGCGATAAGACTAGTAGGCCAAGTATTTTAATAAATGTCTTCATTCTAGAACTCCTTTAGCGCAATCAATTGATAGTACTTACAATGATTCGCGCATATCTTTCCATTATATTCACTATCCATTATGACGGATTCACGATTAGAATGAAAGATAAGACTTTACTTTGTAACAAAATAGTCGTTTCTCACTCCACTTAGAAATACTGACGTATAGCTTCGACTGGCATGCGATAAGAGCTATGCCCTTCTTGCGCCTTTTTACCAATCGCAATCACCATCACGGGAATATAACGCTCTGGATCCATATCGAAGCATGCGGCCATATTTACTCTGTCGAAACCACCTATCGGATTTGTATCATAGCCATGTGCTTTCGCAACGAGCATCAACTGCATCGCCATCAAACTGCTATCGATATTAACAATCGACGTCATTTGTTCAGTCGTTAATCCTTTATAATAAGGTACGACCCAGTCAAGAAACTGCGTCTTAATCTCTTCAGTCATAAATCCACGTTCGACTTGGCTACCGTAAATATGTTCTGCATGCTCATAGTTATGAAGGTCGCCAAAGATGACAATCATCGCTGAAGACGTATCATTCTGACGCGTGTTCATACTCATCAACGGGCGCAGCTTTTCTTTCCCTTCAGGTGTATCAACTACCACCATACGCCACGGTTGCATATTGACTGACGACGGCGCAAGTGTTGCTTTCTCTATGATTTCGTCCATTTCTTCACGTGGAATCTTGTAATTCTCGTCAAAGACTTTAATGGACTTTCTCCCTTTCAATATTTGATCAAAATTATTGTTTTGAGTCATCTTCTTACCTACTTTCTTACCTATTTTAAAAAATACATGATTACTCTACTGCCTCAAATGACATTATTCAATAGATATGCCTATGGACCATTCTACGGTTTCATCACATATTTACCACAGTCAAAGGCGTTGGCTATAGTACTGTAGGACATGACACATTCTACTATCCTTAACACTTACCTCAATCTTTCAGGTCAAAGGTCAAACACTATTCTAAATGGTAAAAGTTACTTGAAACCCTGCCGTTGTGCATTTCTTGTCTATTAGTCAAAAAAAGTTAAATTTTGATGTTGACTTTCTTTGACCTTTGATATACAATATAGTTGTAACGTTAAAGGAGAGGTGATGATCACTCATGGAACAAACTAGAAGACGTCATTTACCAACAGATTTCATTCAAGGTTTATTCCCTAGAACAATTAAATCTGATGTACACGAAACAGAAGACAATTATATCGTTACAGCTGAATTACCAGGTATTAATAAAGAAGATATAGATATTGATTACGAAGATAACGTACTAACAATTATTGCATCTCAAGAGGATGACAGTAATGACAACACACATTATCATGTGAAAGAACGTCATATCACAGATATGAATCGTCAATTTATCTTTAAAAATATTGACAGTAAAGCAATTAAAGCACAATATATCAATGGCTTATTGAAAGTAACTTTACCAAAACAACAAACTAAAACCGAAATTACGATAGATTAATTTGAAGGAAATCGAAATTGAGAAAGCCAAAAATAAGTTAGAAACATCGAAATAATAGATATTCAAATCTTATCAAAACTTACCTAATTAAATATTTAAAGGAGAGATAATTATGGGCTTTGAAATGAAACCATTCTTCAATATGGAACCAAGTGATTTATTTAAAGATGTAGGACGTCAATTCTTTGATCAGTTCCCTAGCGCAGGTGGTATTACTACAGACATCAAGGAATTAGACGATAGTTACGTAGTAGAAGCAGAACTTCCAGGTATGAAGAAAGAAAATATTAGTTTAAACTTTGAAAATAACGTGCTTACAATCGAAGGTAAACAAACAGAAGAAAATAATGAAGAAGACGACAATGGTCGTGTTATTCATCGCGAACGCAGCGTTAGAGATGTGAAACGTCAATTCTCCTTCAACAATATTCAAGAAGATGCCATCAAAGCATCTTATGACAATGGTATGTTGAATGTGACGCTCCCTAAACGTTCTAAAGAAGATAACTCTAATTCTAACATTCAAATTGACTAATCAGAAACAGACGTATATATGTTTATCCTCCCCCCTCCTGATAGTGATTCCTTGTTCATCATGAACATCTGTTCGTCGAATAAATAATACGAAGCCACACCAAAACAGCAATTGGTGTGGCTTTTTCATGTTCAATGAACTTTAAATAATCTTATTGTACGCGGACGGAAGTTCGTTCCCTTTTACTCAAATGTAACATCGTCACGAGAGCGATAATCGCGAAGATTGCTAACAAGATAAATGCAAAGTGTGAACTACCTGTCACAGATACTACGAGAGAGATCACAAGTGGTGGGAAGAAACCACCGAGACCACCCATCATTGATACGATACCGTTCGCAGTACCTGCTTCTTTGCTAAAGTAATGCGGCACGAGTTTAAAGACTAAACCGTTACCAATACCGGCACACACACTGATGAGTAGACAACCGACTGTGAACATCAAGATATTATTGGATAGTCCTAGAATAATACCGCCAATCGTGATACACACAAAGTCGATGATTAGCATATGTACTGCGTTGAGTTTATCCCCTAGAATTCCACCTAATGGACGGAGCAACGTTGCTAAAGCGATAAAGATACCTGAGCGAATCCCCGCATCTACACTTTCGATATGGAAGTGTGATACGAGATAGTTCGGAAGGAAGACACCAAATGCAACGAATGATCCGAAAGTAATAAAATACCAGAAACTTAAATAATATAATCTTAAGTCACCCATTAATTTACGTGTCTGTTCCATTAAAGGTACATGTACCTTACGTTCTTGTGAGTCACCAAAGAAGAACATGAGAATCGCAAAGAGTGCAAGTAGGATGAGATAAAGTCGAACTGTAGATTGCCACCCTATTACACCTGCAATTGGTGGTGCTAAGAAAGATGAAATCGCCGTACCGATATTACCCATTCCGTAAATACCATTCGCAAGTCCCACTCGCTCCTTAGGAAAATATTTAGGAATTGATGTTACACCTACTGAGAACGTCGCACCCGCTATACCTAGGAAGAAACCAGATGTCATCAGCATTCCTACACTTTGTGCTTGGCTCAAGAAGAAGATTGGGAAGAGTAGGATAATAAAGCTAATAAAGAAGATCCATTTCGCACCTACTTTATTTGTTAAATAGCCAAAGGGTACGCGCAAGATCGAACCGAGAATAACTGGAATTGCGATAACGATCGACAGCTGACTACCTGTAATCGCAACATCTTTAGAAATAAATGGCATAATTGGAGAGATAATACTCCACACCATGAATCCAACGATTAAGCTTAAAGTCTGTAAGCCTAACTGGAAATTCCCATTTTGTTTGTTCATCATTATTCACCTGCATTTAACATAATTAATAACGAATCAGTACTTTGAGTACGTGAATAGGAGGTCATTTCTATATTTCTTAACCAAAGTACCGATTTCACTTCTAGTTTAGTAACTTTGTGAAAAAATGAACATAGGGACTCTCCCTTAATACATTAAGGAAAGTCCCTATACTACTCACTGTAGGTAAATGCCAGGTGCAACTCGTATTGAATAAGGTAATATTCCCCTGTTGAGGATAAAGATGCGAACTTTGAAATGCTGATTCATTTCGATTCAAGAATGCTTCAATCGCCACTAAGGATACAACCGTACTTTCACTACTATTGCACACTTCCTCTACACTAAAAAATTCCTCTCAAATAACATCAACTTCAGTCATTTGAAAGGAATTAACAATGCGCTGCCTAAAAACTCACAAGTTTCTTCTTAATGGCATACTCTACCAATTCTGGTTTCGTTTTTAAATTGAGTTTCTGCATAATATGTGTCTTATGCACTTCTACCGTCTTTACAGACACGAACAGTTTCTCGGCAATCTCTTTATTGCCGTAACCTTTCGCAACTAACGGTAGCACTTCCAGTTCTCTTTTAGAAAGAATCTTAAACGGATCGTTCGTCGGTGCATCATCATTCTTAGAGTTATTGACGAATTCGTTCACCAACGACGTCGTCATCTTCATATCAATATATGTCTCACCGTTATAAACGGTGCGCACTGCTAAGATGAGCTGATCATCTGGCGCATTTTTCAAGATGTAACCCTTTGCGCCATTGCGTAACACGTGAAATAAATATTCTTCGTCGTCATACATCGTTAATATCAAGATCTTAGTGTCAGGAAAGCTTTCACTAATCTTACTCGTTGCGATAAGTCCTGATTCACCAGGTGGCATACTTAAGTCCATAATCAAGACATCTGGTTTATGTGTCATCACTTTCTGATACGCTTCCACCCCGTCTGCAGCAGTAGCTACGACTTCCATATCATCTTGATAATTGAGGATCATAGAGAAGCCTGTGCGTACGACAGCGTGATCATCCGCTATTACTATCTTCACATTAACTACTCCCTTTATATTGCATTAGATTGGAACTTCAAGTGTCACGATGGTACCTCTACCAAGTTGTGTGTCAATCATTACTTCTGCATCGATTAACTCTGCTCGTTCATTCATCCCGTAAAGCCCAAGTCCTGTGCCTTGAGGTTGATGGCTTTTATCAAATCCTTTACCATGGTCAACCACTTCAGCAATCAACTTCTGACCTACTTCATGTAACGTCACATTAATCTTAGAAACATCTGCATATTTAATCGCGTTAAACACCGCTTCTTGCACAACGCGATACACGACAGTCTCGATATTATTGTTATAACGTTTCGCATTTAGATTCGTCTCGTAGTCAATATAGACACCGTAATTGGCTTCTGCCTGTTTAAAATACGTCTTAAATGCTGCATCTAAGCCTAAATCATCGAGTGAAGAAGGACGAAGTTCAACTGAAAGATGACGGATATCATCGATGAGTTGTGACATCAATCCTTCAATCCGTTCAGCACTCGACGTTAACTCTTCCATCGAGTGCTGATATTTCAACAAACGCAATTCAACATCGACATTAAGCATTTCTTGAACCACACTATCATGGAGTTCACGAGAAATACGCTTACGCTCATTCTCTTGAGCTGCAATTGTCTTCTTCATCATTGTACGTTGGTAGACTTTCTCTTTGCGTACGATCTCTTGTGAGACGTTCTGTAACGTGAACGCGCTAATCTCATTCTCCTCATCAATCATTTCATAACTTGCTGTAAAGGGTTCAAATTGATCTTCTGTTGTTCTGAGATAGACTTGGAATGTCGCATCTTCAATGTCTTCTTCTTTCAGAAAACATTGTTCACAAGTATGCAAATCATAATCTTCTGTATAGGTACTACAATGATTGCAAAGCGTTTGTGTGATTTGACTATAGTTGTTATCAGGTGAAATAACCTCTTTTGCTGCTGGATTCATATCAATTACTTTGCCATATTTATCTATAAATATAATCTTCTCACTTGTGTGTTGATAATAGTCCTGTAACAAATTCTGCTTAGTCAATTGCTCTTCCCCCAACATCATATCACCTATATTCCTTCAGTAAATTCCCCAAGTTTCCCGCTAATATCTATCTGATCCGCATGAACAGGAATTGGCTTGTGATCGCGTTGCCCCAAGAGTAGGACACCTTTCACGTTGTGTCCAGACCAAAGTGGAATGGCGAGTGTCGCCGTTAAGGCTTCACTTAAGATAATGGGATACTTCAATCTCTCATTCATAGACAAAGCTTGATCCACGTCTTCGATAACTTGACGTTTACCCGTCTTCATCACATTGCCTGCAAGACCGTTCCCTTTACGCAAGACGATAAGTTTATAGCGATCATTGAGATTGCCATCTACATATTGCCACTTGATGGGTGAATGATATTGATCACTTTCATACATCGCTATACTCGCGAAATCAAATTGATATTCAGTTCTGATATGTTCTAACGCTGCTTGATAATTAAATGGTTGACGATTTAATGTAGATTTCAAACGCGCTCCTCCGTTCAGACTTTATGTTTACGATAAATAATATAGCTTCGGCTCACATACGTAATCGGTACACTCCAAACATGTACAAGTCGTGTAAATGGCCAGAAAGCAAAGATGAGAAAGGCTAGAATAATATGCATTTTAAAAGCTAATGGGACTGTCGTCATCAAGCTTGCATCAGGTGTTAAAGTAAAGAGTCCTCTAAACCAAATCGCGATCGTCTGACGATAATCGAAATCTGGTGTTGTCGCATTGGTTACGAGTGTAGCATAACACCCTAATATTACAATACATAAGAGCATAAAGTTAACAATAATATCTGATGCAGTGCTTAACTTGCGCACGTTTGTACGTGTGACACGACGAAATGTCAACATGAGCATTCCAATTAATGTCATTATACCAAAAATACTACCGATGTAGACAGCACCAATGTGATAGATATGATTATTTACACCGATGCCTGATAGCCACGATGCTGGAATAACTAGTCCGACAAAGTGACCGCCAGCAACTGGGATGACACCTAAGTGGAAGAGTAAACTTCCCCATTTCAGTTGTTTCTTCTCGATAAATTCACTCGATTTCGCTGTCCATGAATATTGGTCATATTTAAATCTAGCAGCATGGCCAATCACGAAGATTGCCATGCATAGATAAGGGAGGATGACCCAAATAAGTTGGTTGAGCATCTTAAACCACCTCTGTCGTTGGTTGTAGACAAGATTTCAAGACCTCTCTCAAAGCTTGTACTACATATTGATATGGATTGTCTTCAGATCTGAGTTGCTGCAACATTGCATAGGAACCATCTTCAATGACCATGATGACAAATTCAATATTGCCTAATGCACGTTCATCTTCGTTCCAGCTTGCAAGATAGAGAAATTCTAACATGAGCGGTAAGTAGTCAGAGAGTTCGTTCGCTTCCATCTGCAACCCAAACATTTCATATAGAACCTTTAACTTCGCCAACATTTGACCGCGTTCCTTTTGCGTATCAAATTTGTTATACGTCATGTACAATGGCGCTTTTTTATTAAAATCAAAGGTATCTGAGTAAAGTTGTTTAAACTCGAGCAATGTGAGCTGATGTACCTCTTCGCGAAACTTCACTAAGTCTGGATAAGCTAAGTTATCTTCACCGACTACATCTTTAAACGTCTTCGGATGCAATGTCAGTTTCTCAGGAAATTCTAATTGCTTAGCTAAATAACCTATCGTCTCTTGATAGCGTACGAAGTTAGGGATGTTAATCACGGAAGATCCCTCCATAGAAGTTCTCGTTATAGATTTCTTGTCCAGTCTTCGTAGGATCAGTAGCTACTGGCACACCACAGCCTTCACAGTTTGAACCAAAGTACTCGCCACCGTAGCCTTGGCTACCTTGCGCTCTATACGTATCCATGTAAGCTTCTTTATGTGAAGTTGGGATGACGAAACGATCTTCATACTTCGCAATCGCTAACAGACGATACATTTGTTCAACTTGAATTTCACTTAAACCTACACGATCAAGACGATCTAAATCTACAGGTTTGTTTGTCGCTTTCGCACGCATATGACTACGCATCATCGCCATCTTCTGTAACGCTTTCTTCACGGGTTCAGTATCGCCAGCTGTAAAGAGGCTCGCTAAATATTGAATTGGTAAGCGCATCTCTTCAATCGCTGGGAAGATCATATCTGGGTTGCGTTTCGCCTCTTGCGCACGTTGCCCTTCGAAGTAACTCATAATTGGACTTAATGGTGGGCAGTACCAAACCATTGGCATCGTACGATATTCTGGATGAAGTGGGAACGCAATCTTATACTCAATCGCTAATTTATAGATTGGTGAATTCTGAGCCGCTTCAATCCATTCCATATTTACGCCATCTGCTTGTGCTTGCTCAATCACATCTTCATCATATGGATTAAGGAACAATTCGAGTTGTTTCTCATATAATTCTTTCTCATCTGCAACTGAAGCCATTTCTTCAACACGATCGGCATCATATAACAGTACGCCTAAATAACGCATACGTCCTGTACATGTTTCAGAACATACGGTTGGAATACCGTTCTCAATACGCGGGAAACAGAACGTACATTTTTCCGCTTTATTCGTTTTCCAGTTAAAGTACACTTTTTTATACGGGCAACCTGTCATACAGTAACGCCAGCCACGACATGCGTCTTGGTCGACGAGCACGATACCGTCTTCGTCCCTTTTATACATCGCACCTGATGGACAAGAAGCCACACAGCTCGGGTTTAAACAGTGTTCACATAGACGAGGTAAATACATCATAAACGTTTGGTCGAATTTGAATTTGATATCTTCTTCGATACGTTGAATATTAGGATCTTCTGGACCTGTGATGTGTCCACCAGCTAAGTCGTCTTCCCAGTTAGGCCCCCATACGAGATCAAGTTTGTTACCTGTGATCACTGAATGCGCAGTCGCTACTGGGAGGTGTTGACCTTCTTTAGCTGTAGTGAGGTGACCATAGTTATAAGTCCATGGTTCGTAGTAGTCTTGAATGATCGGCATATCAGGGTTGTAGAAGATCTTACCTAATGCAATCTTCGCCCATTTATTACCTGAGCGTAATTCAAGCTTACCTTTCTTGTTTAAATACCAACCGCCTTTGTAAACAGATTGGTCTTCCCATCGTTTCGGATAACCTACGCCGGGTTTCGTTTCGACGTTGTTAAACCACATATATTCAGCACCTGGTCGATTGGTCCACGTACTCTTACAAGTGACACTACATGTGTGACACCCAATACATTTATCTAAATTTAATACCATTGCGACTTGAGCTTTAATCTTCAAGCCAATCAACCTCCTTCAACTTACGCACGGCAACATAGACGTCTCTTTGGTTTCCTATAGGGCCATAATAGTTAAAGTGATAACTAATTTGTGCGTAACCCCCGACGAGTTGGGTCGGTTTCAAATGTATACGTGTTGGCGCGTTGTGTGAACCGCCACGTGTATCTGTAATTTGTGAGCCTGGTGTTTGAATATGTTTATCTTGTGCGTGATACATAAACATTGTCCCTCTTGGCATACGGTGAGATACTACTGCACGCGCAGTAACGACACCGTTTCGGTTATAAATCTCTAACCATTCGTTATCTTGAATATCATGTGCTTCGGCATCTTCTCGAGCAAGCCACACTGTTGGTCCACCTCTGAACAACGTCAACATGTGTTGGTTGTCTTGATAAGTTGAGTGGATATTCCATTTTCCGTGTGGTGTGAGATAACGTAAGACGAGTGTATCTTTGTCTGCCTCCACATGTTTGTCTTTCGTACCGAAGACCATTGGTGGCAACGTTGGTTTATACACTGGCAAGCTTTCGCCAAATTGTTGGAATACTTCATGGTCAATATAGTAACTTTGACGACCTGTTAATGTTCTGAACGGTACGAGTCTTTCCACGTTCGTCGTAAATGGCGAGTATCGTTGACCATTTTTATTAGAGCCAGGGAACACAGCTGTAGGGATAACTTCACGTGGTTGAGAAGTAATGTTTAAGAACGTAATCTTCTCTGCTGCACGTTCACTTGAAATATCTTTAAGCTGCATACCTGTTTGTTCTTCAAGATCTTCGTATGATTTCTGTGATAACTTACCGTTCGTTGCTGATGAAATGTTCAATACTACGTCTGCAGCACGTCTCGCTGTGTCCATACGTGGACGTCCATATTTCACGGTGTCATTGCTATCGTCAGACCATGTACCAATCAGACTCTTGAGCTCTTCGTATTGTTCTTTAACTGGGAAGCTGACGCCGTGTGCACCTACTTTGTTTTTCTCTAAAAGTGGTCCAACTGTAACGAACTTATTGTAAATTTGAGTGTAATCACGATCGACTACTGAGAAGCTTGGCATCGTTTGACCTGGCACCGCTTCAATCTCACCTTTACTCCAATCTTTCACTTCACCATTGACGTTAGAAATCTCTTGTTTCGAATCGTGTGCAAGTGGTGATGTCACAACATCTTTATAGACTCCTGTAAGATGTTGTTCCGCTGTTTCAGAGACCGCTTTACTTAACGTTCTGAAGATATCCCAGTCTGAGCGAGATTCCCATAATGGATCAATCGCTGGGTTGAATGGGTGAACGAATGGATGCATGTCTGTAGAAGACAAGTCATGTTTTTCGTACCAAGTTGCTGCCGGTAGGATGATATCGGAATAAAGCGGTGTTGCTGTCATACGGAAGTCGAGTGATACGAGTAAGTCGAGCTTTCCTTCTGTGTCTTCACGCCATTTGATTTCTTCTGGTTTCTCTCTTTCATTTGGTTCTGCAAGCAGACCTGAACGCGTACCTAACAAGTGTTTCATAAAATATTCTTGACCTTTAGCTGAACTAGAAATTAAGTTAGAGCGCCAAAGGAAGAGTGTCTTCGGATGGTTCTCTTTCGCATCTGGATCTTCAACCGCAAACTGAATGTCTTTATTTTTAACTGCTTCAACAGCCTTACTGATTATCGTTTCGTTATTAAATTGACCTTCGTCACGTGCTTCTTCACCGAACAATAGACTATTTTTATTAAATTGAGGATAAGATGGCAACCATCCTAATTTCGCTGCAGTGACGTTGTAATCAGCTGGATGTTTATGTTTAACATCTTTCGCTAGTGGCGATTTCAACTTATCTACGAAAGACTCTTCGTATTTCCACTGGTCTGTTGCGAAGTAGAACCAGCTTGTACCATTCTGTAAGCGTGGTGGACCTTGCCAGTCTTTCGCAAAGGCTACCGTATTCCAACCTTCAATTGGACGACATTTCTCTTGACCTACGTAATGCGCCCAACCACCGCCGTTAACACCTTGGCATCCGCATAGTAAGACAAGGTTTAATACTGCACGATAGATCGTATCTGAGTTGAACCAGTGGTTGATACCAGCACCCATGATAATCATAGAACGCCCTTTCGTATCGATCGCGTTCTGAGCAAATTCACGACCCACTTGTGCTACAACATCTGCTTTCACACCTGTAATTTGTTCTTGCCATGCTGGTGTGTAATGAGATGATGCATCGTCATAGCCTTTCGCTTCAAGTTCATGATCAAATCGTTTAATACCATATTGGCTCGCCATAAGGTCGTAAATCGTTGTCACGTAACGTGTTGAACCGTCTGCTAATGTAACTTTATGCGTTGGAATTGGACGTTGGAATACACCGTTTCCTTCGTTGTCGAAGTATGGGAAGTTAATTGTTTGTAACTCGTAATCACTATCAGTAATCGACAGTGCTGGATCAATCTTAGTACCATCTTCAGTCTCTAACTTCAGATTCCATTTCTTACCTTCTTCCCAACGTTGACCCATCGTACCGTTTGGAACAACGAGTTGTTGAGTTAAAGCGTCGAATACGACCGGTTTCCACTCACTATTTGCAGTCTCTTGACCGAGGTCATTGACGCGTAAGAAACGGCCTGCTTTAAGTCCTTGTTCATCTTCGTCGAGCATGATGACGAATGGCATATCTGTGTATTGTTTTGCATAGTTGATGAAGTGTTCTGAAGGTTGATCTTCGTAGAACTCTTGTAAAATGACGTGCGTCATCGCTTGAGCAACGGCAGCGTCTGTACCTGGATGTGGTGCCAACCAGTTGTCAGCGAACTTAACATTTTCCGCATAGTCAGGAGCGACTGATACCACTTTCGTTCCTCTGTAACGCACCTCTGTCATAAAGTGTGCATCTGGCGTACGAGTTAACGGTACGTTAGACCCCCACATCACAATGTAAGAAGCATTGTACCAGTCACTAGATTCCGGCACGTCTGTTTGTTCTCCCCAGATTTGTGGTGAAGCAGGTGGTAAGTCGGCATACCAGTCGTAGAAACTCAACATTTCTCCGCCAAGCAAGCTGACAAAGCGAGCGCCAGAAGCATAACTCAACATTGACATCGCTGGAATTGGTGTGAATCCTGCGATACGGTCTGGACCAAATTTCTTAATCGTATAAATAATTTGTGCTGCGATGAGTTTAGAGACGTCTTTCCAGTTCGTACGGATGAGTCCACCTTTACCTCTCGCTTGTTTGTACGCACGTGCTTTCTCATCATCTTCAACGATAGACGCCCATGCTGCGACCGTGTTATTATCGTGTTCTTTTAACGCTTCAACCCACAATTCCCACAGCTTACCACGGATATATGGGTAACGAATACGTAATGGGCTATATTCATACCATGAGAATGACGCACCACGTGGACAGCCGCGTGGTTCAAACTCAGGCATATCGGGACCACAGCTTGGGTAGTCAGTCTGTTGGTTCTCCCACGTAATCACGCCGTTCTTAACAAATACTTTCCATGAACAGGAGCCTGTACAGTTTACACCGTGTGTTGTACGTACAACTTTATCGTGACTCCAACGTTCACGATACATCTTCTCCCATTCTCTACTTTTGTGTTCTAATACGGACCAGTTGCCGTTGAACTTCTCTGTTGGTTTGAAAAAGTTCGTTTTAAATTTCTTCATTTCATAACATCCTCTCAAACATGCCCTGTTTCTCTGAGTGAATCGCCTCTGCATAGCCTTTACTTTCCGTACGCCTTTCACTCTTATCTATTAAAAAGTAATGATATGTCTTAATAACTTGTTAATTTATTGTACATTTTTTCACAAGACCCTCATATTAGGGATTTACCTATTTGCCTCATAGAACTCCCTTACCCCTTGTAGCAATGCACTTTGTAGCCGTATTAAAATTGAAAAAGACACCCTAAACAATTGGGATGTCTTCCAATTGCTAGAGTGCCTCTCATTTTATAAATATAAATTACAATAACGTTTCTTTGATATGCTGAATCAACGCGAGTTGCGACGGATGATAATCGCAATGAGGATCAATGTCTAAAAATGCAGTGCGACCTTCCTCATAAATTTCAAATGCGCGAGCGATGTTAGCTGTTCGATCGCCTTGAAGTAGTACAGGTGTTGAGACCTTAGTATTAAACATCTTCTCTAGATCTAACACAGGGCCTATAAGAATGAGACCTGGGCCATCAACGTCACTGTTCTCTACTTGTGATGCAATTGTTGAGACGTGGGCTTTAATGACCTGCTCACGTTCATACGATGCTTGAAAAATAACATTCACTGGATAATCTACGTCAGTCTCTTGTTGAATGGTCGACATGATTTGTCCAATCCTTTTAATACCCATATAAATCGCTAAAGTGCCTTGCTGCATCATTGAAACGAAGCGTTCAGGTGTGTCGATGACTGCTTGACCAGTACAGTACGTCACACTATTCGACAAGCGACGAGATGTGAGACCGATGCACAAGGTAGCGACCGCAGCACTCGCACTCGTAACTCCTGGTACCACCTCGTAATCGATGTTCTCTTGTTCAAGTGCTTCAACCTCTTCTTGTAGCCGTCCAAAGATCGCAGGATCGCCACCTTTTAACCTCACTACACATCCATGCTTCTCAGCACTGGCAATCAGTTGTTGATTGATTTCTTCTTGCTTCGTCGTAGGATGATAGGGAATCTTGCCTACATTGATTAGCTGCGCATCAGGACGTGTCAACTGCAAGATAAATGGATTAACCAGACGATCATAAAGCACAACGTCGGCTTTATATAACAAATGCTCCGCTCGACGTGTTAATAAGTTTGGGTCTCCCGGTCCAGCACCCACGAGGTACACTTTAGGTGCTACAGACATATATAGACCTCTCCATTATCTACTGTTACTTCGTAAACTGACACACATCCTGTATCAGGTTCTTGGACTTCGCCTGTGTTTAAATCAATCTTCTGATCATGTAAGGGACAATAGACATACTCCCCGCTGACTGTACCTTCTGACAGTGGTCCTTGTTTGTGAGGACAAATATTGTTAATCGCATGAATTTCTCCAGATTCAGTTAAAAATAATCCTATCTCTTGATCTCCAACGATGACTTTCTTGCCGATTAAAGGTGTCAATTCAGAGAGTTCTGCTACTTTAATTGGGGTCTTAGTACTCATCTTAAACACGCTCCACTTCAAATATCTTCTGTTTACGTTCGTCAGCCACAATATCTGACCAAGGTTCTTGTGCTACCGCTTCTTTCGCTTCCATAATACGTTCGAATAGCTCTTGTTGTTTCTCAGGATCTAACACGACTTCTTTCACATGGTCTAAACCTAAACGATTCAACCACGGTGCCGTACGTTCTGCATAAATTCCTGTTTCACGATAATATTGCATCACTGCACCACAGAGACGGATGACTTCGTCTTCTGTTTCCACTGTTGTGAGATGTTGACCTTTGGCTACTTCAGTACCACCGTTACCACCGATATAAATTTGGAAACCATTTTCGACACCGATGACACCAAAGTCTTTCACACCAGATTCTACACAACTTCTCGGACAACCTGACACACCCATTTTAAACTTATGCGGCGTATCGATATACTCGAAAGTCTTCTCTAAACGAATGCCGAGACGTGTTGTATATTGTGTACCGAAGCGACAGAATTCTTTACCGACACAACTTTTAACTGAACGGGTCTTCTTACCATAAGCAGAAGCTGAACGCATACCGAGTGCTTCCCACACACGTGGCAGCTCCTCTTTCTTCAAACCATATAAGCCGATACGTTGGGAACCCGTCACCTTCACGAGCGGCACGTCGAATTGTTTCGCCACTTCACCTAAACGAATGAGCTGATCTGCATCAGTCACGCCACCTCGCATTTGCGGAATAACTGAGAACGTACCATCGTTCTGAATGTTCGCGTGATAACGTTCGTTAGCGAAACGTGATTCCTGTTCATCTTGATGTTCATGCGGATAAACCATATTTAAGTAATAGTTCAACGCTGGGCGACATTTCGGACAACCATGCTTGTCTTTAAAGTTGAGCACATGACGTACTTCTTTAGATGTCTTCAAGCCTTTCGCGCGAATTTGCGTCACGATTTGATTACGCGTTAAATCCGTACATGCACAAATACCTGTTGGTGCGGAACCTTGATATTTGTCTCCTAAAGTATACTCGAGAATTTGAGCGATTTGACCTTTACATTTACCACAAGAGTTACCCGCTTTCGTCGCTTTCGTAACTTCGCTCACTTGAGTAAGCCCTTTCTGCTTAATCGCATCCACAATCGTTCCTTTAGCTACACCGTTACATCCACAGATAATTTCATCGTCTGGCATATCTGCAATGCTTGTTTCAGTCGTCTCACCTGGTTTTTGCAGTAACGATGTGAGCGTATAACCCTCAATAGAGTCGTGCTTACGCATCATGCTGAATAAGCGGCTACCATCGTCAGTATCTCCATAAAGCACAGCACCAACCACTTGATCTTCTTCTAGGAAGATCTTTTTATACGTGTTATGGATACTATCAAAGACCTCTACACCATGAATCGTTGGTGATTCTTTAATCACACCTGCACTGTAGAGATCACAACCTGAGACTTTTAAAGAGGTAAAAGTCGTAGAGCCGTGATAACCTGATGTTTGACGACCTGTGAGCACGTCCGCAAGTACCTTACCTTGCTCATAAAGTGGTGCGACTAAACCGTAAACTGTGCCACGATGTTCAGCACATTCACCTACTGCATAAATGGCTGGATCACTCGTTTGCATGAAGTCATCAACAACGATACCTCTATTGACATCTAAACCGCTCGCTTTGGCAATTTCAGCGTACGGACGAATACCGACAGCCATGACGACGAGATCCGTTTCAATCTCTCTACCATCAGCTAAACGAATGGCTTCCACGTTGTCTTCACCTAGAATTTCTTGCGTGCTCGCTTGAAGTTCGAAGTGCATTCCTTGTGCTTCTAAATCCGCTTTAAGCAACTCGCCACCTTTGCGGTCAAGCTGCATTTCCATCAACCATTCTGCAAGATGCACGACAGTGACTTCCATACCTTGGTCCATGAGCCCTCTCGCACATTCTAAGCCGAGAAGCCCTCCCCCGATGACTACCGCTTTCTTATTGTGCTGCGCAATCTCAATCATGCGCTCTGTATCTTCAATCGTACGCCAGCCGATGACGTTCGGTAAGTCTGAGCCTGGGATAGGTAAGACAAAGGCTTTCGAACCTGTAGCAAAGATACATGTGTCATAGTCGACTTTGATACCTTGCTCTGTCGTGATGACCTTGTCCTGACGATTTAATTCCACTACTGGATCATTCGTTAAAATGCGAATTTGATGATCGCCATACCATTCGTATGGATTCATAATTGTATCTTCAACTGTCATCTTCTTCTGAAGAATGTTAGACAACATGATACGGTTATAGTTTGGATAAGGTTCCTTACCAATAACCGTAATCTCGTATTTTGAGTCGTCTCTACTCAAGATTTCTTCTACTGTACGAATACCTGCCATACCATTACCAATGATTACTAACTTCTCTTTCATTGTAGAACCCCCACACAATGACGAACTTAGAGTGTGTCACGAGAGTTGATGACCCATGGTTTGTACTGTTGCTACAAATCGTATAAGACTTAGTCATCGATTCGATCGTTGATGATCTCTTTTAAACGTTGGTCAAAGTTAATACTCGTCGTGAAATCAATTTGACAATCTAAATTCATCTGTTTAATTCTCTTCTTCGTCATGTTCACGAGGTAGCCATCATAGAAGAAGATCGGTAGAAAGAGCACACGCTTCTGCCCTTCAACAACTTCTTCTAAATAATCTTTATAGGAGATGGAGCCGTACAACGTGAGTACATGAATTGGTACTGGGAGTGTCAACTGCTCGCGAAACGCACGTAATTCTTCTTCAGGTTTACGATATTTCGTACTACCATGCACGTAGAGTATCACTGCATCATAATTCGTATGCGCTAATGCGTCCATCGCTTTGTCTTTCACGATATCAACCATTAACGGGTGATGTCCGAGTGGTTCACAAATCGTAAATGAGATGTCGTCATATTGTTGTTTAAAATGTTGAACAATCGCCGGCATATCATCTAAAAAATGTGCACCTGAGAAGATCATAAATGGAATTATTCTGAAATCGCGTTCTCCACTTTGAATCAACTGCTCAATAACACGATACGGATTGCGTGTTTCACTTTCTAGAAAAACAACTTCATATTGATAGATTTCATCTTCAAGCATCGTGTTGATAAACTGATGTAACTCTTGATTCAAAGTACCTTTTCGCATGCCATGAACGACAATGATGTTCATCGTCATACCATGACCACTCCCTTCATTTTCATTATAGAATAGAATTAATTGAATTTGTGATATTTTTCACATACAAGTAAAAATATAGGGAATCCCCTTATACAAGAAAGACGAGAGAAGCTCACTTTCACCTCGTCATCTTGTACTCAGAGAGGATTCCTCACGTGATTTAAGGTCTCTTTAAGTATTGACTATCAAAGGCCTCAGGAATGAGTTCTTTATACATGAGTATCCCTAGGTCACCATCATCATTCTCATGTTCTTTAAAGACTTGATAACCTCGACGTTTGTAGATATCTAGCAACCATGGATGCAAACGACCTGACGTACCCAGTACAACTGCTGGTACCTTGAGCGTGTCACGTAGAAATGTTTCTTCAACGTACTTCAACAGTTTGCTACCTAAGCCACGACCTTCAAACTCTGGTCTTGTCGCGAACCACCAGACGAAAGGATACGTTGCTACGCTCGGGCGATCTTCCCAAGGATAGCGGACTGAGATTGTGGAGATGATTTGTTCTTCGTCTTCTAAGACAAACATCGTTGTCGTCTTCATATTATTGCGTACCATTTCTTCGTCTGCGTTTACAGACGGCCAGTCAATTCCGAGTTCGCGCAGGGGTGTGAAAGCTTCGTGCATGATGTGGTAGAGCTCTTTCACGTCTTCTTCCGTCGCGACTCTGATGTTTAAGTTTGACATCGTGCCACCTCTTCCTCGTCATATTTGTGTGAGTCTGTTGATAGAACTTAACGCTACTTTATGATTTCAATGGCTGTGAGTCAACGCATTTGATTGGGAGAAGTACAGAAATCTATGATTTCGTAGTACTTCCCCCGCAAAGAGAGCTAGGGTTCATAAGAGTGTTAGCCCTTATGAATCCAGATCTCTACTGCGCAAGTGTTACTTATAAATCGAACACTTATAATAAACATATATCCAACTTAATAAAAATTCTTGATTAGACAGAAATTGGATATTTCGTCCTCCTGTCCCCCGCAAGGAAAGCTCGACTTCATGAGAGTATTGACTCCTATGAAATCAAACAACTACTGTGTAATTGATTTTTTAAAACAAACTCTTATGATAATCGTATATTCAACTTAATAAACATTCTTGATTGGATAGAACGCTCATTTATTTTTGTTTTCAATGTTTTGCCTCTCCTTGCCGAGAGGCGGTCACACTCAACTAATTAATGACACCTTAGCCGTATCATTAATGGATTTTCGATGTGACCGAAATCCCTCAGGTGTGTCGAGTCGTCATTGAAAACAATTGATAATACTTGATCAACATTGTACTTTCTATATCGTTCAAGATAAAAACAGCTCAGGCAGTCTCTATAATTTATTACATCAATTCTAACTTCTTCCTAATTTAGAGATGTCTCACTTACATCCGCACTTGTCTCTCTATATTTTAAAGATAATTTAGTAACTAAAAATACGACCATGCGATTGCACAGCCGTATTAATCATGACATCATTCTATTTTTCAAAAGCGTCACGGCGACCGTTCACGTAAGCATAAACTAAGCCGACGAAGATACCGCCACCGATGTAGTTACCGATAAACGCAAAGACAATATTTTTCAATACATGTAACCAGTTGGCGCCATCAAAGTTATAGAACAACATGCCTGCATATAAACCTGCGTTAAAGACAACGTGTTCGTAGCCCATAAATACGAAGACGACGACGCCACAGGCAATAAAGAAAGCTTTAGATAAGCCATCTTTAAATAACATTGATACATAGATACCAATATTAATAAAGAAGTTACAGAAGATCCCTTTGACTAATATCGCATACCAAGTTGACTCCACCGTCTTTGTTGAGACCGTCTTAGTCAACGCAGTAATCATCTCTGGTGTCATCACATGAGTGAAGCGCATTAATCCAAATAAGATGAGTCCGCCAACAATGTTAAATAAGAAACAGTAGAAGACGATGTACATAATCTTGCGCATCGTAATCGCTCGATAATAATACCCCACCGTCACAAACATAAAGTTACTCGTCAGTAATTCCGAATTGGTTAAGACGATGAGCACGAGCGCTAAACTGAACGAAATTGCCCCAAGAATATTGATCAGCCCTACTGGTGTCCCCGCAAATTGCGTCTTGATGGCTAACATAAAGACCGTCACAATCGCGAGTAAGAAACCAGACATCATCGCTTTCACTGCGTAACGTCCTGGCGTCTTTGTGATCATCACATCTTTCATTTGAGATTGATGCATCGCACTCTCAGCAATTGCCCTCGACGTAAAGGTGTCATTCACTGTCTTGTTGTTTTTCATAATAATCCCCCTCAAATTCACCATATATAACCACTATTGTATAGAATTTAAGCCACGATGGGAATGTTTATTTTATGTAAAATGTAAACATCAGAGCGCAAGACCCTTTCTTGCAGATATAAAAATAAGTCGACCCTCGAGATAGCCTAGGGTAGTACTGTCCCTGACCTATTCCATCTCAGCAGTCGACTTCAATTAAGTACATGATTAAAATATCATCTCGTACTTAGATTACTTTTTAAATTTAGAGAAAAGACGTAAACCATATGCGAAAAGCCCATATCCTGCTAACGTACGAACAGTCCATTTGAGGAATGGTTTCCCATCAAGTTTACATGTCACAAGTGTTGGTATGAGTGTACTTAGCACGTAAAGTACTAAGACTTTGATGTAACGTTTAGTCAAGCCCTTCACCTCTTTTCACACCCATTATACACCGTTTTCAAGTGAGAACCTATATCATTTAGCAAACAATTTCGACTAATTTATGAAGATGTGTTGCGTAACAATGTTTCTAAGTTATCGAATGTACTATTCATTCCCGCTTCTAAATCCATATCAATCATTTGTTGCACCGTTTCAGCGCTCGGTAATTCAGACGTCGCAATTAACTCAGTCACGCCTTGACCGATATCGTTAAGTTGCACTGTATTATACATCCCAGGCACTTCTTTATTGATATTGCCATTCTCATCTGCGAAATAATCTTCATAAGCAATGTAGGTAGGCTGATCAAATTCTTGATATTTCGTCACGGTGTAACTCTTGCCCTGTGGCGTTTCAATTGAGAAGAAACCTTCCCCACCTTCTTGAACCTCGAAACGATAGACTTTCGTCGTACCATTTTCTGGGTGAAACCATTGTTCAAATAAATCCTTGTTTGTATATGCTTTAAAGATGTCTTCAGGACTTGCATTGAAATTTCTTTTGAAAATAATCTTATTGCGATCTACTTCGATACCCACAGTGATGTCCTCCTTGGTTAATATGATTTTTGTAAAATGTGATCTTATTTATTAGTGAATATTTAAGTCTATTCGTTGTTTTCCCGTTTTGTGTTGAATCAGTCATAGGGAGTGGAAAGAAATAGCGAGATTTTTAGCGGAAGAATTCATTGTGAGTGCAGAAGCTTAAAAAAGATAAATCAATTATAAGGATTCGTTCAACAATCCAACTCAAATTATAATATAAATTATGTTTATAATTTACAATCACCTATGGGTAGAGTATACTTAAGTCAAGATCAATAACGTAGATGTTAGTCACATCGACTAATAGATACCTTATTGATTAATATCATCAACTTGCTTAAAGTTGGGTAGATATTTTTTGTCATTTAAATCAACAATTTTGATTACTAAGCCAATGCATGCAATAAGGAATATTCCAAATTGCAATAAAGTATCTATTGTAATCATGTTGGCTTTTCCTTTCTAAAGAATAAAGTTGATGCTTTCATAAGCCTCACTCTCCTTTATAATAAGATGACTTAATATCTATCCAACTTGTTTTATGAATAAATGAAGCTCAATAGCTAAGTTGAAAAAGGCACAAGTGCAGTCACACCTGTGCCAAGTAAGCCCGTTCGAAAGACGGTAGCGTTAAATAATTTTTAGTAACTATCCTAACACTAAAGTTGGGATGGTTATTTTTTGTTACTTAAATTAATAAGCTTGATTACTAAACCAAAGTATTTGAAAAATAGTTCACTTTATTAAAATCATATTCATCTTAAATGTGATATAAGTATACATAATGATTTACATATAACTTATAACAGGGTATACTTTAAACAAAGAAAGGCACAAGTGTTGCTACCACCTGTGCCAAGTAAGCCCGTTCGAAAGACGGTAGCTTTATATTGTGATTAAATAATCATCACAACGCTAAAGTTGGGATGGTTATTTTTTATTGCTTAAATTAATAAGCTTGATTACTAGCACTATACATGCAATAAGGAATATTCCAAATTGCAATAAAGTATCTATGGTAATCAATGAAGCTGCTCCTTTCCAAGGAGTTGAATGAATACCTTCATAGGCATCCCTCCTTTTACTCAGATTAGCCACCATCTATCCAACTTGCTTACCTCTTAATTATATTCAAACCATAAGGTCCAGGAAAGTTTTAAGCCACGTTTTAACTCATATTTTTTCTGCTTACAAAGCTTATTACAGAAGATCAAAATCTGTCTTTCTCCTCCGTTTAATATAAAATAATTACTTACTTTACTATCTTTTATCATAAGATAGTTGACGAATTAAAAAATAACTACTATCTTATAATTAAAGATAGTTATCGAAAGGAAATATTATGTCAGTTTCAAAACATATGATGAAAGGGCTGTTAGATGGCGCACTATTAGGTTTAATTGCTCAAGGCGAAACATACGGCTATGAAATTCTTGATAATCTGAAGGCGCATCAGTTCCCTAAAATCAATTTTGGTAGTATTTATCCTGTTCTATTGAGATTGGATAAGAAAGGTTACGTTTCAACAGTTAGTAAAAAATCCGATAATGGCGGGCCTAGAAGAAAATATTATTCAATCACAGAGTCAGGTAAACAGGAACTCGCTCAATTTAAGCATCAATGGAAATTACTCAATCAAGGAATGAATAATTTGATGGAAGGAGTCGATGAAATTGAATAAACATGCTGAAGACTTTCTAACAAAGCTTAGGTTGGAACTAATATTTCGCGGACGTGAAGAAAATGAAATTAATGAAATAGACGAAGAATTACGTGATCATTTCACCACTGCCGAAGCAAATGGTGAAAGTGTTGACGACATCATTCAACAACCTGTGAAATCTTATGCAGACAATTTTGCTAAAGAAATGCATTTATCCAGAGGAATATACAAATTTGCTTTTTCACTACTAATTTTTCTACTTGCTTTATCTATTATACCCGAGATGTTTGACGCAAATTTCCAAATTAGTTTGATGTTTCTATTTAAAATTGGATTCTTTATCATCAGTTTCATCGTATCTCTTTATGTACTGAAATATTTACTCATGCATTATTTAGATAGTAAAGGTGCTTATATTGGCAGCGCATTATGGTTTATGTTTTTATTTCTCTGTTACTTAGGTATGAACTATCTAGTCAAGCATCATCCGCTCGCCTTACTATGGCAACCTACTACACGCACGAGTATTATTCTAGGTCTCATTTGTTGGGCAACATGTACTATTTATTTCTTAGTTGTTAAACACAAACTTTCTGCCATTGCATTAGCAATTATCTGTGCGCCGTCTATTATTGGCATGCTTGCTACAGGTAAAAATTATGGATCACATTATACAATGATTTCACTCATCTTAATTTTAATAGGCTGGTTCCTATTCTCCGCAATTAGTGGTTGGATCACTTTTAGGAAAAGAAAAGAATAATTCGATATAACAAAGAGGAACGATGGTTGAACAATGCCATCGTTCCTCTTTCTATTTAAATATTTATTATTCTTGTACTTCGAACTCTGCACTCAATTCAAATTGAACATTTTTACCTAACAATAAGCCACCTGTTTCAAGTTGTTGGTTAAAAGTAATACCGTATTTATCGCGATCAAGCGTACCATTAATAACAAATCCAGCTGTTTGTGCATCATTCATAGGGTTCTTGCTAACACCTTCGAAGTGAACATCGAAAGTTTCTTCGTGCGTTTCACCTTTCAATGTCACGTCACCTGTCACTTTATCTTCAGACATTTCTTTAATCTCGAAAGTCATTTCTGGATATTGCTCTGCGTCGAAGAAGTCACTACTTAATAAGTGATTGTCGCGATCTTTAATACGTGTATCGATAGAGTTAATTTGAATTGTGAACTGACCTTTCAACGTACTTAAATCGTTAAGGTCACCTTCGATATTGGCATCAAAGTCATTGAAACGACCTTTCACATTTGCGATTGCTAAGTGTTTGATTGAGAATTCAACATTAGAATGGGCTGGATCAAATTTAAATTGAGTCATTAGAACTCCTCCTTATTTATATCTTTAAGATATATTTATTATACCTAATACTCATTTTATATCAAAGAAGATGCTCATGTCGTTATTTAGTTCTTCCCTGCATACGCTGGAGTTAAAACTTCACTTTCTAGTCCTTACACCACTCATTCTCGAAATTCTCTGCTATTAATAAAAAACACTGATTTTCATAGTTGAGTTTGACGCGCAATCACACATCAACACTCACATTATAGAAAATCAGTGCTTCAATCTTTAGCTCTCTTTATTTTTTAAAGCTTTATCAATTTTAGTTTTATAGTTCTTATATTTGTATGGGTCTTTCAATTTTTCACCATTAATATAAACGGTAGGTGCTTGTTTGACTTTATGTTTCTTATAGCGCTCTTGATCCTTCTCTGCGTCTTTCCAAGCTTGACTATCTTTCGTCTTATACGCTTTTTTAATTTGATCTTTCTTATCTTGATTAAGATTTAATTTATCAATTTCTGCATCTAACCGCTTCTCCGTCAACCACGTTTTCTCGTCTTTAGGTTGTTGTTCGAAGAGTTGATGCAGGAACTGTAGGTGTTTCTCGGGTGCGATACGTTTGACTGCATGTTCAGCACGTGAACCTACAATTGAATCTTTACCGAGAAACGCCATGTCTACGAATTGGTATTCAACATTTTTATTATGCAGATAGTCTTTCTTTAATTTGTGCATGACATTTTGATCTACTTTTTTACAATAAGGACATTTAAGGTCTGCATATTCGACAATCGTCACTTTCCCTTTCTGATAATGAGAAGAATGACTCGCTTTGTCTTGTTGTGAATTACAACTCACCAGTATCAATGTACTTATGACGAGAAGTATTAAACCTATCCCTTTCTTCATTACTTCACCTGATTTCTGTTAATCTGCGTCATCACTATCTAAGTTCTCTTCTTTATAGCTTTCTTCATGATTATGCATATAACCTTTGACGTTAAAGTGCTCTTGATAATGGGCTTTCTTACCTTTGATTTCGTAAGCATAATAGTGCACTTCATCATCGTCACGCAATGGCTTGTATGCGATTACGACGTATTTCCCCTTTTCGTAGACGTAAATGTTCGCTTTGTTCTTATCAAACTTCTTATCTACGTCACCTTTCTCACTCTTCGCTAGCTTATGTTGGTAAGCCTGTTGTTTATCTACTGCTTTATCGATGCTGCTCGTATATTTACTGCTACTACAACTTGCTAAGATGAGTGTTGCAGCTGCTATAGTGAATACCAATCTCTTCAAACTTATCTCTCCTATATCTGTTATACCTTGTATAGTAATGATAAGTGATAACCACTATTTTCGCCAATAGTTTTCTACGTTCTTGTCACTTTTTCACACCACGTTAAAATACTATTACTTAAATTTAATATTTAAATTACCTTTACAGAGGGTGAAAATAAAATTAACACTTATATTATATAATGAGGTGTAATATTCTCTCGGATTTGATAGACTACTTTTATACTATTCTATTTTACAAAATTTCGAATGAGAAACATGGGGGATTGAAAATGAAATTTGTACAGTTATCAGAGGATGAATTCTCGACTTACATGATTGACCATTTTTCGCATTTTACACAAAGTTTAGCTAACTATCGAAGCTTAATTGAACAGCATGGCACTGCACACTTGCTTGGCGTAAAGGATGATAACGGCCAAGTCATTGCTGCAGGACTGTTCTCAGAAGCTCGTGCGTTGAAATTCTATAAATATTTCTACAGTCAACGCGGTCCTGTTATGGACTATACCAATATCGAACTTGTCGCTTTCTATTTCCGTTCACTCACAGACTACTTGAAGAAACATAACTGCCTTTATGTACGTGTAGATCCATACATATTGGAGAATCTGCATAGTGCTGACGGTGAAATTATCGAAAGTTACGATCGACGTATGCTTATCCGTACGTTAGAAAGTTTAGGCTATCTTCATCAAGGTTATACACGTGGATATTCTAAAATCAGTCAAATTCGCTGGCTTTCTGTCTTAGATTTACAAGATAAATCTGAAAAACAACTTTTAAAAGAAATGGATTATCAAACACGACGCAATATCAAAAAGACAGAACAAATGGGCGTTCAAATTCGTACGTTATCAATAGATGAAACGCCGAAATTTTACGAACTGATGAAAATGGCTGAAGAGAAGCACGGATTTACATTCCGTGATGAGGCCTATTACCGCAGACTTCAAAAGGTCTATGATGGGCAAATCTTACTGCAACTCGCATATATCAACTTGGAAGACTACGTTCAGACTTTAGATGTTAAATTACAGCAACTTCAAGCACAATATCAAGACGTGCAAAAGCAATTGGAAGAAAGTCCAAATTCTAAAAAACAGAAGACCAAAGCGACGCAACTTGAACAACAAATCAATAGTACAGAGCGCAAGATAGACGAAACGAAACAACGTATTGAAACTGATGGTGTCGAACTCAACCTTGCTTCCGCAGTCTATATTTATAATGACCATGAAATGTACTATCTCTCTAGCGGTTCAAATCCTGCATACAATCGCTACATGGGGGCTTACGCGTTACAATGGGAAATGATTAAATTTGCGAAAGCACACGGTATTGATCGTTACAACTTCTATGGTGTAACAGGTGATTTCTCAGAAGATGCGGAGGACTATGGAGTTCAACAATTCAAGAAAGGCTTTAATGCGCAAGTTGAAGAGTATATCGGAGATTTCATCAAAGTCGTTAAACCAGGTGTATATCGCTTAGGTCAATTGGCACGCCAGATTTAATAATACCTAGATACCTTTGCTGGGTTGGTTAAAATTGCAGTTAAAAACGCCCTATCAATGAATCTTATGCATTCATCGATGGGGCGTTAGTATTTGTTCAAAAGGATGTTTAAATTCGTTTCACTCGAAATGAGACAGCGCCATATTCGAGTTCTTCTGCTTGGCTATAAATTTGATAAATATCCGCAAGTTTCTGTGAAAGTTGATAATCTTCCGAAACACCAATTTCTTCATTATCATAATACTTCAGCAACTCTTGAAATGAGTCAAATTGTACGCGTTCTAGTACTTCTACTTTAAAAGACTGATCTGCATTTTCTAAATTCGTAAATACAATGATATCGCCATTTTGCACAGCTTGGCGCTTTTCATCATTTAATCGAATTTCGACGGTCTTCGTGCCTGCAAGCATCAATTGAAAGGGTTGGTCGTATAATCTCATCTTATGTTCCATCGTGGCCCTCCATAAATGATTATTTCAACTCCATTATAGCAACTTTCTCGCTTTAGCGGATAGCACTTTTACCCTATCACGTTTGTGAACGGTTCTGCGCTGCATCGCGATCGGCTTGTTTCTTGCCTTTTAACATAAACACAGAAAGGAAACTAATCACAGAAATAATAACCGCAAACACGAAAGCACCATGATAGCCGCTGAGTAAAGCATCGTGTTGAATTTGCGCTGCCATTGCTTTCTTATCTAAACCTTTGTAATCACTCATCGTCGGTTTGAACTGTTGGGCTACGTGAGACATAATCGTGATTAATACTGCCGTACCGATAGACGCAGAAATTTGTTGAACCGTGTTCGTCATTGAAGAACCATGTGCGTTGAGCTCAGGCTTGAGTTGGTTCATCGTATGCGTCATGAGTGGCATCAAACCTAAAGCAAGCCCAATCATGCGGATAGCGTAAACCGTTGCGAGTAAGATGACTGAACTGTCGCCATCCATAAAGATAAAGTAGGATGTCGTGATAATGACGATTAACATACCGATTAAACCGAGCACTTTCGCACCAAATTTCTCGAACAAGATGCCGCCAACGATAGACATGACGCCCATGACGAGCGCGCCTGGCAGTAATATGAGTCCTGATTCAAGTGCAGGTTTACCCATAATATTCTGCACGAACATCGGTAAAATGGTTTCAGATCCAATCATGGAAATCATCGTGAAAGCCATAATAGTGAGACCTACTGCGAACTGTTTATTCGCAAATACACTAAAGTTTAATAGCGGTGTCTCGAGTTTCGTCTGACGGTAGATAAAAAGAATGACTAAGATGAGTCCACCGATGACTGTCGTAAGAACGATAGGGTCGTCCCAACCATCACGTGAAATGGAACTTGTACCGTAAAGTAGTCCGCCAAAACCAAAGACAGAAAGAATAATTGATAGAATATCGATAGGCACTTTACGGTTCGTACCTACATTTTTAACAAACTTAAGTGCTAATAGGAATGTGATCGCCGCGATTGGTGCCACCACGTGGAAGAGTGAACGCCAATTGAAGTATTCCACGAGATAGCCAGAAAGCGTCGGTCCTATCGCTGGTGCGAGCATGATGACGAGACCAAATATCCCCATATACTTCCCACGTTCATGCGGTTCAAAGATATCGAGCATTGTCGTCATCATCAATGGCATCATAATTCCAGAGCCAAGCGCTTGGACGATTCGCGCAAGTAACAGAACGGTAAACGTCGAACTAAATCCTGCGATGATCGTACCGACAAAGAAGATACCTATCGCTACGAGAAAGACTTGTCGCGTCGTATAGCGTTGAATGATCATTGCAGATAGTGGAATCACGACCCCGTTTGCGAGTAAAAATGCGGTAGTAAGCCATTGAACCTGAGTATATTCAATGTTAAATGTACGCATGACGCTAGGTAGCGCCGTCGTTAATAGCGTTTCATTTAATAAGCCGAAGAAGCCGCCGAGTAACATGATAAGAATCATCGTTAGCTTTGCTTTTAAAGACATGGGCTATCCTCCTTTTTCATATGTAGAAAGTCATTTGAGTCATATCAACGCATTATACAGATTTTCTACAACAAATACACTCAATTTGTTCTAAAAGTATTATTTAATGATATAGTCTAAGATATACTTCAATAATAAATTTATTTTCAATGTTGTGACTCTCGCTTCTTACGGG
>NZ_JANSKK010000022.1 GCF_026659735.1 Staphylococcus pettenkoferi | reverse complement strand
AGTTAAGCGAACACTGACATGATAAATTAGTGGTTAGCTATATCTTTTACTTTGCAACAGAACCTTCTATTTGATATTCAGAAATATTTTTATGTCCTTTTTCTGTTAACTCTGCGTATCGTGTTGTCCCACAAATCGGAAAACATTTATTATAAAACAATTCTACATTTTCAGCTAAATCTTGTCTCGCTATACTCTCGAGTGCTAATAAAAAAGTTTTTTCACTCACATTTAACGTTTTAAAATCTACACTTTCTCCTTCTTTAATCGATAACAGTACACTATACATTAAATCTTGTTTTAACAACGTTCATCACCTCTTATTTATCTAGATGACGATACAAAGTTGCTCTACTTATATTTGTCTGTTCTTTTATCTCATTTAAAGTGTATTTTTTACTCATATACATTTCAATAGCATCACTAAGATTTTTGTCGTTTCTTTTGGGTCTTCCTAAGTTTTTTCCTTCTTTTGCATAATTTTCTAAACCTAAACGAGTTCTAAATTTGACAATGTCACTTTGGAAGTCTGTGATATCATGTAATATTTCTATAAATTCACCTTTGATGTCTTTATAAATATAACGATTTAAATTAATAACATATAAAGATATATCCTCCTGAGAAAGATAATCTAATATATCTACTAAATGTTTCGTAGAATCTGCAAGAATACATAAATCCGTAACGTATAACATATCTCCAGAAACTAATTTTTCATTTAAAAGAACATCTAATATATTCCTCTTCTTATTATTAGCATGAATTTCTTCAACAATTTCATTTGTATGATTTTCTATTTTCTTTTTTTGTTCATTTAAATTGTCGTTTATTGTAACGGGTCTAATATAACCGTATTTCATTTAATTGCACCACCCTGTAGGTGAAGTGTAACATAAAGTTTCATTAACGGGTATACATATGAAACTTTTCTGTTATACTTTACAATATAATTAAATAAAAAGGAGAGTAAGTTATGGTTGAAAAATTAAAAAATGAATGGCTTAACCAGCCAGGAAAAAATATACTTGCCGGTATTGTAGTTGCTTTAGCTTTAATCCCTGAAGCTATTGCATTTTCAATTATTGCAGGTGTAGATCCAATGGTTGGTTTATATGCTTCGTTCATTATTGCTGTCGTTACTGCTATTGTAGGTGGCAGACCAGCAATGATATCAGGTGCAACAGGGGCTATTGCCTTATTAATTGTTCCACTTGTGAAAGATTACGGTGTAGAGTATCTTCTAGCTGCTACTATACTAATGGGGTTAATCCAATTAATTTTAGGACTACTTAAAGTTGGTCGTCTAATGAAATTTATACCTCATTCCGTCATGATTGGGTTTGTAAATGCCCTAGGAATAATGATTTTTATGTCTCAAATAGAACATATCTTTGGAATATCAATTTCAACATATATATATGTAATTATCACGTTACTCATTGTATATATAATTCCAAGATTTTTTAAAGCTATACCTGCACCATTAATAGCTATTATCGTGTTGACTGCCCTTTATATGTATACAGGTTCTGACGTGAGAACTGTCGGAGATTTAGGGAGTATTAAACAAGCTTTACCTCACTTTTTAATCCCTAATGTGCCCTTTAATTTAGAAACACTTCAAATTATTTTCCCTTACTCTTTATCTATGGCTATTGTAGGTTTAGTAGAAAGCTTACTTACAGCTAAAATTGTAGATGACGCTACAGATACTTATAGTAGTAAAAATAGAGAGTCACGTGGTCAAGGTATCGCTAACATGATTACCGGTTTATTTGGTGGTATGGGTGGTTGTGCCATGATTGGTCAATCGGTCATCAATGTTAAATCAGGAGCAAACAGTAGATTGTCTACATTTACAGCCGGTATTGTACTTATATTTATGATTATTGTACTTGGAGGACTCGTAGTGCAGGTTCCAATGCCAATTTTAGCAGGTATTATGGTTATGGTTTCTGTTGGTACATTTGATTGGAATTCTTTTAAATATATTAAAAAAGCACCGAAAACAGATGCAGTTGTTATGCTCATTACGGTAATTATCGTTTTAATGACTCATAACTTAGCTATAGGTGTTGTTGCAGGGGTCGTTTTCAGCGCTTTATTCTTTGCTACTAAAATTGCAAAAGTAGAAGTAATTTCTGAAGAATTCGGTAAAATAAATCGATTATCTTTTAAAGGACAAATCTTCTTTGTTTCTATTGACTCTATGATGGATCAAATTAACTTCGATATTAAAAATAGTACCATAGAATTAAACTTCAATAATGCACACTTATGGGATGATTCTGCAGTCGATGCAATTGACACGATAGTACGAAAATTCGAAGAAAAAAATAATATTGTTCGTGTAGAAAAATTAAATTCAGATAGTCGTAAAATTGTTTCAGAGTTAAGCCAACTAAATGAAAATCATTTAAACTAAAGGAGCGTTATTTATGTATAAATCAATTTTATTAGCAGCAGATGGGTCAGAAAATAGTTTGCGTTCAGCAAAAGAAGTTTTAAATTTTATAGATGATAATACTGTTGTTACTATTCTTACAGTTGTAGATGTTGAGGAGTCGAAAACAGATGTTTTACATGGTAAACAAAGTTCCAGTTTGACGAATGAAAGAGAAGACAAACTCTCTCATATCACTGAGTTATTTGTAGAGCATAATGTGAAATATGAAATGAAAATTGCACATGGTGTTCCTGCGGACACAGTTGTTTCAGTTGCAAATAGTGGAGAATTTCAGGCTATTGTTTTGGGAACACGTGGATTAAATAGTTTGCAAGAAATGGTGTTAGGTAGCGTCAGTCACAAAGTAGCAAAACGTTCAGAAATTCCCGTTGTTATTGTAAAATAGTCTGTCTAACTCAATCCGTGAAAGGATTGAGTTTTATTTTAGAGGTGAATATTAGATGAAAACCAAAAATTTCTATTATGGTTGGGTTATTGTATTTATTGCTGGTTTGACAGTTTTCTTCTCTGGCCCTGGCCAAACTTATTCAAACGCAGCATTTATTGATGAATATATTCAAACATTTGGATGGAGCCGTACAGAAGTTTCCTCAATATATTCTTTAGCTATTCTATTTGGAATCATATGGGGAATTGCGAACGGTCTAGAAAGAATTGGAACCAATATTGTTTGGGCTAACTACTTTGGACGTAAGCATGTAGGGAGTATAAATGGAATTGGATCAACTATGCTAGTGATTGGTTCCTCTTTAGGACCATTACCATTAGGCCTAGGTCATGATATTTTCCAATCCTATTCATTAACTATTTATATGATGATTATTTTCCCCATTATTGGTTTAGTTTGTGCATTATTGGCTAAAAAGCCAGTTAAAAATTATTAAAATATACCATAGAAAGAATGGTATTTAAGGGGAGATGTTATGAAGTTTTGCAAAGGAATATGTATTCTAATATTATTGGTTTTTTGTGATTTGTTGATTTTTAAACGGTCGAAAGTATGGGGAATAGAGCATGAATCGAGTAATAATCAAATTCGAATAATAAAAGAAGAAGACTATACAGATATGGTTATTAACCAATACTAATCATATTTTAGTATAACAATATATAGATAAACCTCTTTATAAGAATGGATATGTTATACAAATCTACTACCTATAACTCTTTATTATGTTAACTCAACAAAAAGGGACAAACACCGTCATATCAGTGTTTGTCCCTTTTTGTCCGGATTATAGGTTATACAACTTTTATACATACCCTTAACCACACGTTTTCATGCGTTTTCATTAAGAGAACTTTTGTATCTTTATTCAGTTATCAATGTCTAAGTATTGCATACAGTATGCCTGCATATTGTATGCATGTATACAATATCATGTGAGTACAGTACAGAAAGATTTTGTTATACTAAAAAAGCACTTCCTGTGCAGAAAGGAGGTGCCACATCTAATGATTGTCGCTCTGTTTGTTATCAAATATATCGTTTGTCCAATTATTGTTGGACGTGTTCTTTATTTATTAAATCAAGAACAGCAACGATAAAAAAGAAACCCCAGCATATGCTTTGGTCGGCATGCTGGGGTTTTCACATCCAATGATGTGTCTGTCTGTTTGTTACTTATATAATATCATGATATTATACACTCTTCAATTAACGCTTTCGTTTTATAATCTTTTTTCTATTCTTCCCAATCCACTTCAAGTTGTCTTAAAAAAGCTTCTCGTTCTTTCTCTAATTGTGGATCATACTCATTGTGTGTTGGTTTTTCATATGTGCGTTCTTCTAACCATTTCGGAGTTTTCTCACGACTGATATATTGACGTGACTTACCTATATTCGCCATTTGTGGTTGTCGTTTATTGTGAATGCGTTTCTCAGCCTCAAACGTAAACTCTAGCCATTCAATTTTACGCCCTTTTTTTGCCTTGATTTTATTAATGCTAAGGTTATTAAAAATTGCAGAAAGTTCATTAACTATTGGTTTTAAGACACGCTTAGTTATATCATTCATTTGATAAGTTTTAGGAACATCCAGACGATTTTTAAAATCGTCTAAATTCATTTTTACATAACCAGTATGTTTGTATTGTTTAAGTAATCTAAACATATTTTTAGCGTAAGTAGATTTAAGGTGTGTCATTTCCCTCAACTCAAATTTTGTAAAATCAGCAGTTATAGAATTTAAAATGTGTTTTAAATCAGAATTAATACTAATAGATAAACATTCTTCATCTAAATCTATTTGGTTCTGTTGCAAAGT
>NZ_JANSKK010000021.1 GCF_026659735.1 Staphylococcus pettenkoferi | reverse complement strand
ACGAAGATGTTCCGAATAATAATCCTTAGAAAGGAGGTGATCCAGCCGCACCTTCCGATACGGCTACCTTGTTACGACTTCACCCCAATCATTTGTCCCACCTTCGACGGCTAGCTCCACAAAGTGGTTGCTCCACCGGCTTCGGGTGTTACAAACTCTCGTGGTGTGACGGGCGGTGTGTACAAGACCCGGGAACGTATTCACCGTAGCATGCTGATCTACGATTACTAGCGATTCCAGCTTCATGTAGTCGAGTTGCAGACTACAATCCGAACTGAGAACAACTTTATGGGATTTGCTTGACCTCGCGGTTTAGCTGCCCTTTGTATTGTCCATTGTAGCACGTGTGTAGCCCAAATCATAAGGGGCATGATGATTTGACGTCATCCCCACCTTCCTCCGGTTTGTCACCGGCAGTCAACTTAGAGTGCCCAACTGAATGATGGCAACTAAGCTTAAGGGTTGCGCTCGTTGCGGGACTTAACCCAACATCTCACGACACGAGCTGACGACAACCATGCACCACCTGTCACTTTGTCCCCCGAAGGGGAAACCTCTATCTCTAGAGGGGGCAAAGGATGTCAAGATTTGGTAAGGTTCTTCGCGTTGCTTCGAATTAAACCACATGCTCCACCGCTTGTGCGGGTCCCCGTCAATTCCTTTGAGTTTCAACCTTGCGGTCGTACTCCCCAGGCGGAGTGCTTAATGCGTTAGCTGCAGCACTAAGGGGCGGAAACCCCCTAACACTTAGCACTCATCGTTTACGGCGTGGACTACCAGGGTATCTAATCCTGTTTGATCCCCACGCTTTCGCACATCAGCGTCAGTTGCAGACCAGAAAGTCGCCTTCGCCACTGGTGTTCCTCCATATCTCTGCGCATTTCACCGCTACACATGGAATTCCACTTTCCTCTCCTGCACTCAAGTTTCCCAGTTTCCAATGACCCTCCACGGTTGAGCCGTGGGCTTTCACATCAGACTTAAGAAACCGCCTACGCGCGCTTTACGCCCAATAATTCCGGATAACGCTTGCCACCTACGTATTACCGCGGCTGCTGGCACGTAGTTAGCCGTGGCTTTCTGATTAGGTACCGTCAAGACGTGCATAGTTACTTACACATTTGTTCTTCCCTAATAACAGAGTTTTACGACCCGAAGGCCTTCATCACTCACGCGGCGTTGCTCCGTCAGGCTTTCGCCCATTGCGGAAGATTCCCTACTGCTGCCTCCCGTAGGAGTCTGGACCGTGTCTCAGTTCCAGTGTGGCCGATCACCCTCTCAGGTCGGCTACGTATCGTTGCCTTGGTAAGCCGTTACCTTACCAACTAGCTAATACGGCGCGGGTCCATCTATAAGTGACAGCAAGACCGTCTTTCACTGTAGGACAATGCGGTCCAACATGTTATCCGGCATTAGCCCCGGTTTCCCGGAGTTATTCCAGTCTTATAGGTAGGTTACCCACGTGTTACTCACCCGTCCGCCGCTAACGGCGGGGGAGCAAGCTCCCCGTCTGTTCGCTCCACTTGCATGTATTAGGCACGCCGCCAGCGTTCATCCTGAGCCAGGATCAAACTCTCCCTAAAAAGCGTTTGATTAGC
>NZ_JANSKK010000020.1 GCF_026659735.1 Staphylococcus pettenkoferi | reverse complement strand
TATCTTAATATGTTTGCTTAGGGGGGCTGCATTCAACTAATTTTTTCTCGCTTAGAATAGCTCGAAAAAATGAATTTTCATTGCAGCCTAGATCCCTCAAGCGTGTCACATCATCTTCTGCGAATTGAAAATAATATATATAAAGTTTTAAAGTTAGTGCTTTAAGAGCTTACATAATGACTAGGTCTATTTTAAAGAATAAGCATGTGAGGAAATAGTTTAATTGTTGTTGCATTAACTTATATACTTTAATGCTTTCAACAACACAATATATGACTTGATTGACTTTAAGGAAGAACCATTATTTAAAAGGAATGCAGTAATAATTTTTACTCATAACATTTTCTTAAGAAAATACACTCTATTCCTCGAAACAATCCAATTAAAAATAATAATGAAAAGAAGAATGATGTGTGATTTGTGCGTTGCTTAGTAATTAAGGAGAATATTGCAGTAGCCAAGGATACATGCAACACGAGTAAAAGGTGGGAGAAGATGAGACTCTTGAGGGATCAAGGTCACAGCGAAAATCCAGTAATAACGCGCACCAAGCGTTATTACTTAGTTGAGCGTGACCCCCTAAGAAAGCGAATCGTTACTCCCACCCAATACGAAGTATTGCATTCTAGAAACACTCTAATTAATCTAACAATTAAAAAGAGAGAGTGTGTGGTGAAATGTGATATACATAATTAGAGCAAAAATAACTATATGAAAGAATACCTGCAATACAAGTCAGGGGATGTGGTGACTCCTGCAGGAATAGCATGAGTCTTGAGACTACAGGCTCAAGCCATGCCTGCGGAAAGCTTCCACACCCCAATACGAAGTATTGCAAATTAGTACAAGACATAATATTCCTATGAACACAAATTAGTATCATTTCTATATTTTACTAAACACCAAACCTGAGCAACCTAATCCGAAAACTACCCACAACATGATAAAATTTGACTACACACATACACACAGAAAGGAGAACCACAGATGAAACCACTCATCATCATCACACACCCAGACATCAACACATCTACAGTCAACCAATACTGGCGCGACAAACTCAACCAACACACAGACCAACTCGACATACACGAACTCTACTCCACATACCCCGACGCCAACATCGACATCGATTACGAACAAAAACTACTCATGGAACACGACCACATCATCTTCCAATTCCCATTCTACTGGTACAGCTATCCACCACTACTCAAACAATATTTCGACCAAGTATTCACCTACGGATGGGCATACGGTTCCGAAGGCAACGCACTCAAAGGCAAGACGTTCGCCGCAGCCGTTTCAGTCGGTGCACAAGCCGCGCAATATGCCGAAGATGGTCCACTTGGTTACACGTTCGAAACACTCATCAGTCCATTCATTAGCACCGCACGATTCGTCGGCGCACAATTTGGTGGCTATCATACACTCTACGGCGCATTAAATCCTAGCAAAGAAACACTCGAAGAGAATGCCCAACAATACCTTCATTTTATCCAAAGCTTGAAATAATATATGTATCACCGTGACCGACCTTAAATAAGTAAGGTCAAACACGACACTTTATGTTGAACAAGTAATTGAATTATAATTGTGATAACTTGAATTATACGAAAGGTAGGTTCAAACGTTTATGAGTAACAAAGATATGCAACAAACTATTATTGATGCATTTAACTACAGACATGCGACGAAACGCTTTGACGCATCTAAGAAGATCGACGAGAGTGATTTCGATACGATCCTTGAAGCAGGTCGTCTATCTCCAAGTTCTCTCGGGTTAGAACCTTGGCGTTTTCTAGTCGTTCAAAGCGAAGACTTACGTAATAAATTACATGAACTCAGTGGAGGCGCACGCGGTCAACTCGAAACAGCAAGTCATTTCGTGCTCATACTTGCTCGTAAAAATGTAACGAAATCTTCACCGCATGTACATCATATCTTACGCGACTTGAAACAATACGACGATGACAGTATTGAAGCATTTGGTGAAAAGGTAGAAGGTTTCCAAACGAACTTCCACATCAACGACAATGAACGTACACTGTTAGACTGGTCAAGCAAACAAACATACATCGCATTAGGTAACATGATGACTTCTGCGGCATTACTAGGTATCGACTCTTGTCCAATGGAAGGGTTCGATATTGATGCAGTTGAAAAGCTATTAGACGATGAAGGTATTGCAGATATGAAAGAATTTGCGCCTTCCGTTATGGTCGCTTTTGGTTATCGTGAAAATGAACCTAAAGAAAAAATTCGCCAACCACAAGAAGACGTCGTAGAGTGGTTGTAAGTTAGAATTGTTAGGGACTTGCGCTCTTGATTTATATAAAGAAGGCAATTTCTATCGGGTGATTCGTAGAAATTGCCTTTTTGCTATCTCGTATAAGATTTAGTTAAAAGTAAGTAACAGTGCTCGACTACGCTAGCCAGTTTTGATGTCATCAAAAGGCTCACTTCCGTTTTTGATTTTGATATTTGTAAATAATATAAAGGACGATAGTGGAGAGTCCAATAGATGATAATATCACGGTAACAAGCGATATAAGTACTTCTAGAAACGTATTTGTAGGTAAGATACTCATGATTAAAGACATTGGAATAATAGAAATAATAGCAATCCAAAAGTAATTTTTAATCACTTCTTCTATATTGTCCATTACTTGAGCTCCTTTAATATTATGTATTAAAAATTGCGCCTGCAGACCCATTCTGCAGACGCATTTTTCTTAACCTTTATAGACATCTTGGAATTCAGGATGTTTCTCAATAACTTTTGCCGCAAATGGGCAAGTTGCACTGACCTTTTTACCATTGTCACGTGCGTAGTTCACTACTGCTTCTACGAGTGAAGTTCCTAGACCTTGGCCACCCATTTCAGATGGTACGCCTGTGTGATCAATTTCGATTTGATCATCACTCACATCGTTGTACGTAATCACTGTTTCAGGATTGTTCTCATCTTCACCTGTATAGAATTTGTGATCGCCTTGTTTGATTTCAGCCATCTTTATCATCTCCTGATTCATATATTGATTACTATATATTTACACCAAATGAAATCATTTTAAACTTCAAGGTGGTTAAAGTGCCTACATCACACCGATGAGTTTCATCCATAGTGAACCGAGACCTAGCCAGATGATGAAGTAAACAATGGCCAAACCTGCATTCATGAGCCACCAGCGTTTCTGAGACACGTAGCCGGATGAGTAAAGTATCGGTGCTGGACCACTACTGTAGTGTGTAGTGGAAGCCATCAAGTTACCGAAGAAACCAATCATCAAGGCACTGAACAACGGCGGTGCACCTGTCGCAACAGCCACACCGAGCAAGGCAGAGTACATCGCGCTGACGTGAGCAGTTGAGCTCGCGAATAAATAGTGTGAGTAGAAGTAGAATAGGATGAGTAGTACGAGTACTACCGGCCAACTCAAGCCACCTAAACTACCTGCGATTGTCTTACTGAGCCATGGGATAAAGCCGAGTTCGTTGAGTTGGGATGCCATCATGACCAAGATGGAGAACCAGATGAGCGTGTTCCAAGCTCCAGTCTCTTTCAGAACGTCAGACCAGCTCAATACGCCTGTAAGTAGTAAAAGAGATAGGGCGATAAAGGCTGTCAATGTCGCGTTCATATCGATGACACTGCCGAGTACCCATAGAATGAGCGCAACGAGGAAGATACCAATCATAAATTTTTCGTCACGATGCATGTGACCCATGTCTTTCAACTCATTATCCGCCCATGATTTCGCGTCAGGTGTTTCCTTGATTTCAGGTGGATAAATTTTATAGATGATAAAAGGCACGACAATCAATGACACAATTCCTGGAACGAGGGCAGCAAGGAACCAATTCATCCACGTAATGTGAATATGCTCATGTTGTGCTAAAGATTGCGCAAGCGGGTTCCCTGCCATCGCAGTTAAGAACATTGCAGCAGTGATCAAGTTCCCGTGAAATTCTGTAAAGATGAGGAACGAACCCATTTTACGCGCCGTACCATCATCCGCTTTCGAACCGAATGACTTAGATAAGGCGTTGATGATAGGGTACATAATACCGCCAGCTCGTGCCGTATTACTTGGCGTCGCAGGTGCTAAGATCAAATCCACACCCACGAGAGAATAGCCAAGGCCTAAAGTCTTTTTACCAAATAACTTCACGAACTGAAGGGCAATACGACGGCCGAGACCTGTCTTCACAAAGCCACGTGAAATAAAGAAAGCCATGGCGATGAGCCAAATACTGCTATTACCGAAGCCTTTCACAGCTGGGTCGATATCAACTGTGCCCGTCAAGACCGTGAGCGTGAACCCAATCATGGCGACGGCACCAATCGGAAGTGGTTGCGTGATACAACCGATAATCGTCGCGACGAAGATGGCAAACATATGCCAAGCATCCGCGCTTAAACCTTCTGGCCGAATAGGGGTAATCAACCAGAGGATGATTCCAACAACAACAGGAAGTATAAATTTCTTGTAATTTATCTTCTCCATTATACTTCACCTTTCCTTGTTTAAAAGTGGTATAGGAGTATTTGATGGGATGTGCCAAGTTATATTGTTTCCAGCATACTCGTAAATACACAAATATCTCCCATACTAAAAATTGCGAACTCAAACTAATTGAGATTCAATTTCAATTATAGTGAGCGTCATCTGACATGTAAAGATACAAGGCGAAACTGTGATGATACTGTTGAAATTTGCGCGGAGACCGAAAAACACGCACCGCTTATAAGTGAATCTGTTATAATGAACTGATGTATACATATTGAAAGAAAGTAAGAAACTTGAGGCTGAGATAAAATAAAAGATATCAAATTTTCAATGCTAAAACTCTCGCTTGCTTGGGAGAAGCACAGAAATCTATGATTTCGTAGTGCTTCCCCCGTAAAGCTGACTAGAGTTCGAGAAAGCGATAGCTATCTCGAATTCAGACAGCTACTGCGTAGGACCACACTCAACTAATTCTTTTCGCTCAAAGAGCTCAAAGAATGGATTTTCATTGTGGTCTAGTTCCATCAAGCGTCTCGAGTACACATTGAAAATTCACTCAATAATTAAGTATAACCATGATTTGAATTTACTTCATATATTATTTTCTTTTAATGTCTCAGACGCAAGTAAATCTATGGAGGTGTGACCGTGTCACTCTTAAATCTACCCCTCATTCTCGTGATCGTAATCTTCCTGGCTTTAGGTATCTTTAGTCAATGGTTCGCATCACGCATCAAATGGCCCTCGATTGTCGTTCTCTCCATCGTCGGCTTACTCGTAGGTCCAATACTGGGGCTCATCAACCCGCAACAAAGCCTCGGCTCTGAAGCATTTAGCCCGATGGTGTCGTTAGCTGTAGCTATCATCTTATTCGAAGGGAGCAGTAATCTCGACTTCCGTGAGTTAAGAGGTATTTCGAAAGCGGTCATGCGCATCATTACAGTTGGCGCAGTAATTTCGTGGATTCTTGGCGCAATGGCACTCCATTTCGTCCTAGGATTCTCTGCCCAAGTCGCGCTCGTCATGGGCGGTTTATTTCTCATCACAGGCCCGACCGTCATCCAACCATTGTTGAAACAAGCGAAAGTCCGCAAGAGCGTTGATTCGATTCTACGTTGGGAAAGCATTATTCTCGATCCAATTGGTCCAATGCTTGCCTTATTCGCATTCTATATCTTTAATATTTTCGAGCACGGCATTCAAGTAGAAATCATCTTGAGTTTCATCTTGCGTCTCTTTATCGCCGTCTGCATCGGTTTCTTTGCGTCATACGTGTTCATGTGGTTTTTAAAAAAAGACATGATTCCGCAGAACTTAATGCCACCGGTACAACTCGTCTTCGTACTCTTAATCTTTGCGCTATGCGATGAGATCCTACCAGAATCGGGCTTGATGGCCGTCACAATCTTCGGTCTCGTCATGGCACGCATGAAACGCCACGATTTAATCTTTAAGGAATCTGACCACTTTATCGAGAACATGTCATCCATTCTCGTCTCAACGGTCTTTATCCTCATCACATCGTCACTCACTCTTGATGTGTTAAAAGGGATTCTATCATGGAAACTCGTGCTATTCTGCGCAGTGATGATTGTACTCGTTAGACCCATATCTATCTTATTCGCGACCATCAACACCGAGATTTCCAAACGGGAACGCACGATGGTCTCCATCATGGCACCACGAGGTATTGTCGTCTTAACTGTAGCTCAATTCTTTGCCGGTCAGTTTATGGAGAAAAATGCGCCCTTAGCCGAATACATTACACCCGTAACCTTTGGACTAGTCATCGTAACCGTGGTCATTTACGGTTTTAGCTTCGTTCCAATGAGTAAAATGATGCGTCTAGCAAGCACAGAACCCCCAGGCGTTATTCTCGTAGGGGAAGGCGAATTCTCTTACAAACTAGGATCGAAATTGCGAGAACATGACATTCCAGTCATGACCTTTAACTTATTCTCAAGTTCGTCAACACGCGCGCGTAATCTAGACTTTGAAGTCTTCGAAGGCAATTTACTATCAAGCAACGATCGCATTTACGCCGACTTAACACGTTATCACCAATGTCTGTTAATGACCCAATCCTTCGTATTCAACAGCCTGGCATTTAACGAACTCGTACCCGAATTTGGCCTTAACCAAGTCAATATGATCCCCGTATCATTTAGAAACGAGAAGATGAAATCCAACGTGAGCGGACCCATTCGCAATCATATCCTATTTGATTCAAACCTTAGCGCCAAATGGTACAATCAATTTATCAAAGAACACGACATACACGAAATCGAAGTTGAGCACATACCCGAACTCAGCGAAAACGATATGATACTTTACCATATCAACGAAGACAAAGAAGTCACATTTAGAAACAAACGCAACCAATTCGAAGATAGTGACGAAGGTGTCATTGGCTATCTCAAAGACGCTTACTTATACGAAGACAAAGAAGACTAATTAATAGAAAAGCACGTTCTCCAGAGTTGAGAGCGTGCTTTTTAAGGTGATAGTCATAATATGATTTTGTCACTAAACACTAAAAACACCATCTACTATGGTGATAGTAGATGGTGTTAAGTAGATTATCGAAATAACATAGTAATATTCCCGAATGATTTAAAGTAGATCTATTATATTTAAACGAATGTAGATCAGTGAATGTGTTGAGTTATAAAGATACACTCTAATCCCTCAAAACACCCTAATTAAACCCAAATAAAAAATAGAGAGTAGATGTGTAAGAGTTCGTGAGCTAAAGAATTTAGAACAAATGTTATTAACTTACCAATACATAGCATTCAGTTAGTAGAAATACTATAATCCTCAGAAACATCCTAATTAAACCCAAATAAAAAATAGAGAGTAGGTGTGTAGGAGTTCGTGAGTTATTAAAGTAGTTAGAATAATACTTTTAAACACACAAATATTTGCAACACAAGTAAAAGGTGGGAGAAGGCGAGACTCTTGAGGGATAGAAGGTCACAGCGAAAATCCAGTAATAACGCGCAACAAGCGTTATTACTTAGTTGAGCGTGACCCCCTAAGAACGCGAGCCGTTTCTCCCACCCAATACGCAGTATTGCAAAATAGTAGTAAACTCTAAATTCTTACAAATACAAATTAGTACAAAACACTATCTTTCACAGAATATAAATTAGTACCAAACATTATATTCCTCAGGACACACACCTACTTCAGAAAGTGGTCATGCATAAGCTCCTTCAACGTATCAATCTCATCCTGAATCCGCGCACCCGTATTCGTATCACGAATCTTCTTACGCTCCAACTCCTTATCAACCACACGACGGATAGACACCTCATCCGTACCATTCTTCAACACATTCTCCTTCGAATTAAACTCCTGATGCGCAACCAACTGCATACCATACGAATTAAACAACAACGTATAGCCCGCAATACCCGTCGTCGACTGATACGCTTTCGAGAAACCACCATCAATAACAATCATTTTACCATTCGCCTTAATTGGATCTTCACCCTTAATCTCCTTAACCGGCGTATGACCATTGATAATATGACCCTGCTCCGGATCCAAACCAAAGTCTTTCAACATCTTCTTACACATATCTACGTCTTCACGTAAATGATAATACGGATTCTTCTCCTCTTTATGAGACGCCTTGTCCTCGATAAAGTACCGTTCAAACGTCGTCATCGCACGTTTACCAAAGAGAGAAGAATATTTACCTGTCCATAGATACCAGACAAGATCCGTAGCGAGATCATCGCCTACCTCTTTGTGATCAAAGGCATAACGCACATAAGATTCAAACGTATCAAGCAAGTCACGTCCGTGATGTTCCACACCATCAATAGACATGCTTTCCATCTCGCCATCTTCATCTACTGGAATACAACCGTGAATGAGTAAGTTGCCATTATATGGTAGGTAAAGTGTACCTTTCTGCATTAAGAATGACATATGGCGTTTCAATTTCTCAGATTGTTGAACAGATAATAATAATTTATCAATGACATCTTGTTCTTCTTCCGTTAAACGTGTCGGATCTTGAGGATCGACAGTTTGGAAACAAGTATTTTTTAAATCATATGTTTTACCGTAAATAGTAATTTTATGTGTATCATAATTCACTTTTTCTAAAACTAAGCGTTCTTCCATGTCGAAAGAAGGGCGACGTTTAATAATTGGCGCCTCTAATTTAAATTGAATAATCGAAATCGCTTGTTGAATACGTGTCATTTGCGCTTTTTCATATTCAGAAAGGTAATCCGCATTCTTAGGTCGAAATGGCGGATTCGTACCATCGTAGTATTTTTCAGCTAAAGTCAATAAAGGACGTATATTTATACCATAAGCATCTTCGATAATGTCGAGGTTATCATAACGCGCGCAAATACGAAGCAGATTGGCAAGACAAACTTTCGAGCCAGCGTACGCACCAATCCAGAGCACATCGTGGTTACCCCATTGAATATCAACAGATGGGTAATTGATGAGTGTTTCCATAATCTTGTCTGGCTCTGGGCCACGGTCATAGATATCGCCTACCACGTGAAGATGATTCACGACGAGGTGCTGCACCGTAAAGGATAAGCCGATAATCAAGTCATCAGATTGTTCAAGTTCGATAATTTGATCCATCAGCGTATCATAATATGATGATTTGTTATTGTATTTATTACTGCGATATAGAAGCTCTTCAACGATAAAGACGAAATTCTCCGGTAAAGTCTTACGAAGTTTCGTACGTGTATATTTCGAAGAGGCGAAAGTGACGAATGTGATGAGGTTATGTATAGTAGAGCGATACCATTCGTTTAAATCTTCTTTATGTTTAAATTCGTTCTTGATGAGTTTCAATTTCTCTTGAGGATAGTACACAAGCGCTGCAAACTCATTGATTTCTTCTTCGGTCAGATCATCATCAAAGATATCATGAATCTTACGTTTCACATTACCTGAGCCGTTACGTAGCACGTGTTGGAACGCTTGATACTCACCGTGAATATCACTGACAAAGTGTTCCGTACCCTTTGGTAATTCCATGATAGATTCTAGATTAATGATTTCTGTCGCAAGTTCTTCTTTATTATCATATTGCTTTGCGAGCAGGTTAAGATAACGCTGCTTGAAACTCTTTTCTTCAGTTCGAGACATCTCTATTTCGTCACCCCTATAAGATTTAGTTCAATCATTTTACTATTATTTTAACATGTGAGTTAAACGCTTACATCCTTTTATTACTTATTGCATAAAGATGCATTATAGCTTTTATTATTAAATGATGTTTCTTCGAGCTTTTTGGTTAAAATAACTAAAAGTCGATAATGATAGCACTTCAACGCGATAAATGAATAAAACGTTAGTGTGTTATAATGTTACTAAAATATAATATATACGTGTATGAACCACATAAATCGATATTTTTATTCAAGAACTGCATACAAAATAGTGGAATTTCTCGCTAAATTGTAATATTACTATTATTTTTGGAATCGCTATAAACGTTGAATATCAAGGGTTATAGAAGTTATTGAGATGTAAAAAGAGACTAAATGACACAATCTTGTAAAAAAGTCCTTTAAAATTCTCGATAGTTTTGTATAATAAATGCATGTAACAAAATTCTACATAGAGGGAGTGCAGATTATGTTTCAATTGGGGGCAACACTATCGCAACAAGTAAATCCTGATTGGCGAACATATATCATGTTAGCTGCTTACTTCATCATCTTGCTTGGTATTGGGTATTATGGGTACAAGCAAGCGACGAGCAACGTAAGTGAATACATGCTCGGTGGACGAAGTATTGGTCCGTACGTCACAGCGTTATCAGCTGGTGCCGCGGACATGAGTGGTTGGATGATTATGGGCTTACCAGGAGAGGTTTACACAACAGGATTATCAGCAGCCTGGTTAGCAATTGGGTTAACACTTGGTGCATATTTAAATTACTTTATCGTAGCACCACGTCTCAGAGTCTACACAGAGAAAGCTGGCGACGCGATCACGCTACCAGATTTCTTTAGAAACCGATTAGATGATAAATCAAATGTCATCAAGATTATTTCAGGTGCCATCATTGTAGTATTCTTTACACTTTATACACATTCAGGAATGGTATCCGGAGGTAAACTCTTCGATAGTGCATTTGGATTGAATTATCATTTCGGCCTCATCCTAGTAACAGTCATCGTTATCGCATATACATTCTTTGGAGGGTATCTCGCCGTATCATTAACGGACTTCTTCCAAGGTGTCATTATGATTATCGCGATGGTCATGGTACCGATTGTCGCAATGTTACAACTCAGCGGTTTAGATACATTATCTCAAGCGGCTGATCTCAAACCGACGAACTTAGACATTTTAAAAGGGACATCTGTAGTAGGAATCATCTCGTTCTTTGCATGGGGGCTCGGCTACTTCGGTCAACCTCACATCATTGTACGATTTATGTCTATTACACATGTTAGAAAGTTAAAGACTGCACGTCGCTTCGGTATTAGCTGGATGGCGATCAGTTTAATTGGTGCAGTATTCGTAGGTCTTACAGGTATCGTCTTCGTCCGTGACCAAGGCGTTACATTGAAAGACCCAGAAACACTATTTATCTTAATGGGACAAATCTTGTTCCATCCATTAGTTGGAGGATTCTTACTCGCAGCCATCTTAGCTGCTATCATGAGTACGATCTCATCTCAATTACTTGTAACATCAAGTTCATTAACAGAAGACTTCTACAAGCTATTTAGAGGTGAGGAAGCAGCGAAGAAACGTCAGAAAGAGTTCGTTCTTGTTGGACGTCTTTCAGTTGTGGTCGTTTCTATCGTCGCAATTCTTATCGCATGGCATCCAAACGATACGATCCTGAACCTCGTAGGTAATGCTTGGGCCGGATTCGGTGCAGCATTTGGTCCACTCGTAATCTTGTCACTATACTGGAAAGGTTTAAGCCGTACAGGTGCAGTGAGTGGTATGCTCGTAGGTGCGATCGTCGTTATTCTATGGATTGTCTTCATTAAACCGATGGGAGATTACAACGACTTCTTTAACTTGTACGAAATCATTCCAGGCTTTATCGCAAGTTGGATTGTGACTTATGTAGTTAGTAAAATGACTCGTAAGCCAAACCACGATGTAGAACAAGAAATTGAAGATGTGAAATCTACATTGAAAGAAGTTAAATAAATGATCACTTCAAACAAAGGATATGAAATCAATAGATTGTGCTTTCATTTCTCACTGTGTTAAAAGGGGTAAAAAAGTGAGAATGAAGCGGGAGAAATCCAATATATTGTAAGATTCACAGGGCTAATTCCAAAAGGGGGGAATTAGCCCTTTTTCAAAAAACATAACTAAACAACAATCAATTAATGTTATAGTTAAGAAGAAAGACGAACGAGAACTAGAAAAGACGGAGGAATAAGAAGCTATGGATAGGTTATTAGAAGTGAAACACCTGAACAAAGCTTTCAAGAACTCAGAATTCGCATTACAAGACGTGAGCTTTGAAGTAGATCCAGGTGAAGTCGTTGCTTTTATCGGTAAAAACGGTTCAGGCAAATCAACAACGCTAAGCACAGCAATTGGCAATGTGCCCAAAGACTCAGGTGAAGTGCGTTTCTTCGGTCAAACCATTGAGGAAGACGATTACGAGTATAAAAATGATGTCGGCGTCGTCTTCGATACAGTGAAATTGCCGAAGAAACTCAAAGTCGTAGATATCGAGAAGGTCATGCGACAAATGTATCGCAACTGGGAAAGTGAGACCTTCTGGAAATATATTGAAGAATTCGAACTTCCACGTAAACAGAAAGTCGAAAGTTACTCAAGAGGCATGTCGATGAAATTATCACTCGCCATCGCACTATCTCATCACAGTCGTCTCTTACTCCTCGACGAAGCAACAGCAGGCATCGATGTCTCAGGTCGTGAACAAGTGTTAGAAATACTCGAAGATTGCAAAGAACAAGGTGTCGGCATGGTCATCTCTTCACATATTGTAGAAGATCTCGAATACATCGCTGACCGACTCATCTTCATGCGTCAAGGCCAAATCGTCCTCGCAGTTTCGAAATCAGAACTCATGGAACACTATCATATCGTCAAAAGTGATAAAGAAGCTTATGCACAAGTTCCAAGAGAACAAGTCATCGCCCAACGTGAACGCAAAGGCATCATAGAAGCCTTAGTCAAAGGAACAGTAGAGACAGAGGACACTACATGCGAGTCCTTACATTCTATCGATGACGCAACGAAGATCTTAATGAGAGGTGAGCGAGTATGAAAGGTTTAATGATGAACCATTGGGCATTGTCAAAGAAGAGCGTATGTATCTATTTACCGATTGCCGTTGTCATCTGTGTCCTATTTAATATTGGACAACAAGGCATGACAGGTGGCTTTCTACCATGTTATTTACTAGCCATCATCGCACTCGATAATTTGAAGAACGAGAAAGGCTCCGACTGGCCGAAACTCGCCTTAACACTACCATTAAACAGAAAGATGTACGTTCAAAGTCACTTTCTATTTTACTTATTACTAGCAGTTACCGGCGGCGTCCTCGTCTTTGTCGTGACGAGCATCTTACAAATGTCAATCATCGCAGGATTTATCGCACTATTTATAGGCGTAGGCATTACCGCCCAACTGACCCTCATGTACCCATTAATGTATAAATACGGTAGTGAGAACTCAAACGGTATTATGATGCTCGCCATTCTACCCGTTATCTTAGTTTACATCGTTTATACCATTGCCCTAACTATCATTGCTTCAATCGGACACGACGAGCCAAACCAAATGATTATGTTCATAGGAAGCGCAATCTACTTTGTCATAAGCCTTTTCGTAGCAGCCCTCATTTACTGGATCGCCGTAAAAGTATTTAAGTCCTTAGCATTTTAATAAATGATAGCGGTAAAAACTTAGAAGAACAAAAAAGGGTTCGAGAAAGCATTTAAGCAGACTCGAACCCTTGGTTTGTGTGGGAAGAATTAATAGCATTTTGAGCGAATAATGTTCCATGAGATTCTTAGGATGAGTAGTTTCTAATGTGTTAGAAGAAGATAGATGTAATTATTAATCTTTAAATTTTAAGGAACCATTCCTTTCCCGAAACAGAACGAATCAAAGTAGATTTCTGTGATAAGTACTATATTAGTAGAAATACTTTAATCTCTCGAAACACTCTATTAGAAACAAGACAAAATAAACAATAGAGAGAGTGTGTGGTGATTGGAGGTATACTTAAAATTAGAATAAATGATGTTAATCTACAAATACCTGCAACACAAGTAAAAGGTGGGAGTAGGCGAGACTCTTGAGGGATTAAAGGTCACAGCGAAAATCCAGTAATAACGCGCAACAAGCGTTATTACTTAGTTGAGCGTGACCCCCTAAGAACGCGAGCCGTTTCTCCCACCCAATACGAAGTATTGCAAATTAGTAGTAAACCCTAAATTCTCAAGAATACAAATTAGTAGTAAACCCTAAATTCTCAAGAATACAAATTAGTAGTAAACCTCACATTCCATCGAATGCAAATTAGTAGTAAACCTCACATTCCATCGAATACAAATTAGCACCACACACACTAATTTTACCTAATCAAAAACCAATCACGACTTACGCTTCCTTTTAACAAAACGATAAATAATATAAACAATCACAACCGCCAACAGAACATACATCACATAAGAATACGTATGTATCCCATTCATCAACACATCCCAACTATCACTCAACAGACTGCCAAGATAAATCAACGCAAAATTCCAAATCGTCGTCCCAATCAGAGAAAGCACCACAAACTTCACCACATTCATCCGATTGATCCCCGCCGGTATCGTAATCAACACACGCAACACCGGAACAAAACGACACACCAAGACAGCAATCTCACCATACCGCTTAAACCAGTCATTCGCACGCGCCACATCCTTACCCTTCAACTTAATCCACTTTCCATACTTATCAACAAAACGATAAAGACGCTCCTCAGAAACCAGACGACTAATATAATACAAGACAAGCAAGCCCACAAACGATGCAGCAGTCGAGATGACAAACAGCATCGGTAAAGATAAATCCGATTTCGTTGAAAGCAACCCAGCAAACGTCAGGATAATTTCAGACGGGATGAACGGCAAGATATTCTCCAAGAGCACGAGAATCGTAATTGCCAGATACCCCCACTTACTAATAAATTCCGTTATGATATGTTCCATAAGGCACGGTTCTCCTTTTTAAAATCCTCATTTAATAATTTGAACAGATGTTATTTTAACATAATCGGTGTTCGTATTCTTCAATTTACCCGTTTTATAACCTGAAAGAGTCGGGCTCGAGACTGAAATTAAAGAGGCACTCCTAGTGTATGATTTCATTAAAATAGTTATAAAAGATGCTTGTAGGCGCTTTCATTCTGTGGTAATATCAATGAAACTCTATGTGTTAGTGACATTTGTGGGGCAGCAATTCACTATAAGGGATGTTATGAAATTGCTAGAGATGACATTGACGAGAGTTTGATATTAATCGAAAGTAGGGACTACCATGAAAGAACGTAGCTCAAACGTGCGATGGTGGTTTGCCATCGTTTTTTTCGTTATTGGAATTGTTGCCTATATGGACCGTTCTAATATTTCAGTTATTGCGCCAGATATGATGAGAGATCTCCATTTAGATAAAGGGCAATTTGGACTTCTCGCATCTTTCTTCGCAGCAGGCTATGCTTTGATGCAAGTACCATCAGGTTATCTTGCAGAGAAGTTTGGACCACGTAAGATGTTAACTGTCGCACTCGTATGGTGGAGTGCTTTTACCATTCTGACAGGTATTGTTAAAAATCACGGGTTAATGTATACCGTGCGTTTCCTCTTTGGTGTCGGAGAAGCGCCGATGTATCCATCGAATGCGGTATTTAACTCCTATTGGTTTGCGAAAGATGAGAAAGGGCGCGCTTCAAGTATGTTGCTAGCAGGATCTTACTTCGGACCTGTAATCGCACCAGTCATCACAGTATCCATCGTTTCAGCATTCGGATGGCATTCCGTCTTCTACATCTTTGGTGGCGTAGGTATTCTACTCGCATTACTATGGGTGATTATTGCGAAGGACTTACCGGAACAACATAAGATGGTGAACGAAGCGGAGAAACGTTTCATTCAAGCGAATCGAGACATCGTTGCGACAGAGAAATCACATGCGCCTTGGTCAGCATTCTTTAAATATTTCAGTTTCTATGCGATTGCAGGGCAGTATTTCGTTGTACAATTTATCATCGCATTATTCTTGATATGGTTACCGACGTATTTCACAGAACAATATCACATCTCATTGAAAGACTCTGCGTGGTTATCTAGCCCGCCATGGCTCGTGATGTTCTTCCTGATCTTAACAGGTGGCACAGTATCTGATGCCTTATTGCGTATGGGTAAATCTCGTTTCGTGGCGCGTGGCCTCATCGCGATTGCAGGATTTGTCGTGTTTGCCGTTTCGCTCTTCTTAGCTATTAAGACAGATAACCTTTATGCGAATGTCGCATGGATTTCAACATGCTTAGGTGGTATTGGTGTAACGATGGGGATGAGTTGGGCAGCAGCGACAGATCTTGGTCGCAACTTTGCTGGTTCTGTTTCAGGATGGATGAACTTGTGGGGCAACATCGGCGCAATGCTTAGTCCGTTCTTGGCAGGTAAACTTGCAGATATCATCGGTTGGACGAATACGCTAGAGTGTATGATCATTCCAGTTATCTTTGCGATTATACTGTGGTTCTTCGTGAATCCAGACCAGCCTTTGTTGATAGATAAAAATGATTTGAAAAAAGTGAAGTAATCGTAAGAGAACTCAATTCGACTTATGACTAAGTCGGTTGAGTTCTTCTTTATATAGAGTGATGAAATTAGCCAAGTCGATGCAAGGGAAGTACGCGATATTAAAATTTTTAACTTCACTATCAAGCACTTGAATATCTCATCGCGCCAAAAAGTTGTATAATGAAACTAAGTGAAAGTATAAGTAAGTATGAGAAAGAGATAGAAAGGGAGACATATTGGAGATGTTATATCAACACGGAACTTTAGGGACGTTGATTGCCGGCATGTTACAGGGTACGACTTCAATAGGCGAAGTCATGCAACATGGTGATTTCGGTATCGGAACGTTAGATGGTTCAGATGGTGAAGTAGTGATTCTTGATGGTCAAGCGTATCATGCGAATGCGCAAGGTGAATTTAAAGCGTTGACAGGCGAGGAGCTTACACCATTTGCGACAGTGACGGACTTCCAAACGGACGAAACGATTAATGTTCGTCATATCACAGACGCTGAGGCGTTGTTAGCCCAAACGAAACGTCGAGCAGCAAGCGATAATATCTTCTTCGCTGTGAAGATGACGGGTAAATTCGAAATGATGCATGTGCGTATGATGCCGAAAGAAGAACCGCCATATCGTCGACTTAGCGAAGTGGCAAAGAACCAACCAGAATTCACACGTGAACAAGTTGAAGGTACGATTGTTGGTTTCTACGCACCTCAATTATTCCACGGCATCGCAGCAGGCGGTTATCATCTTCACTTTGTAGATGACGACCGTACATTTGGTGGACACGTGCTCGATTTCGAGATGAACAGTGGCACAATTGAAATTAACAATATCGACACATTACAACAACATTTACCAAGTAACGATGCGCAGTTTATGGGCGCAGATATTGATTATAGTAATATTGCCCAGGAAATTTCTGAAACTGAATAATAAATTACTGATAAATTGGGCTAAATGTCCAAGTGAGTCTTAGGGATTCAACGTGATGTTGAGTTGCTAGCTCACTTTTTTATTTTTATAGGTAAAATGAGTAGAGGATAGCGAAAAAAGTTATCTTGCTGTTCGAGTCATTTTACTATAACTATCTGTACTAGCTAATGTAGTAGTGAAATATTAAGAAATTTGAAGTGAATTGTCTCCTACCTAACTAAAAAGTGTTAGTATAGTAGGGTATGACATTGAAACATGATAATAGGAGATGAACGATTTGCTCTCGTACATAAAATCCTTGATGAACTTTAATAAGATGAAAGTAGATTCAGCTAAAGGTTTACGTCAAACCATCTTGATGTTGATACCTCTGATCATCGGATATTTGACGCACCATATGTCGATAGGATTATTAATATCAATAGGGACATTAACGCACACGTATGCGATAGGAGGCACAGCGAGATCACGTGTACGCATTATCTTTCTTGCGACCATTGGTTTGTCTATAGCGATGACGCTCGGTACGTTAACGATTAAACAACCGATCCTGTTCGGTGTCTTACTCCTCATTGTGACAGTGATCCCATACTTTGTGTTAAGCGCGATGCACATCGTAGGCCCATCTGCCACGTTCTTTATCGTCGCATTTAGTTTATCGATTAACTTGCCGCCAGCGCCTGAAGATTTCTTACTGCGCGGTGCATGTGTATTTATCGGTGGTATGCTTGCGGTCGTTGTTATTGTTATTGCGAATGTGCTGAAACGTGAAAGTACCGAAGCTAAAGCAGTGAAGAATGACTACAATATGTTGAAACAGCTTGCTTATAACTTCGATGACCGTCAAGCTTTCCGAAATGCGTCAAATACAGCAGTTCAGACTTTCAGTGTAGCAGATAAACATTTACTGACCAGTTCAGGTGCGAAATCTCGTGAGTCAGCCCAATTCCAGCGCTTATTGTTACTTCACACTGCAGCGTTAGGTGTTTATTCTGAGTTGCTTGAGCTGAGCGAGCGTAATCTTCGCCCATTACCTAATCAGGTAAAAGAGATGCTAGATTATGTTATTAAGCGTGTATTCTCAGATAATACTTCCGGTAAACGTTGGAATCAACAGGTAGATGTACCAGAGGAGTATAATAATTTAGTTGATCATATTTTTAAAATAGATGGTATTCTCGATCTGAATGAAGAACGAGTGAAACATGAAGTGAATGTGCGAATTCCAATTTATGGACGTCGTATCATTCAACATTTAACGTTAGATTCCTATTTCTTCAGAAATGGATTACGTTACACAGTGATTATTGGTGTAGCCATCTTTGTAGCGTTAATGTTTAACTTTGAGAAGGCTTATTGGATTCCATTGACTGCACATACGGTGTTAATCGGTGCGAATACGATGCATAGCTTTGAACGTGCAGGAAGTCGTACGGTGGGAACGATTCTTGGTGTACTCGTACTCTCGCTCATCTTGATGTTCCATCCACATACGATGATTGCGATTATCTTGCTTGCTGTGTGTGCGGGTATGACTGAAGCCTTCGTCGGTGCAAACTACTCATTCGCATGTATCTTTATCACGATTCAAGTCATCTTATTGAATGGTATCGCAGCGAACTATTTAACGATTGCGATTGCATTACCTCGTATCATTGACGTGCTTGTTGGTGTGGCAATTGCGGTTGTTGGTCTCTTGATTCTCGGACGTAAGACGGCTTCGACGATGTTGCCGAAAGTGATTGCGGATGTGTTCCGTAGTGAAGCGATTATGTTCCATTATCTGTTTTCTAAGAATGAGCGTGCGACGTTTGAAGAGGACCGTTATCGTATGTTGCGTTTAACGTTGAAGTTGGATAATATGTCGCAGCTGTATACGGGTGCGAATGGTGAGGTGTTTAGTGATAAGCATCGGATTCAGGAGTATTATCCTACGATTTATGGTTTAGAGGAATTGAGTTTTATGTTGAATCGTGCGTTGAATAATGATGGGCGTGATCGTATTGATGAGCATGTGATGGGTGATTATCTGGTGTTGTTTGAGAATTTGGCGAAGCATTTTGAGAATGGTGGCCGGATTACGCGGATTGTGTTGCCTGAGTTGCCGCAGTATAAGTATATTACGTCGGCGTTGACGCAGATTCAGCAGAATTGTTTGAGTGTGCATCGGTCTAAGGTGGATTATGATTAGGTTTATGGGGAGTCGAGCTATGTGGGTGGCTCGGCTTCTTTTTTGTTTGGGTAAAATGTGTGGTATTTTAGTTTGATGTGATTAAAATGTTTTGTACTAATTTGTATTCGTAAGAATATAGTGTATTGTGACTAATTTTTATTCATAAGATTATAGTATTTTGTACTAATTTGTATTCGAGGGAATATAGTGTTTTGTACTAATTTGTATTCGTAAGAAATTAGAGTTTACTACTAATTTGCAATACTTCGTATTGTGAGGTGGTGACGCTTTCCCAGGTGGTCACGTTCAACTAATTCATAACGCTTGTTGCGCGTTATGAATGGATTTTCACTGTGCCCTTGATACCTCGGGAGTCGCACCACCTCTTTTTACTCGTGTTGCAGGAGTTCGAAGTATAAATTATCTTCATCTAATGATTGAAAATAAAATCACTTAATCAACACCACATTCTCTCTGTTGTTTGTTTGGGTTTAATAGAGTGCTTCGAGGAATGAAGTGTTTCTATATAAGTTTATGTATTGTGGGATTTGAGTTTTAGAATATCGAGGAAAAATAAGTTTTCTTCTAATTTGTAATGTTGCGTATTGGGGGTGGTGACGCTTTCCCAGGTGGTCACGTTCAACTAATTCATAACGCTTGTTGCGCGTTATGAATGGATTTTCACTGTGCCCTTGATACCTCGGGAGTCGCACCACCTCTTTTTACTCGTGTTGCAAGAGTTCGAAGTATAAATTATCTTCATCTAATGATGGAAAATATGAATCACTCAATCAACACCACATTCTCTCTGTTGTTTGTTTAGGTTTAATAGAGTGTTTCGAGGAAGGTAGTGTTTCTATATAAGTTGATGTCTTGTGGTATTAGGGTTTTAGAATATTGAAGAAAAATAAGTTTGCTTCTAATTTGTAATGTTGCGTATTGTGAGGTGGTGACGCTTTCCCAGGTGGTCACGTTCAACTAATTCATAACGCTTGTTGCGCGTTATGAATGGATTTTCACTGTGCCCTTGATACCTCGGGAGTCGCACCACCTCTTTTATACTCGTGTTGCAAGAGTTCGAAGTATAAATTATCTTCATCTAATGATTGAAAATACAAATCACTCAATCAACACCACATTCTCTCTGTTGTTTGGATTGAATAGGGTGTTTCTACATAATAAAAGTGGCACTGAAACTCAAATAGATTCAGTACCACTTTTTATTATGAATTGCCTCGTTCTTCGGCATCTTCTTCTTCTTTTTCGCGCTGGCGTTCTTGTTGTTTGATTTGTTTGTAGCGTTGTTTTTGTCGATAGCCGTAGGTACTTTCTAGGATGAGTTCGGCGTTGTTGAGTCCGGCACCGATTGCTGCTGCAACGGTTGAGATTGAGCTGGCGAACCATGCAAGGTTAAGGTAAGTGCTTGCTGTGGCTGGTCCGCCGAGTTGCATACTACTGCCTAGGTATCCTGGTGGCAAGACGACGAGTGATGCCAGTAGGAAGAAGGCGAATAAGAGAATATAGTAGAAGATTAATGCAATGGTTAGTGTTGAAACGGTCGTGAAGTTGTAGAGTTTCGTGATGCGTTTGTCTTTGCTGTGACGAATGGGTTCCCACAAGTTGTGTGCTATGATAATCCACAACATCATTCCTAACACTGAAACGATCATCATTAGGAAGAGGCGCCATTCAGTGTAGAGGTAACTTAAATTCCAAAGTGTCGTAAAGATGATGGCGGAAGCGCCTGTCGTGAAGGCTACGGCTAAGACGTTACTGATACTGCTCACCATGTTGAGTGGGTTGTTCGCGAAAGTCATACCACTCAAGAGGCGAATCATACCTTTAGCCTTTGAACTCACGAAATAACGACGGTGTTTAGAGTTTGTGTCCTCTAAGAAGTCAGTGTGTGCTTCGAGATTAGAGAGTGGGAATTGATGCGTCAAACGTTCTTCGCTGGATTGTGATTGGTCTTTGTCTTCGGTCTGCTGTTGGGCGCGATTTTCATCTGCACTTTGTTCGGTGTTGTGTTTGTTGGGTTGATATTTATTGACTTCTTCAACTACGCCGATAATCGAGCTTTTAATACGTTTTTTCACTGGACGCCAACCGTATGCTGGGACGGAGATGAGGCTGGCACCGTTGTCTCTATTGACGTCGATAGCGATGACTTTATTATTTTTAAAAAGGGGTAAGTCCGTCAAACCGATCGTGTATTGCCACTCGTTAGTCTTCTGATAGTCGGAAATTGTCTGGAAGATTTCTGTGACGTTCTCGGCTGAACCAGTGAGAGGGTCTGCAACGATTTCAATCTTCCACTCAACATCTTGTGAGACATGTTGCGCGAGTTCGTTAGACAAATCATCTTGTATGTGTGTTGCGATGTTTTTAGAAACACCGGGTGCGGCAACGAGACCTACTTTGATTGTTTGTGTCATTGAGATGAACCCTCCTCACTGTGAGATTGTTTCTTACCTTCGTAATTCTCTTGATCGTTGTAACTTTCGCCTTCTGTTTCTTCTTCTTCACGTTCTTTCTCGAGTTGTTCGTAACGGTAGTATTGACGATAAGAGTAAGTGACCCGTTTGATCTTCTCAGCATTTTCCACAGTAGAACCTAAAGCACCTGCTAGGATTGAAATACAAGTCATAAACCATATGAGGTTAAAGTAATCGAGTAATGACGGTAACGATTTCAGTGACGTCATATAGGTGTAAAGCCATGGTGGTACGAAGAGCATGGTGCTCAGGGTGAGTAAGATAAACAGGGCGATAAAGTTAAAGACTGTAATCGATCCGAGTGTCATAAAGGTTGTTAAGTTGTAGACATAACGGTAAAGCCGTTGAGTAGAAGGGGATGGCGTTTCCCATAATTGATATGCGTAAATGAGCCATACTGTCATGCCTACGATGGATAGAATCATGAGTAAGATAAATCGCCAATAATCGTAGTATAGCGTCATGTCCCATGGTGTTGAGAAGATAGTGATGTATGCGCCAGTAGCAAAGGACACAGAAATAATCTTTTTGAAATCAAAGATGGCGGTCCATGGTTCGTTGGCGAACGTCATACCACTAATCAAGTGGGACCAACCTGATACCACTGATTTAAGGATGAGTCGCGTTTCTTTCTGATCGCTATCTTCATCGGGCTGAACTTCATCAATTTTAGAGAATCTGAAGTGCTTTTTGCTGATGAGTTGTGCTTCTTCACCCGGTTTCATAATGTAGTGAACGAGATACGTTAGGAAGTGACGTAACTTGTTTTTAACATTCCACATACCTAGTGCTGGTAGGGAGAGCAGTGCTGTCTTCTTCTCAGTGTGAATGTCTGAAAGGACGACTTTATTGTCAGAAATACTCGGTAAGTCGGTAATACAGATAGCGATGTCCCATTCTTTCTGTTTCTTCATATTTGAAATAATGTCCATCGTCTTATCCATATGTTCTGCCGTACCTACCATCGAAGCAACGTGTGTTTCGATGTCCCAGTCGATTTGATCATCGATGACTTTGCTGAAATCCTCTGCTAGTGTATCTTTAATCTTGTCAGTAATCTTATTTGGCATGTCGGGTGAAGGGATTAACCCGATGGTCATCTGATTCACGAGCAGGGCCTCCTCTCTGAGTTATATTTACATGCTTAACTATTTTCCCGGTATTACAAGTGTTAAATCATTTTTATTACATAAATTATAGAGAATTAATAGATTGTAGTAGTGCGTTTATTGTAAATAGTAAAAGGTTATAGAATAGTGATTCAATAGCACAAAGGGAGGTTATTCTATGCCTTGGACAATGAACGACTATCCACAAAGTTGGAAGAACATGGACGAGCTTGAACGTAAGAAAGCCATCGATATTGGTAACGCGATGTTGAAAGATGGCTATAAAGAGGGCGATGCAATTCCTATCGCGACTGAACAAGCAGAGTCTTGGTATAAGGATGCAAGTCAAGATGAGTTGAAAGAGTTGAAGAACAAGCATATTACACAACATCAGAAAGATCAATCTGCGCATCCAGAGAACAACGAACGTGATGTGCATGTTTATTATGAAGATAATGAATGGAAAGTGAAGACAGATCGTGCTGAACAAGCATCAGATACTTTCGAGAAGAAAGAGGATGCGATGAAACGTGCACGAAATATTGCGGATAATCGTGGTACAGAGATTATCGAACACAAGAAGAATGAATCGTAATTAAGACGACCGGGAGTCTAACCTTAGATTCCTGGTCTTTTTTCGCATTTTATAGTGAAAAGAACTTGTAGACGACGTGACGTCACGTTGTATAGTAAGTTCAAGGAAGGTGATAGAAATGACATATAAGACTGGAGAGCTTGCGAAAGCGTGTGGCGTCACAGTGAGAACGGTTCAGTATTACGTGAAAAAGAACTTGATTCATCCTATTTCTGAAGCACACAAGACGACACGCTGCTTTGATGAAGATAGTAAATTTAGAATGGAGACTATCTTAATACTGAAAGAATGGGGGCTGACGCTGAAACAAATTAGTCACTTGTTGAATTCCCAAGATGAAGAATCGAGAAATCACTTAGCTGTGCTTCTTGAACAACGTACGCTTGAGCTGAAGCATAACATTCAAGAACAACAACAAATCTATTCTCGTCTTAAAGAAATTAAAAAGTATGTCACTGGAGATGACAAAGGGAGCAGTCTAGAGGAAGTCTTAAACTTAAATCATGCATCAATTCAACGTGAAAAAACGAAAAATATTTATTACGCATTGATGAAAAAGTTAGTGCCGGTATCAGTGCTAGAACTTGGAGCAATAACTTTAAGCTTGATTTTAAAGAAATTCTTCCCGGTATTATTAATCGTACCTTACTTAATCTATAGTAGCGTAACAGTTACTACATTTATGCACAAGCACGTGTCTTATTTCTGCCCAAGCTGTTATCGTATCTTTAAACCTACTTTGTGGCAGTTTATTAAAGCACCGCATACACCGAAATCTCGTAAATTAGAGTGCTCGCATTGTCATAAAGTTCAATACTGTCCTGAGGTAACTACGGAAAAGTAATTTCTTTAGATGCTTCAATATAACAACTTCAAATTGAGTTGTAAGCGAATGATTGCGTCCTCGTCCATTTTTGAAAAAAGTGAGCGAGGGCTTTCTTATTTTTACACTAATCGAACTAAGACGTCCCTCTATAAAACTTTAGTTGACTCACCCCACTATAGCCTCATCATATACATCATTGTGCGCTAAATATTATAATATAGGTGAATCTTTAGCGAATTTAACCACCAATAAATAGCTAAGATAGATAAACAAATATATTTAAACGATAAGGAGTGGCTACGATGCAGTACATGATTGGTGTAGATATCGGTACGACGAGTACGAAAGCAGTGTTGTTCGATGAAGCGGGGCGCTTTGTCGCGAAGCATAGTATTACGTACCCTTTAATGCACAATGAAGTGGATGCTTCAGAAGAGAATCCCGATACGATATTCGATGCCGTGTTGATGACGGTTAAACACGTGGTGCGCGAACACGATGTCGAACATGACCAGTTAAAGTTTATTTCATTTAGTGCGCAAATGCACAGTCTCATAGCAATGGATAAAGACAATCAACCGCTTACCGAAAGTATCACTTGGGCTGATAATCGTGCGAGTGCGTATGCGCAAAAGTTAAAAGAAGAACATGAGGGGCATGAGATTTATCGCCGCACAGGTACGCCCATCCATCCGATGTCACCGTTAGCGAAGATTTATTGGTTGAAACACGAGCACAATGATTTATTTAATCAAACAGCGCGGTTTGTCGATTTGAAATCGTATATACTTTACCAGTTATTTGAAACTTGGGTAATTGATGAGTCCTTGGCTTCTGCGACAGGAATGTTCAATTTGCAGGAACGTAAGTGGGATAAGGACGTGTTAGATTTACTTGGTCTTAGCTCAAATCACTTACCAGAGGCTGTTCCGACTACTTATGTGTTAACAGGAATGAAACATCGCTATGCGACGCTAATGGATATTGATCCTGACACGCCGATTGTTATCGGTGCGAGCGATGGTGTATTATCTAACCTTGGTGTGAATGCGTATCAATCAGGTGAAGTTGCCGTCACCATTGGAACTTCAGGTGCGATTCGTACGGTGGTCGATCGTCCTGTCACGGATCCGAAAGAACGTATCTTCTGTTATGTCTTAGACGAAGATCAGTATGTGATAGGTGGCCCTGTGAATAATGGCGGTGTCGTATTGCGTTGGTTGAGAGACGAATTGTTAGCAAGTGAGGTTGAAACGGCGAAACGCTTAGGCATTGATAGTTATGAAGTGATTACACAAATTGCGAGTCGAGTGAAACCCGGCGCTAATGGTTTACTGTTCCATCCCTATCTAGCAGGAGAACGTGCACCTTTATGGAACGCAGATGTGAAAGGTTCATTCTTCGGTTTAACGCTCGCGCATCAGAAAGAGCATATGATTCGGGCTGCCTTAGAAGGTGTATTGTTTAATCTCTATACCGTCTACCTTGCGTTGATTGAAGTGATGGGTGAAACGCCTCAGCAACTGAAAGCGACAGGTGGTTTTTCTAAAAGTGAGTTATGGCGCCAAATGATGGCTGATATATTTGATACACCATTATCAGTACCAGAAAGCTACGAAAGCTCTTGCCTTGGCGCATGCTTGATCGGGCTTAAAGCACTTGGAGAAATTGAAGACTATTCTGTAGTAGAACACATGGTGGGTACGACTTTTGAACATCAACCTGAAGAAGAGAATGTACAAGTTTATCAAGAATTGTTACCGCTCTTTATTGATCTAAGTCGTTCTTTAACTGAGCATTATCATAAAATAGCTGCATTTCAACGCAAGCACACCACACTTGGGGAGTAATATGACTAGTAAAACAGCGTTCGAAATAGAGGAGGAAACAGAATGTTTAGTACAGTTTGGCCGCTTTTAGCTGTCGTCATTGGTATTGTCATCTTGTTAGGATTAATCATAGGATTTAAACTCAATACGTTTATCGCACTCATCGTCACGTCGATAGTTACGGCTTTATTATTAGGTATGCCATTAAACAAGATTATGGATACGGTTGAAAAAGGTATGGGTGGTACACTAGGACACATCGCACTCATCTTCGGGTTAGGTGCCATCTTAGGTAAGTTATTGTCCGATGGCGGTGGTGCTTCACGTATTGCAGAAACGCTCATTGCGATATTTGGTCGTAAGCATGTGCAATGGGCGATGCTGGTTGCGGCGTTTATCGTAGGTATTGCGTTATTCTTTGAAGTCGGACTCGTGCTCTTAATCCCGCTCGTGTTTACGATTGCGAAACGTGCCGGTGTTTCACAATTGAAACTAGGACTGCCTATGGTGGTAGCACTGTCGGTTACACATGGTTTCTTGCCTCCGCATCCAGGCCCAGTCGTAATTGCGAAAGAGTTACACGCGCATCTCGGTCAAGTCTTGCTCTTTGGGATTATTATCGCCATTCCGGTGACTTTAATTGCAGGACCACTGTTTAACCGAATCGCTCAACGACTCACGCCATCTGCTTATCAACGTGAGGGAGACATTTCAGCGCTCGGTGCCCAACGTACTTTTACTGAAGCGGAGATGCCAGGCTTTGGTGTCAGCATCCTAACAGCACTACTTCCAGTAATACTCATGCTTATCGCAACGCTTACGGAGCTCATTACTGGCCACAGTGATCCGAAGAATTTGGTTGAACAGGTAATTTACTTCGTCGGAACAGCTGGCACAGCCATGCTCATCGCCGTACTCTTCGCTTTCTGGTCTATGGGCATGCGTCAACGCCGTAAAGTTGCAGAGGTTATGACTTCTGTTTCAGAAGCGATCTATCCGATTGGTATGATGCTCTTAATCATCGGGGGTGGCGGTACCTTTAAGCAGGTTCTGATTGATGGTGGTGTCGGTGATACAATTTCTAAAATGTTCGAAGGAACGCAGATGTCACCGATCTTATTTGCGTGGATTGTAGCTGCAGTGTTACGAATTGCGCTCGGTTCCGCTACAGTTGCAGCCATTTCCACGACAGGTATCGTGCTGCCACTTCTTCAACACTCAGATACTAACGTAGCGCTCGTAGTTCTAGCTATTGGAGCAGGTAGTGTGATTCTTTCCCACGTTAACGATGCAGGTTTCTGGATGTTTAAAGAATATTTCGGCTTAACCGTTAAAGAAACATTTTTAACGTGGTCTATGCTTGAAACGATTATTTCCGTTTCTGGAATTATTTTTATCCTATTTATCAGCCTCTTTGTGTAAAAGACTTGCTGGTGAAGCGGGCTAACACGTAGAGAGAAATCGATGTCATTAGCAATAACAAGCGAAGATATTAAAAAAGAAATTGAGGTTTATGACTATTTTGTGAAATGAATCACAAATCTATTTAAATTTGCAACTAATCATAGTAATATATGGGCTGTAAAGGATAACTGGACTCAAAAAAGAATTAGTGAGATAGCAAGTGAGATTATAATAGAGTATAAAGACTAAAACGACACTTTTTTATAGTCAGCTATCATAGTAATAATTCTTTCAGAAGTACACAGTTATGATATTTACATTCATACCTTCAATCCCTCGGTATGATCATAATGTAAGTGGCGCAGTCGTTTAACTTGAATTTCCTTTGTTGACGCTAAGTGCTATATCTATCATGTTCGAAGTTGCTTATGCCATGTTAACACGACTGTAACCATTCATGGCACGATGAAAAGTCCCGACATTGTGCTCATGTAGTCCCTAATTCTATTAGCCCCTAGTAGAAGTTTCATGATTTAGTTAAACGCCCTTTAAAATGATGAGATGAGAGTGGGGCCATCCAGAAAGTCTGTACCTTAACAGTACAAACTAGGTGCCGTCCAGCGGTATTCTCTGCCCGAGTTATTTCTGCGATACGGTCTCACTCTAAAAGCCCTAGCCATTATCAGTTGGCTAGGGCTTTTGCTTATGGTAAAGGCTTCGTTTTAGACGTAAGCTTTAAAGTTACGTTTAATTTCATTAAAGGAATATACTAAGTTATACATACGCATGCGAATACTATCTTCAGACACAGCAGGTATTCTAAGATGACTGCTCTTGCCTACGAAACGACGAAATTCTCGTTCCGCATACTTTCTATCTGCGAGACGCATCTCTAACCATTCCTCATCACTATATAATTCTTGGAAGTTGAAGTCGAAACTTGTCTTTGCTTTTTGTTCACGTAATGCTTGAATACGTTCTTCAAAATTTAACATGATTCTTTCACCCTTTTTATAAAATTCATCCCGAAAAAGTGCTTTCTATCTATTTTACCAGAATAATGAGTAGAACAGAAATTTATGTTGTTATTTTGTGTTTTCAATTTTGGAACACTCGCTTACTTCTCCCCCTAAGCTAACGAGAGCCATTACATTGAAAATGATGGGCATTGGAATGTCTCCTATATTTTCTACCACAGATTTTAATTCATGAGTCGAGTGAAAATATTAAATTTATTATCTTTGAAGTGATATACTTTAATAAAACGTATGGTTTAATCATATTCATTTTAAAAAATAAAGGGGAATGAATGACTATGGGATATATTTCAGAGTTATTTAATGAAGAAGAAGTGACACATGCATTTGAAGTGATCAAACAATTACGTACTCATTTAACGAAAGACCAATATTTGGATTTAGTCACTGATTCCATCAAAGATGACGGCTACCGTATGTTTGGGATGTACGAGGGTAGTGAAATCGTCGCAGTGTTAGCGTTCCAACCCATGACCACATTGTACTATGGCCGCTATATTTGGATTACGGATTTAGTAGTGGATGAAGCATGGCGTTCTAAAGATTATGGTGCGCGCCTCTTGTCTTATATTGAAACATGGGCTGAGGAACAAGGTTATGACTGCATTGCTTTATCTTCTGATTTGGAGAAAGAACGTGCGCATCAATTTTACACTGATAAGATGAACTATGATAAAGTGAGTTATGTGTTTAAGAAAGAATTGTAAGAGAAAGGGAGATTAGATGACCCAACTTCAATATAAAGTAGCGGTTGTGACTGGCGCGAGTAGTGGTATTGGTAAAGGTATTGCTACGGCGCTTGCGGAACGTCAAGTCCAACTTGTGCTGGCAGGCCGCAATGAAGCGCGTTTAGAAGAAACGGCAAACGATTTAAAGGAAACATACAACGCCCAAGTTGAAACGGTGATTACTGATGTGACGCAACGTCAACAAGTTGAACAACTTGTGGAACAAGCGAAAGCTCATTATGGCCATATTGATGTACTAGTGAACAGCGCAGGTCAGATGTTATCACCAGCAATCACTGATGGCGATGTTGAGGCATGGGAGACGATGATCGATGTGAATGTGAAAGGCACGTTGTATGGTATTAATGCTGCTTTACCGCATTTTAAAAAGCAAGGGTCAGGTCATATTATCAATATTGCCTCTATCTCAGGCTTTGAGGTGACGAAACAAAGTACGATGTATAGTGCGACGAAAGCAGCTATCCATACGATTACGCAAGGTCTGGAGAAAGAGCTCGCACGTACGGGTATTAGAGTGACGAGTATTTCGCCTGGTATGGTGGACACACCGATGGGCAGTGGTGACTTTGGCGATCGTAAGAAGCTTGAAGCGAAGAATATTGCTGAAGCGGTCATTTATGCGCTCGAACAACCGAGTCACGTCAATGTCAATGAAATCACGGTCAGACCAGTTTAAAAGATATGAGAAAGACAGCTACCTCCTCGATAAGTGGAAGAAGGTAGCTGTCTTATTTATATTGATGTATCAGTTAGATTCGGCTAAATCGTAAAGATGTTTACCATAAGCGATATTCTCGCTCATTTCGTCCTCAGGTACCATTGCGCCGCCTGTTGACCAAACGATATGGTTAGCTTGTGCTGTCGGAATGCCGTCTTCTTCAGCGAGTTTAAGCGTAGTTTTAATACCGGCAAATCCTGCTGTCGCTGACGGTTCCACGTGCACATTTTCCGTATAAGAAAGGAGATAAAGGTAAGTATAAAGACGGGCATCACTCACAGTGCAACTGCCGTATAATAACGTATCCATCATCTCGCTCACGAGACGGGAAGGACGACCTACTGCCAGTCCGTCCGCTTCAGTCCGCCCATCTAAACCAATATCGCGTACACTAATCTCATCGTAGAATTGTGTGAGTAGTCCTAGAGTCATACATGGCGCATGCGTGGGCTCAACGAAGACGCAATAAACATGTTCGCCGAGAACTTGGTGCAATCCAAATGTGATACCTCCAGGCGCGCCGCCCACGCCACAAGGTAAAAAGACGAAGAGCGGATGTTCAGCATCGACTGTAATACCATGTGTTTGTAATTGATCTTGGAGTCTTAACGCAGCAACGGCATAACCTAAGAAGAGATGTTTAGAATCTTCGTCATCAATAAAGTGACATCTCGGGTCTTCTTTCGCTGCTTCACGGCCCTCTGCCACAGCGTATTGATAATCGGACTTGTATTCTATAACTTCTACGCCATAATCACGCAGCAATGCTTTCTTCCATTCTCGGGCATCTTGCGACATGTGAACTTGAACGTTGAAGCCCAATTTCGCGCTCATGATACCAATGCTGAGTCCTAAATTTCCAGTTGAACCAACCGCAATGGTATGTCGACCGAACAGTGCTTGGTAGCGAGGTGTTGCAAGTACTGAATAATCGTCGCAATTACTGAGTTCTCCTTCTTCCATAGCGATTTCCTCTGCAATCGTTAACACTTCGTATATGCCACCCCGCGCTTTAACTGAGCCAGAAATAGGGAGGGCGTGATCGCATTTTAACCATAACCGACCCTCAAATTCGAAATTATCGAGCTGTGCTAAGTGTTCACGCATGTGGTCGATAGCTACGAGCGGCGATTCAATGATGCCTGAGTGGGAAGCGGTTTCTGGAAAGACACTTTGTATGTAAGGTGCGAAACGTTGGAGGCGTGCGGATGCCTCTTGGATATCGGAATAGGTCAAAGGCCAATCTTGCGTGTGATGGAACCGTGGATTCTTCCAATATATCGGCTCGTAATCCGCCATGTCATGTACCAATTCATACTTTTTCTTTAAACGTGCAACGTCTTTCATTCATTTCACCTCAACAACGTATTACAATAATTATAATAACTATAATAGGTCGCCAATATTATGTAAAGGGAGGGTTCAAGATGCGTGTCATAGTCATCGGTGCGAATAGCCGTCTAAGCCAAATGCTCATCCGTCAGTTAAAAGAGTCACTGGATAAGCCAACGTATGAGGTTAAACATCTCAATACGAGCGAAGTAAACGTGCTGGATTTCGAGGCACTTCAATTAAGGTTGAAACGTGAAGACTATGTGGTGTATCTTCAAACATCATCTACGTTACCTCATGGGTTATTGCAAGGTGACACCCGTGCAATGCATGAACTAGCGCTCGATTATATCGCTTCAATCGTTTCTAATGTTTCTGTAGTACAGCCGCATTCCTCATCGACGCAACGGTTACTAAAGCTAGCTACATCAACCAAGCGCGCATTAAGTCGTAGGTTCGTTAAGCGCAGTGCTCATGAGTCTATGCACCGTGTCTATTCCTTCCAACAGCTCGAACGTGTGAAGATTCAAAGTGCGGACGAGGCAGTCCACAGCTATGCGCGATATTTACATCGTCTAACGCTTGGCCTTGTGACGGTAGACACACGCTATCCACGATACGACATTCGCTTATGCCATCGTCTGCCACTTATTGAGATGGCTCAAAGTGTCGTCACACCTACTGAAGTACGCTTGTCCATTGTTGGCGGTGTGCTCGCACGGGCACTGCCTTCTCAAACTTCGCAGCCTCAATTTATTTTTAAAATTAATCAAACGAGGGGAACGTTACTCACAACTCTGATACACTTTCGACCGCGTTTGCCGTGGTTGATTTATCGACTCACTCAGGCGCCGCTGCATCAATGGGTGATGCGAGGATTTGGATGGATATTACGCTAGCTACCAACGAGACTACAAAAAAGGCACGTCTGCAATACGATACTGCAGCAACGTGCCAGTCATTTTAATATAAGTATAAAGTGCTACATGTGTAATACGCCACCGGGTCCAAGCGGAATGCCAAGTAAGTACCAGACGATGATAAAGATTGGCCAAACGATACTCAAGATGACAGTGTAAGGCATTAAGCTGGATAAGAGTGAACCCAGTTTCATGTTCTCGTCATATTTCTGTGCATATTGTAGTAGAAGCGGTAAGTACGGCATCATCGGTGTGATAGGGTTACTGATTGAATCCCCAATACGATACAACATTTGTGTTAAAGCTGGATGGAAGCCGAGCAACATCAGCATTGGAATAAAGATGGGCGCCAGCAATCCCCACTTTGCAGATGCACTACCGATAAGCATGTTAATAATCGCGCTTAAAAGGATGACTCCGATGATGAGCACGACGCCATTCTGACCTTTGAGTGCTTCAGCGCCCTTAACTGCGATGACCACGCCGAGATTGCTCCATTGTAGAAATCCTAAAACTTGTGCTGCGAAGAACACGATGACGATAAAGGAACCCATGGATGACATGGAATCTGCAAGCATACGACCGAGATCTTTCGTATCTTTAAATTCATTCATCATAAAGCCATAGATTAATCCTGGAACTAAGAATAGGAGTAAGATAATCAAGGCGATGCCGTTAAATAAAGGCGCATCATCAATAAGACTTCCCGTTTTCGCATTCCGTAAGAAACTGTTATGTGGTAATGCACACAGGATAATACCTATCAAGACGACGACCATACCGATATTAGCCCACATGAGTGCACGACTTTCTTGAGGTGTCAGATCTTGTGTGGAACTATCAACCTCGATTTGCGCGTCAGAAGTATCAAATCGACCGAGACGTGGGATGACGAACTTCATCGTTACCCAATAAACGGCAGGCAGTAGAATAATCACACTTGCTGCGATAAAGTACCAGTTCATCGCTACGTTAATCTTCGTATGATCTGATACGATGCGTGTAGCAGGTTCGGTAAAAGCATACGTCATCGCATCAGACATTCCTAGCATGAGATTCGCCGCAAAGCCGCCTAATGAGGACGCATATGCCATAGCAAGTCCGGCAATAGGGTGATAGCCTAATTTGATAAAGACCATTGCTGTAAGTGGCGGCAAGATAATTGGTGCCGCGTCTCCTGCTGCATTACCTAATATACCGATAATGATAATAGAGGGTACGATCAGCTTCTTTGGTGCTTTATGTACCACTTGAACGAGTAATTTATCGAAATAACCGGATTTCTCAGCGACTCCGACACCTAACATCACCGCGAGTACGATACCCAGCGCTGGAAATTCAGAGAAATTCTTGATGGCATCATTAAGAATCATACGCAAGCCATCGATACTTAAGATATTCTTAACTTCGACGACTTTACCTGTGCCAGGGTGTTTCACAGAAACGTTGAATAGTGAAACGAGCCATGTAATCACTGCAAGCGCGACACAAATAAGAAAGAATAGAATGCTTGGGTCAGGTAGGCGATTCCCTACACGTTCGACCCCGTTAAGAAATTTGTTAAAGATTCCTGTCTTCTTTTTCGCTTGTTCTGTCATAATGATAACCCCTCCCCTTTGGGTTAGAGTGAGTATAACAAGTTAGAGACTAAAATAAAAGAATTTTCCGAAAATTGATAGTAAGAATCATCGCGAAGCCTTACACAGTGCTAATAGAAATGATGTAACTTATTTTCAAGGCGTTTAAGTTGTGAGGAGGAGTGGAATTTTAAAAATAAGTTCATTTTAGTATCAAGAAAGAGATAAAGGAGAATGAAAGTCATGAGAATGAAAGATAAAATTGTCGTAGTGACTGGGGCACATACAGGAATCGGAGCGGCATCAGCGAAAGCATTAGCTGAAGAAGGCGCGCACGTGCTTGCAGTCGATGTAGATAAAGGTGTGGAAGATACGGTAGAAGAGATTAAAGAAGCGGGCAACCAAGCTTCCGCGTTTATCGTGGACATTTCTGAACAAAGTGAAGTGGAGACGTTCGCTGAAACGTTGAAATCTCAATATGGTCACATTGACGCCTTGTTCAATAATGCGGGCGTAGATAATAGTGCGGGTCGTATCCATGAATATCCTGTTGAAGTGTTTGACCGCATTATGGGTGTCGATTTACGCGGTACGTTTATGATGACGAAATATTTAATCCCGCTCATGTTGGATAACGGTGGTTCGATCATCAATACGGCATCTTTCTCAGGTCAAGCTGCAGATCTCTATCGCTCAGGCTACAATGCAGCGAAAGGTGGCGTGATTAACTTCACACGTTCTACCGCAATTGAATATGGTCGTGATAATATCCGTGCGAACGCGATTGCGCCAGGTACGATTGAAACACCGCTCGTAGATAAATTGTCAGGTACTGAAGAAGAGGAATCAGGTCGTAGTTTCCGTGAGACTCAAAAATGGGTGACACCACTGGGTCGCTTAGGTTCTCCGGATGAAGTAGCGAAACTTGTTGTCTTCCTCGCTTCAGATGATAGTTCATTTATCACAGGCGAAACAATTACCATCGATGGTGGCGTGATGGCTTACACATGGCCAGGTGAAATGTTAAGTGACGACAGTTGGAAACGCACAACGAAATAATAGTATGACTGCTTCCATGTTGAAAATGGACAGAAAGAAGGAGAGGCGCTACGTGATAGCGTCTCTCCTTTCTTAAATCGATCACTTTGTGTGGCAATGAATGATGTTTTCAGGTTGGATTACCATTTGATTTGGTCTACCGTGTCATCATTTAATGATTTCACAATTTCAGTGACTAATTTCACTGAATTACGGTAATCTTCAGTATGAAGCACAGAAACGTTAGAATGCATGTAACGTAGAGCAACACCTAATGAAACGGTAGGAATCCCTTCGTTAGCGACATGAATGCTACCTGCATCTGTACCGCCGCCTGCAGTGGTATCAAGTTGAATTGGAATATCATGTTGCTTTGCGACATTTTTAATATGTTTTAAAAGGCCAACATGCGCGATATTTGAAGCATCCATCGTAATTACGACAGGACCTTCACCTAATTTCGCATCATTTGCCTCACCTGTCATTCCTGGTGTGTCATAAGCGACGGCTACGTCTACTGCAATCGCTAAGTCCGGTTGAATCTTATTCGCAGCGACTTTCGCACCACGTAGACCGACTTCTTCTTGAACGTTAGCTCCTGAATAAAGATTAATATCGATATTCTCATCTTTGAGGTTATCTAGTACATCTATAGCTAAAGCACAGCCGTAACGATTGTCGAATGCTTTCGCTGTCATATAGTTCTCGTTACCCATAACTTCGAATTCACTATAAGGTGTGACCATATTGCCGAGTTCAATACCGAGGTCTTCCGCTTCTTCTTTACTGCTCACACCAATGTCAATAAACATGGACTTCATTTGCATAGGTGTCTTGCGTTGTTCTGGTGTCAACACGTGCGGTGGTTTAGAACCGATGATGCCGCGTATTTCTTTACCTTCATCCGTCGTTACAGTTACTTTTTGAGAAAGCATGACTTGGTTCCACCAGCCACCGATCGGCGTGAAGTAGAGGAAACCATCATCGTCGATTTTAGTAACCATAAAGCCAATTTCATCTAAATGACCAGAAACCATGAGTGAACGTGACCCTTTAGCCGCTTGTTTGAGACCAAAGATACCCCCTAGATTGTCTTCAATGAGTTGATCACTCACAGGTTGTAAATAATCTTTCATCGTGGATTTAACAGCCATTTCATGTCCAGCAATACCATTGATATCTGTGAGTGTGTGTAATAATTGTTTCGTATCTTTCATTACAATCCCTCCCAAATGCTTGTTATCAAATATTGTAGCACTTCTCTACTTCTATCTCAGAAATGAGGATTCTGTGGTTCCGTGACCTTTCACTTTGTATGGAAAATGACTTGAGTAACCTAAAATGATCTCTTTCTTATATCAACTGCATGATTTACCACGAAGAATGGCAAAACGTTTCTATTTATGATAAATATAAAACATATCCTATCTGAAAGGAATCGGTTTATGAAACTATTCAAACGACGGCCTAAACCACCCAAATCACCATCACCATGGCAAAGTTCACATCTCATGAAACGTGATTTCTGGTTAATTCCAAGCTATTATATTTTACCGTATATAGTAGTGCTACTCATACAAGTGACTATATTGGCCATTAATCCATCAATATTACAATCAAAAGAGAATTCGTTTACTGTTAACGCACTTAACTTAACTATCGATACGTTAACGCTATTATTTGTCTTGTTTATCTTCTATCTCATACATATTCGACATGGGTTAGCCAAAGTCATGTGGCAACGGTTTAAACTGGTACCACGGTATTTCTGGCTCCTCGTTGTGACATATTTCATAGTCATGTTGCTCAATGCAGGGTACGACACTTTAACAGATTACTTACCGAAATCGCTACAATTTGATGAGACCAAGAACGAAGAACAAGTGGATCAACTGTTTAAAGTAGGTTGGCTCACACCGATTACGTTTATTAACGTGGCGGTGATCACGCCTTTTGTAGAGGAGCTGTTGTTTCGTCATTTAATCATTCACGAATTAGGAAAGAAGGTTACTTATCCTGTTGCGGCGGTCTTGTCAGTGCTGATTTTTACAGGTATTCATGTGACCGATGCGACGTCGCCTTTTGAATTTGGCTCATATATCTTTATGGCAGCAGGACTTGTATATGTCTACATGAAGTCAGGCCGCAATTTGGCAGTGAGTATCACGCTGCACTTTATGTTTAATGCCGTTGCAAGTTTAATTACGATTTTTTCTTAGACTATTTTTTAAATGAGTAAAATAAAGAAAGGGTAGATTAAGATGACTTCGGAACACAATGCTAAAAGATATCCCGAAAGATGGCACAGTCGTTATTTCGCTTGGCGCGATTTATGGCTTGTGCCCCTGTACTTTATTATTGTTCAGTTTGTTCTTACACCGATTTTAACTTTCATAATGGCATTAGCATCGGGTGGAAATACAACACCATATGACACTGAAACATTTAAAGTTATTTCAATGTTTGGTAACGTGCTTGTTACGCTATTGATATTTTACTTAATGCATGTGAATCATAGTATCGTATCTATCACGATTGAACGTTTTAAACAAGTGAAAAATCACTTATTATTTATAATCATCACTTTCGTAATCGTCGAAGCTATATCGTCACTTTATAACTGGTTATTAAATTTCTTGCCACAATCCTTACAATTTGACGATACTGTAAATAATAAAGAAGTGCTAAAGATGTTCGACGTGAATTGGCTTATTCCAGTAAGCCTTCTTGCAGGTGTCATTCTCATTCCGTTAGTTGAGGAACTCATCTTTCGTCATCTCATCATCCATGAGTTGGGTAAGAAGATCACTTATCCACTCGCTGCAGTAGTATCTATTATTCTATTCGCAGCGCTCCATGTACTAGATATGAAATCACCATTTGAAATAGGCGATTATTTAATTATTGCTATAGGTGTGGTGACCGTCTACATGCGTTCTGGTCGTAATCTTGCTGCGAGCTTTACGTTCCATGCACTCAATAATGGCTTTGCCTTTGCACTTACCTTACTCACGTAAATCATTGTCTAATATTTAATTTTATCCCTCTGACCACGGTTGGGTTAGGGGGATTTTTAGGCTGTTGATTAGCCCTTTAGGTATAATAAAAGGGGGGAGAGAAGAATAGCTTGAAAGCAATCACTACTATGTCGTTTCTATATCTCATCTGAAAATAAAAAGAATCTAAATAAATATAATTTAAAACATAATTTTAGGGAATAAGCATACTACTGTAGTTAAAAGCAAAAGGAGTGAACAGCATGTTAGAACTGAAAGACGTGACCTATAAAGTCAATAATCGAACGATCATCGATAACTTAAATTTAAAAGTGAACAAAGGAGATACGATTGCTATCGTAGGGCCTTCAGGTAGTGGTAAAAGTACGTTACTTCGTTTGATTGATAATCTCATTAGTCCGACTTCAGGTAACATTTATTACGAAGGACAAGATTATGAAGATATACAGCCTGAACATCTGCGTATGGAGATTAGCTATCTGCTTCAAGAAAGTGATCTTTTTAACCATACTATCGGCGAGAACTTAGCCTTTCCAGCAGAAGTGCGTGGTAAAGATTTCGATAAAAAACGTGCGAAAGAATTACTCAAAGCAGTCGGTCTGGGACACTATAATTTAAATACTGATGTCAGACCGCTTTCTGGTGGGGAGCGCCAACGTGTCACGATTGCACGTCAGCTTATGTACATACCGAAACTATTGCTGCTCGATGAAGCGACGAGTGCATTAGACACGCAGAATAGTGAGAAGATTGAAGAACTCATCTTTGGATTAGTTGATCAAGGCGTAGCGATTATGTGGATTACGCACAGTAATGACCAAAGTATGCGTCACTTTAAGAAGCGGATTCGTCTCGTGGATGGCAAGATTGAGAATGAGGAGGATTTATCATGAGTACGACAGCGTTAGCGATTACGGCACTTTTATTATTGTTTCCAATCATCGTGTCATACGTCGAGAAGTTACATATTATTAAAGACTTAGTTGTCGCGACAGTTAGAGCAGTCATCCAACTCGTCATCTTAGGCTTTATCTTACATTTCATCTTTGATGTCGATCAGAAATGGCTACTCTTACTCTTCGTGCTCGTCATCATTATCAATGCGTCATGGAACACGTTGAGTCGTGCATCTGAAGTCATGCATCACGTCTTCTGGATTTCATTTGTCTCCATCTTCATCGGTGTGGCAATTCCTCTCGCTGGCGTCATTATCACTGGTGCCATCGATTTTACGCCTAACGAAGTGATTCCGATTGCAGGTATGCTGGGTAACAACGGTTTGATTGCGATTAACTTAGCGTATCAGAACCTCGATCGTGAATTTGTGAAACAAATGGATGAGATTGAATCCAAACTTGCTTTAGGTGCAAATCCGAAATTGGCTTCAAAAGCAACGATTCGTGAAAGTGTGAAGACGGCGATTGTACCGACAATTGATTCCGTGAAGACATACGGTTTAGTCTCTATTCCAGGTATGATGACAGGTTTAATTATTGGCGGCGTACCACCGCTTCAAGCCATTAAATTCCAATTGCTCGTAGTATTTATTCATACAACAGCAACAATCATTTCCGCGTTGATTGCGACTTACTTGAGCTACCGTCAATTCTTCAACCATCGTGATCAGCTCGTTGGTCGCAACATGTAAGTAGGTGGCTTCATTTTAGGAAAATGCGAGTGATGATACATTTCGAGTCCTCCAGAGTTTATTGGTTTATCCTAAACTTGGAGGACTTTTATTATTGGAGGAGAAATGGTAATTGTTTGTCTTGCTACCAAGCGAGAGTAAAACATTGAAAAACAATTTTAGAAACTTCGAGTTCTGTCTAATTTTAAATTAAGCACCTACACGCACAACTCAGAACTTATGCTTTATAATAGAAGTATTGTGTTCAGATCTAAGAGAAGGAGGACGTACACGATGACGACGATGCGTATCGTAACCTTTATCCTCAGTACCTTTATCGTAGGTATGGTAGAGATGATGGTTGCAGGGATTATGAACTTAATGAGCCAAGATTTACATATATCAGAAGCGATTATTGGCCAACTCGTGACATTGTATGCGATCACTTTCGCAGTGGTAGGGCCGATACTCGTTAAACTTACGAATCGTTTCCACCCTAAACCGCTATTACTGTGGACGCTCGTATTCTTTATCGTCGGTAACGTAATCATAGCTGTAGCGCCGAACTTTACGATACTCGTTATAGGTCGTATCATTTCTTCAGCAGCTGCGGCACTCATTATCGTTAAGATTCTGGCGTTAACTGCGATGCTTACCGCGCCTCATAACCGTGGCAAGATGATTGGCATCGTATATTCTGGATTTAGTGGTGCAAACGTCCTTGGTGTGCCGATTGGTACGATGATTGGTGGCGCATTCGGTTGGCGTTTTACCTTCCTCTTTATCGTGGCGGTCAGTGTGCTCGTAGGTATACTTATGTTTATCTTCCTACCTCAACTCGACCGTACGTCAACAGATGAGAATGGCTCGTCTTCGCAAACGCATTCTAAAGTGGTAAGACCTCTTGAAGTCGTGAAGTATTTAGGCATCACATTCTTTATTCTCGTGGCGAACTCCATTACCTTTATCTATATTAACCCGCTGATGTTAAAAAGTGGGCACACGTTGTCATTCGTATCGATTGTCTTGTTAATTAACGGTATTGCAGGTGTAGCAGGTACCTCTATGGGCGGTTTCTTATCAGACAAACTTACTTCTAAACGTTGGCTCATTATCTCTGTGTCAGTATTCATCATTATGATGCTCGTGCTCAATCAAATCTTAACGAGCGTGGTCATTCTTATGATTGGTCTCTTCGTTTGGAATATTATGCAGTGGAGTACGAACCCTGCCGTTCAAAGTGGGATTATTGATCAAGTCGAAGGCGATACGAGTCAAGTGATGAGTTGGAATATGTCCAGCCTGAATGCAGGTATCGGTATTGGTAGTATGGTCGGCGGTCTTGTTGTTTCTAAATTAAATGTTTTTGCGACGACTTACTTCTCAGCGGGTATTGGTGTGCTCGTGCTCATCCTTGCGATTAGTTTGACCAACGTTGCAAAGTACCGTCAACAGTAAGGTAAAAAGATTATCAGCTCAAACGCAAAACAATCCCGTAGATGGCAGTAGTACCATCTGCGGGATTTTTAACTAGAGTAGGGGTTTAAATTGCAATAACTCCCATTAAGATACCGATAATCACCATTACAATCGCAAAGCCCCAAATCCAGAAGAAAGCATATTTAATGTAGGTTCCCATGTTCGCTTCAGCTAAACCAATCGCAAGCCATAATGCAGGAGAGAATGGGCTTACGAAAGTACCGATGATATTACCGATAATCATCGCATAAGCTGTGGATTCGGGTGCAATACCAAATTGTTGACCTGTCTGTTCAACGATAGGGAGCACCGCAAAGTAATAAGCGTCAGTACTCGTCAATAAGTCTAAAGGTACGCCGAAGAAACCGACGATAACATGTAAGTATGGGCCGACAGCATCTGGAATAATCTTAATGAAGTTGACCGCAATAGACTTCAACATGCCTGTTTCATTGAGCACACCTAAGAACATGCCTGCTGCAATAATAACCGCTGCCATCATCAGTGCATTAGGCGCATGTGCTTTCAAGCGATCCATCTGTTCATCGACACTACTATAGTTCACGATGAGCGCAATCGCTGTACCGATGAGGAAGGCGAACTCAGGTGGTGCAATATTCGCAAGCATGATTACAATAACGAGAATCGTTAAGATGGTATTGAACCATTTTACCCAATTCTGTGTCTTCGCACGTCCACGTACTGGGAATTTAATATCCTGATCATGTTCATAACGCTGGACGAGTTTGTGAATATCGATGTGTTGTGTATCGCTCAGCTCACCTTGCGCAATCAGTTTGTTGATGCGTCGATTCTCACGCCAGCCTAAGAAAGCGGCGAAGATTAATACGAGAACCACACCGACGATTTGTACTGGAATGATGCCGTACCATAACGAGTTGACGTCTTTAGCGTGCAACACTGTAGCTGTACGAGCCATAGGACCACCCCAAGGCACCATGTTCATCACGGCCGCACTTAACGCGAGGAGTAGTATGAGTAAGTAACGGTTCATGTTAAGTGCGCGATAAAGTGGAAGTAGTGCGGGTATAGAGAGTAAAAAGGTTGTCGCGCCAGCTCCATCAAGTTGAATAAACGTACCGATGATCGCAGTCACGATACATACGATGATGACATTCCCACGTGTCATCAAGATAAGACGCTTAACAATCGGTTTGAACAATCCGCTATCAGACATTATGCCAAAGAAGATAATGGCAAAGATGAACATAATAACGACGTTCATCACTGACTCTAAACCACTGTTAAAGTACTTCACTAAATCATGAACACTGTGACCGAGTATCAATGCACCCACACACGGTATGAGTGTCATGCCCACAACCGGGCTAATCTTCTTCATGATTAATAAGCCAACGATAGAGACGATAATTAACACGCCTACGACCGTTAGCAATACATTTCCATCATGCATATGTAACATCCCCTTTAAGTGCTAAGCGGAAAATAACTGTAAACGCTTACACTTTAAAATGATATTTGTCTATTATATCAAAAATATTCAGATTAGTTGAGAAAAAATGAACGATGAACCTATCTTTGTTTCAATACGATAAAAGTAGAGTGGCGATGTCTACCGCACATCAATCACTGACGGCGCATGCTATACTAGAGAAAAATATTTAATAAGAAGGTGAAGCACATGACGCAGAAAGATACAGAAGCACTCGTCGAATCTTATATTCAACAACTCGATCAATGGCAAGAAGAAATCAAATGTTTACGCCAAATTGTTCAGAAAACTGACCTTGAAGAAGATTATAAATGGAAACACCCGTGTTATACCTATGAAGGTCACAACGTGGTTATTATTCAAGAGTTCAAACACTATTGCGCGCTGTTGTTTCAAAAAGGCGCGATTATGAAAGATTCTTATCAATCATTGATTCAACAAACGAAAAATGTTCAAGCTGCACGCCAACTTCGTTTTACGAGCCCCGAAGAAATCGAAGAACGTGCTGAAGAAATTGTGTGGTATTTAAATGAGGCCATTCGCGTCGAACAATCTGGTGAACAAGTACCGATGAAGACGACGGAAGAATACACAATGCCCGATGAATTACAAGCTGCGTTGGATAAAGACGAAGCGTTACAAGATGCTTTTAATCAACTCACACCAGGTCGCCAGCGTCAATATATGTACTTTATTGGACAAGCGAAGCGGGCGACAACTCGAGAGAGAAGAGTGGAGAAATATTATCAACATATCCTCGATGGTAAAGGGATGAATGATTAGAGTTGAGACGTTCGTGTGAAACAGGAAGTGCGAAGTCTAGCACTAGGAGAACTGGATAGGCACATAAGGGTTCGCACTCTAGTCTGTCCTGTTCCCCTTAATATCTGGACGCACAACTTATCTATGTTAAGCTAAATAGTGTAGCTAGATATTGAAGATGCCGCGATGACGCATAAGAAATATAGCGAATAGAACGGTGACGCTATCGCTTTCGATGGGCGATGTAGCTGAGCGATATGTGACTTTGTGTAGATAAAAGGGTATAATTACTACTATACAAGGTTTAAGAACATCTATAAGCAAGCTGCACACTTGTTGTGGCATGTTATTGAGATGAGACGATGCATACGTAACATAAGCAGATTTAATAACGTGGTTTCTGCTTCAGAGTTCAGCCGTCACCACTTAGAATAATGCTCATATCATAATGACATTTCATCAATTTACATAATTAAACAACAGTATCTTATTACTTACATTAGGGCCTTTTGTGCTTGTGTTCTTACTTATTCTAGGATTTGTATAACTCCACAAATGGTCCTTTGTTTTTGTTGATACTGAAGAGATAACATCAGCGTCTGGGCTAAATTTATGAACATTGAATCTTCAATGTGAAGATGCGCGCATGTTTGAGAGATATACAGTAACGTGTTAACTATGCGTCTCTTTTACCTCATCAAGGATAGGCTGACATGAAATTACGATAGAAAGGAACGAGATACATGCTCAGTATTAAGAATTTATCAAAGATTTATTCAGGCAATAAGAAAGCCGTCGACAACATGTCGATTGATATTCAGTCAGGGGAATTTGTGGCTTTTATCGGTACAAGTGGGAGCGGTAAGACGACCGCACTGCGAATGATTAATCGCATGATAGAGGCGACAGATGGGCAAATTACGATGGACGGCAAAGATATTCGTAAGATGGACCCCGTCGAGTTACGCCGCAGTATCGGTTACGTGATTCAACAAATCGGGCTGATGCCACACATGACGATTAAGGAGAACATCGTCTTAGTTCCTAAGCTGTTAAAATGGTCCAAAGAAAAGAAAGAAGAGAAAGCGAAAGAATTAATCAAACTCGTCGACTTACCAGAAGAATATTTAGATCGCTATCCATCCGAATTGTCTGGTGGGCAACAACAACGTATTGGGGTAGTGCGTGCACTCGCTGCTGAACAAGATGTCATCTTGATGGATGAACCGTTTGGTGCGTTAGACCCTATCACACGAGATACGTTACAAGACTTAGTGAAAGAACTTCAACAGAAATTAGGTAAGACCTTTATCTTCGTTACCCACGACATGGACGAAGCGATTAAACTTGCAGACAAGATTTGTATTATGTCACACGGTAAAGTGGTTCAATTCGATACACCTGACAATATTTTGCGCCATCCAGCGAATGACTTCGTGCGTGACTTTATCGGACAGAACCGTCTCATTCAAGACCGTCCGAATATGCGTACAGTTGAAGATGCGATGATTACACCGGTGACTGTTCATGCCGATCGCTCACTCAACGATGCTGTTGAAATTATGCGTGAGCGTCGTGTCGACACAATCTTTGTAGTTGGCGACGACAATCGTTTACTCGGCTACTTAGATATCGAAGACATCAACCAAGGTTTACGTGCGAATCGCGAACTCATCGATACGATGCAACGTGACATTTATCGCGTGCGTGTAGACAGTAAACTGCAAGACAGTGTGCGTACAATCCTGAAACGTAATGTGCGCAACGTGCCTGTCGTTGCGAAAGATGACAAGACATTGCTCGGTCTCGTGACACGTGCGAACCTCGTAGACATTGTTTACGACAGTATTTGGGGTGAAAGTGAGGCCAATGCTTCTGAAGAGGCAATTGTAGAGCCGAGCGAAGTAGGAGCTGATCGCTCATGATGGACTTCCTACGCAACAATGGTCAAGAGTTGTTTAAGAAAGCTTTAGAGCACTTAGAAATCTCAGTGATTGCCTTATTGATTGCGATCATCGTGGCAGTGCCGATCGGGATTATGCTTTCACGCATGAAGCGGACATCCAACGTCGTGTTAACGATTGCCGGTGTGCTTCAAACGATTCCGACCCTTGCCGTGCTAGCTATTATGATTCCGATTTTCGGTGTAGGTAAAATGGCTGCCATCATCGCCTTATTTATCTACGTATTGTTACCTATTTTAAACAACACCGTACTCGGCGTGCAGCAAATCGATAGTAATTTAAAGGACGCGGCTAAAAGTATGGGTATGACGCGTCTACAAATGATGAAAGATGTCGAATTACCTCTAGCATTACCCCTCATCTTAAGTGGGGTACGCCTCTCTGCCGTATACGTCATCAGTTGGGCAACACTCGCAAGTTACGTCGGCGCAGGAGGTCTAGGTGACTTCGTGTTCAACGGTCTCAACCTCTACAATGCGAACATGATTATCGCTGCAGCTATCGCAGTCACGATACTCGCACTTATCGTCGACTTTGTACTTTCGAGAATTGAAAAATGGGCTGTGCCAAAAGGCCTTAAAGTATCTAGATAACAAGGAGGAGAACATGATGAGAAAGTTTAAAGCAATACTCATAATTCCGCTGTTGTGTCTCACTGTGTTATCTGGATGTAGTCTACCCGGCTTAGGTGGCAGTAGCTCAGATGACGAAGTTAAGATCACAGCGGTAACAAACACAGAATCACAAATCATGGCACACATGGTGCGCGTCATGATTGAACATGATACGAAAGGTAAGTTGAAACCTTCACTCGTAAATAACTTAGGATCTAGTACAATTCAACACAAAGCGATAACAACAGGTGACGCCAATATGTCAGGTGCACGTTATACAGGTACAGACTTGACTGGCGCATTAAACGAAGATCCAATCAAAGATCCAGATAAAGCGTTGAAAGCGACACAAGAAGGCTTCCAAAAACGCTTCGATTCACATTTCTTTAACTCATACGGTTTCGCAAATACGTATGCATTTATGGTCACGAAAGAAACCGCACGTAAATACCATCTCGAAACGGTTTCAGATTTGAAAAAACATCAAAATCTACGACTCGGTGTCGACAGCTCATGGATGGAACGTGCAGGTGACGGTTACAAAGGCTTCACACAAGATTACGGCTTTAGCTTTAACACCGTTCGACCTATGCAAATCGGTCTCGTTTACGATGCCTTACATAATAAAAAGCTTGATGCAGCAGTAGGGTACTCTACAGATGGCCGTATCGCCGCATATGATCTAAAGATCTTGAAAGATGACCGCCGTTTCTTCCCACCATATGATGCGAGTCCATTTGCGACAAACAAACTCTTGAAAAAACACCCTGAAATCAAGAAATCGATGAAGAAATTAGAAGGGAAAATTTCAACCAAACAAATGCAACAACTGAACTACGAAGCAGACGGTAAAGGGAAAGAACCCGCAGTCGTTGCAGAAGAATTCTTGAAGAAACACAACTATTTCGATGATGAGAAAGGAGGGCAACACTAATGTCTGGCAATCTCTTACAACAACTCGGTGAGTACTACTCAACCAACTTTGGCTACTTAATGGACTTATTCTTGAAACACTTACTCATGTCCGTGTATGGCGTACTCTTTGCATCTATCATAGGTATTCCAATCGGTATCTTTATCGCGAGATTCTCCAAACTGTCATGGATCGTCATCACGATTGCTAACATCATACAAACAGTTCCAGTCATCGCGATGCTTGCCATTCTGATGTTAGTGATGGGTCTCGGCCCCAATACAGTCGTTTTTACAGTTTTCCTCTACGCACTTTTACCTATTATTAAAAATACGTACACAGGCATTCAAGGCGTAGACGACAACATTAAAGACGCCGGTAAAGGTATGGGCATGACGAGCAACCAAGTTCTGCGCATGATCGAACTACCACTATCATTATCCGTCATACTCGGCGGCATCCGTATCGCACTCGTCGTAGCCATCGGTGTCGTTGCAGTTGGCTCATTCATCGGAGCCCCAACACTAGGTGACATCGTCATCCGCGGTACCAACGCAACAGACGGCACCACATTCATCCTCGCAGGTGCCATACCTATCGCACTCATCGCAGTCATCATCGACGTTGTCCTTCGCTTACTTGAAAAACGCTTAGATCCAACACAAAACACCAAACACAATAAACCACAAGGCATTAACTAACAAAACAATGCACCCTCAAAGTTAGACCTAACACTGACTTTGAGGGTGCATTATTATTTGAGCCAAACCTTCGCGGTAGCTGACCGAATTCGTGAAGATTTTGCGCTTCAGAAACATTCAATTAGTAGAAGTATTATATTTCACGAAACACGATATTAAAACCATTAACCAATAGAAAGTGTGTTGGTTGTGGTTTGTGTAATAGTTAAATTTTAAAACAGTAATAACTTACCAGGAATAATTGCAACACAAGTAAAGGTGAAAACGATGAGACTCCCGAGGGATAGAGGGCGTAGCGAAAATCCAGTAATAACGCGCAACAAAGCGTTATTACTTAGTGGGACGTTCTCGTGAGTTGACCGAATTCGAGAAGGCACTTCGCTTTTTTAAATTACGTGGAAACATTCAATTAGTAGAAGTATTATATTTCACGAAACACTTAAATAAAAAATAACAAAAAGTAGTGTGTTGGTTGTGGGTGAAGTAGTACTAAGTTTTTTGAAAAGCAATAACTTACCAGGAATAATTGCAACACAAGTAAAGGTGAAAACGATGAGACTCCCGAGGGATAGAGGGCGCAGTGAAAATCCAGTAATAACGCGCAACAAGCGTTATTACTTAGTTGAGCGCGACCCCCTGGGAAAGCGAATCGCTTTTCACAATACGCAGTATTGCAAATTAGTAGTAAATATTAAATCCTCCCATATGCAAATTAGTGCCAAACACTACATTCCAAAGAACGCAAATTAGTACAACACACTAAGTTCCAAAGAATACAAATTAGTACACTACCCCATATTCCATCGAACACAAAAAAGCCCCAGGATGCACAACATCCCAGAGCCAAACATTTTAACCTAAAACAAAACAGTACTATCAAACCAAGAACTGAGACAAGATCGGCGCCACAACAACAACTACAACACCCACAAGCACAAGCGCGATACTCGCCATAGACTCCTCAGTCTGACCAAAGTCCTGCGCAGCCGCCACACCTAAAGAGTGACCACTCGTACCCATAGCCAAACCTCTCGCAATCGGGTTCGTAATTCTGAAGAAACGAATCATCTTCGTACCCAACGCATAGATGATAACCCCATTCAAGATACACGCTAGAGAAGTCAATTCCTTAATACCATGGATGCCATCAGACACCGGTAACGCCACCGCAGTAGTAGCCGCTTGCGGTAACATAGAGTTGATGATCTGATCAGAGAACAACGCAATCTTACCAATCAAGATGATCAGTACTAATGCGACCGTTGTACCCACAACCAAACTACCAAAGATTTGGAACCAATATTTTTTCAAGACGTCACGTTTTTTATACAGTGGGATTGCGAAACACATCGTTGCAGGTTCTAAGAAGAAGTTAACGATGTCCCCACCAATTTTATAGTTTTCATAACTAATACCTGTAATTTTCAAGAAAGCAATACCGACAACCATGCCGACGAATAATGGTGCTAATAGGAAGAAACCATTCGTTTTCTTAAAGAAATATGCGGCAATCGTGAACGGTACGACTGATAACAAGATACCAAAGTACGGTGTATGTACGATTAAATCTAGAATGTGTGCCATTATTTGTCATCCTCCTCACTCTTAGCTGCTTCCAACGTATCATCTGACTTTCTTGAGAACTTCATCAAGAGTTGAGAAGTGAAACCTGTACATAATAAGAGTAATAATGTTGAAATGATAATCAATAAAATGATTAAAATCGGTTTCGAACTAATTACACCGAGTGAGTTAATTACAGAGATACCGGCTGGAACGAAGAATAATCCGATGTTATTCGTGAGTGCCGTACCTACAGTTTCAACTTGTCCTAATTTCACTATGCCAGTACATAAAGCGATAAAGAGTAACACCAAACCAACAACTGAGCCTGGCATCGGCACTGGGGAAATGCCTTCGATCACTTTAGAGATAAGCAAGATGATTCCTAGGACAGTAACTTGGTGCAAGAAAGTGTAAGTCTTACTTTCCTTATTTCGTGATGTTTGTGCTGTGTTATTATGAGATTTTGCAGTTGCCATCCATAACATCCTCCCTTTACTATTTCACTTCTATTATAAAAGACAAAGTGCGTTTTCAAGGGTTTTTCAGACTGAAATGCAATAACTATGAGCCGAGTTGCATTAAACGCCTTGTGACTGTCAGTCCAGTGCGAATTGCTGTTTGAATCGCTTCATATAGGAGCGGCTAACTTGGAATTTCAAGTCGCGCATCATCGTCAATTGGTACGTGTAATTAAACCAATGATCGATAGTTTGAATATAGTTTCGATTAATAATCGTCGCACGATGAATACGGATAAAACGCTTGTCGTTCAGCCGCTGTTCATAATGACTTAAAGGTTGAGTCGTTTCAAAATCACCCGTCGTTGTGTTGATTGTAGTAACTCCGTTATTAACAGAAATTGCGATAATATCTGTCGTATTCAGTAAATGGATACGATCATCCATTTCTACAGGAAGTTTATCAAAGTCGTACGGTGAAGCGTCTTTAGCGTCGCTTTCAACTTCGTAATTGGTTGACGCAGCTTGTTTATGCGTCGTGTCTGGTGGAATACTTGGCGTAATCTTCGCTAAAGCCTGTTCAATACGTGATTTCTCAAAAGGCTTGAGAATATAGTCTGTCGCGTTCAACTCAAAGGCTTTGACCGCAAAGTTATCGTGCGCTGTCGCAAAGATGATATGTGGATGATTTGCCATCTGATTGATCTTTGATGCCATGTCTAAACCGCTCTCATCCATCAAATTGATGTCGAGAAAGACGACATCATACGTATCGAACAGAAGTAGTTCAAGTGTTTCTTGAATCGTTTCAGCTTCAGATATTTGTTCGAAAGGTTGGATTTCTGTTAATAGATAGCGCAATTCATTGCGTGCTAAAGGTTCATCGTCAACGATGATGGCTTTCATGAGTGAGCGCCTCCTTGTGATGTTGGTATGGAATATCGCAATAGATACGAGTTCCTTTCTTATTAGAGTCGAAATGGAGCTGTGCTTGATTGCCAAAGAGTCCAGTGAGTCTGCGGTTTAAATTCTCGAGTGCGCTGCCGGTACCCGAGTCGGAACTCACACTACTTTTACCTAACTGCGGTAATTTCTCTTCTGGAATACCGTGACCGTTATCCGTCACACTTAAACGCATATGTTGCGCTTTCGTCGATGTTTCTACAAGCACACGGTTATCCTTTTTACGATGGGTAAAAGCATGTTTAATCGCATTCTCCACTAGAATTTGAAGCACGAAAGGTGGAACGTTTGCGTGTTTCGTCTCAGGTGCGATCTTGAATTGAATGTTGAAACGGTCAGGATAACGTGCTTGCTCAAGTGAAATATATGCTTCCACTTGCTGAAGTTCCTGTTCTAACGTAATGATATTGTCTCGAGCGCCCTGTAAGTTAGAGCGGAAGAATTGACTAAGCTGTAACAACAAATCTCGTGCTTTCTCACTGTTGATTCTTATCATCGCAGAAATCGTATTAATGGCGTTAAAGAAGAAGTGAGGATTCACTTGCGCTTGTAACGATTTAATTTCCGCATCTCTTAACAATGCGCTTTGCATTTCAGCTTGACCCAGTTCGATTTGGCTAGAAAAGATTTCAGCTAAGCCTGATGCCATTTGTTTATCAGAAGTCGTAATCACGGTACGATCGGTAAAATACAGTTTGAGCGTGCCTACTACTTCTTCACGTAAATAGAGTGGGACGACAATCGCTGCTTCTAAAGGACAGTTCGGATTGTTACAACCGATATCTTCACGTGAATAGGCTTCCTTTAACGTCCCAGTACGAATGGCCTCTTTAGACAAATTAGTAATAATCGCTTTCTGAGCAACATGGTGATCGCATCCTGCCCCGACATGTGTCAGAATATCGCGTCGGTTGGTGATGGCTACTGCCGAAACTTGCATCAAATTCAGTATGATTTCAGCTGCACGTTTGGCAGAACGCTCATTTAACCCAGAGCGGAAGTAGGGTAGCGTAGCGTTTGCAAGCTGTAACACGTCATGTGTTTGAATCGCGCGTGTCTCTTCCTCTTGGCGAATTGTTGAGAGTATGATGGACAAGAAGATAGCCGTACCTATAGAGTTAATCATAATCATCGGTATAGAGATAAAGCTAAACAGATTCCATGATAATTGAGGATGATGAGAGAAGACGAGGATACACAGCATTTGAATAACCTCGCTGACTACACCAACCATAGCGCCTTTCAAAGCAGTTGGATATTGATTGGAACGCATCGCTTTACGTCCGAAATACCCAGATAACAGTGCGATAAAGATAGATGAAATAAAATACGTATAGGCATCTGCACCACCGATATAAACACGTACGAGACCTGAGATAACGCCGACCATTAACGCGACATAAGGTCCACCAACTAAACCTGACACCCCAATTGTTAACACACGCGTATTGGCCATCGACGCGTCATGCGGCAAATGTTGATATAACGTTCCGCTGATGATTTCATTTCCTCGAATTTGTATTCCTGTGAAGTTAGACAAGATAGAGAAACAACTGAAGATAAAGATGAGTTTCACCTTAGCATGAAGTTGTTCTCGTTGGTTCATGATATTTTTACAATAATTGATGTTCATTAAGATATAGGCGAGAAGAATAATCAAGCCCATGCGCTCAAGCAAGAGCATAAATAAGTTAAACATCGTGCCACCTGCCATGTTGTGATTACCTTTTATTATACTACATATCAGAGATATATAACAAAACGCTATTAAATTATTTCACTATTGATGTAATTTTTAGATTAAAATTAGAATTTGTTCTTGTGTGAGATGTTAAAAATATTAGCCTTTTTTATATTTAAGTGTTATTTTAGAAATTAGCAAAACATCAAGATTACCAAAATAATTCCGAGCAACATATTATGAATGACGAAAAATGAAAAGATATAACGTCATCATACATTTGGTGAACATGAGCGTTTTGAGATTGTTAGAGCTACAGGTTGAACGAATAAATATATCGCGCAGAAGTGCGTGATGACCGTTAAGTTACATAGTAGCACTAGCAGTTTCGAAACATTTTTATTTATTTTGGAAACTTTATAGGAGGCGAACTTGCAATGGATTCTGAACGAACCTTTAAGGGAGACAATCGATTGCTATTAGGAATATTTCTCGGAGTGATTACATTCTGGCTCTTTGCCAATTCACTCGTGAATATAGTTCCAACATTACAACAATCATTTAACACGAAACTAGGAACGATTAATGCAGCAGTGAGTTTAACCGCATTACTGTGTGGCTTACTTGTCGTAGGTGCAGGTGGACTTGCCGATCGCTATGGTCGTATGAAGTTAACATATATCGGTTTGATCTTGAGCGTAATTGGTTCAGGACTGATTATTATTCCTGGATTTGCACCGCTATTAATTATTGGACGTGCAATTCAAGGTATATCCGGCGCATGTATTATGCCTGCTACACTAGCAATTATTAATACGTATTACATAGGCAAAGCGCGTCAACGTGCACTCACATACTGGTCAATTGGCTCATGGGGCGGTTCAGGAATTTGTTCCGTCTTCGGTGGCTTCATGGCAACATATGTAGGTTGGCGTTCTATTTTTATCATTTCTATCATCGTCGCATTACTCAGTATGTTTCTTATCAAACATGCACCTGAGACGAAAGCCCCGAAATCTGAGAAAGCGGCAGAGAGCAAGTTTGACTTTGTTGGCTTGGTTCTATTAGTCATTGCAATGTTAAGTATCAACATGATTATTACACAAGCGTCAGATTACGGATTGATGTCTCTGCTCATTATCAGTATGATTATCGTCTTTATCGTGTCATTCATTGCTTTTATTATTTGGGAACAGAAATATAATAATCCGTTGATCGACTTTAGTTTATTCAAACATAAAGGTTATAGCGGAGCGACGATTTCCAACTTTTTACTCAACGCGGTATTTGGTACCACACTCGTGGCCAATACATATTTCCAATCCGGATTGGACTTCAACTCATCACAAGCAGGCTATATTACTTTAACTTATTTGATTTCAGTTCTCATTATGATTCCTATCGGTGAGAAAGTGCTGCAGTCGATGGGGGCGAAACGTCCAATGATGATTGGCGCGCTACTCAACGGTGTCGGCATCGTCTTATTGATGCTCGTCTTCTTACCACCCACATGGTACGTAGTTGTGAGTATCATCGGCTATCTCATTTACGGTACAGGTTTAGGTATGTACGCGACACCATCTACAGACACAGCCGTTTCCACAGCGCCAGATGATAAAGTTGGTGTGGCTTCTGGTGTGTATAAAATGGCGTCATCATTAGGGAACTCATTCGGCTTAGCCATTTCAGGTACGTTGTTCTCAGTGATGGGCGATAAATTCAACATCCAACAAGGGATGACGTATGGCCTCGGTTTCAACGTCATTTGTGCGTTGCTCGCGTTCGTTTTAATCTGGGCCTTAGTACCGAAGAATCAGTTTAACCACTGATGAGGGATCATAGACTTAGGTAAAATGTGCGAAGATTATACGTACAAGACTGTGTATGATATAGTGAAACACAACGTTCAAGTATATGACGTCATGATAGAGGTGAATAAGAGATGATTGAAGGATATAAAGCATTCTGGCAAAACTATATCAATTACAAAGATAAGACATCGCGCCAACATTTCTGGACGCCGATTATTCTACACGTTATCGCGATATTCGTGGTAGCAGTATTGGGACTTGTTAGCTTTCTGGCAGGCTCGATCCTACTCAGCGCGCTACTCTTTGGATTGATTGGACTATTCATGTTAGCAACAATTATTCCAACAATCACACTTACAATGCGTCGCTTTCATGATGCAGGACGCCAACCACGCTTGGCATTCATCTTGAGTATCGTAACGATTGTAGGGGCGATTGCTTTCGATTTAAGTAGACATGACGGATTAGCCATCTTCTTTGCGTTGATTATAGTCATTTGTTTAATTCTCATTCTGATTGAGACGTTAAGACCTTCAACACAGGGTTCACCCGAGCGTTTAAAATGGTTCTAGAAATATAAGTCATTTGAAATGCATAGAGTAAGGTATAATACGGGTAGATAATATAATGAATCCTGAGAAGATAGAGGTGTTTCAAATGGCAAATATATCAATGAAACGTGTCGCACTCACTGGCATTGCAGGTGGCTTGTTGGCCGGTGCAGTGAAGATTGGATGGGAGAGCCTATTCCCACCACGCACGCCAGAACGAGAAGAAGAACCCCCACCTTTAACATTTTTAAAAAAGGTCAATGTAGGGGATAAAGTGTTAGATTACCGTGTGGTTTATAATCGTAATCCTATTCCAGTGGCCGTGATGGGTGTGCATTTCGGATTCTCCATGGCCAACGCGTTAGTGTACGCATTAATGGCCGAACGTTGCACTACAGTAACGAAAGGTTATGGTAGTGTGTTTGGTATTGCAGTTCACGTAGCATTCCACGATGTATTATTACCGTTATTAAAAATTACGCCGAAACGTAAAGACTTACCACCACAAGAACTTGTTTCTGAATTCTTTGGCCACATCGTTTGGGCGAAGACCATTGAATTAGTCAGACGTGCAATTAAAACGAAATAGAGATGTATTTAAGCCAACGCGAGGGAAGTAAAATTCCTGTCGGGTTGGCTTTTTAGTAATAAAAAGCTCTAAAATGAGCCGAAATCATTTTAGAGCAAGAAAGGCATTTACTCATGTTGTTCCTCTTCGTTAAGATGACCTGTACGTTGAGCGAGTTCGCGTGCTTCTCGACGAGCCTTTTTACCATAATACTGATGAGCAAAGTGAACTTGAATAATCAAGAATAAACCACTAAACGTCCAGTAAAGTCCGAGGGCTGACGCGGAATGTAACGCCACGAAACTGATAAAGATTGGTGATGCGATCATCATGATGTAGTAGGGCGTGCGCTGACCTTTCGGATAATGGATGAGGTTAGCGATTGGCTGGATGAAATAGATCACTGCTGCAATAATCGTGATGAAGATTTCAGGTTCCGTTAAGTTGAACCATAAGAAATGTGGATGCGCATTGATGCCGCCTGCCGTTGGATACTTCAACACTGCGATTAAAGCGAACAGCAATGGAATTTGAATGAGTATCGGTAAGCAACCGAGCATACTCTTCCACGGGCTGATACCAAACTGTTTATAGGTTGTGACGAGTTCTTGGTGGGCGTTGTTCTTCTCTTCTTGATCTTCGGCGTTTTTGATGCGGGATTTGATGTTGTCGATCTTAGGTTTGATGATGTTGGTTTTTTCGCGCATCATGTGTAAATTTTTGGTTTGCATGACCATGAATGGGAGTAGGATGATTCTGACGATGAGTACGATGGTGATGATCGCGAAGCCGTAGTTACCGTTGTATAGGTGGCCTAGGCTGTGTAGTAGATGGTCTAGGGGACTGACGAAGGTGTTGTAGAAGAAGCCGGTGCGGTCTTCTGGGTTTTGGTAGTTGCATCCTGTGAGTAGGATGAGGGTTGTGATGAGTAGTAACCATTTTTTGTGCATAGGGCTGGGCCTCCGGGTTGGTTTGTTTGTCTTCTCACTCACTGTATCATAGGAGGTGGGTTTATTAAAATGTATCGTGGGATTTTAGTGTGTTGTGACTAATTTGGATTCGGTGGATTAGAGGGTATGGTGACTAATTTGTATTTGAGAGAATTTAATGTTTACTACTAATTTGCAATACTGCGTATTGGGGGTGGCGACGCTTTCCGCAGGCATGGCTTGAGCCTGTAGTCTCAAGACGCATGCTATTCCTGCAGGAGTCGCGCCATCCCCCTTTAACTTGTATTGCGTAAAAGTATAGAGAATAGCTAATCACGTACTAATTTGCAACTGTAACAACTCGCTCCCAACCATACACTTTTGTTTTGTATTGGGAGTTAATGTTAGTGTTTCTAATTAAATTTGCAATACTGCGTATTGGGTGGGAGGAACGGCTCGCATTTTTAGGGGAGAAGCACAGAAATCTATGATTTCGTAGTGCTTCCCCCGCGAGGATGACTAGAGTTCGAGAAAGCAAAAAGCCTTCTCGAATTCAGTCAGCTACCGCGAACGCTCAACTAATTTTTCTCGCTTAATAGCTCGAAAAATGGATTTTCGCTGTGCCCTTGATACCTCAAGAGTCTCGCCTACTCCCACCTTTTACTTGTGTTGCAATTGTCAGCAGGATTTCTAGTGCTTTACTATAATTCTAAATACTACATAACCACAATCAACCCGCTCCCAACTACATACATTTGTTTTGTATTGGTATTAAGTTTAGCGTTTCGAGGAAAAAAGTGTTTCTACATAATTTTAGATAAACTTTGAATTCTAATTTAGTACATCTTGGAAAAATAAATCTTCTTCTAATTATAGTTAAAGAAGAGGCTGGAACACTAAAAGAAAATAGTGTATGAAGTGAATAAAAATTATACCTGTAATTATCAATGAATTTTCAATGTGCACTCGAGACGCATGATGGAGCTAGACCACAACAAAAATCCAATCTTTGAGCTGCGTAATGTAGATAAAATACTTTATGAAACGCAGTAGAGATCTGGATTCATATGGATTTCCGTTCATATGAATCCTAGCTCTCCCAGCAACAAGAATTAGTTGAGTGTGGTCCCATATGCAAGCGAGAGTAAAACATTGAAAATAAATACCTTCGATTTTGACCCAGCTTCTTCTCTTTAATCTAGTATGAGTATGCTCTTCTATTCACTAGCCACGACGATTTCGTTGTAGTTGATGTTTTCGCGGACTTGGGTCGCAATGGTTTGATTCACGTGGCCTTGTTCGACGAGTTCGTCTAGGTATTGGCGTTGTAGGTACAGACCTTGCATTTTCTGTTCTGCGGTTTGAAGTGGCGCTGTTTTTGCATATTTTCTGTTACGTCGGCGTAATAGGTTGAAGCGGTTGTAGTATTCGTAGAGGACGATGCTCACTTCGAAGACATTTTCGTTCGTTTGTTCTTTGGTCAAGCGTAACGCGATGTTGTGGTGAACGATACGCATAACTTTCATCACTTCTCGCATGTTTGTTTTAAACTCGGCAAGTTGTTGTTTCGATTCTGGTTTGTTCTTTGCGCGATAACGTAGGGCGAACATCTTGATGCGCGTTTTGAATCTCTGCACGAAGGTTGATTCGCGATAGTGCACAGTGTTTTCAATCGCTGTGTGATATTTTTGTAGGACGGCGCGATCGATTTTATCTTGTTCGACAAGTCGTTCGAGTGTTTCTGTTTCGACTTCTGATGCGAGGTCTTCTAAGCGTTTCACTTCTTTCGCATTTTTATTCTCCGGCTCGATTTGCAGGAGGAAGAGTAGTTCATCGAAGTACGAGGAAATAATCGCACTATAGTTTTCATTTTTATGTTGTTTACCTTGTTCTCTGAAATAGCTAATCACGCGTTCTAGAATATAGATTTTAGTCGTTTGATAGCTCATCGTTTGTTGTTCTTTACGTGATGCTGAAGGTGTGATGAGTGGTAAAATGACTTGGGCCATGACTAAGCTGATTAAGACCATTAATGATGCGATGAATAATAGGTCATTTTTAAAAGTAAAGGCATGATGGTCAGCAAGCATTGTTGGCAATGTTAGGGCCATCGAGAGCGAAATGGTACCGTGAATGCCACACATCGTCATCACTAAAGCATAAGAACCACGTCTCGGCGGCGTATCGGTCTCCTCATCTAAGTAAGACTGAATATTTCGCGGGTAGTAAAAGTCTTTAAACCAAATGTAGACCCACACGAAACGAACGATGTAAATCGCTAACGCAATGAGTAAGGTGGTAATAATCAAGAAATGAATGTTCTCTGGTTCGTGCTCAACGATATCGATAACTACCTTTGGAACAATGTAGCCTAACACGACAAATACGAAACCGTTCAATGCATAACTGAGTGTATCCCAAATTTGGTTGTAACTCATTTGTAGCTCGGTTTGAGCTCGAATTAAACGGTCATGTTCGAAACCATGAACCAATCCAGCTACTACGACTGCAATGATACCGGAAGCGTGGAGCTCTTCAGCTAGCAAATACACTGCGAATGGCGTTAATAACTGAATAAAGATGAGCGTGTTACTGTCTTTCAAACCTTTATTAGCAGAAAGATAGACACGTAAACGTACGATGACAAAGCCGATAATAAATCCAATCAGCACACCAATAATTGTAGAAATAATAAATTGGCCGATTGCATTTAAGGCAGAGAAAGCACCTGTGACTAGCGCAGTGACTGCAATTTTAAATGAAATGATACCGGCAGCATCATTCAACAGTGACTCGCCTTCGAGTATCGACATGGCACCTTTCGGAAGGACTTTACCTTTCGTAATGGCCTGCACAGCAACCGCGTCAGTTGGACATAGGATAGCCGCAATCGCAAAGGCAGCTGGCATCGGTAAGTGCGGCCAAATCCAATGGATAAAGAAGCCAACACCGATTACTGTCGTGAACACGAGTGCCATCGCCATCAAGATAATCGGCTTACGATATTCAAGTAGCTTGGTACGAGAGACATGGGTCCCTTCGACAAATAGTAGTGGCGCGATGACCGCCATCATAAACACTTCTGAATCAAATTCGAAGTGGAGTGGGATAGGTAGGATAAATAGACAAACACCTAGAGCGATTTGGATAAAAGCCATAGGTACTTTCGGCAGTCGATTATGTATGATTGAACTGATGACTACCGCGAGTATAAAGATTAAAAATGCTTCTAATAAATACATAGGGTCTCCTCATCTGTGTAGTGTATTACTCAATATTTTAGCATTTAATGTGGGGAAGTACTATGTGATATGACTCCGAAATTGCGAGAAGTCATTTTAAATTAATAAACCTAGAAAGAAATTGAAAAAGTGGCGAGCATAAGCGCATTCACGTGCAATAATAAATATATGAGTTAAGCAGTTCGATAGGTAGGGAATGCATCTACCCTTTATAATGTGACTATCACAAGAAAGAGGATGTGCGTTATGAAGATAGGATTGATTGCAGATTTACATGTGGATCGACATAATGAATTGACGCCTAATGACTATGCGGAAGTGTTGGGTCAAAGTGTAAGGCAGCGCGAGGTTGATTTGCTCATCATAGCAGGGGATATCGCCAATCGAGACGACATCGTAGTGGACTTTATTCATCGACTGGAACAGCTCACAGATATAACAGTACGCTTCGTCCCAGGTAATCATGATTTATGGACCTCAGAAGATCAACCCTCTACAGCAGAGATACTTCAACGTTATCGTGACATGGACGAATGTCTAGTAGGTTCACCTTATATCATTAACGACGCGTGGGCGATAGTAGGTAACACAGGTTGGTACGATTATAGCTATGCGAGTTCGAAATTCACACAAGAACGTCTAGCACGAGGTAAATTCTACGGCGCTACTTGGCAAGACAAAGAACGCATTGACTTGCCTTACAAAGACTTAGAGCTGGCAGAACGCGCAGTTGAACACACTAAAGAAGATCTTGCGAAAGTAGGACAACGGCACATTATTCTCGTCACGCATGTAGTCACGCATCCGCAATTCGTCGTCCCACTTCCACATCGACTCTTTGACTTCTTTAACGCCTATCTCGGCACTTCGAAATTTGAGGGCATTTATCATCATTATCCGATTCGCTATAGTGTGATGGGTCACGTGCACTTTAGAAAACGACTCAACGACCAAGGTATTGAGTATATTTGTCCTTGTCTCGGTTATCCACGACAATGGCGCACGTCCGATATTTCCCGGGAAATGACTCAGACGTTACAAGTCATTGAGGTCTAGTTGAGTGAAGTTATTTTTAAAAGGGCAAAAACACCTAACGAGTTGGCTGAATATAAATACACATACGGCCAGGCGCATCATAACTTTGCCGCATACGAGCTTTAGGCATACGAATAACTTGGAAGCGGTTAGGAATGAAAGCTGGGATGTATATAGAGTGAAACCACTGACTCCACAACGGGTCAATGTAATAGTAATATTGATCGTCATAACCGATTAACACAGTAGTATGAATATTTGAAGTGAGTTGTTCTTTCGTGCCATCTATCTTAAACCAACGACGCGCAGGCGATTGACCCAGCACTGTATGGTAAATAAGAACAGGCTGACCCGTATCGATAATTGTTTCAAGTTCATCCAGAGTCTTGCCCGTGCCATCTTTAAAGCCATCATGAAACTGCTTCAGATGAGGTACATACGCCTGAGGAAAGATCGTTTGATGAAACCCAAACTTCACTAACAACTGATGACCCACATAACCCTTACGCGGATCATTACGATGTTTCGGCCAATCCTTCATTATGGTCGTCGCCTTGATACGATGATGATTGTATTGTAAGAGCATAGCAGCCGCCACACCTTCACACCCCATGACCATAGGGATAGGAAACAGCTGACTTATCGGTTTCACAGGCAACATGCGCTTCATCTCATCTCCTTCTTTCCTGTCCAATTCGTATATTTATTATAGATGAAACCAATAGTAAAAGTATAGAGCGAAGTGCTTCGAATAGAATACTTTAGATAAAACATGAGCTTATGAGTAAATATTTGAGTTTAAGCTCGATACAAAAAGGAGAATGACACTATTCAAAGACGCCATTCTCCCTAAAATTCCATATTTAGATTTAGTAAGAAAATATTAATATTCAATCCTAAACACCTAGATAGAGTGAAAGTATGTGCTTGTAAGATACATTTATTTCACTCTAAACACTTAATTAAAAACCAACACACAAGAAGCAGAATGTGTGTTGGTGTAAAATTGAATTTAATAGATTAGTAAGAAAGACTCTCTTCCTCGAAACACTCTATTCAACCTAACCAAACAAATAGAAAGTGTGTGTGGTTGTGGGTATGAATACTATATTGTTATTTAGAGAAGTAATAACTTGCTAAGTACAATTGCAACACAAGTAAAAGGTAGGAGAAGGCGAGACTCTTGAGGGATCAAGGTCACAGCGAAAATCCATTCATAACGCGCACCAAGCGTTATGAATTAGTTGAACGTGACCCCCTGGGAAAGCGTCACCACCTCACAATACGCAGTATTGCAGATTAGAACAAAATACTCTATTCAACCTAACCAAACAAATAGAAAGTGTGTGTGGTTGTGGGTATGAATACTATATTGTTATTTAGAGAAGTAATAACTTGCTAAGTACAATTGCAACACAAGTAAAAGGTAGGAGAAGGCGAGACTCTTGAGGGATCAAGGTCACAGCGAAAATCCAGTAATAACGCGCACCAAGCGTTATTACTTAGTTGAGCGTGACCCCCTAAGAACGCGAGCCGTCTCTCCTACCCAATACGAAGTATTGCAAAATATTACATTCCAACGAATACAAATTAGTACAACACACTACAATCCTACCAAAATACATTTTACCTAACCCAAACGACTACGCCGCACATTCAACATCACCTGCAACGCCACAATCAACACAGACGTCACAAGCAACAAAATCACATACGGCTGCACACTATTCTCCCCCTGAATACCAACAAGCGGACTCACAGCACCACCCAAGATAAACTGGAACAAGCCCAGCAAACTCGAAGCATTACCACTACCGCCCGAACGCGACTCCATTGCCAACGCAAAACTCAACGGGCCAATCCCCGTCACCGGACACACATTCAAGAAGAAACCAAAGATCAACAGCCACAACGGCAAATGCGCCGTCACCGAAGCAATAATCAGCGCCACACCCGCCATCTGCACAATCGTCAACGTAATCAACAACGTCAAACGGTTAAAATACTCAACCAACAACGCAGTCAGCTGACTAATAATAATTAAACCAATACCATTCATCGTAATAATCACACTAAACTTCTGTGGCGATAAATGATACATATTCGCCGTAATAAACGGTGCCGCCGAAGCAAAGCTAAATAACATCACATATGTTAAACCTTGAATAAACATCGGCAATAAGAAACTCGGTTTCTTCAATAACGTCCCGTAATCCTGAATGATTTCAGGGAAATTCAAGCGCGCTACATTCTGTTCGCGCGTTTCTTCCATTTTATAACCAGCAAGTAATAGAATAATTAAACTAATCACCGCGAGAAGAACAAAGATCGCTTTCCAGTTCCCTAGTGTAAGCGCATAGCCTCCGAGTAGCGGCGCGATAATAGTAACAATACCATTAACGACGAGCAAAGCAGAAATAGACTTCGCAAGTTTCGTCCCTTCCTGCTTGTCACCGATAGATGCTTTCGCAATAACGATAGCACCACCGCCCGTCATCCCTTGGATAAAACGCAAGATTAAGAAGAAAGGAAGGGTAGATGTAAAGATTGCCACGACTGACGCAATGACATAGATCGCTATAATCGTTAGAGCGACTTTCTTACGTCCAAACGCATCAGACAATGGGCCAAAGAGGAACTGTCCGATCGCTAAACCAATCATAGCGGTAGATAAAGTTAATTGAGCTTCCGAAGCAGTGATGTCGAAACTACTTTTCACATTTGTGAGTGAGACATTGTACATATCAATTGTCAGAGGTCCAAATGTCGTCATGATACCTAAGACGATGATGAGCATCAATGGGAAGCGTTGTGAAAGTGGTTGATTCATGAGATTACTCCTTTACACGTGACTAGTCAGAGCGTCACTAAATTAATTGTTACTATTGTAACTTAAATTCAGAATACGTGCTACGTTCTCTGAGGTATATTCTAAATTTAAAGGGCCATTTTTCAAAGCAGTGTCTAAACTCACATTGCGCTGTAACATACTGAAAGCTGCACTGATACCATGTTCGTATACTGCCTGATAGCCGTCACCCAACACGCCATTGATAGCGATGACAGGTACACCATGCCGTTGAGCGACTTGTGCCACACCTATAGGCGTCTTCCCATAAATAGATTGGTAATCCATTTGACCTTCGCCAGTGATGACAAGATCAGCATCTTTCACGTGATGCTCAAAGTTGGTTTCTTGTAAGACGACTTCAATCCCAGGTGTCAGTTCTGCGTGTAAAAATGCGAGAAGTGCTGTACCTAAACCGCCGGCAGCGCCTGCACCAGGGAAATTTTTAACATCTTGGGATAAATGAGTTGAGATTTGAGAATGATAGTGAGTGAGCGCCTCTTCAAGTTGAGACAATAGGGCATCGTCAGCACCTTTCTGACGTCCATATGTATACGTCGCACCGTCCTTACCAAGTAACGGGTTGCGAACATCACAAGCGACTGTAATATCAACTTGTTTCAAACGTGAATCAAGTTGAGAAGTATCGATAGTTTGAATATCAGCCAAAGCTGCACCGCCATGTTTAATCGGTTGATGTTGATCGTCTAAGAAGTGAACACCGAGTGCACGCAGCATGCCGACGCCGCCGTCATTTGTTGCGCTACCTCCAATGCCGAGAATAATGCGCGTAGCTCCGCGATCGAGGGCATCCTGAATTAATTCACCTGTACCATAGGAAGAAGTACGCGCAGGATTACGTTCGTCTGGGGTTAATAAATCCAATCCTGATGCACTGGCCATCTCAATGATAGCCGTTTGTCTATCTGTCGCATAAGCGTAACTACTCATGATTTCGCGCATTAATGGGTCATGCACCTCTGCAGTCACACGCTCAGCTTGTAAGGCTTCAGAAAGCGCTTCGGTCGTTCCTTCACCCCCATCTGCCATAGGTATTAGCGTATAATCTGTGGTAGCTAATGGATACACTTTCGCGAAACCTCGCATAATAGCCTCTGATGCTTCCTTTGCGGACATACTTTCTTTAAATGAATCTGGTGCGATGACAATTTTTTCTAAATTCATAACCTAACCCCTAATCCATACTGCTTGAATTACCGTTCCTGAGTTGCAAAGTAGTTATATCCAGTATAAAGTAATGGGGCACAGAATGAAATGTAGGGCGGTTACAGATTAGTTTTTAGCTATGGTAAAAGAGGGAATAGCTTACTAATATCGACCGCGCCGTCTCGATAAAATGGTATAACATTGTAGTAGATCTCATCTTTAGAATGTTGACATATTGAATACGTCGAGACCTTTATCAGCGCAATTTAGTCAATGAGGTTATATGTTCAATGAAACTCAATCAATTACATTTAGAAATTATCAAATTTGTTATCGTGGGCGGGATTAATACTTTCAATTATTATGTAGTGTATTTATTGCTACTGAAAGTGTTAAATGTACAGTACTTAGTCAGTCACATCACTGGGTTTATCGTCGCACTCATCATCTCGTATTATCTCAATTGTTACTTCGTGTACAAGGTTCAGCCTACCTTGAGGAAATTTCTACAATTTCCGGTTACACAGTTGGTGAATATCGTGATGCAAACATTGTTATTATTTATTTTTGTGCGCTTCTTTCATATCAATTCTGTTATCGCGCCATTCGCAGGGTTAATTATTACGATTCCTGTGACGTTTATTCTATCTAAGTATATTTTACGTGATCGTTAAAGTGTGAAGAGGGTAGGATATGAAAATTTCATGGGTGCGAAAACGTTATGATATCAAGTGCAAGAGAGGATAAATCTTTTAGGAGAGGCTAATAAAATTTTTTAGCGTTTTATATTAAATAATTTTCCAATAAAAATCGTTGTAAGCGATCAAAGCATGCGTCATAATAGAGTCCTAATCAACTTTAAGGTGGGTGTGAATGATGGGCGAAAGCATGAATTTGAAAGCCGCGCAACGTGGCGCTTATTTAAGTTTAGTGGTTTATATTATACTAGCCACATTGAAGTATGGCACAGGATTTATCTATCATTCTGCAGCCGTTCGAGCAGACGGATTAAATAATATGACCGATATTCTCGTCTCCTTAGCAGTCTTAATTGGACTTAAGATTTCCATTAAACCACCTGACCAGAATCACCCTTATGGTCATTTGAAATCTGAGAATATCTCCACACTCTTAGTTTCATTTATTATTATGTTTGTCGGCGTCCAAGTTCTGATTGAGAATACGCCGAGACTTTGGACAGGAGAACAACACACCCCGAATTTAATGACGATTTATGTCAGTATCATCGGCGGACTCGTCATGCTGGCTGTCTTTTACTTTAATCATCGTTTAGCACAACGCACCCAAAGCAGTTCTCTCAAATCCGCATCGAAAGATAATCTGTCTGATGCTTTAGTCAGTATTGGTACTGCGATAGGACTCATTTTTACACAATTTGGTCTCCCTATTGTCGATACGATTATTGCGTTATTTCTTGGTTTACTCATCGTTTATACAGGTTTTGATATTTTACGCGAATCCATCTTTGCTTTAAGTGACGGTTTCAATGAAAGGGATTTAGAGTTTTATAAAAGTTACGTGCTTGAGGTCCCTGATGTACTAGATGTAGAAAATATTAAAGGACGTTATTATGGAAGCAGCGTGTTCGTTGACGTGACGATAATCGTTGAGGCAAAGTTATCGCTAGAAGCGGCACATCACATCTGCGACGAAGTAGAGCAACATATGCATGAACGAGGTGTTTCCTACGTTTATGTGCATCCCGAACCTAACAATATTCAGGAGTGATTTGGTAACCTTTGTAGTGTCGGAAAAATGACATGTCTATCTTTTATAAAAGTAACTCAATATAAATAAAAAACGAAAGCCGCGTTCGAGTTGGGCTTTCGTTCTTTCTTTATAGAGTTACCACCAACCGTGAGATTGACGGAATTCAATCGCTTGATCGATTGAACCATAGCGTTCTTTAGCGTATTGCACCATGCCTTGCGTTTGTTCAGCTACAGAGCCAGTTCCCCAAGATTCCTTCGTTTGACCTAGTCCTCGATATCCTAACTCATTCACCGCATTAGGATTACCACCAGATTCAGGCATAACTATATTATCCCAAAGAGCTTTCGTGCCTCCGTTATTGATAAATTCATCATAAACTGAATCCGTAGATTGTTGTGTCGTTTCAGCTGCATCAGCTGTTTGGCCTTCAGATACTGCACCAACACCGGCTGCAGTGATAGATAGTGTTGCGAATGAAGCGAGTAATAACTTTTTCATAATAAATATCCTCCTATTATGATTTGTGAAATCTATAGAGTTGAATGTCGTGCTCAGCTTGCTTAATGATTCAATTTCTAAAATGTGAGTTGTTCTCACCAACACGTTTCACTATAACAGCTCAAATGATGACATGGGTTACATGGAAATTAAAATGTATGCCAGAAATATAAATATCCAAATACAATTATTTCAAAGTATTAACAATGACTGTTAAAGTTATCAATATAACGGGTAATTTTAACAGTAAGGTTACAGGGGCTGAGACATAAAAAATAAAATATGAAGTGAATTGAAATTACTCTTACAATTAAATATAAGTAAATTTTCAATGTGTACTCGAGACGCTTGATGGAGATAGACCACAACGAAAATCCATTCTTTGAGCTTTTGTGCGAAAAGAATTAGTTGAGTGTGGTCCTACGCAGTTGCTGTCTGAATTCGAGATGGCTATCGCTTTCTCGAAATCTAGTCAGCTTTACGGGGGAAGTACTACGAAATCATAGATTTCTGTACTTCTCCCAAGCAAGCGAGAGTTTTAGCATTGAAAATTAGATATTTTAATTTTATCTCAGCCTCGTAAAAGATTTAATGAAGAGTAACATTCATTTTAAATAAAGAAAGAAGGATTAATATGCCAAAACTCATATTATGTAGACATGGACAAAGTGATTGGAATGCGAAGAACCTCTTCACAGGTTGGGCAGATGTGGACCTCTCTGACCAAGGTCGCGAGGAAGCAATTGAGTCAGGACGTAAGTTAAAAGAACAAGGAATCGAAATTGACTATGTGTTCACATCACTCTTAAAACGTGCGATTAATACGACGTACCACTTACTTGCAGAATCTGATCAACTCTTCCTTCCCGTTGAGAAAAGTTGGCGTTTGAACGAGCGTCATTATGGTGGACTTCAAGGTCTTAACAAAGATGATGCGCGTAAAGAGTTCGGCGAAGAACAAGTACACGAATGGCGTCGTTCTTATAACACTGCGCCGCCAGAACAAAGTGAAGAACAACGCAATGATTATCTCAACGACCGCCGTTATGCGCATTTAGATCGACGCGTGATGCCAGAATCCGAAAGTCTGAAAGATACACTTGAACGAGTAATTCCTTATTGGAGCGACCAAATATCTCAACAATTGCTTGATGATAAGACGGTCCTCGTTTCTGCACATGGGAATTCACTTCGTGCGTTGATCAAGTATCTTGAAGGTGTTTCAGATGAAGACATTGTCGGTTACGAAATTAAGACTGGTAAGCCGCTTATTTATGAATTAGACAATCAGTTAAAAGTAGAAGATAAATACTATCTATAATTAGATAAATGTAGGGCGATACTTGTGAGAACGTGACTTCTGAGGAGTAGAAGCTTTCGACGCTGTCATTTGGGCAGTTGAGGAGTTCGGATACCCATTAAAGAAGGAGACGCATCATGAAGTATCGCTCTAATTTATGTAGAAGAATGTTATATATTTTATTAATTTGTAATACTGCGAATTAAGTGGGCGAAATCACTCGTTTTATTATGGGGAGAATCATAGAAAATCTTGATTTTGTAGTGTTTTACCCGAGAGGATGACTAGAGTTTGAGAAACAATATGCACTCTCGAATCCAGTTGGTTGGCGTGAATACTTAACTCATTTTCAATGTCGACTCGAGACGCTTGATGGAACTAGACCACAACGAAAATCCATTCCT
>NZ_JANSKK010000019.1 GCF_026659735.1 Staphylococcus pettenkoferi | reverse complement strand
GTTGCATGTTGTTGCTATATTTTAATTTTTATGTGTGCGAAGATGACCAGCACTTCTTTAACGCGACACATCTTCGGCAGCCTCTTCTGTGTATTTTACTCAGGATGGCCCCGTTCCACAACTATCCTCCATTCCTTTAGCTCTTAGAGCGAAAGGAATTAGTTGAGTGTGGTCCCATCTGCCATCATATTAAGATAGGTAGTAAGGAAATTATGACGATAGTTTCCTTACTACCTTTTTGTATAATGGTAGGAGAGAGAAGTAAAACCGAGACTCTCCCTGGTTCTTGAAACCGTAAGCAAACTGGTTACCTTCACTCCCTTATGAATTTCTTTTAGATATGTTGGTTCTCGAAACCGTGTAAGATGAAGGTCTGAGTAAGGTTATAGTGAAGATTTCTCTACTTAAAAAATAAGGAGGTTTTTCGATGCATTATTTAGGTATCGATGTAGGAAAAAAAGAAAGCTACGTTGCGCATTACGAAAATAATGAAATGGTCAATGAATTTGTGCTTCATTACGATTATAATAGTTTGACGCGATTCTCATACTACGTGAATGGACTAAAGACAAAATTAATCGTATTTGAGGCTACAGGTGTGTATTCCACACTTATTAAAGACTTCTGTCAGAAAAATAATTTTGACTACGCTCGTTTAAATCCTCTAGAAGCAAAAATGCATATCAAAACTTTAAGACGGCTTAAAAATGACCGTGTTGATGCACATCACTTAGCGCTTATAGGGCCTGATTTAGAAGGAGAAAAGATTAATAATGCCTTATCTGGCCTTGAACAAGAACGACAAACATATAGTCGTATGATTACCCATCTTGATGAAGATATAAATCGGCTTAAAACACGACTCAGAGAAAAAGTATTTTATGTCTCGCCTCAATTCGAAGAATTATATCAACATGATTTAAAAATCCCTCAAATTAAACTCACATTCTTATTTCCACATCCCGAATGTATTCTTGAATATGATAAATCGACGATTAAAGACCTCATTAAAAAGCACATTAAATATAACGAAAATACTTTAAATAAAATCACAGAGCGTTTAATTCGTATAGCTCAATCCACGTATATTCTTAATAGTAAAGACGATCCTATTGTCGAAGAAATTAAAGATATATGCGACTCCTTGATTACACTTATTGAACGCAAGAAAAAATATTCAACTAAGCTTAAAGAGCTCTGTGAAGGTGATAAATTGTATGAAGTTATATTAAGTGTTCCGGGTACTGGCGAGCAATTAGCTGCTTTACTTACAGGTGAATTAGGTAATTTAGATCGCTTTAAGACGAATAAAAAGCTGAATGCCTTTGTAGGTATTGATGTGGCGCATTATCAATCAGGTAATAATGAGAAAAAAGATTTTATCAATCGACGGGGAAACAGACATTGTAGAAAAATACTTTATGAAATTGTCCTTCTCTTCCTCCTCAATCAACATCGCTATCAAAATCACATTTGTGATTATTATTATAAACAGAAAAAACCACCTTATAATAAACATCATAAGGTGGCAATTGGTGCCTGTATGAATCAATTTTTAGAAGTGATTCATTTTCTATATAAGCATAATTTAAGATAC
>NZ_JANSKK010000018.1 GCF_026659735.1 Staphylococcus pettenkoferi | reverse complement strand
TTTTTCAAGTTTTGACTTGGTTGAATACTTACTATCTAGTTTTGAATGTGTAATACATTCCATTGTCTGGTGACGATGGCAAGGAGGTCACACCTGTTCCCATGCCGAACACAGAAGTTAAGCTCCTTAGCGCCGATGGTAGTCGGACTTACGTTCCGCAAGAGTAGGACGTTGCCAGGCAAACCGAACCCGAAAGGGTTCTTTTTTTATATCCTAGAAAGGAGCTTAACTTCTTTCAAAAGATCTATTCGAAGTAAAAGTAAAGGAATACAATTGCAGTAGCAATTGCATAAGTATAACTAACACACTAAAGTGTGAAGTTATGCTTTATCGACGAAACAAGCGAAAGACGTGACGAGCTTACTCGAGGTAAGTGAGTAAGGAAAGAGCGCAGTTGAGAAAGATAATGACCTCCATTTACGAGAAGAGAGAGCTTCTTAGCGCCGATGGTAGCAGACTTACGTTCCGCAAGAGTAGGACGTTGCCAGGCAAATCGAACCCGTAAGGGTTCTTTTTTTAGGCGCGGAAGGAGCTTAACTTATACAATAAAATCTATTCGAAGTAAAAATAAATTATAAATTTTTATACTCAGATTATGAATATTTATAATTTGTCAACCGTTTACTTTTTTATAAAAGTAAGATACATTAAGTATAGAAAAAGAAAAAGGAAAATTTCATCGTGGAAGAAAAAAATGATACAAGTTTAAAAGTGTTTATTATTCTAGGATGGGTTTTTAGTGTTATAGCTTTATTCGTAGCACTAATTATTTTTGGTATTCTTGGTATTGTTTTTGGAGCTTTAGTAATAGCTAAAGGCAGAACAAAACACGGTATAATAATTATTGTAGCTGCAATTATTTTCTCTATTATAAGCACTGTGGTTAGTACTATGATTTTAAATAGTGCTTCATCGTTTATTTATTTTTAATGAAGTAAGAGGAGCCTAAGCGCGGGCTCCTTTTTTCGTGTTACTAGTTAATCCAAAATTGGACTTCTCTTATTGACTAAAGAAAATGACTTCACTAAGTACATTAATAGAAAAAGATATTTACTTCCCAATAGATATAGGCTATTATAAAGAAAACATTAAAGGAGAATGACAACATGACACAAACAACGAATACAAGTTTAAAAGTATTTATAATACTAGGATGGATTTTTGCGGGGGTAGCGTTACTACTTTTACCACCTATTTTTGGCATAGCAAGTATTGTATTTGGAGCGCTAATCATTTCTAGAGGAAGAACGTTACACGGAATATTAATGATTGTAGCAGCCATTATTTGTACGCTTATTGGTTTGGTACTTGGAGCTATAGTTACAGAAATTATATCATCAGCATTTATTCAGTTTTTAACTTTGTGTTAGAGGGCGAATGGCCCTCTTTTTTGATTTAACGTGTAAATCGCTAAAGTATTAACTAATTTAATATGAAAATTTCCCTAATATATGTGCTCTATAAAACCAATTAATTGTCATCCTACTTAACTTCAACTACACTTTACTCAAACTCAACAAAGACCTTACAGAAAGATAACTATAGATAGGTGGTCAAATATATGAATATACTACTCACAGGAGCGACGGGTCATTTAGGTACGCATATAACAGAACAGGCGATAGAGGCGCAGATTCCTAACTTTCATATCGGTGTGCGTAACACTAACAAAGTTCCTGACGAATGGACGCAGAAAGTAAATGTGAGAACGTTGGACTACTTCGATAAAGACAAAATGATAAAAGCCTTTGAAAATATCGATTTAGTCATCTTTATCCCAAGTATCATTCACCCATCATTCAAACGCCTTCCTGAAGTTGAGAATTTGGTGGCTGCAGCTCAAGAAGCGCAAGTGTCACATATTATGTTTATTGGCTATTACGCAGATCAACATAATAATCCATTCCATATGAGTCCGTACTTTGGATATGCAGAAAGATTACTTGCTTCAAACCCGATAGACTATACGTATGTCAGAATGGCGATGTATATGGATCCGCTTGTACCTTATTTGCCTGAGTTAAAGGAACGCGGGAAATTGATTTATCCAGTAGGTGAAGGTAAGATTAATTACATTTCAAGAGCGGATATTGCGAAAGGCATTGTAGCGTTATTGCAACAACCTGAAAAGTGGGGTCAACGCTATTTACTTGCAGGCTATTCATATACGATGGAAGCGTTAGCTGAAATATTATCAGAAGTAGCTGGTAGTCCTATCCACTATGATCCTGTGACACGTGAACAGTTTGGTAAAATGTATGATGAACCTCGTGGATTCGGGCCGTTACTCGCTTCCATGTATCAAGCAGGAGAGATGGGTCTGCTCGATCAAACTTCTGATGACTTTGAGAAGCTTACAGGTGACCGTCCTACACCATTCAAAGATTATTTAAAACAACATTATGAAAAGTGATTAGCATCCTCGTTTAATAATGATAGAAGTCCATGATGCGTAAAACACTTCAATAAAGCACGATGTACTTGAAGTTCACCCACGTATCTATGGGCTTCTTTTAATACGCAAACCCTACCGTCTTCTCTCTTCACAACCTACTATCTCTTCTCTCGATTTGTCACAATAATACGAAATTAAAGTAAATTTTATAAAAATCTAAAAAACTCAAATAATATTATTAATTATGTGTTTAATGCATCTATCTTCGGTTATTACAAGAAAGGTGACTATTTTATGAACGAAGTAGAAAATCTTCAATAATAGATAATAGAAGGGAGTTTTTTGGGATGCAAATGCTACTAGGTGGAGGAACGTTGCTACTCCTACTCGTAGCGATGATTCTATTCTTGAAATTTGCACCTTATGGTAAATCGGGACTTGAAGCCTTATCAGGTGCAGCCTGTGCGACATTCCTACCTCAAGCCTTTCTCAGCTATGTGATTGGCGGAATTTTTAATATTGAATTTATGAAACAAATCGGGGACAACCTCGGTAGCTTAGGCGGACTCGCAGTCGGTGTACTCACTTGTCTCAAGATGAAGACGAATCCTGTTTATGCGGTCATCATCGGTCTTGTGCTCTATAACTTTAGTCTGCTACCTGCATTTATCGCAGCCTATCTCATCTCATTCGGACTTAAATTTATTGATAAGAAAGTGCCTGAAGGTTTAAATCTGATCGTCGTGATTCTCTTAGCGCCAGCGATTACATACGGCATTGCTAGCTTGATCAACCCAGGTATCACGCTTATGCTTGAAGCGATTAGTAACGCGGTCAATGTAGTAGGTGACAGTAACCCTTACTTACTCGCAGCAATACTCGGTATCTTGATGCCAATAACAGGTATGACGCCGTTAAGTTCAATGGTTGTCGCTAGTTTCTTAGGTATTACAGGCAACCCTATGGCGATCGGTGCATTAACTTGTATGGGTGCGTCATTCGTTAACTTTGTTCTCTTCAAACGCTTAGGTATCGGTAACTGGGGTACGAGCATTTCTGTCGGTATTGAGCCGCTTACTCAAATTGACAAGATTGTACAATATCCACTTCAACTCTATAGTGTGAATGCGATTGTCGGCATTATCAACGGTTGTATCATCACGTTCAGTGGTCTTATCATCAACGCTGAAGGTGTCGCGACGCCAATTGCAGGACCTATCGTGCTCTTCGGTTTCAACGGTCCGGTTCAATCCATTATTACGATTGTAGTCGTAGCGGTTAACAGCTTAGTATGGAGCTTTATCTTTAGTATGATTATTAAACATTTCAATTTAGTGAATATTGATTTCAAATCGCTTTTCAAAGGTAAAAGTAAAGACACACAAGGCAGTCAGTCTTAATTAAGTTGTATCAACAGAGGCGGAGTAGTGTTCTGCCTCTGTTTTTTATTGATTGTAAAATGGTTAGAGTAACCCACCCATTTATGACATACTCAAGAACGTGCTATAATAATGGCTAAACGCATACTTACATAGAGCGAAATTTTACGAAAAAGGTGTCTATATGACTACGCCACTTTACCAACGTTTACAACAGTACATCCATCGTGAGGCGATTTCACTTCACGTGCCAGGTCACAAAAACAATACAATAGGCGATTTAGATCAACTCGATTGGTCGATGGACATGACGGAAATCACGGGATTGGATGATTTGCATCAGCCTGACGAGGTCTTAGCGCAAAGTATGGCAGGAATAAATAAGCATCCCGACTATCAAGCATACTATCTTGTTAACGGTACGACCTCAGGCGTTCTAGCAGTCATGCAAGCTTTCAAACATGAGAAGGGCGATTATTTACTCGCGCGCAATTCTCACAAATCTGTGTTCAACGGTCTAGATCTCGTGGAAGGACAAGCAGAACTCGCAGCAACAACAGTGAGTGCGGAGACACATCAATATGTCGCGCCTCAATTTGATTCAGAGCGACTCCAGAACAAGTGTTTAGCCGTCGTTACTTACCCGAATTATTATGGTGAGACCTTTGATATCGCAAGTCTCGTCAATGAGTCTCATCAAGCAGACGTACCCGTGTTAGTAGACGAAGCGCATGGTGCACATTTCGGTCTTGATGGCTTTCCGGAGACAGCTCTGCAAACAGGTGCCGATTTCGTGGTGCAGTCTTACCATAAGACGTTGCCTACGTTAACGATGGGTTCAATCTTATTTATTCATAAAGACGCGCCTCAGAAAGAAGCGGTCGAACGTTATTTAACGTATTACCAATCCTCTAGTCCGTCGTATTTAGTCATGGCGAGCTTGGAGTTAGGTCATGCATTTTATCAGCAGTTTCGCGACACGCATTTTACCCGTAAAAGGAATCAGCTCATCGCAGTGCTACAAGAACGAGGTTTAAAGGTAAAAGAAGTGGCAGATCCGTTGAAATTAGTGGTGGGTAGTCAAGGCTATGATGGTGAAACGCTTCAACGTCTATTTGAAGAGCAGGACATCTACTGCGAATTAGCGGACGATCGACATGTACTGTTGATATTGCCGCTGTGGCACGAAGGGGATACGTTCCCGTTCGAGAAACTCATTGAACGCTTGCGTGCTATTCAAATCGAAAAGCGTGTTTCAGATAGCACTGCACATACCGCGATGTCCTTAACAACAACACACGGTTTCATCGCTAGTCAGCAAATTGAGAAAGTGCATGCGGTCAGTCTAGAGGACAGTCTCGGGTGCGTCTTAGCAGAACCGATTATTCCTTATCCACCAGGGATTCCGCTCATGTTTAAAGGTGAAGTGGTTACAACTGAAATGATTGAACAATTACGTCAATGGTCAGAGCGACAGTTACGTGTCGAGGGTCTGAGAGACGATACTATACGAGTGAAGGATGAATGATATGTCGAAGTTTATTACCTTTGAAGGTCCAGAAGGGTCAGGAAAGACAACGGTCATACGCGAAATAGCACAGCGTCTTGAGTCTGAAGGATGGGATGTCGTGGTGACACGTGAACCAGGCGGGGTCAAGACAGGGGAAGATATTCGCAAGATTCTCTTAGAAGGCGAAGCGATTGACGACCGTTCAGAAGCGTTGTTATTTGCGGCGTCACGACGTGAACATTTAGTTAATAAAGTGCTTCCTGCTTTGCATGAGGGAAAAGTCGTACTGTGCGATCGTTATATTGACAGCTCATTAGCTTATCAAGGTTATGCGAGAGGTATTGGAGTAGAAAAAGTACGTAGTATTAATGAATTTGCGATTAATGGATTGTACCCTGACCTTACGCTTTATTTAGATATTCGCGCTTCAGTGGGTATTCAACGTATTAACGATAATCAAAGAGCGCAGAATCGTTTAGATCAAGAAAAACTAGATTTTCATGAGAAAGTAGTTGAAGGTTACCGCCAAATTATCCATAATGAACCTAACAGATTTGCTGTGATTAATGCGGAACAAAGTATTGAAGAAGTGGTCAACTCTGCGTATGAATCTATCATCAAATACTTAGAGAAAATATGATATAATGTTACGAAGAGGTGTTATGTTGTTATGAAGATGATTATAGCAATCGTACAAGATCAAGATAGTCAAGAACTATCAGATGAACTCGTAAAGCACGATTTCAGAGCGACAAAGCTTTCTACTACCGGGGGCTTCTTGAAAGCAGGAAACACGACATTCTTATGCGGTGTAGAAGACGAACGTGTCGATGACATCCTCAAGGTAATTGACGATACTTGTGGTAATAGAGAACAACTCGTTTCTCCAATCACGCCAATGGGTGGAAGTGCAGATTCGTACATTCCTTATCCTGTTGAAGTGGAAGTTGGAGGCGCTACAGTCTTCGTCATGCCTGTCGAAGCGTTCCATCAATTCTAACTATAACGGTTGCTTTATATGCCTTGGTTTCTGCGTCCAGATGAGATGATTGCTTCGCGCGATGTCTTTGAACAGCAATCACGCATATATAGCAGCCTTTTTACATAAAGGAGTCAAAGTGATGGATGAACAACAAATGTTGACTCAAGCATACCAATCGAACCGACTCTCTCATGCCTATCTCTTTGAAGGCGACGACGCAGAGTCAATGAAACAAGTTGCGATGACGTTTAGTACGATGATTCTATGTGACGATGCGGATCAATGCCGCTCTAAAGTTGAGAACCATAACCACCCTGACTTTCTCTACGTCTCAACAGATGAGAACACGATTAAGAAAGAACAGATCGAGCGACTCGTACGTCATATGAATCAACTGCCGATTGAAAGCACGCACAAAGTTTATATCATCGAATCCTTTGAGAAACTCAGTGTCCAAGGTGAGAATAGTATCCTAAAGTTTCTCGAAGAACCTCCAGAGAACACGATTGCGATATTATTGACTACGAAACCTGAACAAATCCTAGACACGATCCACTCTCGCTGCCAACACATTCACTTTAAACCGATTGATAAACAACGTTTCATACAACGTCTAGAGGAACGTGATGTGCCTCGTGCGGCTGCCGAAATGTTGAGCACTTATACGACGCAAATCGAGACAGCGCTAGCCTTACACGAGGAAACCGATCTCCTTGCTTTGCGTAAAATGGTCTTAAAGTGGTGTCAGCAATTATTGACGCAGTATTCTATGGCGCTCATCGGCATCGTCGACTTATTGAAACATGCGAAGAATCGACGTTTGCAATTGCTCACACTCGCTGCAATTAATGGGTTCTTTGAAGATATGATGCATGTTAAAGTAGGTTTGAATCAACAATTAATTTACTCTGATTTAGGTGAACAATTTGAGCGTTTAGCTCAGAAACTGGACTATACACAAATTGTGTTAATGTATGATCGCATCACAGAAGCACATAAGAAGTTAAACCAGAATGTGAACCCTACATTAGTATTTGAACAAATCGTCATAAATGGGGTGAAATGACAATGCAAAATGTGGTAGGCGTATATTTTCCTAAAGCAGGAAAGCTTGAATATTATTCTCCACAAAGCTTCGATTTAAGTGAAGCACAATACGTTGTAGTTGAATCTACACGTGGTATCGAAATGGGCTACATTAAATATGGACCGTTAAATGTGGCGGATGAGGATGTCACTTTGCCTTTAAAGCACATCATTCGTGTAGCTACAGAAGCGGATAAAGCCCAATTTGAACAGAATGAGCAGGATGCCGAAGCAGCATTCGACATATGCAAGACAGTCATCGATCAACTTAAATTGGATATGCGTCTCGTCAATTGTGAATATATATTGGATAAGTCTAAAGTGATCTTTAACTTCACCTCAGATGACCGTGTAGACTTCCGAAAGTTGGTAAAGATACTCGCTCAGAAGTTAAAGACACGCATTGAATTGCGCCAGATAGGGGTGCGCGACGAAGCAAAGTTGCTCGGTGGGATTGGTCCTTGTGGCAGATCCCTATGTTGTTCAACATTCTTGGGAGATTTCGAACCGGTCTCCATCAAGATGGCCAAAGATCAGAATCTCTCGCTTAACCCAACTAAGATATCTGGAGCGTGCGGTCGCCTGATGTGCTGTCTGAAGTATGAGAACGATCACTACGAAGAAGCGCGAGCACAGCTTCCAGATGTAGGTGAAGCGGTCGTTACACCGGATGGACAGGGTGAAGTCGTAGGTCTCAATATTCTAGATATTTCAATGCAAGTGAAGATCGAGGGCGTTGAACAACCTTTAGAGTACAAGATGGAAGAATTAGAAGCATTGAAATAGGAGGCGTATGCACGTTGAATCGAACAGAAATATTTGAACGTTTAACGTGGTTAGAGAAGAACGTAGAAAGCATTAATCAGAATATGTCTGAGCTCAAGACGTTAGCTGTTGAACTCGTAGAAGAGAACGTCGCGTTGCAAATAGAGAATGAGAATTTACAAGCGCTTATCGAAAAAAACGAGTCAGCTAAAGATACTGACGTAGAACAGCGTAAACCTAAGAAACCGCTAAGAAGTAAAGATAACTTAGCGATGTTATATAAAGAAGGTTTCCATATTTGCAACGGCGAGTTGTTTGGAAAGCACCGTAAAGGTGAAGATTGTTTATTCTGTTTAAAGGTGTTAGACGATTAATAAGCAATCAACGCAGTAATAGAGAGAAACGAAGGGATAGGATGTTTGCGATAGGCTTACTACAAGCATCGCCGTCCTATCCTTTTAATTTGAATGGAGGGCGTGGTAACTCATGTTACGTGAGCACGAGCGTTTAGATTATTTAACGAAAGAACATTTGCGCATCATTCAGAATGATGCGGTCTTCTCTTTTTCAACAGATGCCTTGTTACTCGCGCATTACACAACTGTGCGTAAGAATGACAAGGTAATGGATCTATGTTCAGGCAACGGTGTGATCCCGTTACTGTTAAGTGCGAAGAGCACGCAATCGATTGAAGGTATTGAAATTCAGTCGCAACTCGTAGATATGGCTGAACGTTCTTATCATTATAATCAACTGTCAGACCGGTTGACGATGCATCATATAGATTTGAGAGAGGTTGCCACACATTTTAAACCTGCGCAATATTCATTGATCACGTGTAACCCTCCCTATTTTAAAATGAATCAACAACATCAACACCATAAAGAAGCGCATAAGATTGCACGACATGAGATCATGTGTACGCTGGACGATTGTTGTAAAGCAGCCCGTCATTTACTCAAAGAAGGTGGCCGTTTCATCATGGTTCACCGTGCGGACCGTCTTATGGACGTCTTAACTACAATGCGTCAGTATCGTCTAGAGCCTAAACGCTTAAAGATGATTTATAGCAAACCCGGCAAATCTGCCCAGATGATGATTGTAGAAAGTCGACGTGGCGGCCAACAAGGCTTGGAGATCACTGCGCCGTTCTATATTTACACAGCGGCGGACGAGTATACTGAAGAAATGCGAGCGATTTATTATGGATAAACATTATGTGTATATCGTGAAATGTAAGGATGAGAGTCTGTATACGGGTTATGCTAAAAATGTGGAGCAAAGAGTAGCGAAACATAATAAAGGATTAGGTGCCAAATATACAAAAGTAAGACGCCCGGTCGTGTTAGTTTATCAAGAAGTGTACGAAACGAAGTCAGAAGCATTGAAACGTGAGTATCAAATTAAGCAATATTCGAGAAATAAGAAATTAGCATTGATTAAGGAGGGGTAGTGATGGCGACTTTATATTTAGTAGGCACACCGATTGGTAACTTAGCTGATATGACATACAGAGCGGTCGAGACATTACAAACAGTAGATCTTATCGCTTGTGAAGATACGAGAGTAACGCAGAAGTTGTGCCAGCATTACGAGATACATACACCATTGAAGTCTTACCATGATCATAATAAAGAGAAAGAGACTGCACATCTCATCGAGTTATTACAGCAAGGAAATGATATCGCGCTCGTTTCTGATGCAGGATTACCATTGATTAGTGATCCAGGGTACGAATTGGTCGTCGCTGCCAGAGAAGCGCAACTGCGTGTAGAAACAGTTCCAGGACCTAACGCAGGTCTCACGGCTTTAATGGCGAGTGGTCTGCCGTCGTTCACGTATACTTTCCTAGGTTTCTTACCGCGTAAAGAAAAAGAGAAAGTCGAAATACTAAAGCAACGTATGTACGAAGATAGTACACTCATCATCTATGAATCACCGTATCGCGTAAAGGACAGCTTACAAGCGATTGCGCGAGTGGATGACGAACGTCAAGTTGCGCTCGGAAGAGAATTGACGAAGCGATTTGAACAAATCGAAACAGGAACACCGAAGACATTGATGCAGATGATTGAGCGTGAAGATATACGTTTGAAAGGTGAATTTGTCATCTTGATTCAAGGGGCTGCTCCAGAAACCGACAATGCCTGGTTTGAAGACTTAACGATTCATGAACATGTCGACTACTACTGCGAACAAGGACAGAAACCGAAAGCAGCAATTAAACAAGTAGCGAAAGATAGACAGATGAAGACGGGCGACGTTTACGATATCTATCATGAAGTGTAGTGAAAGGTAGTGGGAGTTTTCGAGAAAGCGGAATTGCATTTTTCAAGCTCAAATTGATTTATTTTACTAGGTGAAAATCGAGAAGAATCTGCCCATAGCATAGGTGAATTATGGTATTGTTAATAAGATAGGGCATTTGAAATACGCACGACAAATGATTAAGAAAATAAAGAAATTCTAAATTCAATATGTAACGAATATCCTATACTATTAAGGTGCAAGATTGGCTTAATCAGCCTATCATCGTCCATTGAAACCATAGTTGAAGTTAGCTATTATTTATAATGTAAGAAATGAGGAGGAACACTGATGGCTCAAGAAACATTTTATATTACAACGCCAATCTACTATCCTAGTGGCAACCTACACATCGGGCATGCCTATACTACAACAGCAGGAGATGTCATTGCGCGTTATAAAAGAATGCAAGGCTATGATGTGCGCTACCTAACTGGAACTGACGAGCATGGTCAGAAGATTCAAGAGAAAGCGCTCAAAGCCGGCAAGACGGAGAAAGAATATTTAGACGAAATGATCGCGGGCATTCGCGCGTTATGGGACAAACTTGAAATCTCTAACGACGACTTTATTCGTACGACAGAAGAGCGTCATAAGCAAGTCGTGCAACAAATCTTTGAACGTCTGCTTAACCAAGGCGATATCTATCTCGGTGAGTACGAAGGTTGGTATTCTGTGCCGGACGAAACGTACTACACTGAAACACAATTAGTGGATCCCGTGTACGAAGACGGTAAGATTGTCGGAGGTAAAAGTCCTGATTCCGGCCACGAAGTCGAATTAGTTAAAGAAGAAAGTTACTTCTTCAAACTTTCTAAATATACGGATCAACTCTTAGAATTCTATGATGAAAACCCAGATTTCATTCAACCTGCATCTCGTAAGAATGAAATGATTAATAACTTTATCAAGCCTGGACTTGAAGATTTAGCTGTGTCACGTACGTCATTCGATTGGGGTATTCGTGTGAAATCGAACCCTAAACACGTAGTTTACGTGTGGATTGACGCATTAGTGAACTATATTTCTTCACTTGGCTACTTATCATATGATGACAGTTTATATCAAAAATATTGGCCAGCAGATATCCATATTATGGCGAAAGAAATCGTGCGTTTCCACTCTATTATTTGGCCAATCTTACTCATGGCATTAGACTTGCCACTTCCTAAGAAAGTCTTTGCGCATGGTTGGATTCTCATGAAAGATGGCAAGATGAGTAAGTCTAAAGGCAACGTTGTAGACCCTAATGTACTTATCGACCGTTACGGTTTAGATGCGACACGCTATTATTTAATGCGTGAACTCCCATTCGGTTCTGATGGTGTCTTCACGCCTGAAGGTTTTGTAGAGCGTACGAACTATGACTTAGCGAATGACTTAGGCAACTTAGTGAACCGTACGATTTCTATGATTAACAAATATTTCGATGGTGAACTTCCTGCGTACCAAGGTCAGAAACATGAGATTGACCCAGACTTAGAACAACTTGCGACAGAAACAGTAGAAGTGTTCCATGAGAAGATGGACGAGCTTCAATTCTCAGTCGCATTATCTACAGTATGGAAACTCATCAGTCGTACAAATAAATATATCGACGAAACAACACCGTGGATTCTTGCTAAAGACGAGTCTCAACGTGATATGTTAGGCAATGTTATGGCGCATTTAGTAGAGAACATCCGTTACATTGCGGTCTTACTTCGTCCGTTCTTAACACATGCGCCTAAACAAATCTTTGAGCAACTCAATATCAATACACCTGAATTATTTGAGTTTGAAAGCTTAACAACATATGGTGCATTAACTGAACCTATTATGGTGACTGAGAAACCGCAACCAATCTTCCCGCGCTTAGATAGCGAACAAGAGATTGCATATATTAAAGAATCTATGCAACCTCCGAAAGCAGCTGAAAGTAATGAAAGTGAAGCGGCAGAAGAGGAAGAAGACAGCAAACCACAAATTGATATCAAAGCTTTCGATAAAGTGGAAATCAAAGCAGCGACAATTACAGATGCAGAACAAGTGAAGAAGTCCAACAAACTTTTACGCATCCAAGTTGAGCTTGCTAACGAACAACGCCAAATCATTTCAGGTATCGCTAAGTTCTACCAACCTGAGGATATTATTGGTAAAAAAGTTGCAGTAGTGACGAACTTGAAACCTGCGAAACTCATGGGTCAGAAATCGGAAGGTATGATTCTGTCAGCTGAAAAGGACGGCGTATTAACGTTAGTCAGCTTGCCAAGTGCCGTACCAAATGGCGCAATCATTAAATAAACGACTAACAGAACGCAAGTCAGGGAATAAGTTGAATGACGACAGGCTGCGAGTGGTGATAGGAGAGGTAGAACACGTCTTCTGAAAGCTACTTCAGCCTACCTTAATGGAGGAGTGTTAGTATGCTAATCGATACACATGTACATCTTAATGCAGAACAATACGACGAAGACTTAGAAGAAGTAATTCAACGCGCACGCGATAACGGCGTGGATCGCATGTTCGTTGTTGGTTTCGATACACCTACTGTAGAAAGAGCGATGGAACTCATCGACCAATACGATTTCCTATACGCGATTATCGGCTGGCATCCCGTTGATGCGATTGATTGCACAGAAGAGCGTCTCAACTGGATTGAAGAGCTTGCGCAACATCCTAAAGTTATAGGAATTGGTGAAACAGGTCTTGATTATCACTGGGATAAATCACCGAAAGATGTACAACAAGATTTATTGCGCAAACAGATTGCATTAGCTAAACGTGTTAACTTACCGATTATCATTCACAATCGTGAAGCGACACAAGATTGTGTAGATATCTTGCTTGAAGAGCACGCAGAAGAGGTCGGGGGCATTATGCACAGTTTCAGTGCCTCTCCAGAGATTGCAGATGTAGTGATTAACAAACTTGGTTTCTACGTCTCTCTCGGCGGCCCTGTGACGTTTAAAAATGCGAAACAACCGAAAGAAGTGGCAGAGCACGTCCCATTTGATCGCTTGCTCGTCGAAACAGATGCACCATTCTTGTCTCCGCATCCTTACCGTGGCAAACGTAACGAGCCTGCCCGTGTGACTTTAGTAGCGGAAAAGATTGCTGAACTTAAAGGTGTAAGTTACGAAGAAGTTTGTCGTCAAACAACTGAAAACGCAGAACGTCTATTTAAGTTATCATAGACTAAGACGAAAGATGTCGGTTAAGACTGAAGATCATCCATGTGTTTACGTTCTTCATAGCCAACCGACATCTTTTTTAATAAATAGAGCTGCCAACGGAGAGAGGAATCTATACACTTCGTCAGGCGTGAAGAGAATAATAGAAAGGTGTCATCTATAGTGAAGATTAATGAGTTTATCGTCGTTGAAGGACGAGATGATACAGCACGTGTTAAAGAAGCGGTGCAGTGTGATACGATAGAGACGAATGGCAGTGCTATCAATCGTCAAACGCTAGAGGTCATCGCGCAAGCACAAGAGACACGTGGTGTGATTGTCTTGACGGACCCAGACTTTCCTGGGGACAAGATTAGATCGATTATTACAGAACACGTGCCGGGCGTTAAACATGCGTATCTCGACCGTGCGTTGGCCAAGAGTAAGCGCGGTAAGATTGGCATTGAACATGCCTCAGAGGACGCGATTCGCCAAGCGTTGTCACACGTGAGCAGTCCTTATGAAGAAGGAGAAGAATCGATTAGTAAGGCGACATTGATTGATCTTGGGTTAATCATCGGGCCAGATGCACGTAGACGCCGTGATTTGATTGGAAGCCGTCTGCACATCGGGCATTCCAATGGTAAACAGTTATTGAAGAAACTTAATGCGTTTGGTTACACTGAAGCTGATGTACGTCGTGCATTGGCTGAAAGCGAAGATGAAAGGTAGGAACGTAATTCTATGGAGCATAAAGATATAGCGACACCGAGTCGCACAAGGGCGCTGTTAGAACAACATCATTTTAACTTTAAGAAAAGCCTCGGTCAGAATTTCCTCGTCGATGTGAATATCATTCGTAAGATTATCGACGCTAGCGAGATTGACGCGACTACAGGTGTGATTGAGATTGGGCCAGGGATGGGCTCGTTGACTGAGCAGCTTGCCAAGAAGTCGCAGAACGTCTTGGCGTTTGAAATTGACCAGCGCCTCATGCCAATCCTGGATGAGACACTCGCGCCTTATCCGAATGTGCAAGTGATTAACGAAGATATTCTGAAGGCGGACATCGCGCACTATGTTCAAACCTACCTTGGCCATTGCGAACGTATCATGGTAGTAGCGAATCTGCCGTACTATATCACGACGCCAATCTTGCTCAATCTGATGCAACGTTCCCTTCCTATCGATGGCTACGTAGTGATGATGCAGAAAGAGGTGGGCGAGCGTTTAAATGCGCAAGTAGGAACGAAGGCTTACGGCTCACTTTCTATCGTCGCGCAATACTATACAGAGACGAGCAAAGTCTTAACCGTACCTAAGACGGTATTTATGCCACCGCCAAACGTGGATTCCATCGTCGTTAAATTGATGCAACGTCCATATCCTCAAATCGATATCGATGACGAAGATCGTTTCTTCAAGATGACTAAAGGCGCTTTCACACAGCGACGCAAGACGATTAACAATAACTACCAAAGTTTGTTTGTAGATGGTAAAAAGCATAAAAAAGCGATTACGGCATGGCTTGAAGCAGCGAATATTGATCCGAAGAGACGTGGAGAAACGCTAACTATTGAAGAATTTGCGACACTTTATGAGCAGTTGAAAAATTTTCCAGAATTGGAAATTTAAAATATTGACATCCTCATATTAGGTTGATAAAATTGAATGTTTGTTTGACAAATCGCTTCAAATTGTGTTATTATACAATATGTAGCGAGGTGGAGCAATATGCCAAAAAGTATTGGAGACATCAAAAATTCACTTGATTGTCATTTAGGAAACCGAATTGTACTCAAAGCAAACGGAGGACGTAAGAAGACGATTGAACGCTCAGGCGTATTAAAGGAAACATACGCTTCAGTATTTATTGTGGAACTTGATCCTGAGAAACACAATTTCGGCCGCGTATCTTACACGTATACAGACGTGCTCACAGATAATGTACAGGTTTCTTTCGAAGAAGATAATCAGCAAGAAGCAGTTGCACACTAATTGAAGACAGTGATGTATTGTAGGTGAAATGAGATACATAATTTACTGCAGAGTGAAACAAGCGTAGGATGAGAGCTTAATGACGAGTTAAGATGCTTGTACGGCACGCAGACATCTACAATAAGAGGATAGGTTGAAGAGATATATTGGTAACGAACTTGCCAATATATCTCTTTTTCATTATGTGAAAACTTGCTACACTGTTAACTAACGACGCAAACGAATGATAATAATACTTATTGCGCAATTCAAAGGAGTAGTAACTCTTTTTATAAAATAGTTAATAAATAGACGATTGTAAATAGGAAAATAAGGACGTCAATATGCGGATTATGTTAAAATTTAAAACAGAGAATTATTGAAACGAAAGAAGGTGGGAAGATGATAATAGAAACGGCTCCAGCGAAGATCAATTTCACATTAGATACACTGTTTAAGCGACCGGATGGCTATCATGAAGTTGAAATGATCATGTCGACGATTGACTTAAATGATCGTTTGTCTTTCGAACGTCGACAAGATCGACGCATCGTTGTGGAAGTCGAGCAGAATTATGTTCCTACCGATAGTAAGAATTTAGCGTATCGTGCAGCAAAGCTCATGACTGACACGTATCACCTCAAGCAAGGTGTCACCATTACGTTAGATAAAGATATTCCAGTTTCAGCTGGACTCGGTGGAGGGTCGTCTGATGCGGCAGCGACCCTTAGAGGTATCAATCGCTTGTTTGATTTAGGATGTTCGATGGATGAGCTCCGTCAACTTGCGATACAAATCGGTACCGACGTCCCATTCTGTGTTCAAGGTCATACAGCTTTTTGTACAGGAAAAGGTGAACATATCCAACCACTTAACAAACCACCTTCTGCTTGGGTTATTGTAGCCAAGCCAGACTTAGGTATCTCCTCGCCAGATATCTTCCGCACGCTTAATTTAGAAGAGAAGCATGAAGTTTATACTCAATCGTGTTTACAAGCGCTAGAGATAGGAGATTATGAACGCTTGTGTCGTAGCCTCTCTAATCGGTTAGAGCCGATATCTGGGGAGAAACATCAAGAGATATTGAAGATTAAAGGCAACATGTTGCGTAGTGGCGCAGATGGTGCTGTCATGAGTGGTAGTGGTCCAACCGTATACGCACTCGCGCAGAAAGAACGCCAAGCTAAGAAAGTCTTCAATGCTGTAAGTGGTTGTTGTAATGAAGTATATTTAGTTAGATTGCTAGGATAGAAGGGATGAATAGAATGCGATTTAAGAGAAGTGAACGTATCGTCTTTATGACACAATATTTAATGAATCACCCAAACGAAGTGGTGCCACTCACTTTCTTCGTGGACAAGTTTAAACAAGCGAAATCATCAATTAGTGAAGATGTACAAATTATTCGCGAAACATTTTTAAAGGAAGGGCTAGGCGTTGTGAAGACCGTAGCTGGTGCAAGTGGTGGTGTAACGTACAAACCTAAGATGGGCACTGAAGAAGCACGTAAAGTGGTTGACGAAGTGATTGACCGCTTACAAGAGAAAGATCGCTTACTTCCAGGCGGCTACCTCTTCTTGTCAGACTTAATGGGCAATCCCGCTCTACTCAACAAGATTGGTAAATTGATGGCGACGCTCTATATGGATGAAGATTTAGACGCTGTCGTGACGATTGCAACGAAAGGTATTTCTCTAGCCAATGCAGTAGCAAATATTTTAAACTTGCCAGTTGTGGTCATTCGCAAAGATAATAAAGTGACAGAAGGCTCAACAGTTTCAATTAATTACGTCTCAGGCTCTTCACGTAAGATTGAAACAATGGTATTATCTAAACGAACATTACCTGAAGGTTCGAACGTTCTTGTCGTCGATGATTTCATGCGAGCAGGTGGCTCTATTAACGGCGTGATGAATTTAATGAATGAGTTTAAGGCACGCGTAAAAGGGGTATCAGTACTTGTAGAATCCAAAGAAGTTAAACAAAGATTGATTGAGGATTATACTTCCTTAGTAAGACTATCGAACGTAGACGAATACAACCAAGAATTTACGGTAGAAGAAGGTAATAGTTTAGATAAGTTTGTACAGGAGGAGAGTCAACAACATGAGAGTGATTAATACTACTAAAGCACCGGAAGCTTTAGGACCTTATTCACATGCAACAGAGGTCAATGGTGTTGTCTTCACATCAGGTCAAATTCCACTAACACTGGAAGGAGAAATTGTGAGCGACGATGTGAAAGCGCAGACGAAACAAGTATTAGACAATCTTAAAGTTGTTCTTGATGAAGCAGGATCAGATTTAGATTCTGTCATTAAAGCAACTATTTTTATTGCGGATATGAACGATTTCCAATTTATTAATGAAGTTTATGGTCAATACTTTGAACAACACCAACCAGCAAGAAGTTGTATCGAGGTTTCACGCTTACCAAAAGACGTAAAAGTTGAAATCGAACTTGTTGCTAAAGTAAAATAGTTTAAGGAATATAATTTTAATTAAAGATTGTTAAGCTTCTATACAAAGAGATACTAGGGGGGGCTCACTACATGAAAGTGACAGATGTAAGACTTAGAAAGATAGAAACAGATGGTAGAATGAAAGCACTTGTTTCAGTTACGCTTGATGAATCATTCGTAGTTCATGACTTACGCGTAATTGAAGGCAACTCAGGTCTTTTCGTCGCGATGCCAAGCAAGAGAACACCCGACGGTGAATTCCGTGATATCGCACACCCAATCAATTCAGACATGAGACAAGAAATTCAAGACGCAGTCATGAAAGTATACGATGAAACTGATGAAGTTATTCCAGATAAAAATGCGAAACCATCAGAAGATGATGCGGAAACAAGTGACTCAGAAGATACTGAAGCATAAGATTGAATACAGATGTGTGGCATGATTTGAAACATGACACACACCCTATAGAGATAGATGAATTGAGTTCTGATAGCAGATAAAGCTGTCAGAACTCAATTTTTTGGTTGAGTGAAGTGTAATATTGGATATAGCGGACACTGAGCTGTGGCGATCTTATGAATTGTTCTTTCGCTGCTCCCTATGCGCTTGGCGTCTTTTTTCTTCATCAGATAGGAAATTAGGATATTTATGAGGGTTTCTCATTCCATCTACTGCTCCATAAATGAGCACGATGATAAAGTATACTGCTGCGATACCTATCGTAATGATCCACCACCACATTAATTACACACCTCCTCATGTTGTCTTTCAGTTCTACTTTAACATTTATAACAATAGAAAAATATACTAAACGGCAATAAAGAACAATAGTATAAATTTTGAAAACTTACTTTAGATGTTAAAAGATGTAATAAGTGCGCTATAAACACCTACCGATAAAAATTCTCCCCACAATTCCAACTTCTATAGCGAGCTGGCGTGCGTCTACCCCGATGCACTACTTCCCCAAATGAACCCCAATTTTTTGACGGAACAGTTAAATATTTTGAATTCGGTTTACATTCACCCTTTCGACCTTGAAAGGTAGTATTGCGTTAAATTATAATAGGATAGAAGTGTAATTTTTAATGGAGGGTTAGCATTCATGCATAGACGTGCAATCGTACTCGCAGCGGGCAAGGGTACACGTATGAAATCGAAGAAGTACAAAGTGCTACACGAACTTGCAGGCAAATCAATGATTGAACATGTGGTCAATAACGTGAAAGGTTCAGGCGTGGAGGACATTGTTACAATCGTCGGTCATGGTGCTGAGCATGTTAAGGAAACGCTAGGTGAGCAATCACAATATAGTTTCCAAGAAGAACAGCTTGGTACAGCGCATGCAGTTAAGATGGCTGAAGAACATTTTGCCAACCAAGATGAAACAACGTTAGTCGTATGTGGTGACACGCCACTCGTAACAGAAGAAACATTTCGCGCATTGCTCGAACACCACGAATCACATCATGCGCAAGCGACAGTACTTTCAGCTACAGCGCCTAATCCGTTTGGATATGGCCGTATCGTGAAAGACGAAGCAGGACAGCTCGTAAAGATAGTCGAGCAGAAAGATGCAAATGACGAAGAGCAAGCGATAGACGAAATCAGTTCAGGCATCTTTGCCTTTGACAACGCTGTGCTATTCGACAAATTAGCTCAAGTGAAGAATGATAATGCGCAAGGTGAGTACTATTTACCAGATGTGTTGTCGCTCATCTTGGAAGATAACGGAACAGTGGAAATCTATCATACCGATGACTTTGATGAAATTATGGGCGTAAACGATCGCGTCATGTTGAGCCAAGCAGCTCAAGTATTACGTTTACGCATTAATGAGCAACATATGCGCAATGGTGTAACGATCATTGATCCAACAACTACATACATCGAAAGTGACGTCACAATCGGTATGGATACAGTTATTGAACCTGGTGTGAAACTCGCAGGTAAGACGTCTATCGGTGAAGATACGGTAGTCGGTCAGTATTCCGAAATCACGAATAGTACGATCGGCAACAATGTGTCTATTAAACAGTCTGTCATCGATGCATCTCACGTGGAAGATGACGTGAAGATTGGGCCGTTTGCACAACTTCGTCCAGAGTCCAATATTGGAGAAGGCGTGAAAGTCGGTAACTTTGTTGAGGTTAAGAAATCCGACGTCAAAGCAGGAGCGAAATTGCCTCACCTCAGTTATATCGGAGACGCTGAGATTGGCGAACGCACAAACGTGGGTTGTGGCTCTATCACAGTGAACTATGATGGTAAAAATAAATTCAAGACCGTCATCGGTAAAGAAGGTTTCATCGGTTGTAACACGAACCTCATCGCGCCTGTCACTTTAGGTGATCGTGTAACGACTGCAGCAGGTTCTACTATTACTGATGACGTCCCAGAAGACAGTCTCGCGCTAGCACGTTCACGTCAGACGACGAAAGAAGGTTATTTTACTGACAAACGTTGATTCACAGTAAAATGACGTAGTATCGTTAATGGATGTAAGCGTTTTTGCGTAAAAGGGTATAGTAAAGGAACAACATAAGAGAGGTAAGCAGAATTTCAGAATAATCGTATGGTAGGAAGAAGACGAGTGAACAGAAGATTGCGCTAACGTCTTTCAGTAAGACCTTGGTAAGTATGTTGCGGATAACTTGTAAGGGTGATTGCAACTGCCATCTTTTATATTGAGAAATAGACTTAAACTTTCGCACATGTTAAAGCATATTCGAATTGAACAAACTAATTGGAGGACTATAAATGTTAAACAATGAATATAAGAATTCTTCTTTGAAAATCTTCTCGTTAAAGGGGAATGAACCACTCGCTCAAGAAGTTGCTGATAGTGTAGGTATTGAATTAGGTAAATGTTCAGTTAAACGTTTTAGTGACGGTGAAATTCAAATCAATATAGAAGAGAGTATCCGTGGCTGTGATGTCTTTATCATCCAACCCACATCTTATCCCGTTAACTTACATTTAATGGAATTACTCATCATGATTGATGCTTGTAAACGTGCTTCTGCAGCCAACATCAATATCGTGGTGCCTTACTATGGTTATGCACGTCAAGACAGAAAGGCACGTAGTCGTGAACCGATTACTGCGAAACTTGTAGCGAACCTTATTGAAACAGCAGGCGCTGATCGTATGATCGCACTTGACTTACACGCACCACAAATTCAAGGTTTCTTCGATATTCCAATCGACCACTTGATGGGTGTGCCGATCTTAGCAGATTACTTTAAAAATGATACACAAATCGATCCAGAAGAATGCGTTGTCGTATCTCCAGACCACGGTGGTGTAACACGTGCGCGTAAACTTGCTGACATTTTAAAAACACCAATCGCAATCATCGACAAACGTCGTCCTAAACCAAACGTGGCAGAAGTCATGAATATCGTGGGTGAAATCGAAGGACGTACAGCGATTATTATCGACGATATTATCGATACAGCTGGTACAATCACACTTGCAGCACAAGCCCTTAAAGATAAAGGTGCTAAAGAAGTTTATGCTTGTTGTACACACCCTGTATTATCAGGCCCAGCTAAAGAACGCATCGAGAATTCAGCGATCAAAGAACTTGTAGTGACAAACTCTATTAACTTAGACGAATCTCGTAAACCAGAGAATACGAAACGCTTGTCAGTGGCTGAGTTAATGGCTCAAGCAATCGTACGCGTTTACGAACGTGAATCTGTCAGTGTACTATTTGACTAATCGTAGCATTCTGTGTATAATGATTTCGTTCGTGATTTTACGGACAAATAAACACTTGCAAGCAACGGTAAAGTTGATGGGCAAGTGAGGAGCTCTAGACAGAGCAACTTTGAAAGGTGGAAATGAATATGGCTTCATTAAAGTCAATCATTCGTCAAGGTAAACAAACACGCTCAGAATTAAAGGCGTTAAGAAATTCTGGTAAAGTACCTAGTGTTGTTTACGGTTACGGTACTAAAAACGTTTCAGTTAAAGTTGATGAAGTAGAATTCATCAAAGTTATCCGTGAAGTTGGACGTAACGGGGTTATCGATTTAGGTGTAGGTTCTAAGACAATCAAAGTCATGGTATCTGACTACCAATTTGACCCACTTAAAAACAAAATCACTCACATCGACTTCTTAGCGATCAACATGAGTGAAGAACGTACAGTTGAAGTACCTGTACACTTAGTAGGTGAAGCTGTGGGTGCTAAAGAAGGTGGCGTAGTTGAACAACCACTATTCGACCTTGAAGTAACAGCTACACCAGAAAATATCCCTGAATACATCGAAGTTGATATTTCTGAACTTAATATCAACGATTCAATTTCAGTTGAAGACCTTAAGACTAAAGGTGACTTCACTATTGAAAACGACGAAAACGACTCAGTTGTTACAGTCGTACCTCCAACTGAAGAACCTTCTGAAGAAGAAATCGAAGAAATGGAAGGCGATTCTGAAGCGGAAGAACCAGAAGTTGTTGGCGAAAAAGATGACGAAGAAGACAGTGAAGACAAAGAAGAAGAAGAATAATCTTCTCTCTACTTCACACGAACAACTTGATAAAGTTGTGATGATGCAAGGCGCTATCTCCTTAAATGGGGGTAGCGCTTTTTGTAGCTGTGAGGAGTTGAGTAAGGGATGGTATGCGAGGTGCCGCTCTAGAGAGAAAGATAGCGCATGAAATGTGTAGCGTGCTGCACGACATTGATCGCCTATTAACAAGATGACAGAGCCACCATTAAATTCATATTCTAAGTATACTTATTAATCTATTAAAGTAGACTTTTAAATAAAATCAGTCTGTATTATACTCTAATAGCAACATATAATGAAATATTTTATAAATTCACATAAATTAATAGATTCAACACTATAATTACCGCGTAATAAAAATTGGTTAAGTGTAAGACCTTAAAATAATTATCAATGAAAAATTTGACAAGATTTGTGCTTTGAATTACATTTAAATAGGATTTATAACTGTGTAAATTTTTTATTAAGCAAAGAAAAGGGTAGTGTTTATGAGTAAAATTCAAAATCCATACATAAAGATTACATTATTGACTCTATTTTACCTCGTCATCATGGTTGTCTTGTATTTGATATACGGCACAGGCCAAACAGAGAATACATTTATTTATAACGAATTCTAAACTACATCGAGGAGTTTAATTAGATGAAAGACATATTACAAAGCATAGCGCACTTCAGTACAACTCAACCATGTACGAATGCGATACAACATGAAGATGAAACACTCACATACCAAGCATTAGACGAACGATCTACACGTCTTGCCCACATGATCCAACAGAGTACGAAACCCATCTTAGTCTATGGTCATATGTCACCTTACATGATTGTAGGTATGATTGGCGCACTCAAAGCGAATTGTGGTTACATTCCTGTAGATACTTCAATTCCTGAACAGCGGATTCAATCGATTATTTCAAAGATTGAACCTGATTATATATTCAATACAACAGACGAAACTTTTACGAGTGACACAGCTGAAGTCATTACGATTGGTCAGCTTGAGGATAACTCGTTAACTGAAGCAGAGCTGCGAGGTATACAGGGCGATTCAATTGCGTATACCATCTTTACCTCTGGCTCAACAGGCGAACCTAAAGGTGTACAGATTTATTACGATAGTTTAGTTGAATTTGCGAATTGGGTCGTGACTTTAAATGAGAATAAAGAAGGGCAGCACTGGTTAAACCAGGCACCATTATCATTCGACCTTTCAGTAATGGCGATTTATCCAGCGTTGTTATCAGGCGGTACGATTCAACTCATCGATAAGACGATGATTAACAAACCGATGCTGTTACATGAGTTATTCCAACGCGAAGATATCAACGTTTGGGTTTCGACACCGTCCTTTATGGAACTGTGTTTAATGTTGCCTAACTTAGACGAGACGTCACAACCATCAATGCAAACATTCCTCTTCTGCGGAGAAATCTTAGGACATAAGACGGCAACCATGTTAGTTAACAAGTTCCCACATGCCAAAGTGTGGAATACGTACGGTCCTACTGAGGCTACTGTAGCGGTGACGAGCGTGTTAGTTACTGACGAGCTACTAGCCAATCACGAAGTCATTCCTGTCGGCGTGCCACGTCCTGGTACAGAGCTGAGCTTGACTGAGGATAACGAGCTCGTAATTACAGGTCAAAGCGTGAGTGCAGGGTACGTGAAAGATCCTGAGCGTAGCGCGAAAGTCTTCTTCGAGCAAGATGGACGTCGCGCATACTATTCGGGAGATAGCGCTGTTTACCGTGATGGTAATTGGTATATTCAAGGCCGCGTAGATAATCAAATTAAGTTTAATGGTTACCGTATGGAACTAGAAGAAATTGAAGCGAAACTGAAGAAACAAACAGAAGTGAGAGAAGCGATTGTCGTACCGATTTATCGCCGTGGCAAAGTAGGTCATTTACTTGGCGTTGTGGCGACAGCAGCTCCTGTCGATGATGAGAAACAAGCGACACACGATTTAAAGGCGCGTTTGAAGAACGAACTACCGGACTATATGATTCCGCGTAAATTTGAGTTTGTCGAGCAACTTCCTTTAACAAATAACGGTAAGTTAGATCGCAAGAAAGTAAATGAGGTATACGGCTCATGACACCTTATGGCGACTTTCATTTCTTCTTAATTGCATTTATCGTTCTCATACCGATTATTCTGTTAGGTTTATTTGGCAAACGCTCAAAGATTTACAACTTTATTAGTACCGTAATTATGATTGTCTTGATCTTTTCAGATCACAAACATAATTTGTTCGGCAATGAATATCTCAGTTATCAACTCCTGAGTTTCATTCTGTATATTATTTGGCAAGTCGTAATTATCAAAGGTTACGAACGCGTGCGTACAGTGACCAATTCAACAGCACTTTATATCAGTGCCTTTGTATTGTCGATTATTCCGCTCGCGATAGTGAAGATTTGTCAAAGCTCATGGTTAGGCCATGGTCAGCTCCATATGCATAGTTCACGCTTAGTCGAACTCTTCGGCTTCTTAGGTATCTCTTATGTGATGTTTAAAAGTGTGCAACTCATCATGGAATTACGTGACGGCTCAATTAAGAACGTTTCAATTATGAAACTCGTGCAATTTATCACGTTCTTCCCGACCATATCTTCAGGCCCTATCGATCGTTATAAACGTTTCGTTAAAGACGACGACAAAACACCTGATGCGAAAACGTATCGCGGTTTATTGGAAAAAGCAGTGCATTACATCATGCTTGGTTTCTTGTACAAATATATAATTGCGCATCTTATCCATAGTTATGGCATCGTGCCATTACAAGCACATCACTTAACGACCTTTGTCGACTATTGGAAGTACATGTATGCATATAGTTTCTATCTGTTCTTCGACTTTGCGGGTTACAGTTTATTTGCTGTAGCGCTCAGTTACATTTATGGCATTCAGACACCAATGAACTTTAATCAGCCATTTAAAGCGAAGAACATCAAAGATTTCTGGAACCGTTGGCATATGAGCTTGTCGTTCTGGTTCCGTGACTGTGTTTACATGCGCATCGTCTTCTACATGACTAAGAACAAGATGATGAAGAAACCGTTGAACATTTCCAATTTTGGGTTCCTCGTGAACTTCGGAATTATGGGGGTTTGGCATGGACTTGAATGGTTCTACATCATATATGGTTTCTACCATGCCGCTTTATTTATTCTATATAGTTATTATGAAAAATGGCGTAAAAAACGCTTTGGTAAGCTTAAGCATCCAGTATTCAACATCTTAAGTATTATTATTACTTTCCACTTTGTAGCATTTGGTTTCTTGATATTCTCAGGTGTATTATTTAAATAATTACAAACAAAAAAGGATAGTTATAAAGGAGTACTCATATGGAATTTAGAGAACAAGTATTAGATATATTAGCAGAAGTAGCAGAAGACGACATCGTGAAAGAACAACCGGACATCGAAGTGTTCGAAGAAGGGATCATCGACTCCATGCAAACGGTTGGATTATTACTCGAAATCCAGAACCAACTTGGCATTGAAGTGTCTGTCATGGACTTTGATCGTGACGAATGGGCAACACCTAACAAGATTGTTGACGTATTGAACGACCTCCGATGAAGAAGTATCCAGCAATGATAGCTTTGGTGTTGAGCGCCATCCTGTTTATTGGGTTTCTATTAACGCCCGCCCAATGGTACCAACAGAAGTGGACGACATCTAAGCTATGCAAACAAAGCGTGTCCCTTTCTGACAACGTACTTAAAGGCACAGAGATTCAAAGTGCCATGTTAAAGAATGATGATTTCTACCCTGTTTACGGATCCAGTGAGCTCAACAAAGATGATCCGTATCAGTCAGCTATCTTGTTGAAGCACAAAGATCAACACATGTTCTACGTCGGTAAAGGTGGATCGACGAGTTTGATTCAAGCCATCACATTAGGTGCACAATATTCGAATTTAAAGGGTAAAAAGATGACGGTGTTAATATCACCGCAATGGTTCTCAAAGAAAGGTGTTAGCGATAACAACTACAAAGGACGTTCTTCTAAAGAACAAGTTAACGCCATTTTTGAAAACAAAGATATCCCAGTTGACTTGAAGAAGCGTTACGCGAAGCGCTTGTTAGATTTCAAAGCGAATAAAGATAATGATTTTCTTAAAGATTACGTGAATGGTGATACTTCAGGTCATTTTATGAGCCCGTGGAAGATGAACAACTGGCAGAAGATTGAAGCGATTAAGAGTCACAAGCCAATCTCATTATCGCCACTTAGCCAACGTGTAGACAAAGCGCCGGAGAAAGAAAGAGATTTCGACCAACTTGAGCCGCAAGCGGTGAAGTTTGGTGACAAGCATAGCAAGAGTAATGAATTTGGTATTAAAGATCCGTACTGGAAGCAGTTGCAAAAACATCGTTATTTCATCTCAAGAAATCATGAGTTTAAGATGAATTCACCTGAATTTAAAGATTTAGCATTACTCACAGATACTTTGAATGCTTCAGGTGCCGATGTACAATACGTGATCTTACCAGTCAACGGTAAATGGTATGATCATATCAATATCAAACCGGAGAAACGTTATAAAGTGTACGACAAGATTCAACATGTGATTGAGCAACATGATAAGCATGGTACGATTTATGACATGCGTTCTGAAGACTACGAGCCGCATACGATGAGTGATGCAGTGCACATCGGCTGGAGAGGCTGGGTCGTGCTCAGTGAACATATTCAGGAGCACATTGACGGTAAAGATCGAGCGCAGAAAGCAACAGATCATCAATAAGATTGTAATAAAGTTGGAATATCCTCAAGCTATCGACAGCACAGAGCATGTGTTTGTCGTGAAGAGGGATGTTCCAGCTTTTTTCTATATCCATCGCATGATTCGCATACGACTTTGGGTAAAGAGTTATGTTATGATATACAAGAATACGTCTCGCGTGAGCAACGCGGAAATTAGCGCAACAAGCGGAGGTAACACAATGAAATGTATTGTTGGTCTCGGTAATATAGGGAAACGTTTTGAACTTACAAGACATAACATTGGATTTGAAGTGATTGATCACTTGATTGAACGACAACATTTTAAAATGGATAAACAGAAGTTTAAGGCGGCTTATACAATTGAACGTATAGGCAACGAGAAAGTGATGCTCGTAGAACCGCTGACGATGATGAACTTGTCAGGTGAAGCGGTCGCGCCACTCATGGATTATTATAATATTGATACAGAAGATTTACTCGTGCTATATGACGACTTAGATTTATCTCAAGGGCAAGTGCGTCTGCGTCAAAAGGGTAGTGCAGGCGGCCATAATGGGATGAAATCAATTATTAAGATGATTGGTACAGATCAATTTAAACGCATTCGTATTGGCGTAGGACGTCCGACGAACGGCATGTCTGTTCCAGATTATGTCTTGCAGAAATTCTCCAAGGAAGAAATGAAAGTCATGGAGAAAGTGATTGAACATGCGGCATACGCAGTTGAAGACTATATCGAAACATCTGATTTCGATAATGTAATGAATAAATATAATGGTGAGGTCAATTGAAATCAATAATAACGAAATATATAAACACAGATAAACGTTATCAAGAATTAGATAGTGTAGTTGGACAGAGCAATGTGCTAGTGACAGGCCTCTCCGCTTCAGCGAAAGCTGCCATCATAGCGGAGAAGTTCTTGAACAGCCATGAGCAGATGCTCGTGGTGACGAACAATCTCTATCAAGCTGAGAAGCTAGAGCAAGATCTCTTACAATTTGTCGATTCGACAGAGTTATACAAATATCCTCTTCAAGATATCATGACTGAAGAGTTCTCTACTCAAAGCCCTGAGTTCATGAGTGAACGTGTGAGAACCCTCACTGCACTCGTAGAAGAACGACGAGGGTTATTTATCGTGCCATTAAACGGTTTGAAGAAGTGGCTCACACCTGTCGAATTATGGAAGAATCATCAAGTTGAACTCGAAGTAGGCGACGACATTGATGTCGATGAATTTCTCAATAAACTCGTCAACATGGGTTATCGTCGAGAAAGCGTCGTGTCTCATATTGGTGAGTTCTCTCTTCGTGGGGGCATCATCGATATTTATCCGCTGATTGGCGACCCAGTTCGTATCGAGCTCTTTGATACAGAAGTGGATTCCATTCGAGATTTCGATGTGGAAACGCAGCGTTCAAATCAGAACATCGAACACGTGCACATCACGACAGCGAGCGATTATATTATCACAGACGAAGTGCTTAAACAGACGAAGCGTAACGTCCAAGCTGCCTACGAAGAAACACGTCCGAAGATTGATAAAGCTGTGCGCAATGATTTGAAAGAGACGCTTGAAAGCTACCAGCTCTTTGAATCAGACTTCTTCGATCACCAAGTGTTGCGACGTCTCGTTGCTTTTATGTACGAGCAACCCGCGACGTTGATTGATTATTTTAAAAATAACGCAATTGTCATCGTGGATGAGTTCAACCGTGTGAAAGAGACGGAAGAAGCGCTAACCGTGGAAACAGAAGACTTTATGTCTCAACTGATTGAAAGTGGTAAAGGCTTTATTGGACAGCAATTTCTGAAAGACGATAGTGTTGAATACTTGCTAGAGGATTATAAGATTACATACTTCACCCTTTTTACAGCAACGATGAATACGAAGATTGAGCATATCATCAAATTCTCTTGCAAACCTGTGCAACAGTTCTACGGTCAATACGACATCATGCGTTCAGAGTTCCAACGCTACGTCAACAATGACTATACAGTGGTTGTGCTCGTAGAAACGGAATCGAAGAAAGAACGCATTCAATCCATGCTCAATGAAATGCATATTCCGACGTTCTTAGATACGGTGAGCAACGATATTACGGGTGGCCAAGCCGTGATTACGGAAGGCAGTCTATCTGAAGGTTTCGAACTGCCATACATGCAACTGGCTATTGTCACAGAACGTGAATTGTTTAAGTCTAAACAGAAGAAGAAACGTAAACGTACGAAGACGATTTCTAACGCAGAAAAGATTAAATCGTACCAAGACTTGAAAGTGGGCGATTACATCGTTCACGTGCATCACGGGGTCGGACGTTACTTAGGTGTTGAAACACTCGAAGTGAATGGCATTCATAAAGACTATATTAAACTTCAATATAAAGGCACGGACCAGCTATTCGTTCCTGTAGATCAGATGGATCAAGTTCAGAAGTATGTCGCTTCCGAAGATAAATCACCAAGATTGAATAAACTGGGCGGTTCAGAGTGGAAGAAGACGAAAGCGAAAGTTCAACAAAGTGTTGAAGATATTGCTGATGAACTGATTGAACTATATAAGGAACGTGAGATGGCACAAGGTCACAAATTCGGGACTGATACGCCAGAACAACACGATTTCGAAATGGATTTCCCATTCGAATTAACGCCAGACCAAGCGAAATCCATCGATGAGATTAAAGGTGACATGGAACGCACCAAACCGATGGACCGCTTGCTTTGTGGTGACGTAGGTTACGGTAAGACCGAAGTTGCCGTCCGCGCAGCTTTTAAAGCAGTCATGGAAGGAAAGCAAGTCGCTTTCTTAGTGCCGACGACGATTCTCGCTCAGCAACACTATGAAACGTTGATTGAGCGTATGCAAGATTTCCCCATTGAAATTCAACTGATGAGTCGTTTTAGAACGAGCAAAGAAATCAAGCAAACGAAAGAGGGACTAAAATCAGGATACGTCGATATTGTCGTAGGTACACATAAGTTATTAGGTAAGACTGTCGAGTACAAAGATTTAGGTCTTCTCGTCGTCGATGAAGAACAACGCTTTGGTGTGCGCCACAAAGAGAAGATTAAACAACTTAAGACGAATGTCGACGTGCTGACACTGACAGCGACACCTATTCCTCGTACGTTGCATATGAGTATGCTAGGTGTGCGTGATCTTTCTGTCATCGAAACGCCACCAGAGAACCGCTTCCCTGTGCAAACGTACGTCGTCGAACAGAACTCTAATTTTATTAAAGAAGCCTTAGAACGTGAACTCTCCCGTGACGGACAAGTCTTCTATTTATACAACCAAGTTCAGTCGATTTATGAAAAACGTGAACAGCTACAAATGCTGATGCCTGATGCGAATATCGCCGTTGCACATGGCCAGATGACCGAGCGTGATTTAGAGGAAACGATGCTTAGCTTTATCAATCACGAGTTCGACATACTCGTGACAACGACGATTATTGAGACGGGTGTCGATGTCCCTAATGCCAACACGTTAATCATTGAGAATGCAGATCGCTTCGGACTTAGTCAGTTGTATCAATTACGCGGTCGTGTCGGACGCTCAAGCCGAATTGGCTATGCGTACTTCTTACATCCGATGAACAAAGTGTTAACTGAAACAGCAGAAGATCGCCTTCAAGCCATCAAAGAATTTACGGAGCTCGGTTCAGGATTCAAGATTGCGATGCGTGATTTAAATATACGTGGTGCGGGTAATCTGCTCGGTAAACAACAGAGTGGCTTTATTGATTCCGTCGGCTTTGATTTATACTCTCAAATGCTTGAAGAAGCTGTTAATGAAAAACGAGGCATTAAGAAAGAGAAACCTGATGCGCCAGAAGTGGAAATCGAACTCAATATTGATGCCTATCTACCAGCGCAATATATTCCTAACGAGCAAGCGAAGATTGAGATTTATAAAAAGCTCCGTCAACTCGAAACGATGGAACAGCTTAGAGATGTTAAAGATGAACTTATCGATCGCTTTAACGAATATCCACCAGAAGTGGAACGCTTGTTAGATATGATGGAAATCAAAGTCTATGCTTTACATGCAGGTATTACTTCAATCAAAGAGCAAGGTAAACAAGTCGAAGTTCTGCTATCTCAACAAGGTACAAATGACGTGAATGGTGAAGCATTATTCAAAGCGACACAACCACTTGGACGAGCGATGAAACTCGGTGTGAAAGAAGGACAAATGAAAGTGAATTTAAACAAGAGTGCCAACACTCTCGATAACTTGAAGTTCTTAGTTAAATGTATAGAGGAGAGTATGACAATACAAGATGAAGACTAAATCAAAGACCGCATTTAATGGGGTTGTCGTTCTCACAGCAGCTTTAATCGTTATCAAGATATTAAGTGCGCTTTACCGCGTACCTTATCAGAATATACTAGGTGATTCAGGGCTTTATGCCTATCAACAAGTGTATCCGTTATTAGCGCTGGGCGGCATCTTATCGGCTACGGCTATACCAAGCGCGACGACACAAATCTTTGAAGCGGAACGTTCAAGTGCACGTTATACACGCATGTTAATGGTCGTACAAACGCTCGGCATCAGTTTATTTATCATCTGTTTTATCTGTGCACCATGGTTAACTCAGTTAATGGGCGACCCTAGTTTGACCACTATATTGAGAGTAGCGAGCGCTAGCTTTTTATTCATTGGTATACTAGGCGTCTGTCGTGCATATTATCAATCTGCACAGAACATGAATCCGCCGGCTATTTCCCAGGTAATAGAGCAGCTCATTAGAGTGAGTATCATCTTTATCGCTATCGGCTGTTTCGTCAAGCAAGACTGGACCGTCTACCAAGCTGCAACACTTTCGATTGGTGGTTCCGTTATTGGTGCGTTAGGGGCGAGCGTCTTTTTCGTTTTACGCCGTCCCTTTAAACTCACGTTAGCCGAGGAAAGGCGCACGTCGATTGATTGGCGCCAATTCTTCTTAGCCGTCGTGATTTTCTCAGTGAGTCAGATACTCGTTCTGTTGTGGCAAATTGTGGATAGCTTTACTGTTATTCGTCTGTTGCAAGCAGTAGGTGTCCCTTTTAAAGAAGCAATTGAACAAAAAGGTGTCTTTGATAGAGGTCCGTCCTTTATTCAAATGGGTCTCATCATTACGACGACATTTAGTTTCGTCTTATTGCCATTACTCTCTAAAGCAGTGAGAGAAGAAGAACATCACCTCGTCAGTCGTTATACCAACGCATCGTTAAAGGTGACGATTCTCATCAGTACGGCGGCTGGAGTTGGTTTGATCAACTTGCTGCCATCGTTAAACATCGTCTTCTTCCAGAACAACAGTCTACCAGGAACGTTAAGTGTCTTTATGCTGACGGTGATTTGCGTCTCGCTCATTATGATGGACATCGCGTTGCTGCAAGTGAAACAGCAAGAGAAGACTGTTCTTATTGGTTTAGGCGTAGGTCTCTGTAGTAAAATAATAGGTAACTTACTTCTCATACCTACCATTCACACGTTAGGTTTGAGTGTCAGTACAGTACTTTCGCTCGCGATCTTTGCTGGCATCTTACACCGCAAAGTGATGCAGCTCTACCCATTACATCGCATGAAAGCCTATGTGGGTAAACTCATCGTTGTGATGTTAGGAATGACGATAGTTGTTCAAGTGCTCATGTTCTGCTTTCCAATACACGGACGTATCAGTGGCCTGATTACGTTAATCATTAGTGCGTTAGCAGGTATTATCACTACAGTTATTTTAGTAGTCAAATTGCGCTTATTATCTTATAAAGAAGTGAAACACTTACCATTTGGCGACAAACTATATCAGTACAAGAGAGGAAGACGTCAATGACACATTCAATTACGATAGTAGGATTAGGTAATCATAGCTTAGAGGATATGACTTTAGGTGTTTATCGTTATTTGAAAGAGCAGTCACTTGTCTACGCGCGAACGTTAGAACATCCGGTCATCAACGAGTTGCAAGACGAAGTTCGCTTTGAAGGTTTCGATCATCTCTATGAGGCGCACGAACAATTTGAGGAGGTCTACCAAGCGATTACAGATGAGCTGATTGCTGCAGCGCAAGAGCACGACGTCGTTTATGCAGTTCCGGGCCATCCTCGCGTTGCGGAGACGACGACGCGTTTGTTGTTTGAAGCAGCAGCTAAAGATGACACATTAACAGTGCAAGTTTATGGAGGACGAAGCTTCCTCGACGATGTGTTTGAAGCGGTTCAAGTGGATCCAAATGACGGCTTCACCTTACTTGATGCGACAGCGCTTCAAGCTGATCAACTAAACATTCGCAATCATACATTAATCACGCAGGTCTATAGTAGTCTCGTAGCAGGAGATGTGAAGATTACCTTAATGGAGCGCTATCCTGACGAGCATCCTGTTTCTATCGTCACAGGCGCGCATGCGACAGGGGCAACGCGTCAAACGGTGCCGTTACACGAGCTAGACTTTGAGAGCGAAGCCTTTACGAATCTGACGAGTGTCTTTGTCCCACGTGTTGAAGCGGCGCAAGCTTACTACAGCGATTTCACTTATGCGACTGAAGTGATTGATTTGCTTGTGGATGATGAGAAAGGCTGTCCTTGGGATAAAAAGCAAACACATGATTCACTGAAACGTTATTTACTCGAAGAATCTTTCGAACTCTTTGAAGCGATCGATAACGAAGATGATTGGCACATGATTGAAGAGTTAGGCGATATACTTTTACAAGTATTGTTACACACAAGTATCGGTAAGAAAGAAGGCTATTTCGATGTCGGAGAGGTCATTGCAAGCTTGAATGATAAAATGATCCGTCGACATCCACATATCTTCGGTGAAGCACATGCGGAAGACGAATCTGATTTACAGGACATCTGGGCTGAGGCGAAACGTAAAGAAGGTAAGAAGACGCGTGTGAAGTTTGAAAAAGTATTTGCAGAGCACTTCTTGAAGTTGTATGATAAGACAAAAAATAAAGATTTGAGCGAAGCAGAATTGAAAGAATACATTGAACGAGGAGGTCATGAAGCATGAGATTAGATAAATATCTCAAAGTGTCTCGTCTAGTGAAACGTCGTACTTTGGCGAAAGAAATTAGTAGCCAAGGACGCATCACAGTGAATGGTAATGTAGCCAAAGCAGGCACAGACGTCAAAGAAGGTGACGAACTCGTCATTCGTTTCGGTCAGAAGATCGTGACGGTCAAAGTGACTGGATTAAGCGAACACGCGAATAAAGCGAATGCGAAAGGTATGTACGAAGTTGTGAAAGAAGAGAAAGTAAGCGAGTCTTAAGAGAGGGGCACGTCATGAGTAAGAAAGTACAAGACATCGGCAATCAGTATACCTCATATGAGAATAAGAAGAAAAAGCGCATCCAAGCCAAGAAGCGCGTGGTCCGTCGCCGTATGACCTTTATCGGTGGCTTGTTACTACTCGTCATCATTGTCCTATCTATCATGGTTGTTGCGCAGAAACATCAGAATGACCATGATGCACACATTCGACAACAAAAAGAACAGAAGTATCAAAAGCAACAAGACGAAGAACTAGCATTAAAAGAAAAATTGAACAATCTTAATAAGAAGAGTTACATTAAAAAAGTTGCACGTGACGACTATTATTTAAGTAATGATGGTGAAGTCATCTTCAAACTGCCTGATGATAAATCTAAGAAAGATGATTCTGGATCGAAAGATGATAAGAAATAACGATTGATGATTAGCATCCGTGTGTGGGTGCATTTTAACCAACGTGATAAAGTGCTCATCATGCACTGCAATACAATCATACAGGAGAAAAAATAATCTTTCGGTTCATTCTACCATTGTTAAATTATCTAAACAGGCATATAATAGTGATAACTTGAAATCATACCGGGAGGATTTATTTACAATATGTTAATCGAAGTAGGAAACAAGCTTAAAGGCAAAGTCACTGGAATCAAAAAATTTGGCGCATTCGTTGAACTGCCTGAAGGTAAAAGTGGCTTAGTGCATATTAGTGAAGTGGCGGACAATTACGTTGAGAACGTGGAAGACCATTTATCAGTCGGGGACGAAGTGGAAGTGAAAGTACTTTCAATTGCTGACGATGGTAAGATTAGTCTTTCAATTAAGAAAGCGAAAGATCGCCCACGTCGTCATAACCGCAGATCACATCATAGATCATCTCAAAATAAAGAAGCAGATTTTGAGAAGAAATTAAGCAATTTCTTAAAGGACAGTGAAGATAAATTAACGACAATCAAACGTCAAACAGAATCAAGACGTGGAGGTCGTGGTGCACGTCGTTAATTGCGACGTATCTTTCTAGAGCCGTACTTCACTCAATTGAATCATACCTGTATTCTAATACGCCAACATACATCCGATATAGTTGATATATATACGAACGTGTGATGTTAGGTGAGATAGAGGCTAGCTGAGCATTCGAGTCAAAGGGAAGAGATGTTCAGACAGCCTCTTTTTTATGAATCGGATACATAAGTCGTAAAGTAGTCAAGGATGACGAAAGTCAATTCGCATTGATGATTATTGAGTTGTTTGACGAGAGGTACGCTTATCGTAATGAAAGGGGGGTCTAGACAGTTGAAAGTGAACGAAACGTTATGGGACGAACAAGAGCATATCGTCTTAGCGGTGTCGGGCGGTATCGACAGTATGTGTTTGTTACATACGTTAGTGCATGATTTATCTGAGACGTATCAGCAGTTGAGTTGTTTTCATGTAAATCATGGATTGAGAGCGCAGTCAGAGGACGAAGCTCAGTTATTACGAGACTATTGCACGACGCATGACATTCCGTTGTACTGTACTCGCTTGAATTTATCAGCAACAGTGGCAGCAGGCCGCAGCATTGAATCTCAAGCGAGAGAGGCGCGCTATAAATGGTTCGATCAACAGATGCGAGCGATTGCGGGTGATGTCTTACTCACAGCGCACCATCAAGATGATCAAATTGAAACCATTTTTTATCGCTTATTCACTGGCCGTTCTACGCGTAATAGTTTAGGTATGGCCGAAACGCAGCGCCGTCATAGTTATCGACTCGTACGGCCTTTACTTGAGACTTCGAAAGCAGCGATTCAACAGTATCAACAGCAGCACCAAGTTCCGTTTTACGAGGATGAAACGAACGCCTCCAACGCATATGTGCGAAATGATATTCGAAATCGCATTTTACCTGAGGTGGATAACAACGCTCAACTCGACCCTGCTCAGCTGTTACGGTTAAAAGATTGGCACGACGCGCAACGTCAGCAAATTCAACAGCAGGCACGGGCCTTTATTCAACGACAAAGTACAACAACACGGCGTCAAACATACTATGAAGTCAGCAGAGAGGCTTTCGGCGAGTTATCGTACAATGTTAAAGTAGAAGTATTGGATCAACTCTTCGCTTCGATCGGCGACCATCAACCGCTATCAGAGAAGATGTATCAAGCCTGGTTTGATCAAATTGAGGGCACGGTTGCTCAAGCTGAAGTCCACACTACAGATAAATGGATAATTCGTATAGCTTATGATAAATTTATAATAATGGCTAATTCAAGCAATGGTGAACCATCATCTCCACTAACGATTCGTGAAGCGGGTACGTATCACTTTAATCATTATGAAATTGTAGTACGACAAGAACTACCTCAAGACATATTGCCATTAAGAGTGAGAACGAAGAAAGATGGAGATCGTGTTGCGCTCAATCATCATACAGGGACGAAGAAGGTCAGCCGTATATTTATAGACCAGAAAGTCGTGATCTCTGAAAGACAGCGTATGCCGATTGTTGAAACGGCGAATGAAGAGATTATCGCTGTGGGCTCCCTTTATGTGCGGAAGCCATACCAGCAACAATTAGCTATTCAAGATATAGGAGAGGTAGTATATGAAGAATGATTTACAAGAAATCCTGCTCACAGAAGCAGAGATTCAAACTTTATGCCAAGAGTTAGGACGTGAGATCACAGAAGCATATCGAGGTAAAGACTTGGTATGTGTGGGTATCTTAAAAGGTTCAGTGATGTTTATGGCAGATTTAATCAAACATATTGATACGCACATCACTATCGATTTCATGGACGTTTCTAGCTATCATGGCGGTACTGAATCGACTGGAGAAGTTCAAATTCTCAAAGATTTAGGCGCTTCTATCGAAGGTAAAGATATATTAATCATCGAAGATATTCTTGAAACAGGCACAACATTGAAGTCTATTACTGAATTATTGCATGCGCGTCGTGTGAACTCATTAGAGATTGTCACTTTATTAGACAAACCTAATCGGCGCAAAGCAGATATCGAAGCGAAATATGTAGGTAAGAAGATACCAGATGACTTTGTAGTCGGCTACGGTCTCGATTATAACGAGAATTATCGTAACTTACCTTATATCGGTACACTTAAAGAAGAAATTTATAATAAATAATGCAGTAAGATTTAATCATCTATTGTGATGATATATACTTACTAATTAGGGCAGTATTTACATATTAATTGTGGTTCGCCCCTAACGTTGTCGTATACCATGTCTGAGTGGGCTTCTACCACTCAGCATGCTTATATATAACGTTACTCATTTACTGAATCATGTCTTTATACTTATTAGATGTATACGTAAATTCATATGTTCAGAAATGCTCAGATCTTGTATAAAGATCGTCTGCGCCTGAGTCTCTACCTTTGATGTAGGGGTTGTGGCGAGAGTTTGTTTGCTAGCTTGCAAATGAATAATTATGTTAAAATTTTGGTTAGTTTTATTATAGAAGTAGGAGGAAATCGCACATGCAGAAAGCCTTTCGCAATTTGCTCGTCATTGTAATTGTCGGCGTCATCATCTTTGGCTTATTCTCATGGATCAACGGTAACGGCAACTCGCCTAAGCAGTTGACGTACAACCAGTTCGAGAAAAAGCTTAACGATGGTGATTTGAAATCACTCGAAATTAAACCAGAGCAAAATGTCTACATGGTAAGTGGTAAGACGAAGAATGATAAAGATTATTCTTCAACAATTCTTTATAACAATGATAAAGAGTTAGAAAAAATTACTGACAAAGCGAAAAGTCAAAAAGACTTGAAACTAACAGTTAAAGAGGAAGAAAAACAAGGTGTCTTCAGTCAAATCTTGACGTCACTCATTCCAGTAGTAGTCATCTTTATCCTCTTCTTATTCTTCATGAGCCAAGCCCAAGGTGGCGGTGGCGGCGGTCGTATGATGAACTTTGGTAAATCCAAAGCGAAGATGTACGACAGTCAGAAGAAACGTGTTCGCTTCTCTGACGTAGCCGGTGCTGATGAAGAGAAACAAGAATTAATTGAAATCGTTGACTTCTTGAAAGACAACAAACAATTTAAACAAATGGGCTCTCGTATCCCTAAAGGTGTCCTCTTAGTAGGACCTCCAGGTACAGGTAAGACATTACTTGCACGTGCTGTAGCTGGTGAAGCTGGTGCACCGTTCTTCTCTATCAGTGGTTCTGACTTCGTAGAGATGTTCGTCGGTGTTGGTGCGAGCCGTGTGCGTGATTTATTCGAGAACGCGAAGAAGAACGCACCTTGTATCATCTTCATCGATGAGATTGATGCGGTAGGTCGTCAACGTGGCGCTGGTGTTGGTGGCGGTCACGATGAACGTGAACAAACATTGAACCAACTCCTCGTTGAAATGGACGGCTTTGGTGAGAACGAAGGTATTATCATGATTGCCGCTACTAACAGACCTGACATCCTTGACCCAGCCTTATTACGTCCAGGTCGTTTCGACAGACAAATTCAAGTGGGTCGTCCTGATGTTAAAGGTCGTGAAGCAATTCTGCATGTTCACGCGAAGAATAAACCACTTGATGAAACAGTGGATCTTAAAGCGATCTCTCAACGTACACCAGGTTTCTCTGGTGCCGACTTAGAGAACTTACTTAACGAAGCATCACTCATTGCTGTACGTGAAGGTAAGAAGAAGATCGATATGCGAGATATTGAAGAAGCAACTGACCGTGTTATCGCCGGTCCAGCTAAGAAATCACGTGTTATTTCTGAGAAAGAGCGCAATATCGTAGCGCACCACGAAGCAGGTCATACTGTTATCGGTATGGTGCTTGACGAAGCAGAAGTGGTACACAAAGTTACGATTGTGCCTCGTGGTCAAGCTGGTGGTTATGCGATGATGTTACCTAAACAAGATCGCTTCTTAATGACTGAACCAGAATTGCTCGATAAGATTTGTGGCTTGCTCGGTGGACGTGTATCTGAAGATATTAACTTTGGCGAAGTATCTACAGGTGCTTCCAACGACTTCGAACGTGCTACAAATATCGCGCGTAAAATGGTTACCGAATATGGTATGAGTAAGAAACTTGGACCACTTCAATTCTCAAGCAGCAATAGCGGCCAAGTCTTCTTAGGTAAAGATATGCAAGATGATCCTGAATACTCAGGTCAAATCGCTTACGAAATTGATAAAGAAGTACAACGTATCATCAAAGAACAATATGAACGTTGTAAACAAATCTTGCTTGAGCATGAGTCTCAATTGAAACTCATCGCTAAATCATTATTAACAGAAGAAACATTAGTAGCAGAACAAATTCAATCACTCTTTTACGATGGTGTCTTACCAGAAGTCGATTACGATTCTGCTAAAGTAGTGAGCGAAGAAGATCCGGACTTCAAAGAAGGGAAGTACGGTAAATCTTACGAAGATATTCGCCGCGAACAACATGAACTCAGCAACACATCAGATAACGAAAGTTCTGATAGAGATCGTCGTGAATCTGAAGGATCAGAAGAAAACGAAGGTGAGTCAACAGGTCACGAACAAGCACCTAATATTGACAAACCAAGCAACCCAAGTAATCCAAACGATCCTAGCAATAGAAACGAATAAAGCAATCTGCTTGAAAAAGTCTCTTTCCGCTATCAGTATTTGGTAGTGGAAAGAGTTTTTTTAACTTGAATATAAAGAATAAACGTTGTAGAGTTTATGGCAACTTAAAATAAGTGTTAATAGATAACGACAAAAGAACATGATGAGCGCTACCTACTCAAGTGGACTTATTCAGTTAACCTAAACAAGAAATAAATAAAGGAGAAAGTAATTATGACACAAGATTATATCGTTAAAGCGCTTGCTTATGATGGACAAATTCGTGCTTATAGCGCGCTTACCACTGAAACCGTTCAAGAAGCTCAAACGAGACATTACACATGGCCTACTGCTTCAGCAGCGCTCGGTCGTACGATGACAGCAACTTTAATGATGGGCGCAATGTTGAAAGGGGATCAGAAGTTAACAGTTACTGTAGATGGCCAGGGACCTATAGGTAAGATTACTGCTGATGCAGATGCGAAAGGGAATGTGCGTGGCTACGTGAGCCAACCCCAAACGCACTTCCCACTCAATGATGTTGGCAAATTAGATGTGAGACGTGCAGTTGGTGTAGACGGTGCGCTTTCGGTAGTTAAAGATGTCGGAATGAAAGACTATTTTACAGGTTCAAGCCCTATCGTTTCCGGTGAGTTAGGCGACGACTTTACTTACTACTTTGCTAAAAGTGAACAAGTGCCTTCCTCAGTAGGCTTAGGTGTGCTCGTCAATCCCGACAACTCTATCAAAGCAGCTGGCGGTTTCATCATCCAAGTGATGCCAGGTGCCGACGACAAAGTCATCAGTCAACTTGAAGATGCCATTTCAAATATGACGCCGGTATCTAAATTGATTGAACAAGGTTTAACACCTGAAGAAATTCTTGAAGAAGTGCTCGGTAAAGACAATCTTCAAATCTTAGAAACAATGCCAGCACAATTCGAATGTAATTGTGGACATGATAAGTTCTTGAACGCGATTCGCAGTTTAGGAGAAGCAGAAATCGAAAGTATGATTAAAGAAGATCACGGTGCAGAAGCACAATGTCATTTCTGCCGTAATAAATATCACTACAGCGAAGAAGAACTCCGCGACTTACTCCCAAATTAGGGGAGTGAGTGCATTACAGTTGTTTTTACTGAAAAATCTGATAGAATTAAAGTATATCCGAGGAGACAAGTAAGTTTTAAAAAACTGTACTATAAAGGAGCTAATAACTATGGCAAAGAAACCAGTAAACAATGTTGTTGAAGTCATTGGAGATACACCTGTAGTCAAATTGAACCACGTCGTTGGTGAAGACGCTGCAGATGTATACGTTAAATTAGAATATCAAAACCCAGGCGGTTCTGTGAAAGACCGTATCGCTTTGGCAATGATCGAACAAGCTGAAAAAGAAGGCAAGATTAAACCAGGTGACACAATCGTAGAACCTACAAGCGGTAACACGGGTATCGGTCTTGCATTCGTATGTGCAGCGAAAGGTTACAAAGCAGTATTTACAATGCCAGAAACAATGAGCCAAGAACGTCGTAACTTATTAAAAGCATACGGAGCGGAACTTGTATTAACACCTGGATCTGAAGCGATGAAAGGTGCAATCAAGAAAGCGAAAGAATTGAAAGAAGAATACGGTTACTACGAACCACAACAATTCGAGAACCCAGCTAACCCTAAGATCCACGAATTAACTACAGGTCCAGAACTTGTTGAACAATTCGAAGGTAAGACAATTGATGCATTCTTAGCTGGTGTAGGTACTGGTGGTACATTAACTGGTGCAGGTAAAGTCTTAAAAGAGAAATATCCTGACATCCAACTCGTAGCTATCGAACCAGAAGCTTCACCTGTCTTAAGTGGTGGCGAACCAGGACCACACAAATTACAAGGATTAGGTGCAGGTTTCGTTCCAGATACGTTAGACACAAACATTTATCAAGAAGTGATCAAAGTAGGTAACGAAACAGCGATGGAAATGTCTCGTAAAGTTGCGAAAGAAGAAGGTATCTTAGGTGGTATTTCTTCTGGTGCAGCCATTTACGCAGCAATCGAGAAAGCGAAAGAATTAGGTAAAGGTAAGACAGTTGTTACTGTATTACCAAGTAACGGTGAACGTTACCTTTCTACACCTTTATATTCATTCGACGACTAATTGTTATCTTAAGCGAGCACTTGAAGTGGGAATCCCCATTTCAAGTGCTTTTTTGGATTGTAGGGTTGATTGACGAGTTAAGGTAAGGATTTTCGTGGTTTATGCGCTTCGCCGGGGTGCGATGTTGTGATAATTAGAGTAAAAGCGTAGAGATCTAAACGCATTTTAGGAGACGCATTTTAACTTTACATATTTAACTACTGAAAAAAGAGACATTTCAAGTTATCATGATAAAGTAGACTATTTTACCATATTAAAACGAATGGAGGCCGATGTGGGTGGCACATACTAAAATTATGGGAATCTTAAACGTCACGCCGGATTCGTTCTCTGATGGCGGTGAATACAATTCTGTAGAGAAAGCGCTACAAAGAGCGAAAGCGATGATAGAAGAAGGCGTAGATATTATAGACATCGGCGGCGTTTCTACACGCCCGGGGCACGAGGAAGTTGCGCTAGAAGAGGAAATGGAACGCGTGATTCCAGTCGTGAAAGCACTAGCAGAGTTAAATGTTCAACTCTCTGTGGATACGTTCAGAAGTGAAGTGGCTGAAGCGGCTCTGAAACATGGAGCAACGATGATTAATGATCAGTGGGCAGGTCTTTATGATTCTGAAATATTCAAAGTCGTGGCGCAGTATGACGGCGAAATCGTCTTGATGCACAACGGTGACGGCCAGCGTGACGAACCGGTTATGGAAGAAATGTTAGTGAGATTATTGAAACAAGCGAACCAAGCTGAACTTGCGGGTATACCAGAGCAGAAAGTTTGGTTAGATCCAGGAATAGGCTTTGCGAAGACGCGCGAAGAAGAGAAAGAGGTCATGGCGAGATTAGACGAACTCGTAGCGACAGGATATCCTGTATTACTTGCAACGAGTCGAAAGCGTTTTATCAAAGAAATGGCAGATTATGAAACGAGAGCGAAAGAACGTGACGAAGCGACAGCAGCGACGACAGCTTATGGCATCATGAAAGGTGTGAAAGCGGTTCGTGTACATAATGTCGCTATGAACTATAAGATAGGTCAAAGTATGGATTACTTGAAGGAGAATGAAGATGCAAGACACAATCTTTCTTAAAGGGCTCGAATTCTATGCGTACCATGGGGCTTTAGATGCTGAGAATGAAATCGGCCAACCCTTCCTCGTCGATGTTCGTCTAAAGGTTGATTTAAAAGCGGCGGGTGAATCTGATAGCGTAGAGGATACTGTGAACTATGCCGAAGTCTATGAGGATGTTAAAGCAATCATGGAAGGTCCACCTGTCAACTTGATTGAGCACCTTGCTGAACGTATTGCAAAACGTATAAATTCACACTATAATCGTGTAATGGAAACGACTATCAGTATTACTAAGCCAAACCCACCGATTCCAGGACATTATCAAGGTGTAGGAATAGAGATTGTGAGGGAGAATACGAATGACTAAAGCGTATTTGAGTCTAGGTAGTAATATGGGTGATCGCGAATATCACTTGCATGAAGCGCTCCGCTTGTTAGATCAAGTGGAAAGTATTGAAGTGCGTGACGTTTCGCCCATCTACGACACTGCACCGATAGGATATACTGACCAAGATGCGTTCTTGAATCTTTGTGCGAGCGTAGAGACGACGTTAAGTGCGCACGATTTGTTGCATCATTGTCTTGATGTAGAGCAACAACTCCATCGCGTGCGCAAGATTCATTGGGGTCCGAGAACGTGCGATATCGATATCATCTTATATGGTGAAGAACAAATTCAGGATGATGAACTCATAGTCCCTCATCCACGCATGGAAGAACGTGCCTTTGTGTTAGTGCCACTGCAAGATATTGCGTCTGATGCCATTGAACCCAAGACACAACGCCGTGTTAGTGAGATTCCTGTTCCTGATGACCGAGTGCAACGTATTGATTCGTAGAAGAGAAAGGGCGAAATTCCTTTATTACAGCTCACTAGTCTAGTAGAATTAATAAGGTGAATAAATTGGCGTAAAGATACTACGCAATCATGCTTCTGGATATCACACAGGTGAAAGTAGAAGTGATCGCGTCTGCAAAGCTTTTACCTTTTAAAAAAGATAGGAAATAAATCGGTGTAAATCGATAACGCTAAGCATTCCTGATTAAAAGGTATGGAGACCGAAGTGGACAATACAACAAGCGTAAAGGAGAGAAAGAAATGTCAGAAGAAATGAACGACCAAATGCAGGTCCGTCGTCAAAAATTACAAGAATTATACGATTTAGGAATCGATCCATTTGGTCAGAAGTTTGATCGTACAGATATGGCAGAACCCCTACATGAACAATGGGATCAATATAGTAAAGAAGAGTTAAAAGAAAAAGAAGACGAAAGTCGTGTTACTGTAGCAGGTCGTATCATGACGAAACGTGGTAAAGGTAAAGCTGGATTTGCGCACATTCAAGATCTCACAGGCCAAATTCAACTCTATGTACGTAAAGATCAAATCGGAGAAGACCAATTTGCGATTTGGAAGAGTGCCGATTTAGGCGATATCGTCGGTATTGAAGGCGTAATGTTCAAGACAAATACAGGCGAATTGTCTGTTAAAGCAAAAGATTTCACGTTATTGACTAAAGCACTTAGACCTTTACCAGACAAGCATCATGGTTTACAAGATATTGAGCAACGTTACCGTCAACGTTACCTAGACTTAATCACGAACCAAGATAGCACGCAAACTTTTATCAACCGTAGTAAGATCCTTCAAGAAATGCGTAACTTCTTGAATAAGAAAGGTTTCTTAGAAGTTGAAACGCCAATGATGCATCAAATCGCGGGTGGGGCAGCTGCACGTCCATTCGTAACGCATCATAACGCGTTAGACGCTACACTCTACATGCGTATAGCAATCGAGTTGCACCTCAAACGTTTAATCGTTGGTGGACTTGAAAAAGTATATGAAATTGGACGCGTGTTCCGTAACGAAGGTGTGTCTACGCGCCACAATCCTGAATTTACTATGATCGAACTTTACGAAGCTTACGCTGATTTTCATGACATGATGGATATCACTGAGTCTATGGTACGTCATATTGCTCAAGAGGTATTAGGCGAGACAACGATTCCATATGGTGAAGAACAAGTGGACTTAGGTTCAAGCTGGAAACGTGTACACATGGTAGATGCAGTCAAAGAAGCTACAGGTGTGAACTTCTATGATGTGAAGTCTGACGAAGAAGCACGTGACCTTGCGAAAGAACACGGTGTTGAAATTACAGATCATATGAAATATGGTCACATCGTTAACGAATTCTTTGAACAAAAGGTTGAAGAATCATTAATCCAACCAACATTCGTTTACGGTCACCCTATTGAGATTTCACCTTTAGCTAAGAAAAATCCTGAAGATCCACGTTTCACTGACCGTTTCGAATTATTCATCGTAGGTCGTGAACATGCGAATGCCTTTACAGAGTTGAACGATCCTATCGATCAAAGAGCACGTTTCGAAGCGCAGTTACAAGAGCGTGAAGAAGGTAACGATGAAGCGCATGAAATGGATGAGGATTTCTTAGAAGCACTAGAATACGGTATGCCGCCAACAGGTGGTTTAGGTATTGGTATCGACAGACTTGTCATGCTACTAACGAACTCACCATCTATTCGCGACGTATTGTTATTCCCATACATGAGACAAAAATAATCTATTTGAAGCGGAACAGTCTGACTGAGGTTGGGCTGTTCTTTTTTGGTTTGGTGAGTGGAATGTGCGGCGTGTGGCGTGTAGAGGGTGGAGGGCGATTTGAGGTTAGGTGCAAGGAAGAGGATGTGTTGGGTAGGGTATAGAAAATGCGAAGTGGTGGATAGGAACGTAGGAAACGCGAGGTGGTGGACTGGTAGAGGTAGAGCTTTGAGGGAAGTTGTGGTTAGGTTGAGATCGTAGGAGTGTGTGGGCATTATTCTGGTTGGAGAAGTGAAGCGTTTATAAGTATGTAGATACGTGAGAAGGTGTAGGGGGATGTTGGGGATGGATGTGGGAAGGGCAGATAGGGGAAAGTGGAGCACATAATCACGATAGAGCGGCTGTGTAAGGTGAAGGTTTGCAACGAAAGATGAGCTTTGCAATCGAACACGTTCTTAGTTAATACAGAAAGAAAAGGTCATAGTGTAATTGAGTTAATACTGGTGAGTATAAAAAGGTGTAGGAATTTGAAAAAGGGGTGGCTATTGTGAGAGTGAAGCGGACATGAATGGATAGGGATGATTAGTAGGAAGGATAGAATATAGCTGAAATATAGTCGTTAAGGTGAGATGCGGAGGTACATAGGTAGGTGTTTTAAGTAGAGTAAGTGATGAAGTTAAGAGCTAGAACGGTGAAAGGAAACGAAAATATTAAATTAGTGTAAAAGAATCACTAGTCAATGAGGGGATATGTATGCTAGACTATATAAGGTCTTGAAGAAGAAACGAGCGAAATTAAATCACTCATAAAAAAGTTCAAACAAACTGTTGACTTTTTAGCTGAGATGAATTACTATAATAAAGTCGTCTTAAACAAGACAGATTGTTTGTAAATGAATTGCAAAGAAATTTTAACGAAGTGTAAAATTAACTGTTGCAAATGAGTTCGAAACAATGTAATATAAATAGAGTAAAGAAATTGTCTGGTGATGATGGCAAAGAGGTCACACCTGTTCCCATGCCGAACACAGAAGTTAAGCTCTTTAGCGCCGATGGTAGTCGGACTTACGTTCCGCAAGAGTAGGACGTTGCCAGGCAGTAATATTTCGATGTGGAGGATTAGCTCAGCTGGGAGAGCATCTGCCTTACAAGCAGGGGGTCGGCGGTTCGAACCCGTCATCCTCCACCATTTAGAAATTACATATCGCCGGCCTAGCTCAACTGGTAGAGCAACTGACTTGTAATCAGTAGGTTGGGGGTTCAAGTCCTCTGGCCGGCACCATCTTTTGAGCCATTAGCTCAGTTGGTAGAGCATCTGACTTTTAATCAGAGGGTCAGAGGTTCGAATCCTCTATGGCTCATCAGCTCATTTAAATATTTTAACTATTAAGCAGAAGTAGTTCAGCGGTAGAATACGACCTTGCCAAGGTCGGGGTCGCGGGTTCGAATCCCGTCTTCTGCTCCATTATTTTGCCGGGGTGGCGGAACTGGCAGACGCACAGGACTTAAAATCCTGCGGTGAGTTGATCACCGTACCGGTTCGATTCCGGTCCTCGGCACCATCGAATGCGCCCGTAGCTCAACTGGATAGAGCGTCTGACTACGGATCAGAAGGCTATGGGTTCGACTCCTATCGGGCGCGTCACTTTTAGCAATTTAACATTATACCTCGGGAAGTAGCTCAGCTTGGTAGAGCACTTGGTTTGGGACCAAGGGGTCGTAGGTTCGAATCCTGTCTTCCCGACTCTTTGAAATGGGGGCTTAGCTCAGCTGGGAGAGCGCCTGCTTTGCACGCAGGAGGTCAGCGGTTCGATCCCGCTAGTCTCCACCATTTTTATTTAATGAACATTGAAAACTAAATGACAATATGTCAACGTTAATTCCAATAAACACAATGTGTTATTGATAACACTTACTTTTATGAGCTAATCAAACGCTTTTT
>NZ_JANSKK010000017.1 GCF_026659735.1 Staphylococcus pettenkoferi | reverse complement strand
TTCCCGTAAGAAGCGAGAGTGATTACATTGAAAATTAAAGATTTCTTAATTTTGTTCCTGCATTTCTCTTAAAAGAGATCAATGCTAAATCGAAGATGATATGACTGATTGCAAGACTGCTCTATCGCAAAATTTTACAGCTATATTAGTGTAAACGATTGATAATTATCCATAGCAATAAATAAGTTCAAGATTAAATTAACAATCTACAATGATATGGATTGTCTTATTAAAAGTATATGCGTTATTATATCTTCAAGTGACATATTGTAGCATAGTAAAGTAAAATGAACGTAAAGGGTAAGTTAAGTCTACGTGTAAGTGTGTGCGATTTTACCTATATCCTCACATCACAGACTTTCTTTCACCAACCTCACGAAACTTATATATTTGAAGGTGAACTGATGTATACATTATTGCTCGTATTATTCACTATGATAGTCAGTTTAATTATAACGCCTATTATTATTAAGATATCTTATAGATTAGGAATTGTAGATAAACCCAATTATCGCAAGATACATAAGCAACCTATCTCGGTTTTAGGTGGTACAGTTATACTATTCTCATTTCTCATTGGAATATGGTTAGGCCATCCTATCGAAACGGAAGTGAAACCACTAATTATCGGTGCGGTAATTATCTATCTAGTCGGTTTAATTGACGATATTTACGATTTGAAACCACTTGTGAAATTAGCTGGACAAATTGTGGCTGCACTCGTCGTAGTCTTCTATGGTGTGACGATTGATTTCATCTCGCTACCCATCGGTCCAACGATTCACTTTGGGATCTTGAGCGTACCCATTACCGTGATTTGGATTATTGCAATTACGAACGCGATTAATTTAATTGATGGTTTAGATGGCTTGGCTTCAGGCGTCTCAGCAATCGCCTTATTAACGATTGGCTTTATTGCTATTTTACAAGGAAACATCTTCATTATTATGATTTGTAGTGTACTTTTCGGTACGTTACTTGGATTTTTAGTATTCAATTTCCATCCAGCGAAGATTTTCCTCGGAGATAGTGGCGCGTTGCTGATTGGCTTTATCGTCGGTTTCTTATCTCTTTTAGGTTTTAAAAATATTACCTTTGTATCGCTATTCTTCCCAATCGTTATCCTTGCAGTACCGTTTATCGATACATTGTTTGCAATGATACGTCGTGTGAAGAAAGGACAGCATATTATGCAAGCAGATAAATCTCATTTGCATCATAAATTATTACAACTTGGCTATTCGCACCGACAAACCGTAATGTTGATTTACTCTATTGCGCTCATGTTTAGTCTATCCAGTATTATTTTATACTTATCACAACCATGGGGCGTACTCATGATGTTGATCCTCATCGTAATTACGATTGAACTGATTGTAGAGTTTACTGGATTGATTGATGATGATTACCGTCCGTTGTTGAAATTGATTGAACAAAGGGAGCGTAAACATCGAGGAGAATAGTTTTCAATGAGACTCTTTTGAAGCTAAGTTTGTCTTCCAGGGTTTAAAGCTCAGTGATATATTTAAATAAGCATTTTACAACTAACAACAAGCCACTCCGCTGCATTAATCAGGGAGTGGCTTTCGTTATCTCATCAACGTTAGTTTGTCTCAATATCAAACGGCAACCGCATAGGTTCACCAGTCTTTAAGTCATACTGACCTGCTGTTACTCGGTTGAGAAAATCAACATAGTCGTCGTAATCCGCTTCAACGACATCAATTTGATAGCTTACTTTATCAGTATACGTCGTATCGCGCAACATGTAAGGCGTGGATTCCAATTCGTATTCAAGTTTACCAGTAAGATCATAGCCGATCGTTACTGTGGTTGGAAGCGCGCTGCGTAGCTCAACACGTCCCGCATCATAGATCACATCGCGTACAGCACCACTGTATGCACGAATAAGCCCGCCGCCACCTAATTTAATACCGCCGAAGTAACGCGTCACAACGACACAGACATTATGTGTATCTAGTTTCTTTAATATTTCGAGCATGGGTACACCGGCTGTACCACTTGGTTCACCATCGTCATTCGCTTTTTGAATGTTCATCTGGTCGCCCACAGTATAGGCAGAGCAGTTGTGCGTCGCCTCGTGATGTTCTTTCTTCTTCTGAGCGATAAAGTCTTTCGCTTCTTGTTCTGTTTCCACAGGTTTAATGTGAGCGATAAATCTTGATTTATTAATAACATTTTCAATCGTATGTTCATGTTTGACCGTTATGATGGCGTCCATTCTGTCGTCACATCCTTTGTTCTCTTTACGTGAATTTTACCGAGCATCTCGTGTTAAAATGTCTCTGTCACTGGTTTGCTAAGCTCATCATGTCTTCACGTGCACTATTTAAAGTTGTAATACCTTTTATTATACACTGAACGGCAGATGAGATTAAATGTAAAAAGCAATTTTCTTTTAGTGAAAAATAAGGTATGATTGTGCTAAGTATAATTTAGGAGGATTAAGATGAAGATTGCTGTACTGTCAGACTCAACCAGCTATCTCCCACAAGATCTTATAGATAAATATCACATCGAGATTGCACCGTTAAGCGTGACATTTGAAAACGGTGAGAATTTTGTAGAGGGGGACACGCTTTTCGCTAAAGAATTCTACGAACGTATGCATAGTGAAAAGACGATCCCTACAACGAGTCAGCCAGTAATTGGAGAGTTTATCAAACGTATTGAGAAATTACGTGATGAGGGCTATACCGATGTTATTGCTGTATGTATTTCCACAGGCATAAGTGGCTGTTACCAAACTGTAAAGCAAGCTGGAGATATGGTGGACGGAATTAACGTGCATCCATTTGATACGAAACTTGCAGCCATGGTTGAAGGTGGCTATGCTTTAAGAGCGATTGAAATGATTGAAGAGGGATATGAACCTGATGCGATTATTGACGAATTAGTTGCTATTCGCGAAGAGACAGGTGCGATTCTCATGGTAGACGATTTGAAGAATCTTCAGAAGAGTGGACGTATTACAGGGGCACAAGCATGGTTAGGTAATTTGTTAAAAATGAAGCCTGTCTTGAAATTCGAAGACGGTCTCATCGTACCTGAAGAGAAAGTACGTACGAAGAAACGCGCATTGAAAGCCATCGTGAAGAAAGTGCTTGCTCGTGTTGAAGATTACGATGTCTTAACACTCTATGTCATCGGCGGTGATATCGAAGAAGACGCAGAGTGGATGTACGAGGAAGCGAAACGTCAAAGACCCGATGCGCACATTATCTACTCTAACTTTGGGCCTGTAATCGCAGCGCACCTTGGTTCAGGTGGTATTGGATTTGGTTATATGCCACGAATTATTAGAGATCATTAAGAATAATCATAAATGGAATGTGTCAGAGTAAATATTAAGAAGTGTATGGTTAACTGTGAAGTCAGTTTTTTTGAGTAAAAGGCTTGAGTGTCTATCAATAATGATAAACTGACAGTCACTGTAGTCATACTTCTTAAGTGTGCTCTAGGCGCATTCTTTTTTTATAGGAGGTTACGACATCAAATACTACGGAAGATTAATTGACAACTTAGACGTTCTTACGACAGAAACAGTACGCCAGACCTCAACTGGCGTTATTCACACAGCACAAGGCTATCTCTGTCAACAATGTGGAAACACAGATCCGCGTTTATTCTACACCTATCACTCTAATCTCTTAGATACTGAGATTTGTTATTGTCGTAAATGTATTCAGCTCGGTCGCATGGATAGTGTGAATAAGGTTTATCAAATTGCTTCAGAACAGTTTAAAAGTGAAGCGGACTATCACTTGCCATTTGAACTTTCTGACCAACAAACTTATGCCTCTAGTGAGATCGTCGCCGCAGTAGCAAACTATCAAGATTTACTATTGTATGCGGTGACTGGAGCAGGGAAGACAGAGATGATCTTTGAAGCGATTCAACTTGCACGCAGACGCGGCGATAATGTTGCAGTGGTCTCTCCACGCGTTGATGTAGTCATCGAGATTAGCTATCGCTTGAAAGATGCTTTTACGACTGAAACGATTGACGTCTTGTATCAAGGCCAAACACAATATGGAGATGGCCACTTTGTTATCGCGACGGTACATCAATTGTATCGCTTTAAAGCCCATTTCGATGTCGTCTTTGTCGATGAAGTGGATGCCTTTCCATTAGCGGGAGACCCCACTTTGGCACAAGCCTTACACACATCATGTAAAGAGCGTCATGCTATTATTTATATGACGGCCACACCACCCAACGATTTATTACGAACCTTTGATGAATCGCATATTGTGAGACTGCCTGCGCGTTTTCATCAACATCCACTTCCTGTTCCACAGTTTCAGCTTTTCAAATTAAAACCACGACGACGCCAACTTAAACTTATACGATTATTTCAAGAACAAGTTGAACAACAGCGCTACACGCTCGTCTTCTTCAATCACATTGAGACGATGGTTCAAGCATACACTCTCTATCAACATGCGTTTCCGGATTTAATTTATGTCCATAGTGAAGATGCATTACGTCACGATAAAGTTCAAGCGTTAAGAGAGGGGCAACATCGTATCGTGTTTACGACGACGATTCTTGAACGTGGTTTTACGATGGCGCAACTCGACGCTATTGTCGTGAACAGCCATACGTTCAAGAAAGCAGCATTAGTTCAAATAGCAGGAAGGGTTGGACGTAAGAAAGAGGCGCCAACGGGACGTGTGTTATTTTTACATGAAGGTATTACTGGAGAGATGTTACGGGCGCGACGAGATATTCGTGCGATGAATCGACTCGCTATGGAAAGGGGGTGGATTCATGAGTAGTTGCATGCAATGTCACGCTCAGTTTCACGAACCGCTTCACATCCTCAATTTCTATAAAGCAACGCCTTTGATTTGCCCATCATGTGAGCAACAGTGGGAGGACCTGCGTATTTCAAAGGATGAGTCCTCAAATATAAGACGCTGTGAAAGATGTCTCAAAGTGTTAGCGGAGGATGAAACCACGTGTCTCGACTGCACTTTCCTTGAGCAATCGTATCGTCTCATCGATCAGCTATATTGCACTTATCAATATAAGGGGATCGTGCGTGAAACGATTCATCAGTACAAATTCCTAAAAGATGTGGCGCTTGCGGAAGTAATTGCTTCGAAAGTGTGTCTCCCTCAAGAGCAGTTTGATTACATCGTTCCCATTCCTTCGCCAATAGAACGAGATCGCACTCGAACATTTAGTCCAGTGAAAGTCGTGTTAGATCAGATGGGGGTGCATTACACAGAGATGTTAGAAACGCGGATTCGTCCGAAACAGTCTGCTTTAGGTAAAATGAAACGGGCGCGTTCTGCCAATCCTTTTACCTTTAACAGTGAAATTAATATTGCAAACAAATCTATATTATTGGTAGATGATATCTACACAACAGGTTTGACGGTCCATAATGCAGGCGCACAACTTTATGTTAGAAAAATCAGAAAATTAGGAGTGTTAACGTTTGCACGGTAGGGTGAACGTGGTAATATATAAGTAAGGAACAATATATAAATAGAGGTTTTAAAGGAGTCGATTGCAATGATTAGATTTGAAATTCATGGAGAGAACCTCACTATTACTGATGCGATTCGCAACTACATCGAGGAGAAGATCGGTAAGTTAGAACGCTATTTCAATAACGTTCCGAATGCAACAGCACACGTTAAAGTGAAGACGTATCACAATTCAGCGACTAAGATTGAAGTGACTATTCCGCTTAAGAATGTGACTTTAAGAGCTGAAGAACGCCATGATGACTTGTATGCAGGCATTGATTTAATCACTAGCAAACTTGAAAGACAGGTCAGAAAGTATAAAACACGTGTGAACAGAAAGAACAGAGACCACGGTATTCAAGATGTCTTTGCGGCACTGCCTGATGATCAAGAAATCAAAGCGACTTACAACACTGAAGCGGATAAGGACGATGACGAAGATGAAATTGAAATCATCCGTTCTAAACAGTTCAGTTTGAAACCAATGGACGCTGAAGAAGCAGTGTTACAAATGAATCTATTAGGCCACGATTTCTTCGTCTTTAGAGATAGAGACACTGAAGGAACTAGCATCGTTTATAAACGTAAGAACGGTAAATACGGCTTAATCGAAACGACTGAAGAATAATTAACGACTCTGGTTTAACCTCGACATGAGATGAAGTACTCGACTTTCAAGTCAGTAAATAAAGTAATAATTATTCAATGTGGCGAGAGTCATTAATTGTTAACAATATCATAAATAATCTAGAGCGCGTCGACGTTTTCTTAAATGAAACGGTCAGAGACGCGCTTTTGTTGTGCGAAGTTAAAGTGAAATGTTATAAGTAAAGTGGTATTGGCAATATGAGTGAATCACCATCAACGTGATACAATTTTAGGTTGCGTGTTGATCTCAAGAGCTATGAATGAGAAATGTTGCAATAAGAAGTTTTAAAAGAAATAACGGTTGTTTACTCATAGATATATAATTTTAATAATAAATCGCACGCGTGGGGTGCGAGAGTACAATTTTACTCAGAAAAATGATATGATAAATTGTTGTAAGCTTAGATGTTATTAAAGCTAAAGGAGCGAACAGAATGGGTTTTTTATCAAAATTAGCTGATGGTAATAAGAAGGAAGTTAAGCGCTTAGGCAAAATCGCTGATAAAGTGCTTGCTCTAGAAGAAGATATATCGCTATTGACTGATGACGAAATCAAAGAAAAGACGAAAGCATTCCAAGAGAAATTACATGCTGAAGAAGATGTGAAGAAACAGAACAAGATGTTGGATGATATCTTGCCAGAAGCCTATGCACTCGTTCGTGAAGGTGCGAAACGTGTCTTCAATATGTCACCTTACCGTGTTCAAGTCATGGGTGGTATTGCTATTCACAAAGGTGACATTGCAGAGATGAGAACGGGTGAAGGTAAGACGTTGACGGCTACTATGCCAACATATCTCAACGCCTTAGCAGGTCGTGGTGTGCACGTTATTACCGTCAATGAATATTTATCTAGTGTTCAAAGTGAAGAGATGGCAGAACTCTATAACTTCCTAGGTTTGACTGTAGGCTTAAACTTGAACAGCAAATCTACAGAAGAGAAACGTGAGGCCTATGCATCTGATATCACTTACAGTACGAACAACGAGCTCGGTTTCGATTACTTGAGAGATAACATGGTGAATTATGCTGAAGAACGTGTTATGCGCCCACTTCACTTCGCTATCATTGACGAGGTCGACTCTATTCTAATTGATGAAGCGCGTACACCGCTCATTATCTCAGGAGAAGCGGAGAAATCAACTTCGCTCTATACGCAGGCTAATGTGTTCGCTAAAATGTTAAAAAATGAAGAAGACTATAACTATGACAAGAAAACGAAATCTGTTCAGCTAACAGAACAAGGTATCGATAAAGCTGAACGTATGTTCAAGATCGACAACCTTTACGATGTGAAAAACGTTGAAATTATTAGTCATATTAATACAGCATTACGTGCTCACGTGACACTTCAACGCGATGTTGACTATATGGTACACGAGGGCGAAGTGCTTATCGTAGACCAATTTACTGGACGTACAATGCCAGGACGTCGTTTCTCTGAAGGCCTTCACCAAGCGATCGAAGCGAAAGAAGGCGTACAAATTCAGAACGAATCTAAGACGATGGCGTCTATCACATTCCAGAACTACTTCCGTATGTATAACAAATTATCTGGTATGACAGGTACAGCGAAGACGGAAGAAGAAGAGTTCCGTAACATCTACAATATGACAGTTACGCAAATTCCTACGAATAGACCTGTGCAACGTGTCGACAAGCCAGACCTGATCTACATTAGTCAAAAAGGTAAATTTGATGCGGTAGTCGAAGATGTGATTGAGAAACACAAGAAGGGACAACCGATTCTCTTAGGTACTGTAGCGGTTGAAACCAGTGAATATATCTCTAATCTCTTGAAGAAACGTGGCGTACGTCATGACGTACTTAACGCGAAGAACCACGAACGCGAAGCAGACATCGTTTCTAAAGCAGGTCAAAAAGGTGCCGTTACAATCGCGACTAACATGGCCGGTCGTGGTACAGACATCAAACTAGGCGAAGGCGTCGAAGAACTTGGTGGTCTTGCGGTTATTGGTACTGAACGTCACGAGTCTCGCCGTATCGATGACCAATTACGTGGTCGTTCTGGTCGTCAAGGTGACAAAGGTGACAGCCGTTTCTACTTGTCACTTCAAGACGAATTGATGGTACGTTTCGGTTCAGACCGTTTACAAAAAATGATGAACCGTTTAGGTATGGACGATTCAACGCCAATTGAATCTCGCATGGTCTCTCGTGCAGTCGAATCTGCTCAGAAACGTGTTGAAGGTAACAACTTCGATGCGCGTAAACGTATTCTTGAATATGACGATGTATTACGTAAGCAACGTGAAATTATTTATGGCGAACGTAATAACATTATCGATAGTGAATCTAGTGACGAACTTGTTCAAGGTATGTTACGTTCTACGCTTGAAACTGCGATTCGTTATTACATTAACGAAGAAGAGGACGATCCAGATTACGAGCCATTCATCAATTATGTAGACGATGTGTTCTTAAGTGAAGGTGACTTAAAGGTTGAAGATATTCGAGGTAAAGACCACGAAGATATCTTTGAAGTGGTTTGGGCTAAGATTGAAAAAGTATTAGAAAGTCAACGTTCTAAGATTGGCGAACAGTTCAATGAGTTCGAACGCATGATCTTGCTACGTTCTATCGATGCCCACTGGACGGATCATATCGATACGATGGATCAATTACGTCAAGGTATCCATCTCCGTTCTTATGGTCAACAGAACCCACTGCGTGATTATCAAAACGAAGGTCATCAACTCTTTGATGATATGATGACGGCAATCGAAGAAGATGTCAGCAAATATATCTTGAAATCAGTAATTACTGTTGAAGACGATGTTGAACGTGAAAAAACAAAAGACCTAGGCAAAGCAGAACATGTGAATGCTGAAGATGGTAAAGAAAAAGTGAAACCACAACCTTACGTGAAAGGTGAGGAAGTAGGACGTAACGATCCTTGTCCTTGTGGTAGTGGTAAGAAATATAAAAATTGTCATGGGGCTTAAAGCAAATGTAGGCTCATGCTAATTTGATAAAGGTCTCAACGTTGAGCGGGGTGTTTATGACACCGCTGATGTTGAGATCTTTTTACTCAGTAGTGTGTGAACAGTGGCCACGTTTATCAATCAAGACTCAGCCTAGTGGAGATATATGTTAAAATGAATAAAAAGTAATTGTGAATGAGGAGAGATAAGAATGGAATTATCCGAAATCAAACGTAATATCGATGCCTACGCGGCGAAACTCGACCAAATTAGGGGGTCTCTTTGACTTAGAGGAGAAAGAGACAAACATCCAAGAATATGAAGAGATGATGGCAGATCCATCATTCTGGGATGATCAGAACAAAGCGCAAGAGATTATCGATAAGAATAACGCTTTGAAATCAGTCGTGAATGGTTTCCGCGATTTAGAAACCACACTCGAAGATATAGATGCGACACGTGAATTGTTAGCTGAAGAGTATGATGAGGACATGAAACAAGATTTAGAGTCAGATGTGGAAGATTATCAAAGCAAGTTGGATTCCTTCGAACTTCAACTACTGCTCGATGGACCTTACGATGCTAACAATGCTATCTTAGAACTTCACCCGGGTGCAGGAGGTACAGAATCTCAAGATTGGACGAGCATGTTGTTGCGCATGTATCAACGTTACTGCGAGCAGAAAGGGTTCAAAGTTGAAGTTGCGGACTATCTTCCAGGCGATGAAGCGGGCGTGAAGAGCGTGACGCTTATCATTAAAGGGCACAACGCTTATGGTTATTTGAAAGCTGAAAAAGGTGTCCATCGTCTCGTGCGTATCTCACCATTCGACTCTTCTGGTCGTCGTCATACGTCATTTGCATCATGTGATGTCATTCCAGAATTTGATAACAATGAAATTGAGATTGAGATTAATCCAGACGATATCTCTGTAGATACGTTCCGTGCCTCAGGTGCAGGAGGTCAGCACATTAACAAGACGGAATCCGCTATCCGTATTACCCACCATCCAACAGGTATTGTCGTTAACAACCAGAATGAGCGTTCACAAATTAAGAACCGTGAAGCAGCGATGAAGATGTTGAAAGCGAAATTGTATCAACTTAAATTAGAAGAGCAAGAACAAGAAATGGCTGAAATTCGCGGTGAACAGAAAGAAATTGGATGGGGTAGTCAAATCCGTTCATACGTCTTCCATCCATATTCTATGGTGAAAGACCATCGTACGAATACTGAAACAGGTAAAGTTGACGCAGTGATGGACGGCGATATTGGACCGTTTATCGAAGCGTATTTACGTAGCCAAATTGATCAAGAATCTTAATATTGCACTTATAAACGTGAGTAGACAGGAAGTGTTTGAGGCGCTTCTGTCTGCTCTTTTTATGTTTTTTGAGTAGGTTGTAAAAGTTGAGAGAGGACATGGTTGAGAGTCAATGTCCTTTAAGTTTGAAAAATATCGTTATCACAGAGGGTATATAAAAGGGTAGGATTTAGGAGCAGATGGGCAACGTTTACTGTGCAGTGAACATGTGAGCAGATAGAATTATATTGTAAGTATACATTTTCAGTGGGGTAACTAAATGAAATGTTCATGCAGTTGTGTTACAAAGCAGAATGGAGGACATTTTACTAAAATAGGTCAAAGCCTTGATAATACTAGGATTATCAAGGGTGGAGGAAGTGTTTCGATGATTAAAGTGCATGATCATTTCACTTTTATATTACATAATGATGACATATAATATTACCACTCAGAATTGTGCTATAGTAAGTTTAACAAAATAATTACAGCGAAGGATTGAACTAATTATGAAGAAAACGATTACATTATCAGCAGTCTCATCAGCAGCTTTGTTTTTCGGAATTCATGGCGTTGCCTCTGCAGATCAAGTTCACACTGTGAAAGATGATGCACAATTATCTGATATAGCTTCAACATTTGCGACTAATTCAAACGAACTTAAATCTCTTAATAATATAAATAGTAATTCAGTAAACGCAGGAACTGATCTAATCATTCCTGATGTAGATATTTATGAAGTGAAAGCAGGCGATTCAATTCAAGGTATCGCAGCGGCTCACGACTTAACAGTAGAACAACTTTATCAATTAAACCCTTACTTAGGTGATGTGATTCACCCAGGTGATTTACTAGCGATTTCTGAAAAGGGTTCTGAGCATTTATACAACTTATACCAAGCCTATAGCCAAGGTGGTACGACTTATGCATCAAATTCAAACTATGCGTCATACAATGCTAATAACTCAGCACCATCTTACAATGCTAATTCAGGAGCTGTAACACAAGCACCAGCTACACAAACAGCACCTATGACTGGACAAACTTCATCTCCAGCGTCATACACACAATCTTATACGCCGACAGCGCCACAAAGTTATACAACGACAAATAAAGCGCCTCAAGCGTCACAACATTACTCAGCACCTGCAACAGTACATCATCCAGCATCTACAAATGCAGCCAACTCATACAGTTGGGGTTACTGTACTTACTACGCATTTGAACGCCGTCAACAGTTAGGCCGTGGTATCGGTAACTATTGGGGCAATGCGAACAACTGGGCAAATGCTGCGCAACGTAACGGTTACACTGTAAACCGTACACCTGAAGTTGGTGCAGTCTTCCAAACTACTGCAGGTAGCTATGGTCACGTAGGAGTCGTTGAAAGAAAGAACAATGATGGTTCAATCCTTGTTTCTGAAATGAACTGGAATGGCGGTTTCGGTAAGAAATCATACCGTACAGTTACAAACCCAGGTCAATACAGCTACATCCACTAGGATATAGATTTGAATAACATTAGAGACGCGTCTATTTCTATCGTTTTACGGTAGATATTGGCGTGTTTTTTGTAAAGTAGATGAAATGAGTAGAGTGTTGGCGTCGCTCCTTTATTAATGCGACAGTTTAATATCTTTAACTGTACGACAATAAATTTCCAATCCTCTTATAAAATACTTTGAAAAATAACGCTAAAACTTGCATAATTTAGATAAACACTTATCTAGGTATTTCGTACGTTAAAAGTTAGTGAAATTGAAGTATGAAGTGGAAGAAATATTATAATAGTGCGTTCAACTTGAGTAAGTATTTTGAAGAAGAGAAATGGGTGAAGCGAATTGATTTGGTATTTCATGGCGGCGTTCTTTCCGTGCGTACTGATAGTGCTTTTTAGTGTGCTCACACGCAGCAAGTGGGTTGGCACATTACTGACATTAATATTGATTGGCGTCTCTGTTTGGAAAGGCTTCTTTCATAACGAGTGGATTATATTTATAGATGTCGTTTCACTGGCGGCAGGTTATCTTATTATCGATCAATTACAGTTTCATAAACATCAGGATGATGAGTAACTGTAATGTTCCATTTCTGTTCTTATTATATGGCCGGCTAGACGCTAGCCCTACAGGTTTAAAATTTTTAAAATAGGCAAACATAGATAAGTAACTATGTTTGTTTTTTTATGTTGAAAAATGACCCGATATATTAAAGGTAATTTACTTCTGAGATAAATAAATAGCTAGCTTAAGATAAATTCTTGAGTCAATTTTGGTTTTGTCTCAGACTCTTTTTTATGCTACAAAATAAGTTGATAAGAAGCGAACAAACGTTTGGACTTCGTATGATGAATCTGTTAGAATATGGATAAGTATAACGGGCGAATAGAAATAAGAAGTGTCAGAGATGACAATTATTAGCGATTAATCAATAGGAGTGTATGATATATGGAGCACCATCCATTTAAGTTATCTTCCGAATTCGAACCACAAGGGGATCAACCTCAAGCGATTAAAAAGATTGCAGACGGCGTTAAAGCAGGTAAGCGTCATCAAACCTTACTGGGTGCCACAGGTACAGGTAAGACCTTTACGATGAGTAACGTAATTAAAGAAGTAGGCAAACCTACCTTAATAATTGCTCATAACAAGACGTTGGCGGGGCAACTTTACAGCGAGTTTAAAGAGTTCTTCCCTGAAAATAGAGTAGAATATTTCGTGAGTTACTATGATTATTATCAACCTGAAGCGTATGTACCTTCAACTGACACCTTTATTGAGAAAGATGCTTCTATTAACGATGAAATTGACCAATTACGTCACTCTGCTACGAGTGCGTTATTTGAAAGAGACGATGTCATTATCATCGCTAGTGTCAGCTGTATTTACGGTTTAGGTAACCCGAAAGAATACCGCGACTTAGTAGTGAGTATTCGAGTAGGTATGGAAATGGATCGCAGCGAGTTATTACGTAAACTCGTTGATGTTCAATATACACGCAATGATATTGATTTCCAACGCGGTACTTTTAGAGTGAGAGGGGACGTCGTAGAAATCTTCCCTGCTTCTCGAGAAGAAATGTGTATCCGTGTGGAATTCTTCGGTGATGAAATTGATCGTATCCGTGAAGTTAACTACTTAACAGGTGAAGTGCTCAGAGATAGAGAACATTTTGCAATCTTCCCGGCTTCCCACTTCGTTACTCGTGATGAGAAGATGAAAGTGGCAATTCAACGCATCGAGAAAGAACTTGAAGAGCGTTTAGAAGAATTGCGTTCTGAGAACAAACTATTAGAGGCACAACGTCTCGAACAACGTACGAACTATGATTTAGAGATGATGAGAGAAATGGGCTTCTGTTCTGGCATCGAGAACTACTCTGTGCATCTAACATTACGTCCATTAGGCTCTACACCATATACATTGCTTGATTACTTTGGTGACGATTGGTTAGTGATGATTGATGAATCTCACGTGACGTTACCTCAAATTCGTGGAATGTATAATGGTGACCGTGCGCGTAAACAAGTGTTAGTCGATCACGGTTTCCGTTTACCAAGTGCAATGGATAACCGTCCACTTAAATTTGAAGAGTTTGAAGAGAAAACGAATCAACTCGTTTATGTCTCAGCTACGCCTGGTCCGTATGAAATGGAACATACCGACGAGATGGTGGAACAAATCATCCGTCCAACAGGGTTGTTGGATCCTAAAATTGATGTCCGACCAACTGAGAATCAAATTGATGACTTACTCAGTGAAATCCACACGCGTATCGAGCGAAATGAGCGTGTCCTAGTTACGACGTTAACCAAGAAGATGAGTGAAGACTTAACGACATATATGAAAGAAGCGGGAATCAAGGTCAATTACTTACACTCGGAAATTAAGACGCTCGAGCGTATTGAAACGATCCGTGACTTACGTATGGGTACGTATGATGTTATTGTAGGGATTAACCTCTTGAGAGAAGGACTTGATATACCAGAAGTTTCTCTTGTAGTAATTCTTGATGCTGATAAAGAAGGATTCCTTCGTTCGGAACGTTCTCTCGTCCAAACTATCGGACGTGCAGCGCGTAATAGCGAAGGGGAAGTAATCATGTACGGCGATAAGATCACAGATTCTATGCAACACGCCATAGATGAAACACAACGTCGTCGTGAAATTCAAATGAAGTTTAATGAAGAACATAATATCACGCCTACTACAATTAATAAGAAGATTCACGATGTTATCAGCGCGACGGTGGAGAACGACGACACGAACGAGAAGAAACAAACCGAAGTGCCTAAGAAAATGTCTAAAAAAGAGCGTGAAAAAACAATTGATAATATAGAAAAAGAAATGAAACAAGCAGCGAAAGATCTCGACTTCGAGAAAGCAACCGAACTTCGTGATATGTTATTTGAATTAAAAGCAGAAGGGTGACATGAATGAAACAACCATCCATTTCAATTAGAGGAGCAAGAGCACACAATTTAAAAGGTGTAGATATTGAAATACCTAAGAATAAACTCGTCGTGATGACAGGTTTATCAGGTTCAGGTAAATCTTCACTTGCTTTTGATACGATTTATGCTGAAGGACAAAGACGCTATGTCGAATCACTCAGTGCATACGCGCGTCAATTCTTAGGTCAAATGGATAAGCCAGATGTCGACAGTATTGAAGGGTTATCTCCAGCGATATCAATTGATCAGAAAACGACGAGTAAGAACCCGCGTTCTACTGTTGCAACAGTAACGGAAATTTATGACTATATTCGTTTGTTATATGCACGTGTAGGTAAGCCATATTGTCCTAACCACGGCATAGAAATCGAATCTCAAACAGTGCAACAGATGACAGATCGTATACTCGATTTAGAGGAACGTACGAAGATTCAACTCTTAGCGCCTGTCGTTTCACATCGCAAAGGCTCACATGAAAAGCTTATCGACGATATTAGTAAAAAGGGGTATGTTCGTGTACGTGTCGACGGTGAGATTACAGATGTAAATGAGGTACCTGAATTAGATAAGAACAAGAACCATTCAATTGAGGTTGTAGTCGATCGATTAGTAGTTAAACCAGGCATCGAAACACGGCTTGCAGATTCTATTGAAACGGCGCTTCAACTCTCAGAAGGTACGCTCATTGTTGATGTCATCGGTGACGAAGAGATGAAATTCTCAGAGAACCATGCGTGTCCAATCTGTGGTTTTTCTATTGGCGAATTAGAACCTCGTATGTTTAGTTTCAACAGTCCGTTTGGTGCTTGTCCAACATGTGATGGTCTAGGACAAATCCTACGTGTAGATTTAGATTTAGTCGTACCTGACCCAAACAAGACATTGAATGAAGGTGCTATATTACCTTGGGAACCAACGAGCTCCGATTTCTATCCAACGCTACTGAAACGCGTGTGTGAAGTTTATAAAATTGATATGGATAAACCTTACAAGAAGCTCACACAACGTCAGAAAGACATTTTAATGTATGGTTCAAAAGGTAAGAAGATTGAATTTATGTTCCGTCAAAGAAACGGACAAAAACGTAAAAGAACCATGGAATTTGAAGGGGTTGTTCACAACGTTAATCGACGTTATCATGAATCACCTTCAGAGTACACGCGTGAGATGATGAGTAAGTATATGACGCAGCTTACATGTCAAACTTGTCATGGTAAACGTTTGAGTCGTGAAGCACTCTCTGTTTATGTAGGAAATAAAAATATAGGCGATGTTGTGGCTTATTCCATTGGAGAAGCGTTAAATTATTACGACAACCTAGAACTTTCTAGTCAAGATCGCACAATTGCAGATCAAATTCTTAAAGAAATCTATTCACGTCTGAAATTCTTGTATAATGTAGGACTTGAGTATCTTACATTAGATCGATCAGCAGGAACTTTATCAGGTGGTGAAGCACAGCGTATTCGCTTAGCTACTCAGATAGGTTCAAGACTGACAGGTGTATTATATGTGCTTGATGAACCTTCAATTGGTTTACACCAACGTGATAATGACCGTCTCATCAATACATTGAAAGAGATGCGTGATTTAGGTAATACATTAATCGTAGTTGAACACGACGATGATACCATGCGTGCAGCGGATTATCTTATTGATGTTGGTCCTGGTGCAGGTGAGCATGGCGGTGAAATCGTTGCGAGCGGTACACCTAAGCAAGTCATGAGAAAGAAATCATCGCTTACTGGTCAGTATTTGAGTGGTCAGAAGTTAATAGAAGTTCCTGAACATCGACGTGAGATTACAGATAGAAAGCTTCATATTAAAGGTGCACGTAGTAATAACTTGAAGGACGTTAACGTGGATTTACCGCTATCTACAATGACAGTCGTTACTGGTGTATCAGGTTCTGGTAAAAGTTCATTAGTCAACGAAGTTCTCTACAAAACGTTATCGAAAGAAATTAATAACTCGAAAGTAAAACCTGGTGATAACGATGGTATCGATGGACTTGATCAACTAGATAAAGTTATTGATATCGACCAATCTCCAATTGGACGCACTCCGCGCTCTAACCCAGCGACTTATACGGGTGTGTTCGATGATATACGTGACATCTTTGCTCAAACAAATGAAGCGAAGATTAGAGGCTATTCTAAAGGCCGTTTCAGCTTCAACGTTAAAGGCGGGCGTTGTGAAGCATGTAAAGGTGACGGAATCATCAAGATTGAAATGCACTTCTTACCGGATGTGTATGTACCTTGTGAAGTTTGTGATGGTAAACGCTATAATCGCGAAACATTAGAAGTGACTTATAAAGGTAAGAATATCGCGGATGTACTTGCGATGACGGCTGAAGAAGCAACTCACTTCTTTGAAAATGTGCCGAAGATCCACCGCAAATTGAAGACATTAGTAGATGTAGGTTTAGGTTATGTGAAGTTAGGTCAACCTGCGACGACACTTTCAGGTGGTGAAGCACAACGTGTTAAACTTGCTTCCGAATTACACAAACGCTCTACAGGTCGTTCAATCTACATCTTAGACGAACCAACGACAGGACTTCACGTTGATGATATTCGTCGTCTGCTGAATGTGCTCAATAAACTCGTTGATAATGGCGATACCGTAGTTATCATCGAGCATAACTTAGATGTTATTAAGAAAGCAGACTATCTGATTGATTTAGGACCAGAAGGTGGCGACGGTGGTGGCACCATTGTAGCGACAGGTACACCTGAAGAGGTGGCTGAAGTTAAAGAAAGTTATACAGGTCAATACTTGAAACCTGTATTAGAAAGAGATACACGCCATTAGATAGAAATTGGCATTCTCATTTTCTTGAGTAAGTTAGAAAGTGAGAATGCCTTTTTATATCATTGCATCTCACGTCTTACTTCGCTATTTATACTGTTCCTAATCAACTTTTAATGTGTTCCAATAATGCTTTTTGATATCATGACACTAAAGTAGTATGGTGTAATGAGTGTATGCATATTACAATTCACTATGAAAGATAAGAATCTGTTTTGAATCATTGTCGATTTTTATAAGAATATGTCATAAACTCTAAGCGTGGTTGCTGGTTGAATACAAGAGGGCACGTAGCTGTCTCAAACTCTCGCACTACTTGTGGTGATAGAACTACGATATTACATATTTCTGAGCTACTTCCAAGGTTACTATTTTATGACAATGATTAGAGCCAATTCACTTTTATGGTGAAATAATGATAGAATGAAATGAATGTAGTGACTTTTACATCAATCAGCATCAGCTGACTTGAAAAGTACTAAGAGTGATAGAGGTGTACGGATGTTAACTACGAAAAGTATTATTGAACGCTTTGAACTGAAACTCGTGGCTGGAGAACAAGGTCTGAATAAGAAGATTATGAATACTGATATCTCAAGACCAGGTCTTGAAATGGCAGGCTATTTCTCTCACTATGCTTCAGACCGCATTCAACTGCTCGGAACGACAGAGTTATCGTTCTATAATTTATTACCAGACGAGGAGAGACAAGGGCGTATGCGCAAATTGTGTCGTCCTGAAACGCCCGCTATTATCGTTACTCGTGATCTTGAGCCACCTCAAGAGTTGTATCAAGCCGCTGAAGAACTCGATACGCCTCTCATTATGTCATCAGTAGCGACAACGCAGCTCATGAGTCGACTCACTACTTTCCTAGAACACGAGCTTGCTAAGACAACGTCAATCCACGGCGTGTTGGTCGATGTATATGGCGTAGGTGTCTTAATTACAGGTGATTCTGGCATCGGTAAAAGTGAAACTGCACTAGAACTTATCAAACGTGGACACCGCCTTGTTGCAGATGACAATGTCGAAATTCGTGAAATCACGAAAGACGAACTTATAGGAAAGCCACCTAAGCTCATCGAACATTTACTTGAAATTCGAGGCTTAGGTATCATCAATGTGATGACACTATTCGGGGCAGGTTCAATACTTACAGAAAAACGTATACGTTTAAATATTCATTTAGAAAATTGGCATGAAGATAAATTGTATGATCGCGTTGGACTTAATGAAGAAACGCTGCGAATATTAGAAACGGAAATTACGAAGAAGACCATTCCAGTGCGACCAGGTCGTAACGTTGCGGTTATTATCGAAGTTGCAGCGATGAATTATCGCTTGAATGTCATGGGGATTAATACAGCGGAAGAATTTAATGACCGTTTAAACGCCGAAATATTAAGAAATAGCCAGAAAGAACAGGACAAGGAGAACTAAGGCATGAATTTAACTCTAAATTACATCGATCCCGTTGCCTTTCAATTAGGACCTATTGCGGTGCGATGGTACGGTATTATCATCGCTTGTGGCATATTATTAGGTTACTTTATAGCGCAACGAACACTTCAACGTGTCGGATTTGATAAAGACGTACTCGTAGATATTCTCTTTTGGAGTGCGATTATTGGCTTTATCGTCGCTCGGATATACTTTGTTATCTTCCAATTTCCATATTATGCGCAGCATCCAGCGGAAATACCGAAGATTTGGCATGGAGGCATCGCCATTCACGGTGGTATTATCGGTGGCTTCATTACAGGTATTTTCATCTGTAAGCGTAAAAATATTAATCCATTTCAAATGGGAGATATCGCCGCACCAAGTATGATACTTGCTCAAGGTATCGGACGTTGGGGTAACTTTATGAATCATGAGGCACATGGCGGACCAGTATCACGCTCATTTTTAGAACACTTACATATTCCTGACTTTATTATTGATAATATGTATATTAATGGTGTTTATTACCATCCCACATTTTTATATGAATCGATTTGGGATGTCCTTGGATTTATCATCCTACTCAGTCTACGCAAGCACTTGAGAATCGGTGATACGTTTGCGTTATATCTCATTTGGTATTCAATCGGTCGTTTCTTTGTGGAAGGATTACGTACTGATAGTTTAATGTTGACGAGTCATATCCGCATCGCCCAACTGATGTCTATCGTTCTCATGGTTGTAGGTATCGTCATCATTATTATTAGACACGTGAAGTTCAAACCACAACGTTTTAAAGAAGCTAAGCCTTTACCATGGCCAAATCAACGAGCAGGTGAGCGTTAGTGCGCAAGTTACAGGAACAGAAAGTGAAAGGTGCCAACCCACTGTGGCAAATGTATCGTTTTGTGCAACGCGGCCGTTTATTTAAGAATACGCTGATCATAGAGTTAACACGTTATATACCCAGTTTAAAGCTCAAGCGCTGGGTATATATTCATTTGTTAAACATGACGATTGGTCAACATACAGCGTTTGCTTTTAAAGTTGTACCGGATATACTCTATCCTGAACTGATAACGATAGGGGAGAATTGTGTCATTGGATATAACACGACCATTCTCACTCATGAATTCACAGTTCAAGCACATCGTAAAGGTCGAGTGAATATTGGTGACAATACATTGATAGGTGCGAATGTTATAATACTACCTGGTATTCATATTGGATCGAATGTTCAAGTCGCTGCAGGAACTGTCGTGAGTAAAGATGTTCCTGACGGGGCTTTAGTAAAAGGGAATCCAATGCAAATCATTAAAGACTAAAGATTAAAGGAGGTGACCCCATGGCACAACGCAACAATGTGATTCCAATGAAGAGAGATGAAAGTTTCTATCGTAATATGGCTGAGCATCGATTTGCGCAACAAGATTTTAAAAAAGCGGCAACGTATTTTCAAAAAGTGCTGGAAGCGTCACCTCAAGACTTTCAAGTGCTGAATAAATATGCTACGTCATTGACGAAATTAGGTTTAGGAAAAAAGGCTGAAGCGCTCTATTTCGAACAAATTGCAGAAGGTGCGAATGTCGAAGAGAGTTATTATGAATTAAGTCAATTAAACATTACATTAAATGAACCGAACAAAGCATTCTTATTTGGAATTAATTACGTGATTATTTCGGGCAATAAAGATTATCAAAAAGAGTTAGAGTCTATGTTCGAAGTCTCTTATCATGCACCAGAGAACTTGGAAAAGGAAGCACAATTATTCTCGACTCAACTCATCTTCCAATATTTATTCTCACAGGGACGTATGGAAGCAGCTCATGATTTCATCTATAGACAAAGTGAAGAAATCCAGCAACATCGTATCGTGAGAAATCTCTTGGCTATGTGCTACTTGTATATGAACGAGTACGAGACAGCCAAAACGATGTTTGAAGCGTTACTTGCTGAAGATAATACAGATGTGCATGCACTCTGTCACTATACGTTGTTGTTGCATAATATGAACGAGACAGAGAAGTATCAACGTTATTTGAAATTACTCAGTAAAGTCGTGCCTATGAATGACGACGAGTCATTTAAACTTGGCATTGTCTTAAGTTACTTGAAACAATACGAGGCTTCTCAGAAACTACTCGTTCCGCTTTATAAAAAAGGGAAGTTCTTATCTTTACAGATGTATCACGCCTTAAGCTATAACAATTATTTCCTAGGAAATATTGAGGATAGTGAATATTATTGGAATAAATTACGCGAAGTCTCTCAAGTAGAAAGCGGTTATCCACCTTGGATGATAGAGAAGAGCAAAGAACAATTTAATACTCAAATCTTGCCATTACTTTTAGATGACGATGACCATTATCGTATTTATGGTATTTTCTTGCTTAATCAATTGAAGGGCCGAGAGATTCTACTCACTGAAGAAATCTGGAAGATACTTGAAAGTATGAATGATTATGAAAAACTTTATCTCACCTATCTCATTCAAGATTTAAAGTTAAATAAATTGGATTTTATACATCGAGGTTTACAAGCGATATATGAGCAACCGTCATTGAGACAATATCAAGATGTATTTATCAGATGGATTGATTTAGCAGAAACCATTATTGATACCTATGACGAGTTGCCTGAAGTAGAACCTTTTGTAGCTGCAACTATCTATTTGTATTTCAGTTCAGAAGGACTGAAGATGACGAAGAAACAACTCTGTGACTGGTTTGATTTAACTTACTATCGTCTCGATAAAGCAATAGATATATTCATGAGCATATAGTTTTTACAAATATAGGGCGTGTTATATAATGCGCTTGATGATAAATAACTAGGAGGCAATGTAGATGACTGAACAAGTGGATTTCGATGTTGCAATTGTAGGGGCAGGTCCTGCAGGTATGACAGCAGCAGTTTATGCTTCTCGTGCAGATTTAAGTACAGTAATGATTGAAAGAGGTATGCCAGGAGGTCAGATGGCAAATACAGAAGAGGTTGAGAACTTCCCTGGCTTTGACTTTGTGACAGGTCCAGACCTTTCTACTAAAATGTTTGAGCATGCGAAGAAATTCGGTGCTGAATATCAATATGGCGACATCAAGTCAATTGAAGACAAAGGTGACTATAAAGTAATTAATTTAGGTAGCAAAGAAATTACAGCCTACGCTGTGATTATTTCCACTGGTGCAGAATACAAGAAAATCGGTGTCCCTGGTGAACAAGAACTCGGCGGTAGAGGTGTAAGTTACTGTGCCGTATGTGACGGTGCATTTTTCAAAGGTAAGAAACTTTACGTTATCGGTGGCGGTGACTCAGCTGTCGAAGAAGGTACGTTCCTTACTAAATTCGCAGATAGCGTAACCATCGTACACCGTCGTGATGAATTACGTGCTCAAAAAATCTTACAAGATCGTGCTTTCAAGAATGATAAAGTTGATTTCATTTGGAGTCATACGTTGAAGACGATTAATGAGAAAGATGGTAAAGTAGGCTCACTTACACTTGAATCCACTAAAGATGGTTCAGAACAAACAGTGGATGCTGATGGTGTATTTATCTATATCGGTATGAAACCATTAACAGCACCATTTGAAGATTTAGGCATTACAAATGAGACAGGTTATATCGTTACCAACGACGATATGAGCACATCTATCCCTGGTATTTATGCTGCTGGTGACGTACGTGAGAAAGGTTTACGTCAAATTGTTACGGCTACAGGTGATGGCAGTATCGCAGCACAAAGTGCCAATGCCTATATCGAACAAGTGAAAGAGAAACTTGAAGGTTAATTGAGTTTCTATCTTCCGAGAGATTCATATCGAGGGTAATTTGACTCTCTATGAATCTCTTTTCTATACATAATGATGGCGTATAGCGTCCGGAGATCTTACATTGCCCATAGTATATTCAGCTCAACTCCTGAACTTAACATTGTGATATGTATGACTTTTCATGTAAAATATGATGGAGAGATAGACGTTCTTTATCGCAAGAGCAGCTCTAAATTGTAGCTTAAAATAATTGAAATTTTACATAGTTGACTTGTGGTCAAGCATAGAAGACGTTGAAGAAAAGGTAACGTGAAACAAAGCAGCAACAACATAACATAAAGCAACGGATGGTGGATTGAGAAATGCAACGAGATGACAAAGATATTGTGAAAAGTGAACTGTTAGTCGTAACAGGATTATCAGGGGCAGGTAAATCATTTGTGATACAAACTTTAGAAGACATCGGCTACTTCTGTGTCGATAATTTACCGCCGATACTCTTGCCGAAATTTGTAGAACTGATGGAGCAAGGGAATCCATCGTTACAGAAAGTCGCTATTGCCATCGACCTGAGAGGCAAAGAATTATTTAAATCTTTGATTAAAGAAATTGATCAAATCAAGAGTCGTAATGATGTTATTGTAGATTTAATGTTCTTAGAAGCGACGAACGAGAAATTGATTTCACGTTATAAAGAGTCTCGACGTGCACACCCATTAAACGATCAAGGTCAACGTTCGTTAGTCGAAGCGATTGATGAAGAGCGTAAATTGTTATCAGAAATTAAAAGTTTAGCCAACTATACGATTGATACGACGCATCTCACAACGAAAGAATTGAAAAAACGCATTAATGACTATTTCACATCTAATAAATACGAGCCTTTTAGTATTAACGTAACGAGCTTTGGGTTTAAGCATGGGATTCAAATTGATGCGGATCTCGTCTTTGATGTGCGTTTCTTACCTAACCCGTACTATGTTGAATCATTAAGACCTTTAACAGGTGAAGATGATAGTGTCTATCAGTATGTGATGAAATGGAAAGAAACAGAAATTTTCTATAACAAACTCATGGATTTATTGAAATTTATGATTCCAGGTTATAAGAAAGAAGGTAAATCTCAGCTCGTTATTGCGATAGGTTGTACAGGTGGACAGCACCGCTCTGTCGCATTAGCGAAAAGAATCGGCTCAGAATTGAAAGAAAGCTTTGATTATCATGTATATGTGCAACATCGCGATGCACATATTGAAAGTGGCGAATAATAATGAAACGAATCAAACTCGTGCTTATCGGCGGCGGGACTGGATTGTCAGTGCTCGCGCGTGGACTTAAGCAATTTCCTATAGATATTACGACAATCGTAACAGTGGCAGATGACGGCGGAAGTACCGGTAAGATTCGAAGCGAAATGGATATTCCTGCGCCAGGTGATATTCGTAACGTCATTTCTGCCTTAAGTGAAACGGAACCTGTGCTTGAACAGCTCTTCCAATATCGCTTTGAAGAAGATCAAGTTGAAGGTCACTCGTTAGGTAACTTGCTCATCGCTGCGATGACGAATATCACGGATGATTTCGGACATGCAGTGAAAGAATTGAGTAAGATTTTAAACATTAAAGGTCAGGTCATTCCATCTACCAATTCAAGTGTGAGCTTGAATGCCGAAATGGATGATGGCGAAGTGGTCTATGGGGAGTCTAACATTCCGAAGAAGAATAAACGCATTAAACGTGTGTTTCTGGAGCCTGAAGATGTTGAGCCAATGAGCGAAGCCATCGAAGCGATTGAAGAGGCAGATCTCATCGTTCTAGGACCAGGTTCGCTTTATACGAGTGTGATCTCTAACCTATGTGTGAAAGGTATTTCTGAAGCACTTGTAGAGAGTTATGCACCTAAATTGTATGTCACAAATGTGATGACACAATCAGGCGAAACGACGCACTATACTGCGATGGATCACTTACAAGCTATCCACGACCACGTAGGTCAAGATTTCATTAGCTATATAATCTGTGGGGACCAAACGTATAACGATGAGGTGCTCGAACGGTACCGCAAAGAGAACGCTGAGCCAGTGACTTGCGATATTGAGAGGTTAGAAGCGGCAGGCGTAGAAGTGTTCTCCAGTGAAGATCTTGTTGAAATTTCGTCGGAGCATTACGTGCGTCATAATACAAAAGTCTTATCTAAGATGATTTACGAAATTGCGTTGCGTGAGACAAGTACGATTGAGTTTAAAAGGGATAAAAATCGCAGAAATCATTAAGTGAATATGTAGATTAGAAAGGTTGTCATAACGATGAGTTTTGCATCTGATATGAAAAATGAATTAACGAGAATAGAAGTCGATGAAGCGAATGCAAGAGCAGAACTAAGCGCGTTGATTCGTATGAACGGTGCGCTCTCCCTTTCTAATCAACAGTTTATCATTGATGTACAAACGGAGAATGCGACAACTGCACGTCGAATCTACTCGTTGATTAAAAAAGTTTTTAATGTAGAAGTCGAAATCCTCGTGCGTAAAAAAATGAAATTAAAGAAAAATAACATCTATATTTGTCGTATTAAAATGCTAGCGAAAAAAATACTAGACGATTTATGCATCTTGCGTGATGGTATGTTTATGCATGAGATAGACTCAGCGATGACTGACGATGACGAAATGTGCCGAAGTTATTTACGTGGCGCTTTTCTAGCAGGAGGTTCTGTCAATAACCCTGAAACGTCTTCTTATCATTTAGAAATTTTTTCACAATATGAGACGCATTCAGAAGGATTAGTGAAATTAATGAACCATTACGGTCTCAACGCGAAATATCTGGAGCGTAAGAAAGGTAGCATCGTGTACTTAAAAGAAGCAGAGAAGATTTCTGATTTCCTCAGTCTCATTGGTGGCTATCAAGCCTTATTGAAATTTGAAGATGTGCGTATCGTTCGTGATATGCGCAATTCTGTGAACCGTCTCGTGAACTGTGAAACGGCAAATCTCAATAAAACGGTAAGTGCAGCAATGAAGCAGGTTGAAAGTATTCAGCTCATCGACCAAGAAATTGGTTTAGACAATTTACCCGATCGTTTGAGAGAAATTGCGAAATTACGTGTGCAACATCAAGAAATTTCGTTGAAAGAATTAGGAGAAATGGTGTCTTCAGGTAAAATTTCAAAATCCGGCGTTAACCATCGTTTGCGTAAGTTAAATGAACTGGCAGATAAGATTCGTAGTGGTGAAACGATAGAGATGTAGAAAGAGGACATGCAGTGGTAAATCGCAAGTACCACCTGCTCTAAGCTAATAAAGATGAATAACAATAGTAAAGCGCTTTTCAACTTCGAGTATTTGAAAAGCGCTTAAGTTATATATGATAAACTCCATGTTATCTTAATCCCGACATGAATTGATAGGCTGTGACGCCATAGCGGTACTTGAAACATTTATTTAAATGAGCAAGGTCCACAAAGTTACATTCAGCAATAGCCCAATACACATCTTTATACGTCTCGATAATTTGCTTAGCACGTTCTACTTTGTAATTAATATAATACTGATGCGGCGTTAATCCTGTCTGCTTTTTAAAGAAGCGTATAAATTGATATTTAGACATTTCTAGAGCTTGGCTCAACTGCTCTAAATTCAATTTATCATTATAATGTTGTTTAATTATTTCTATAGCTAACTTTGTCTTTGCATTATCAGTTCTTGAAGATAAAGATATCGCTTGTCTTGGAAATTGATCGATTAAATCTATGAAACGCTCATGACATTCAGCTTCAGAATGGTCATAAAATATCGCTTGCCACAACTTGATGATACGCTCTGAAATACGTGGATTGTAAATAATGGGAGTCGTAAACTTCACATTTGTGGTAATCCCCAATGCTTCTCTCAACATAGCAGGCTTGATATAGAGCATAATATATTCCAGTCCTTGAGCATCATACGATTGGCCATCATGCGTTTCTTCAGGGTTAAATAACATTACACCACTCGTGTGAGAAAGATGATGCGTACCACCTAAATGATAAGATTGTAAGCCGCGCAATGTTACCCCCATGGCATATTCTTGATGGGCGTGTTTCTTATAGCGAAAGTCATCCAAATGCGCATGCATCGCAGTGATGCCGATTGCATTTTTATACTTAAAATGATTCATCATCTATCATCACCCCTCATATCAAAGCCAAACTACAACAGCAGCATAAACGAGAAATATCGCCATCACAATCGTAACGATCATCTCATGGCGTTGAAGAAAGCGCTGAAGTAATGCGCCAAAGACGACCCATAATCCGAAAGAGAAGACACCTATAAGTGTAATAACGATAATGAATAAACTTATCGTCGTGAAATGATGATAGGTACCGAGCACGAATGACGGTAGTACCGTAAGTGTAAAAGTGATAACTTTAGGGTTGAGAAACTGCAATAAATAGCCCGCTTTAAAGCTCCCTTTGTTGGTAGGTTCATCGCTACTGTGAGATTTAAATAATAAGTAGACTAAGTATAGCATGTACAAACTACCAATGACCTTCATAATCGTCAGAACGGGAGGTATATATTGAGCGAACAAGCTATTAATTAGCGCTGACAGTACGAGTAAAGTAAAGAAAGCAAGTGATGCGCCATATGTATATTGAATGCCTGCCCGACGCCCCTGAGACTTAATAGTGTTCAATATATCTAGATTCGTCGGCCCCGGCGTTCCTGTGACGAGAAAGGTATAGAAGACAAATGACAAGATATTCATCCCACAATCCCCCTTTGTATACTGAAGTGTTGCTCAAGTATAAAGCATGTTACAATGGCTCTGATAGTACAAAATTGCGAAGAGAGTTAACGAGATATTTGTAAGAATATTGAGATATTGAATGAAATTAGGAAGGATAGTATGAATTATGGCTTCAAGTAACAATGATTATGAGAATTTACTGTTCTACTTTGCTTATAAGACATTTATCAATACTGCAGATGAAATTATCGAAGCGTACGGTTTGAGTCGCCAACATCATCGTTTTTTGTTTTTTATTGAAAAAGTTCCTGGAATAACGGTGAAGAACCTATTAAAGAGTCTGGAAATATCAAAACAGGGCAGTCATGCGACTTTGAAGAAGCTCAAGGATAAAGGGCTAATTCAAGAACAACAATCTACTAAAGATCGTCGTGTGAAGCGGTTGTTCCCTACAGAAGAGGGGACGAAACTTGTCAAAGAACTGAATAAAGCACAGAATGATTTATTTAGTGAAATTCAAGAACGTGTCGGTACAGATTGGTATGCGATTATGGAAGAATTTGCCTCTTATCGCTCTGGATATAAAGAAATTAAACATTTAAAACATCAGCACGAATCGACACGTGATACTACTGAAGAGTAAGATTATCTATAGAGATAGTCTTGCTCTTTTATTTGGGCGCATAGTCGAATCATTTTCCTCCCTCCTTCAAAAAAGAGATTGAAATGCCTTTTAAAAGGGTAAAAAGAGACTAGTGTCGTAAAATGTCGTCATACAAAGTGATGTACGACAGAAAAATTTTTACGCAAATAGGTCAACTTAATTGACCTTTAATGCAGATAGATTTATCCTAGAAGTAATCAATCGCAAAGGAGAAATGGAAATGAAAAGACGTGTAGGACAATATTTAATGGACTGTATTAGTGAATTTGGTGTCGAAACGATCTTCGGTGTACCTGGAGATTTCAACCTAACTTTCTTAGACGATATTACAGAAAGAGACGACATGAAATGGGTAGGTAATACGAACGAGCTTAACGCAAGCTATGCCGCTGACGGTTACGCTCGTATGCATGGCATGAGTGCAATGGTTACAACATTTGGTGTTGGTGAATTGAGTGCGATCAATGGTATTGCAGGTGCTTACGCTGAACGTGTACCCGTCGTTCAAATCACAGGTGCACCCACACGTTCTGCAGAAGAAGCAGGTGCTTATTTACACCACTCATTAGGTGAAGGTAGCTTCGATGATTATCGTCAAATGTACCAACCTATCACGACTTCTGAAGCGTATATTACGCCAGAGAATGCGCAAACAGAAATTCCACGTATCCTTACTGCAGCTTGGACTGAGAAACGACCAGTGCACATCCACTTACCAATTGATGTAGCAGGTGAAGAAATCGAAGTGACAGAAACATTCAAACACCCTAAACATCAAGAGTCTGACGTTTCAAATCTTATAGAAGCCGTTCAAGATCGCTTGAAGAATGCGCAACAACCAGTCATTTTAACAGGACATGAAATCAACAGTTTCAACTTACATGAAGAATTAGAGCAATTCGTTAACCAAACGCACATTCCGGTAGCACAGCTTTCTCTAGGTAAAGGTGCATTTAACGAAGAAAATCCTTACTACATCGGCATGTATGACGGCCAAGTAGCTGAAGAACAAATTAAAAATTATGTAGATAAGAGTGATTGCATCCTTAATATCGGCGGTAAACTCACTGACTCAGCAACAGCTGGGTTTAGCTACGAATTCGATTTAGACGATGTTATCACAATCAATCATCGCAACTTCCAAGCGGGTGAGACAACAAGTCAAGACGCACATCTTATCGATTTAGTTCAACAACTAAAAAATATCGATATTCAGTTTGATGTAGACTATCCTCAATACGAACGTCCGTCTGAAGAAGTCCAAGTTTCAGATGAATCATTAACTCAAAAACAATATTTTGCGATGTTACAACAATTTATCAAAGAAGATGACGTGCTTCTCGCAGATCAAGGTACATCATTCTTTGGTTCTTACAATTTAGGCTTAAGCTCAAACAATATGTATATTGGTCAACCACTTTGGGGCTCAATTGGTTACACTTTACCAGCAACATTAGGCTCACAAATTGCTAATAAAGCACGCCGCAACTTACTTCTAGTAGGCGAAGGTGCTTTACAACTTACCGTACAAGACATCGCGGTGATGATGCGCGAAGATATTAAGCCTGTGTTATTCGTCATTAACAATGATGGTTATACGGTTGAGCGTAAAATTCATGGTGAACGCGCGCCATACAATGATATTACACAATGGCAGTACACAATGTTACCTGAAGTCTTTGGCGGTAAGGATCAAGTAATGACACATCACGTAAGTACAAGTAAGCAATTACAAGATGCTTTAAATCAAATCGATCAACATGCTGATCGTATGCACCTTGTTGAAGTGAAAATGAACATTGACGATGCACCAGAGAAATTAATTAAATTAGGTAAAGTCTTTGCGAACCAAAATGGCTAAATCGTTCGCATAGCCCATGCTTCATAAAAACTGAATATCAACCCATTGCACCCCGCTACACATTGTTGAGAATGCAACCGTTGTAGTGGGGTATTATATTGCGTACACTTCTTTATACGAATGTATGTTTGTGTTATAGTTAAGACGTCTTACTGATATGTTTCAATTTATACGATATGGTAATGTTCATATATTTTACTAACAACGGGAGTTTAAGTATGAATCCTCTATAACTTAAGTGTGATAAGAGGAGGGACAATATGGAGCAAGTAGATATTCATATTGATTGGCAGAAAGAGTTTCAGGAGTTTCAAGAGATCCTAAATAGTGGCTTGCACCCTGAGTGGCTATATAGTGCGAAAGCCAATTTAGTTCTTACACCAGCTTATACAGGTGAAGGTAAGCAATATTTCTTCACTGAAGATATTGTTAAAGCAAGTGAAATAATTCCTTTCTTCTAAAGGTATGTATAAAGAATATTTTGAATACGCAACGTTTTGTAATAGCGTCGAGTAGCCTAACTACTAGGTTTCTCGGCGTTTTTATTTTTGTTTAAAATTCTGTCACAATTTATAAAAGTACATAATATTAAGTGTGTATACCTTTATTTTTTTGAAAGTCAATAACTATTTTATGTCTTTAAAAGGCGTCATGAAAGGATTTTAAAATTACTTGTGAAAAACTTCACAATATTGACAACAATTATAAACATTTACTGTTGTAAGTGCTTTCTTAAAATAATAGAATATATATGCAATGAGAGATTAATATAATACAAAGCTATATTATATTACTTTTGGAAAAGAGGTTATGGGAAATGGATATCGTTTTAGGGATAGGAACGTTGCTTGTCGTACTATTGGCGATGACGTTATTTTTAAACTTTGCGCCATTTGGTAAAGAAGGATTACAAGCACTCTCGGGAGCTGCTTGTTCGACAATGCTACCACAAGCGTTTCTTAGTTATGCATTAGGTGAAATCTTTCATATTACATTCTTAAAGGATATTGGTGATTTAGCTGGAAGTTTAACTGGTGTTGCAGTTGGTATTCTAACTTGCTTAAACTTAGGCATTTCACCAGTTTTTGCTGTTATCGTAGGTTTAGTACTTAAGGACTTCCAATTATTACCTGCGTTCATAGCAGCGTATTTAGTTGCGTTTGGATTGAAATATATTCAGAAGAAAGTACCAGAAGGATTAGATTTAATTGTAGTTATCTTACTCGCACCAGCAATTGCTTACGGAATTGCTAAGTTGATTAGCCCAGGAGTCATTGCTGTATTACATCAAATTGGTAGTGCGGTTACTGCAGTAGGTCAGAACAACCCTTACGCATTAGCTGTCATTCTTGGATTAATTATTCCAGTAACGGGTATGACACCACTAAGTTCAATGGTATTAGCAACTTTACTCGGATTGACAAGTACACCAATGGCTATTGGTGCGATCACTTGTATGGGTGCATCTTTCGTCAACTTCGTACTCTTCAAAGAGCTTAAGATTGGCGGCCCATCCAAAGCATTCGCAGTTGCCATTGAACCGTTGACTCAAATCGATATCATAGCGAAGTATCCACTTCAGCTCTATGGTACAAACGCTATTATTGGCGTAGTCAACGCAATTATTGTTACAGTGAGTGGGTTGGTTCTTAACACTCCAGGTATGGCTACACCGATTGCAGGCCCTGTCGTTTTATTCGGCTTCAACGACCCTGTTAGAATAGTCATTACGTTAGTAGTCGTTGCAGTTGTAAGTATTATATTAAGTCTTATCATTGGTAAGTTGATTAAAAAACTTAACTTGTCTAAACTCAACTTCAAAACGCCTAAATTAAATAAACAAGCAAATTAAGGAGATGTAATGTCGTTATGGCACGCACACAAGATTTTAAAAGTGCATTTGATATCATCGGGCCAAAAATGATTGGTCCATCAAGTTCACACACAGCAGGTGCAGTCAAAATCGGTAACGCATTAAGAGAAGTCTTACAACATGAACCAGAGAACTTAGAAGTACATTATTATGAATCATTTGCAGCTACACACCAAGGACACGGTACAGATCTAGCAATCGTTGGGGGTGCGCTCGGTTTCACAACATTTGATGAGCGTATTCCAGAATCAACAAAGATTGCAGAGAAAGATGGTATCAAAGTCGATATCATTGAAGAATCAGGACACAGTTTAGGCGAGCATCCTAACTGTGCATTGCTTAAAGCAGATGCTGGTGATCGTCATGTCGAGGTCAACGGTATCTCAATCGGTGGGGGAACAATCAAGATTAAGAGTATCCATGTCAATGGATTATGTATCTTAATGAATCACGGTTTACCAATCTTAGTTATAGACGGGGATTCAGATATTGCATCAATCAACCACCTTATCAACGATTTAATCGATAAAGACGTAGACATTAACGAAGAAATCAAGACCATTCATAAAGATGGATGCTTACTTGCACTTCATCTCAATAAAGATATGAAATCTGACTTGCTAGAGCAAATGCGAGACAAATACAGTAACTTGAACTTCTCATACGTACATTAGAAAGGGTGTATTTACATGTTTGATACGATGCAAGAAATAATAGAGTATGCAGAACAACATCAAACAACATTCGCTGAAATGATGATTCAACAAGAAATGGACAGACAAGAAACTTCTAGAGAAGACGTTCGTGAACAAATGAAGACGAACCTAGAAGTAATGCGTGACGGCGTGAAAAGAGGGACTACTGGAGAAGGCGTTAAAAGTGTAACGGGCTACACTGGTCAAGACGCTATTAAACTCCAAAAATATCGTGAAGAAAATCATGCATTAGCGGGCAATGAAATGATGGACGCTGTGAAAGGTGCCGTTGCAACGAACGAAGTTAACGCAGCAATGGGTATTATCTGTGCGACACCAACAGCAGGTTCGTCAGGTACGATTCCAGGCGTTATTTTTAAACTTGAAAAAACACATGACTTAACTGAAGATCAACTGATCGACTTCCTATTTGCATCAGCACTTGTAGGTAAAGTCATTGCTAACAATGGTAGTGTGGCAGGTGCGACAGGGGGTTGCCAAGCTGAGGTAGGTTCAGCATCAGCTATGGCGGCAGCAGCTGCAACACAAGTAACAGGTGGCTCACCTCAACAAGCAGGTCATGCAATGGCCTTAGCAATCAGTAACTTACTTGGTCTTGTCTGTGACCCAGTAGGTGGCTTAGTTGAAATTCCATGTGTTATGCGTAATGCAATCGGTTCAGGTAACGCATTAATTTCTGCCGACCTTGCGCTAGCTGGCGTTGAAAGTCGTATCCCAGTTGACGAAGTAATCGAAGCTATGGATAAAATTGGTCGTAACTTACCTTCTTCACTTCGCGAAACAGGTATGGGCGGCTTAGCCGGTACACCAACAGGTCAAGAAATTAAACGTAAAATCTTTGGTGAAGCTGAAGAAAAAAGTAAATCTCATTAATTGATAAAACACGATCATAGTAAGAGAATGTTATAATATTCAGAAAAAATATTGCAAATTTGCACCCTATCCACTAAAATATCCTTAAAGGGAGTGGATGGGGTGTTTATTAAATTTGGATTACTGTGTATCTTATTAGTGATTAGCAGTATGATAACAATGTATTGGACACATGAGGGGACGTGGCCAAATCGACTGTTTAAATCATTCTCGCTCAGTATTATTATCGTTTTTCTATATCACTATTTAAGATTCTTGATAGATTTAAACAAAAAGAAAAGCTGATCCTCGTTTCTTCTGAAGAATGAGGATCAGCTTTTTATGGTTTGAGGTAGATAGAATTATGAGTTATCTTGTTGGTTATTGTTCTGAGCACTGCGATTAGAAGATGATTGTTGATTCTGTTGACCTTGTTGTTCTTTTTGATGTTGTTGCCATAGTTGATTTTGACGACGAACAGCTCTTGTTTGCGCATCTTGTGCGTGAGATTGATTTTGTTGTGCACCGTTTTGATTTGAGCCGTTATTGTTTGAATTGTTGGCGTTGCTAGAGTTGTTAGAGTTACCGTTGTTTTGGCTAGTGCTATTGTCAGATTTAGGTTGTTGCTTAGGTTGCTGTTTTTGTTGACCATTGTCTGAAGCATTATTGTCTTTATTAGAATTTGAATCTTTTTGGGATTTGTCATTTTTATCCGAAGTAGATTTCTTAGGTTTTTGATTATTTGCTTTTTGTTGCGTTTGTTGATTTTGCTGTGTTGGTTGTTGACGTTGTTGCGTTTGTTGTCTTTGCTGTTGTGCATTATTGTAGTTAGCTTGAGCGTTTTGATTTGGTTGGGCTTGCTGTTGTTGGTTATTCTGATTAGCTGATTTACTTTGTTTGTTTTTACCCTTGCTTTTTTTGCTATCACTATCATTATCTTTATCAGAGTGCTTTTTATCGTCTTTTTTATCTTTCTGTTGCTCTTCTTTATGCTTATCAGCCAAACGTTCTTGTCCTTTGTTAGAGTGGTCGACAAAGGCGAAAATCGCAAAAGCTAAGCCACATAATAGAAGTAAAACGATGATGGTGCTGACTATTTTCGCACCTGTGCCCATTTTCTTCTTTGTTTCTCTTGTCAAATTACGATTTTGTTCTTTGTGTTGTTGGCGATTCGACATTCATTTTCCCCCGCTTTGGTATAATTACTAATAGCAAGATTGCCAGTTACACTATGTTTTAAACGTAAATCAGCCTCATATAGCTATTTGTCATCTAAATTTAATGAAACTGATTTCTTAAAGCTATTAATATAGTTAACTTAATAGTAAGCTAAACATAAGATGACTTTCAACTTCTTTGTATAAATCAATAGTTGCTAATAATAAATAATAGAGTAGGTGAGTAATTGAAGTTATTTTTCGAAGAACATGACCAAGATCAACGTAAGTCTTTGCGTAAAATGATGAAAGTACACGATCAACAAGAAGCGCCAAATCATAAATGGGTGCCGTACGTCATAGGAGGAATTATTCTCGTTATTGCTGGAAGTGCTTACTATTTATTCGGTTAACAGGGTAGAGCGCATAACGATTACTCAATAAACATTGTAGGGTATAATAATTATAGACTTGATATTTGACTTTTACCTTACACAACAGAAGTGTTTTTCATAATAAAGAACGGGAATTATAAAATAATGAGTAGAAAGATGAAAGAGGTGTTGTTATGCAACGTTACCTATTTACCGGTGGAACTGGAATGGTCGGTTCAGCGATTGTAGAACGTGTGAAAGCACAAGGTCACCACATTACGATACTCACGCGTCAAGATAAAGAGAGTCACGATGCACAAATAGACTATATCAACTGGTCTAAGGATGGCTGGGAGCAACAAGTGCCTGACATTGATGTCGTGGTTAATCTTGCTGGTGCGAGCTTGATGCAACGTTGGACGAAAGAGAATAAACAATCAATCATGCTCAGTCGTATGAAGAGTACTGAAGCGCTATATGAGCTATTTGCGAATCGCAAACAACGCCCTGATGTGCTGTTTAACGCGAGTGCAGTAGGTGCCTACCCACCTGATACGAACTACACTTACACAGAAGAATATCGTACGTTACCGTTTGATTTCCTATCTGACGTCGTCTATCAATGGGAGCGCCATGCACGTAAATTTGAAGCGTTAGGTACACGTGTCATCATGGGTCGTTTTGGAATTATCCTTTCTGATCAAGGTGGATCACTGCCACTCATGACGATGCCTTATAAATACTTCGTGGGCGGTAAACTAGGTTCTGGACGGCAATGGTATTCTTGGATTCACATCGACGATCTTGTGCGTGGTGCACTACATGTGATTGAGGATGATAGTGCAGAAGGCGTGTTCAATATGACCGCTCCAATGCCAGAACGTCAGAACTTGTTTGGCTATACGCTAGGTCGTGTGATGAATCGTCCTCACTATACTTGGGTGCCTGCGATTGCGATGAAAGCTGTGATGGGTCAAATGGCAACCGTTGTGTTAGATACTCAAAAAGTGTTGCCGAATAAATTACAAGCACATGGTTTTAACTTTAAATATGCGAATTTGAAAGTGGCGCTAGAAGATTTATTAGGATAGAAGACGTTGGTCGAATGAAAGCAATGGGTTTTAATACAATGAAATAGATGGTGTAAAAAAAGCTACTTCTCCATGATGGGTGGGGAAGTAGCTTTGTGTTGTATTAGGGAATGTTATGTTTCGTGATGATTGAGGTTTAATTATTCTTGTCTTCATCGGATTCAGTGTCTTGATTGTCATCACTTTGTGGTGGTTCTTTTGGGTTCGTGTTGTCTTGTGTGGATTTATCTTGGTCATTTTGGCTAGATTCATTTTGTTCTTGCTTAGTGTCGTCTTTATTTGAGGTATTATGTTGTTTTTGATTTTCGTTTTGATTATTATCATCCGCATTTTTGTTGTCACTGGAGCTTTTTTTAGAGTTGTTTTCAGAGTTACTCTGTTTATCTTGATTATTAGGTAACGATGGAACACGTTGTTCTTTTGCTTCTTGATCTTTTCTCTCATCTTCTTCGCTCACTTTGTCTAACTCTTCCATTTGTTTTTTCGTGCCTAAAGATTTGCTATCCACAACTTTCTTTTTATCCTTATCAATTTTCAATTCAAAAGGTATAGGTTCAGACAGACGCGTAACATTATAACGAACAAAGTAATATTTATTGTTCGATTTAGCACCTTCAAGTTGGAAAGAATTAAAATCTATTTCTCCTGGTCGAATTACTCCTCCGTTAAAATGATTTTTCGCTATTTGGAGCGCTTCGACTTCTTTCATTTTATTCGTACCTTTATCGGTTTGATAGTATCCCGTTCTTTGTCCTGTGTATTTATCAATAATCATCACTTGCTTGACCACACCATGATTTTCGCTACCGGATTTAAATTCGACATGATAATTATCATCAGTTTCTTTTATAACTTTCATATCAAAAATTTGAGATCCTGGTCCACCTCCAGCACCATCTAATACATTGTCTTTAACAGCTTTGATTGCTTGTTGTTTAGTGAGCTTTTGTTGAGTATTTTGAGCAGTATTATTGCTTTGAGCGTTATTCTTTTCACTATCATTATTACTCTCTTTTTTATCCGACTGCTTTTCTTTTTTATTTGAATTATTTTGGGAAGAAGTTTTATCATCATCATTTCCGCCACAAGCTCCTAATACAACTATACCAGATAGGGTTAATGCCAATATCTTTCGCATTTTAATACATCCTCCTCAAATATTATTTTTAATAGTTCTTTTAATTATATTTTAGCATTAATATTTAGTGGTTGAGAATGAGGGTATAAAGATTAAGTGGGCCGAATGGGATTTAACCAACATGAACAGCTACCTATAGATTTACTAGGAAGTCATGAAACTCAATTTTACACAAACAAAAACCGACATCAACAGTATCATAAGAACTGATGACGTCGGCTTTATAGTGTAAATTTACCTCCTCGAAGGGAATTTAAACACCTTATAACACGGGATTTCATAAGGGTCGAAGTCCCTAACGGGTCCCTAAAAATCACATTTCACTTAATGCTTCTACCGCTTTATTATCTTCTTCGATAAATTTCTCTTCTAAAAGATGTGAGTATATTGAGGTAGTTATTGATATATTTTTATGTCCTAATCGCTTGGAAATGTAATAAATAGATATACCTTTCGCTAGTAAATAAGAGCAATGAGTATGTCGTATAGCATGTGAAGTTATCGGTGTAATACCTAATTTAATGCAAGCTTTTTTTAAAGCTTTATTAATAGCGTTTGATGTTAGGATTATGCCACCGTTTTTAAATATATAACCATCATAGCTAATAATCATATCATCAATAGCGCTAACTATATGTTGCATATCTTTTTTAGCAACAGTAACATATCTAGGAGATGAATCTGTTTTATGTTCGTCAATGTATATTTGATTTTTAATTTGATCTATATATTGTACTTTCATATACTTAACTCCACTAATACGACAACCTGTGCAAATCATAATATACAAAGCCAATCCTGCACGTGAATTAGAGTTTTTAAAGTGTTCTTTAAGAGTTTCATATTCATTAATAGTGACGTATTTTTCACTTTCTTTTTTTGTTTCTTTACCCGCTTTGTAATTCACTTTATAAGTAGGGTTTTTGCTAATCAGTCCATCGTATATAGCATCATTTAATGAGGAGCGAATTGCACCATTTGTTTTGCGTATAGTCTCTTTAGCATGACTATCAGAAAAGTCGTTAATAAACTTTTGATACACTTGTCTATTTAGCTCTGTAAGTTTCATACTCCCTATTTTATGATTTTCTAAATGTTGTAAGGTGAATTTATAATGCCGATAAGTAGTAGGTGTAACTACAGGTTCTTTGTAAGTCTCACACCAATTTCTAAAATAGTCTTTTAATGTCAATGAACTATCAAAGTTATATCCTTGACGTAATTCATTCAACTTGTCTAGACCTGCTGAATTTGCCTCACGTTTCGTTCTAAAGCCTTTCTTACGATAACGTTTCCCTTCGTATTTGAATTCGTATTGCCATTTTTTACCATCATAACAACGTGTTCGCATACTGTCCCCCCCCTTAAAAAAGATAAAAAAATAATAAAGGGAAGCGACAACGACTCCCCTTATTGGTGTTTTCTCACTTTCATTAACTGATTGTTTTTCGGTAGATGAGGAGTTCTATTGCTTTTGATCGGGGTTATTGTCTTGAGAATCACTTCTCTGTTTTTCTTCATGACCTTCAGACTCTTCATTATTGGATTTATCTTGTTGTGGCTGTAGCTCCTCGGGTGTCCTACATCCTCCGACAGTACAAACTGTGCCATCAGGTTTAGTGTAGCCTACCACATCTCCGTTACCAGGTGCTTGGTACCAAGTATCGCCATCTGTATCAACCATACCATCTACGCTTTGACCACTTTTTAGTCTATGTTGCATTTGACTTTTAGTTAAATAATGATTTGATTGTTGATTGCTTGTTTGTTGGTTACTTGTTTGTTGGTTACTTGTTTGTTGGTTACTTGTTTGTTGGTTACTTGTTTGTTCTTGATTTTGTTGAGGAGATTGTGGCTGTGAGTTTTGGGATTGATTATTATCTGTTTCGTTTTGATTTGTAGATTTTTCTGTAGCAGATTTTTCCTCATTCTTTTCTTTCTTGTTATCAGCTTTCTTTTGTTTATCTTTCTTTTCTGCTTTCTTATTTGTTTCCGTCTTATTATCCTTATCTTTATGTTCTTCTTGCCCACACGCTGCCAATACTAAAAAACTTGATAAAATCAAAACTAAAAACTTCTTCATTTTACATTCTCCTTATTCTTTATTTTTATATTTAAACATCCTCAACGGCTCAAACGTAATAGAGTATTCGCCGTAGTGAAAAAAGGGTGAATTGTTATTCCTCGTAATTTTTAGGGTCATATTCATAACCATATTTTTCTGCGTCTTGTTTTCGCATTTCTTCTTTTTGTGATTGGTTAGCATTTGCCCATTCTTCTTGACCTTTAACCCATTCATCAGGCTCATTATTTTGAGATTGTGATGCTTTGTTAGCTTCTTCTAATTGTTTATCTACTTCATCGTAATCTATCATCCCTGCGTCTGTACCTGAAGAAGATTTAGAAGAACTATAATTATCATATACTGACTTTTCTTGTCCACTTTCTACCCTTAGAGAACTTTCATATGCTTTAGTTGCGGGCCCTTGCATGACGTTACCTTGTGGTATTACACCGTTAGCAACTGCGCTTTTGTATGCTTGTACTTTTTGCTCTTCAGTGTAATTGCCATATATAATTGACTCTAAAGTGTTTCTGTCTTGTATATTAGATAAATCTATATTTTGGTTGTTCTTTTCTGAAGAGGATTGTTTCTGGCTATTTAGATTTTCTTTATTTGTAGATTTTACTTTATCTTTATTCTTTGGATCGTTAGATTTCTTATCTGATTTGCTTTCAGACTTCTTATTATCATCTTTATTCGAGTTATCCCCGTTTTGTCCACATGCACCTAATACTAATAAGCTTGCAAATATTAAAAATAAAACTTTTTTCATTTTACATTTCCCCTTTGTTATATTTAATTGTTTGTAATATCTTCAACAGCTGAATAATCTACAGTTTTTAATTTACTGACATCTATTTTCTTACTGCCAAGTTTTTTGCCTTCTGTTCCTTTAGTAGCTTTCAGCGTTACTTGCTTATCATTTTCTAACTCATAAGTGATAATACCTTTAGCAGTTCTACCTTTCTTAATCACATCGCTGTTGTGTTTGTCCCATTCTTCGAATTTACCAGTATTAGGCGTTGGACCAACTTCAAGTTTACTTTCGGTATTTTCGCTATCTTGAACGGCCTCCATTGACGCAATCCAAACATTCATTGGCGTTATTTGTTCATCTCCGTCTTTACTTTTAACCTCGTATTTAAATGCTAATAATTTCTTTCCGTTATCCGAATCCTTATCGTTAACTAAAAATGTGTCTTTTATTTTTAAAACAGCTTGATCAAGAACTAAAGTATCATTAGTGAATTGTACTTTGTTTTCATCAACGGAAGTCGACTTTTTCGAATTGCTATTGTTGTTACTACATGCCGCTAAAACTAAGAAACAAGATAATAAAATAAATAAGACTTTTTTCATTCTACATTTCTCCTTTAAATAAAATTATATTAAAGCGCCGCTTGGGCGCTTATTAAAATAGTTTTTGACTTGCTACAACTCTACCAATTATTTTAACTTCGTCATCTTCTCCGTAAACTTGAGGTAAATGTTCTGGGTTGTTTGATTCTGGAATTAAGATAATTTGATTCTTGTTATATCTAACTCGTTTAACAGTAGCGTTATAACCATTAACCATAACGACACCTAACTGACCATTTTCTACTATAGAATCTTTTTCGACTACAACTACATCGTTTTCTTGGAAAATTTTATCCATGCTATCGCCAGACACTCTCAAACCAAATTCTTCTTTGTCAGAATTAAGATTTTTAGTAGCAAAATATATGTAATCAATTAAATTTTCTTCACTATAGATAGGTAAGCCAGCAGATATTTTTGAAACGACTGGAATTTTTTTGACTGGTAGGGTTTCTATTTGAGGTTGTTCGATATCCATAATTTCCTCTGGTTTGATATTTAATCCTTTACAAATTTTGATGACATTTTCTACCTTAGCATTAAATACTCCTCTTTCTAAAATAGATCTAACAGTTGTATAAGCTAAACCAATTTCTTCTGAAAAAGCTTTTATACTCCCAGATTTCAATTCCATAAGTCGTTTTAAATCTTTTTCTTTAGTCATTTTCGTTTACCTCATTTCTAATTTGTACCTATATAATAACATGCGAAAAATCGTATATCAAGTAAAAATGAAAATAAAAAATGCGAATTTTAGTGTTGACCTAGTACGAAAATTCGTATATACTTTAGTTAAGCAATCAGCAAGATTGCTAAAATTTATAATTCAAAATACGAAAATTCGTATTAGGAGGGATACTATGTTGAAGAATTTCAACGATATTAGAAAAGAGAAAAAAGTATCTCTGGTTGATTTAGCAGACTTATTAGAAGTCAGATACCAAACAGTAGCAGATAAGATAAATGGCGTTTCCGATTTTAAATTTGGAGAGGCGTTACTTATTAAAAATGAATATTTTCCAGAGTATGACATTGAATATCTTTTCGAAAAAGAACCACAAACAACTTAATAAGGAGGTGATAAAGGTTGAGTGAAGTAATAGGTAATGAAATTATCAATTCAAATTATTTGGATTATAAAGATTTTCTATCACACGAGGAATTAGAAATATTTTCTTTTTATATGTATGAAGCTGACCCTAGAAGATTAAAAGGTTTCGAAGATATTTTTGGTAATTTTTTTGGAACGAAAAAAGAAAAACCTATTTGGAAAAATACCAAGCACGAAAAAATATTCAAGAACTTATATCCGTTTTTAAAGTCACAAATGGTATTCGGTCTAGGTAAAGGTGCTTATACAAAATATGGTGTTCTTAAATACACAGCTGACTTTTATTGGGAGGAAGAAAATAAAATATACGAAATAGACGGAAACAGTCATAAAACAGAATTACAAAAATTAAAAGATAAAAAAAAGAGACTTAATCCTTGAATTAGAGTTTGGCATTAAGACTGTCCGATATACCAATAAACAGGTAGAGCAAATGCTTTTAGAAAGAATTAGAGAAAACAAGGTGGTGGAACGTTTTGGAGAGCAATTTGTCTTTGGAACTTAAAGCGCAAGAAATACATGAACGAGCTGTTGGTTTCTACAAAATTTCTGAACAGTATGGATACAAGTTTTTGATGGAAGTTAAAACAATTCGTGATGAAAAGCTGTACAAGGAATTAGGTTTTGAAACATTCGATAATTATACATTGAATAACTTCAATTATTCAAAACGTACTATTAACGAACGTTTACAAGATGCTGAAAATTTCGGAGAGGAGTACGAGCGAGCGCTCGCTTCATATGGCAAACATAAATCACATCAATTAGCTACTTTGCCAAAAGAACAACGTAATCACATTATGGAGCATGGTATTGATACACCAAATGGACACAAGTCATTAGAAGAAGCTACAACGCGCGAATTGGAAGATTATAAAAAACGTAATAAAACTTTAGAACAACAAAACGCCCAACTCCAATCACAAGTAGAACAAGCACAACGCTCAGAAGAGATTGCTAAGAAACAACTAGAAGATGCAGAGAGTAGAGAGGCTGAGGTTGTAGAAAAAGAAATTGTTAAAGAGGTTGTACCAGATCGAATTAACAAGCAACTTGAAAATCTTAAAAACGATAAAAAATTACTTGAACAACGAGAAAAAGAATTATCTGATTTAAAACGTCGATTTAAAGAACGTGAGCAACAACCAGAAACTAATAAATATGAAAGAGATTCTAATTTAACCGAAGAAGAACAAATCGCTTCTATCAGATTTCAAGTAGAAACTAATTTACTTTCATTAAGAGATGACGCAAATGAGTTTTTAAATAAAGTTGCACATACACCTTATAGAGAAGCAGCTATTGCAAGAGCGTCAGATCGAACTAAAAACATGATGTTTGATGTAGTCGAAGAAATAGAAGCGTGGACTAGACAAATGAGAAATTCATTGAATACAAGTCAAATAATAGAGGGGGATTAAATTGAAAAATCCGTTAAGCATTTTCAACAAAGAAACGAGTGTAGTAAAAGCAATATCTAAAGATACAAATGTAAGTGTAAGTGATGTTGAAAGAGTTTTAATTTCAGCCAAACAAATAACGGAAAACAGTTCTTTAATGATGCTAAACAATCAAAGGGAGTATCAAGAAGATTTACTAAACGTATTACAAACACAAGGTAATCGTATGACTAGTATTGAAAATCATCAAAAAGAAGAACACAACATGAGAGCTTTGAACAAAATTGAATTAGATCAACTAAGAAAAACAGTTGACGAAAAAGCTAGAACAGCACTTGGTAATTTAAATCAATTAGATTTTGATGAACTAATTAATGGGAGTATGACTTTAGATGAATATTCAGAGTTACAAAAGACAAAAGCTAAAAACACTAAAGAATACAACAAGAAATTAAGAGTATATAAAAATAAAATTTGGAAGATAGTTAAATATCATTTGAGTGATGTATACCATATTTCACCTAAAAGAAATATAGAGACATTTAACGTTTATATGATGGATGAAATTCGAGACAAAATAAAAAGTTTATCAGTTTATGAAATAAGACGAGTTTAACCCACATTCGAAAAAAACAAATTAAAGGAGCGAATAAAATGAAAAGCTTAAAAATTCAATACGGAGTACCTGAAGCATCAAACATCAAAAGTGCAGTAAATGAAATTGAAGAAGCTATCGAAGATTTAAATTATGACGCAATCGATATAGAGATAGGTATAGCGCCTAAACCAATTATTGAATATGACGAAGATGAGGAGGCATAACATGAATACTTTATACAAAACAACCCTCCTCATCACAATGGCAGTTGTGACGTGGAAGGTTGTAAAAATTGAGAAAAGTTTAAAACCAGAAACACTTACTAGAGTTGTAAACAAAGAAAATGCGAGAAAAGTAAGAGTTAATCTTGGTCTTTTGTAAAGATTTTCTCTAAAGCATCTTTAGCTTCAGCATAAGCAATTGCATACTCACTCGTTAGCTCAATATTAACAGTTCCAGTTTCAGCAATTTGTTGATTAGCTAAGATTTCGGCTTTTAATAAAGCTAAATCATGGGCGCGTTGCACAATAGATAAATCAGACATAGTTATCACCTCCTTAGGTTGATAACCAAATTATACACGAAAGGAGTGACTTTGATGCCGCAAACAATTAACGTAACAGTCCCCATTCCAGACACACACGTACTCATTGCAAAAGAAGAATACGAAGAGTTGTTTAATTACTCTTTAGATCCTGTCTGGGACTTAAAAGACTTGAAGAAAAAGTTAAAGATGTCTTCTGATGACACGATTAAAGATAGATTGTTATTCAATCCTAAATTTGAAAAGATCTTGAAGAAACAAGGGATAGCACACTATCCAGATGAAAGTTTTAACAGATGGAGATTCAACGCAAGAAAGATGAATAAATTTATCGATGAACATTTCAATGAAATACACGGCAAATAAAGGAGGTGAGGAAATGAAGTATCTATTGGCATACCTAACAATGATTATCGTTGCATTAGCACTTGTGTTATTAAGAGTACATTTAGCTACAACACTAGTTATTAGTTTATCCGTATTACTAATTGCAATCCCATTCTGGAGAGTGTGGATAGAAGAAATAAAAAAGACTGAATGCTAACGGCAATTAGCAAACAGTCGAAGTATCAACAAATTATATTCAAGTCAATCATACAACGGGAGGATAAATCGTGCAAGAACTAAATATAGATGAAAAGAACGCACAAGATATAGCTAGATGTACGGAGGTGCATGAACGTGAAAGAAACAACCAAAGTTGAGTATCGTGTCCAAGATGAGCATCACGGTTGGTGGCTTACAAATAAACCACCTTCTCCAGAATATGCAAATTACAACGCTATGCGTAGTAGAGCAGCAGTTATTAGTGGACTAGATGATATTGATATCGACTGGGAGAAACATGATATCGAAGTAACAACTTACAAAATACAAGAAACACGTAAAAAAGTGAAAATGAAGGACTTGAAGGAGGTCAAATCTGATGAGTGAAAAACTCAACTTCGCAGATAAATTTAGAGAATTAAACAGTAGAGATGTTAGCGCTCATGTTGAGAAGAAACAAAACTTAAATTACTTATCATGGGCCTACGTTCAACAAGAATTGACTAAGGAAGATCCAACTTACGAGGAAAAAGTAATCGAGTTTCCTTATCCAGATAGTACCGATAAAAACTTTTTTGTTCCTTACCTCAAAATGGACGAGGGTTACATGGTATGTGTCGAATTAACAGTGTTCGGAGTAACAAAAAGAGAGTGGCTTCCTGTATTGAATTATAAAAATCAAGCAATTCCTAAGGGAAGTGCAACTTCTTTTGACATAAACAAAGCGATTAAGCGATGCATGGTTAAATGTGCAGCTAAGTTTGGTCTAGGAAACTATTTATATCTAGGTGAGGAGGCGCCAGATGCCAGCGATAACGATAGAACGGAATTAGAAGAACGTATCAATCAGTTTGTAACGCTATCACAAGAAAAAGGTAGAGACGCAACATTGGATAAAACAATGCGTTGGTTAGGTATTCAAAACATTAACAAAGTATCACAAAAAGAAATAGCGCAAGCACACGCAAAACTAGACGCGGGACTAAAACAGTTAGATAAGGAGAATGACAATGACTAATTTAACAATTTTAACAGGACGTATCACTAAAGATTTAGAACTAAAACCGGCAGGACAAACACAAGTAACTAACTTCTCATTAGCAGTAGACAACCCATTCAAAAAAGATGATACTTCGTTCTTTGATGTTGCAGCATTTGGTAAAACTGCACAATTACTTAATAACTATTGTGGAAAAGGTAGCAAAATCTTAATTGAAGGCAACTTGAAACAAGATAGATTCCAAGATAAAGAAGGTAACAATCGTTCAGTAGTACGAGTGATTGCTAACAGAATTGAATTTTTAGATAACAAAGGTAGTAATCAACAAAACAACCAACCTCAACAACAGAGAGGGCAAGCACCAGCAGGCAATAACCCTTTTAGTAATAACAACGGCATCAATGATATAGACAATTCTACACTTCCTTTCTGATGAGGTGATTAAATGAAGGAAAAATGGAGAGATGTTGTAGGTTACGAAGGTATTTACGAAGTAAGTAACAAAGGTCGAGTAAGAACTCATAAAAATAAAACCACTTATACAAAGAAACATGGCGTAAGACATTGGAAACAGCGTTACCTAAAAGATAAAACGCCTAATGGTAGAGATGTAAGAGTATCACTTTGGAAAGATGGCAAACATAAAGATTTTTTAGTTCATAGATTAGTAGCTTTTGCTTTTATGCCAGTTGTTAAAGGAAAAGAATGTATCAATCACATTGACGGCAATCCTAAAAATAATAATGTAGAAAATCTTGAGTGGTGCAATCACTTAGAAAACAACAGGCATGCATTTGAAACTGGTCTAATGCATACCAATATGGCTGTAAAACTCATTAATCATTTAGGTATCGAATATGAATTTATAAGTATGAGTAGAGCGAGTCAATTTTTAGGTAGAAATAATGGTTATATAAGCACTAAATTAAAACGTAATCGTAAAGAGTTAACTGATATACATGGTAATAAATATAAATTTGAGAAGTTGATTTAAATGCCAATTATCAAAAATTACATCACTGAAGATGATGGCACGACAACTGTCGTCATCTCTGGTGTTGAACTAGGTAATAAAGAAACATTGCTACTTGATAACGGCTTAGAAGTTGAGTGTGAAGTTAAACCTGTTGACCCTTTTCTAATTACGGATAAACAACGCAGAAAGATATTTGCGCTTTGTAACGACATAGAGGCTTACACAGGGCAACCTCGAGATTATATGAGGTATATGTTCATGGATTATGTTTGTGTCCTCTATGGCTACGATCAAGGCATTTCCTTAAGTAATTGTTCAAGACAACAAGCGAGCCAAATTATTGAAGTGACTTTGGACTGGATATTTTACAACAACATACCACTTAGCTATAAAACAAGTGACTTACTTAAGAATGATAAGGCATTTCTTTACTGGTCAACAGTCAATCGTAACTGTGTAATATGCGGAACGCCACGAGCAGAACTTGCGCATTATCACGCAGTAGGTCGAGGACGTAACAGACGGAAGATAAATCACACAGATAACAAAGTGTTAGCGCTATGTTCAAAACACCATAGAGAACAGCACCAAATAGGAATGGACACATTCAACGATAAATATCATTTGTATAATAGCTGGATAGAAGTAGATGAAAAATTGAATAGCATGTTAAGAGGTGAGAAATAATGAACGATAGTATCAAGAGTTCCATTACTGGCTACGGCTTAGTATTCAAACGAGTAATGAAAGATACAAGTATAAGTATAGAAGCTAAAGCATTATACGGTTACTTATCAGCTTATGCAGGAGCAGATGAGAGTGCATTTCCTAGTGTAGATTTAATTAAACATGAATTGAATATTGGAAAGCACCGATTTTTAAGAGCAAAAAATGAATTGATTGACAGTGGTTACCTTAGCGTTAACAGAAAACAAACTCATAATATTTACGGCAGTAATTTATACACAATATTTCACAATCCTCGACAGGTTAATCACCGACCCGTCGACCACCGACCCGTTGATGACCGACCGGTCGACAATCAACCCACTACAATTAACAGTTCTACAATTAACAGTAATACAAATAACAGTCAGGCAATTAATACTAGCGCAACTGACGTTACGCGTGAACGTTTTGATCAATGGTGGGATTTATATGATAAGAAACTAGATAAGAAAAAAGCATTTAGTTTATTTAAATCAGCATTAAAGAAACATGACTTTGAAACGATTATGAATGGAACTAAAGCATATAAGCAAACAATTACTAACAAACAATATCAAAAATATCCTAAGACATTCTTATCACAAGAAAGCTATATGAACGATTACAGTGAAGAGATACCTAAAACATCAGAAGAAAATGAAAACAGTAATTACCTTAGTCAACTTTTAAACGAGGAGGCATAACACAAATGACTATGACTAATAAAGAAGCAGCGACAATAATTAGTCTTATTGATGCTGCCTTCGATATGAATTTTATTAAAGATGAATTTAAAGTAAGACTATGGGTTGAGCAACTTACTGCTTATGGCGACTACGACAGAACCTTACGCAAAACTACGAAATACATTAGAGAAAGTCGTTATAAACCTACGATTGCACAAATCATTGATTATAAGCCACCAGAAATGGAAAGTACAGTGCCTCCTGAGGAAGAAACACATGCATACAAGATGAAACATGATAGTGAATACGCAACTCAACACCGAAGATTAAAAGAACGGTGGGAACAACTCAAAAGAGAGTGGGCTGAAGAAGATGAATAACATTGATGTTTTATCCACTGAAGAATCGATTGTTTCTAGCCTGCTCCAAAACCCAGATTTACTAGGTAAATTAAAAGTCAAGCCAGATATGTTTGAGAATGAAGGGATTAAGAATTTTATCACCTATGTTATTGAACAAGGCAAAGTTGATGTGAACCAAATTTATTTCAAAAGTCGAAAAGACAAATCATTTATATCAACTCAAAGACTTAGTCAACTCTATGATTCAAAACAAGCAGATAAAACGTTTTTCATGTCTGATCAAATGAACATCTTACAGAACTATGTACTAAAAAAAGCATTAGCAGACGCAAAAGATTATCAATCTAGTCCTACTCCACAGAATCTTAAATTACTAACAGAACAACTCAACGAATTAAACGAGCTATCTATCCAAAAAGACAATCCGACCGATAATTTTTTGATGGAAGTGATGGACAATATCTTATCTGATAAGTGCAAGACGTTTATCAAAACAGGGATCGATTCTATTGATAGCAAAATTATAGGGTTTGAAAGTGGTCAGCTGAATGTCTTAGGTGCAAGACCCAGCTTAGGCAAGACATCACTTGCACTAACGATGATGTGGAATATTGCGCGATCAGGAATCCCTGCGACTTTTTTCAGTTTGGAAACAGACGGGAGTAATATTGTTGAGCGTCTTGTGGCGATGATGACGAATATCCCTCTTCATAAGATTAAGCGAGGTGGTAGGCTGAAGCCAGAGGAAGTTGATAAAGTCATGCAAGCGATTGATGTAATTAAAAAACACAATCACTTACGCATTGAAGACCAAGCTCAGTTAACACCTAGTGACATCCAAGAGGTAGCGATGCAATCCAATGGCAAGCCTAATGTAATATTTATTGATTATTTGACGTTAATGTCATCAGATACACCTCAGAAAGATAGACGGTTAGAAGTTGAAAAGATTAGCCGTGATTTAAAAGTCATCGCTAAAGAGACTAGGAGCACCATTATAGCTCTCTCTCAACTAAGTCGAGGGGTAGAATCGAGACAAGATAAACGTCCGATGATGAGCGACTTGAGAGAAGCAGGAGGCATTGAGCAAGACGCTAATATGATTTTCTTTTTATACCGTGAAGATTACTATGACAAAACACTACAAGATGATGACACAGGCCGTTCTGATATTGAGTTTATTATAGCTAAGAACAAAGACGGCCAGACTGGCACGGTTGACTTAGAATTTTACAAGAAGACACAGAGGTTTTACTGATGAAAATAAATGAATTACAAGAAACGTTAAGACGCATGTATAAAGAGTACGAGCGAGAACCGCTCATTCAAATGCGTATCATCGATTGGGGCAAAACAATTAATCGATTGCTTGATGAAAATAGATTACAAGTATTTGATGATTTCGATGAACACAAAGACTTTATATTTAACGAAATGGAGGCATTTAAAAATGCAGGAAACAACTAAGCGGTATGATTTATTTACTTCTGAAAGTGAACGCGTGTTCAGAGTAACAGAATTAAGTGACGGCGATTTCTATGTTGAAAACTTAGCAGGTAAACGTTATTGGGATGTAGACAACAAAATGATGACAATGCAAGGGTTTAACAGATTCAAAGCAAACCATAACTTATTTCTTGAAGAAGAATTGAATAGTCAAGCGACTATTTTTGATATGTAGGTGAGCGAATGGAAACGATTGAAATTAAACTTGATAAGCCTGTAGCGTCACCACGTCCGAGATTCAGACGCATGGGCAAGTATGTACAAACTTATATGCCTAAAAGTTATGAACAACACAAGAAAGACATTCAGTGGCAATTACCAATGCTCATGATAGATAAACCTATACGACTTGAATTGGAATTTTACTTTCCATTACTCAAATCGTGGTCAAAAAAGAAACGTAGCAAAATGATAGGGCGATACAAAGGTAAAAAGCCCGATATAGATAATTTGATGAAAACGGTATTAGATGCTGCGAATAAACATTTGTGGCAAGACGATGGACAAATTGTAGAGATTAAAAGCTTTAAACGATTTTCAGAAAATCCGCGCATTGTTGTAAAACTAGAAGTTATGGAGTGATGATATGAATTGGAAAGAAACGAATGTAAAAGTTCAAATGAATATCAAAGCACAACTCAATGTGCCAGTTACTACAAAATCAACGTATGACTATGATGATGAAATTCAATACGAGTTAGATCGTATCTTCTATAAGTTTGTGGAAAGACCGAGACTTATGGAGTACGAAGACCTTGAGTTTTTAGATATTGATGACGTTGAAATAAAAGATATTGATTAGGAGTGAGAACATGGAAAAAACAATTAATTTGCCAAAGAAAAAGGACAGTAAAGGTCGGTTGTGCTATCTAACAACAGATGGCGCAAAGCCTTACTACATTCCTGGAGATGTATATAAAGATGCTGTAAATGTAGGTATGAATCATAAAGAGATTAAACAAGCGTTTAAACAAGGGATTCGCAATCTCAAACGATCAATTAAATACAGAGAGAATCCAGAGGCATTTGAAGAAGACAAGGAGAAACAAAAGACATTAGACGTTAAACGAGATAGAAAAGATAAGCTCTCTCGTTTAGCAAGAATCACTCAACACCGTAACGTCTCTTCCGCCGAAATGGTAACAACGTACAAAATACGTGATGATTACTGGTTTGAAAATACATTTAATCAAATGTTCGGAAAGTGGGGTCAGCGCCATGCAAACAAATGATATGCAACAACTAAGTGAGGTGTTAAATAATGAGTAAGCGAATTTATTTAGGAGGCGACATGCTCTCTTTGGGTCAACAAATGAGAAGAGAATGGGAGAAAAAGGAGCTTGAGCGCTTAGGGTTTGATGTTTACGCACCTCAAGATGACAAGGATATTAATGATAAACAGAATGCAAATCAAACAGGATTAGCAGAACGTATAGTTAAGAATGACACGCAAGGAATGGAAGAAAGCGACATAATCATTTTTGATTACCTAACACATTCACAAGGTACGATTTGTGAGTTAGGTTACGCTCAACATTTACAACGCCATCAGTCTAAAAGTATTTACGTACAATGCACTGATGTGCGACAAGGTACTGGGCATATATCGAACGAGCAAGACCGAACAGAGTTCTCGATAAATCAGTATGTGTATGGTGTGATTCTTGAATTGACAGAAGGACGTGGCATACAGGCCTTTGAAGAAATTTGCCAGGAGTTGATAAACAATGAATTCTGAAACTCAATTTCACGTTAGTGTCATGAATGCAAGACTAAAGAAAGTCAAAAAGCAACGTGATCAATTTAAAGAAGAGCGTGACAGTTTAATCAAGGATATTAAAGAACTTAGAAAGTATAAGCAAATGTATCAAGTTTTAGCAGAACATATCAAATTTAAAGCTGAGGCTAATCCGTCTGAGTGGCGGTATATCAGCTTAGTACATTTTATAGACGATTTGGAGGACGATGTAAATGACTAACACATTAGAAATTAAATTCTTATCAGAGAACGCAACAATGCCAACACGAGCTAACGAATTTGATTCTGGCTTGGATTTATATGTATCTGAAACAATCACAATCCCGGCGCATACAACAACAATAGTTAAAACAGATATAGCAATTAATCTGCCTTATGGGTATGAGGCGCAAGTAAGGCCTAGATCGGGCAAATCACTTAAAACGAAGTTACGTGTAGCATTAGGAACTATAGATAAAACGTATCATAAAGAAATAGGTATCATCACAGACAATATAGGCGATGAAGACATCACAGTAGAAAAAGGTGAAAGACTAGCACAGTTAGTTGTAGCACCAGTTGTATATCCTACACCCAAAGAAGTTAAGGAGTTTGAAAATGAAAGTAACAGAGGAGCATACGGAAGCACAGGAGAATAAAGATATAGTAGCAGAGATTAAAAGAATATTAGGTAAGGAGTGAGCAGGTTGATTAAACGAATATTAAAGATTTGGTTTACTATCGCGGTGTATGAACTAGGTAAGTGGTTGGGCAGAGAGTTGTATTACAAGTTGAGTGCGAATGATGAAGTGGATAAGGCGCCAGATGATTTTGCGAACAAGAGTGACCAATATGATATTAACGGAGTAAGACGATGACAGGTTGGATAGTATTGATACCTATTGCTTATCTCGTTTGGATAATAATTAAAAGTAAAATGGAGGAACTCGATTGTATTCAAAAGAAGCAATATTAAACATGATTGATAACTACCAAATGACATGCAAATACTTAATTACTGTAATACCAGATTGTGATAGTAGCTCAATTGCACAGTATGGTATACAAGCTACGCTACCTAAACCACAAGGGAAGAATGGGAGTAAGGTTGAGGACACTGTTATACGTCGTGAAAGAATGAGTAAACGTCATGCTCAGATGTTAGCGGAAGTAGAATTTATCAATCAATCCCAACAGAAGTTAGGACATGTTGACTTTATATTCTTAAGTCACTTAAAAAAGGGTAGACGCAGAGATGAAATAATAAAAGACATGCCAAACTCTCGGTTAAATAGAACTAACTTTTTGGCACGTAAAGATGACTTAGCAGAAAAAATATATTTATTACAGTGACGAAAATGACATAAATGACAAAAATGACGAAAATGACACTATTTTAGAGTGGACAGAATTTTTAATATAATGGCAGTGCGAAGTATGTAATTACTTAGCGCGTTCTGATTGCTTGCGCACATTATATAAGCAATTACTTAGAGGCTAGCCAATGATTTGGTTAGACCTCTTTTTTTATTATGTGAAAGGGAATACCGTGAGAGTGGTGATATATGAGATGGCAAGGAAAACGTTATATGAAAAATTGGATGTTAAAAGTAAGTTACCTTTAGTTGAAGGGTGGAAACGTGACGGACTCACAGATGAGCAAATAGCACGTAATTTTGGTGTTAATATAAAAACGCTGATGAAGTGGAAAGATGAAAAAAAGGAATTTATGGAGGCCATAAAAAAGGGGAAAGAGGTTTCTGATTATGAATTAGAAAACGCATTGCATAAGAGAGCTACAGGCTACTACTACGAAGAAGAAACAGTAACTAATGCGGGTAAGGTTGTCAAAGTTAAAAAGTACGAACACGCTAACCCTACGTCGCTTATATTTGCGCTTAAAAATAGATTGCCTAATAAATACAGAGATAAAGTTGAACAAGAAATCACTCAACGCAATATTGAAATTAATGTAGGTGATTACAATGACGAGTCTTAAACTTAACTTTAATCACCCTGAAAAAGTATTCAACAAAAATATTTACGATGTATTGTTCAATTATGATTATTTTACAGAAGTTCACTATGGTGGAGGATCTAGTGGTAAATCTCATGGGGTGATCCAAAAGGTAGTATTAAAAGCGTTGAATAAGTGGAAATATCCTAGACGTATTCTTTGGCTTAGGAAAGTTCAGTCAACAATAAAAGATAGTTTATTTGAAGATGTTAAGAGTTGTTTAATTGATTACGGTATATGGGATCTGTGTCGTTGGAATAAGACTGATAACAAAGTCGAGTTACCTAACGGCGCAGTTTTTTTGTTCAAAGGTTTAGATAACCCAGAGAAGATTAAGTCTATTAAAGGTATTTCAGATATTGTTATGGAAGAAGCTTCTGAGTTCACACTAAATGATTACACACAGTTAACATTACGTTTAAGGGAGAAAAAACATATGAATAAACAAATATTCCTGATGTTTAACCCGGTATCTAAATTGAACTGGGTTTATAAGTATTTCTTTGAACATGGACAAAAGATGAAAAATGTGATTGTCAGACAGTCTAGTTACAAAGATAATAAGTTTTTAGATGAAACTACTCGAGAGAATTTAGAGTTATTGGCAAATCGTAACCCTGCATATTATAAGATTTACGCTTTAGGTGAGTTCGCTACTTTAGATAAGCTAGTGTTCCCTAAATATGAAAAGAGATTACTCAACAAACAAGAGTTAAGACAATTCCCCTCATATTTCGGTCTTGATTACGGGTACGTGAATGATCCGAGCGCATTTATACACTGTAAGATAGACGCTAAGAATAAGAAGTTGTACATTATTGAAGAATATGTCAAGACGGGTATGTTAAACGATGAGATAGCAGAAGTTATCAAACGTTTAGGATATTCCAAAGAAGAAATCTTTGCAGATAGCGCAGAACAAAAAAGTATAGCAGAAATGCGTAAACTGGGTATAGAACGTATTAAACCTGCACAAAAAGGTAAAGGTTCTATCATGCAGGGGCTACAATTTCTTATGCAATTCGATATAGTGATTGACGAGCGTTGTTTCAAAACTATTGAGGAGTTCGATAATTACACGTGGAAGAAAGATAAAAACACTGATGAATATATGAATGAACCAGTAGATACTTACAATCACTGCATCGATTCACTACGCTATAGTTGCTCTAAATTTTATAAACAGAAACCTAAAAAGAAAGCGCCACTTAAAAAATCTATAAACACCATTAAAGCTATGGGTTTATAAGGAGGTAACACATGGCACACGTTAACAACTTTGAAAGAGATCTTGAGCGTCGTCAAATGCGTAATGAGATATACAGACGTGACGCAGTTGAAACTTACAAATATGATGGAACTACACAAGACTTGTTAGATAATCCTAACGATATCAGTGACTTCATTCGTCATCATTTAGAGGCGCAAGTTCCAAGGCTACAAATGTTAGATGATTACTATCAAGGTTTAAATTTCAATATCATGCGTAACAAACGTCGGAGAGAGAAACACTTAGCAGACAATAGAGCGGCACACGATTTTGCTTCATATATCACTGACTTTATTAATGGCTATTGTTTCGGACATGCAATACAAGTGCAATCAGATAAAGAAATGACACAAAGTAAATTAAATGAGTTACACAGTCTTAACGATGTAGATAGTCACAATCGCTCTTTAGGTTTAGACTTGTCTATCTTTGGTAGAGCGTATGAATACATTATACGTAACCAAGAAGATGAGGTTAGATTTTACAAATCAGATCCACGCAATACTTTCGTTATATACGACACAAGCGTAGAGAAGAATAGTTTGATGGCTATTAGATACTGGAAGGTAGCAACAGAAGATAGCGTAGAGTTAACGGAAGTTGAAAGTAACATTTACTATGTTGATGTTATTACAGATCAAGCAACATATTTCTACGAGGCAAACAGCGTAACTAACTTAGAGTTGTCTGAACGAAAACCACCAGAGGCGCATTCATTCGGTAGAGTTACTATTACAGAGTTCAGTAACAATGAAAAACGTAGAGGAGACTTTGAGAAGGTTATTCCCCTTATTGACTTATATGATGAAGCGCAATCAGATACAGCTAACTATATGAGTGATTTAAACGATGCAATGTTGTTAATTAAAGGTAACGTTGATTTAAACGAAGAGGTAGCAACTTTACAAAAAGAAGCAAACGTATTCCATTTAGCACCTCCTGAATATGCAACAGTGGACGACAAAGTCACTGAAGGTAATGTAGACGCTCAATACATCTATAAACAATATGATGTAAGTGGCGTTGAAGCATATAAGACACGGATTGCTAAAGACATTCACACGCTTACTAACACACCAGACATGACTGATGAAAACTTTGGCGGCAATCAGTCGGGTAAAACTTTGCCCCTTAAGCTAGTGATAGCTTAATGTAAATCGGGTTAAAATTGGAAAGCTAAACCGTTTTATACTACCTATAAAACTCCTGGATGTGATATAATTATCCTAAAGGAGTGATTGAATGAAATACAACAGATTAACGATATTAAAAACATATTCAAAAAAGATGAACAACGGAAAATCGAAACGTTTTGCTTGGTGCAAATGTGATTGTGGTAACGAAAAAGAAATAGCTTTGTATCATGTTAAAAAAGGTAATACAAAATCTTGTGGTTGTTTATCAAGAGAAAAGACAACTGAAAGAAACACGAGGCATGGTATGAGACATCACCCAATCTATAATACTTATAACGGTATGATGGCACGTTGTTATAACAATAAAAAGAAAAGTTACAAACATTATGGTGGACGTGGGATTAAAGTTTGTGACGAATGGCATGACATTAACAATTTCATAAAATGGTGTGAAAAAAACGGCTTTGAAAAAGATAAGCAATTAGACAGAATAGATAACAATAAAAACTACAGTCCAGATAATTGCAGATTTGTCACACCGACAATCAATTTGAGAAACACCAGAAGAAATGTAATGATTAATGGCTTAGCATTAAGAGAATATTTGGATATGTTAGGAAAGAAATACGATTTATCATTTCCTACTTTGAGATATAGATATTACACAATCACTAAAGAAGGCTTAGAGCCTAGTGAAGATAATCTGATTTTTCATTCAAGATGGTTAAAACGATAAGCTAATCAATTACCACTGCGTCAAGAAATTGACGTAAGGTTTAACGACTAGATAAAGTAACCTAACGAAAAGCAACCTTAACGGGTTGTTTTTTTATGGAGAAATATCCACGAAATCCGACATCTTACTGAGATGATGAGATAGTCTAACCTGAGTACGAAACGACGTACTGTTATGCGAGGAAACTCCCAGAAGTAGAGGATAAAGAGCCTCTACGATAATAAAGGTGGAAGCCATGAAATATAAGTTATTTGGCTTAGAACAACGTACAGCAATCAAAGAAGGATTGTTCCGAAAAGGATTGGTTAGACGTTACAAGTTAGTCGGAGAAATCATGGGCGTGAATAGAGAGATAGACAAAGATAATCTCAAAGATTTAGTATTTACGTTCACTCGAAACTTACCTAAGTCAATTACAGAAGAAATGCAAATGTACATGAGTGCTGGTGGAGAAATTAGCCAACAAACACTAATGTCTCTTGTATCTTTCATAGACAATCCACAAGATGAAGTCAAACGTATTCAATCAGAAGAAGAAGAAAAAGTAAAACGTTCTGATGATTTAATGTATAAAAACGTACAAAATGAGGGAAATAACATAGAACAATCGACTTCAAACATCGAGGAGTGATGATCTATGACTTATTGGGATAAAAGAGCTCAAGAGATCATTAAAGATGAGGCAATGAGCGATACGGAAATGAGCCAAGAGATTGAACGCATTGTTAACAACATGATTGACGATATAGAGAATGAGATATCTAAGTTCTATGCAAGATATGCAGACAGTGAAGGTATTTCTATTTCTGAAGCTAAAAAGAAGGTAGATACTTTCGACGTTCAATCTTTTGCTAATAAAGCAAGGTCATACGTTAAAAACAATGACTTTAGCGATAGAGCGAACAGAGAACTTAAACAATACAACACAGCGATGTATGTGAATAGAGAGAAGTTGCTTAAAGCGCAGTTAGGACTCATTGTAACGTACTCATACGCTCGTATAGAGCAATCTATTTATAATTACATGGAATCATCTTATTATCGTTCTCTTGAGCAACAAGCAGGTATATTAGGCGAAACAATACATGTATCACTCAACGAGGTAAAAACAATTGTCACTGCTCCATTTCAAAATTCTAACTGGTCACGTCGTTTATGGCGTGATATGAAAGTTGTTCGTGCGCATGTTGAAAAGGCTACAAGCCAAGTATTGTTAAGAGGACGACACCCTTATGAGTTTGTGAAAGAGTTCAGAAAAGAAACAGGTAATAGTACTTACGAAATAAGACGTTTACTCATAACTGAAACTGCTAGAGTACAAACACTAGCTGCAAAGCGTCATATGTTAGAACAACATGGACCTGACGCAGAATATGAATATCACGCTAAGATAGATAGTAAGACAACAAAGACGTGCAGAGGATTAAACAAAAAAGTATTCAAAGTTAAAGATATGCAACCTGGTGTAAACGCTCCACCGATGCATCCATTCTGTCGGAGTGCTGTCGCACCACACATCGATTCTGATTGGCGTGATAAGTTCTTTGAAGAGCGCGAAGGAAGATATTTCGGAGGCGTTGTTAAATAATTAAAAGGAGGTGTCGTAATTGGCAGAAGATAATAATCTTACAAATACACCACCAGTTACTAATGAAGGTGTAGCAAAAGAAATCGTTGATAATTCCGTAGGGGATTATGAAGATGCTGATTGGGAAGAAGAAGAAGTGCTAGACACTGATTTCAGTGATGAAGAAGATGGCATGTATGAAGATGACTTTATGGAAGATGACGACGAATTTGAAGAAGATGAAAACTGGGAAGAAGAGTACGACTTTTCTGATGACTTTGATCAAGAGGATATAGAATTCCTGGAGGGGCTAGGCGGTCCTGAAGATGAATATGAAGAAGAGTACGAAGAAGATTACGAAACAGAGGAAGGCCTATATGACGTCACTGAACTTGATGGTGATACAATCGACGAGTACGACAAGTATGACGAAAGTTACTTACAAGACAGGCTAGATGATGTTTACGATGAATATAATCAAATCTTCAACAAAGAACCTTCTGACATCATTAAAGATAGTATGACAACACAAGAAAAGATAGACAAAATTGTAGATGCTATACAAGAGGGTGGCAGTGGTGTATAACGAACGTATTGCTGTAGCCCTTGAAGGCATTCACAAAGAACTCAAGCGTTTGAATGACACAAACCCTAGTAACCGTGCACAAGCGAAAAAGAAAGAACCTGAGAAGAAAGAGTTTAAACCTAAAAACTTCATCTGAGTTGGTACTTATGTCAAAGCGTGAAGCAGTTGGTCCTGGCGTTACCGCGCCAATATCTCGTCAGTAGGATACGTTAACCTACTCGACCTCAGTAAGTCGTTAAACTGCTCAATATTAAAAAATACTGAGCGGGCTTAAATCAAATGCGAATATCAAATATATTTAGCACACTAATTGGGCTTAATTGACTAATTGGGGTGCTATTTTTATGCGATTAAACATTGAATTTAAGACTGAACGGGAGGATAAACAAATGGAATTAGTAGACAAAATGAAATTAAACTTACAATTCTTCGCTGAAGATAACGAAGATGAAACTGGAGAAAGTAAAGGAAATACGCCAGAAAACAATGACGATCAAAAGCAAGAAACGTATACAAGAAGTGAAGTAGATTCTCAAATCAGTAAAGCTGTTGATTCTGCTTTATCAAAACGCGAGCGTAAGCACCAGCAAGAACTAGAACAAGCTCGTGAAGAAGCTAAAAAAGAGGCTGAAAGCTACGCTAAGTTAACTGAAAAAGAGAAGAAAGACAAAGAATTTGAGAAACGCGAACAAGCCTTAGCAGAAAAGGAAAAAGAATTCAGATTACGTGAACTCAAAGCTGATGTGGAGAACGACCTTAAAGACAAAGGTTTACCTACTTCATTTGCAGAGTCACTAATCCATTTGGAAGATAACGAACAAATCAATGAAGTTGTCAACGCGATTAAGGAAGATTTCGACAGAGCAGTTCAAGAACAAGTAAAAGAAGCTACTCGTCAATCAACGCCGTCTGGACAACAAAGTGATGTATCTAGTAACAAAAAGACAAGTGATAGTTTTGCAGAAATAGCAAGACAAAATAGAATAATTCAATAAAATGGAGGCATTATAAATGGCAAACGTAAAACCGCAAACATTCAATCCAGATAATGTAATGATGCATGAGCACAAAGAAGGGGAATTGTTAAACGATTTCAACGAGCCTATTCTTTTAGATGTATTGCAAAACTCTAAAATCATGCAATTAGGTAAATACCAGGATATGGGCGGAAAGTCAGAGAAAAAGTTCACTTACTGGGCAGATAAACCAGGCGCTTATTGGGTAGGAGAAGGTCAAAAAATTCAAACTTCTAAACCTAGCTTACTTGAGGCGTCTATGCGTTCTCATAAATTAGGTGTAATCATCGTTGCTTCTCGTGAATACTTAAACTACACTTACTCTCGTTTCTTCGAAGCAATGAAACCACAAATCGCTGAACAATTCTATAAAAAGTTTGACGAAGCAGGTTTATTAAATGTAGATAACCCATTCAAACAATCAGTAGAACAATCAGCTACTGCAGCTAACAATGTAGTAAAAGGTGATATCACTTTAGATAATATCTTAGCTTTAGAGGACACTTTATTAGAAGATGATGTAGAAGCTAACGCTTTCTTATCTAAAACACAAAATCGCACTGCATTACGTGGAGTTCGTGATGAAGATACTAAAGAAAGCTATTATGACCGTGCTAACAACACACTAGACGGACTACCAGTTGTTGACCTTAAATCAGATCAATTTAAAAAAGGAGACTTATACGCTGGGGACTTCAACAAAGTGTTCTACGGAATTCCTTACAACATGTCTTACAAAATTTCAGAAGATGGTCAATTATCAACTGTACAAAACGCTGACGGTTCACCAGTAAACTTATTCGAACAAGAATTAATTGCTTTACGTGTAACTATGGATGTTGCATTCCATATTGCAGATGACAAAGCATTCGCTAAATTAACAGCTGGTTCTGCTTCAACTGGTGGAAATACTGAAACCGTATAAATAATCTAGGAGGTCTTACAATGACTTATTCTTATAAAGTAGTTCGACCGTTCGTAGATAAAGAAGATGGTAAAGAATATAAATTAGGAAATGAATTCCCTACTGATATTACTAGTGAACGTATCGAACAACTATTCCATAAACAAAACGTATATAACGAGCAATATATCGCTTTAGATGTTGATGCTAAAGCAACAAAAGCTGAATTGTTAGAAATAGCTGAAAAACATAATGTAGATGTATCACAAGACGATACGAAAGCGGTAATTCTTAAAGCATTGGAGGGATAACATGGCAGTATTAGAAAATGTCAAAAAGTTACTCTCTATCGATGATGATAAGCAAGATGAACTACTCGAAATAATCATAAGTAACACTGAAAAGCGTTTGATTAGCTTACTTCCATTAGATATTGAACAAGTTCCAGATAGATTGGAATACATTGTCGAAGAAGTAGCAGTCAAGCGCTTTAATCGTGTTGGTGCTGAAGGAATGACGCAAGAAAGTATTGATGGTCGTTCTAATACTTTTCAAAGCAATGATTTTGATGAGTATATGGACGTTATCGATGCTTTGTTTCCTAAAGAGACAAGTAAACGTGGTAGAGGTGTTTTCTATTGAGATACAACAAGCGCGTGAAGTTCTCTAAGGAAATTAAAGGTGGTTACAACCCCAAAACAAGTAAGTACGATGTTAAGGAACAAGTGTACAACGAAGTTCCTTGTAATATATCTCCTTTATCCCCGCAACGTACTAATCTTGAGTATGGAGATGTAACCAAAGATATTAACGTCATTCGCTTAAATGGTCGTTTTGAACCAAAAGTGACTCATGCTTATATCAAAGGTGTAAAACACATTATCACTAAACGTATCGACTATGAACACGACACTGTATTCTATGCAGAGGAGGTTAAATAGTGGCTGGAGATATCGACGCTCTAATTAGAAAGCTAGATCGCATGCACAGTAGCATTGATGATGATGTTGACGAAGTGCTCAAAAACAATGCTGGCGAGTTCGCTAGAGATACTGTTGTAAGTGCTAAGTCAGTTATGAACAAAGGTTACTGGACAGGAAACTTAGCGCGTATGATTAGAGATACTAAAGAAGGCAACATGAAGTATGCTGTGACCTCTAACGCTGGGTACAGTTCGTTCCTTGAATACGGTACACGCTACATGGCTCCCGAAACGTTTATGTTCCCTGTTTATGAAAGATATACAAGGAAAGTCAGAGAGGACCTCGAGAAATTAATAAACGGTAAAATGGGGGGCATGTAATGAAGCAATCAGCTAAACTTCAACTATTCAACTACTTATATGAAAAATTTAGTGAAATTGGTGTCCCTGTAATTGAAACTAAAGAACTTAACCAAGAGCTTGAATATCCTTTTATTGCTATTCAAACTACTACAGATAGCATGAACGTGTTAACTTTTGACAGTTTTGGAGGTAATCCTACTGCCATCGTTCATCTGTGGGGGTTGGATATTGATAAGAGTGCTAATGACAATTTGCTGATGCAAGTTCAAAACATTATGTTAGATGATATCGAGCTTGAAGGTTTCAGCTTATTCAATCCGCAGTTAGACATCAATGAATCTATTGAAATTGAAGATAATCAAGCATTATCGCATGTAACTATAAATATCGAGTATACAAGCCATTAAAGGGCTTGTATTTTTTATATACTATTTAGGAGGGTAAAACCTATGGCAATTAAACAAGGTACTGATGAATTAGTCTTAATCCGTAAAGCCGGAGACCGTAAAGATGCAAATAAAGTAATGTGGGTAACAGAATTAGAACGCGAAACTGAAAAAGATAGAGATACAGAAGCTACTGTAGATGGTCCTGTTAACTCTGGAGGTACATTAGAGTCAACAGTTACGATTAACTGCTACATGAACCAAGATGACACGTTATGTGATGAAATTGAAGATGCTACCGAAGAAGATACCCCTTATGAGTTATGGGTTATCAACAAAAGAGTTAAAAACAAAGATGGAAAATATAAAGCAGAATATCGTCAAGGATACTGGAATAGTATTGACCGTACTAACGACGCTGAAGATATCGCAGAATTTGAAACTGAATTTGGTGTATATCTTAAAAAAGTTCGTGGTTGGGCGACATTACCAGAACAAATCGAGAAAAACAAAGCTGCTTATGGCTTCCACGATACTGTTGCGGCAGATCCAGCTGACGATGGTCTTGTGTCAGAAATCCCACAACCTAACCAACCTAGCACAGTAGAAAGTGTATAACAATGAGGGCCTTAAAGCCCTCTTTTCTTTTTGACTAATAAAATAAAGTGAGGTAATTAAAAATATGGAAATCAAATTTAACGGTAAAACAATCGAATTATCATTTGGATTAAAGTTCTTAAACATCATTGATAAAGAAATGGGCATGGAAGCTGAACAAGTTAACTTTGGTAAAGGTACAGAAATGTTAGTACCTGCATTAGAAAGCCACAGTGTAGTAGATGTTGCAAAAGTGATTAAAGCTGCAACAGCACAAGAAAAAGGCGCTCCTAAAACAGAAAAAGACTTAGAAGAAGTTGTTGAGAATGTTATTGAAAATACTGGTCTTGAAGAATTCTGTAATGAAGTTATCGAGGAACTGGGAAAGCGTGTTTTAACCCAAAACCTCGTTCCGAAAAAATACAAAAAGAACAGCAAGAAGTAGAGGAAGAACTTTTAACGTTTGATCGTATTGTTATCTTATGCATGAGTAAGCTCAAAATCTATGATTTAGATGTCATAGAGCGAATGACACTTAGGGAGTTTAACTATCGTATGTACGCCTTAGAATATGAACAACTAGATAGAGATATGGATATGTACAAATTAGCATTTGCTATTAGAGACGCTGCTGCAGAGAAAAAGAAACGTGGTGGTAAAAAAGGCGAAACAGAATATCGCTTCAAAAGTGCCGATGATATTATGCATTATCAAGAAAACATTCAACGATTAAACAAAGGTGAACCTGTCAAATTCGCTTCAGAAGCTAAATTTGAGGAAAATAAACCACCAAAAGACTTACTACAACAAATTGCAGAATTAAATAAATAAGGAGGTGGGAACACGTGGCAGAAGCTAATTACAGTATTAAGGCGACAATAGAAGCTAACGCTAAGAAATTTAAAAGTGCTATACAGGCAGCTAAAAACAGTGCAGAACGCTTTAAGAGTACTATGGAGAAAATCAAAGACAACGAAATTGATGCAGACTCTTCTGGTGTGAAAAGAGCGGTAGAAAGTGCTAAGTCAGCTATGGAATCATTTAACAACACTAAAGCAGAAGGTAACTTAGATGTCGATATTGATGAAGTTAAATCTAAAGTTGCTATCGCAGAAGAATACGTAAGAAAATTCGACGCTTACAGAGGAGACGCTGAACTTGACGCTAATATAGCAAGCGCGAAAGCTAATATTGAAGAAGCACAAGCATATTTAGAACGTTTCGACGGATCAAATGCTAATGCACATGCTGATGTTGACGCAAGAAGAGCTATATCAACGTTATCTAAGCTACAGATTGATTTAGATATGTTTGACGGAAACTCTTATAGTGCTCATTTAGATGCAGACGCAACTAAGGCACGTGTCGCTATAGCTGAAGCTAAAAAGTCGCTTAATAGCTTTGCAAGACAAAAAGCAAAAGCTACTGTCGAAGTTAACGAAGGCGCTGCAGTTTCTAAAATTTTGGCGCTAAAAGCGATGTTACGTTCAATTCCTAACCGAATACACACTAGGATAGATGTTGATTCAGATAAAGCACAAGGTGCATTTAGAGCGATGGTAGCCGGTATCGATAGCTCTATGAACTCTTGGGACGCTTTAGCAACAAGAATTAGAACAATAGGGACAGTAATTTCTAATATGATACAAGGTTCTTTAATTTCCAATATAACGTTGGTAGTTCCTATCATTGCTTCGATGGTTCCTGCATTATTTGCTGTTCTTAACGCTATCGGGGTTGTAGCTGGTGGAGCTGCAGGATTAGCAGCTGCATTTGGTGTTGCTGCAGCTGGCGTTATGGGATTTGGAGTTATGGCTGCAAGTGCTATTAAAATGCTTAACGATGGAACTCTACAAGCTACAGCTGAAACGAAAAAATATGAAAGTGCCTTACAGGGTGTTCAAGATGCTTGGCAAGGTATTATAGAGAAAAACCAAAGCCAAATATTTAACACAATGGCTAATGGTCTAAACATGATCAAAGTTGCTTTAGCAGGTTTATCTCCTTTTATTAGTGGCGTGTCTAAAGGAATGGAACAGGCAAGTGCTAAAATGCTTGATTGGGCTAAAAACTCCCAAGTTGCACAAAAGTTTTTCCAAATGATGGGCACAACAGGAGTAAGAATATTCAATAATATGCTAAGTGCAGCAGGTCAGTTTGGAAGTGGAATAATCAGTGTTCTCACTCAACTAGCACCACTAGCCGAATGGGTTTCGGCTGGCTTCAAGAAAATGGGTGCTGCATTTAACCAATGGGCACAATCTACTGAAGGTCAAAATGCTATAAAATCATTTATCGAATACACTAAACAGAATTTACCGTTAATCGGACAAATATTTGGAAATACCTTCAAGGGTATTTTTAACCTCATGAAAGCATTTGCGCCGAATACACACTCTATATTAGAATCTCTAGCGCAAATGTCTGAAAAGTTCGCTTCATGGAGTGCTACGATAGCGCAATCAGACGGATTTAAAAAATTTATGGACTACATCAATACAAATGGTCCTAAACTAATAACATTATTAGGTAATATAATTAAAATCATCATTAATGTGGGAACGGCAATGGCGCCACTAGCTGCAGCTGTATTAGATGTTGCTATTGCGATTACAGATTTTATCGCTAAATTAACGGAGGCACACCCTGCTATTGGTATATTATTAGGCTTAATCGCTACATTAGCTGGTGTATTCATGACTTTAGGACCGCCTATCTTAGGTGTTATCGACTTTATTTCTAAATTCGCTATGGTTTTAACTGGTGCTGAGAGTGCAATGGCTGCGTTTTCTGCTATAGGTAGCGCTATAATGGGAGTATTAGAAGATGTGGGAACCGCGTTCTTAGCACTTAACCCAGAAATTTTAGCTATTGTTGCAGCAGTTGCGGCAGTTATTGCTATCTTTGTGGCATTGTGGAATTCATCTGAAACATTACGAAATGCCTTAACAGACGCATGGAATGCAATAGCTAGTTCAGTTGGTGCTGCAATTAAAGCGGTAATCGGTTTCTTAGGCGATTTATTTGGTCGTGCTAAAGAAATATTAGCGCCATTAGCACCTATGTTCCAACAAGCATGGAGCCAAATTGTAGCTATTGTAGATGCAGCAGTTACAGTTATAGCCCCAATGATTAAACAAGCCTTCAATACAGTTGTTGCAGTTGTTAAAGTGGCTTGGGAAATTATTAAAGCAGTAATAAAAGTTGCTATGGAGGTCATTTTAAGTACAATAGTTGCTTTACTTCAGTTGTTAACTGGAGATTGGCGTGGTGCTTGGCAAACAATGTCTAAATCAGGTGCTGAAATTTGGAAAGCTATTGTTGAAATGGCTAAAAATATATGGAGTATCTTAGGCGACTACTTAAAACAATCATGGCAAAATATTGTAGATGGCTTTAGTGCAATATTTGGTCCATTAGCAGGTATAGCAGGCTCGATTTGGAATGGAATTGTTAATATTGTAAAAACAGTTGTTTCTGGTTTAGGTGCATTCTTGACAAGTATTTGGACAGCTATAGTTACAAGTGCTCAAATCCAATGGAGTGTCATTGTTACAGTGGCACAAACTATTTGGTCGGCAATTGTGAACGTCATTGTAACGGTCGTGACAACGTTAGTAAGTATCTTAGCTACCATTTGGACGACTATTGTTACAGTAGCGACCACTATCTGGACTACGCTGGTTACCGTGGCTCAGACGATTTGGACAATGATCGTAACGACTATCACAACGATAGTTACTACATTAGGAACAATTTTATCAGCAATTTGGACTGGAATAGTAACCGTAGCAACTACGATTTGGACAACTTTAGTCACTATTGCTCAAACTATTTGGACTTTAATAGTCACTACTATTACCACAATTATTTCTACATTAGTAACAATCATCACTACTGTGTGGACAACTATAGTCAGTGTTACATCTACAATCTGGACGACTTTAGTCACTATTGCCCAATCAATTTGGACTATGCTCGTTACTGTAATTTCTACAGTAGTCCAAAGCATTGTGACATTCGTTCAAGCTGGTTGGTCATCATTATTGAGTGTCACTTCATCTGTCATGAGTGCCATTTCTAGCTTGATTTCAAGCATTTGGTCATCAATCGTTAGTTTTATTACTAGCGCAGTATCAAGAGCTGTTAGCTTTGTGTCAAGTGGTTTTTCAAACATGCTTAGCGCGGTAGGTTCGGCTATGTCTGGAATAGTCAGTTCAGTAATTTCAGGAATGTCTAACGTTGTTAGTTCAGTGACTTCTGGTGTATCAAGAGCGGTAAGTGCAGCGCGTGGTTTTATCGGTCAAATGGTTTCTGTTGGTCGTGATTTAATCATGGGACTTATCAATGGTATTAAAGCAATGGCAGGTCAAGTTGCATCTGCTGCACGTAATGTAGTAATGGGTGCAGTTAATGCTGCTAAAAGTGCTTTACACATTGGTTCTCCTTCAAAATTATTCAAACAATACGGTGTTTGGACTATGGAAGGTTTAGGTATCGGAATTAATAAAGAAGGTAAAAATGTTATTTCCGGAATGGGATCTATGGCTAAGTCTGTAACAGATGCTTTCAACCCTCAACTTAAAGTACCTAATATACAGAGAGACATTAAAAATGCTAGTGCATCAGCCAATGCACAAGTTACACACACTCATGAATATAAGACAAATCCATCGCAACGTGTTGTAACCGTTAAAATGGACGTTAACAACGACGCTTTAACTCATATAGTCAACGGACAAAATGCAGATAGAGATGCCACATTCACATTCTAGGAGGTCAGGCAATGGATTTAGAAATTAAACAAAAAGATGGCACTAAATACAAGTTGTCTGACTTCGGTTTTCGAGTGAAAGATATAGTCATCGAAAGCCCGGAGATAGAGGACAACTATGAAACAAAAGAAAACACAAGCGGTCGTATGTTACTTAGCAGTCAGTATCGTAAAAGAAAAATTACGGTACCCTGCTATGTAGTTAGTACAAAACTTAATGATATACCAAGATTAAGAGATAAATTTTATGATTTGACAGTAAACACTGAGCCTGTATGGATTAGAGAACTTAGATATGCCGAAGAGCATAATTACAAGTTTTTACAACCGACGGAAGATGACTATCAATCGTATGATAAATATGGTTATCCAGTATTCGATCATAATATGATGAACGATAATTACTATACTAGTGGTAAACAGTATCAAGTTAAATGTTCATCAGTAATAACACCTGATAACAAAGGTAATGTGATTAACTTCGACTTAGTTTTTGAAACAATTGAAATACCTTTTGCCGAGAGTATTGGTACTTCTTTAGATTTAGAGAACAAACCCGACAAAGCGTTATGGTCTAATGACATGTTAGTACCATTTGACGAAGAAAATGACAAAAGAACATACATTTTTACTAATGCCTGGAATAACAGTATTTATTACCACGGAAATGTACCTAATAACGAATTTAAACTCTATAAGAAAGTAACTATCGTTTTAGGTAAAAATGTAAGCAGTAAAGAAAGTTTCCGATTTACGTTGGGGAAATCTGATTATATGAAAATCAGTAATATTAGTTTGAAAAAAGGCGACAAGATAGTGTATGACGGAGTTCAAACGTGGAGAAACGGCACTCCAATTAATCATCGTTGTACAAACGCTCAACCTAAATTCTATCCTGGTTGGAATGATTTTGCTTTCAATCAACAGGTTAAGTCAGTAACTTTTGATATGAAATTTTATTATAAGTAGGTGGTTATTAAATGCCAGTATTATTTAGCCCTATAAGAGGAATAGGTGAGCCAGTTTATGTCACTACTACAACAACATCAAAATTAGGTTCTGAAACAGTTGTACAATGCAAATTACTTGAAGATAAATATAACTATAACGTTATACGAGGTATTGATAAACGCTGGACACTGACGCAGTTAACAGGACCTAATGACAAGAGAGAATACGTTGCTTATATTATCGATAGACAAACACATGGTAGAAATCAAGAAGTGTCTGTAACCCTTCGAGAAAAGCCGATTGATATTATCAAAAGAAAAAGAGTGTATGACAAAATAGATGGCCTTCATAAACCACCCGACTTTTTTGAAAAGATATTTAAAGGGACTGGACTTAAATTCAAGGTGCCTGACAATATGTTTGTTTCTGAAATCAAAGATTCTGGCGAAGGAGAAAGTGTTGAGGATTTATTGAAAAAAGGATTAGAAGCATGGGATTTAGAGTTTGATATACATCACGATTACAAAACAAACACGTATACTTTTGAATTCACCCCGTATTTAGAGAAACAAGCAACTTATCATATTGATGATGAAATTAACGCAAACAATATGAAATTAGAAGAAGATAGCGGTCAGATGTATACCTATGTTAAAGGGTACGGTTCTTATACTGATGAAGAAGGTTTAGATGGTGCAGGTCTTATTGTTGAATTTGAGCACCCTAATATGAAAGATTACGGTAGATTTGATGCACCACCAGTTAAAGATGGTTCTATTACTGATCCAGATATTATGCGTGCTAGATTACAAGCAGTCATTAATTCGTCTATAAAGCGCTCTTTAACTTTAGACTTTATAGCATTGCGAAATCATTATCCTAATGCCGTTCCGAGAGTGGCAGATATTGTTAAAGTTAAACACTCTATATTAGGTATCAATGAATTTATGAGAATTGTAGAAGTTAAGACAATTAGAGATGCAGAAAACAACATAGTAAAGCAAGACGTGACATTAGGCGACTTTAATAGACACAATCGCTACTTAGAGCGTATTAGCCAAGCGGCACAAGTAGTAGGAGGTTTGGGTGGCGGTTTTGCAAATTCATATCGTACCACATATGCCAAAGCTAATGCTGCTATCACTTCTACACGAAAGTCTATTGATTCTAACAAAGCATTACACGGCAATGAGAATGGTATTAGAGCAATTGTAGAAAAAGATCATATACTCGAATATAACAGGAACGGGAAATTCCGAGTGTCTCATGACAGAGGGAAAACATGGCAAGTTATCGCAAGTGCTAAAAGTGGATTTAACAAATACGTAATACCAAAAGCGACTGATAAATCTTCTGGATTAATGAGTAATACTGATAAAAAGAAAGTTGATAGACTTCATTATAATCGTTTAAAAATGCAAGGCGAAAACGGTAAATATTATAACATCACGATAGATAAAGACGGAAAATTACAAGTTAAGGAGGCGTAGCAATGCGTAAAACAATATATACCAAGCTAGATACTTTGTTTAGTTCACGGTATGTGAGAGAAAATGAGCTAAATTACATTGCTATACGAGACATGCTAACTAATATTGAAGAAATATTAGTAAAGCATGGTAAAACCGAAAAGCAAGCTCATAACGCTGAACAAATTGTATATAGATTGCCTACTGGTCCTAATGTTACTGTAGGACAAGAATTAGGATATCAAAGTAAACGTATTAGAAATTTAGTACTAGGAACAATTGGTAATGGTCTACAAGAAGTGAGAGACAGTCGTACATCAATTGACGCTCAAAACTTCCCTATACTTTCAGAAAGATTAAGACATGACTTTACTAGAATAGACGAAAAAATAGACAAAGAATTAAATGTAGCTGATGATGCTACTTATCTGTTTACGCCCCCATTTATCGCAAGTGCTGAACAAGGTGTTAACGAAACACCTAACAACAATGATCCAAACGATAATCGAAAAGTATTTTATGATAAATTTATTGATAACAACTACGTGACGAGAAAATATGTAGGTAAAGATCAAAGTAATCAGTACAACGTTTATGCTTATGACTTCAAACCTCAAAACTATACAAAAACAATACTTATTACATCATGTATACACGGCAATGAATATAGCGCTTTTTACGCTTTAAGTCGCTTTATGGATTTAGTTGTCAACGAATGGAACAAGTATTCTCAACTCGCTTATATACGTAAAAACGTGAGAGTTGTTATAGTCCCTATTGTTAACCCGTGGGGCTTTGCTAACAATATACGCGAGAATGTTAATAACGTAGACTTAAATCGTAATTTTGACTACTATTGGTCAAATGGTAGTGGTACACGTTCTACTGGTAAAAATTACAAAGGTACAAAGCCTTTTAGTGAAAGAGAAAGTAGAAATATGAAAGCGCTAGTAGAAGACTTAGGAGATATTACAGCTCACGTCGATTGTCATAACATTATTTCTCAAGTGAGTGACTATTGTTTATTCTATCCACGTTTTTCTAACCAACCTAACAATGTGATGACTGAAATGCTTTCAGAAATGTCTGATCATGGGGATTATGTGACTTGGGGTTCAAGCACCTTAGCCTCATTTAGTAACTGGGTAGGTATTAAGCATGGTACAACTTCTTTCTTGCCTGAAGTGTACGAAGGTAGAGCTGGAAAACCTAGAGGCGCTCAAGAGATGTGGCGTTCAGTTTATTACTTAGGAAATATTATCTCCAAACTATCAAAATTAGACACTAACAAAGAAGGCAGAATTGCAAATCAACCCATTGTTAAATCTTTAGTTTATAGTAGTAGATTTGATAAAAAAGATACTAAGCCTTTTTCACTTATCGCTAAAAAAGATTATCAACGTATGTTAATGACACAACAACGTTTCCAAGTCACAGCTAATGGTTTTGTAGAGTTAAATGGTTCTATTACTGTTGAAGTTGATAGAGATACAACGATAGCTGTAGCACCTTATGTAGTACAAAACTATCATCCGTACAGCGGTAATGGAAAAAGTAGAAAACGTCACTTATACAGAGTGAGAATGCCAGTTAAAAAAGGTTGGCATACTATCCCACTTCATGCAATAGCTCCTGTTCAATATTCTACAACGAGTCCAGATAATGTTCATAGATCTAACGAAGTTATGGGTGTTATAGATATATTAAGAACTAAAGGCGTTGCAAAAGTTAGAAACTTAATTATCAACCTTACTTTTACACCTTCGCATTCACACACAGCAGTTCAAATTCTTAAGTCTGGTGGGTATGGTAACCAAAAAGAAAAAACATTCCATCAAGTTTATCCTGATAAGCCAAGCGCATATACTAAGACAAACAAAATTATTCGTAAAACTAAAAAGAAATAATAAGGAGGCTTCATAATGGACGGATTTTATAAAGAAGCTAGAATTACTACTGTTGATGAACCTTACTTAAAGCCAATATCTGATGAAGGTATTGGCTTTTATAATATGGATATAAATACAGCGGTTTTAACATTCCAAGTACGTAGAGAAATTAATGGAGAGAATTACCCGTTAGAGATTAGCAAAGCAAATACAGAAATTACAGCTTATTTTGTTTCTGACAACGGATCATCAACGGGAAGAGTTAAAGTTGAATTTGTTGATCCAATGCAAGGTATTATACGACTAACTTTAGACAATGATTTCTTAAAGGCTTCTACAGATACTTCTGTAACTGGACAAATATATATCAAAGCAGTCGGACGTAAAGATACAGTGGTGCTTAACGAGTTTAGATTTCACGTTGCTGATGCGCTAATCAACCAAATTGATGGAGATATTAAAATAAGATATATCCGAGAAATTGATGATCTTGTTGACTTAGTAAAAGATAGAATTGAAACAGTATCTAAAGAGCTAGAAAATGTACAAGAAGCAGAGAACGAGTTCTTAAACTTTGTCAACACTCAAAAATCTGAATTCGTCAAACAAGTCACAGACTTACGCAATCAAATGGAAAATTTTTCAAAACAAACTGAAATAGAAATAACAGATTATCTTAACACTATCAATGATAAAGTTTTAGAAGTTAACGAACGTTTAAATGCAGCAACTGAAGGAGTTATCACTGAACAAAAATTAGAGGAACACCTAATCGGTTATGCTAAGAAAGAAGAAGTCGGCACAGAATTGTCTAAAAAGGCAAATGAGGACGAATTCAAGGCCCTTTCAGACGGCTTAGATGAATTAATACAAAACAAAGTTAATGAGGCTATAAATAAAGCTATGGGACAACAAATACCACTTACAGAATCAGACGGTGCTGCTATAAGGTTAGATAATGTTGATTTATCTACAATGAACAAGATTGATAAAACTGGTTTTTATTATCTTTACAATCCTACAAACTCTCCTGATCCTGATAATCAAAGTGGTTACGCTATTGTTATATCACGAAGTGAAACGTACAAAAAAGTGTTGTTCATGCCATATAACAAACACAGAATATATTCACGTAATATGATGGGCGAAACGACAAGATGGGGTTCTTGGTATGATGCTACTAAAGGTGTAGTAATACCTGGCTCTAATCCGGTTGTATAGGAGGTTGATAAAAATGAAAAAGAATTCCATTACTTACTCATTAACATTTCTTTTAGTGTTAGGGTTTGGAGCTCTTATGTTTGAAAGAGGCTTCTTTTGGACAAGAGAACAAAATACTATCATTAATGATAGTGATTTTTATTTAGCTCTACATCATATCATGCCAATTTGGATATGGGGCGTACTTGCTATGGTTTTTAGCGCTTTTATTATCGCAGCACCTTTCTTTTTACCCACACAAAAGTTGAATAACATATTTAACTATCTTATTTGCATTGGGGGTTGGGGCAATGCTTGTTTTTACTTCTTAATGACATCTGCAAGTATGTTTCATGCTATTAATTGGCTTTCTCCTTTGCAATTCTCTACCTTTACAATGATCTGTGGCATTTTAGGGTTCTACGGAGGTGTAGAAATTGTCTCAAGAAGAAGATAAATATGTATTACGTACAGAATGGATAAAGAATACAGGTAAAATTTATGAAAAAATCAACGAAAATGATAGAAAACACATTGAGGCATACAGCACACTAGATAAAAGGCTCGAAAAACAAACAGGATTACAAGAAAAGCAGTTTGAGTCGCAAGAACGATTAGAAAAACATTTAGAAAAAATTAGTGGTGTGATAGAAAAAGTGGGAAATGAATTCACTGACGTAAAGTACACAGTTAAATCTCACGAAGCACAATTAGAAAATATAAATAAGTCAATTTCTGATAAACAAAAAGGAAATGTTCAAGTAGTAGTAGCGTTAATTAGTGGTGGTTGCGCTATTATTGCAGCTGCTTTCGGTTTAGCCTCCGTACTATTTTAAGCTGACACTTTAGTGTTGGCTTTTTATTTTTACAAAGAAAGTAGGTGTGTAAATGGCTATACTACCTAAAAGCGGAAAGCCAACAGCTTCGCAAGTTGTAAATTGGGCTAAATGGATGGCTAAGAACCATAAAGGGGTAGATATTGACGGAAGATATGGTTTCCAGTGTTGGGATTTGCCTAACTATATATTCCAACGGTATTGGCATTTTAGAACTTGGGGAAATGCAAACGCTATGGCAAATCGTAGTCAATACCCTAATAGATCGTGGAAAATTTATAGAAATACATCTAGTTTCACACCTAAGCCTGGTGATATAGCAGTATGGACTTATGGTTGGGCTGGACATACTGCAATAGTTGTTGGTCCTAGTGATAAATCACACTTTAAATGTGTGGATCAGAACTGGGTGGGTTCTAATCAATGGAGTGGATCAAGAGCGGCTTTTGTTAATCATAACTATAACGGTAACGGCGGGAATATCTATTTTGTTAGGCCGCCATACAAAGCAGAGAAAAACCCGCCTAAGCCTAGCGATAGCTCAAGTAGTTCAAGTAGTTCAAGTAATACGCCAACAGACAATAACAAAACAGTCACAATCAAAAAGAAACAAACACACATCAATTTCACTATTGACGATGGAGAACCAACATATCCTGAATTTATCCCTCACGATATCGTACAAGGTAAAGATAGAGGATATAATCCTAAAAAAGTGACTATAAGAAATGCAAATACGATGTGTTCTGTTCTTGATTTATATTTCGATAGAGAAAAGTATCTTACTGACAAAGAATATCCTCACTACTTCATAGATAGAAATCATATATGGCAACCGAGATTAGAAATGTACGAAGTACCAAGCCACCCAGACAATATTGTCATTGAAGTTTGCCAAGATTTATCAGCAAGTAAAGATGATTTTATAGTCAATGAAATACACACGATGTTGCAAGCAGTTTCAAGAATGAAATATCAAGGTATACCAGTTAAACCATCTTCTATTGAAGTTGATACATCTAATATTTGGAGAAGTGTATATGAGCACGGAGATTGGGATATATCACTCAATGGGTTACCACCTAAGAAAAATGTAGATAAAACCATTAATGGTCTTTTATACCTTTATAAAAACAGTAAGAAATTGCTTTCTGAAATACCTAAAGACAAAGTTAAAACAAAAACAATTAAGGTTACTGTTTCTGCTTCTAGTGTTAATAAAAACAAAACTACTACGACAACTAAAAAAGGAAGCAAAGAACCTTCTGTAGTGATTTCCAGAAGTGCTTATTCATTCAAAAGAGCCGTAGCTATTCAAATGACTAAAACTCCTCAAATCAACTATGGTAATGGATGGTATGGTGCCAGTTATTCGGCAACCCTTAATGCTATGAACTCCTTAAAAATATGGAATAGCAAAACGCAAAAATATCAAATGCTTAATTTAGGTAAATATCAAGGTATTTCAGTTTCAGCACTTAATAAAATATTGAGAGGAAAAGGCTCTTTATCTGGGCAAGGTAAAGCAGTTGCTTATGCTTGTAAGAAATACAATTTGAATGAAATATACTTGATTGCACATGCCTTTCTGGAAAGTGGTTATGGTACATCTTACTTCTCAAGTGGTCGTGCGGGTGTTTATAACTACTTTGGTATCGGTGCGTATGATTGGAACCCTGATAATGCTATTACTTACGCTAGAAATAGAGGTTGGACTACTCCCGCTAAAGGTATTATTGGTGGTGCTAAATTTGTAAGACAAGGTTATATTAGCAAAGGTCAAAACACTTTATACCGAATGCGTTGGAATCCACGTAGTCCAGGAAATCATCAATACGCTACCGACGTACGCTGGGCACAAGTTCAGGCAACAACAATCAAAAATCTGTATGACAAAATCGGAATTAAAGGCGAACATTTTATTAGAGACAGATACAAATAACAGGGCTATACACTGACAGTGTGTAGCCCTAAATTATTAAAAAGAGGTGTTTAAATGGAAACGTACAAAACAGGTACAGTTAACACAATCATCAATGAAAATGGTGTTGATTTAGGCAGCATAAACGTTAATCTGTACACAATGGATAACAAGACATCTGTTATTGATATCCATATTAAGAAAAAGAACATTATTAATGAAAATCAAGAATACATCTCTGTGAATTTCAACCAGACGAAATTCGAACCTGTATTACATGTTTTTGCCCAAGATGGTTCTATTTTCACTAATGAGCCATTAGAAATAGTTAAAGCTGAAGAAGGCTTTGTAAGATATATTATTCCTGAATATATCACTAAACATGTAGGGCAAATGCAATGTAAATTATTCTTAGAAAATCCTGAAAATAACGATAGCACACATGTTGCTAACTTTTATTTTACTGTTAACGACAGCGGTATAACTAAAAGTGTAGGAAAAGAAATACGTGTGGAATTACTAGATGATATTGTAGAAAAAGTAATGAAAGACAATGTAGATATCTTCAAAGGTCCTAAAGGAGATACTGGAGAACAAGGTCCAGCAGGACAAGACGGTAAAGATGGTAAAAATGGCATTAATGGTATCGATGGTATAAATGGTAATCCAGGCCCTCAAGGTCCACCAGGACGAGATGGGAAAGATGGTGTTGACGGCCAAGATGGTTCAGATGGAAAGTTATTTGACTTTGAAAGTCTTACAGAAGAACAAAAAGCTGAAATTACACCTAAACTACCTGACTTTAGTAATTGGCAACAATATCAATTTACAAATAGTGACGGAACTAGAAAATGGCTTGGCACTTTGTCTCAACCTATAGAAACGCTTGAACCTGGATTATATGAATGCTCTATACCAAGCGACTATAAATCTGTAAATGCCCCTGCTGATCCAAATGGTGCGGGGTATATAGCAGAAATTAATGTTACAAAAGGACAGAGTGGAAGAAAGCAAGTCATTCTTAACCAAAGTTATCATAATATACTATGGTCAAAAACTATTCATACCAACAACAATGACAGAGGTTGGGTTCAAATTAACCCACAAAGTCAAAAATACAGAATGACAAACGATGATGGGACTAACTTTTTTGAAGGATATACAACAATAAATTTAAACAATGAAGATGAAATTAAAAAGATACCTTCAGGAATACGTTATATAAGCAAAACGACTGGTTTGCCAACTGATGTAAGTTCTACCAATGGTTGGCTTTTTAAATTAGTTCGTTCAGACTCTCAACTATCTACAATATATTTCCAACCTTATAATTCTAGTCAATTACTTCAAAGAGTAACGTATAACGGTTTATCAGAATGGCGTTATATCAATCAAGCGTCTACAGATACAGGTTGGGTTCCTTTGCCGTTATTAAACGGCGCTGAAGCAGATGTATATAGCAACTCTTATTTACCAGTTTCTTATAGAGTTAGGAAAACAGGAGACAACAAAACAGTTCAAATTATAGGAAATATCAAAAAGTTATATACTGGTTCGGTTTTTGCTCAACTACCTTTAAATATTACTCCTACTAAGAATATTGAATTTAAGTTAAACCAAAGAATAGGCACTAGCAATGCATTAACTTATTTGGCAAACGATGGAACAATGAAAGTCGTAGGTGCTGTTGAAGCAGATAGCACTTATATGATTAATCTCACATACATGGTTTAGGAGGTATTTAGATGATACAAATTTTTAGAAAATCTGATGGGAAACCTTTCCTTATAGATGAAAGTAGAGAAAGATACGATAAAGACTTATACACTGAAATTATGCCACCAAGTAGTTTGTATTGGCCGGTTAAATTTGACGGTGGAAAATGGGTTGGAACACCTTATGAAGAATGGAAAAGACAACAAGTAGAAGTCGAAACACCTAAGCAAGACACAGAAATTCATAAAGATCAAATTATAGCAGAATTATCTCTTGAATTAATCAGAACACAAGAAGAATTAAGCGATGTAAGAAAAGATATATCTGATTTAACCATTCAATTGTTAGGAGGAACTACTAATGCATGATATCGGAGTTAAATATTATAAAATGGGATATTACACAAACGAACAATTTGCATTATTTGTTAAAAGAGGTTATGTCACACCAGAAGAATATAAAGAAATGACTGGCGTAGAATATAACGAAGCAACAGCAAAAGCTTAAAAATCAGTCACTCCTAAAGGGGTGACTTTTTATTATGGAGGTAAACTATGAATTTTATACAACCTATCTTTAAATCCTTTTCTTTGTTATAATTAAGTAAAGGAGATGGGGTTATTGAAATTTAATTTAACAGGTAAAAAATTTGGGAATTTAAAAGTTATTGAAAAAAGTGATAAAAAGGATAAACACGGAGCGGTTTTTTGGAAGTGTTTATGCGTCTGTGGAAGATATACTGACGTAAGAACAGGGCACCTTAATGCAGGAACTACAACATCATGTGGGTGTAATCCAGGTTCTCTTAAACACGCACGAAAAGGTCAAGAAAGACCAGAATACAGAGCGTGGTTGGCAATGAAGACAAGATGTTATAACACTAACAGTAAAGATTATGAAAATTACGGTGCTAGAGGGATAAAGGTTTGTGATAGATGGTTGAAATCTTACAAAGCTTTTTATGAAGATATGGGAGAACGTCCTGATGGAAACTATAGTATAGAACGGGTAGATGTAAATAAAGGATATACTCCAGAAAATTGTATTTGGGCTAATAAAACAGTACAAAATAGAAATACGAGAAAGAAAAAAAGCAACACTTCTGGATGTAAAGGTGTCCACTGGAATTCTGGGCACAAAAAATGGAGTGCTAGAATATCGGTGAATTACAAACGAATAAGTTTGGGATATTATGATACTTTAGAAGAAGCGAAGAATGCACGAAAAAAAGGTGAGGAAAAATACTGGTAAAAATTCAACAAGAATATAAAATTGGAGGTTTAAAATTGAATTGGAAATTAAGATTTAAAAATAAAACTACTTTGACTGCACTTATCGGTGCAGTTTTTTTATTTGTCAAACAAATAAGTGAGATTTTTGGTTTTGATATTTCAGGACAATTAGAACAATTGAGTGGAAGTATAGGGGCATTATTAACGATTTTGGTTAGTTTAGGAATAGTTGTAGATAGTACTACAAAAGGTGTAAAAGATAGTGGTATTACACAAACTTACACAAAACCACGTGATGAAAATGTTGACCCAGTTGAATATCAGAAAGTGGTTAGTGATGATGCTATTACACCAGAACGAAAAGAATTAACGCCTACAGAGTTTGATACATCTGAACCGTTCACTGACGATACTGACGAAGTTGAGTTTGATGTCGCTGATTATGATTATGATGAAGAATTGAAACGTGGTGCGAGTCGTTATCACGATGACGAAGTGTTAAAGGAGAGTGAAAAAGATGGTCGCAAATCTAACGAAACAACAAGCGATTGATTTTATTAAGAAACTTGAAGGTCGAGGTTGGGACTTCGACGGTGCTTATGGGTTAACAACTGCATAGCCCATATAAAATCTTGTGAATTGCTGGGAAACCTAAGTGCTATCGCATATGGCAATCAGCAGCGAAGCCTACATGGTAACAGTGTAGGAACGTTCAACGACTAAGTATCGTCAATTGACGGACAGCGCAAGACATTTTTAAGGTATTGATGTTTAAGGATAGAATATGATATATTAAATGCGGATAGTTAGTATATTGAAATATATATAACTCCCCACCCCTGATATATATAGTTTGTTGAGTTTTTAGATTGGTATCTTAGCCCTTATCATTTGAGACGTATGGCGTGTTTGGTTTATAAATCGAATGCCCATACGTCTATTTATTATGCTTTGAAAATGATGATATAGTCTAGTCTCATGTGAAAGCATGAGGTTTCTTTTTATAGAAACTATTTAATGTTATACAAGTGCATTAAGAAATGAGTGCATGGAAAGGCATTAAATAAAATATATTACGGGCAATGTTTTGATCTAGCAAATGTCTATTGGGCTAAACTGTTCGGACATGGTTTGAGAGGTGCAGGAGCGGCTGATATTCCTTTCCAAAACGACTTTACAAATGAAGCACATGTTTATAACAATACACAAAGCTTTTTAGCAAAACCTGGCGACGTGGTCGTATTTCCTAGAACATTTGGTGGGGGATACGGTCATGTCGCTGTTGTTATATCTGCAACTTTAAACGCAATTACTGTCATCGAACAGAATTGGGTTGGTGGTGGCCTTAGTAAGACTGAAGTTGCTACACGCCGTACACATGGATATGAATTTCCAATGTGGTTCATTCGCCCATTCTATAAAAAGACTAATGTTGCAAAAAGCACACAATCTGCGACAGTTACGAAGAAAAAAGCAACACCTAAGAAACGTAAGATGAAAGCTCTTAAATATATTAGAGATGAAGTGAAAGGTTATCGCTTACCTAATCGTGGTTACAAGCCTAAAGGTATAGTTTTACACAACGATGCAGGTAGTGTTTATGCTACTGCAGAAAGTTATCATAATGGACTAGTCAATGCACCTGAATCTCGTTTGGAAGTAGGGATAGCACATAGTTATATTAGTGGTAATACAGTATGGCAAGCGTTACCAGAGTCGCGTATTGGTTGGCATACGGCAAATGCGGTAGGTAATAAAGATTATTATGGCATTGAGATATGTCAGTCAATTGGCGCTAGCGACAAGGTATTTTTAGCTAACGAACAATCTGCTTTCCAAGAATCTGCGAGAATGCTCAAAAAATGGGGATTACCTGCTAATCGTAATACGGTTAGATTACATGTTGAATTTTCATCCACAAGTTGTCCACACCGTTCTGCTAAGTTACACACAGGCTATGACCCTGTAACACAAGGTCTATTACCTAAAGCTAAACAAGTACAACTTAAAGATTACTTTATCAAGCAGATTAGATCGTATATGGATGGTAAAGTACCAGTTGCTACAGTTAAAAAATCTACTAGCTCGGCTAGTAATACTAAATCGACTGTTGCAGGCGCATGGAAAAAGAACAACTATGGCACATATTATATGACAGAAAAATCGAGATTTGTGAATGGTAACCAACCAATCCTTGCACGTACGCAAGGCCCATTCAGAAGTTGCCCAGTAGCTTATAATTTCCAACCTGGTGGATACTGCGATTACGATGAAGTTATGCTTCAAGATGGTCATGTGTGGATAGGATATACATGGAAGAGTAAGCGCTATTACTTGCCTATTAGAACGTGGAATGGTGTAGCACCACCACATCACGGTGTAGGCACATTGTGGGGTTCAATAAAATAATATGTTATAATGTAGTTACGTACTACATTATGCTACACCAGGGCAGGTACTTCGGTATCTGCCTATTTTTTATGTTTAATATTATGAAAAAATCTGATTTATCGAGAATTAATAGTTGAATACTTACCAATATGGTAGTATAATAGTATATGTAAGGTAGTTAATTACCTTACTAACACTCTTGAAAAGGGGGTGTTAGTGTGGATGATCAAACAAAAATGCTGATAGCTATCTCTATCTATAAGCTACCAGCATTTGTAGAACAACTTAGAATGATAATCTTCGGTGTACTAGACCGAAGAGACAACCAAGATAAGTAATCATCTACTATATGCCCCGATTAAATTCGGGGTACCCTTTTCGATTATCATTATAATACATATACTAATTTTATCAAGTGATTAAAAGTATAAGTCATCAAAAGGGACGTGAGTTCATGAGAGAGAGTATTGAAAAATTATTGAATAGTGATGTTAGTGGTTACCGTATTTATAAAGAAACAGGTATTTCTCAAAGTCGCATATCTGATTTGAGAAACGGTCGCCGTAAATTAGATAATTTAACATTTGCTAATGCAGAGAAACTCTATAACATGGCTAAAAAAAGACAGATACAGAAGTTCATAACGGACAATAAACGGACAATCTAAAAGCGCCAACACTATTGTTGGCGCAATTTCATTCTCCCTCACTCTGCTTCTTTTTTTATGCTTTCTTAAAACAGGGACTAGGTCCCTAAAAAGTCCCTAAAAATTTGTTTTATATGGTTTGTAATTGACATGCAAACTAAAAAGAACCCCGTAATGACGGGATTCTTAATCTTGAAAAGTATTCAATTTAAGCCAATAAGTCTCCTCGAAGGGAATCGAACCCCTATCTTAAGAACCGGAATCTTACGTGTTATCCATTACACTACGAGGAGTCAGTTAAATTTGCGACACTCTTAGTTTACAAATGTTGAGAGAATAGGTCAATATAATAATAGTAACTTAAATCATGCAGGTGTATTACTTTTGACCATGTTTGACTTTTAGGTTAAAATGATTACAGTATTTAGAATCAAGGAGGCAATTACGAATGAATTTAATTCCTACAGTTATAGAAACAACAAACCGTGGCGAACGTGCGTATGACATTTATTCACGTCTTTTAAAAGACCGTATCATAATGTTAGGTTCAGCGATTGACGATAACGTAGCAAACTCAATCGTTTCACAATTATTATTCTTACAAGCACAAGATGCGGATAAAGATATCTACTTATATATCAACTCACCAGGTGGAAGCGTGTCAGCTGGTTTCGCAATTTATGACACAATTCAACATATCAAACCAGATGTTCAAACTATCTGTGTAGGTATGGCAGCTTCAATGGGCTCATTCTTACTTGCAGCTGGTGCAAAAGGTAAACGTTACGCATTACCAAATGCTGAAGTAATGATCCACCAACCACTCGGCGGTGCGCAAGGTCAAGCGACTGAAATTGAAATCGCTGCTAACCATATCTTGAAGACACGTGCTAAATTAAACAAAATCTTAGCAGAACGCACAGGTCAATCTATTGATCAAATTGAAAAAGATACAGATCGTGATAACTTCTTATCTGCAGATGAAGCGAAAGACTATGGTTTAATCGATGAAGTTATGCAACCAGAAGAATAAGAACGTATAAATAAAGTGCCGACTCTCGGGTCGGCACTATTTTTTAGCTTTATTCTGTTGTCTCTCTTCATTTAATTTCTTTCTTATAGTGATAGCATATACGACAAGCATACCAGTAATTATAATTCCACCAGCTCCTGCTAATATTTTAGCTACTATAGATTCTTTGAATAAAAGTACGTGAATGACTTGATAGTAGAAGTAAAGCCACACGGGTGTTAACGCTATAGTAATAGCCACTAGATTTCGTGGTGTCTGAGGTTGTTGATTTGGATATTTGTTCATAATTCTACCTCCATCTCTACATCTACTATGCTACAGAAAGTATTGATAAGATTAAAGGTAATATAAGTGATTATTCTAACCCTTGTGATTTAGCCCAATCGATTTGGTCTTGTACCCATGGATTTGGTTTGGATTGCGTTTGATCATTGGTATTTTCTGTCCCAGGCATTGGGAACATGGCGTCGCCGGCAGGAAGATCAGTTAGTCCATGTTTTTTCGCATAAGCGTTAAATACTTCAATTGCACGGTCTTGTTCTTCTTCTGTCAACTCTTGTCCTGGAGCGAAAGGATAATCGTCATCTTCATTATATTGTTGTTGAGCTTGAGTGTTTTGAGCAGTTTGTTGATTCTGTGTTACTAGTTGATTCTGTTGTTCGACTTGAGCGTTGGCCAGTTGCCCTTGATCCTGTGCGCTATTATTCTGATTCTCATCTTTAGCTTTCTTTTTGTGTTTTTCTTTAGCTTTATCGTTTTTCTTAGAATGTTCTTCTTGCTTGTGATGAGAAGCGTCACTACTTTTCTCGTCGTGATGCGAGCCACATGCGGCTAGTACAATTATGCTTCCAAGTGCGAGTGATATGAGTTTTTTCATTTGCTAATCTCCTTTACAACGAGCTGTTTCTCCGATGTGGGTTTTCAGCCTTTTTAGATAAAATGTAAGAAGAAATTGAGTATAAAGGTTAATAGAATTGAAATGATGATTGAGAATAAACATCCACTCATGCAACCTGTGCCACCGCAACCGCCGTAGCGTTGAACATAAATACGACGTCCACCATCCATATCTTCATTGTAATAGGGGTCACGTGCGTCCCGGTCGTGCTGATTTCTGAAATAGTCGTCATCTTTATAGCGACGATCTCCTGGTTCAATCACTTCCTGATCTTGATAATGTTTATTATCGTTAGCCATATGCTCACTTCCTTCTCATTATTCGTTTACTTCATAAGTAACCTGTTTTGCGCAATAGAAACCCTTTTTCTGTGTAAAATATGATTATTTATAACCTTTTGGGGTATTAGAATAATACGAGAAAGTTTAACGCAATCAAGATAATTCTTTTTCTTGCATTTTAAGAAAAGCAGGAGTAGTATACTAACTGTAAAGATAATATTTTTTTGTCCCACGAGGGACGTAATAAGTCAACCTAGGGTTAAACTTTGACCTACGTCGAATGAATTGGAGGAGGATAGTAGTGCAAGATTTGATTAAAGTGCAACAAAGACTTGTTCCAGAACTTGTTGATAAGATGTACCGACGATTCTCAATTCTCACTACTATTGCTCATAAACAACCAGTTGGTAGACGTAGTTTGAGTGAAGCTATGGGTATCACAGAACGTGTCTTACGTTCAGAAACAAACGCCTTGAAACAACAAGAGTTGATTAAAGTTAAACCTACGGGCATGGAAATTACTATGAAAGGTGAAGAAACGATTCGCCAATTGAGTAATTATTTCAATGCTTACTCAGATAATCATCAACTCGCTCAACTTATCAAGGAACAGTACGACATACGAGATGTCTTTGTTATTCCTGGTAATTCGGACAAAGAGCAATCGGTGAAGATTGAGATGTCCAAGCAAGCTGGGGAGATGGTTGAGTCGATTCTGTACGATGGTGCAGTTGTTTCTGTTACAGGCGGGTCGACGATGGCTTACGTCAGCAATGCCATGCATGAGCAAGATCACAAGGTCTTCTTCGTGCCTGCGCGAGGTGGCTTAGGAGAGAATGTGGGCTATCAAGCGAATACCATCGCAGCAAGCATGGCGCAACAAACGAAAGGGGACTACACGACATTGTACGTCCCGGATAATGTGAGTGAATCAACATATCACTTGCTGATGGAAGAGCCTTCAGTTATCCAAACGTTAGACAAGATTAAGCAATCAGACATTACGATACACGGCATTGGTGATGCGCTGAAGATGGCCGAACGACGCCAGTCTTCTCAAGATGTAGTGAATAAACTTCAACATCACAATGCTGTAGGCGAAGCATTTGGGTATTACTTCGATGAACATGGAGAAGTCGTTCATCGCGTGAAGACAATTGGATTACAGTTGGAAGATTTGAAATCCAAATCGCATATCTACGCTGTAGCAGGCGGCGAATCGAAAGGTGAAGCGATTAAAGCTTATCTTGAAATCGCGCCGAAGAACACAGTGTTAATCACTGATGAAAGTGCAGCCCAAATGATTACACGCTCATGATTAAGGTTACAACAAAGTGACATTCACTTTTTTGAAAATATCATTTTAAAGGAGGCCATTATTTATGGCAGTTAAAGTAGCAATCAATGGTTTTGGAAGAATCGGACGTTTAGCATTTAGAAGAATTCAAGATGTAGAAGGCATCGATGTTGTTGCAGTTAACGATTTAACTGACGACGAAATGCTTGCTCATCTTCTAAAATACGACACTATGCAAGGTCGTTTCACAAGCGAAGTTGAAGTAATTGATGGTGGTTTCCGCGTAAATGGTAAAGAAGTGAAATCATTATCTGAAGCTGATCCAAGCAAATTACCTTGGAAAGACTTAGACATCGACGTTGTACTTGAATGTACAGGTTTATTCACTGAAAAAGAAAAAGCACACGCTCACATCGACGCAGGTGCTAAAAAAGTATTAATTTCTGCACCTGGTAAAGGTGACATGAAAACAATTGTATATAACACAAACCATGATATCTTAGATGGTTCTGAAGAAATCGTTTCAGGTGCTTCATGTACTACAAACTCATTAGCACCAGTTGCGAAAGTATTTAACGATGAATTCGGTTTAGTAGAAGGTTTCATGACTACTATCCACGCATACACTGGTGACCAAAATACGCAAGACTCACCTCACAAAAAAGGTGACAAACGCCGTGCACGTGCAGCAGCTCAAAACATCATTCCTAACTCAACAGGTGCTGCTAAAGCAATCGGTTTAGTTATTCCTGAAATCGACGGTAAATTAGACGGTGGTGCGCAACGTGTACCAGTAGCTACAGGTTCATTAACTGAACTTACAGTAGTATTAGACAAAGATGTAACAATCGAAGACGTTAACCAAGCAATGAAGAACGCTTCAACTGAATCATTCGGTTACACTGAAGACGAAATCGTTTCTTCTGACGTTGTAGGTATGACTTACGGTTCATTATTCGACGCAACTCAAACTCGTGTAATGACAGTAGGCGACCGTCAATTAGTTAAAGTTGCAGCTTGGTACGATAACGAAATGTCTTACACTGCACAATTAGTACGTACTTTAGAACACTTAGCAAGCCAAAGTAAATAATTGCTAGAATACCAACAATAGGCCGTGCCTTTGTGCTATCATAGAATTGCAATAGGCTTAGGAGTAAGCGGGGAGCACAAGCGCTTCTCCGCTTATTTTTACTTTATGTTCCATTAAGAGGAGGAAGTTCATATGGCAAAGAAAATTGTTTCTGACTTAGATTTGAAAGGCAAAACTGTGCTTGTACGTGCTGATTTCAACGTACCTATGAAAGATGGGGAAATTACGGATGACAACCGTATCGTTCAAGCGTTGCCAACAATCAAACATATCATCAAAGAAGGCGGTAAAGTCGTACTCTTCTCTCATTTAGGTAAAGTGAAAGAAGAAAGTGACAAAGAAAGTTTAACGCTTGCACCTATCGCTAAAGATTTATCTTCTAAACTCGATCAAGACGTGACTTTCGTACCTGAAACACGTGGTGAGAAACTTGAACAAGCGATCAAAGACCTTAACGAAGGCGATGTATTGCTCGTTCAAAATACACGTTTCGAAGACTTAGATGGTAAGAAAGAGTCTAAGAATGATCCAGAACTCGGTAAATACTGGGCTTCTTTAGGCGATGTATTCGTTAATGACGCATTCGGTACAGCTCACCGTAAACATGCTTCCAACGTAGGTATCGCATCCATCTTAGAAACAGCTGCAGGTTTCCTTATGGACAAAGAAATCCAATACATTGGTGGGGTCGTTGAGAACCCTGACAAACCTGTAGTGGCTATTCTCGGTGGAGCTAAAGTGTCTGATAAGATCAACGTAATTACAAACCTTTTAAATATAGCTGAAAAGGTACTTATCGGCGGCGGTATGGCTTACACATTCTTGAAAGCACAAGGTAAAGAAATCGGCCAATCCCTTCTTGAAGAAGATAAGATTGATTTTGCTAAAGAATTGCTCGACAAATCAGGTGACCAAATTGTGCTACCTGTAGATGTTAAAGCGGCTTCTGAATTCTCCAACGATGCAGATATTCAAGAAGTTTCTGTAGATGACATTCCAGCAGATAGAGAAGCACTTGATATCGGACCTAAGACAGTAGAGTTATTCAAACAACAACTCGAAGGTGCGCATACAGTAGTATGGAACGGACCTATGGGTGTATTCGAATTGAGCAACTTTGCTAAAGGTACGATTGGTGTTTGCGAAGCGATTGCTGAGTTGAAAGATGCGAACACCATTATCGGTGGCGGTGACTCAGCTGCAGCAGCTAGTTCTTTAGGCTATGGAGACAAATTCAGCCACATCTCAACAGGTGGCGGTGCATCATTAGAATACTTAGAGGGTAAAGATTTACCAGGTATTGATGCAATTAACGATAAATAAGATATTAATTTGAACTCATTTTACCAATAAGATAATGATTAAATGGAGTGATAATAATGAGAAAACCAATCATCGCAGGTAACTGGAAGATGAATAAGACAGTTCAAGAAGCGAAAGATTTCGTTAATGAACTACCTACATTACCAGATACTGACAAAGTTGAATCTGTGATTTGTGCACCAACGATCCAACTCGACGCTTTAATCACTTTAGTTAAGGAAGGCAAAGCTGAAGGATTGAAGATTGGTGCGCAAAACGCATACTACGAAGACAGCGGTGCGTTCACAGGTGAAACATCTCCTGTCGCATTAGCAGACTTAGGTGTGCAATACGTTGTCATCGGTCACTCAGAACGCCGTGACATCTTCCATGAGACAGATGAAGAAGTGAACAAGAAAGCACACGCAGTATTCAATCATGGTATGACGCCAATCATTTGTGTAGGTGAATCAGACGAACAACGTGAAAGTGGTAAAGCGAACGAAGTTGTAGGCAACCAAGTGAAGAAAGCAGTTGAAGGCTTATCTGACGACCAATTACGTGAAGTTGTTATCGCTTATGAACCTGTATGGGCGATTGGTACAGGTAAATCTTCAAATGCTGATGATGCGAACGAAATGTGCGCGCACGTACGTCAAACACTTGCAGATCTTTCTAGCAAAGATGTTGCTGAAGCAGTGCGTATTCAATACGGCGGCAGTGTTAAACCGCATAACATTGAAGAATATATGGGTAAAAGTGACATCGACGGCGCTTTAGTTGGCGGTGCGTCACTTAAAGTAGATGACTTTATGAAATTGTTAGAAGGTGCAAAGTAATATGGCTAAGCAACCTACAGCGCTCATCATCTTAGATGGTTTCGCTAACCGTGAAAGTGAACACGGCAATGCAGTGAAACAAGCGCATAAACCGAACTTTGATCGATATTACAATCAATATCCAACGACTCAAATTGAAGCAAGTGGTCTAGATGTCGGCTTGCCTGAGGGTCAAATGGGTAACTCTGAGGTCGGACACATGAACATTGGTGCTGGACGTATTGTTTATCAAAGTTTAACGCGTATCAATAAATCCATTGAAGATGGCGACTTTTACGACAATAAAGTGTTGAATGAAGCAGTCGACCACGTGAAGAAGAATGACTCAGCTTTACACGTGTTTGGTTTGCTATCTGATGGTGGTGTACACAGTCACTACAAACACTTATTTGCGATTCTTAAATTAGCTCAGCAACAAGGTGTCGACAAGGTTTATGTTCACGCTTTCCTAGATGGTCGTGACGTAGATCAGAAATCAGCTCTCACTTATATCGAAGAGACAGAACGTCAATTCAAAGAAATCGGCGTAGGACAATTTGCCTCTGTTTCTGGTCGTTATTACGCGATGGATCGTGACAAACGTTGGGATCGTGAAGAGAAAGCGTACAATGCGATTCGCAACTTTGATGGACCAACGTATGCTTCTGCTAAAGAAGGTGTAGAAGCGAATTATGCGAATGATGTTACTGACGAATTCGTTGAGCCATTTATCGTTGAAGGACAGAATAACGGTGTGAACGATGGCGATGCAGTCATCTTCTACAACTTCCGTCCTGACAGAGCAGCGCAACTATCTGAAATCTTTACTGACAAAGCATTTGATGGCTTTAAAGTTGAACAAGTTAAAGATCTTTACTACGCGACTTTTACGAAGTATAACGACAATGTTGATGCTGAAATTGTGTTTGAAAAGGTTGATTTACACAATACAATCGGTGAAGTAGCTCAGAATAACGGTTTGAAGCAGTTACGTATTGCTGAAACTGAGAAATACCCTCATGTGACGTACTTCATGAGTGGTGGACGTAATGATGAATTCGAAGGTGAACGTCGTCGTCTCATCGACTCACCGAAAGTGGCAACGTACGACTTGAAACCGGAAATGAGTGCGTATGAAGTGAAAGATGCGTTGTTAGAAGAGTTAAATCAAGGTGACTTAGATTTAATCCTACTCAACTTTGCTAACCCTGATATGGTAGGTCACAGTGGTATGTTAGAGCCGACAATTAAAGCGATAGAAGCGGTCGACGAATGTCTCGGCGAAGTCGTGGATAAGATCATCGACATGGGTGGTCATGCGATTATCACTGCCGACCACGGTAACTCTGACATGGTCTTAACCGACAATGATGAACCGATGACTACGCATACGACGAACCCAGTACCAGTCATTGTTACTAAAGAAGGTATCACTTTAAGAGAGACAGGTCGCCTTGGTGACTTGGCACCTACTTTATTAGATTTACTCAATGTGAAACAGCCGGAAGAAATGACGGGTGAATCACTGATTAATCATTAAATTTGCATGGTGGTAAAAGGTGCGTTTTTATCTTAGCCTTACGTGCCTTTTGCCCGTGCTTATGGGATGATTAAAACATTTTATAAATCTGAAGATAGAGATTATAATGTAAGTGAATAATTAGAAAACCACTGACAAAGGAGATTATACACATGCCAATTATTACTGATGTATATGCTCGCGAAGTCTTAGACTCACGCGGCAACCCAACTGTTGAAGTCGAAGTTCTTACTGAGAGTGGCGCATTTGGTCGTGCACTCGTACCTTCAGGTGCTTCTACAGGTGAACACGAAGCAGTTGAATTACGTGATGGCGACAAAAATCGTTACTCAGGTAAAGGTGTGCAAAAAGCAGTAGAGAACGTGAACGAAGTGATTGCGCCTGAAATCGTTGAAGGTGAATTCTCAGTTATCGATCAAGTATCTATCGATAAAATGATGATTCAATTAGACGGTACGGACAACAAAGGTAAACTCGGTGCGAACGCAATTCTTGGTGTATCTATCGCAGTTGCACGTGCAGCAGCGGAATACACTGATCAACCCCTTTACAAATACTTAGGTGGATTTAACGGTAAACAATTACCAGTACCTATGATGAACATTGTTAACGGTGGTTCTCACTCAGACGCACCGGTTGCTTTCCAAGAATTTATGATTTTACCTGTAGGTGCTGAATCATTTAAAGAATCTTTACGTTGGGGTGCTGAAATCTTCCACCAACTCAAAGCGATTCTTAAAGATCGTGGCTTAGAAACTGCAGTCGGTGACGAAGGTGGTTTCGCTCCGAAATTCAAAGGTACTGAAGATGCAGTTGAAACAATTATGGAAGCAATCAAAGCTGTTAACTTAGAACCAGGTAAAGATGTGTACCTAGGCTTTGACTGTGCATCATCTGAATTCTACGATAACGGTGTATATGACTACACGAAATTCGAAGGAGAAAATGGTGCGAAACGTTCTGCAGAAGAACAAGTAGATTACCTTGAAGAATTAATCAACAAATATCCAATCATCTCTATTGAAGATGGTATGGACGAAAATGACTGGGACGGTTGGAAAGTATTAACTGACCGCATCGGTGACCGTGTTCAATTAGTAGGTGACGATTTATTCGTTACTAACACAGTGAAATTGGCTGAAGGTATCGAAAAAGGCATCGGTAACTCAATCTTAATCAAAGTGAACCAAATCGGTACGTTAACTGAAACATTTGATGCAATTGAAATGGCTCAAAAAGCAGGTTACACTGCAGTCGTATCTCACCGTTCTGGTGAAACTGAAGATACTACAATTGCTGACATTGCGGTTGCTACAAACGCAGGTCAAATTAAGACAGGTTCACTTTCAAGAACAGATCGTATTGCAAAATACAATCAATTATTACGCATTGAAGATGAACTTTACGAAACTGCTAAATTTGATGGTATTAAATCATTCTATAACTTAGAAAAATAATTTAACTCACAATTTATGAGTTCACGCGCTTAGTTTAGCCGGGGTTGTTATCAACCCCGGCTTTTTTGGGGAGCAAGACAGAAATTTATAATTTCGTAGTCTTGCCCCCGCAAGTCTGACTAGTGTTTGAGACAGCATAAGCTTTCCCCAATACAGATGGTAACAGCGCAATCCATTACTTATAATTATCAATCGAACCAGAAAGGAAACTTCAATCTTTATTTTTTGAGACATTGCTCATGAAACGATAGGTTAGATTTGATATAGATAGTTTTAATCTTGATAGAGTATAAATAATTACAATATTCACCCTATCTTAGAGATTATTATTCATATTAATAAAGAATTTATATATTTTTGTGTATCTGAGTGGTTATAGAGTGATAGAATATGAATGTTCAAGAATTTAAATTTTCAAATTGATTTTTCAATGTAGACTTGAGACGCTTGATGGATCAAAGACCACAACGAAAATCCATTCTTTGAGCTCTCTGAGCGAAAAGAATTAGTTGAGTGTGGTCCCATAAGCAAGCGAAAGTCAAAACATTGAAAATAAAGTACTTTTATATAGGCTAATCTCTAGCACTAACAATATCCCAAGTAACGATACCGCGCCGTCCACAAAAATGTTATAATAAGCGATGATAATAATAGAGAGGATAGATACCCAAATGAATGATAACCCTAGTCTAAAGGAAATTAAGACCGGTAAGTTGATAGCTTATAGCTCAGTCATTCTGGCTATCTTATACGCCATCCATCTATTTGTCGTGTTAGATGAGAGTGTTGTGAAACAAATGTGGTTAGACCAAGGTCATAAGCCAGGCGACAACGGTATCGGAACCATCTTAAATAGCTTTCGTTTCACAGGCGTGATGTACGTGCTTGCTTACTTGGCAGGTGTCGTAGCGATTTGGTACCGTCATCCTTATCTGTGGTGGTTTATGTTTGCAGTTTACATTTCAAACATTTTATACACGTTAGTCAATATTGGGGCAGTCTATCATGCGATTAACGAAACGAAGTCATGGATTGCCACTGCGCCACTCACAATTGTGATGATTGTTTCACTTGTGCTAGCGATTTACATGCTCGTCGTATCCATCAAGCGTAAAAGTACTTTTAATCGCTAGAGGATTGATATTATCAGAGCGCATGTGCTATAATGCATTGCGTATATAATGATCGGAGGACAATTTGTATGCATACGTTAATGATAGTTCTATTAATTGTAGATTGTATTGCATTAGTAACTATTGTGTTACTCCAAGAAGGTAAAAGTAATGGACTTTCAGGCGCGATTAGTGGTGGTGCTGAGCAGTTATTTGGTAAACAAAAGCAACGCGGTGTCGATTTATTCTTGCATAGATTAACGATTATACTATCAGTCATATTCTTCTTGATTATGATTGCAATTAGTTACTTTGGCCTGTAAGTAATACGACAGATAGATTGAGTACTTATAGGAGTATAGCCTTATAGAGAGGCCGAGTCCGACGATGTGAAAGTCGGGCTTTTTTATTTTACAATAGAGAGTAAGTGTTAACATGTTGCACATCTTGCACCGGGCAGAGATAACGCTTGCTTACGACGCTTTTAAACGAAGGGAAAGATCAATCATGAATATTAAATTACCGCAACCTTTCTTCTTTGAGGAAGGAAAGAGAGCTGTACTCTTACTTCACGGTTTCACCGGAAGTTCTGCAGACGTCAGACAACTGGGACGTATGCTTCAGAAGAAAGGCTATACGTGCTATGCACCGCAATACGAAGGCCATGGGGCACCACCTGAAGAAATTCTAAAATCGAGTCCACATGTATGGTTTAAAGATGTCCTCGACGCTTATGATGAGCTCGTAGATAAAGGCTACGATGAAATCGCAGTCGCTGGATTGTCTCTCGGAGGATGCTATGCGCTTAAATTAAGCTTAAATAGAGATGTAAAGGGTATTGTAACCATGTGTTCTCCTATGTATATTAAGACGGAAGGATCTATGTTTGATGGTGTGTTAAAATACGCACGTCAATTCAAACAATACGAAGGTAAAGACGAACAGACAATTGACCAAGAGATGCAGTCTTTCAAACCAACTTCTACGTTGAAAGAACTTCAAGGTCAAATTCAAGATATACGTGAGCACGTAGATGAAGTATTAGACCCGTTACTTGTCATTCAGGCTGAACAAGACGAGATGATCAATCCGGATTCCGCAAACATTATATACAACGAAACAGATACAGATGAAGATGAGAAAGATATAAAATGGTATGCGAATTCAGGTCATGTCATTACAATCGATAAAGAGAAAGAAGCGGTCTTTGAAGAAGTTTATCGTTTCTTAGAATCTTTAGATTGGACTGAATAACGAGAAATTAATTTTATAACAATATAGGAAAGGAGGGGCATGATGAATTTAAAGCAATCCATTGAAGACATTATTAAGCGACCGGACTACGAACCGATGTCCGTGTCAGACTTTCAAGACGAACTTGGACTAGATACGGCTGAATCTTTCAGAGATTTAATTAAGATATTAGTCGAATTAGAACAATCAGGTTTAGTTGAACGAACTAGAACTGACCGCTACAAACGTAAAGAAGCCTCTACACCGAAACAAGGTGAATTGATTAGAGGTAAGTTGAGTCAGAATAGACGAGGGTTTGCATTCCTGCGCCCAGAGGATAAGGATATGGACGATATTTTTATCCCACCCACTAAGATAAATTACGCGTTAGACGGCGATACTGTACTTGTCGAACTGCACAATTCGAAAGGGGAGCATCGTGGCAAACTCGAAGGTGAAGTGAAGTCTATCGAGAAACACAATGTGACTCAAGTCGTTGGTACGTTTAGCGAAGCGCGTCATTTCGGGTTCGTCATTCCTGATGATAAACGTATCACTCAAGACATTTTTATCCCGAAAGGTGCGCATCTCGGTGCTGTAGATGGACACAAAGTGCTCGTGCAGATTACGAAGTATGCGGACAGTACAGATAATCCGGAAGGTCAAATTTCAGCGATACTCGGGCATAAGAACGATCCTGGTGTAGATATCTTATCCATTATCTATCAACACGGAATTGAAATCGACTTCCCTGACGAGGTGTTAGAGGAAGCGAAGCATGTTCCAGAAGAGATAGATGCGGATGAGATGAAAGGCCGTCGTGATTTACGTGATGAGCTCACAATTACGATTGACGGCGCAGATGCGAAAGACTTGGACGACGCGATTGCCGTGAAGAAATTGGATAACGGTCATACACAGCTCACAGTCAGCATTGCCGATGTGAGTTACTACGTGACAGAGGGCTCTGAGCTCGACGCTGAGGCATATGATCGCGCGACGAGTGTGTATCTCGTTGACCGTGTCATTCCCATGATTCCACATCGTTTGAGTAACGGCATTTGCTCGTTGAATCCTAATGTTGATCGTTTAACACTCAGCTGTCGTATGGAAATTGACGAGCGTGGCGATGTCGTGAAACATGAAATCTTTGATAGCGTAATTCATTCCAATTATCGTATGACTTATGATGATGTGAATAAAATCATTACCGACCATGATCCGGAAAAACGTGAACAATATCGTGAACTCGTTCCAATGTTAGACTTAGCGAAAGACTTGTCTCAACGTTTAATCGCTATGCGAAAACGCCGTGGTGAAATCGACTTCGATATCGATGAAGCGAAAGTCTTCGTCGATGAAGATGGTGTTCCTAAAGATATTCAAGTACGTCATCGTGGCGATGGCGAGCGTCTCATCGAATCATTCATGTTAGCGGCGAACGAAACGATTGCAGAACATTTTGATCGTCAGAATTTACCATTTATTTACCGTGTTCACGAACAACCGAAATCAGATCGCTTACGTCAATTCTTTGATTTCATCACTAATTTCGGTATCATGATTCGAGGTACTGGCGAAGATATTCATCCTTCAACACTTCAAGACATTCAAGAGGAAGTGGAAGGCAAGCCAGAACAAATGGTTATTTCAACGATGATGTTACGCTCTATGCAACAAGCGCGTTATGATGATGCGAACCTTGGACATTTCGGTTTATCAGCTGAATACTATACGCACTTCACATCTCCAATCCGTCGTTACCCAGACTTGATTGTCCATCGCTTAATCCGTAAATATTTGATTGAACACTCTATGGATGACGAGGAATTACGTGATTGGAAGGAACGTCTACCAGAAATTGCTGAGCATACGTCAGACCGTGAACGTCGAGCAATTGAAGCTGAACGCGATACTGATGAGTTGAAGAAAGCCGAATACATGGTTCAACACATCGGCGAAGAATTCGAAGGTATCATTAGCTCTGTGGCCAACTTTGGTATGTTTGTCGAATTGCCAAACACAGTTGAAGGTATGGTGCATATCGCGAATATGACAGACGATTACTATAACTTTGACGAACGCCAAATGGCACTGATTGGTGAACGCCAAGCGAAAGTCTTCAGAATTGGTGACCCAGTCAAAGTGAAAGTGATTAACGTCGATGTCGATGAGCGCATGATTGATTTTCAAATTATCGGTATGCCGTTGCCGAAGTCTCAAACGACTCAGAGACCTGCGCGAGGTAAGACGATTCAAGCCAAGACGCGAGGCAAGTCATTAGATCAAGGTAAAGATAATAAGGGTAAAAAGAAAAAACGTAAGCAACGCAAAGGTAAGAACGCACGTCGAAGAGAAAAGCAAGGTAAAGGCAATACCAACCATAAACCCTTTTACAAAGCGAAGAAAGTGAAGAAAAAAGCACGTAAGAAGAAAAAGTAATGCAATGAAGAGGTGAAACAGTATGGCGAAAAAGAAGAAAACATCTCCCGGTACGCTAGCGGTTAATCGTAAAGCGCGTCACGATTTCAATATCGAAAGTACGATTGAAGCGGGCATTGTATTAAAAGGTACTGAAATTAAATCGATTCGACGTGGTAGCGCAAACTTGAAAGATAGTTATGCGCAAGTGAAGAAGGGTGAAATGTGGTTACAGAATATGCATATCGCTCCTTATGAGGAAGGAAACCAATTTAACCATGATCCACGTCGTTCGCGTAAGCTCTTGTTGCACCAACGCGAAATCAATAAGATTGGTGAACAAACTCGCGAAGTCGGCTACTCTATCGTGCCGTTAAAGCTCTATTTGAAGCGCGGTAACTGTAAAGTGCTGCTCGGTATCGCCCGAGGTAAGAAGAAATATGATAAGCGTCAAGCGTTGAAAGAGAAAGCGATGAAACGTGACGTTGATAGAGCACTGAAAGCGCGTTACTAAGCGCACGAACCACAATCAGAGTTGTTGCCAAACCGATTGTGGTTTGATATGATAATATGTGCTTTCTGTTTAGAGGAGTAGGTGAAATGTCGCGTTGTAGCGTTGAATAGAGGCGCGGAGAAGCGGCGTGATGACCCTATGTCTCTGAAATAACAGAAAGTACATGTCTTCCAATTTAATATTACGGGGGCGTTCTTGGATTCGACAGGGGTCCCCCGAGCTTATTAAGCGTGTCGGAGGGCTGTCTCCGTCATCAACACATTCAGTTAATAATAACTGGCAAATCAAACGATAATTTAGCAGTAGCTGCGTAATAGCCACTGCATCGCCTAACAGCATTTCCTATGTGCTGTTAACGCGATTCAACCCTAATAGGATACGCTAGGCACTGCCGTTTGAAGTCTGCCTAGAGGAGATTCAATCAAACTAGTATCATGTTGGTTGTCTGTTCCCTAGCATGATGTGAAATTCTCGAATAGACTACACACGTAGAAAGATTTGTATCAGGACCTCTGGACGCGGGTTCAAATCCCGCCGCCTCCATACATACGTAAAAATACGCGAAATTCGAATTACTATTTATTACTAAGAACACCGTCACGACGGTGTTCTTTTAGTTTTGGGTAAAAATGCGTGAAAATACGTTTTAAAATTTTTGGTCAAGATTTGGACAATTTTATTACCCGTTGTCCGTTTGATAATGCGTTCATTAAACGATTTAGCAGTTAATAGTAATATTTGCTTTCGTTTTATTAATATGACGAATTGTAATATTAAGTGCAACACCAAAAAATTTCATAAAAAATGCCCATAATTGGCACTTTGTTGTAAGATGTTAATACACCACTAAAAACAAATACAAGGGAGTGCCAAGATGAGCTATTTACATCTTACTATATATGAGCGTTCAAGTATAGAGACTCTAAGAAAAGAAAACTATTCTATGAGAGCGATTGCTAAACATCTCAATCGTTCAGTCTCCACGATTTCTCGTGAGATTAAGTGTAATATGACGGAAGAAGGTTATTCTGCACCTACAGCTCAAAACCAATATAAAGTGAATAAGAGACGTTGTGGTCGTCCTTCGAACTGACCGAAACGCTAGCACAGCTCATTCAACGTCATTTGAAAGAGGTATAAGATAATCTCTAATAAAGGGCGATTATAATTTATATAAAGAAATGCTTGAGTATCCAGAAGGAGAGACTTATAATTAGAATACTATGAAAGATGGAGAACTAGTAAACTTAGTTATACTTTTAAACTATAAGAAAAGATGTGATAAGAATGGCAACTAAAAGTTTTACAACAGAGTATAAATTTACATCTAAATCTGTGCCTAAACTACTCAAGGCAATAGAGATGCAAGAAAAGACGAACCACTCTATTAACAAATCGAATAAAAAAATAGTAATAGTTAAAAACACTAAGAGAACTGAAGCAATTATAGAAAGTTACAAATGAACTAGGTTGGTAAAGTGAGATATGGTCTCAATCTTTAGTAATCGATTACAGAACCTACCATTAATTCATATCGGTAGGGTTATGCCATCTATTGTGTTAAATTATATAAATAGCGTATTGGAGATTCGGCCGAGCTATTCATGGCAGAAATAAAAATTAATTAAGAATAGCACCAGAAACGTTTACGGAAGGTTGGCGTTTTAACTAACTGGTAGAAGCCTGTCTGTCGTTTGGCGTTAGTGCGCAAACGTAACAATTAAATGCACTACGAACCTCTGTTAGTTGAGGCAATATGCTACTAAAAAGGGGCAGATTGAATTTATTATCTGCTCCTTAATTTTTAGTATTACAATATTTACCACCAAAAACGTTATCTCTGCCATAAGTAGAAAATAAATTTTCCGTAACATTATCTTCTATTTGTTCAGCTTCTGATCTGACTGGCCTACATTCTATAATATCTATCACTTCTAAGGGCATAAATTTCTGGGTAATCTTAGCACCATTTCCAAAAAAATGATTTCTTATTCTCTTGCGAGGATTGCTAGTTATGCCAACATATACATAATCATATTCTAACTTTAAGACGTATAGATACCACATCCCCTTATGGAAGAATGTCATTTTTTCTTTGAGCGTCTCAAAGAAATTATCTTTGATTTTTTGAAATTGAGCATTTAACTCTTTTTCCTCTTCATAAAACATGTATACTTCTGCTTATTAGTTTATTAATTAAACTTAAGAAATCTTCATAATGATGAACTAATACTTCCATAGGCTTCATACTAATAAAAATACATTAAAATTATTAAATATTGATAGACTAGTACTATTGAGATGAAAGGTTATACTTATCAAGTTATGAAACTAAAATAAATAGAAGAACATGTTCTGATAAAAAGTCTTGCTTTTACTTTACTTCTATTGTATTATTTATTTAGCGATCTGGCCATAGCTCTACTCGGGCTATGGCTACTTTTTATAGAGAGGCTTTAGTTATGAAACCATTTAAATCTCATAATCAACAATTAAAAGTTCTTAGACAAAGAGGTATGATTGTACCTTCGAGAGCAAAGAGAGACTTAGAAAATGAAAACTATTATAATGTAATTAATGGATATAAAGAACTATTCCTTCAAGTAGATAAAGATGGTAAATTTGTTTCACCTGAAGTATATAAAAGTGGAACCGAATTCGACGAATTATTATCTTTATATAAATTAGACAGAAAATTAAGAAATGTATTACTAGAATATATTTTAATATTTGAAACTCATATTAAATCTAGAATTGCTTATTATTTTAATGAACAATACCAAGAACCGCACTCATACTTATATTTTAAAAATTATTCAAATGATCCTTCTAAAACTGATAGTATTGTAAAAATGGTAGCCATTTTTAGTAACGTAATGAGTAATAGAAGAAATAAACCATTAAAGCATTATATTAATACACATAATGGTGTTCCATTGTGGATATTAGTTAATTATATAACATTAGGGAATATTTCTAAGATGTATACTAATTTAGATGATGATTTACGTAAAAAAATTGCTCTAGATTATAAAAAGAAAATTAACAGAGATTATAATCTACAGTTACAAGTTGATCCTAAAGATTTAGAAAGCGCTTTACAACAAGCACATTTATATAGAAATGTATGTGCTCATGAGGAAAGACTCTACGATTATAAGATAACTAAACCAATAAGTAGAAATAATATATTTGGTAATTATAATAAAATTTTTAAAAAGAATTTAAAATCAACGAAGGACGATAGTTATATATTTGATTTGATAATTACCATGAGTTTGTTTTTAAAGAAGAAAGACTTTAAGAACTTAGTGAATAAATTAAATAAATGTATGTATGATCACTCGAAGGATTTTAAAACAATATCAATCGATAACATATATTCTAAAATGAATTTTCCGCAAAATATGTCATTTAAAGAATTACTTTAATATTATCTCCCTCTTAAAACAATAAATTGATTAAGAGGGAGATTTATAATTAGGATTCTTATCTTAAAGAGTCTCTTAGTTATCTAATTATTTTTATTCTCTTAATTGATCCATAAGTAGCACTTTGATGCCACAATATAAGTTATATATGAAGAAATATACCATTCCGATAATACCGATAATGAGAAGTATAATTGCAATGATTATAGAAATTTTAGCATAGAGTCCCATAAGTGCAACTGCAATAACAACTAATATTAAAAATAAATAAGGTGCGATGTGATAAAGGATTGCACGCTTACCATGCGTAGAGACAGGTCTGTCTAACCCAATCCAAATAATTAATGGAAATAAAAACGGTGCAAAGAATACACTGAAATAACTTAGTGAAGCGAGAATCTTTTCAGTTTGTTTATCCATAATTATCACCCAAATTAATTATAACGTACATGAGAGGGTAGTGAACTTACACTTTTGTAAGATTGATCTGCCATACTTATTGGTATTAAGCCAATATCTTTACTTTGGATAGTCCACAATATTAGTCTTAACTTTGATTTAGTCCTTTTCTATAACCTTCCTCAAATTTTTTACTTCTTCTATTCAGTACTTTATTGAACTTATACAAATTATTTTTGCCAAAGTTATATAATCTCAAAATTTTAGGTTTATCTTTTAACTCTTTTTGTATTCTTCGTTCAATTTGTGCTTTCTCATAACCTTTTTGATAGTCAATTGAATTACTCATTTTTCAATCTTTACTCAATAAAGTATATTGCATGCCATGTAATATAATATCTCTCACAATCCTAGCAATCTCTTCGTTTTCTGTTTGATTATCTGTCCAGAATTGAAATGTGCGAATGAGTATTGAAAGTTGAATATCTAACATAAAGGCTTTCCTTAATGGACTAATAGATATGTGGGATTCCATCATCTTTACTCTTTTACTAATTTCGTTCCTTAGCTTCATTTCGAAACTGCTATCACCATGCTCACTTAACAGTATTTGGATAATTTCAGCATAATCTTGTAATGAATTAAACAATGATAAAATACTTTGTTCGTCTATTGCGCCTATATCTTCTAAAGAAGTGAGAAAGTTCTCACGTTGTTCATTGATTTTTTTGATTACTTCATTCTCAATTTCCTCTAGTAGACCATACTTATCTTCATAGTATCTATAAAATGTACTTCGTGTTATTTCAGCTTCTTCAATAATTTGGTTGATCGTTAAAGCGTCAAAACGATCATTTTTTAGTAAACGTACAAGTGCTTCTTTAATGTGACGACGAGTAGAATTGGTCTTGCGTTTGTAGGTTGCCATGAAAATTCAAATCCTCCTCTAATGATTAATAGAATAATATCATATCAATAGTTCGAAATCGAACAATATGTATAATTTTGTTCTGTCTTTAATTCCTTGACCTTGCTATAGTTTTACCATAATCAAAGTAAGGAGGAAGAAAGGATATGAATAAAGAATTTGATTTAGATAATTATGGCAGACCATATAATAAAGTCATCATTATGGCGATTGTGTTACTTGCGACGTTTGCTGGCGCACTTATGCAAACATCGCTAGGGACTGCATTACCTACTTTAATGAAGGATTTCGACATAGATTTAAGTACAGCTCAAGAAGCGACAACATGGTTCTTACTTGCTAACGGGATTATGGTTCCTATATCAGCATTTTTAGCTACTCGTTTTTCAACGAAATGGTTACACGTAGTCTCATATATTACGCTTTTAGTAGGATTAGTGTTAACGATTATTGCACCGAATGAGAGTGCATATTGGATTGTGTTTTTACTAGGTAGAATCGTGACGGCAGTAGCTGTAGGATTAATGATGCCACTTATGCAAATGCTCATCATCAATATGTTTGAACCTAATAAACGAGGTGTAGCGATGGGATTGAGTGGTTTAGCCGTAGGTCTTGCTCCTGCAATGGGACCTACATTTGCAGGTTGGATATTAGATAAAAATCATGAAGTGCTTGGAATCACTATCACAGATTCCTGGCGGAATATATTCGTACTTCCGATCATCATAGTGGCTATAGCGCTTATCTTAAGTCTATTTCTTATGAAAGACGTTATCCCAACTAGAAAAATTAAATTTGATATAAGTTCGTTAATTCTATCTTGTATCGGTTTCGGTTTATTTCTTTGGGGATTTACGAATGTCTCAACAAAAGGGTGGGGTGATGTCGTATACGTAATTCTTCCACTCGTGATTAGCGTCATTACTCTAGTGATTTTTGGATTGAAACAGCTGAAATCAGATGATCCTTTCTTAGATATTCGGGTCTTTAAATCTAGAGGCTTCATGATGGCAACAATAGGACTTATCGTTGTAACAATGGCGATGTATGGTGTAGAAATGATGTTACCAACATATTTACAGAACATCCATAATTTTTCACCATTTGAATCTGGATTAACGTTATTAGCAGGAGCGTTGATGTTAGGAATTATCTCCCCTATTGCAGGAGGTTTGTATAATAAAATTGGTATTAAACGTCTGTGCATCGTTGGTTTTTCGATTTTAGCCATAGCGACTATACCATTTGCATTTTTAACAGATACTACTTCACCAAAATTAATATTAGTATTATACGCAATTCGTATGTTTGGCGTAGCAATCATCATGATGCCGTTAACTACCAACGCGATGGATGCATTGCCCACTGAGGAAGGTACACATGGTACAGCCGTCAATAACACTGCACGTCAAGTTGCTTCAGCGATTGCAGTAGCGCTTTTAACTTCAATTACGCAAAATATGATAAATAATCATGAACCTTCTCAAGGATTAAAAGATGCGAATCCATTAAAATATGTCGAACATCTTCAGCAGGCATCTATCGACGGATTTAATATGTCATTTGCGATAGGGATAGCATTTGCGTTGATTGGTTTAATTATTATTCCATTTTTAAAAAGAAATGGTGAGGAAGGAGAAAATGAATCATGATAATAGCTATCATTCTAGCATTACTCATCTTTGTAACATGGCTATTTATTCCACACAAATGGACACGTATTATACTGGGGACCATCAGTATTTTACTATTACTAGTATATATAATTGGTTTGATTGGAAATATGAAGTACCATTGGGGGATGAAACAAGAAACAAAAATTCAAGAACAACATGAAATATACTCTGCTGGTCCTCCAACATCGCCTAAGTTGATACTCATAATCAAAGAAATTGGTAATAATAGTGGGAATTACGTTATGAGTTATAAAGATTGTAAATCGGACAAGAAAGCAAAAGCGCATAATAAGCCAAAAATGAGTAAAAAGCATATTTCAGAAAGTATTAAGAAAACAGGAAAGTATTATCGTAAAGAAAATGGTAAAGCAGAAGCTAAGGAAGAAAAAGTGTATTGGACATGGAGAAATGATATTTATCGTATATTATTTAGCTTTAATGGCAAGGAGAAAGAACTTAAATCTGAAAAATTAATAGTTTCCATTCCGAGAAGTAATTGGGAAGTTATGACACCTGAACAACTTAAAGCACAACAAAAGAAAATGAAACAAAAACAAGCGCAAATACAAAAAGCAAAAATGCAAGAACAGAAATAGAAGAAAATGAAACGATAGAACTGAACTGTTCAACCGAATATCAAAGTTCAAAAAACTGCACCCCACAGCGAGGTGCAGTTCCTTTCGATTTATCTATCTTGGTCTCCGTTAAAGATGGAGTTTCGCACGATAACGTAATCGACTGTAGTAAGTGACTTCAAGTCTTTACCTCCAGCATAGGAGATCGAACTTTGTAAGTCTTGTTGCATTTCGTTTAATGTATCTTTAAGTGAACCTTTATGTTCAACAAACATTTTCTTACCTTCGACGTTTTTATGCTCACCTTTTGGAATTCTGAAGCACTGCCGAAGTATTCTTTGTACATTTTACCATTCTCTTCAACAGTTTCACCTGGGGATTCTTCATGCGCCGCGAAGAGTGAACCAATCATCACCATAGAGGCACCGAAACGGATAGACTTAGCGATGTCGCCGTGTGTACGAATACCGCCGTCAGCAATTAACGGTTTACGCGCAGCTTTGCTACAGAGATTGAGGGCAGCGAGTTGCCAACCACCAGTACCGAAACCAGTCTTGATCTTCGTAATACATACACGACCTGGACCGATACCGACTTTAGTAGCGTCAGCACCTGCATTCTCAAGCTCTCTCACACCCTCTGGCGTGCCCACGTTACCCGCGATTACGAAGGCATCAGGTAGGTGACGTTTGATGTGTTGAATCATGTTAATCACTGAGTCAGAGTGACCATGCGCAATATCAATCGTGATATATTCCGGCACTAAATTCTGTTCAGCGAGCGTGTTGATAAAATCAAATTCACGATCTTTCACACCTACAGAAATTGACGCAAAGAGATTCGCTTCTTGCATTTTTTTGATAAAAGGAATACGCGCAGCTTCGTCGAAACGATGCATGATGTAGAAGTAATCATTCTCTGCAAACCATTGCGCGAGTTCTTCGTTCATAACCGTCTGCATATTCGCAGGCACTACTGGCAATTTGAAACGACGAGGTCCAAATTGAATAGAAGTGTCACATTCAGAACGACTTTGTACAATACATTTATTTGGAATTAATTGGATATCTTCATAGTCAAAAATTTTCAAATATATAACCACCTAATTAGTATTCAGCTTATTCATGATACTAGTTAATCTACCGTATGTAAATAGGGAATATAGTCGGTGATTGTACGGATAATTTTTTCTATAGTAAACCAATTTTTTATAAATGATATGTCATTTGTGTTGTTGAAAAAGCGAGATTGAGTATTTATGCACTAGTGTAATAAACGATTTTAAATATCTACTCATCTACTGCTAAGTCGTAAACTTTATCACCCAGCACTTCTCTAAAGTCATCTTCATCTACTTCTTTGTCTGCCAATTTATTTACTTTATCGGTAAAGGTCTCGTATTGTTCATCCACTTTGTCGTCTGAAACTTTATCTTCATTATAATCTTTCAATGTTTGCGATAAATCTTTAGATTCTTTACTTAATGTTTTACTCACGTCAGTGAAGTGATTTTCCACCTTTTTCTCTTTATCATTAGGCTTGTAATCATGTTTCTCTTCCTTGAAGTCGTCTAAGTTCTCATCGAGTTGATCAGATAGCGTATCGAAATGTTCTGCAAATGAGTCTAAATCAGTATCTTCATCTACCTGCGAAACGTGCTTACCGAAACTACGTGCTGATTCGGCATAGCTTGAAACAAAATACCTTAAATCATCAAGATATTCTTTATGATCTTCTTTCTTATCCTGTTTTTTATCTTTCTTCTTATCCGACGTAGAAGTCTTATTATGCTCCTTGTTATCGGTATGTTTATCATGCGTATCGTTACCACAAGCACCAAGTAGTAGGGCACTTGCTAACACGACAGAAATAGATTTTCTCAATGGAAATTCCCCCTAAAGATGTTTGTAATATGTTGTAAGAATAAAATGTAAGAGTTGAAACTTATTTTTAGGAATTAGAAAAAATAACTGAAAAACTATGTATTTATTTTACTCGCACAACAATTAGTAGAATAACATAAAGTTAAGAAGAGTTTTAGATGAATTTGTAAAAAAATATTTGGGAAAGAAATGGAAGTATGGAGAAAGTTAGAGCAAAATAAGATGAAATTAAGCTCATACTACAATAACTTTATTGTTATCGTAATATGAGCTTACAGTACGAATTATATTTTACGTTAGCGTCTCTTATTTTTCAGACTCATCAACGAGATCTTCCGCTTTTTTATAAACGTCATCGCCTAGAATTTTCTTAACACTCTTACTATCGATTTTATTTTCGTCTTTAGGCTTAGCTTTCTCTTGGTAATCTTTAGTTATATCAATGATCTCTCTACTGTATTCTGGTTCTGTTAAGTCACCATCAGAAAGTTCCTGTGTTTTATTCTTCATGCTTTTAAGCATTTTATCAGTTTCTTTATTGAGGTTTCTAAAGTTTTTAGCTAATTTCTCTTGGTCTTTGGTACCTTCTATATTTTTTGTAGATTTATCAAATTCATCTCGATCTTTTTCAAAAGATTTACGTGTTTTAGATAGTTCTTCAACTAATTCTGAATTTTTTAGCGTTCTTGTGTCCTTTTGGAATTTTTCGAAGTTATCCATATCCTTATCTACGAATGTACGTAATGCCTTTTGATATTTTTCATGTTGTTCTTTCTCGCTTGTGCCACAAGCTCCGAGTAATAGGGCGCTTGCTAATAAGATTCCTGCTGTTTTCTTCATAATCATGTCTCCTCTTTGATAGTCATTTGCCGTTCTTATCTATATCTCAGGCTATAATGATATATATTATAATAAAATGAATCTATTGTATAGATAGATTGCAGATTTTTCTAAAATTTATTTTCGTTGCATAATTTTATCATATTTTAGACTAGGTAAAATTACTCCTAACATTTTACCTCAACTAAAAGACAAATTGAACGAGCAGCATGTAAACAATCGTTCCGCCAGCGATGGATAGCAACATACTTCTTTTAACCAAATGCAAACCTATAATCACAACCGTTGCGATGAGTTCGGGCAAGCCAAAGCTATACTTCAAGACATTGACGTCCTTGAACGAATAAACGACGAGCAGCCCAAAGACAGCAGCGGGTAAGGCTTTGCCTAAATATCGCACGAAAGAAGGTGTGGGCTTGTTTGGTGAAAAGATATAAAAGGGTAGGAAACGCGTAATCATCGTGCCTAGGACAACTAAAGCAATCGTGATTATTTGTTGAAATAAAGTCATGACGTAGTCCCTACCTTTCTTTCAATCGGCTTTATCATAAAGATAAAGATGACAAGCATCGCAATCATGGCTGGTAAGATAAAGGCTTTAGGCCCAAAGATGATGAGGCATAATAATGATACTCCGATGCCTATAATAGAAGTAAGATGACTGGATTCCTTTAGCCAATTATCCAGGAAGATCACAACGAAGAGTGCTGTCATCACGAAATCAAGTCCATGCGTATTAAAGTGTATGTAATCCGCAGCGATACTACCAATCGTAGCGCCAAATACCCAGTAACAGTGATTAAATAAAGTGACGTAGAACATAAACCAACCTTTATCAATATGACTAGGAACTTGCGCTGTTTTATTAATAACGAAGGTCTCGTCACACATACCAAAGATGAGATAATATTTCTTTTTACCCATATTTTTAAATTCTTCTAGCATAGAAATGCCGTAGAACAGATGACGTGCGTTGATCATCAGCGTCAGAATTAGAGCGCTGAACGGACTGAAAGAAGCCACGAGCAAACTTCCTGCCACAAACTCCATAGATCCAGCAAAGATCGTCGCACTCATCACAATAGCGAAGATAGGTGCGAAGCCAAGGGAATGCATATAAATTCCGTAAGCGATACCTAGGAAACTAAATCCAGCGAGTATCGGAGTCGTATGTATAAACGCTGTTCTCATGATAGGTGAGTGTGTCATCTCAACCGACTTCTCCTTTCTATAATCATAATTAAATATATATTATCTGAATTTTACAACATTAGCAATACGCAATTTTCTATTTTTATAGACTGAGATAAAATGAGCTAGAATATTTAGAAATGTTAAGATTATAATAAGAAATGGTAAAATTTTGTTAAAAATATTTATTAAAAATTTGAATGATTATATAATAAAAGTGTAATGACATTTGATAATGTTATTTCAAAATTAAAGGAGTGATTTCATGAAGAAATTAACGAAAGCAATGGTAGCTGCATCTACGATTGCGACACTAAGTTTAGGAACAGTAGCAGTTAACGCAACAGACGCACACGCAGAGACGACACCATCTGCAACGCAAGCCAAATTCGTGCTTGAAGGAAATGCAGGTGACGATGCAAGCTTTCTTACAAGTCCTCAATTTATTGAAGGTTTAAATGGGGGCGGCATGATGTTCAATGGTTACTATATGACAACGCACATGAGTACGCCGGATTACCACCAACACAAAGTACATGATCAAGTGATCCAAACTGTAGGGGAGGGTAAGTCTGCGCGCAGTGTAAGCTTTAATGTAACGGACACATCAGTGACAGTTGAACAATTGAAAGCAGCGTACGGCCAGGATTTAGGTCAGCTTTATCACAGTGGTAGCACACCGGATGACGGTTTATATTACTACGATAAAGGTCGATATCCAATTCAGTTTAACGTTGAAGACGGCCACGTGGTTAATGTTCTAATTGGAGATCCTGTTACGGATTAATCGAGCTAATTTCAGTTCTTACTTCATTAAACTTCTGAACTGTTAAATTGAAATCACTTCTGAACTGTTATTTAAGGCTGAGCGCTCACTTTGGTGTGGGTGGCTCAGCTTTTTTGCTGGTGAGAGTGAGGCTGGTAATCATTGGTGGATCGATCCTTACTGCATTTTAGATAAAATGAGCGCTAGCTACGAGGATGTTTGAAGGATTATCTTCTTAGCGAAAAATGAACCCGCAGATGCTTTCATTAGTCATCTACGGGTTGGGTAGCATATATTGATTTATTCTACTTCTGTTTCGCATCTTTAATACCGTTACTTACGGCTTCAGAGAATTGATATAGATTATGACGATAGTTAGAAGTTTGTTCACGGGAATTACGGTCGAAATCACCATGTTTAAAGAACGTTTTACGTAAGCCATAAGAAAGTTCGAGCTGAACGCCTGCATTCCCATCATTCTTATTAGTGACATTCTGACTTGAATCGCCTTCTAAATAATCAGGACTTTCTTCGACTTTAAAGCCTGCATCTTTCAAGTTATCTCTAATCGCATTACGTAACTTTAAATCTTTACCTCCGATATAGACGACGGACTTACTTTCACCCATTCCGTGAATAGAGACCGCGTGATTGCTTTTCTTCATTAATTTCAGTAGGGTGGGTTCGTCGAAGTGTGTAGAAGTAATGTGTAAGTCTTGATTTCCTGATTTCATTAATGCTTCGAAAGCGTATAATTTATAATCGCCTTTTTTAGAAATCTGTTTCGCAACTTCAGACGTGCCAGGTTCAATGCCACCACCATGAATTGCGGTAACAATGGTATCACTAGAAGTATTTTTAGAAGAAATCTTCCAATCCTTACCCTCACGCGTATCTTTCTTTAGTTCTTTAAAGTTTTTATATTTATCAGAACTGGAATTCGCCTTGTGTTGTGAAGCGTAAATAAAGACGACTGTGAGTAATAAACCAAATAATACCACACAGGTTAGAAATATATATAAAGGTTTTGAAAATGATCTTTCTTTCATAACGTCTCCTAATATATTGATAATTATTTTAACTTAAATGTATTAACATCAGATTAAGTAATTATATATGTTAAATGAAAGTTAAATATTTGTAAAACCAAATCATATCTAGATAAGTTAATAAAAAAGGATTGAGATTAATATGCAAAGTGAATGCTATAAATCTCAATCCGTAGACTCATCCTCTTGCGTGTAAGAAACTGCTAGATAAGTCTTTATGCGCCTGTGACGATCTTATTAATGAGTAGACCGATTAAAGATACGATGCCTATGATGAGGCACACGACACCTAAACTAAGAAAGGACTGACGTGATTTCGGTTTCGTCTTACTCATACTGAGAAAGATAATACCTAGAATAGTAATAATAATAGCTACATAAATCATAAACATCCTCCTTTACGTGATGATGTAAGGAAGTTCTCTATTTAAATTGATGATGTTTACGTGCACCTTTGAAATTTGAAATAGATACCTTAATTCTATTTTACCCGTTTTTCATGGATTTTATTTAAGTTAGGGCAAATATTTCAATAGTTAGGGTGCTCCAATTTCTTAAATATCTTTTCCAAGCTGTTTGATTTTTCTGCGTAACTGTAATTCGATTCGGTTTGCAATTCGGGTTGAGAATAAATTCTTTGTGTTTTTAAAAGTATTTGCAATTTAAGAAAGCAAATCTTATAATTGCTTTGCATGCTCTAGGGCATGTGAAAATAACGGAGATGAATTTTCTACATGCCCCGGAGCATGTAGAAGATTCATTACTCCCGTTATAGTATAAGGCCCCTTTAATTAGGGGTCTTTTTATGTGAGTCTGGGACATTATATAAAAATAAATTATGAGATGGTCGCTGCCTCTAATTTATGTCCCAAACGCTTTATATGCGAAAAAACTGCTAACAAAGCCTTCCACTCTGTTAGCAGAAAAAACACCCCTTGAATTGAAGGGGTGCTAAGTATTAAGGTATCAAATTATTTTTTAGCGAAAGTGTCAACTAAAGTTTTGATTAATTTGATGATACCACCGATGATGTTTGCTACTGCCATTTGAATTACCTCCTTTGTTTTATCTTAACTAAAGTGTAACGCGAGATAACCTGGCGTAGTTGAATATTTCTTACATCGACAGTTAGAGTGCTTAAGTGCGCTTTACAAGAAAGTGGACTAACAGTTAGGAATCTTAACTGTTAAAATTTTTATACGCTAGAGTTATGTTATATCTCTGATCATAATAATATGATTTTCTTGATTTGCTGTCATTTCTATCTCTTCACTATGATGTTCGATATTGACATCGATAATTTGCTGATTCTGCACGACGAAATGTGCTTCAGCTAAGATGCCAAACGCGTAATTATTAATCGGACTAATAACAGATACTGAAGTATCGTCTTCTTGAATTGCTATCTGTTTGTTACTTTGATTATCCACTTTCCAATCAGGATAGAAACGTAATTGCATAGTGCGTGCCTCCTAATCATTAACCATGATGTCAGCTTGTTAAATGAGCCAGCCGAAGATTAATGCGAACAGTGTGCCGACAACACCGAAGATGAATAACATAACGGTGATGCCTAAGAGAGATTCTTTCGATTCTTGACTACGTTTAGCTTTATATAATGACAAAGTGATAATTCCTGCAATAAGGAAGATAATTGATACAGTGAGTAAAAATATATAGTGAATGGACATATTTCCACCTCCAACTCATTCTACGTAACGTAACTTGAAATACATTAATACATTGTACCACTTAATCGTTCTTCACAATAGAGTCGACACTTATATGAGATGTGGCAGTTTCATGAATATTTTTGGCTTTTGTAAAAGATGAGTATGCTTACTAACTGATGATCTATCCTCGGAAAGTAGGTCATAAATATAGGTCTTAAGTCCGTGGTGGTAAAGATAAAAGGCGTGTATACTAAAAGTATAATAAAGATATAAAAGAGGTGCGAAAGATGAACGAAGTAAACAAATGGCTTTATATTTTACTTGCTGTGTTATTAGGTACGTTTGGAATTCATAAATTCTACGCAGGTAAACCTGTAGTTGGCTTACTTTTCGCAGTATTCTTCTGGACAGGAGTGCCACACATCCTAGCGATTATTGGCGCTATTATTACGTTACTTAAACCTGCAGATGAACACGGTAATGTTTTAGTTTAGACGACTTTTAAAATATGTAGTGATACAAATACACGTCTTCCTTAATTATGTCAGTGCATAGTTAGGGAAGACGTGCTTTTTAAGTTGAATAATTAAATTCTGTCATTCATTTTAACCAAATAACTAAAGTAAAACTAAATTTAACGAAATATTCACAAAATTTTAAAAGACTTCATAAGTGCATCATGAATAGGGGTAGCGCATTTCCTCCAAGTAAGCTCGCTCTTTCTCGTATAGACAATTTCAGAAACTCTGATATGATAGATGATAAGATAAATATACACTAGTAGATTCTTTGTACAAGAAAGGGGCATGACTATGACATTTTATGAATTTATTTATAGATTTCTGGAAGATGATACCCCATTAGGTTATATCGCACATCACGTCCACACGGATAGTGACTTTCCTATAGATGAAACTTGTGCACATTCGCTATTTAACTACTTTAGTGCGAAATATGTAGAGCGTGATATGTTAGAATATGCCAAACGTGCGATTAGTATTTATGATGATATTAATTGTGCTTAACAATTACTCGTAATACCAGTTCTGTACTTCGAGTGCATGTCGGATATCTTGCGTTTTAAAGTTAATTTCATTATTACGGATAGAAAAAGGTTCGAGTAAATGACGGTTCATCCAAGCATTAATGAGCTCGTTAGGTAAACCATCTAAGATCATGTCACGTCTGCTAACGACTAAGCATTCCCAATCGAGAGATACTTTCTCAGGGTTGACGTAACAACATTTTTCTTCTCTCATTCTTAATTTACACTCCTCGGAATTGTGACTTAGTCAATTAGTTATACCCATTGATAAATGTATTAAACAGTGACGGACATTTATGTTGTGAGTATTAATAATTTTCCGGCACTTTAATATCGAGAAAGTGCCTATTGCGATAGGTAATTTCTCTTTGTAAAAAAACTAGAAAATGTAACGCCACAAAGGAATAGTAAATAAGAATAGAGTGATTAATGTGACGATAGCTGCAAAGACATTAATCGCTCTGTCTCCGCGCAGTGCGCTATAAAAGTTAATGGCAAAAATCGCAATTAATATCAATATTGCCATGATAATTTGAAACGGCGTCGTCACGATTTCATCAAAGATTAAAAATGGAAAAACAAGGGCTAATAAGGATAGAAATAAAGAAAAGATTGTGGTCTTGTTCGTCATAATGTTGTCCTCTCTGTGCTCGTATTTCTCATAATCTGCACGTTTAAATATACTCAAATCATAAGGTTTCGCTCGCTTAATTGCAAGGAACGTTATACTTTATAATTTAAGTAAAGCTAAATTATATAATATTACTTTTTAATATCACTCACTAGCCAGTGTTCATCAATATAACGTGTACCAAGTTTACGCGCATGTTTTTCGACGCCTAACGTTTCAAAATTATAATTTCTATAGAAAATTTTAGCGCTGATATTATTTGAGGCAATCGAAGTCATCAGAATTTCAATGTCTCTCTCTTGGCAGTATTGAATGATGTACTTCATTAAATCATCTGCAAGTTCTTGGGACGCGTAGTGATCAATCATTTTTACACACATATTCTGCAAGATAGCTTTATGTCTTAAACCATAGACATGAGAATTGATGAGTGTTGCTACACCTACAAGCTCATCGTCCACGTGCAGGCCAATGACCTTTTCTACTGGGCTATCTTGAGAAAGTAGATGGTCAAGATAGTCGGGAGGAATGTGTGACTCGTCGTACAACCCCCACGCATATACGAAATGTTCATTATGTATTGCTTCAGTAACTAAGCGCTGATAGTCAGCTAAATCATTAAGGTTTAGTTCATGAATCGTACTCATTGTTCTCGCCTCACAAGAAATAAATCTAGTGTTAAACTCTATTGTATCTACGTTTAATAATAATTCAACTTATTTAGCGTAGCAATGTTAATTTGTAACATAATCGAAAAAATGTACTTTTAAAATAAGAATCCATTTACTTTAAGATTAACTTATATGACAAATCAACGTCGACTATTAACACTTATTGTAGTGGTAAAAGACTCTGAATGGGCGAGTCTAACTTAAAATGAAGTATGCTATAATGAGAAAGGTTGCTCACATATTAAAGAGGGGTGCGCGTATAGTGGAAGCACTAATGATGATTATTGTTTCGCTTATACTGCTTGTCCTTATTGCGTTTACAATCTTATGTGTGAGTTTAAGTATTCTTTCTCGGAAAGAAGAAGACGAATAAACGGTAAGATTGTGCATCAAGACAACCAGCATAAGATGATGAAATGAAAAAGCCCTGTTCTTCCCTTTGTAAGGTGAAGAACAGGGTATTAACGTTCTAAACGATTAGTCTTCTACTGTCACGTTTAAGTTTACGTCGATATTACCGCGTGTTGCTTTAGAATATGGGCAGAAGTCATGTGCTTCTTGTAAATATTTTTCAGCGTCTTCTTGTGATAAGACATTCTTAACTTTCGCATCAATGTCTACGCCTAATTTAGGACTTTCAGCATCTGGATCATCTCCTAGACGTACTGTTAATGTTACTTCTGGTTTCGCATCTCTCACTTTGTTTTGTTTCAAGATTAAATCGAATGCACCATTAAAGCATGAAGCATAACCTGCTGCGAATAATTGTTCAGGATTTGTACCTTTTTCAGCATCTGCTTGATCTGGAGGAATTACCGCTACATCTATTGCTTTATCATCTGTTTGAACGTGTCCGTTACGTCCACCAGTGTTTGTTGCTTTTGTTTCGTATTTAACTGCCATGTTGTATAACCTCCTCAATTGATTATAGTTATCTTCTACCCTGAATGTTCCATTGTTAATCATTGATCGATTCACATAAGCGTTAGAGAAGCCCTCTGTTCGCTCAACTTTTTTAAAATAAGCAAACGCCTAAGTATAGTAAACGCTTCTGTTCTCTCAATTTTTTAAAATAAGCAAAGCTCTAACCACAGTTGCGACGACAAATTTACGCGTTGGTGTACAAACGTAGATACGTTATAATAAGCGTAATTCCAATGATAAGGACGTGGCTCTATGCAAGAAGTTCAAATTGCTGTAACGATAGCACCTGACTATCAACTTGATTCGAAGATGATTCAACAATTACAACATTATCAAGCTGACTTTGATATCGTAGAGTTGCGTATCGATCAGTGGCCGGAATTTGATGTAGAAGTGTACAAGCGAATCATTGAGACGTTGCGTGATGTAGTGCCGGGTAAAGAAATTCTCGTTACCTATCGAACGTCGCATCAAGGTGGAAAGGGTAACGCATCAGAGACAGAATACGGTCAGATTATCCGTGCAATTGCTAAGCAACAACCAAACTATATTGATATTGAGTTTGACGAGCATGCTTCTCCGCAAGACGTTCAGGCATTGGTGAATGAAGCGCATAATCAACGAGTGAAAGTCATTATTTCGCATCACAACTTTACTGAAACACCGAATCTTGAGACGTTACGCTTCCTGTATTATAAAATGCATCAGTGTGGCGGAGATATGCTTAAAGTGGCAGTGATGCCTCGAACTCCAGAAGATGTGTTAACCCTTATGTCGGCGATGCATCAAACGAGTACGACTGTGTCTGAACAAGTGATAGGCATCGCGATGGGCGACTTAGGTAAAGTTTCGCGTTTAGCAACGGGTGTATTTGGCGGAAGTATTTCTTACGGTTGTTTAGAAGCACCGCAAGCACCTGGCCAAGTTCAGGTCAAAGATTTAAGACGTGCACTGAGAGACTATTGTTAAGTTGAAAATAAAAATATCTTGCACTATAATTGAAAAAGATTATCACTTACGGAAGGGCGATCAATTATGGAACTACAAGAAGCTATTGCAAATAGAAGAAGTAGAAAGAAATTTAAACGTGACATGCATATAGATGACGATGCTTTATATCAAGCGATTGAACGTGCGACAGACGCACCTAACCATAAGATGAGAGAGCCTTGGAGAGTTGTGCATATTTCGAAAGATCGACTCGGTCAAATGAGTCAAGATATTGGTCAATATGCATTTAAAGGCGACGATGACAAGAAGAAAGATCACTATGATAATGTGACTAACTTAGGTGGTATGCTCGCATTAATCGTTCAGAAAGATCCACGTCAAAAACAGAATTTAGAGAACTATATGGCGTTTGGTGCTTTCGCTCAAAACTTAATGTTATTGCTTCATGAAGCGGGTATTGGTACTTGCTGGAAGTCTCCACAGTACATTTTTATGCCTGAAGTGAGAGACACATTAGGTGTGAAAGACAGCGAAGATTTAGTTGGTTTCCTTTATCTTACTGACATGGAAGACAGAGTGTCACACCGTAAACGTCGTATGAAGAACTTAATCACTGAATATTAATCGATATCATAAAATGGCGAGTGAAAGTGGGCGTTAGCCCATTCTTTCACTCGCCATTGTTTATATTGTGTCACTTTAGGTAAAGATATATGTGATACACATTTTATTTAAATGTGTCAGCTAAGAAATCTTCAACTTGTTCTGGAGATTTCGCATTCGCTGAATGTAAGTGACTTAACTTCTCACCGTTTTTAAACACGAGAATGCTAGGGATACCCATGACATCGTTAGCAGTAACTACATCTTCTAGTTCGTCACGGTTAACGACGTACCATTCGTAATCGTTGTATTTCTCAACGATAGGGTCAATCCACATATCCATTGCTTTACAATCTGGGCACCAATCTGCCTCGAATTTCACGATGACAGGATTGTCACTATTAATCGCTTGGTTAAATGCATCTGTAGAATGAATTGCTTTCATGTCTATGCTCTCCTTTTACTTGAAATCGTGATTATATTATAACTGAATCGAGGTTATAAAGAAAAAATTAGGCTTATAAATTAAAGCATTTCTCATTTAAATTTGATATATTGGAATAAAGATTATAAAAATAGGAGGTTCATACATGATTAGATTTTACCAATACTCAAACTGTACAACTTGTAAAAAAGCTGCAAAGTTCTTACAGGATTATGGCGTAAGTTTCGAACCTATTGATATTGTACAACATACACCTACATATTCTGAACTCAAAGAAATTGTGGAATCATCAGATCTAGATGTCAATAAATTCTTTAACACGCACGGTGCGAAATACCGTGAACTTAATTTGAAAGATAAATTACAGGACTTGTCTTATGACGAGAAGCTTGAGCTGTTAGCATCAGACGGCATGCTGATTAAACGTCCGCTCGCAGTCATGGACGATAAAGTCACAGTTGGATTTAACGAACAACAATATCAAGATGTATGGGTTAACTAATCGTTAATCTAATAGCGATAATTAAACGATGATTTGAAATCGCTTTCCGAGACGATAACCATGCGTCTCATTGTTTATCTCATGCGATGTCATGCCCTTGGAAATATTCACAAGATTAATAGAAAATCTTGCTTGTGAAGCATCTATATGGCATCATAAATATGTACAATAAAGTTTATAGGAGGGGATCTCGTGGCAGTACCGAGTGAATTAAAGTATTCTAAAGACCATGAATGGGTAAAGGTTGAAGGAAACACAGTTACTATTGGTATTACTGAATATGCACAAAACGAATTAGGAGATATCGTCTTTGTTGAGTTACCAGAAGTCGATGACGAAATTGAAGTAGGCGACACATTTGGTAGTGTTGAATCTGTTAAGACAGTTTCAGAATTATACGCACCAGTTGCTGGTAAAGTGACAGAAACAAATGACGAGTTAGAAGACAGCCCAGAATTCGTTAATGAATCTCCATACGAAAAAGCTTGGATGGTTAAAGTTGAAATCAGCGATGAAAGCCAATTAGACGACTTAATGTCAGCTGACGACTATTCAGAAATGATTGGTGAATAATACGACGAAAGTTGAGTTACGTACATAATTACTTATAAAGTAACTATGTTAAGTTGTTGCGTCTTGAGTTGAACTTGGATGTAGAATTATGTTTTACGCATATGATATTGTATCTTTGCTGATGTTCAACGATTTAGTGTGGGCAACAACTCAATGAGTAGAGGTTAGAGTAGAATGTCGATTCAAATTCTTGAGAGAATGGTGGATGACGTTCTACTCTTTTTCTATAACTGTCTCACTCGTAAGTGTCATGAGCTGTAATAATGTTTACTTTGCGCAAGATATGTTAAAAACTAAGTAGCGTTTCCCAAACATTGTTAAAGAAGGTGACCGATGTGGCTGTAGTAAACAAAGTGATGATTGTAGAAGGCAAGACGGACAAGCAGCGTGTGCAGGAAGTCATCGATGAACCTCTGCATATTATTTGTACACATGGAACAATGAGTATAGATAAAGTCGATCAAATTATTGACGACTACGAAGGGCAAACGATTTACGTCTTAGCGGACGCAGATGATGAAGGACGCAAGATCAGAAGTTGGTTTAAACATTATTTAAGTGAAAGTCACCATATTTATATAGACCGTCAATATCGTGAAGTGGCGCGTTGTCCGAAAGATTATTTAGCGCGTGTGTTGGAACGTCATGGTTTTGATGTGAAAGACGAAGATGAAACGATACAAGAAGAAATAGATCAAATGTTTGAAAGGGTAAGTTTATTAACATGATACAGAAGAAAGAAGAAATCATCGATCCGAAACAAAATGTTCATCAAGATAAACATCTCATATTCGGCTACACACCTACATGTGGTACGTGTAAAGTATCAGAACGAATGCTAGATGTGGCGAATGAGATGGTACAGCTACCGATAACGAAGATTGATTTGAATTTGCATCCGGATTTCGCTCAAGAATTTGAAATTCAATCTGTTCCTGTATTATTGATTATGTCAAAAGATCAAGAACTTAAACGCATATACGCTTTCCAATCTGTTCCGTACTTGTTAGAAAATTTAAAATAGTAGTTGACGGGGATTGTGAATAGTGGTAGGATTAATACAACTTAATATTGCGATTGCTCTTATCAAGAGTGGTGGAGGGATGTGCCCTACGAAACCCGGCAACCGTCTGTTACAGAAATGGTGCCAATTCACATAAAGCTTAACGGCTTTTGAAGATGAGAGAAGGTAGGATGCTTTCTCTTTTTATCTTATAAGAGAAAGTTTTTTTATTGGCTAACATTCTACACTCCTTTGAGTTGTTAAAGATGAGTGGTCATTGAGATAACAGATAACGCGCTTAATAAATAACACAATATTTTTAATAATTTGAAATATCTAACTTATTTTTAAGTGGCAGGCTTGAACGAACTCATTTTACTAACTTAAAGAAGTAGTCCATTGAAACAACGATGATAACTAGCAACGCAACATTAATCTACATCATTAAGAATATTAGAGGAGGGACTACAGTGATTGAAATTAAACAGCTCGTGAAGCGGTATAAGACTAAGAAACACGATGTTACTGCGGTCGATCACGTTGATTTGACGATTCCATCCGGTACGATCTTTGGCGTCATTGGTTTCTCAGGTGCAGGTAAAAGTACACTCGTGCGCTTACTCAATTACTTAGAGACACCTACATCGGGCGACGTGATTATCGATGGAGATAATATGGGGCAGCTATCAAAGACAATGTTACGACGTAAACGTCAAGATGTCAGCATGGTCTTCCAACATTTCAACTTATTATGGTCACGTACGGTAATAGAGAATATTATGTTTCCTCTTGAAATAGCAGGAATGGGCAAAGTACAAGCCCGTTATCATGCACGTGAGCTTGTCGAACTTGTGGGATTGGAAGGCAGAGGGAATGCCTATCCATCAGAACTATCTGGAGGACAGAAACAGCGTGTGGGGATTGCTCGTGCGTTAGCTAATGAGCCGTCAGTACTGTTGTGTGACGAGGCGACGAGTGCGCTTGATCCGCAAACGACAGATGAAATTCTTGATTTGTTATTAGAAATCAAGAAGAAGAGAAATCTGACTATCGTGATTATCACACACGAGATGCAGGTCATTCGTCGTGTGTGTGATGAGGTGGCTGTAATGGAAGATGGTAAAGTTATCGAACAAGGTAAAGTCACTGAAGTCTTTGAGAATCCGCAACATGCAGTCACACGCAGATTTGTAAAAGACGACTTGAGCGATGAAATCGATGAATCCGTGGATCGATATATACATATTGCTCCGGATGATTACGTCGTTCGCTTAAACTTTACAGGTGATAATACGACAGAACCTATCGTGTCCTATATTACACGCACATTGGATATTGATATCAATATTCTTGAAGGTAGCGTGAAACAGACGAAATCAGGTGCGCTCGGTTATCTTGTCTTGCACCTTACAGAAGTCTCGGATGAGCAATTTGAACAATTCAAAGATGGCTTAAGTCGACAACATGTAGCAGTGGAGGTGATTCGACATGGGTAAGTCACTTAATGAAATTCTCCACGAAATGATTACGATGCCGAATGTCGACTGGTCAGAAGTATGGGTAGCAACTTACGAAACGCTCTATATGACAATTGTTTCAACTATCTTTGCATTTATTTTTGGCTTGGTACTTGGGGTGTTGCTCTTTATTTCAGCTAGAAGTAAATCGCCATTGGCGCGTGTATTTTATAGTGTAATCTCGTTTATTGTTAACTTGTTCCGAGCGATACCGTTTATCATACTCATTCTGATCTTAATACCATTTACAAGTTTGGTATTAGGCACAATCAGTGGTCCTACTGGTGCATTGCCAGCGCTGATAATTGGTGCGGCACCTTTCTACGCACGACTTGTTGAGATTGCTTTTAAAGAGATTGACAAAGGGGTTATCGAAGCGGCTTGGTCAATGGGTGCGAGTACAACGACAGTCATACGTAAAGTGCTGTTACCGGAAGCGATGCCAGCGTTGGTATCTGGTATCACGGTGACGGCGATTGCACTCGTCGGTTCCACAGCGATTGCTGGAGTTATCGGTGCTGGCGGACTAGGTAACTTAGCTTATCTCACAGGTTTTACGCGAAATCAGAACGATGTCATTCTCGTCTCAACAGTATTTATTTTAATCATAGTATTTATCATTCAATATATCGGTGACTTTTTCACTAACAGAATTGATAAAAGATAATATAAAAAGGGGAAATCAACATGAAAAAACTATTAACATTTACATTGATTGCAGTATTAACGCTTGCGCTTGCTGCGTGTGGGAAGTCAGACGACAAAACAATTACAGTAGGTGCATCACCAGCGCCGCATGCTGAAATTCTTAAAAAAGCACAACCGATTTTAGAGAAAAAGGGCTATAAACTCAAAGTTAAAGAAATTAATGACTATACAACTCCGAATAAGCTATTGGATAAGGGCGAAATTGATGCGAACTTCTTCCAACATACACCATACTTAAATAAAGAAAGTAAAGATAAAGGGTATAAAATCGAATCAGCAGGTAACGTGCACTTAGAACCTATGGCTGTGTACTCTAAAAAGTATAAAAGCTTAAAAGAGTTACCTAAGGGTGCCACAATCTACGTTTCAAACAACCCAGCGGAACAAGGTCGATTCTTGAAATTCTTCGTTGACGAAGGACTGATAAAATTGAAAGATGGCGTTAAAATCCAAGATGCAACTTTCAAAGATATTACTGAAAATAAGAAAGACTTAAAATTCAACCATCAACAAGCGGCAGAGTATCTTCCTAAAATTTATCAAAATCAAGATGCAGACGCAGTCATCATTAACTCTAACTTTGCGATTGACCAAAAATTAAGTCCGAAAAAAGATTCAATTGCTTTAGAAAAAGCAGAAAACAACCCTTATGCAAACTTAATTGCAGTTCAAAAAGGGCACAAAGACGATAAAAAAGTGCAAGAACTCGTAAAAGCTTTACAATCTAAAGAAGTTAAAGATTATATCAATAAGAAATATGATGGTGCAGTCGTGCCAGCTGAGTAATTAAATGATATAAAAACGCTCCACATCTATCGCAGGTGTGGAGCGTTTTGAATAGGGGAATGAATCGGGAGGCGACGTTCATCTAACTTTGCAAAGATTTGTTTATCTAATTATTTCATAGATTGAAAACCCCATATGATAGGCGGATCAGCTTGATAATCTTCTTTATTCAAGTGTTCACGTTCAATAATTTCATCTGGTTTTATTTTGTCTTTAGGATTAGAGTGATAAAATAATTTTCCTAAAGTCTTAGGACTGTAGCTTAAATTACCCTTATATTGATGTGATCCGACTGATGAGATGCTAGCATTAAAGTAATATCGCTTATCATTATTGATGTGACCATATATAAAATACCCTCCCATAGGGTTTTTATCTACTTTAGTTATTTGTAAGGACTTGTAATTTTTAAGATTATGCTTAAAATACAGATCTATTCTAGCCTTTTGTGTCTCAATATATTTATCTTTTTTATGTTTATGCATAACGTAGCCTGTGATTATAAGGACGACGATAACAATTAATGATATATAAAGTAATATTTTTCTGTTCTTCATAATTAGTGCCTCGCTTTACCAACTTACTAGGTGCTTAAATAAAAGACCGAGAAGTAAACCTCTGTTTACCTCCCAATCTAATATTTGTCTTTCATTTAACTCAGGTGTTAAAAGTATCGGTGTAGTTAAAATAGATTCACTGATTATTTATGCTTATTTGCTTTAAATAATTAAAAGCCCCAAATGATAGGCGGGTCAGCTTCATAATCCTGTTTGTTCAAATGTTCACGTTTGATGATTTCGTTTGGGTTTATATGTTTAGTTGGATCAGGATTACAAAATAATTTTTTAAGAGTTTTAGGATTATAGCCTAAATCTCCGTTATATTGATGTGAGCCCACCGGTGAAATATGAGCATTAAAATAATACCGTTTATCATTATTAATGTGACCATATATAAAATACCCTCCCATAGGAGTTTTATCTACTTTAGTTATTTGTAATGATTTATATTTTTTAAGATTATGTTTAAAATACAAATCTATTCTGGCTTTTTGGGTTTCAATATATTTATCTTTTTTATGTTTATGCATAAAGTAGCATGTGATTAAAAGGACGGCTATAACAACTAACAATATGTAAAGGAAAAGTTTTCTTTTTGACATATGTAATACCTCGCTTTATAGATATCTTAGGGAGTGTTAAATATGAGAAAAACGGATAGTATATCACTACAAATGTCAGATGAAGCATATGGTAATCATGAAATAGGCGACGAAGTTAAATTTGAAAACACTTACTTTAAGGTCATTGAAAAACGTGATGACACAAGAAATGGTTTAAGAGCTTATGTCTTTGCCCCAGTTCGAAATGGTCAGGTTGATACAAGTCATATTTATCCTGTTTTTGCCGGAACAAACCCATGGTCTACGCAGGATCTACTCACAGATGCTCAAGTACGAAACCATCATAACACAAAAAATATAAAATTAATGATTATTATAAAAATTTAGACCATACAACAATTGAGGAAAATCATAATAATTGGTCTGATGATAATGATTATCTTAATACATTTACGAATTTTGCTAAAGCGACAGTAAAGTATTCTTTAAATCAAAAATTACCAATTACAAGTAGTTATGATAATAGAAAACAACTTAATATTACTAAGGCCGCTCCAACTCAAATGGATGAAAGTGTTGCACTTATGGGAGCATTAAGGAAAAAATATAATAAGAGTAAAATAGAAGGAGCTGGTCACAGTCTAGGTAGTGATATGATTGAACTTAATACTGTGAATGGCAATTTGAATTACGGTACGACATTCGCTGCCCCAAATACTAATGGTACCTATTCAAAAGATGTTCAGAAAAAATTGATGAAGGAAAGTATAAGAATAAACTTAAAAATATAGGTCATCCTGACGATATAATAAATAAACTAACATTTTCTAGAGAGAGAATTGGAAAGGACGTTGTTGTTCTTCCTAAGAATGAAGGGTTTTTATCCTTTTTACCATTAATTGGACATCACTTTATAGGCACTTATGATGATTTTGATAATAAAGGTAACGCAAAACCTATGTCGAAAAGTGAAGTTAAAAAGTATAATAACGCCTCTAAAAAGAAAGATTTTTTCTCTACAATTTTTGATCCTTTTGGTCAAGTAGCTAAAACTAAAGACTCAATAACAAAGACGTGTAATAAAGTTAAAGCAGATAAAGAGAAGAAAGCTAAAAAGGACTCCAAATCTTCAAGTGAATCATCAAAAAGTGTTAGTAAAGATGTCTCAAAATCTTCCGTTAAAAAAGGACATGGTAACGATGGTGGTTCAGGTAAAAAAATAAAGGTGCAACCCGACACTATTCGTTTTGTTGCGGATGATTTACGTAGTTGTATACATAAATATAATAATCTTTTAATAGCAATTGAGGAGCAAGAAAAGGAAACTAAGAAAAAGGCGCAAAGTATACTAGATAAATATGAGTCTGAATTATTAAGTGGCTCGCATAAGTACATAAGTAAGAATGATTTAGACGATTATATGGAAAGTTTGGCACAGGGTGGCTCCATTGGTAACTTAGAATTTTATAGTAGTCATTTTATGGAGGAAGCAACTCTAGATATACATGAAAATAAAAAATTCTTAAATCAATTCGTAGAAAAATTAGAGTATGCTGTAGATGAATTTGAGAATAGAGATCTAGAAGAAAGTGATGTATACGGATTATTTATTTAGGGGTGGTTAAATGAATTCAAAAGAGATGGAAAAGAAACAAAAAGAATTGGAAAGACTAGAAGAAATGAAACAAGCAATGCGATCAGAAACAACAATCATGGTAGAGAAAGAAAGGTCAGAGTTAAATAGTCATAAATCGGATATTCAAGAAATAATTGACGGATTTAATAAAGCGGGGCGAAAGTTAAACGAAGCCTTTAAGGGAGAAGCGAGTGAAGCCGCAGAACAAAATATAACAAAATTAAAAAATAGAAATATTGCTTTAGAGGATGATTTTGATTTTTTAGTAGACTCATTTAAAGTGTATTAATTCTATATACATAAGCATAGCTTAATACTACTACTACTAATTAGTGAAAGGAATAAATAGAATGGTGGAGGATTATATTTCGAAAGAGTTAATAAGCTCTATCATAAGTGAAATATGTAATTTTACTTATGATAAATTTAGAATCGATAAATTCAATTCAGATTATGAAGGTTTTACCTTTGAAATAAATAAAACGAGTTTTAAAAGTAGATTAGCGAGGAAGACACAAAAAAAGAAAGGATATTTTGTCTCTTTTTGGTGCAAAAACGAGCATAATGAGAATATTCCTTTAGATTACACTACAATAGAAAATAAATTAATCATTAATATTATCGATGATGGTAAATTAGGTCAATTTATATTCCCCAAAGATATTTTAAAAGATAAAAATATTGTTAAATCAGATAAAAGTAAAGGGAAAATGGCAATGCGAGTCTATCCAAGTTGGATTTCAGATTTAAATACTACCGCTAAAAGTGCACAAAGCTGGCAGGTAAAATACTTTGTTAACTTAACTAATGATTTTAATCGAGATAATCTCTATTCCTTGTATTTTCATTAAAATGAAATTTGACAAATGAAATGACATAAAAACGCTCCACATCTATCGCAGGTGTGGAGCGTTTTGAATGGGGGAGTGAATCGGGAGGCGACGTTCATTTAGTTAATTCTTTAAGTGATTCAAATCCCCAGAAGATAGGTGGATCAGCTTCATAATTTTCTTTATTCAAGTGTTCACGTTTAATAATTTCGTTTGGATTTAATTCGTCTTTAGCCTCTGAATGTATCAATAATTTTCCTAAAGTTTTTGGATTATAGCTTAAATCTCCGTTATATTGATGTGAGCCCACTGGTGAAATATGAGCATTAAAATAATACCGTTTATCATTATTAATGTGACCATATATAAAGTACCCTCCCATAGGGCTTTTATCTACTTTAGTTATTTGTAATGATTTATATTTTTTAAGATTGTGTTTAAAATACAGATCTATTCTAACCTTTTGTGTCTCAATATATTTATCTTTTTTATGTTTGTGCATAACGTAGCCTGTGATTAAAAGGGCGACAATAACAACTAATGATATGTAAAGGAAAAGTTTTCTTTTAGACATAAGTAGCACCTCTTTTTATTCAACTATTAGGTATTGCAATAAAACTTACTGAGAAGTAAACGCTTATATACTTCCCAGTCTGATTTTGAATCTCTTTTAATTGGAACTTTAAAGCTTTATTCAAAATTGCAGTTAAAGGTCTATGCATGATTATTAATAGCTATTCGAATCACTTTCTATCAAGATCTAAAGATTATTAAAAACCCCAAATAATAGGTGGTTCAGCTTCATAATCTTGTTTGTTCAAGTGTTCATGTTTAATAATGTCATTTGGTTTTAATTGCTTAGCTGGGTCAGGATGATAAAATAACTTTTCTAAAGTTTTTGGATTAAAACCTAAATTGCCATTAAATTGATATGATTCGATTGATGAAATATGAGCATCAAAATAATAACGTTTATCATTATTAATATGGCCGGATATAAAATAACCTCCCATAGGAGTTTTGTATGTATTAGTTATTTGTAAGGAGTTGTAATTTTTAAGGTTATACTTAAAATATAAATCTATTCTGGCTTTTTGGGTTTCAATATATTTATCTTTTTTGTGTTTATGCATAACGTAGCCTGTGATTAATAAGAAGACTACAATGGCTAATAATATGTAAAGAATGAGTTTGCTTTTTGACATGTGTAGTACCTCGTTTTACTAAAATATCAGGAAGTATGCGGTAACATTCAGTATTTCAAAAGAAATATCAGGTGACTCAAATTATAATTATAAAAAATGATAATTTCAATATAACATGAAATTCACATATCATTTATGTACTTTTTAAAGTGGCTAACTTAATATTAAAATATTCGCTTTATTTTTAGACTTCGATTAATTATACTAATTTAAAAGTAACTAGAAGAGAAAGGAGGAGTTGAATTTGGAGTATAAAAATTTAAAAACAATATTTCATATGTTTGGTAAGGAAAATATGGAAAACGAGTATCAGCTGCGTATACACAATTATTCAACGTATGTGACTGACGTTGAAATGCACCCGATACAATATGAAAACCAACTCATGAATATAAGTTATCCATTGTTTTTTACTATTAATAAAAGGTTATTAAAAAAATTAGATCAATTTCACAATTTATCTAAAGAGATTAATCAACTAGCGATGAGTTTACCAGGCATCGCAAATGACTCCTACATTAAACAACTTTTAATTGAAGAACTACAAAGTACAAATGAAACTGAAAATATTAAAAGTACTAGAAAAGAAATAGCGGAGGCTCTTAACGATAAAGTTAAAAACAAGAGATTTAATGGCTTAGTTAATCAATATTTATTAATGCAAGAACAACAATTGGAATTAACACATGTTAGCGATATTAGACAAATCTTTGATAATTTAGTTTCTGATGAAATAAAGAAAGATGATATACCTGATGGCCATATGTTTAGAAATAAAGGTATAGGTGTGTTTAATCAAGGTAAAGGAAAATGGACACATCGTAATGAATATAATGAACCTGAAATTTATGAATACCTCACGCGCATATTATCATTTATTAACAACTTCGACGCACCTGAAATACTAAAGGTTATGGCTAGCCATTATATGTTTGAGTATCTCCATCCTTTCTATGATGGTAACGGTCGGGTGGGAAGATATCTTGTCGCCCATCTTTTGAACAATCACTCTGATCCATTTACTGCTTTAACTTTTTCTTCAATAGTCAACCGTAATAAAAATAAATACTATAAATCTTTCGAAAGAACATCCCATTTCTACAATAAAGGAGAGCTCACTCAATTTATCAACGATATGTTAGAGCTTTTAGTTGAAGGGCAAGAACAAATTAAAGAGAAATTCCAAAAAAATATAAGTTTACTTAGTATACTTGAACAAAAATTGGCTGATCAGGTTTCAAATAAAACTGAAGCTCGAGTGTTGTATATACTTTTACAAGATAAAGTATTTGGGAGCCCACTATCGAGAATTACACTTAAAGAGTTGAGCGAGTTTACTCGAATTTCGAGAATGAAAGTAAATCGAGTGATCAATAATTTTGAACCCCAGTTAAATAAATTAAAAAGTAATCCAGTAGTATATGAACTTAAAGATGAATTTATAGAAAGCTTATTAAGTTAAATTAAACGTAGAGTATTAACAATCTGAAAGCTATTAGCAATTTCAGATTTGAGACTCTGCGTTTTTTGTATAGAGAGCTTTATGAATTAGAAAGCATGGTAAAAGGAATTTCTTAAACACATCAATCCTTCTCCTTCCACAAAATTCCTCCACACTATTGAGAACACTTCACTTACTATTATCAGTTGTCAACTTTTCGCCACTTCTATTTTAAAATCCTATCTTTTTAATAATAATTTTAAATTAAGGCGCCGAATGGTTTATATTGCTTTGGAACTGCGTTATAATAAATGGGTGAAACAGAGGCTTAGTATTTTGACGACAGATTAAAATTATTATAAACTAGTCAAGAAATCAGATTATATATTACGGAGGGAATATGTATGCCATCAACATTAGAAATTAAAGACCTACATGTGTCTATTGAGGACAAAGAGATTTTAAAAGGTGTCAATTTAACAATTAATGCTGGCGAAATTCATGCGGTAATGGGACCTAACGGTACAGGTAAATCTACGCTTTCTTCAGCAATCATGGGTCACCCAACATACGAAGTGACTCAAGGTGAAGTATTATTAGATGGCGTGAACGTATTAGAACTAGATGTAGATGAACGTGCGAAAGCTGGTTTATTCTTAGCTATGCAATATCCATCAGAAATCACTGGTGTGACTAACGCAGACTTCATGAGATCAGCAATCAATGCGAAACGCGAAGAAGGCGACGAAATCAACTTGATGCAATTCATCAAGAAATTAGATAAAGAAATGGAATTCTTAGATATCGACCCTAATATGGCGCAACGTTACCTTAACGAAGGTTTCTCTGGCGGTGAGAAGAAACGTAACGAAATTCTTCAACTTATGATGTTACAACCTAAGTTTGCAATCCTTGACGAAATCGACTCAGGTTTAGATATCGACGCATTGAAAGTTGTATCTAAAGGTATCAACGAAATGCGCGGTGACGAATTTGGTTCACTTATCATCACTCACTATCAACGTCTATTAAACTACATTACACCAGACCAAGTACACGTAATGTATGGCGGTAAGATTGTTAAGACGGGTGGACCTGAACTTGCTAAACGTCTTGAAGACGAAGGTTACGAATGGGTTAAAGAAGAGTTTGGTGCTGCAGAATAAGACTCAACTTAAGTCAATCAGTTATAAGAGATGACAAATTGAATATCATCAAATGGGAGGAAATATAGTATGACGACTGAAACTTTAAACATTTCTGAAGCGCAACTTGTTGAATATTCACAAGCCCATAACGAACCTTCATGGCTTACAGATTTACGTAAAGAGGCGTTGAAATTAACAGAAACTTTAGAAATGCCAAGACCAGACAAGACTAAGATTAAGAGATGGGACTTTGATTCTTTCCAACAACTTGAAACAACAGGTGGCGCTTACGAAACTTTAGAAGAGTTTCCTGATTCTATCAAACGTATTATCGACGTAGATCGCTCTGAGAACCTTGTGATTCAGCACAATAACTCAACAGCGTTCACTCGTCTTTCAGAATCAGCTAAGAACGATGGCGTAATTGTGGAAGGTTTAGCAGAAGCGCTCGTTAACCATCCTGATTTAGTTAAAAAGTATTTAATGACTGAAGCGGTAAACGTAGACGAACACCGCCTCACTGCATTACACACAGCATTAATCAATGGCGGATTATTCGTATATGTACCTAAAAACGTAGTAGTAGAACATCCTATTCAATACGTGGTACTTCATGACGATGAAAAAGCAAGCTTCTTCAACCATGTCATCATCGCTACAGAAGAAAGCGCTGAAGTGACATACGTTGAGAACTATTTATCTAACTCAGAAGGTAATGACAATCAAGTTAACATTATTTCTGAAGTGATTGCTGGTGCTAATTCAAATATCACTTACGGTTCAGTAGACTACTTAGATGAAGGCTTTACAAGTCATATCATCCGTCGTGGTCACGCTGATGCAGATGCGTCAATCAACTGGGCACTCGGTTTAATGAACAATGGTAGTCAAATTATCGATAACACTACGAACCTAATCGGTGATCGTTCAACTAGTGAATTGAAATCAGTAGTTGTCGGCACAGGAAGTCAGAAAGTGAACTTAACGTCTAAGATTGTTCAATACGGTCAAGAAACAGACGGTTACATTTTAAAACACGGTGTTATGCGCGAGAATGCTTCAACAGTATTTAACGGTGTAGGACACATCAAACATGGTGGTACGAAATCTATCGCGAACCAAGAATCACGTGTCTTAATGCTTTCTGAAAAAGCACGTGGTGACGCGAACCCAATCTTACTCATCGACGAAGATGATGTAGAAGCAGGTCACGCAGCATCAGTAGGTCGTGTGGACCCTGAGCAATTGTACTACTTGATGAGTCGTGGTATTTCACGTCACGAAGCAGAACGTCTCGTTATTCATGGTTTCTTAGATCCAGTTGTACGTGAATTACCAATTGAAGACGTTAAACGTCAACTTCGTGAAGTAATTGAACTTAAAGTCAATAAGTAAACGTTGAACTGAGTGAAACTGAGCGACTATAAGCCAAGATGGCAAGCGTCATGATATGTCGCTGAGTTTTCACTTTGAAGTTCACTCTTAGATTCGGTGATGTGAGCGTTAGTTCAATGAATGATTCTATGAAGAAAGGTCTGTGAATAGAATGGCCGAAACATTAAATGTGAACGAAATTATTAAAGACTTTCCGATATTAAATCAACAAGTGAACGGCAAACGTTTAGCATATTTAGATACAAGTGCGACAAGTCAAACGCCATCACAAGTCATCGATGTTATTTCTGATTACTACCAACGTTATAACTCCAATGTGCATCGTGGTGTGCATACTTTAGGCGCACTTGCGACAGATGGTTATGAGAATGCGCGTGAAACGGTAAGACGTTTTATCCATGCGCAATACTTCGAAGAAATCGTCTTCACACGTGGTACGACAGCGGCGATTAACTTAGTGGCGCGTAGCTACGGTGATGCGAATGTCGAGGAAGGTGACGAAATCGTAGTCACTGAAATGGAACACCATGCGAATATCGTTCCTTGGCAAGAGCTCGCTAAGCGTAAGAATGCACAGTTGAAATTTATTCCGATGACGCCAGAAGGTGAAGTTAAGATTGAGGATGTAGAAGATACGATTACTGATCGTACGAAGATCGTAGCAATTACACACGTTTCAAACGTGTTAGGTACGATTAACGACGTGAAAGCCATTGCTGAAATTGCACATGCACATGATGCAGTGATTAGCGTTGACGGTGCGCAATCTACACCTCATATGGACATCGACGTCCAAGACTTAGACGTTGATTTCTTCAGCTTCAGTGGTCACAAGATGCTCGGTCCTACAGGTATCGGTGTCTTATATGGTAAAAGAGACTTGTTGCTCGATATGGAACCGATCGAATATGGCGGCGACATGATCGACTTCGTAAGTAAATACGATGCGTCATGGGCAGATCTACCAACGAAATTCGAAGCAGGTACACCACTTATTGCTGAAGCAATTGGCTTAGCTGAAGCTGTTCGTTATCTTGAAAAGCTTGGCTTTGACGCAATTCAAGCACATGAGAAAGAATTAACAGAGTATGCGTATGATCAAATGAATGCGATTGAAGGTCTTGAAATCTATGGACCTCCGAAAGAACGACGTGCAGGCGTGATTACTTTTAACTTTACAGACATCCACCCTCATGACGTAGCTACAGCAGTAGATACTGAAGGTGTGGCCGTACGTGCCGGACACCATTGTGCTCAACCGTTGATGAAATGGTTAGGTCAGTCTTCAACTGCACGCGCAAGCTTCTACGTTTATAATACGAAAGAAGATGTCGATCAACTTGTACACGCATTGAAGCAAACGAAGGAGTTTTTCTCATATGAATTTTAACAATTTAGATCAGTTATATCGTTCAGTTATCATGGATCACTACAAGAACCCGCGAAACAAAGGGACTGTAGAAGATGGCTCTATGACTGTAGATATGAATAACCCAACTTGTGGGGATCGCATCCATCTCACATTCGATATTGAAGATGGCGTGATTAAAGATGCTAAATTTGATGGCGAGGGTTGCTCAATCTCAATGTCTAGTGCTTCAATGATGACTGAGGCTGTCAAAGGTCAATCTCTCGCAGATGCAATGCGTATGAGTCAAGAGTTTACTAAAATGATGCTCGGTGAAGATTACGAAATCACTGAAGAGATGGGAGACATCGAGGCATTACAAGGTGTTTCTCAGTTCCCAGCACGAATCAAATGTGCCACTCTTGCATGGAAAGCACTTGAAAAGGGAACAGTAGAAAAAGAAGGTAAAACAGAATAAATTTAGCGGTCTACAGCCGTTGACAATGTGTAATATTCCATTCACACTAGGAAGTAACAACAAGATTAAAGTATAGATGCACTGCATCTCGATATAGATCTCGCAAGGTAAATGTCGTGGATACAATATAGAAGGAGTGATTATCATGGCTAAGAAAGCACCTGATGTTGGCGAATACCAATATGGTTTCCATGAGAAAGACGTTTCTATCTTTAGATCAGAACGTGGTCTAACTGAAAATGTCGTTAAAGAAATTTCAAATATGAAAGAAGAACCTGAATGGATGCTTAACTTCCGACTTAAAGCATTGAAACAGTTCTACAAGATGCCAATGCCACAATGGGGTGGCGATTTATCAGAACTTGATTTCGATGACATCACGTATTACGTTAAACCATCAGAACGTACACAACGTTCTTGGGATGAGGTACCAGCTGAAATCAAACGTACATTTGATAAATTAGGTATCCCAGAAGCAGAACAGAAATATTTAGCAGGTGTATCTGCACAATATGAATCAGAAGTTGTTTACCACAACATGGAGAAAGAACTAGAAGAAAAAGGTATCATCTTCAAAGATACAGATACAGCGCTTAAAGAACATGAAGATTTATTCAAAGAATACTTCGCTTCAGTAGTACCAGCTGCTGACAACAAATTCGCAGCATTAAACTCAGCAGTATGGTCAGGTGGCTCATTCATTTACGTTCCTAAAAACGTGAAATTAGACACACCATTACAAGCGTACTTCCGTATTAACTCTGAGAACATGGGTCAATTCGAACGTACATTGATCATTGCTGACGAAGGCGCTTCAGTAAACTACGTTGAAGGTTGTACAGCTCCAGTTTACACTACAAGCTCACTACACTCAGCAGTAGTTGAAATCATCGTACACAAAGATGCACACGTACGTTATACTACAATCCAAAACTGGGCGAACAACGTTTATAACTTAGTAACTAAACGTACAATGGTTCACGAGAACGGTAACATGGAATGGGTAGACGGTAACTTAGGTTCTAAGTTAACGATGAAATATCCAAACTGTGTGCTTAACGGTCGCGGTGCCAAAGGTAGTACATTGTCTATCGCCTTTGCAGGTAAAGGACAAGTCCAAGACGCAGGTGCGAAGATGATTCACAAAGCACCAGATACGTCTTCAACTATCGTTTCTAAATCTATTTCTAAAAATGGTGGTAAAGTTATCTATCGCGGTATCGTTCACTTCGGACGTAAAGCGAAAGGTGCACGTTCAAACATCGAATGTGACACATTAATCCTAGATAACGAATCTACTTCAGATACAATCCCTTACAACGAAGTGTTCAACGATAACATCTCATTAGAACACGAAGCGAAAGTATCTAAAGTATCAGAAGAACAATTATTCTACTTGATGAGCCGCGGTATTTCAGAAGAAGAAGCTACTGAAATGATCGTAATGGGCTTCATCGAACCATTCACTAAAGAACTTCCAATGGAATATGCGGTTGAAATGAATCGTCTTATCAAATTCGAAATGGAAGGTTCAATTGGTTAATCCAACTTCATATAAAGATGAATGCGAACCCTGGTGTCCTAGAGGCATCAGGGTTTTAGTATATTGAGATAGAGGAATACTTCAATGGATAGCAAGGGGATGAGTAGGATCGTTAGTTAAAAGGACAAATAATGTCTTCCTAAACGAGTATACTTGAGTTATCAAGTTAAACTTTCATCTAAAGGAGACCCGTTTTATGAAAAAGAGATATTTAATGAGTGCCATATTAGGAAGCACATTATTATTAGGTGCATGTAACCAAGGCGATGATGATTCTAAAGATCATAGCGATAAAAAGGAAACATCTCACAAAACTGAAGATAAGAAATCTCATAAAGATAATGGTTCAAAATCTAAAAATCACTCATCGAAATCTAAGGATGACGATTCAAAATCCCATAGTTCAAAACATCAAGAACAGAAATTTGATAAAAAACAACATATTGCGATGGCGTTGTATGCACCGGGGGCTGATAAATATTCCATTACTGCGAAAGAATTGTTAGATGGTGAGTATGACGCACCACAAATTGGCAACACTAACAATACGAATACTGTGTCTAATCTCACTTTAACTAAAGATTCTAGTAGTGTTACTAATACTCCTGACAACGTTACGTTTTATAAAACTAACCCATCTAAGCCTGATAGTGTTTCACTTATTGGTGTGAGTGACAAAGAAATTATTCTTTTTGGTTCACAAAGCACCGCTACTTACGATGAAGTTAAACAACAAGGGAAGGTTTTTAATATTAAAGATCTAGAGAAAAAATATGGAGACGAAAAAGATTTAGATAAAGTAGCGAAGAAGATTAACATCAGCGAATCTGAACAAATTAAATCTTCAGATCAATCAACTACACAAAATCAGAATAACAACGACAATTCATCGACTTCAAATGAGGATAACGACCAATACGATGATAATAACCAAGCAGATGATAATGGTGAAATTACTCGAGAAAATGTGTTTGATAAGATTGAAGCACACGAAGGTCATAAGATGGATACTGAACACTATACTTACGGTGAGCCTGAAGGTCCGACGACAAGTGGAAAATGGGGCGTTACTATTAAAGATAAACAAGGCAAGTACGTAGGTTACTATACTTTATATGGTGATGGAAGTATGGATAAGGAGATTGACGGTAAAAGAACGATTTTCGCTAAATAATAAACAAAGAGCTGTTCATAATAGTTAGAATTCACTTCAGCCAAGTAAGCCATGATTGCTTATTTGGCTTTTTTAAATTGCTTTATAGAAGATGTTAGTTATGATTTGATAAGTTATGAAATGAATTTTATTCTAATATTAAAATAATGAAAGAGAGGAACTGTTATTATTACTATAGTCAGTTGGATTATCACTCTTCTCATTCTAGTAGGAATTGGAAGCTTGATTACGAAATTTAAAAATAAGAAATAAATTTCTGTCGTTTTTTACAATACTAGCAATTTAAAGCTTTTATATAAATTATATAGACAAGGGCTATCCTTTGTGTGTAAGATATAGAAAAGTATAGTTTAGGCGAAACGTAGAAAATGAAGCTTCAAGTGAATTTGAGATTTATATGAATAAGATAGGATGTTACGGAACAGTTGCATCAACGATACATTACAACAAGAAAGGATAATGACTATGGAAAATATTTTTGCAGTTGCAAAGTATCTTATCAAGTCTTATGAAAATACTTATAACGTTAAGTTCGGCAACGATTCTACTAAGTTACAAATATTTGCGTTCTTAGCAGAATTTATATGTTATCAAATTACGGATAAGCCTTTGTATTCCCCTTCTTTAGTAAAAGGGGATAAAGAACCGGAGATTCCAATATTAGCTTCATTCTTCGAAAAGGATGGCTCTCAAATAGGTACGTGTCAAGATAGTTCTGCAAAAGAGATTATCGATCATACAGTTCAAACTTATGGCATGTATTCTGTAGAATATTTAGCTGATTTAAGCCGTACTATAAAATCAGATTATTATTTAAAAAGCTATGATATTGCTGATGGAGCAATACCAGTCATAGTTAATGATCCAGACATTGATCCAAATCGTATGTATGATCATCTATATGACATGTATGTCGATGAGTTTGAAGACGTAGATTGGGAGACGATGAAATTTGGTTTTCAATTATCAACCGAATAAGTTAGTGAATACAGTTGTTAAATCTAGAATGCATTATTATGATATTAAGACAAAATCAGTAAGATTTAAAGTACGTCCTATATTGATTATTGCTATAGAGAGAAATTACTTTCACACAGATTTGACCGTTCTTCCAATATCTTCAGTTTCAAATAAAAAGAATATCGATTCCAAATTTGATATTAGTATAGGTAAAATAGAGTGTCCTACTCTGCGATATATCACGCGAGATTATTGTTTTGTAAGGACGCATAAACCCTACACTATAAACTCTAATAGTCTATTTACTGATTCGAATTTAGATAATTTAAAAGTACTTTATCCTCATAAATTTGAGCAAATCTCATTAGCATGGTCGGAGTTTAGTGAAACATTGCTAAAGTAGATTAATAATTAGCCGCGTTGCCAGACTTGCAACGTGGCCTTTTTACATACTCAAGAAACATTAATAAAACACATTCATTTTACTGAAAATATAGTATAATAACCGCAAAGGATCATACTTTGATTGGGCTACGAATATATAATACTTTTACTGAAAAGAGATGAGTGAATGAATAAAAAATGTATCGTATCTGGACTCCTCGTCACATCACTACTGCTCGCGGCTTGTGGAAATGATGACAGTTCAGATAGTAAAGGTCAACACGGTTCGAAGTCAACTAACAGCGAGAAGCACCAGAGTCATCACAACGAGAAACATCATGAGAAGAAAAATGTGCATCGTTTCGCGAAGAAGAAAGATGGCAGTAGTTCAAGTTCTACTTCGCATCAAGAGAATACGCAAACGGCGGAATATTATGCTAAAGTGTGGCTGACAGTCTTTGGGCCATCTGATGTTGTTGAGTTCATGCACAGTGACGTTTCCGGTAATAAGATGAATCCGTTCGATGACGTTGATAGCGCATCTTATCCAGACGGAATGCAGCTCATCGTAGCGACCCCACGAGCACGAGGAATTATCCATTATACGAATAACAATGATGGAACGATAACTGTTTATGATGTGCCGAGTCACTTCCAAGATCGCCGTTGGATGGACGATGATTATAGTAGAGAGGAATCGCAACGCATTCTGAATAATGGTGATGTATATAAACTGAAGCATCCTTCGCAAGCGCAAATTGATAAATATGCGGCGTTGTTCACTAATCTGAACGGTAATGATGGTTATGGTCATTACAAAGCGAAAGATAATGATTCGTCAGATAGTGATACGAAAGTGACGCGTAGTAATGTGATAGATAAAGTGGAGGACTATGAAGGCCATGCTTTAAATACCGATAAATACATTTTCAAAGAGCCTGAAAAGACCGATGATGGTAATTGGGGCTTCTCATATACGGATAAAGCAGGCAACTTGCGTGGTTCGTATATTATTGATGAAGATGGCAATGTGACGAAATATAATGAAGATGGCAATGTGACGAAATATAATGAAGATGGAGAAGAAATTTAAAGTAAAGGGGATGGGAAGATGAAAGTGAGAACACTCGTATGTTGTGGGCTGATTTCGGTGACGATATTGTCAGGTTGCGGGTTCAATCATTCAAATGATGAGGATTCTGACACGTCTTCTCACACTAAGAAGACGGAGGAGCATACATCACAGTCACAGTCGGAACATACATCGCAGCACGACCAAGCAACGTCTGAGGGTAAAAGTCACCAACGTCATGCGGATTATGATGATAAAGCGCTCGTTGCAATGACGCTTCATGCACGTCGAGTTGATCGTTATATGATTACGGCGAAAGAATTGAAACGAGGGAAATATGAGTTGCAATATCAAGGGTTAAAAGGTAAGGATAAATATAAGTCGATTTCTGAATTGCAGCTTCACAAGGCTAATATTGAACATACACCAGATGATATGAAGGTGTATGTTGTTCAGCCTAATAAGGGACCTTATCGTTCATATATCGCGGTCAGTCAGAAAGAAATTATCTTATTTGGTAGTCAGAGTCCGTTTAAATTTGAAGATATGCATAAGGGCGGAATTAAATTTAATACGAAGCGTATCGTGCATAAATACCATAAAGCGAAAGATTTAGATGAAATGAAGGATAAGATTAAAATTTCTGATCAACCAGAGTGATAGGTCATCAAGAGCAGTGGAAGGTTTAAAGGAAAGATGCTCGCAAGTAACGACTGAGAAGATTTGTAAACAACTCAAAGATAAGTTTAAAAAGCGCAACTCTAAGCTAGTGATAACTTTGAGTTGCGCTTCGTCTTTATAACTTTTTTGTTCATCTTTTAGTAGCATTAAGATAAATATTCGCTAAGACAAATAGGGTTTGTACTTAGCCATACTTATTTAAGGCTTTGAGTTCTTCTGATAAAGTACTTACTATACATGCAGGCATAGCATCATCCACATGTTTGAATTGAAGATCATCATCTAGTTTATTATTAATCAAATCAATTACTTCATTAACATTTTGTTTAGAAAGTTTTTTATTATGCCTTTTCGTAGTGTAGTCTTGATATTTATTTAAATCGATTTTAGATATATTAGAACGTTGGTTTTTAGGTACGACGTATCCGTGTCCTTGCTTATAAGCAAATAATCTAAGTTGAGTTGTTGGCATTTCTTCATTTGTAAGTAAATCTTCTAACATAGATGCGTGCTTTTCACCTAAAACTTCATCATAATCTAAATTAAATTCATCTAATTCGATAGCAATATTGCTAGTTAGCATTTCACCTAAATATAAGTATTGTTCTAAATGTTTCATGTAAGTAGATTCATCTATGTTTTTAACGTTACCAATTTGATTTATATTTTTCGTGAAATCGTGATTGACTTCATAGATTTCGGTAAGGATATAATCAAGATTTTTATAGTCTTTATTCTTTAAATCATTTTTATCAATGTTGTTTTTATACTCTTTATAATATTTTTCAAGATCTTTCTGATGCTTTTTATCAATAGCTATCATCTCTTTATAAGAGGAGGGAACGTCTTGATTGTTTACAGCCAACTGACTTATAAACCTTTTAGCAGTTGTTGGATAATCAGATTTCTTTTTAATAGGTAATTCGCAGCCGGTAAGAATGATTAAAGTTGTAAGCAACAAAATAGCTATCAGTTTGAAATTTTTGTACATGATATTTACCTCGTTTGAAATCATTTTGGTTTCGTTTTATGTTTGAGCCATTGTTATTATCGTAGCAAGTCGGAAAGATTATTTATCTTGCGCTTCTGCTTGTTTCAATTTTTCTTTATATTCATCTTGATGTTCAAACATTTCATCCTCTGCTTTAATTACATCATAAAAATGCGAATTGACACTGCCTTTAACGTGACTGATTTGACTATCTTTATCGAGGCGTTTGTTGACCTCATCAATCGCTTTGTTCGTTCTATCTGCAGACTTTGTCTCATCATCTTTCTCAGTAACGATTTTACTGTAGCGATCTAAATCTATTTTTGGTAGCCGTTTTATTTGGGCTTTCGTAGCTTGCTTGTCTTCGCCTTGATGAGCGATGAAAGTCGCTAGCGTATTCTGTGGTTCATTACCTCCATCAGTAATAATTGTATTAATATAGTCCACTGTTCTTTTATCAAATAAATCTTCGAATTCAAGATTCTCGTATTTTTCACCAAGCATGAGCATCGCCATATCATAATAGAAATATTCTTGGCACAGTAATTTTCTAACGATCTTATTATCTAATCCTTTAATATCGTATAGTTGACCTTCGTAGTCTTGGTTTGCTTTATCAATTTTATATATATCTGTGATAAATTGATGGATTTGTTTATTTTTCTTATCTTTAATCGGATATTTATCCATGCCGTCTTTGTATTTTTTATAATCTTTCTCCAATGCATTTTTACGGCGTTTGAAATCATTTTTTTCACTATCATGATCATCGAGTTGCATATTGACTTGATGAGCACCTGTATACATATCTTCAAAGAATGTTTTAGCGTGCTCACGATAATCTTTTTCGATTTTTTGTTGTTTTTTCTTATCCGCTTTTTTCTTCGCCTCTTGTTTCTTCTCCTCCTTCACCTTGTCTTCGTGACTTTGACAACCTGTGAGTAATAGCGTTGAGCAAAGCAATGTTGAACCGAGTAACTGTAACTTCTTCATAATATAACCTCCTGTAAAATCTTCGATGTGTTGTGCAATACTTGTAGATTTATGCTAAGACGAGATGTGCGCGCATGCACTTTTAATATTATAAGATATGAATATTCAGTAAAATCACTGTTATGTATATATAATGACTTCATTATCACAATGCATCACACAATTCACACTGACATAAGTTACGATATCACACCCTATTCATGAATGAAATAGTAAATTTATTATAAATTAACTCATCTTTTAACGAAGTGTACTATTAAGCATTCGGTTTTTGAGACTCGCGCTATTTGTAAAAGGGTAGATTAAAAATATGGCTACCTTACAGTTCAAGGTATTTTACTTGAAGATGATTTATCCTATAGTATTAACGTAAGATGATTCAACAAATTTAGACATACATGAAGGGGTTGTGGATCTATGGTTATATCGATTATCATCTTGTTATTTGCCTCGTTCTTCTTCTCGGGAAGTGAGACGGCGTTAACGGCGGCAAATCGAATGAAGATTCAGACGGCTGCGAACAAAGGTGACTCGAAAGCACAGAAACTCGTCAATTTGCTGAATAAGCCGAGCGAATTTATTACGACGATTCTCATCGGAAATAATATCGCGAATATCATACTTCCTACTTTAGTAACGATTCTTGCTGTGCGACTTGGCCTCAATGTAGGTATTGCGACAGTAGTGACGACGGTAGCGATTATCATCATCTCTGAAGTAATTCCGAAGTCTGTCGCGGCGACTTATCCTGATCGCATTGCACGCTTGGTCTTCACACCTATCCAGTTTTTCGTCATTATTTTTAAACCGATAACGAAGATCTTGAACGCATTAACAGATGGTATCAATCGCTTGCTTTCAAGAGGCGAAACAACGTCCCAACATTACTCGAAGGAAGAAATTCGTCAGATGGTGACCATTGCGGGTAGTGAAGGTGCTTTTAACGAGATGGAAAGAAATCGTATTCAAGGTGTGATGGACTTTGGCAAACTAAAGATCACGGATATCAATACGACACCGCGAATTAACGTGACAGCCTTTTCCAAAGAGGCGAGTTACGAAGAAGTTTATGACACGGTAATTTCACATCCTTATACACGCTATCCGGTGTATGATGGCGATATCGACAATATTGTCGGCATCTTTCACTCGAAGTATTTGCTCGCTTGGAGTCGTAATTTAGATAAGCAGTTGCTAGACTATACATCACAACCCCTATTTGTGAATGAACATAACCGAGCTGAATGGGCTTTGCGTAAAATGACGATCACGCGCAAGCATCTCGCCATCGTTCTCGATGAATACGGTGGAACTGAAGCCATCTTGTCACATGAAGATTTAATTGAAGATATGCTTGGCATGGAAATTGAAGATGAGATGGACGAAGAAGAAGAACGTAAATTAGAGCGTAATGTGAAGTCGTATCAAAGAATGAAGAAATAGAAAGAGGGCGTAATGATGAAACTTCAAACTCGTATCACCGAACAATGTGGAATTAAATATCCGATTATTCAAGCCGGGATGGCAGGAAGCACGACACCTGAACTTGTCGCTACAGTGAGTAATAGTGGTGGTTTAGGTATGATCGGTGCAGGTTATATGACTCCGGAACAGCTTAATCAAGAGATTACTGAAATTCAAGAACTGACGGATTTGCCGTTCGCAGTGAATTTATTTGTGCCATCAGGTGCGATTTATGATCCAGATGAAGTTGAAGAGATGCAAGAACATTTAGCACCGTTGCGTGAACATTATCAAGTGAGTAAACCAGAAGTAGATATGACGGCAGAGGAAACGAATTTCAATGGTGCAATTGAGTTAATGATTGAGAAACAAGTGCCTGTGGTGGCTTTCACGTTCGGTATTCCGTCACAGTCCACGATTCAACGTTTGAAAGAATCAGGTGCGACGCTAGTAGGTACTGCGACGACGGTTGAAGAAGCGGAAGCGTTAGAAAGTGCAGGCATGGATGCCATCGTAGCACAAGGAAGTGAAGCAGGTGGCCATCGCGGTTCGTTTACTGTAGATGAAGCAGACCAACCGCCATTGATTGGTACGATGTCGCTCGTGCCACAAGTAGTGGACGCAGTCAATGTTCCTGTCATTGCGGCAGGCGGTATGATGGATGGTCGCGGTCTCGTAGCGAGTTTAGCCCTTGGCGCAGAAGCGACGCAATTCGGTACAGCTTTCTTAACTACTGAAGAGAGTGGGGCTTCAGCACTTAAAAAGCAAGCGATACTCGACAGCGACGAAACACAACCTACGATTACAAACGTCTACAGTGGTAAGTTTGCGCGAGGTATTCGCAATCGCTTTATCTCTCACTTCGCTGACTATCAAGGTGAAATACCCGAATATCCAATTCAGAACCAATTGACGAACGCCATTCGTAAGTCAGCTGCACGAGAAGGCGATGCAGAGTATACGCATCTATGGAGTGGTCAATCTTCACGTTTAGCACGCACGATTTCTGCATCTGAGTTAATACGACAAATTGTGCAAGAAGCGGAAACCTTATTAAAGTCATAACAGAACACGTTCCTTTACAAGAACCTTGCGTCACGTTGCGTGCCTTTCGACGTTGGCGCGAGGTCTTATTTATTCGCTTTTATCCCCCTTTTAAGAATTTGTAAAAGCGAATGAATTCAATGAATGGGGTATGCGAGATGTGGTATCATGAATGTGGTGATAGTTTATGATTGAAATTGGACTTACAGGTTGGGGCGATCATGATTCATTATATGAAGATGTGCAACGTTCCACGGACAAATTAAAGACTTATGCCAGTCATTTTCCTGTAGTGGAATTAGATGCTACATATTACGCGATACAACCTGAAAGAAATATTAATAAATGGATTAAAGAAACGCCTGAGCGGTTTAAGTTTGTGGTGAAAAGCCATCAAGCGCTGACACTACATGCAGATTATCAAGAGTTTGCAGAGTCGAGACAGGCGTTATTTGATGATTTCAAGAAGATGCTTCAACCTTTGCAGCAACATCAGAAGTTGGCAATGGTACTCGTTCAATTTCCACCATGGTTTGATTGTAATGCGCGCAATATTCAATATATTCGCTACGTTAGAGAGCAACTGAAGGACTATCCGATGTGTGTGGAGTTTCGTCATCAATCGTGGTTTACACCGCAATTTAAAGAAGAGACGTTGTCGTTTCTTACTCAAAACCACATCATCCATTCAGTTTGTGACGAGCCACAAGTCGGTCAAGGCAGCGTGCCTCTCGTCAATCGAGTGACAAGTGATGTGGCACTTGTACGTTATCATGGCCGCAATACGAGTGGTTGGACGAAGCAGGACATGAGCGATCAAACTTGGCGCGACGTGCGTTATTTATATAACTATAGCCAGGAAGAACTTGAAGATTTAGCACAGAAAGTGAAGATTTTAGAACAGAAGACATCTAAAGTCTATGTCGTATTTAACAACAATTCGGGTGGACATGCTGCTCAGAATGCTCAGACTTATCAAGAGATACTCGGCATTGAATATGAAGGGTTAGCACCACAACAATTAAAACTTTTCTGAGGAGCGATTTAGATGCTAACGATTATTTGTTTGATATTAATTGGTGCTTTATCAGCGATACTCGGTTCGTTAGTCGGTATCGGTGGTGGTTTGATTATAGTGCCAACCTTAATCTATTTAGGGGTAGAACATGACTTACTGCATGGCATCACACCCCAGATTGCGATAGGGACGTCTTCTGTCATACTCATCGTGACAGGCTTGTCATCGACCTTTGGCTATATGAAATCGAAACAAGTAGATTTTAAAAATGGTTCAATCTTTCTATTTGGACTCTTACCAGGGTCGCTCATTGGTTCAGTATTAAGCCGTTTCTTAACTCTAAATTCATTCGATTTATACTTCGGCATATTTTTAATTTTAGTTGCTGTATTGTTGATTATCAGAAATAAAATTAAGCCGATCCAATTGTTTAATAAAGAGAAGTATCGTCGTTCGTATACGGATAATGAAGGCGTGACATATCACTATAACGTGCCGCCGGTCTTTGCCTTTGTGGCGACGTTATTTATCGGAATTCTCACTGGCTTATTTGGTATTGGTGGCGGCGCTTTGATGACGCCGTTAATGCTCATTGTCTTCCGTTTTCCACCACACGTGGCAGTCGGTACGAGTATGTTAATGATCTTCTTCTCAAGCTTGATGAGCTCACTAGGTCACATGGTACAAGGACATGTCGCTTGGGGTTACTCACTTGTCTTGATCATTTCAAGTATCATCGGGGCTCAAATAGGTGTGAGAATTAACCGCACGATTAAATCTGATACGGTCGTACTCTTGCTTAGAACAGTATTACTTATTATGGGTGTTTATTTAATTATCAAATCATTTTTATAAAAAAGGAGGGAATGAGAGATGAAGCTAACGATTTATCATACGAATGATATTCACAGTCATCTTCACGAGTATGCGCGCATTGATGCTTATATGAAAGAACATCGGCCTCAGCTTACGCATCCCTCTCTCTATTTAGATATAGGAGATCACGTCGATCTCTCCTTGCCTGTAACAGAAGCAACGGCAGGTTTGAAGAACGTGGAGTTACTGAATAATGCGCAATGCGATCTTGCTACGATAGGGAACAATGAGGGAATGACGATTTCTCATGAGGCTTTGAATCATCTATATGATGACGCGAATTTCCCTGTGACGTGTGCGAACGTATTTGACGAAGATGGGCATTTGCCTCGTAACATCGTCTCTTCTCATATCCAAACTGTCGAAGATGTCGATATTCTCTTCGTGGCAGCAACGGCGCCTTTCACCCCATTTTATCGTGCGTTAGACTGGGTCGTTACAGATCCACTTGAAGCAATTAAAGATGAAATTCATGCCCATGAAGGCCAGTATGATTTGTTGATTGTGATGAGTCATGTGGGTATCTTCTTCGATGAGCAATTATGCCAAGAGTTACCGGAAATCGATTTAATTCTAGGCAGTCACACGCATCATTACTTTGAGCAAGGCGAAGAACAGAATGGTGTGTTAATGGCTGCTGCAGGTAAGTATGGCAATTTCCTAGGTGAAGTGACGCTTGATATTGAGCAAGGTCAGGTAGTAGGTAAAAGTGCGATCTTACATCCGCTCGATACTTTGCCAGAAGTCGAAACGGACTTCATCCAAGAGGGGCAACGTTTAATGAATACCCCCGTACTTGATCGACCGATGTATCTTCCACGTACGACGAATCGAATTTCTAAGACTGCATACATGCTAGCTGAAAGTCTTCAAGAATTCACCCATACAGAAGGTAGTATCATCAATGCAGGATTGATTGTAACTGAAATTAACAAAGACAGAGTGACAGAATATGATATCCATCAAATGTTGCCGCATCCTATCAACGCCGTGCGCGTGCGTTTAAAAGGCGAGACGTTAAAAGCGATTATAGATAAGAGTCAGAAACAAGAATATCTCAATGAACATGCGCAAGGACTCGGTTTCCGTGGAGATATCTTTGGTGGTTATGTATTATACAATATTGGTTTTATCGAATCGGAAGGTCGTTATTTCATTGGAGAGCGTGAAATTACAGACACAGAAACATATACACTAGGTACGGTTGATATGTACACGTTTGGTCGTTACTTCCCAATGTTGAAAGGTGAAGCGATTGAGTATATCATGCCAGAATTTCTGCGAGACATTTTCAAGATGAAATTGACCGAAGTAGCTGAAGACATTGAGTAATAAAGGGTTTGAGCGGCTTTGACTGAGCAGTGTAAAAGTGAATAAGTTTTGAACGACAGCGAGAAATTGTCAAAGTCAAGGTCGCTAATGCGTTTTCATTTATACTGATTTTCGTTATAATAGATAGGAGAACTATACAGGAGGGTGTTCGTTGCTATGGCTACAAAAAATGAGGAAATCCTACGTAAGCCGGATTGGTTAAAGATTAAACTTAACACGAACGAGAACTACACTGGTTTGAAAAAAATGATGCGCGAAAAAAACTTACACACTGTGTGTGAAGAAGCGAAATGTCCTAATATTCATGAATGTTGGGGTGCACGTCGTACAGCAACATTTATGATTCTTGGTGCAGTATGTACACGTGCGTGTCGTTTCTGTGCGGTTAAGACAGGTTTACCTAACGAGTTAGACTTAAACGAGCCTGAACGTGTGGCAGAATCTGTTGAACTCATGAACTTGAAACATGTCGTAATCACAGCAGTTGCTCGTGACGACTTACGCGACCAAGGTTCAAACGTTTACGCGGAAACAGTACGCAAAGTAAGAGCGCGTAATCCATATACAACGATTGAAATTCTTCCATCAGATATGGGTGGGGACTATGAAGCACTTGAAACATTAATGGCTTCAAGACCTGACATTCTTAACCACAACATCGAAACAGTACGTCGTTTAACTCCAAGAGTTCGTGCACGTGCGACATATGACAGAACGTTAGAATTCTTAAGACGTTCTAAAGAATTACAACCAGACATCCCTACTAAATCTAGTTTCATGCTTGGCTTAGGTGAAACATACGAAGAAATCTACGAAACGATGGATGATTTACGTGCCAATGACGTAGACATCTTAACTATTGGTCAATACTTACAACCTTCACGTAAGCACTTGAAAGTTGAAAAATATTACACACCTTTAGAGTTTGGTAAGTTGAGAAAAGTAGCGCTTGAAAAAGGCTTCAAACACTGTCAAGCTGGTCCATTAGTACGTAGTTCTTACCACGCTGACGAACAAGTTAACGAAGCAGCTAAAGAAAAACAACGTATGGGCGAAGAACAATTAAGCGCTGAAACGAATCAATAAGTCATACATGACTCAAAAGTAGGACATAGAGTTAAATGCGTATCATATAATGAATACAACCAGTTTATATATAGATGAATAGTATTAAAGAGTTTAGGACATTGTCTAACAATAAATAATGAGATGGTAATAACTTCTAATTTAGTTAAATTTTAAGTCATTTTTTCAATGTCGACTCGAGACGCATGATGGAATAAGACCACAATGAAAATCCATTCCTAGAGCTCTCTGAGCGAGAGGAATTAGTTGAGTGTGGTCCCATATGCAAGCGAGAGTCTTCACATTGAAAAATAAATCTATCTTATATATATCCTGAACTCGTTATTCTAATAAAGAGGAAGAGGTTGAGACCATCGTGTGGAGAACGGATGTGAGATCGAGACGGCAAGTTAAATAACTTGTGCCACGTCTATGAGATCTGAAGTTCTTAAAGCTCGTGAACGACAAGGATTTACGGCTAATGCAACGACGTCTCTACCTCTTTTTATCACTTTAAGGACTTGAACGAAATTGGAAATACATAAAGGATTGAGCAAAGTTTATGATTAAGATTGATGATAAATACTTTGAACTAATTGAAGATTATCGAGAAGCATTCAACGAGGAACAATTTGCGAAAAGATATTCTGAAATTCTGGATAAATATGATTACGTAGTAGGGGATATCGGTTACGAACAACTGAGATTGAAAGGCTTTTATAAAGATGCCAACAAGAAAGTAGATATGAGTAGACGATTCTCTACCATTCAGGATTATTTGTTGGAGTATTGTAATTTTGGATGTCCATACTTCGTGCTGCGACGTATCCCACGTCAGGAGTTAAAACGTCTATTAGAACAAGAAGAGACACCTGAGCCAGATGTATGGGATGATAAGTTGAAAGACGTGAAGATTCAACCTACGATTCAAGATACAGAGAAGTGATGAAGTGCCGGAGAGTAACTATATTTAATAACTTGATTAGGAGCTAGGATAAAACGAGAGGTTATATTATGAAATGCTCATGGTTGTTATGACAATCATTGGCTTAGTATTAATTAGCAATCATTGCCAAAAAAAATAACCTTCCAACTTTGACGAGTTTAGGAAAGTTATTTTAACCTTTTCAAACAAGTCACTGTCTTTTTAACAGGCTCATTGGGCGACATGTTGGAGCATGTTGCCCTTTTTCTATTTCAATCATACCATGATACCTTATCAATGCCAACTTTGTAAGTTTTAGGCCTATAGAAAATGATATGCTTAGCGTATTCAAAAGTCTTCTCCATACGAGTAACGAAGAAGTTATTGAATGACTTCGTTTAAGTAACTTTGAATTTCTTCGCCTTCTGCTTCATTAACGCCCAAAGCATAAGCGACATACCCTTCTTCTTCTAAATCATCTGACCCGATAAGTCCGTAACGATTATTTTGCATATTTAACACAATCGTCTTACCGTAATGACGGTCAGTTTGAATCAACATTAAATCATAGCGACTTTCTTCTCCTACAAAGCCGACAAATTGGACTTGGGCTGGCTCGTTATCATCATATAAATACATATCTATCATTATTTCGTCCTCACTTTCGTAAAAAGTGTGTACATTCATTTTACAATCATAACCATCAATAGAAATGGTGAACATGCTATCTATTGTAACATGTGCGGTAAGCCTTGTTGACAAGAAATCAATACTCATAGTTGGCGTGTATGAATGCGTGTTCAAAATTATGGTATCATGAAAGTAAGTGTGAAGATAAAGTAATAGATTCAAATTACGAAACGATTTAAGAGGTGAATACCATGTACTTTGTGAATAAACAAAAACTTGAAGATAAATTAAATTATTTACAACAACTTACTGAAGATTATCCGGAGAATAAAGCGAATCGCTATGCCTTTGAACGTATAGCGCAAATGTTGATTGAATCTGCAGTGGATATCGGAAATATGATTATTGACGGCTTTATCTTAAGAGATCCGGGAAATTATCAAGATGTTATCGATATTTTAGAGCTTGAAGGTGTCATTTCTAAAGATACGCAACAGGTGGTTAATGAAACAGTGGCTAACCGTAAGCAATTCGTGCATCGCTACGATGAACTTGACACAGAAGCGTTAGTGCCATTATTTGATAAAGCAGTCCCTGTCTATCAAACTTTCGTCAAAGAAGTCTTACAGTTTTTAGAGAATGAGAATGTACCTATTACTGCTTTTGGAAAATAAAGGAGTGAACAGAAGATGAAGCAATATCAAGGTTATTTAATCGATTTAGATGGAACGATGTACCAAGGTAACCAAAAAATTGATGGTGCAGCAGAATTTATTCATTATCTCAATGAACAAGAAATTCCACATCTATTCGTGACCAATAATTCTACGAAAGAACCTGAACAAGTGGCTGATAAACTCCACACGATGGGTGTAGAGGCGACCAGTAACGAAGTGGTGACCTCTGCGCTTGCAACTGCCGAGTTTATTGCTGACAAAGATCCAGGCGCGACTGTTTATATGCTTGGTGGAAGTGGACTCCGCACTGCATTGACTGAACATGGATTAAAGTTGAAAGATGACGAGTTCGTCGATTACGTCGTGATTGGTCTCGACGAAGCGGTGACGTACGACAAATTAGCTACAGCGACTTTAGCAGTTAGAAATGGCGCGAAGTTTATTTCAACCAATAAAGATGTCTCAATTCCGAAAGAACGTGGCTTCATGCCAGGTAACGGGGCGATTACAAGTGTGGTGTCAGTCTCTACGGGTGTAGATCCTATTTTCATTGGTAAACCTGAGCCCATAATTATGAACAAGGCGTTAGATATTCTTGGTTTAGATAAAAAGAACGTGGCGATGATTGGCGATTTATATGATACGGATATCCTATCTGGCATTAATATAGATATCGACACGATTCACGTTCAAACAGGCGTGACGACGAAAGAAGAACTCGCTGAGAAAGATATTCCACCGACTTATACGTTCGCTGATTTAAATGAAGTGATTGCCGAACTCGAAGGAGCGGATTGAGTTGACTAGAATTGTAGTATCACGACAAATTCCAAATCAATTTATACGTCAGCTTGAGCAATTGGGCGAAGTCATCATGTGGGAAGAAAGTTATGAACCTATGCCGCGTGAACGCTTTTTACAAGAGTTGAAAGATGCGACGGCATGCTTCATTACTTTAAGTGAGCGTATCGATCAAGAGGTATTTGAAGCGGCGCCACACTTGCAAGTCATCGCGAACATGGCAGTAGGGTACGACAACATTGATTTAGATTTAGCACGCCAGTATGGTGTGACAATCACGAACACACCAGACGTTTTAACTGAAACAACGGCTGAACTCGGTCTGACGTTATTACTTACTGTAGCAAGACGTGTGGTAGAGGCTGAGCATTACGTACAGAATGGCGAATGGCAAAGTTGGGGGCCATATCTATTAGCTGGCAAAGACTTACATGGATCTACAGTAGGTATCTTTGGTATGGGAGCGATTGGTAAAGCGTTCGCACGACGTTTACAAGGCTTTAATACGAATATTTTGTATCATAACCGCTCTCGTCACGAAGATGCTGAAACAGAATTGAATGCCCAATACGTCGATTTCGATACGTTATTACAGGAATCAGATTTCGTCGTGTGTACGGCACCTCTAACCGATGCGACGCGAGATCAATTTGACGCCACTGCTTTTAGTAAAATGAAAAACGATGCCATCTTTGTCAATATTGGACGTGGGGCGATAGTGGATGAAGAAGCGCTTGTGAAGGCGTTGAAAGATGGAGAAATTGGAGGCTGTGGTCTGGATGTATTACGCCAAGAACCTATTGACATGGATCATTCTATCCTTGAACTGCCTCAAGCTGTCGTCTTGCCGCATATCGGTAGCGCAACCGAAGCGACACGCGATGACATGATTCAATTGTGCGTGGATAACATCCGCGGTGTCTTAACTGAGGGTCGTGCGGTGACTGAGGTTAAAAGTTAAGGTAGAACACAAAGAAACCGACACGTGTAGAGTAACGTGCCGGTTTCATCTCTTTATATTAAAATACTTGTTCTACTTCAACGACGCCCGGTACTTCTTCGTGTAAAGCACGTTCAATACCTGCTTTAAGCGTAATTGTTGAACTTGGGCATGTCCCGCAAGCACCGTGTAATTGCAATTTGACAATACCATCTTCTACATCGACGAGCGAACAATCCCCGCCATCACGTAATAAGAAAGGACGTAACTTCTCAATCACTTCTGCGACTTGATCGAACATCGTTGCGTTTTCTGTAGGCATGCGAAATGCCTCCTTTCAAGTATATTATTTCATCTTCTCGTTATTACTTTATTATAATAGATATGGACGAAAAAATCTATCATCGAAAACAAAGGGAGAGGCTTATGAATAAAGTTAGTGTAGTTGTATATGGCGCAGATGTTGTATGTGCAAGCTGTGTAAATGCGCCAACTTCTAAAAATACGTATGATTGGTTACAACCATTATTACAACGTAAATATCCTGATATTCAATTTGAATTTACGTATATTGATATTGAGCACGATACAGAGAATCTATCTGATCATGATCAGCACTATATTGAGCAAATTCAAGAGGAGGAATTATTCTATCCGCTAGTGACGATGAATGATGAATACGTTGCGGATGGTTATATTCAATTGAAAGACATTAAGCGTTTTATGAAAGCACGCTTTCCAGAGGCGGCACAAGAAGATTAAGTTCATCATAGGTTAAGTGTGTTAGGAACTCTAAGTAAAATGTGAGGGTGTTTCCTTTTCAATGTTATGACTCTCGTAGTTTAATGTGTAACTTTCACTTTAAAATCAATACTTGAATAGTAAAAAACGGTCTAGGGGGTTGCCTAGACCGTTTTTAAGTCATTAACCATTATGATATTTGTAAAGCCAGAGCACACCTGATTTTAAAATAGACGCGAGACGACCCGTAACAGTACGATCCATAATATAAGCGAAGCCTTGTTTTTCGCCTAATGAACCTAAGAAACCTTGGATTTTAATCTCAGACATCTTCTCAGGTAATGGTTTACCTTGCCATTGTAATTTCATGACATCCGCGATTTGATCACCTTGCGCCTCAGCAAGTTGTGCACTTGGTGCGTGTGGTAATTCGGCACAATCACCTACGACGTAAACATTTTTATAAGTTGGAATTTGATGATATTGGTTCAGAATGACACGACCACTTTTACTAATATCAACAGGTAAGTTACGAACGATGTCCACCGGTTGAATACCCGCTGTCCAAACGACGAGATCCACATCTTCAGGGATATCATTGTTGAAAATACGACCATCTTCTACACGGTTAATATTAGAATTTGGAACGACTGTTACATCATTCTTCTTGAACCATTTCTCTATGTAACGACTCAATTTCTCTGGGAAACGTGGTAAGATACGCTCGCCGCGATCGTAGAGATAAATATCTAAATCACTGCGACTTTCACGAAGTTCACTCGCGAGTTCAATACCGCTCAAGCCAGCACCTACGATACCGACTTTAGCGCCGTTTGGTAACTCACTGATGTGGTGGAAAGTCTCTCTAGATTTAGACAAAGTTTGAATACTAAACGTATGCTCTTCTGCACCCGGTACGTTGTGATATTTATCTTCACAACCCAAGCCAATAACGAGCTCGTCATAGTCAATCTTAGTATTGCCGACTGAAACGATTTGATCGTCTAAATCGATTTCCGTGATTTCTCCATAAACCGTATTGATTCGTGGAGAATCTGGGAAGTTCATTCGAATATCTTTATCCGATTTCGTACCTGCTGCTAACTCGTAGAACTCTGGCTTCAGACTATGATACGGCATGCGGTCAACGAGTGTCAGTGAATAGTCCTTAGGTAGGGCATTAGGTAAGATATGCGACATGATACGCATATTCCCATAGCCACCACCGAGTAGTACAAGATTTTTCATGTTCAATACCCCTTTAATCAGAAATTAGATTGTTGTAGATACATCATGTTCAAAGTCTATCGCTCTTCGCTTCCACACTAGACGCTACCTCAGTTCGACAGTATAAGTGTTGTGAAACGAGACAGGTCATTCTAGGAGATATGTCGTTGAAGCGGCACAATGACTTTAATGTAGCCCCACACTATCCATGATGCATTACGCGTTATATATAGTTGATAAGAGACCCTTTGCTTGCTCTTACCGTGTTGGAACGATATGAAATCATACATAGTTTATTATATGCTTTTTAATGTGCTACTACAAATAACTTTATAGGCAATGACTTAATTTTGCAATCGCTTTCTTAACTATTGTGAAAGGGCTTTAGCACTTTTTAGGGAATTGTTGAAAAATTTTTTAGTAGAAATCAGCTTGTGGGCAATACAGGGGTGTGTTTGTTATAATAAAAGAACTGAATCTATAAAGAAGGTGAAATATGTTTCCACTTGTAGAATTTTGTGTATCAAACATGGCCAAAGGCGGAGACTATGTTTATAACAAGTTAGAAGAAGATCCTGAAGTAGATGTTCTAGAGTATGGCTGCCTTCAAAGCTGTGGTATTTGCTCGAGTGGATTATATGCCTTAGTCGATGGCGAAGTTGTCGAAGGGAACACGCCAGATGAATTACTTTCAAACATCTACAAGCATATAGAAGAACAACAGGAAGCTTGGGCAATGTTCTAATGCTTCTTGTATAGATAAATCATATACGCATGTACTTTAGCTTGCTTTAAGTGTAATAACAATCATTAGCGACTTTCAAAGTGTAGTGCTTACTCAACGAGCAGCAATTTAAAAACAGGTGTATTAAAGGTTTTTAACAAAGTTGAAAGATTTAAAGGTTATCACATAACAACCATTAACGCGGAGACAAGCACATTGAAGTTGCGACTTTACAGCAGGTAAATGAGCAATGAAAGATCATGAAAAAATTAAAAATGGTTGTAAATCAACAGCAAGACACGCGGAGAAAAGCCGACCGATGAAGTGATTTTACTATCACCTAAATGAACAAAGAGTGACACTACTAGCTATTCAACAAAAATAAATAAACTACAAGAAACAATAAGGAGCAAGGAGTTAACTTTATTGAAGTCGCGATTTTACTACAGGTAAATGAGCAATGAAGGATTATTTATCAAAGTATTGAAAGAAAACATTTCAAGGCTATTGCATAACAATCATCTACGCGAAGACAAGGACATCGAAGCCGCGATTTTACTACAAGTAAATGAGCAATGAGATGGATTTGTCGACAAAGTAGATGGTTATTGTGCAACAGCCAAAGGAGGAAAAAATATGAGTACAGTGACATTGACAAAATCCGCAGCATACGAAGTCAAAGACATGCTCCAACAAAACGACATGCCTGATGGCTACCTTAAGATCAAAGTTGATGGCGGTGGCTGCACTGGCTTAACATATGGCATGTCTGCAGAAGAGGAACCTGGAGAGAACGACGAAGTACTTGAATTCTACGGTTTGAAAGTACTCGTTGATAATTACGATAAACCTGTGCTTGAAGGTACAACTATTGATTTCAAACAATCCTTGATGGGTGGCGGATTCCAAATTGACAATCCGAATGCCATCGCTTCATGTGGTTGCGGCAGTTCATTCAAGACTGCGAAAGTTTCAGGCACACCTGAAGAGTGCTAAATAGTAGAGGACCGATATATGTGTTAAGGTGTAAGAAGAAAGCCTTTTCATGTATATCGGTTCATTTTATCACTGATATTGTGAAATTTCGCACACATCCCCGATAAGTGCTTGAAATGATACTATAAAAACTATAAGATTATATATGGATGAAAAATGTCTTTTTTATGAATTGTTTGTGAAAACTCGGGTAAAATACAGTGTGATGATTAATAAATTGTGACAAAGGCATCGCAGTTTGATGTAAGATGAAAGGTGTTATGTCGCATAGCAACTCAGTAAATTGCTTTGTCACAGTTAACGTATAACGTCTTCATGCTGTCATTTAAAAAGACGTATAAATAAAAAATAATTATGAAAGCTTAGGTGAATAAAATGGCTCAATCTCGTAAAAAAGTATTAGTTTTAGGTGCTGGTTACGCAGGCTTACAAACTGTAACTAAATTACAAAAGCAACTCTCTAAAGAAGACGCAGAAATTACATTAATCAACAAAAATGATTACCACTATGAAGCAACTTGGTTACATGAAGCTTCAGCAGGTACTTTAAGCTACGAAGATGCACTTTACCCAGTTGAAAGTGTATTAGATAAAGATAAAGTTAACTTCGTCAAAGCAGAAGTTAAGAAAATCGATCGCAATGCGCAAAAAGTTGAAACTGACGCTGGCGTATTCGACTACGACATCTTAGTTGTTGGTTTAGGTTTCGAAAGCGAAACATTTGGTATCGACGGCATGAAAGAACATGCTTTCCAAATTGAAAACATCTTAACTTCACGTAAATTATCTCGTCACATCGAAGATAAATTTGCTAACTATGCTTCTTCTAAAGAGAAAGATGATAAAGATATCGCTATCTTAGTTGGTGGTGCAGGATTCACTGGTATCGAATTCTTAGGTGAATTAACTGAACGTATTCCTGAATTATGTAACAAATACGGCGTAGAACAAAGCCGTGTTCACATCACTTGTGTTGAAGCTGCACCTAAGATGCTTCCACAATTCTCTGATGAATTAGTGAACCACGCAGTAAGCTTCTTAGAAGACAAAGGTGTTGAATTCAAGATTGCGACACCTATCGTTGCTGCTAACGAAAAAGGTTTCGTAGTTGAAGTTGACGGTAAGAAAGAACAATTAGAAGCTAACACTGTCGTATGGGCAGCAGGTGTTCGCGGTAACCACATTATGGACGACGCATTCGATGGCGTTAAACGTGGTCGTATCGTAAACAACCAAGATTTAACTATCAAAGGTCATGACGAAATCTTCGTTATCGGTGACTGCTCTGCATTCATCCCAGAAGGTGAAGAACGTCCATTACCAACTACAGCTCAAATCGCTATGCAACAAGGTGAAAACGTTGCTCAAAGCATTTACAACATCTTACACGGTGAACCAACAGTACCATTCAACTACGTAGACCGTGGTACAGTTTGCTCACTTGGTTCACATGACGGTGTAGGTGTGGTTTACGGCAGAGATATTAAAGGTAAAAAAGCTGCATTTATGAAGAAAGTTATCGATACACGTGCAGTATTCAAATTAGGTGGCGTAGGCTTAGCATTCAAAAAAGGTAAATTCTAATAAATCAAAGCTTAATCGCAAGAGGGGCCTATCATAATGATGGGCTCCTTATTTTTATCAAGAAAGATTTAAAGGGGGAGTGTACAAGATGGAAGCACAATTCGTCTCAACACAGGACAAAGCGGAACAAGTTCTTATCGTGGGTTTACCTGCACATCTCAATCAACTCGATGAGCTCACAGTTGAAGGACAGGACATTAAGTCTGATTTAGATGATCTCAAGCATCAGCAAATTGTGGGCACGACAGTAGGCCAAATTGGTTCAACATTTTACCAATTCAATGATCAACCTCATCGTCTTATCACAGTAGGGCTCAGTAATCTCAAAGATTTAACAACGCAAGATTACTTGAAAGCATTCGGTAATCTATTTCAGTATTTACAGTCAGAGCGTATAACTCAAGCGTCCCTGCTACTAGAGTCATTCGATAATAAATATTACGAGTCACGTTCCATCGTGGAACTCATCGGTCTTCAAAGTGAACGCGCGACGTATCGCTTTGATAATTATAAATCTGATAAGTCGGCGCCGTATCATTTAACGCTAAACGTCCATACTGAACAGCATGAGGTTGCGAATGAACTTGAAACAGGACAAATCATCGGAGAAGGCATCAATGTTGCTCGTGATTTCAGCAATATGCCGCCGAATATATTAACGCCTGCTTATTATGCAGAACAAATTAGCCAGCATTTTACAGATAAAAGTGTGGAGGTCGACGTCAAAGATGGGTCGCAACTGCAACAAGAAGGTTTCGGACTCATTCACGCGGTCGGCAAAGGTTCAGTCAACCCGCCACATCTCGTTACGATGACGTATCAAGGTGGCGCACAAGATCAAGATCCTATCGCGCTCGTTGGGAAAGGTGTCACGTACGACTCAGGTGGTTACTCTATCAAATCGAAGTTAGGCATGCAGACGATGAAATTTGATATGTGCGGATCAGCCAATGTCGTTGCGATGATTACTATTGCCGAGCGACTGCAACTGCCTATCAATATTGTAGGGGTCGTTGCACTTGCGGAGAACATGATTAGTGAGCAAGCGATGAAACCAGATGACGTGTTCACTGCGCTAAGTGGTGAAACGGTAGAGGTGTTAAACAGTGACGCAGAAGGACGACTCGTCTTAGGCGATGCAGTCTTCTACGCTAATCAGTTCCAACCACGCTATATTCTCGATTTCGCGACATTGACAGGTGCAGCAGTGGCAGCACTTGGGGAAGATAAAGCAGCAGCTCTACGTAATCATAGTACAGCGCCGCTAGAAGAAATCCTGGCAATCGCTTTAGAGGACGGCGATCCTACATTCGAATTGCCAATCACTCAAGCAGAGAAAGACAAGATCCGTCGTTCAGCTGTAGCAGATCTCGTCAATCATACGAATGGCCACGGTAAAGCGCTATTTGCGGCTAGCTTTATTTCGCATTTCGCAGGTACTACGCCGCATATGCATTTCGACATTGCAGGCCCAGCGACGCGTAGCACTAAGAACTATAACGGTCCAGCTGGTCCCACAGGTTTCCTTGTGACAACGATTGTGAATTGGTTACGTCAACAAGGTTAAATGTTGTTGGCCTGTGTTCGTAAAAAGGATTCTAGATAGTCGTTGTAGATTGATTCACTTGTTATATAGTTTAACTTAAAGATTGAAAGCTCGCTCATCACGATCGACGTTATTATGAACGCGATGTCGATGAAGCGGGCTTTTTCGTATGCTCAAGTGGATAGGGAAAACCGTATATTACTACTCATTCTCGCAAATATTCTGAAATAATGTTGACATACGAGAATCGAATTGATAGTATTACACCTATAACGCTTTAGTTCGATAATGTATTAAAGGGAGTGAATGTCAATATGGTTAATGCTGTAGTTGTTGCAGTTATTCTAATGATTGTCCTGTGTTTATGCAGGTTGAACGTTGTAATTAGTTTATTTATCAGTGCACTTGTAGGTGGCCTTGTTGCCGGTATGTCTATCGAGGACATCGTTACAGTGTTTGGTAAAAATATTGTTGATGGTGCTGAGGTCGCTTTGAGCTATGCCTTGCTCGGAGGATTCGCCGCTCTGATTTCATACAGCGGTATTACTGACTATCTCGTCAATAAGATTATTAAAGGGATTCGCGCAGAGAATAGTAAATTCTCACGCGTTACAGTCAAGTTAATTATTACAGTGGTGCTCTTAGCACTCAGTATTATGAGTCAGAACTTGATTCCGGTCCATATTGCATTCATTCCTATCGTCGTTCCGCCACTCATCAGTTTATTTAATGAGTTGAATATGGATCGACGTCAAATCGCTTTAATTATCGGTTTCGGTTTATGTTTTCCTTATGTATTGCTGCCATATGGTTTTGGTCAAATCTTCCACCAGATCATTACGAAAGGGTTTGCGAAAGCAGGACACCCGATTGATATCAACTTAGTCTGGAAAGCGATGATTATTCCGTCTCTAGGCTATGTGGTTGGTTTGATTCTCGGTCTATTCTTTTACCGTAAACCGCGTAAATATATTCAGAAGAAAGATTTGGATGAAATAGATGACATTGAAATTAAGCCTTACGTATTAGGCGTTACGATTGTTGCGATTATCGCGACTTTTCTCGTACAAACCTTCACAGATTCAATGATCTTCGGCGCATTAGCCGGGGTACTCATCTTCTTTATCTCACGTGCGTATAAGTGGTCTGAGTTAGATAAAAAGTTCGTCGACGGAATTCAAATCATGGCTTATATCGGCGTGGTCATTCTCAGTGCGAACGGCTTTGCAGGTGTGATGAATAAAACGGGTGATATTTCATCACTCGTACATAGTTTAAGTACGATAGCAGGGGATAATAAATTATTGAGCATCATTGTGATGTATATCATCGGACTCGTCGTTACATTAGGTATTGGATCATCTTTCGCGACGATTCCTATCATTGCAACGTTATTTATTCCACTAGGTGAGTCACTTGGCTTAAGTACAATGGCGCTGATTGCTGTTATCGGTACAGCGAGTGCGCTCGGAGATTCTGGTTCGCCTGCGAGTGATTCAACACTCGGACCGACAGCTGGGCTTGATGTAGATGGTCAGCACGATCATATTCGAGATACATGTATACCGAACTTTGTATTCTATAACGTACCCTTAATCATCTTTGGTACAATAGCAGCGATGGTGCTTTAAAATTTTAGAAAAGAGGCGTTGATTATGACGAATATGTTAGAAACTTTAGGGATGAAGGTAGAAAAAGAATCCCATGGACATATCATCGTGTCCATGCCCGTGACAGATAAGGTGAAGCAACCTTTTGGCTATTTACACGGAGGGGCGAACCTTGCTTTAGGAGAGACAGCATGTTCAATCGGTGCAGCGCATATTGTAGATACGGAGCGTTACATTCCGCTTGGTTTAGAAATGAACGCAAATCATATTAGTTCTACTACTGAAGGTGTCGTATATGCAGAAGCGACTATCGTTCACGAAGGTAAGACGACGCAAGTGTGGAACATTGATATCAAAGATGATACGGATCGTTTAATCAGTGTGATGAGAGGTACGATTGCGATTAAACAACGCAAAAGATCATAAGTGTATATCATATGAAAAAGCGCTAGGACATAATTAAAGTAAAACTAATTTCCAATGTTATGACTCTCGCTTCTTACGGGAA
>NZ_JANSKK010000016.1 GCF_026659735.1 Staphylococcus pettenkoferi | reverse complement strand
AGTTATGTCGTGTTATCGACATGTGAATTCATAACATGTCAGAAGGTAGACCCGGAGAACTGAAACATCTTAGTACCCGGAGGAAGAGAAAGAAAATTCGATTCCCTGAGTAGCGGCGAGCGAAACGGGAAGAGCCCAAACCAATGAGCTTGCTCATTGGGGTTGTAGGACACTCTATACGGAGTTACAAATGTATTTGTTAGACGAAGTAGTTGGAAAGCTACATCAAAGAAGGTAATAATCCTGTAGTCGAAAATGAATACACTCTTGAGTGGATCCTGAGTACGACGGAGCACGTGAAATTCCGTCGGAATCTAGGAGGACCATCTCCTAAGGCTAAATACTCTCTAGTGACCGATAGTGAACCAGTACCGTGAGGGAAAGGTGAAAAGTACCCCGGAAGGGGAGTGAAAAAGAACTTGAAACCGTGTGCTTACAAGTAGTCAGAGCCCGTTAATGGGTGATGGCGTGCCTTTTGTAGAATGAACCGGCGAGTTACGATCTGATGCAAGGTTAAGCAGCGAATGTGGAGCCGTAGCGAAAGCGAGTCTGAATAGGGCGAATGAGTATTTGGTCGTAGACCCGAAACCAGGTGATCTACCCATGGTCAGGTTGAAGTTCAGGTAACACTGAATGGAGGACCGAACCGACTTACGTTGAAAAGTGAGCGGATGAACTGTGGGTAGCGGAGAAATTCCAATCGAACTTGGAGATAGCTGGTTCTCTCCGAAATAGCTTTAGGGCTAGCCTCAAGTGATGATTATTGGAGGTAGAGCACTGTTTGGACGAGGGGCCCCTCTCGGGTTACCGAATTCAGACAAACTCCGAATGCCAATCAATTTAACTTGGGAGTCAGAACGTGGGCGATAAGGTTCATGTTCGAAAGGGAAACAGCCCAGACCACCAGCTAAGGTCCCAAAATATATGTTAAGTGGAAAAGGATGTGGCGTTGCCCAGACAACTAGGATGTTGGCTTAGAAGCAGCCATCATTTAAAGAGTGCGTAATAGCTCACTAGTCGAGTGACGCTGCGCCGAAAATGTACCGGGGCTAAACATATTACCGAAGCTGTGGATTGTCCTTCGGACAATGGTAGGAGAGCGTTCTAAGGGCGTTGAAGCATGATCGCAAGGACATGTGGAGCGCTTAGAAGTGAGAATGCCGGTGTGAGTAGCGAAAGACGGGTGAGAATCCCGTCCACCGATTGACTAAGGTTTCCAGAGGAAGGCTCGTCCGCTCTGGGTTAGTCGGGTCCTAAGCTGAGGCCGATAGGCGTAGGCGATGGATAACAGGTTGATATTCCTGTACCACCCACTTTCGTTTTAAGCGATGGGAGGACGCAGTAGGATAGGCGAAGCGTGCGACTGGATGTACGTTCAAGCAGTAAGGCTGAGTGTTAGGCAAATCCGGCACTCATCAGGCTGAGCTGTGATGAGGAGGGGGAATTGTTCCCCTGAGTCGCTGATTTCACACTGCCGAGAAAAGTCTCTAGCTAGAAAAGGGGTGCCCGTACCGCAAACCGACACAGGTAGTCAAGATGAGAATTCTAAGGTGAGCGAGCGAACTCTCGTTAAGGAACTCGGCAAAATGACCCCGTAACTTCGGGAGAAGGGGTGCTCTCTGGGGTGTACGCTCCGGAGAGCCGCAGTGAATAGGCCCAAGCGACTGTTTATCAAAAACACAGGTCTCTGCTAAACCGTAAGGTGATGTATAGGGGCTGACGCCTGCCCGGTGCTGGAAGGTTAAGAGGAGTGGTTAGCTTCTGCGAAGCCACGAATCGAAGCCCCAGTAAACGGCGGCCGTAACTATAACGGTCCTAAGGTAGCGAAATTCCTTGTCGGGTAAGTTCCGACCCGCACGAAAGGCGTAACGATTTGGGCACTGTCTCAACGAGAGACTCGGTGAAATCATAGTACCTGTGAAGATGCAGGTTACCCGCGACAGGACGGAAAGACCCCGTGGAGCTTTACTGTAGCCTGATATTGAAATTCGGCACAGCTTGTACAGGATAGGTAGGAGCCTTAGAAACGTGAGCGCTAGCTTACGTGGAGGCGTTGGTGGGATACTACCCTCGCTGTGTTGGATTTCTAACCCGCACCACTGATCGTGGTGGGAGACAGTGTCAGGTGGGCAGTTTGACTGGGGCGGTCGCCTCCCAAAAGGTAACGGAGGCGCTCAAAGGTTCCCTCAGAATGGTTGGAAATCATTCATAGAGTGTAAAGGTATAAGGGAGCTTGACTGCGAGACCTACAAGTCGAGCAGGGTCGAAAGACGGACTTAGTGATCCGGTGGTTCCGCATGGAAGGGCCATCGCTCAACGGATAAAAGCTACCCCGGGGATAACAGGCTTATCTCCCCCAAGAGTTCACATCGACGGGGAGGTTTGGCACCTCGATGTCGGCTCATCGCATCCTGGGGCTGTAGTCGGTCCCAAGGGTTGGGCTGTTCGCCCATTAAAGCGGTACGCGAGCTGGGTTCAGAACGTCGTGAGACAGTTCGGTCCCTATCCGTCGTGGGCGTAGGAAATTTGAGAGGAGCTGTCCTTAGTACGAGAGGACCGGGATGGACATACCTCTGGTGTACCAGTTGTCGTGCCAACGGCATCGCTGGGTGGCTATGTATGGACGGGATAAGTGCTGAAAGCATCTAAGCATGAAGCCCCCCTCAAGATGAGATTTCCCAACTTCGGTTATAAGATCCCTCAAAGATGATGAGGTGAATAGGTTCGAGGTGGAAGCGTGGCGACACGTGGAGCTGACGAATACTAATCGATCGAAGACTTAATCAATTTTTCAAGTCTTGACTTGGCGAGTTACTTACTATCTAGTTTTGAATGCGCAATACATTCCATTGTCTGGTGACGATGGCATGGAGGTCACACCTGTTCCCATGCCGAACA
>NZ_JANSKK010000015.1 GCF_026659735.1 Staphylococcus pettenkoferi | reverse complement strand
TGCATTCCCGTAAGAAGGGAGAGTCAATACATTGAAAAATATAAATATCTCTTATTTTTTAGTGTCGCAGCTACATTACTGAATCTTATGCAAGAAGTTCTGGAAATGAACTAAACTATCCAACTGGCGATTACATTTAACGCTATCGTGGCAGATGTAGTCGCCTTTCTTCGTATAACGACCATCGCTAGATTGATTCGTCTTGCGCATAAAGAGCGACACATTGGATTCCTTATTACAAATTGAACAGAATCCTTTAACTACTTGCGGCGAAATATCCCCGTAGAAACCTTGGAGTTTACCGTTTTTATCATAATAGAGAATATATTTACGCTGTGAAGCGATATCTGTCCAGCCGATATACGTGCTATCGTACAACACTTCTTCACTGATCTTCGGCGTCTTCAATTTCTTCACCTTACGAAAGACCTTTTTAACCTGTTGAGGACTAGGGTGAGTAAAAGGTTTCACGTAAGGCTTCATTTCTGCAAGCAACTTCTCAGCCTTGTAAGTGGAGAGGTCGAGCGTCATGAGTTGGTCAACCCACTTCTCAAGTTCTAACGTTTTCTTTGGAAATAGTGACAGAATATGATCTTGCGTCTCACTTTGAATGAGACTAATCGTACGTGTATCATTGACCGATTTATAAACATTAATCAAACGAGCAACACGATGCTCGATGTCGTGAAATTGATGAGGATAAAGTAAAGACATACGTTTCACCCTTTCTGTTAAAAGTATAGAGATAAATATATGCGCATAAATATTTATAATCATGAGTTATTGTTAATCGAAATCGAGTATCATCACATGAATTTTAGTGTAACATATCAAGGGTTATCGGAGATATAGACGCATTTTAGTAACACAGAACAGGTCATACATGTACGCTCTATGTATACAAGAAAGCGTTTTTATATTATAATGAAGTTGTTAATAAAAGTTTTGTTCACACCGAGAATACACTACGACGATTGTAATACACACAAGGGGAGAGATATTGATGAAGAAGATTATTATCACAGGTGCCTTAGGACAAATTGGTACTGAGCTCGTAGTTAAATGTAGAGAACTTTACGGAACAGATAACGTATTAGCAACAGACATCAACGAGCCTGAAGAAGGTTCTGAAGTAGCGAAAGGACCTTTCCAAATCCTTGATGTTACAGATAGAGAGAAAATGTTTAAGACAGTTGAAGAATTTGGTGCGGACACAATGATGCACATGGCTGCGCTATTATCAGCAGTTGCAGAGAAACGACCAATGTTCGCATGGGACTTAAACATGGGTGGTTTAATGAACGCATTAGAAACAGCGCGTGAATATGACTTACAATTCTTCACACCAAGCTCTATCGGTTCGTTCGGTAACTCCACACCTAAAGTGAACACACCACAAGTGACAATTCAAAGACCTTCAACAATGTATGGTGTCAACAAAGTTGCAGGCGAATTGTTATGCCAATACTACTTTGAAAAATTCGGTGTCGATACACGTAGCGTAAGATTCCCAGGACTTATTTCTTACGTTAAAGAACCAGGCGGCGGTACGACAGACTATGCCGTTGAAATTTACTTCCAAGCAGTGCGCGAAGAAAAATATGCAAGCTTTATCGACAAAGGCACATACATGGACATGATGTTCATGGACGACGCTATCAATGCGATTATCAAATTAATGGAAGCTGACGGTGGCAAACTCATTCACCGTAACGCTTATAACTTAAGCGGTATGAGCATCGAACCAGAAATGGTAAAAGAAGCAATCCAAGAATACTATCCTGACTTCGAATTAACTTATGATGTAGACCCAGACCGTCAAGGTATCGCAGACACTTGGCCAGACAACTTAGATGTGAGCTGCGCACGTGCAGAATGGGGCTTCAATCCTGAATTCGACTTAGATCGCATGACTAAGACAATGTTAGACGCGATTGAAAAACAAGAAGGCAAACAAAAATAACACTATATAATAGTAGAAACTGAACATATAGCTGGGATGACAGGACACGCTTGAGTGTGGGCATCATCCCGACGTGCTCAGTTTTTTTAATAAATGTCACCATAGTCAAATTTATTTGAAATTTTTAGAAAATTATTGAACGGCTCAATGCCGATTGATATAATATGAGATAAAGATGATTAAATTAATAGGGGGAACGCATCATGTCAAATAAAATTGAATTTGTGAAACGTGAACAACTTAAAGAAAAGCCAGATCCAAAGAATTTAGGATTCGGACAACACTTCACAGACTATATGCTAAGCTATGATTATGATAAAGATAAAGGTTGGCATGATCTGAAGATTGTACCTTACGGACCAATCGAGATTTCTCCGGCAGCGCAAGGTATACACTACGGTCAATCTGTATTTGAAGGATTAAAAGCTTATAAACACGGCGACGACATCGTATTATTCCGTCCAGATCAGAACTTCAAACGTATCAACAACTCTTTAGAACGTATTAATATGCCTAAGATTGACGAAGATGAGTTATTAGAAGGTTTGAAACAACTCGTTGATGTTGAACGTGATTGGGTACCAGAAGGCGAAGGACAATCACTTTATATTCGTCCAGTTGTGTTTGCAACAGAAGGTACTTTAGGCGTTCACGCATCTCATAACTATAAATTACTCATTATCTTATCACCATCTGGTTCATATTATGGTGGAGGTTCACTCAGCCCAACTAAGATTTACGTAGAAGACGAATATGTACGTGCAGTACGTGGCGGTACAGGCTTCGCGAAGACTGCAGGTAACTATGCGGCAAGCTTACTCGCTCAAACACAAGCGAACAAAGAAGGCTGGGACCAAGTCCTTTGGTTAGATGGTGTTGAACGTAAATATGTTGAAGAAGTAGGTAGTATGAACATCTTCTTCGTTATCAATGGTAAACTCGTGACACCAAAATTAGACGGTAGTATCTTACCTGGTATCACACGTAAGTCTATCATCGAATTAGCTAAGAAATTAGGCTACGAAGTTGAAGAACGTCACGTAGCGATTGACGAACTCATCGAACTTCACGATAAAGGCGAATTAGAAGAAGTCTTCGGTGCAGGTACAGCTGCTGTGATTTCTCCAGTAGGTAAGTTAAAATACGAAGATCGCGAAATTACTATTAACAACTTTGAAACAGGCGAAATGACTCAAAAACTTTACGACCACTACGTAGGCATTCAAAGTGGTAAGATTGAAGATCCTAATGGTTGGAGAGTTGTTGTACCTAAATACTAAGTTTATTTAGATGGAACTCTTTTACAATAGAATGATGTTATAAGGGCTGCCCCTCACTTTCAGTATATGTTGGAAAGTGAGGGGTGTTTGTTATCGGTGAGAAATAAAATTTAAATAGTATTTAAAGTAGGCGTGGCAAGAAGAAAGTGGTATATTAAAGGTGTAACTAAGTGAAAATGATACAAAGTATATCATAAATGAGGGTAAATCATGATAAAACGTATATATTTGGAGAATTACAAGTCCTTTAAGCATATTGATATTGATTTTTTAAATCCTAATAAGAGTAACAACATCAATTTAATCTATGGAGAAAACGGTTCTGGTAAGTCTAATATCATCAGTGTATTTAGTTTTATTGTCCATTTACAAGATACCATCATAAGTAATGAGAGATTATTAAAGTTTATTGATGAAATGGGGGTTGAAGTCGATCAATATAGACTCTTAAAGCACCTACCATTTTCAAAAATAACTAATACTATAGAACTCATGGATTCTGAAAATATTGCTTATAGAGGAAATAATGAAAACACTAAAATTGTCTTGGAATTACTAATCAATAATAGAGTGGCTGAATATAGTTTAGTATTAAATGCGTCACAAGGTGTCATAGAAGAAAAGTTATTTTACCTAATTGAGAAAAAGAGAGGAACATTATATCACTTTAAAATAGATGAGAAAGGAGACCCATCAATACATCTTTCACCTCATCTGTTGAAAGATGTAGAAGCTAAACAATTAATTCTAAGTGAAGTTAAGAAATATTGGGGTAAACATACTTTCTTAGCTATAACTAAATTTGCGATGCTCAGTCGTCATACTAATTCATCCTATATTAAACGAGCGATTAATAAAAATTTGAAATTGGTATTAAATGAAATTAATGACTTAAGTGTGGATTATAAAGGTAATGAATTTAGAGTTATTAAAGGAGAAAGTTTAAATCAGATACAAACGCATCGCTTAGAATATGGTCAAATAAAGCGTAATCAATTTAATGAAAAGAACTTTAAATTAACGGAACAAATTCTAAACTATATCTTTACTTCTTTATACACTGATATTAATAAAGTCTATTATCAATTTAAAGAATTAGAAAATACAGATATAGAATATGAATTATGTGTAGCAAAGAAATTATACGGAGAATTAGTGTCAATTCCATTTAAGATGGAATCTGCAGGTACTACTCACCTTCTACATCTCGTTCCTATGATAATTTCATTAACACAGGGAAAAACAGTAGTTGTGGACGAAATAGATTATGAAATCCATGATTTACTAATGAAAGCGATTATTGAAAGTATATTAGATATTAAATGTGGGCAACTCATAGCTACTACGCATAATACGATGCTGTTACAAAATATTGATAAGAAAAATGTCTATATTATTGACTTAGATAGCGAAGCGAATAAACAAGTTATTAATTTAGGATCGGCTTCTAAACGTATTCAACCTAATCATAGTATTTATAGTCAATATCTGCAGGGGCATTTTGGTGGAGTGCCATTTATAGATGATATAGATTTGGAGTATGTCCAAGAACTTCTTGAAGAAGGTTAATCTAATTCGGATGAAGAATAATAAATTATAAAGTTGCATTGTCATCTGCCATGGGAAATCCGAATACGAATTTATAAAGTATGTTAAAAACGCTTACCGCATACCTATTAAAGTAGTTGCAGAAAATAAAGGTAAAAACAGCATACAAATCACTTCTATAATGCAGTTTTTAAATAGAAGAGAGTTCAAAACTAAAAAGCAATTTGAAAATAAATTTAAAATAGTGGTTAATTCTCACACGAAAATATTTATTATTATGGATACGGATGATTGTTCCGCGATAGAAAGTGAGAATTATAAAAGTGGAAAGATGTTCAATCGTTATTGGGGAAGTAGTTATATTCATCCTATTTTCAGCACTTTAAATTTGGAGGATGTTATTTCTCGTACTCAACTAGATATTTATCATCAAAAGAAAGATGCTGTTAAAATCTTTCCTCAAAATATGTTAGATAAACACGAAGGTATAATGCATGTCTATCAAGCTTTTAAAAAGACAAACAATACGAATTTTGATGAAGTGTTTGAATACCTTATTCAAAACAAAGATTAAACTTCTTAGCTATTATTTTACAATAAGCATTATTTGCACTAACCTATGAGCTATATAGCAAAAATCACACTTCTAGGGAGAGAAAAACATGACTAGAAATGTAATTGAATGGATTGTAGCCATCGTGGTCGGTGTCGTTATCGCAATCTTACTCAGTAAGTTTGTGGTGACGAAATATAATGTGCATGGTTCATCGATGTATCCGACGTTTAAAGATGGCGATAAACTCATCATCAATCGGATGTCGAAGAACTTGAATACAGTGAAACGCGGTGACGTGGTTATCTTCCACGCGACGCAAAAACGCGATTATATTAAGCGGCTTATCGGTAAGCCAGGAGACACGGTGCGCTACAAGAAAGATCAACTTTATGTTAATGGGCACAAAGTAAAAGAGCCTTACTTGAAGTCGAATAAAGAAGCGACGACACAACGTTACCTGACTGAAGATACGGATGTGTCGAAGATGAAACATTCAGGAGGTAAGAAACGAGTACCTAAAGGCAAGTATCTCGTGCTTGGTGACAACCGCGAAGTTAGTATCGATAGTCGACGCGAACTTGGTCTAGTGAATAAAGATCGAATGATCGGTAAGGTCATGATGCGTTGGGCGCCATTGAGTGAAATGCGCTTTAAGTTCTACCCTCATAGCTTTGATGAGGTGAATTAATCATAATAACGCCTCGGCGTTAATTTACCACAAGAATTAAGTGTCAGGGTGGCGTTAATTAATTTTTGCAATGAAGTTAGTTAATCGCTTATGAGGACGAGGTGGGTTAGTGACTTTCGCGGGTACTGTTGATTGTTTTGACTTGGATAGTTAGTTGCTAGAACAAAACTCATTCAATTTAATAATGAAGAAACGAAGCTCTAAGATGTGTAAGTAGTGTATGGCAAAGGCGGCGTAACTCAGTTAGTGCGCGGTTTAGCACATTTACATAATCTTAGAGCTTTTTTACTATTTAAATTAAATAATATTGATATAATAAGAGTAAGTAAGATTAAATTTGGAGTGCGATAGTGATGATTCAATGGATATTGTTTGATAAAGATGGCACGCTCATCTACTTTGACCAGAGCTGGACACGCATCGGTATTCAACTTGTCGATGACTTTATGGAACGTTATCGTGCGTCGATTGCAGATGTTGATCAAGCGTACAAAGATTTGGGTGTCGTTGATGGAGATATTCTACCTGGTACGGTGATGGCTTCAGGTTCATTAGAGGAAATGATCTCTCATTTTAACCAACTTGCAAACTGCGATGTCTCAGATTGGGTGAAAGAACGTAGTCAGACACTCATCGATCAACGTGAGCCAGATAACGAATGGGTCGAGGGTGTTTACGAAATGCTTGAAACGTTGCAACAACGAGGTTATAAGCTTGCGATTGTGACGAGCGACACGCGCAAAGGTACGGAGCAATTCCTAGAAGCGACGGACTCAGAACATCTCTTTGACGTGATTATTTCTACAGAAGCGCATGCAGTAGAGAAACCGAATCCTGAAATATTGAAGCCTTTGTTTGAGCAGTACGGGGCCAAACCGGAAGAAATCATGATGGTCGGTGACACGCCAAACGATATTCAAACAGCAGTGAACGCGCAACTAGGCTATAGTGTAGCTGTGTTAACGGGTGTTGGAGAGAAAGAGAGTTTCACCCAAGCAGACCGTATTGTAGACGATGCCACTGCAGTTCTTGATATATTAAATGACATATAATTTGAGGTGATGACGATGATCATTGATGGTCTTTATGCTGAGTATCACGGCCTGACGTTCAAAGTAGTGAAACCTATGGGGAACGAACTCTTGCTCGTTACTGAAGAAGAATATGCTGAAGATTTAGGGTTTACGGCAGATATTTCTGATACGTCTCCCCACACTCTTTATTTTAAAACGGTAGCAAAGGATAATGTCGATCGTCTCTACGACTTGACGCATGAAGCAAGATACGAAGGTTCAATCTTTGATTTGTTTCAAGATGACGAAGGTTACAACTATATTGGTACCGATAATCAAGATAAAGCGTTGTCCTTTGGTTTGGAGCCGGACAAGGATTTGCCTATTGATGGCTATTATAGTAAAAGGGTTACAGACGATGAAATTGAGAAAATTGTCTATCGTAAAGATGTAGAGTAAGATGACGAAGCGGTATGAAAGCAGGTATTGCGCCATTGTGATGTTGCGTTAGTCAGATGATGAGGTTTGTTTCTTACGTTAAATGTAAGGGCAAACCTTTTTAATGTTTTTGAACGAAAGAGAAAGCTTACGAGTCGCTCACATATGAGATATTTTTTATCGGTAAGTGAGGCGATAACAGTGACACTTTTCAATGATAACGAAGCAATGTAATTTCAGTATAAGTTAGTGCTTTTGAGTTATTGCTCAGATATACCAACTAGAGTATGAGTATCTATTTTCTATAATTATTAATGTATAGAATACCGTGAATTAAAGATTGTAATTAGCCACTTTATCTAGTATAATTGATAACGATTATCAATGGAGGGTTTGTTTTGAAGTATGTATTAATTACAATTGGGGTGTTGTTCACGATAATTGGTTTCGTAGGTGCTGTAGTACCTTTACTACCGACGACGCCTTTCTTGTTAGTAGCTGTGATTTGCTTTTCCAACAGCTCAGATAGATTTAAGAATTGGTTAGTGAATACTAAGATTTATATTAACTTTGTGGAAAGTTTCAAGAATGAACGCGGCTATACGTTGAGAAATAAGTTTAAATTATTAGCGAGTCTCTATATCGTAGTAGGATTTTCAATCTATATGATTGATCATACTTGGATTAGAGCAGGGTTAGTCGTGATGGTAGCCATCCAAACGATCGTTCTATTTACTTTTGTAAAGACACTTCCACGCGAGGTAAAGGAGAGATAGCCTATGTTTATGGCTGAGAATTGTTTAACTTTAGAAAAGGGAAGCGCGAATGCAACAGTAGCGCGTTTCTATAATCGTCAAGGTATCGAGAATATTCAAGGATTTCAAGATATGTTCGTTACGATTACAAATGGATTAAAAGAGTTCGACGAAGTAAAGATACTTACAATTTGGGAGTCCGAGCAGTCCTTTAAAGATTGGTTGCAATCAGATGAGTTTAAAGAAGCGCATAAAAATGTCCGTCAACATAAAGAGGATAGCGCGAGTCCAATATTGAAAAACAGTGTATCTACATATGACATTGCATATAACTATGGTAAGAACGCGTAAAGAGAATAGAAAGTGTGTGCAAGGCTTGTTTCCTAATGTTTGGGAGATGAGCTTTTTTGATGCGTATCGGAACTTCTTAAAGGAATGAAGTGCCTCTTTAACAATAGAAATAGCCCGTAAGTTAGACGAGAAATCTAACTTACGGGCCTTTTTAGCAGTGCGTAAACTATATTCGATAGAATGTAGCGATTTAGTATTGGAGATTGTTATTATTTTTCAGTGTTACGTCTTCTGAATAGTAATGCAAGACCTGCAATTAACATTGCTGAAGAAGTAGCAAGTGGTACAGTCATGTCAGAACCACCAGATTCAGGTAATTCACCTGCTTCATTATCTTCTTTAGATTGAGTACCTTGGTCTTCGCCTTGTTCAGAAGTACCTTGAGCTTGTTCGTCAGCTGCCATACCATTGTCAGCCATACCGTTTGTGCCTTGAGCGTTCATAGCACCTTCGTTAGTCATAGCATTTGCAGTGCTTTGTTGAACAACATTACCTTGAGCATCAGTAACAGTCGTATTACCTTGCGCATCAGTATAAGTAGTATTACCTTCTACGTCAGTGTAAGTCGTGTTACCTTCAACATCAGTGAATGTAGTGTTGCCTTGAGCGTCAGTAACAGTCGTGTTACCTTGCGTATCAGTCACAATAGTGTTGCCTTCAGCGTCAGTTTCAACAGTATTACCTTCAGCGTCAGTAGTTACATTGTTTGAACCGTTAGTATCATCAGTACCTTGGTTATCTTCTGTAGCTGGTGCATCACCTAAAGGACTTTGACTTTGGTCACCAGGAGTAGGAATTACTTCTTCACTGCCTTCACCTAAAGGACTTTGGCTTTGATCACCAGGAGTAGGAACTACTTCTTCACTGCCTTCAGCTAAAGGATCTTGACTTTGGTCACCAGGAGTAGGATCTACTTCATTGCTACCGTCAGC
>NZ_JANSKK010000014.1 GCF_026659735.1 Staphylococcus pettenkoferi | reverse complement strand
GACTTACGTTCCGCAAGAGTAGGACGTTGCCAGGCATAGTATTAATCCACAGTAGCTCAGTGGTAGAGCTATCGGCTGTTAACCGATCGGTCGTAGGTTCGAATCCTACCTGTGGAGCCATATGGCCCCGTGGTCAAGCGGTTAAGACACCGCCCTTTCACGGCGGTAACACGGGTTCGAGTCCCGTCGGGGTCATTTGTGGAGGATTAGCTCAGCTGGGAGAGCATCTGCCTTACAAGCAGAGGGTCGGCGGTTCGATCCCGTCATCCTCCACCATTTCAATTTAATAGCTATGGAGGGGTAGCGAAGTTGGCCAAACGCGGCGGACTGTAAATCCGCTCCTTCAGGTTCGGCAGTTCGAATCTGCCCCCCTCCACCATTATCATTGGGCTATAGCCAAGCGGTAAGGCAACGGACTTTGACTCCGTCACGCGCTGGTTCGAATCCAGCTAGCCCAGCCATGAGCCATTAGCTCAGTTGGTAGAGCATCTGACTTTTAATCAGAGGGTCAGAGGTTCGAATCCTCTATGGCTCACTCTTGCATCTTCCCTTGTGGAAGGTGCTTTTTTTGTACTTTAAAGCTATCTGACGTATATGTGGTGGACGCACTTACTGCTTAATGAACTAACAACAGTTTCATACGTGTCTCTATTTGGAAGTTGAATGCCCTCAAATCTGATGAACTAATACAAATTTAGTTATCCTACGTTTGTTTTACTTTTACTCACGCTATAACTTATATCTCCCTAAAATTATTTGAGTTTTTCTTATATGAATAGTCATACAAGATTCATTGCAAAGTACCAGTCTATATGAATGTTCTATCAGCTTTCTGATATATTATGTAATTTACAGCATTTTTAAAATCAGCGTCTAAAGTAGCCTTAATTGAATGTTATATACTATTCGTTTATTCTTACCATATATCTAACACAAAGGGGTTGTGATTAATGACTAAGAAAATAGATATCATAGGTGCACCTACTACATACGGTCAGCCTAAACTAGGGGTTAATTTAGGGCCTGAAGCGATTCGTTATGCAGGTTTAGTCAAACGTATCCAGAATTTAGGTCTAGAGGTGGAAGACCGAGGCAATATTGTGGTTCCTCCCGTAGATTTAGAACGTTTCCATGGTTCACAAGAAGGTTTACGTAACTATAATGAGATTATGACAGTATCGAAGAATTTAAGTGAAGCAGTATCTACGAGTTTAGCCCGAGATCATTTCCCGCTCGTCATAGGGGGAGATCACTCTTTAGCTATAGGTTCTATAAGCGGAGTGAGTCAACATTATGATAATTTAGGTGTGATTTGGTATGACGCGCATGGTGATTTAAATATTCCTGAAGAGTCTCCTTCAGGAAATGTACATGGTATGCCACTTCGCGTACTTGCCGGAGAAGGGGATGAAGGGCTCGTTCAGCTCGGTGGATTTGCTCCGAAAGTGAAACCTGAGAACATTGTCCTTATTGGTATGCGTGATTTAGATGAAGGGGAAAAAGCTTACATCAAGAAACATCATATTCAAACTTATACAATGGCCGATATTGATCGTTATGGTATTCAACATGTTATCGAAGAGACGATTAATTATCTCAAAGATAAGACTGACGGTATACATCTCTCATTAGATGTGGATGGATTAGATCCAGTGGAAACACCAGGAACAGGTACACGTGTATTAGGAGGCTTAACTTATCGAGAAAGTCATTTTGCTTTAGAACTGTTACACGAATCTCAGATGATCACCTCTATGGATGTTGTAGAAGTAAATCCGTTAATTGATAACAAGAACCGTACTGCAGAACAAGCTGTCGGTTTAATTGGAAGCTTTTTAGGCGAATCGTTACTCTAATTTAAATAATTATGATTGGTTATTAGCTCAGAAGGAACAGTTTTAAAAATGATTGTCTAAATAGGATACTTGAATTGATTAAATAGTACTAACATGAAAGTCATCCTCTTTTGGCAATTAAATTTATTTAACGCATTACATGGCTTCGCATTCATGAAGCATTTTAACTCTTCAATACGGGAATGGAGCGTAGAAAATATCCCATTTTCGCGCTCGCTCCCGCTTTTTTATTTTTTTCCAACAAATACTTTACTCCAACTCATGATTTCTACTTACACCACACCTCAAAATTCTCCTAAATTCCTTCCATACAATTCTAATATTTCAATTTTCAAACTAAAGAAGAATTTAGCTGTAACTATATATGACAGTTATAGTTATGATTGGTATAATGGATAGCATGGGAACAGATTACCGGAGGAGATGTTATGGAATTATCCAATTATTTTAATCATTGGAATACGGTAAGCGTCATTACGAGCATCCTTGATTTACTCATCGTTTGGTATGTCCTTTACTTAGTTATTACAGTATTTAAAGGCACGAAAGCGATTCAGTTACTCAAGGGTATTGTGGTCATCGTCATTGGCCAACAAGTGAGTAAGATGCTGAACCTGACTGCGACATCCCACTTGTTTGATCTCGTCATCCAATGGGGGGTATTAGCGCTAATCGTTATCTTCCAACCTGAAATTCGACGAGCACTTGAACAGCTAGGGCGAGGCAGTTTATTTAAAAGATATACAAGTAACTTAAACAGCAATGAAGATAAGCTGATTGAAGCGGTATCGAAAGCAATTCAATACATGGCGAAACGTCGTATTGGTGCGCTCATTGTCTTTGAGAAAGAGACAGGTTTACAAGATTATATAGAAACGGGTATACCGCTCGATTCTGACATTTCTCAAGAGTTGCTAACGAACGTGTTTATACCTAATACGCCACTGCACGATGGTGCGATGATTATTCAAGGCACGAAAATTGCAAGTGCAGCTTGTTACCTTCCACTTTCTGATAGTGCGAAGATCGCGAAGAGTTTAGGTACACGTCATAGAGCAGCTGTAGGTATATCTGAGGTTTCAGATGCATTTACTGCTGTCGTTTCTGAAGAGACAGGGTCTATCTCTGTGACATTCGATGGTAAGTTGCGTAAAGATATTTCTACAGATGCATTTGAAGAATTGTTGGCTGAACATTGGTTTGGCACACACTTTCAAGAGAAAGGTGTGAAATAGATGTTAGAGAGTAAATGGGGGCTGCGCTTAATCGCGTTAGCACTAGCGGTATTATTCTTCCTATCCGTGAATAATGTATTCGGTAATGTGTTCAATGCAGATAAATTCGGACAGAATTCGACAGAGACACTGAACGATGTGCCTGTTGAGGTGAAATACGATCACAAATCACTGTATGCGAGCGGCGCACCAGAAACAGTTAACGTAGATTTATCAGGTACACGTTCCCAAGTGTTGAAAGCACAGAAGAACGAAGATATTAAAGCTGTACTTGATTTAACTGGTGAAAAAGCGGGAAAACATTCAGCAGATTTTGAAGTTAAAGGTTTAGATGAAGATCTAGATTACGAAGTTAAACCGAAAGATGCGAGTGTCAATCTCGAACAGAAAGTCACTAAGACGATGAAAGTTGAGCCAGATGTCAGTGAGAACAATGTAGATGGAGAGCACAAGATTAGCGAACAAACTGTATCTCCACGCACAGTGAAAGTCACTGGTGGACAAGAACAGATTAAGAAGATTGCTTACTTGAAAGCGACGTACAAAGATTCAAGTACAATTTCTGAAGATACTACTGATGTAGCACAAATTACTGCATTTGATAGTCAGCTCAATAAAGTAGATGTGACAATTCAACCTAAAGAAGTGAATTTATCAGCTAAACTGGAACCTTATAGTAAAAAGGTGAAGATCGCACCTAAAGTGGTGGGTAGTTTAGCCGATGGACATCAAGTAGATAAAGTGAAACTAGATGATGATGAAATTGAAATTTATGGAAATAAAGATGACTTAAAGGATATCGACGAAATCACAGGGGAAATTGATGTCGATAATGAGAGTGAGGATACTGAGAAAGAGGTTACTCTCAAATTGCCTAAGCATGTGACGAAAGCTGATCCAGATCAGACACAAGCGAAAGTCTATATTAAATAATACGTAAGATACAAAGGAGTTAATAACAATGGCTAAATATTTTGGTACTGATGGTGTCAGAGGTGTCGCAAACCAAGATTTAACACCTGAACTTGCCTTTAAGCTCGGACGTTATGGTGGCTATGTACTTGCACATAATAAAGATAAGAAACATCCTAAGGTACTTGTAGGACGCGATACACGTGTATCAGGTGAAATGTTAGAGTCTGCACTCATCGCAGGTCTCGTCTCAATCGGAGCTGAAGTTATGCGCTTAGGTGTGATTTCTACACCAGGTGTCGCATACTTAACTAAGGAAATGGAAGCTGAGCTTGGTGTAATGATTTCTGCTTCACACAATCTGGTTGAAGATAATGGTATTAAATTCTTTGGCTCAGACGGTTTTAAACTTTCTGACGCTCAAGAAGAAGAAATTGAAGAATTACTCAATGCAGAGAACCCTGACATTCCTAGACCTGTAGGAGAAGATATCGTACACTACTCTGATTACTTCGAAGGTTCTCAGAAGTACTTAAGCTATCTTAAATCAACTGTCGATGTAGATTTCGAAGGTATGAAGATTGCTTTAGATGGTGCACACGGATCTACTTCTTCTCTTGCGCCATTCTTATTTGGTGATTTAGAAGCGGACACAGTGACGGTCGGTTGCAATCCAGACGGATACAACATCAATGACCAAGTAGGTTCTACTCACCCTGAGAAACTTGCTGAAACGGTTGTTGAGAAAGAATGTGACTTCGGTCTCGCATTTGATGGTGACGGCGATCGCTTGATTGCTGTTGATGAGAAAGGTGATATCATTGATGGGGATCAAATCATGTTTATCATTGGTCAAGAAATGGCGAAGAACCAAGAACTTAACCATAACATGATTGTTTCTACAGTGATGAGTAACCTTGGTTTCTACAAAGCATTAGAAGCGGAAGGCATTCAATCAAACAAGACGAAAGTCGGCGACCGTTATGTAGTCGAAGAAATGCGTCGTGGTGGTTACAATCTCGGTGGTGAACAGTCAGGTCACATTGTGATGATGGACTACAATACGACAGGTGACGGTTTACTTACAGGTGTGCAATTAGCTTCTGTGATTAAACTTACAGGTAAAAAGCTAAGCGAATTAGCTGCACAAATGAAGAAATATCCACAATCACTCGTTAATGTGAAAGTAACGGATAAACACCGTGTTGAAGAAAACGTAGCTGTACAAGAAGAGATGACGAAAGTAGAAGTGGATATGAACGGAGAAGGTCGTATTCTCGTGCGTCCTTCAGGCACAGAACCACTCGTACGTGTCATGGTTGAAGCGGCAACAGATGAGAAAGCACAAGCGTATGCTGAACGCATTGCTAAAGTCGTTGAAGAACATATGGGGCTAGAGTAATCGCTAACTAGCTCCTACCATAAAAGTTGGGATACACTATCGCTTTATAAAAGTGCAAATCTCGCAACTCAAAAAACGTATATAACTAAAAAAGGATTCGAGCATGAAGCTAATTACTTCGAGCTCGAATCCTTTTACTTTATCCTATCGCTTAACCTAGAACGTTGTACTCACGCACAATTTCTTGAGTTAAACCTTCATCAGTGTGCGCATATTCTTTAAGAAATGCTTCAACACCGTTGTTTTTAATATAATTATTCTTCTCAACCGTCTCTTTATCATTCGTATCATCATATTTTAATAGATAAGCTGCAGCTTTCAGTAATCCTTCGTGAGGTAAATTCTGTTGATAAAGATAATTGAGTGGTTTAATAATGCGATCTTGAGGACCAATTTTACGTAAAGTGCCTCGACCAACGCGTGTGACCGCATCAGAAAGATTAGGATTCTCAAAACGTTCCATGATTTGATTCACATATTGTGCCTGTTGTGATTCAGTGAAAGTGAATTTAGATGTAATATACTGACTTGTTTCTGAAAGGACTTGTTTCAAGCCGTCTTTAATTTGTGCATCTTTCATGGCATCGAGCACAGTGGCTTTATCATGATAACGGCCAGCATAAGCTAAGAACGCATGACCCGTGTTTACTGTGAGGAGCTTACGTTCGATGTAAGGTGTAAGGTCGTCAACATAGTGAATATGTTCGAGTTCAGGGCCGTACCAGTGTTGGCGTTCAATTGCCCATTCAAAGAACGGTTCCACAACAACATCTAATGCATTCTCGTTGTGTTGTTCAGGTACGATACGGTCAACAGCTGAGTTCGCAAAGTGTATGTGGTCGCCCAGTGGACCTGTGATATCTAAGATGGCTTGTTTCAACGTATTTGTTGCCATAATCGCATTCTCGCACGCCACGATATTGACGGGTGTTTCTTTCTCTTTCAGATACGGCGCAAACGTCTTTGCGATAAGTGGTAAAATGTTCACACCCACTGCAGTAGTAATAATATCCGCTTCCAATACCGCTTGTTTCAACGCTTCTGAAGGTTCACTAGAGTTAATACCATCAACATTGTGAACGCGTGTTGTCGTACGCGCTTCATCAGCTAAAATCACATCATACTCATGTTGCTTTTCAAGTTCATTAATGACCGTCTCATTAACATCCGCAAAGGTTACTTTAACCTCATTATCAGCAAGGATGAAACCGATGAAACCGCGACCGATATTGCCGGCACCGAAATGTAGGGCTTTCATCATGCATCGGCCTCCTCAAAGACTTGTTTGATTTCTTCTGCGGATTGCGCGTTGACGATGCGTTCAACATTCTCTTCTTCACTAAACGTGATCGCGATTTTAGATAATAAGTCTAAATGCTCGCCATCTTTACCTGCAATACCTACTACGACTTTCACTGTTTCGCCATCCCAATCGATACCTTCAGGAATTTGAATTAAAGATAATCCTGATTGAATGACTTCTGTCTTCGCTTCATCAGTACCGTGCGGGATTGCTAAACCGTTACCCATAAACGTAGATACGAGTTGTTCACGCTCTTTCATAGCTTGAATATAGCCTTCAGTCACCGCACCACTTTTAACTAACGCTTGGCCAGCTTGTTCGATGGCTTCCTCTTGTGTACTAATAGATTGGTTAAGATAAATATTGTCATTGCTAAATAATTCGCTCATAATCGTATCACTCCATAGTTAAGATTTGTTGTAAATAGGCGACGTACTGATCTTTCAATATTGAAATCAATTTGTCCGGTTCTGACATCAGTGCGTCGATATCATCAAGGTGGTGAATGAGTTCACCGGTAAAATGACTGACGAGTTGTGCTAAGTTAGGATCGTCAGGAATAAAGATATTAATTAAATAACGAATCGGTGTGTCATTATGATTTGGTAGCTCGAGTGGTTGTTCTAACACAGTGAGAAGCAACATCGGTTTCTGTATGACTGAACTTCTCAGATGTGGAAGAGCAAGAGGATAGGGCGCTAATGCATAACCATCTTGCTCCATGCGTGCTACCAGCAATTCAGAGAATGACTGTCGATCGCCGATAATCTTCCTTTGATATAAACTTTCTGTTAGATAACTTACGACATCATCCACGTGAACTTGTTCGACTTCACAGTGGTCAAGAAGTTGTAGGCCATCGCGAACTTGATTTAAGATATGTTCAGTATCTCGTTGCGTTTGAGAAGGTTGTTTCGGTTTCCAAAGATTGCTTGGAATTTCAGTTTTAGTTTCAGTTTGCACGTAGTCACTCTGGCTTTTTAAAAATTGAGCGACAAGATGAATATCGGTATCCGGCAGTAAAGGATTAACAGTTAAGTAATCCGCTTCAATATCAAGATTGACCGTCGAAATAATGGCATCATAGGTTTCAAGCGACATGTGCGCTAACTCTCCAACCGAAGCTTGTTCCGTCGAAGTGACTTCTGGAAAGGTTTGCTCCAATCGCGTCGCTAATAAACGACTTGTTCCAATCCCGCTACTACAGACGACTAAGACATTTAACGCGTGATGTTCCTCACGCCTAATAGCACCGCCGAAATGGAGGACGAGAAAAGCAATCTCGCTATCAGGAAAGTTTAAATCGCTCCACGTTGCTTCTACCGCCAACTTCACACTGCGAAAGAGATGAGGATACTTCTCCATCACCATTTGGGTAAGTGGATTATAGGTTTCAATATTTGCTCTCAAACGGTTCATAGCAGGTATGAGATGCAACTTCAATCCTTCAGTTAGTGTATCTAACTCACTAAATTCCATATCCGCAAAGTTACTTACGCGTTGGATAAAACGTTGAATGCGTGTTTCGTCATGCTCATCATCTTCTGTGATATCTTTACGCTTCGCACCTCTAAGGTGAATTGTGATAAAGGTAATTTCAGCTTCAGTAAAAGTCACATCGTAAATCGCTTCTAAACGATGAGCAAGTGCAGTTGCAACTTCAAATTCACGGGTTTGGTGTACCTCTTCGTAAACTGCAGGTTCTAAAGTCACATATTCATTTTTCTGAATCCGATCAATACTTAGAACGATATGAACAGTCAACGTGATATAGCTCGATTCAATCAATGTATACGGCAGTGCATCAAGATAGTCCATCAACAGCCGTTCGACTCGAAAGATTTTGTCCATATCTACCATAGATAACTGAGTTTGATTAAGCGATTGATAGACGAAGTGGTTCTCGATGACAGAGTAAACACTTGTACTGTTTAGATTGTTAACCATCCATAAACTCAGTAACTCACGTTTTTTAGATTCTGCACCTTGAAGTGAAATACCTTCGCCACGTTTACGTTGAAGCGTGAGCTGATAATTAGTGAGTACTTGTTCGAGTTGATCCAATATTTTAGACAGTGTTTGAGTTGAGACCCCAATCTCATGTGCAAGACTATATTGCTTAATAGGGGCATCTGTTTGGATTAAGGCATATAATATGATGACTTGTTGTTCTTCTTCAGATAAGTCTGCCATGGGTTGATTCTGGACGAGTTGTTGTAACCGATCAACGGCAGTAGTTGATCCACTTAACTTCACGCCTTTACGCACGACGCGTTCCAACTTCAGACCCAGTTGAGTCAACGTCTCTTCAAGTGATTTCAATTCTCGATGTATCGTATGAGAGGAGACAGCAAGCGTTTGAGCAATATCGTATATCGTTAAATATTGGTCTTGATGCTTGAGTAACATTTCAGTGATGGCTTTTTCACGTTTGCTCAGTAACATAACTGTATCCTCCTTTAGTTGATCAATGGGGTTGAAGGATTACTGATCAGACTTTAACTGTTCGAGTAACTCTTCGTATCTTGGTGAGTTTAAGAAATTATCCACAGAGATATGAATCGCATTTGGCGCTTGTTTAATTGCACGATCTGTTAATTTCTTCTGCGTAATCACAAGCTGTGCATCTTGTGGTAACTGATTGATCGCTGTATTCGTTACGTCGATTTCAGTTAAACCAGCTTTTTTAAATTTATTACGCAACATGCTGGAACCCATTGCACTAGAGCCCATTCCTGCGTCACATGCGAAGATCACGTGGTTAATCTTGCTATAGTCGTGCGCGTCGACGTTCTCTGTATCATATTTCTCTGTGAGGTCTTCTTCTTCGGCATTAGCATCAGACGTAGTATCTTCATCTTCAGCTTTATCTGTTTGAGCTCCCGCATCTTTAGTATCTTTCTTCCCTGATAGTTGGGAAGATACTCTTGATTTCTTACCTTTCGTTTGTTCCATTTGTGCTGTAGCACTTTCAAGATCCTGTTTAGGTTCTTTAGTAAAACGTAAAATAAGTGATGCGACGATAAAGGAAACGAGCGCTGCGAGCAGCACACCGAGAATCATGTGCAAGTAGTTACCTTTAGGTGTGTTGAAAATGTAGACCAAGAATGAACCTGGTGACGCTGGACTTTTAAAACCAAAGTCAAAGAGTGAATAAGTTGCAACACCTGTCATACCACCAAGGATGACTGCGATAAAGAGTAACGGACGCATCAATACATATGGGAAGTAAATCTCATGGATACCACCGAGGAAGTGGATGATACCTGCGCCATATGATGTTGCTTTCGCAGTTCCTTTACCGAAAATCATGTAAGCGACGAGAATTCCAAGACCTGGTCCAGGGTTAGATTCGATCGTATAAAGAATAGACTTACCTAAATGTGCGGACTGGTCTGCGCCAAGTGGTGTGAACACACCGTGGTTAATTGCGTTATTTAAGAATACGATCTTCGCTGGCTCAACGATGACACTTACGATAGGTAATAAGTGCGCGTGTACAAAACTACCCACGATTACGGATAGGACGTACATGATGCCGTGCATAATAGGTGCGATAATCTTGAAACCTACGAGCGTCATAATAAAACCTAAGATTCCTGCTGAGAAGTTGTTGAACAACATCTCAAAGCCTTGTGGTGTACGAGGTTGGATGAATTGATCGGTCTTCTTCATCAACCAACCAACTAAAGGTCCCATAACCATGGCACCAAGTAACATAGGTGTATCCGGCATCGCTACGATAACACCCATCGTTGCAACAGCAGCAATAATACCGCCTCGCATTTCATGGATGAGACGACCACCACTATAGGCGATGAGTAATGGAATTAAATATTTAATCATCGGATCAGCCAAACTTGCGAGATCTTTGTTAGGCCACCAACCGCCATCGATGAAGATCGCTGCGATTAAGCCCCAAGCGATAAACGCACCGATGTTTGGCATAATCATACTACTGAGGAATGACCCAAAGGCTTGAACTTTACGGCCGATTCCTTTGTTCTCTTGTGTATCTGACATTGAGGACACCTCTTTTTCAATAAGTTTATAAGTCTATTGTATGAGGTGTGTAAGCGTTCGCACAATAACAACTAATGACAACTTTGTCAGTCGAAGTGTGACAAACATCACTTTGTCAACCATGTTTATTCATAGTAGAAAAGGGATAAACAAGGGGCGGTTCCAATGTGGTAATGTTTGCATTACAATACCATTACATTGTAGAATTATGTATGTTAATAGAAAGGAGGACAGACAACATAATTCAGTTAAAGCGCCAGTACAAATGCAGTGTCTTATCCATCATTTAAGGTTTAATATCAGAAATCTTAATAGATAGGTCGTCTGTATTTGTAGACGAGGTGGATAGTTATCGAGATTTCGGCGGATGCTATCCCGGATGGTTAGGCTCATTCGTAAGCTTAATGATGAAAACACTAGGGTAACTTAGTGCACAAAGTTATTAAGCAAGCCTACAAGACTATAGCTACACACGAACTGAAAGAGAGCAGTTGCTAGGATGCGTTGAAAAAGTGTGTGATTACAGGCATGGATAGAACCATCGATGTCTTCTTTTCCTATGCGTAATTCTAGTCTACGCTCCCATGCTTTGCTTCGTGTGATTATTGGAGGAAATATTTATGTGCGGAATTGTCGGATATATTGGGCATGATAATGCCAAAGAACTATTACTTAAAGGTTTAGAGAAATTAGAATACAGAGGTTATGATTCAGCAGGTATCGCTTTAACCAACGACGAAGGTACTGAAGTATTTAAAGAAAAGGGTCGTATTGCTGATTTAAGAAAAGTAGCAGATGACAATGACTTTGACGGTACACTAGGTATCGGTCATACACGTTGGGCAACGCATGGTGTTCCTAACCATGAAAATTCACATCCTCATCAATCTGCTTCTAAACGTTATACACTTGTACATAACGGTGTAATCGAGAACTATGAAGAGTTACGAGCAGAATATTTAAGTGATGTCAATTTCTTATCAGAAACAGATACAGAAATTGTCGTACAACTTATTGAACACTTCGCTAACGAAGGTTTAGATACAGAAACAGCCTTTACGAAAGTAGTTTCAATGCTTGAAGGTTCATATGCACTTGGTCTATTAGACGAACAAGACAATGATACAATATACGTTGCGAAGAACAAATCTCCATTGCTTATCGGTGTCGGTGACGACTTCAACGTCATTGCTTCTGATGCCTTAGCTATGTTACCGGTAACAAATCAATATAAAGAAATTCACGACCATGAAATTGTTATCGTGAAACGTGAAAGCGTAGTTATTAAAGATCAAGACGGCAATGTTCAAGATCGTGAAACATATACTGCTGAAATTGATGCGGCAGACGCTGAGAAAGGCGTTTACGATCACTATATGCTTAAAGAAATTCACGAACAACCAGCCGTTATGCGTCGCATTATCCAAGAATATCAAGATTGCGAAGGTAACTTGAAGATGGATAAAGACATCGTTGACGATGTTGCAGCAGCGGACCGTATTTATATCATCGCGGCAGGTACGAGCTACCACGCTGGTTTAGTAGGTAAAGAGTTTATTGAAAAATGGGCAGGCGTTCCTACAGAAGTACACGTTGCTTCAGAGTTCGTTTACAACATGCCATTATTGTCTGAAAACCCATTATTTATCTACATTTCTCAATCAGGAGAAACAGCAGACAGCCGTGCTGTGCTCGTTGAAACGAAGAAATTAGGTCACAAATCACTAACGATTACGAACATTCCAGGTTCTACATTGTCACGTGAAGCGGACCACACTTTATTGTTACATGCAGGTCCAGAGATTGCTGTGGCGTCTACGAAAGCCTACACAGCGCAAATCGCAGTGCTTTCAATCTTGTCTCAAATCGTTGCGTTAGAGCACGGTCGCGAAGCGGAAGTCGACTTATTAAGAGAACTTGCGAAAGTGACGACAGCAATTGAAGCAATTGTAGACGATGCTGAGAAGTTAGAAGATATTACGAAAGAATTTATGGATGATACACGTAATGCCTTCTTTATCGGACGTACAATTGATTACAATGTCAGCCTTGAAGGTGCATTGAAACTGAAAGAAATCTCTTACATTCAAGCTGAAGGTTTCGCTGGTGGTGAATTGAAACATGGTACAATCGCACTCATTGAAGAGGGTACGCCAGTAGTAGCACTTGCGACACAAGAGAACGTGAACAATTCAATTCGCGGTAATGTGAAAGAAGTTGCAGCACGTGGTGCGAATACATGCGTGATTTCTATGGAAGGTCTTGAAAAAGAAGGCGACACTTACGTGATTCCACAAGTTCATGAATTACTAACGCCACTCGTATCTGTAGTAGCAACACAATTAATTGCATATTATGCAGCACTACACCGTGACTTAGACGTGGACAAACCACGTAACTTAGCGAAATCTGTAACAGTAGAATAAAAGTGGTATGTTTTACTAGAAGAGAGTAGATGCTTTCGGGCATTTGCTCTCTTTATTTATAAGTAAATTGAGGTTTTAAAAATATCTGAATTATCGTACAATAAAGCTAATCATGTACAAGGAGGGGGAAGGACATGCTTATCAATCTTGAAAAAATCGGACGTATTAAGAAAGGAAAGACGATACTCAATGATATTAACTGGACCATCAATGAGGGCGACCGCTGGGTGCTCTATGGCCTGAATGGGGCAGGTAAAACCACATTGCTAAATATCATTAACGCCTACGACTCACCTACAAGGGGACAGATGACTTTATTTGGCATGCAACCAGGTAAAGTCGGTTATTCCGCTGACAACGTGCGTAATCATATAGGCTTTGTATCTAATAGCTTAATGGAACGTTTTCAAGAAGGAGAACTTGTCAAAGATGTCGTCATGAGTGGGGCATATAAATCTATCGGTTTATATACGGAGCCGTCAACGGAAGTACGAGAGAATGCATTGCGCTTACTCCAGCAAGTAGGGATGGAGGACTTTAAGGAGCAGTACTATGGTCTGTTGTCTACTGGCGAAAGACAACGCGTACTCATTGCACGTGCTTTAATGGGACAGCCTGATCTACTCGTGTTAGATGAGCCAGTTTCTGGATTAGACTTTTTAGCACGGGAAGCAGTATTAACTGCGCTCGACAATCTTTACCATCATTATCCTGATTTAGCAGTCGTTTATGTCACGCATTTCGTTGAGGAATTGACTTCTGAGGTGGGAAAAGGATTCCTATTAAAAGATGGAGAATGCTATAAGCAAGGTGCAATTGAAGCGGTTCTAAATAGCGACACACTTTCGGCATTTTTCAACCGACCTGTGGAGTTAACACGTCTACATGGACGTTACGCGCTATTTCTCAAAAGCTGAAGTGATTGAGTCCGCTCCAACGAAGTGAGATAATAACGTTAATAAGAGACGTTGGAGGTCAAGCATAATGGATAATGTACAAGCAATCTTCCTTGATATGGATGGAACGATTTTACATAGTGATAACCGAGTGAATGAGGAGACCACTCATATTATTCGAGAATTGAGAGAGCAAGGTTATAAAGTCTTTCTTGCTACAGGTCGTTCTCATGATGAGATTCATTATCTTGTATCAGAAGATTTCAGAGTCGATGGCATTATTAGCTCAAACGGTACACAAGGTAAGGTTCAAGACGAGACGATATTCCAACATGGCATGACGTTAGCTCATGTACAAGACATTGTAAAGTTAGCTCAGAACAACCACATTTATTATGAAGTCTTTCCATATGATGGGCAAAGACGCATTTTAACAGAAGATAGAGAATGGATCGAAGCGATGGTTGCTGAAGAGGAACCTGTAGGCGGAGTGAGCGTGAGTGAATGGCATTCGCGTAAAGATGCTTTAAAGGATAAAGTCGAATGGGTAGAAACATTACCTGATGAGCCGTATGCGAAGATTTATTTATTCTCAAAAGACCAATCACAAATTCAAACTTTCCGTGACCAACTGATTGAAGAGCAAGAGCAATTGAATATTTCAGTTTCAAATTCTTCACGCTTTAATGCGGAAACGATGGCGTATGGTGTGAATAAGGGCACAGCGATTCAAGAGATGATTGAACACTTTGATATTCCACGTGAAAGTACATTAGTTATCGGAGATAGTGATAACGACCGTGCGATGTTTGAATTTGGTCATTACACTGTAGCTATGAAGAATGCACGTCCTGAAGTGCAAGCATTAGCGAAAGACGTGACTTCGTTGACGAACGAAGAAGATGGCGCAGCACACTACCTTAAGGAACATTTACTTTAGTTGAGAGAAGATAAAATGTAGTGTTATTAATAGAAAAAAGCCAGTCGGTGGAGACAGATGCCCACTGACTGGCTTATATATTACACTTATGCTTTTGTTGATTTCTCTGGTTTCTTGCCGTTACGGTTAAAGTAGTGAACCATTCCTACAGTAAGGATATAGAAGAGAATCACTTTGACAATTATAGAGATGATTCTAATCGTTTGCATAATCATAACGACTACATTTTGTGACATCTGTTGGGTGTTAATGGCAATGATTGGCATTAACACGTGATTTATTAAGATACTAATTAACCATATTAACAGTGTTCCTATGAAGAACTTGAACCATGTTTTATGGCCGTTCTTAATTCCTTTAAAGCCATTTTTAACATTTGTACCTACGCTACGGTTAATATCATTCACAAATGAAGTTGTCATATTAATTACAATCATAGCTAGAATAATTGTGAGAATGGCTATGATTAATGAAGTGAGTATGCCATTTATGATTTGAATTGTCGTAAAGATTGTCATCTGGTTACTTGAGTTTTGTAATGAATTAGCAAATTGTGTAAGGATTAATTTAAGTAATTCAGAGTATAGATAAATAATTAATCCATTAATTATTAGATAGATGATAAACATGATAACTGATATGAGACCCATCAATAACGCTTTCGCATATCTCCCTTTAAAGAATGTTGAGAAGATATCTCGAAGATTGACGGTCTCTCCTCGCGTCGCTTTGCTTATCATGTAAATTAAACTTGAGAATACTGGGTAGCCTAAGAGTATCCAAAGTAGGGCGATGAGAACAATGGCAGCTATCACTGGTAACCATGCTGAAGCGTTACTACCACCGCCACCACTCAATTGTGCTTGCATGAGTTGTTGTTTTACGCTTTGCATTGATAGACCTATAAGCTTAGAGCTAGCAAAAGCCATAATACCTAGCATAATTGCGCTAATGACTGTAAAGCCTATGACTTTCCAGTTTTGTGGCTTGATATTTTTAAAAGCCGATGTATGAAAACTAAACAATTTTTTGCACTCCTTTTCACTGATATACACACAATATCAAATACTATATCTTTTTCAAAATAAATAGACAACGATTAAGCCTCTCAATCGTCGACTTTACATAGTTTTAACACAAAAATAAACCGTGAGTAAACTCACAATATGTTCAAGTTCGTCAAAACGATTTGAAACTCGTCCATATCGTTGCTTACTCACAGTTTTAATTTAAGCATGTGAATGTAGATGTTGGTGTTCATCATGATGGAGTGTTGAACAGAACACTGCATCTTCGTGATCGTGATTGGCTGTCTCCAATTGAATCGTCACGTGTTGAATATTTAGATGGTTCAATTTGTGTTCCACACGTTTCAATACCGCTTCCGTTTCAACCATCGTTAACGTAGGTGAGACTACAGCATGACAACTCAACGCATTCATATCGTTAGAAATAGTCCAAATATGACAATCGTGCACATTATCAATTTCAGGTTCTTCAGTAATCGCTTCAATAATCGTATTTAAATCAACATTCTCAGGTGTACCCTCCATCAAGATGTTGAGAGAAGATTTGAGTACGCCCCATGCACCTTTCAAGATAATCAATGACATGAGGATACTAACGATAGGATCGGCTAAATTCCAGCCAAACAACCAGATTAACACAGCTGCGATAAGCGCGCCGATTGAGCCGAGTAGGTCACCGATAACGTGCAAGAAAGCGCCACGCATATTCAAGTTATGTTCTGTATCGCTTCCGGCAAACATCATGACTGCGATGACAACGTTGATGATTAAACCAATTGTGCTGATGATAAACATTTGCGTTGACTGTACTTCGGCTGGTTGCATAAAGCGTTGAATCGCTTCGATAATGATAAAGATACTAATAACGAAGAGCAACGCGCCGTTAAAGAGTGCAGCAAGAATTTCAAAGCGTTTATAACCGAACGTTTTATTAACTGTCGGGTGCTTTTCCGCATAGATAAAAGCAATGAGCGCCACGCCTAAGGAAATCGCATCGCTTAACATATGAACGCCGTCTGATAGTAATGCCAAACTGTTGGCAATAATACCGCCAATAATTTCTACAATCATGAAGGTAAAAATAAGTATAAAACTAATGAGTAGCACTTTCTTGTTGTTCGTATGAACATGACTGTGCGCATGTGAATGGTTGTGAGTGTGTTCAGACATAATTGAGCCTCCTAATGATGTGTCGCATGATTGAGTGCCTGTTCTAACAGTTGTGTCACGTGTTGGTCGTCGAGCTGATAAATCTTAGACTGACCCTGTCTCTGTGCATGAACCAGATGTGCTTGTTTTAATAAGCGTAGTTGATGAGAGACATTGGATTGACTTAGATTTAGCGTGTGTGAAATATGACCGACACTGCAGGGATGTTGAATTAATAAATGTAAGATTCTTACACGAGTGCCGTCGCTGAGTGCTTTAAATATTTCCGTCACGCGTTCAAGTGTCTGTTTTTCGATATCTTGCGTTTGATTCTCCATATGTATAAGCTCCTATTTTAATATATGAACATATATTCATATATTAAAATATTCTTCGAACTGAGTCAAACTTTGGACAAGAGTTAAGCGACTTGTTACGGTAAGCTATACTCAAATACTTAAAGAACAAGATAGGAGGCCGAACAGATGAGTATTTTAGTGATTGGTGCTAATGGCGGAGTAGGTAGCAAGTTAGTCGACCAATTAACGCAAGACGGAGAAGATTTTACTGCGGGCGTCCGTTCAGAAGATCAACAGAAACAGTTAGAGGAACGCGGTATTAAGGCCCAACTCATTGATGTTGAGAAAGATGACATTGATACGTTGAAAGAGAAAGTGAAAGGATTCGACAAAGTCATCTTCTCTGTTGGTTCAGGTGGTAACACTGGCGCGGATAAGACAATCATCGTCGATCTTGATGGCGCTGTGAAGACGATAGAAGCGAGCAAGATTGCCGGTGTACAACGCTTTATCATGGTTTCAACGTATGACTCTCGTCGTGAAGCGTTTGACGCAAGTGGAGATTTGAAACCTTATACGATTGCGAAACACTATGCGGATGAATATCTTAAACAATCCGGTATAACTTACACTATCGTGCATCCAGGTCTACTCTTAGATCAATCTGGCAGTGGTAAAATTGATGTAGGTGCTTTCTTTGAAGGTAACGGTGCGATTCCACGTGAGGATGTTGCTACCGTGTTAAAAGAAGTTGCTCATGAAGACGGGGAAGATAACCAAGAATTTCAAATTGTTCAAGGTTCTACAGATATTAAGCAAGCGATTGCACAAATTTAATGTAGAGTAGCGTGTAAATGAGTGAAGCGACAGTAAACGATAAAGATGATTGTCGCGCGCTTAAGTGCTTTTAATTTCTAATAAAATCATTAAATATCGTATAAAACAACCCCAGTCGTGATCGACGACTGGGGTTTTCGCAAATTTTCAAGTCAATAAGTTGCGCTTCAATCAACTTATTGCTTTATCATATCTATTACCTTATATGCTTAAATCATGACCGGAAGTCTTCAATTACTTCCTAATTCAATTATAATGCCTATCTTAAAATGAAAACAAGACTTGATTTAGTGCAATTATTTACTTTTAACTACAAAAAGCAACAAACTGTAGTGAAAGTATTAAGAAATTGTGACGTTTGCGGCTTGCACCGGTGTCTATACCTAACTCAATTACCGCGTAGCCCACATGTTGTGATACAATCAGAGTAAGTGTTCGTTAAGATATTAATAAAAGTAAGGTTGCAAATATATATTGACGACAATTTATTGAATATACATATAAAGCTATAGAGAGATAGAGTGTAGCGAATACTATGACGGAGGTGCAGTAATGCCGTTATTCTTAAAACCAGTGTTGAAAGACAAAGTTTGGGGTGGGAAGAAGTTAACGACATTCGGTTACGATTTGCCTAGTGAGACAGTGGGTGAGGCATGGACAATCTCTGCACATCAAAGTGGACAGTGTGAGATTACAACAGGCCGATTCTCAGGTTGCACGCTAGATGAGGTGTGGGATTCACATCGAGAATTGTTTGGGGACTTTCCGAGTCATGAATTTCCGCTTATGACGAAGTTGATCGATGCACAAGGCCCTTTATCGATACATGTTCACCCTGATGATGCTTATGCGTATGAGAACGAAGATGGCCAATACGGGAAGTCTGAGTGTTGGTATATCGTTGAAGCAGAACCAGGAGCTGAGATTATCTATGGTTTCAAAGATGAGGAAGCTTCAGATAATCTTACGCGTTTACAACAGCAAGATTACGATGGGCTCTTCAATAAAGTTGAAGTGCAAGCAGGCGATTTCTATTATGTTCCAGCGGGAATGGTGCATTCAATTGGCGCTGGCGTGCTCGTATATGAGACGATGCAGTCCTCTGACGTATCCTACCGTATTTACGATTATGGTCGGGAATATGAGAAGAATCACCGAGGTTTAAACAAGACGCAAGCACTTGAAGTGTTAGAAACGCCTGATATTGAAAATGTTTCGACGACGGATGTTGAGTATCGAGAAAACCACAAGCGGACGCAACTCGTGTCTAATGACTTCTTTACTATGGTGAAATGGGAAATATCAGGGACATTAAATTATATGAAACCGCGTGAGTTTGTCTTAGTTTCAGTTATCGACGGTCAAGGTGAAGTGATTACAGATGGAGATATCTTTGCTATTGAAAAAGGTTCCAACTTTATACTCACATCTCACGATTTAGATACAGTATTTGAAGGTGACTTTGAACTCATTATTAGTTATTTATAATATAAGGAGCGTATGGACGATGCAGAAGTTTATTTATATCGCACTGATTTGTGGTGTCATCACTGGCGCAGGTATATTTCTTCAACTTCCAATCTTTCCAGTACTATTTGTGCCGATAGTATTAAATATTCTCGGAATTATTTGTGTTGCTGTAACACTTCGTGATAAAGAAGTGAATGGTTTACTGAAACTCGGAGGTTTACTCATCAATATTATGCCGTTGTTCGGTGCATTCTCAATGATGCATCAATAGGTTCTCATTCGCCCTATAGTCATCACGAACCTAGAAGATTTGCAGAAAAGGTGATAAAATGAATCGTTTAAAAGGATTAATTCTGACGGTGGGTATCGCAGTGATAGCGACGATTCTCGGTACTTGGCTACCTATTATTGGTAGCGCAATATTTGCTATCGTCATCGGAATGATTATCGGTAATATTTGGCGTGTACCTGACACGTACCAACCCGGGATTAAATTTAGCAGTAAGAAAGTGCTTCACTACAGTATTATCGTGCTGGGCTTCACGCTCAGCTTTCAATCGATTGGTAGCGTGGGCTGGAAGTCGCTACCTATCATCTTTATTACGCTGATTGTGGCGTTTGTAATCGTCTATTTATTGTTGAAGTTGTTACATATTGATGAGAATATCGGAATACTCATCGGCGTAGGTACATCGATTTGTGGTGGTTCCGCGATTGCTGCGACAAGCCCCGTCATCCGTGCTAAGGAAAGTGAAGTCGCATTCTCGATTTCTACCGTATTTCTGTTTAATTTGATTGCAGTGTTTATCTTTCCGCCCATGGGTCACCTCTTTCATATGAGTCAGACTGCCTTTGGTTACTTTAGTGGTACGGCGATTAACGACACCTCAAGTGTGATTGCGGCGTCATCCATTTACGGTCATCAAGCACTTCAGACAGGTGCGATCGTTAAACTTACGCGTACCCTTATGATTATTCCGGTCGTGTTATTCTTCGCAGTGAGAACCATGAATAAGATGAAATCGAAAGACGCGAATGTGTCGATTGTGAAGATCTTTCCGTGGTTTATCGTTGGATTTATTCTCGCTTCACTCATAAGCACGGTATTTAACTTTTCTCCAGCGGTCATTCATGTTTTTCAAAAGATATCTTTGTTCTTTATCAGCATTGCGATGGCAGGTATCGGTCTGGGCGTGAATTTTAAACAGTTTAAAGAAGCAGGATTTAAACCCATCCTACTTGGACTAATCACATGGTTCGTGGTCATCGTTTCAAGTCTAGTGACGATGTGGTTCACGCATTTATGGTAAAAGTAGAAAGTGTATTGTGTTGAGAATTGCACAAACTCACTGAAGATTTAACGCCGAACCTACTCGAGGAACTACTTCTAGAACGTAAATGATAGAATATGTGTGAATTGGATAGCACTTATTTTACATGAGAGTACAAAGCGGTGATTTCAGAATTTCTTGTACTCGTTACATTTTAAACTTATAATAGACAAGATAGTATAAACTTAGAGAAGCAAGGAGTATTCTACATGGCTGAGGAAACAAATTACTTTTGGTTGAATTGTGGGTATAATCGTTGGGACCATCACGAACCACTCGTAGGACAGACTACGTTATTTGAATCAGGAGCCCATTTCAATCCGTCACAAGGCTTTAGAGCTTTTAAAAATGCGCAAGTAGGGGACCAAGTTATCTTCTATCAAGTGCAAATGGATACAGGTCTCCTAGGTCATGGGGAGATTGTCAGTGTGCAAACTGGCGCGCAGAATAAGATTCGTGTGCACTTCGAGTTGAAAGAAGAGTTAAAACCGCTCACATCTGACTATTTGAAGCGAAGTGAACAACTTGAATTTAGAATGCGTAATATGAAAGAAACATTGTTTAATCAAATAACAGAAGAAGAATTCGAATTAATCGTGAGTTTAGGACGTGGTGAAACGAAGATTCCTCGTTATTTCTTCCTTTCTGAAACACAGGACTTTGAACCTGATGAAGATTATACCGTTTATACACATACATATAACGGAATTAAGCGTAATGGTTATCATCACTATACGCAGCTGGAAGTTGGAGATCAACTCGTCTTCTTTAATAAGAATGCGAATCAATCTGTGATCGGATTGGGTGAAGTGTCACATCATTTACACGAGAAGCCACCGATTCCAGGTCGTACGAATAGCTCGGCTATCGAAGTTTATTTCGAACGCACGATTAATCCAGTAACGTTAACGACATTAAATAAACACCCGAAATTGAAGAATTTATATTTTTTACAGGAAAATGCGAAACAAGCGATCGCAAGTTTATCTCAAACGCAGTACGAAGCCATTCTTGAAATGAGTGAGAATAATGGCTTGAAGCCACAGTTCGAGAAGGTTGAAAAAACGCATGTCTTAGAGTCAGAAGATGATGATGTTAAGCCGTTCATCTTGCTCGTGGTCAATCGAGATAAGCAAGGTTTAGAAGCGGCTCAAGAGTTGTTGCAGAAGACGAATGCTAATCCGGTTATTACGACAGGCCATCCTGACTTTACTGAAGATATGCTCTATGGTAAATATTTGCCGAACGAAAACGGTGCGTTGTATTACCGGGAAGGCTTTATCACGCAGAACATGCCGCGTAAGGATAAAAGTTACCTTGTCATAGATAATTTCAATCGCATTGACCCGGACGTCTTCCAAATGTATTTAAATGTCCTTGATGGCTATGAAATTACGTTACCGCGCTACAATAAGGAAGGTAAGATGATTAAGTGGTCTCGTAAGAAGGATTCGTTCTATCACTTTAATCCGAATTGGCACATCATCGGTATTACGTATGATGATTTAGCGACGATTAAAGAAAAATATAGTCCTCAATTCTTGAAATATACACGTATCGTCCGTGTGAATGAGGATCAATAATTGAATAGAGTTTGAGTTGGAGAACTTGAGTTACTAGAGTGAGTAGCTTGAGTTCTCTTTTTAGTTGCTCAAGGGAGAAGCGTCATATGATTTAAGCGAGACTAAAAAGGATATATGTAGAGTGAGATGAAATGCAAATGGAGGGAGCTTCATGCCTATAATTTACTACGATGGTACGTGTGTCTATTGCTATAACTATGCGATTTGGCTTATTCAACATGGTCTATCTCCACGTTATGAATTTGTGCAATTACAAAGTGAGGCAGGTCAAAAACTTAAAAAGGATTACCCTGAATCTCAAAAATACGACAGTGTGATTGTGCAGCACGGCGACTACTTACAATATAAGTCTGATGCTATATTATCGCTCATCGCAACGTTGCCTAAATATAAGTGGATGGCTTATTTATTGAAATTAGTTCCAAGTGTGATTCGTGATGCAGCCTATGATTTTTTTGCTCAAAATCGTAAAATTATGTGGAAAACACATTGGCATCGTCCGAATGACTATGAAAAATCATTTTTTATTGATAAGCAAGAACATGCAGAAGACCAATGATATTATCAATTAAAGTTCTATTTTCTCAATTAATATTAGAGTTAGAGATGAAAATAACTACTTTTAAAAGCTGTGATAAAGGTGTTTTAGAAAAATTAGACTTTGTGAGCTTTGTTCTTGATGATTAAACTCATTATGATATAATAATGATTAAAGATAAGGCGTTGTAGTCGACGTCTAACTTAAAGGAGAGATAATCATGGCTAATAATAATGAAGATGTAGTACGCGTATTGAATCAACAGGTTGCTAACTGGACGGTTGCATTTACTAAATTACACAATTTCCACTGGTACGTGAAAGGGCCTAACTTCTTTGCCCTACACACTAAATTTGAAGAACTTTACGATGAAGCAAGTCAATTTATCGATGATTTAGCTGAACGTATTTTAGCTATCGGAGGAAATCCTGTAGCAACATTAAGAGAAAGCTTAGACATTTCAATCATCGATGAAGCAGGTAAATATTACAAAGCTGAAGAAATGGTTGCTGAACTTTCTAAAGACTTCACAAATGTTTCTAAACAATTAGAAGAAGCGATTGAAGTTGCAGGTAAAGCAGAAGATGACGTGACTGAAGATATGTTTATCGGTATGCAAACAGATATTGATAAACACAATTGGATGTTGAAATCTTATTTAGGTGAATAAGCGGATAGTAACGATTTTAAATCTCACCTTATGTTAATAGCTTATAACGAAAAAAGCCTAGATGTAACGCACTTATTTAAAGGCGTTGCACCTAGGCTTTCGTATTTATTCAGCTGTTTCTAATGCAATTTCCATCATTTGTGTGAAAGCATTTTGACGTTCTTCAGCTGTTGTCGCTTCGTCTCTAAAGATATGATCACTTACAGTGAAGATCCCTAAAGCCTTTTTACCAGCGAAGGTCGCATTGAGGTAAAGCGCTGCAGATTCCATTTCAATACCGAGAATGCCCATGCGTAGCCACTGTGTATTAAACGTCTCGTCAGCGTTGTAGAAAGTGTCAGATGAGAGCACGTTACCTACATGCGTCGTAGCGCCTAATGCCTCAGCGTGACGTTGCGCTTCAGTGATGAGATTGAAATCAGCAATAGGTGAATAATGTCCTGGAATGTTGAACTGCTCAACATAACTGGAGTTTGTTGAAGCGGCTTGTGCAATAATGATGTCATAAAGATTAATATCATCTTGTAACGCGCCACATGAACCCACGCGGATAATCGTCTCAACATCAAAGAAATTGTAGAGTTCATATGAGTAAATACCGATACTTGGCATTCCCATACCTGAACCCATCACTGAGATTTGTTTCCCTTTGTAAGTTCCTGTATAACCGAACATATTGCGTACTTCGTTAAACTGTTGCACGTCTTCTAAATAGTGATCAGCGATGTATTTTGCGCGGAGTGGATCTCCCGGCATCAAGACGGTCTTAGCGATAGGTACGCCGTTAGGTTGAATATGCGGTGTAGCTTGTGTCATGTTCCATTGCTCCTTCATTTTTTCTTCTTTCTTAAGATAACATTGGTTTATTATTTTGGCGAATTTTTGTAGTATAAAAATGGAAATTATTTTAACAGAGTTTGAATGTTTTGATTTCTGAAAGCTTTGTCGTTTTAAAAATCAGGAAGATCGACTGCATTACAATTAAGCATTTCAATACGAACTCACGTATAAGTGCTTACTTTTACCAGTAAAATGACTTCCAAACATATTTAAACCTACTAACATTCAACTCTTATTACCCATTACTTAAGGAGGGCATCCATGTGTCATATGCGAAGTATATTGACCATACATTATTAAAACCAGATGCGACGACGCAACAAATTGACCAACTCATCAATGAGGCGAAAGCGTATCAATTCAAATCCATTTGTATCCATCCAGGACATGTGCGTCATGCAGCTGAGAAGCTAGGCGACAGTGACGTCTTAATTTGTACCGTGATTGGTTTCCCACTTGGAGCCACTTCAACTGAAACTAAAGTGTTTGAAACTGAAGATGCGATTAAAAATGGGGCACAAGAAATCGATATGGTGCTCAATATTGGAGCGTTGAAAGAACAAGATTATGAACGTGTAGAAGCAGATATCTCTGCTGTCGTTCAAGCTGCAAATCATAAGACGGTGAAAGTCATCATAGAAGCGTGCTTATTAACAGATGAAGAAAAGGTGAAAGCTTGTGAATTGAGTCAATCTGCTGGGGCTGACTTTGTGAAGACATCGACTGGTTTCGCAGGTGGCGGTGCAACGACACATGATGTTCAACTCATGAAAGAAACAGTAGGCCAAGCGATGGAAGTGAAGGCTTCAGGTGGCGTTCGTACTGCCGATGATTTCCTTCAAATGCTTGAAGCAGGTGCGACGCGTGTCGGTGCAAGTGCAGGTGTAGCAATCATTGATGCCTTAGAATAACGGTGGCACGAATGCGCGACGATTGTCGATGATTTCATAGATGATTTAGAATAAGTGTAGAGAAGAAATGGAGCTGAAATATAATGGTTAAGCCATTTAAACGAGTTCATCTCATCGTGATGGATTCTGTAGGTATTGGAGAAGGCCCAGATGCAGCAGCATTTAATGACGAAGGCACGCATACATTGAAACACACACTCGAAGATAGCGGTGTGACATTACCGCATCTCGCTCAACTCGGCTTAGGTAATATCGAATCTTTACCAGGCGTACCACCTACAGAATCGCCACAAGCATGGTATACCAAGTTGAGTGAAGCCTCAATCGGTAAGGATACAATGACGGGTCACTGGGAAATTATGGGTCTCAATATTATGCAACCTTTCAAAGTGTATCCTGAAGGCTTTCCTCAATCACTGATTGACGAAATTGAGCGTGTGTCAGGACGTAAAGTTGTAGCGAATCGTCCTGCTTCAGGGACACAAATTATTGAAGAGTGGGGCGAGCATCAACTGGAGACAGGCGATTTGATCGTGTATACATCAGCTGACCCTGTATTGCAGATTGCCGCTCACGAAGATGTCATTCCACTCGAGGAACTCTATGACATTTGTGAACAAGTGCGTGAAATTACGAAGGATCCGCAATATCTTGTGGGACGTATCATTGCGCGTCCTTACGTTGGCGAGCCAGGGCATTTTACCCGCACAGCTAACCGCCATGATTATGCGTTAAAACCCTTTGGTAAGACGGTGATGAATACGTTACAAGAAGCAAATTATGACGTGATTGCTTTAGGTAAAATCAATGACATTTATGATGGTGAAGGTGTGACGCAGGCGATACGTACCAAAGATAATATGGATGGCGTGGACCGTCTTGTTCAGACCTTACAGCAAGACTTCGAAGGTTTGAGTTTCCTCAACTTAGTAGATTTCGATGCGAAATATGGTCATCGTCGCGATAAAGCCGGATATGCCCAAGCATTGAAAGACTTTGACGATCGCTTACCGGAAATTCTCGATCATCTGAAAGAAGATGATCTGCTGATTATTACGGCTGATCATGGTAACGACCCAACTGCAGAAGGTACGGATCATACGCGCGAATATGTCCCTGTGTTGATGTATAGTCCACAAAGTGATTACTGCTACGAGCTTTCGCCAGATGCTACGTTCAGCTCAATTGGTATGACCATTGCAGACAACTTTGGAGTTGAGTTGCCTGAGTATGGTAAAAGTTATTTAAAAGAAATGGGGGTTCACAGATGAAACAATTCATCCGAATCTTATTAGGTATTGGTTTCGTAGGTATTGGTATCCTGCACTTTGCAAAAGAACGTCAATTTAGAAATATTGTGCCACAGTACTTGCCATTACGTAAGACAGCTGTTTTAGTTACTGGCGTATTTGAAATACTCTTCGGTATCATCATGACGATGAAACGTCCAAGTGAATTCTGGAAGAAGAGTATCAACGCTTTCTTGATTGCTGTCTTCCCAGCTAATATTTATATGGCACGTAAGAAATTACCGCTTGGTGATAAGCAATTACCAACATGGGTACTTTATGCTAGATTACCATTACAATTTATTCTTATGCGTGTGATTAGTAAATTATAAAATGTGAGCGTTTGAGTGGAGCGAGCACAGTGGTGGGGGCGTTCGCCGCTCCTCACGACTCGCAACTCAGCTCTTACAAATAAATGCCATTCGATGAACGCACAGTGCGTAGCATCGAATGGCATTTTTAAATATTTATTGAGCTGAACTGTAAATTTCGTTCCATTCATTACGTTTATCTAAGAAGGCTTGTGCAATTTCTTTCGCGCCTTCTAATGAGTGGCTTGCTGCCCAACCACATTGAACTTCGTTGCAAGCAGGCACTTCTTCAGCGTTTAAGACATCGTTAAGCGTGTCTTCGAGAATTTGTAAGACATCATCATAATCTTGGTGATTGATGAATGATACGTAGAAACCTGTTTGGCAACCCATTGGGCTAATGTCGACAACTTTGTCGCTGTGATTGCGGATATTCTCAGCCATTAAGTGTTCTAAAGAGTGAAGACCTGGCATTTCCATGTGTTCTTTATTAGGTTGCTTAAAGCGAATATCGTATTTATAAATGCTATCTCCGTTTTGACCTTCCATCTTACCTGCTAAGCGAACGAAAGGTGCAACCACTTTAGTATGGTCGAGATTGAAACTTTCAACGTTCATTTTTGGCATACTATTTCCTCCTACTACTAGATTCTTCATTATTGTAACAACACTCACAGCCTTTTACAATGGACGTCACGCGTGGCATGGCGGGTAGATTAAATTACATAAACGTATGAGGTAAAGTGAATGACAAATGACACAGATTTCGCTAAAATAAATAGCAATCTACTTTCAGACCAAACGAGAGAGTAGAGAACAATATTTATTTAATAATTTCAGAAAATTAGGTATATTAAATATAATACTAAACAGATGCACATGCGGGAGGCACTACAAACATGACGGGGATCAAACAACAACTATTAGACTATATCGACAATCATCAATATGAGTATTTAACCATTAGCCATCAGATTCATCAACTACCTGAGCTAGGAAACGAGGAAATCTTTGCCTCACGAACACTTATCGACCAACTCACGCAACACGACTTTGAAGTGGAGAAAGATATAGCAGGACATGGCACGGGGTTTATCGCTAAATACGAAAGTGAACAACCAGGGCCGACAATTGGTTATTTAGCAGAGTATGATGCTTTGCCAGGTTTAGGGCACGCATGTGGGCACAATATCATTGGAACAGCAAGTGTACTGGCAGGTATTGCATTGAAACAAGTTATTGAGCAACTCGGAGGGACAGTCATCGTGCTAGGTTGTCCAGCTGAAGAAGGTGGAGAGAATGGCAGTGCGAAAGCGTCATATGTGAAAGAAGGCATCATCGATGAACTTGATGTAGCATTGATGATTCATCCTGGAAACGAAACGTATCGTACGATTGATACCTTAGCCGTGGATGTGCTCGACATTAAGTTCTATGGTAAAAGTGCGCACGCTTCAGAGAAAGCTTACGAAGCGCGTAATGCGTTAGATGCGATGATTTCTTACTTTAATGGTGTGGCACAACTGCGCCAACATATCGAACAAGATCAACGTGTACATGGTGTCATTCTTGATGGGGGTCAAGCAGCGAACATTATTCCAGATTATACACAAGCGAGATTCTACACACGTGCGTTAACACGTAAAGCGCTCAATCACTTAACTGAACGAGTGGGCGAAATTGCACGTGGTGCTGCAATTCAAACGGGTTGTGATTACGAATTTACACCGATTCAGAATGGAGTTAATGAATTTGTGAAAGCGCCTTTACTCGATGATTTGTTTGAACATTATGCACGTGAACTCGGCGAAGAAGTGAGTGACGATGATTTCGGTTATGGTTCAACAGATACGGGTAATGTGAGTCACATTGTTCCTACGATTCACCCTCATATTAAAATAGGTTCACGTAATCTTGTTGGGCACACGCACCGTTTCCGTGAGGCGGCGATAAGCGCACATGGAGATCAAGCTTTGTTGAGAGGGGCTAAGATTATCGCATTGATGGGAATGAACTTAATCGAAGATCCACAATTGTTAGAAGCCATTCGCACAGAGCATCAACATATAAAGGGGACGACTAAATGACAGAAAGCAAGGGGATTAAACCAAAGTTAACTTTGAGTGATTTGTACGCGGAAGATGTCGTATATTCTGCGAGGCCTTCTTACATTTCAAATCCTTGGTTAGAACCCGAGGAACATCAATCTAACTTTTTAACTGGGAGAGAATTACTCATTTCAAATGAATTGCCGGTGATCGTGCATGAAGCGTGTATAACAGAGAAATTGGAGCATTTATTTCAACTCGTAGACATGCCGAAGCCGTCGTATGTTTTGCCTTTTCACAATAAGGAAAGTTATGAAAGCTTGTTACGAGAACTAGCGCACGAACAAGGAAAGAAGATTTACTTTCAATACGTCCATGATGACGACATCTTAGAGGACATGTACTATGCGTTAGATAAAACGACGTTCATCGCACTGAATAATAAAGCGAAGATTCCTGAATGGACTGCAGGACAGTACTTGCCGAAACGTGCTGTGGTGGAAATCGATAAATTGAAAGATGAATTAAAGCAGTGGGACTTTCCATTTGTGTTGAAACCAGGAGATGATTTACCTACTGCAGGAGGATACGGTGTAATTATCGTCTACAATGAGCAAGAATTAGCGGATGCTTTGGAGCGTATTGAAGCTGCTCAAGAACAGACGGCGCATATAATTATTGAAGAGAAAGTCGAAGCTGTCGCAAATTACTGTGTACAATATGCGTGTAAGGAAGGAGACGCTATTCAATACTTAGGTAGCGCGCAACAGTTAACGAATGATTATGGTTTTTATAATGGTAATGAAAGCGTGACTGAAGTGCCTGAAGCGGTGATTGAAGCAGGACGTCGTATTATGGAAATCGGTGTAAGCCAAGGATTTCACGGAGTAGCAGGGTTTGATTTGCTCGTGGATGACAAAGGAGAGGTTTATGCGATTGATTTGAATTTCAGACAGAATGGTTCTACAGATATGTTGCTACTAGAACCCTTATTGACGCCAGGTTATCATAAGTTCTTTAGTTATGTTGCAAAAAAGGATAATGCCCATTTTTATGAGACGATTGTTAAATATGTTGAGAAAGGTGTGCTTTATCCGTTGTCTTATTACGATGGCGAGTGGTTTACGGATGAATTCGTAGGTTCGCGCTTTGGTTGTATTTGGCATGGGCGCAGTAAAGAAGAAATAGAGCACTTAGAGACCCAGTTTCTGAAAGAATTAGGACAAGTTTAGAGGTTGCGAAAGTATAGTGAAAGGGTAGGTGCACCTTTGAATTTTGAGCATACATCTACCCAGTGCCCGTACAATTTGCTCAGAAAAGGGTTTGTTAATCCACTTGTTTGACTCGAAAAATATTCTAATTTATATTTTATATGAGTGACATTTATAGTATTAGAAACGAGGGAATTCTATGTCATACAGAAATTATTCTTTTTATGAAGACATATTAGTGAATGAAATATTTTTTATTGCAACACATGACAAAAAGCTAGTGAAGCATGAAGTATTAGGTAAAAATGTAGTATGCATGTGGACACAGAAAAAAGATGCTGAAGCTTTTTTAAAGAAAGAAGATATTAATTACGACAAAATTCATCAAATGGATATTGACCGCTTCGTCACTTACGAACTGGATGAGGTCTTTGATAAAGGCGATGAAATACTCATCAACCCAACTGGTCCGAGTGAAGGCGAACTCGTAGATGTTGTCGCTGTAACGAATGAATTGATGTCCGATTTAGACAACATTCGTCTCAAAGAGTTTGTTAAAGTTGTGGCGAAAGAAGACGCAGTGTATGGTTTATCTCAAAAAGGTCAACAACAATTTATGATGATTAGTGACCATAAGGATGAGAAACCTAACATTATGCCAGTATGGAGTGATAAAGAGCGAGCGCAAGCCGTTCGCGACCAAGACTTTGAAGAATGCGAACTCATTGAAGTCGAAGGTGAAGTCTTTGGAGAATGGTTAGACGAATTGCGCGATGATGACAATGCCGTTGCCATCGATTTGAAGACTGGCGTTGTAGGTACAGTAGTTTCTGCACAAAAAGTTTCAAACGAATTAACATTCTAAAGAACGTCTAAAATGCCCCGAGCTAGATTGAAGAATGTGGAGAGGTGACGTATGGTTAAGTACGTCACTACTCTGTTCATTCAAATCTAGTTCGGGGCTTGTTGCATTGTTAGAGATGGTTAGCGCTTAACTTTCACGATTCATTTATAAATGAATCGCACCTAAAGCACCTGAAAATGCGCCATTATCAATCGTATACGGCTTAAATCCACGCAACACAGTATAGTCTTCTATGACTGATTTCAATAATGGATTGTTGTGGAATGAAGAGCCGATATAAGCAACGTTCTCCGTTTGATATTCGCGCGCCACAGTAATCGCCATTGTCGTTACAACTTCACCGACTACACCGATGACTGAAGCGAGTTTGTCCGCCAAAGTCATCTCCTCATTGACGTGATTAAGCACATTTCCAAAGTTAGCTGCTGTTAAATCGCCAGGGATTGGTGGCTCTGTATCCTTGTAGATATGTTTGACTTTAAGATCAATTTTATCACGATCGCCTTGTTGTGCGAGGTTAGTAAGCTGTTCATAATCTTGGATATTGGTAAGGAGGTAACCGAGACCTTGAATCATACCGCCACCAGTACCGATACCGCCTACACGTTGTTGGCCGTCGCCATCTGAGTAGTGTAAAGAAGTGCCTGTTCCTACATTGGTAAAAATATAATTGTCTAAATCATGACCTTGTTCTTGCAGTAACATTTCCACACCTTTAGCTGCTGCGTCGAATTCCACAAAGACACGGGATGGACAGCTTAAACGAGCGTTGATTAATGCGGCATTACCACCAGTTAAACTGATACTTTCACAGTCAACTTGGTCTAACCACTCGATCGCTTCATCTATGTCAGTCGTTAACTTAGTTTCGTATGTACGTGTTTCTGCTTCTTCTTTCACGATTTTGATTAAAGTTCCTCCGGCATCGATACCGATTTTCATATGTTGTCACCTCAACTTATATTTACATCATCTCTAATATTATAATAATTTGTGGGTAAATCAAGGTTAGAGAAATAAATAACTGTAACTTTTTACTAAATTCAATAAATTGGGTAAGATAACAAGAGACTAACAAAAGGGGATTATGCATGGTTTATCAAACACAGTTTGAAGATTTAATCGTACAAGAATTTGAAGAAAGTTACCGTGAAGCAGTTGAACAATTTGAGTTAAGTGAGCGTCAACAAATTTATTCATCGTTACCAAAGGACGTACTCGATGAAGCCCTCGAAGATCCTCACCGTGTCGCGAATATTGCACGTAATCAGGATGGGGAAGTGGTCGCATTCTTCGTACTGCATGAGTATTATCAGCATGAAGGTTATGATACGCCAAACCACGTGGTATATGTGCGCTCGTTATCGGTGAACGAAGCCTTTCAAGGGCATGGGTATGGTACAAAGGTAATGATGTATTTACCACAATATGTACAGGAGCTCTTCCCAGACTTCAACCACTTGTATCTCGTCGTAGATGCAGAGAATGAAGCGGCATGGAACTTGTATGAACGCTCAGGATTTATGCATGCGGCAACGAAAGAGGAAGGTCCGATTGGTAAGGAGCGACTCTACTATCTTGATTTAGATGCGAAGTTTGTATCTTCGCTCCGTCTCAAGCCAAACACGCAAGAAGATGATCATGGGATTTACATCGTAGATTTACTGAAAGATGATGAGAAAGTAGGCTTTCTAGCATTAGAATTACATACCTCCAGAATTAATATTGCTGCCATTGAGGTTGACGAAGAGATGCGTCAAAGTGGTATTGCGCAAAGTGCTTTACGCCAAGTGGCTACGTATGTGCGCAAGCATTTTAAAGATGTGAATGTGATAACGATAACTCTCTATGGAGCGCATGACGAGCTGCGTGCGATGTGTACGCACAGTAACTTCGTGGAGACGAGTGCGACGGAACATTACGTGATGTTTGAAAAATATATCAATTATTAAGTGGGTTGCGAAATTCAATATTGTCATTTATCATTTAACTTTGTTAATATGATTAAGTATGAAATACGAATGTCAGCAAGGTTGAGAGAAGACTTCATAATCGGAGTAAGCGCTGTGTGAGTGTTTGCTTCACATGGCTAAAGGTGAGGTCGCTCTGCTCAATTCATTGTAAATTATGATAAAGAACAGCCTGTGAAAGGAAGTATATGGATGATGAAGATTCAAGATTATACTAAAGAAATGGTAGACGAAAAATCATTTATCGATATGGCCTATACGATGTTAAATCAAAAAGGCGAAACGATGAATTTATATGATATTATCGACGAATTTAAAGAACTTGGTCATTATGAGAATGACGAAATTGAAAACAGAATCGTACAATTCTATACAGATTTAAATACAGACGGTCGTTTCCTTAACGTAGGTGAGAACGAATGGGGTCTTAGAGACTGGTATTCTGTAGATGATATTGAAGAAAAAATCGCACCAACGATTCAAAAATTCGATATCTTAGACGATGATGACGAAGAAGATGAGAACCTCAAACTTCTAGGCGATGAAGAAGAGGACGACGAAGAGAAACCAAACAACGAAGGCGAAACAGAAGAAGATGTCGAAGACGAAGATGAAGAACAAGTCGACGACGAAATGAACGAGAACGACATCGTGATTGACGAAGATGAAGATGGTCTTGAAGAAGACGAAGAAGTCTTTGAAGATGAAACAGATATGAACGATTAATCGTTGTTGGCGATGATTGACTTTTTCTGTAAAAGTGATAAAATTTTATTCGGGCTCCTTAAAATAGGACGACGTGTATAAATGTTATACGCTCCCCCTTACAACGTGTGAGAGGGAGCGCTTTTTTTATTATAAGTGAGAGAATAGGCGATGTTAGAAACAATGTGAGTTGATTTTTTAAAATCGTTTAGTCGCACATTTTACTGTAACTATTTTAACCATATTAACAGACTGAATGTACGACCAATATTCAACGCTACACATCGCTCTCACTACAGTTGAATGGATGTACATATTAACAAATTAAATTGAGAATGTTTAAAACTTAAATCTGCCCGACAATAGGAGGTCGAACAATGACGAAGTTTATATTTGTAACAGGTGGCGTAGTATCATCTCTAGGTAAAGGAATTACGGCAGCATCACTAGGACGACTATTGAAAGATCGCGGTCTCAACGTGACGATTCAGAAATTTGATCCATATTTAAACGTTGACCCAGGTACGATGAGTCCTTATCAACATGGTGAAGTCTTCGTTACAGATGACGGGGCTGAAACAGACTTAGACTTAGGTCACTATGAACGCTTTATCGATATTAACTTAAATCAATATTCTAACGTGACTGCAGGGAAAGTTTATTCTGATGTGTTGAAGAAAGAACGTCGTGGCGATTATCTCGGCGGTACTGTCCAAGTTATTCCACATATTACGAATGAAATTAAAGAACGTTTACTTCTGGCTGGAGAAAGTACGAATGCGGATGTTGTCATCACTGAAATCGGTGGTACGACAGGGGACATCGAATCGCTTCCATTTATCGAAGCAATTCGTCAAATTCGCAGTGATTTAGGTAGAGATAATGTAATGTACGTGCATTGTACACTTTTACCATTTATCAAAGCAGCAGGGGAAATGAAGACAAAGCCGACGCAACATAGTGTGAAAGAATTGCGTGGTTTAGGTATTCAACCAGACTTAATCGTGGTCCGTACTGAATATCCAATGACACAAGACTTGAAAGATAAGATTGCGCTATTCTGCGATATCAATGAACGCAGTGTCATTGAATGTCGTGACGCAGAATCACTTTACGAAATTCCGCTTCAGTTGAGCGATCAAGATATGGACGACATCGTCATTGAACGTCTAGGTCTTGAAGCGAAATACGAAACGCAATTAGACGAGTGGCAATATTTACTTAATACTGTGAACAATTTAGATGGCACAATAACAATTGGTCTTGTTGGTAAGTATGTCAGCTTGCAAGATGCGTATTTATCTGTCGTTGAATCATTGAAACACGCGGGATATCCGTTTAAAAAAGATGTGAAAGTGAAATGGATTGACTCTAGTGAAGTGACTGACGATAATGTTGCGGATTATTTAGCAGATGTGGATGGTGTGCTCGTACCAGGCGGATTCGGTTTCCGTGCAAGTGAAGGTAAGATTGCGGCGATTAAATATGCACGTGAGAACAATGTACCATACTTCGGTATTTGTCTCGGTATGCAACTTGCGACAGTTGAATTTGCGCGTCACGTGCTCGGTTTAGAAGGTGCGCATTCAGCTGAGCTTGATCCAAACACACCACATCCAATTATCGATTTATTACCTGAACAGAAAGATATCGAGGATCTTGGTGGTACGTTACGTTTAGGTCTTTATCCTTGTCATATTAAAAAAGACACACTTGCCTACGATATTTATAATGAGACAGATATTGAAGAAAGACATCGTCATCGTTATGAATTCAACAATAACTATCGTGAACAACTTGAAGAGAATGGAATGGTGTTCTCAGGAACAAGTCCAGATGGTCGTTTAATTGAGATGGTAGAAGTGCCAGAGAATGATTTCTTCGTCGCTTGTCAATTCCATCCAGAGTTTATGTCTCGACCAAACCGTCCACAACCGATCTTCAAAGCGTTTGTGGAAGCAAGCTTAAAACATCAAGAGAAACAACAATAAGAGATGAACGAGCACATTTAACCTTTCAATTTTAAAATGATTGTTTGGAAAGTAGGGAGAAAGTGAGTGCATTTTGTACTTTCTTCCTTAAAGGCTAAAATAGCATGCGATAAAATCTCATAGCATAATAAAAACATCTCATTTGCTGATTGGCATCAATCAGTCAAAATGAGATGTTTTTTCGTGAGAATGAAGTTATTTAAACATATCTTATTAAAGGTCTAAACTAAAGGTCTAAATCACGAATCATTTCTACCATTTGTGTATAGATTTCGTAGTAGACATAGTTGAAAGCAATTGGATGGGGTGTGACTACTTTATCATAATCTTCGGTATAAACGATTGGACGTGGCGTAGATAAATTAACGAAATGGAACAGATGATCAGGGAATTCTGTTTCTTTCGGTTTATTACAAATCACGACGAAATCTGCATCGATATCGATGAGTTTGCGTACATCTTCAGCCATTTTTTCAGAGTAATAAGGCCCGAATAGAAAGACTCTATCTGTCGTATCTAGTTCATTGAAGCCGGCCACCTCATCTAATAATTTGCTTGATTCTAAGCGTTCACTACTTGAAGTGACAAATGTTTCGTAGAATTTCAAGTCATCATAGCCTTTGACATAGACGTGTCCTTCGCCACCAATCGCTTGAATGAGGCATTGAGCTGCCATTTGTATATCTAACTCTTGTTTCTCTAAACGATTAAACACGCCATTGATTTGCGTGTTGAGAATCTTAGACATAGCGATACCTCCCACATGATATATCTTAATAATTGTAATTAAGAAATGCGATATTTTCAAATCGAGCTTCATATCATGTGACTTTCATCGATGATTTTCTGCGCTTAGTAACAACCTCACACTCGTTAAGGCTCACTTAAGATGACTGACTTCTGATATTGATAAATTCATCTTCGGTCATATAATTTTTATACTTTCTGAGCAGAAATTTGGTATAATATTCCGTGGAATAAGATAGCATGATCAAACATATTCAATTGAGTAATTATAATCTGTGCTATCTGTAAAAGATAAAGTGGACTTAAAAGACATAAAGCTTGGCTTTTTTCAACGATTTAGATTCTTGTGCAGCATGTGGTTAATTCAATTAGAATCGGGAAAGGATTAACGTAAATCTTCGCATAACTATGATATATACTTACATGATTTAGATTTACGCGCACAATATAAATATTTTTACACTTATATTCAGACAAAGCTAACGAAACTTTGCAAACTATATTATAATAATTTATAATGCTAATAATGTATTTTTAGAAAATTGATCGAGATGAGATAAAGGAGAACATAGGCATGACTCAAGAAGTGATTAAAATCAGAGGTGGTCAAACACTCTCTGGGACAGTACATAATCACGGTGCTAAGAACAGTGCCGTAGCGATAATACCCGCTACGCTTCTAGCGGAAGATAAGGTAACGGTAGAAGGGTTGCCACAAATTTCTGATGTCGATACGCTAGTAAGCTTATTGGGCGATTTGAATATCCATACTCAGTTAGATGGTACAACGCTAGATGTGGATCCGACAGAAATTGAGAATGCACCATTACCGAATAATAAAGTACAATCCTTACGTGCGTCTTATTATATGATGGGCGCAATGCTGGGCCGTTTTAAAAAATGTGTCATTGGTCTGCCAGGGGGTTGCCCACTAGGACCAAGACCGATTGATCAACATATTAAAGGATTTAAAGCATTAGGTGCTGTCGTGGACGAGTCGAGTGAAACGTCTATGAAGATTGAAGCGGATGAACTCGTAGGTGCAAATATCTTCTTAGACATGGTCAGTGTAGGCGCGACAATTAATATTATGCTTGCTGCTGTGCGTGCGAAAGGACAGACAGTAATCGAGAATGCGGCGAAAGAACCTGAAGTCGTGGATGTCGCTGCCTTTCTCTCTAGTCTAGGTGCAAATATTAAGGGCGCAGGAACAAGTACGATTAAGATCACAGGTGTAGAACATCTTCACGGTTCACGTCATCAAGTGATTCCAGACCGTATTGAAGCAGGCACTTACATGTGTATCGCAGCTGCATGTGCTGAAGAAATGACAATTGACCATATCATTCCTAAGCATGTAGAACCACTCACAGTGAAGTTAAAAGAACTAGGTGTCCACGTGGATATGCATGAAGATAGTGTAACGATTCGTCGTCAATCACCGTATGACAGTGTGAATATCAAGACACTTGTCTATCCTGGTTTCGCTACAGATTTACAGCAACCGATTACACCTCTACTCTTCTTGAGTGAGGGGATTTCACTTGTGACGGATACGATTTATCCAGCCCGTTTCAAACATGTTGAAGAGCTTCAGAACATGGGTGCAGATATTTCAGCCGATCAAGGTACGGCGACAATTAAACCTTCTAAACTTCACGGCGCAAGTGTGTATGCGAGTGATTTGCGTGCAGGTGCATGTCTGATTGTTGCTGCATTGCTTGCTGAAGGTGTCACTACGATTTACAACGTGAAACACATTTATCGTGGTTATACGCAAATTGTGGAAACATTGAAGCGTTTAGGTGCAGATATTTGGACTGAAGAAGTTTAAAGTCATGTGCTATACTTAATATAAGATTTGTACTGAAATGAGACTGTGAAGTTGGCGTATGTTAAGCCATTACAAGCTATTATTTCAGGCAAGATTGTTATCCCAACTTTGGTTAAAAGGTGATGCAAATGGAAGTATGTCCTTATCTCGAAGAAACCTTTAAAATACTCGGGCGCAGTTGGAACGGTTTAATCATCAATTATCTTTCACGATGTCCTGAGCACCAAGCGCATTTTACAGAAATGAAGAGAGATTTAAAGACAATCACACCACGCTCACTCAGTTTAAAACTGACGGAATTGAGCGATTGGGGATTGCTAACGAAAGACATTGTCTCTACCAATCCAGTAACGATTGTCTATAAACTTACAGATAAAGGTATTTCGCTCGCTCAAGCACTTGAACCGATTGAAGAATGGGCGCAAGCACACATTCAACTTGAAGAACATTAGTGCTGGCGAGCTCATATATGATCATTTCGAAATATTAAGCGGTAGTCGAGCAACCGAAGTCAAAATGGTTGCAGACTATCGCTTTTTCTCATACGATAAACCTTACCATTTTACTATGTTTAATGATTTAGGAAAAAGGAAATAGTAATACCAACACGAAATAAGGAGTGTATAATGATCATGAGAAACTATAATAAACAATATATCAACGGTGAATGGGTAGAGAGTGCAAGCGGTGAAACACTCGAAGTCATCAATCCTGCGACAGAAGAAGTGTTAGGAACAATTGCAGCAGGTAATAAAGAAGATGTCGATAAAGCGGTAGAAGTTGCAGACAAAGTTGCAGTGGAATTCCGTCATAGTTCAGTAGAAGAACGTAAAGAATTATTAGATAAGATCTTGCAAGAATACAAGAATAGAAAGCAAGATATCATTGAAGCAATTACTGATGAATTAGGTTCACCACTTAAAGTTTCTGAAGATGTACACTACCAAGCAGGCATCAACCACTTCCAAGCAGCAAGAGATGCCTTAGATTCATTTGAATTTGAAGAACGTCGTGGCGACGACTTAGTAGTTAAAGAAGGTATTGGTGTTGCTGGGCTCGTAACACCTTGGAACTTCCCGACAAACCAAACTTCCTTGAAACTCGCAGCAGCATTTGCAGCAGGAAGTCCTGTTGTCTTGAAACCTTCTGAAGAAACACCATATGCAGCAATCATCTTAGCTGAAATCTTCGACAAAGTCGGTGTACCTAAAGGTGTGTTCAACCTCGTTAATGGTGACGGTGAAGGTGTAGGTAACCCACTTAGTGAACACCCTAAAGTACGCATGATGTCATTCACTGGTTCAGGCGGCACAGGTAGCAAGATCATGGAGAAAGCATCTAAAGACTTCAAGAAAGTCTCACTTGAATTAGGTGGTAAGTCACCTTATATTATCCTTGATGATGCTGATATCGAAGAAGCAGCGAAAGCCGCAACAATGAAAGTTGTTAACAACACTGGACAAGTTTGTACTGCAGGTACACGTACACTCGTTCCAGAAAGCATTAAAGACGATTTCTTAACTGCTGTGAAGAAACAATTTGAAGCGGTTAAAGTTGGCGATCCACGTGAAGAAGGTACGCAAGTAGGTCCGATTATTAGTAAAAAACAATTTGATCAAGTTCAATCTTATATTGATAAAGGTGTTGAAGAAGGTGCAGAACTCTTCTTCGGTGGCCCTGGTAAACCAGAAGGTCTCGAACAAGGTTACTTCGCACGTCCAACAATCTTTAACAATGTAGATAATAAAATGACAATTGCTCAAGAAGAAATCTTCGGACCTGTAATGTCTATCATCACTTATAATGACATTGATGAAGCAATTGAAATTGCGAACGATACGAAATACGGACTTGCTTCTTATGTCTTTGGTAAAGATAAAGAAACATTACGTCACATCGCGCACTATATTGAAGCAGGTACTGTAGAGCTTAACGAAGCAGGTCGTAAACCTGATCTTCCATTCGGCGGTTACAAACAATCTGGTTTAGGCCGTGAATGGGGCGACTACGGTATTGAAGAATTCTTAGAAGTGAAATCTATCGCAGGTTATTACAAATAATAGATGAAGAGGATTTCAAGCTCGTTCAAGGCACACGCTTTGAACGGGCTTTTTTTGCAATTCAAAGGAGTGAGTTGATGGTATGAGAGACTAGATGATTCTCATTTTTAAAAGTCATAGTCATAACAAGAATGTTTTTGTATTTGCGGATAAATTTTGCTATAGTAATTAAGGTAATAAGATTGAGAAGATTATATAATTTAAGAAATTGGTAGTCACCTATTACTGAATATAGGACTGCGATTCAACTCAGACGATAGTGCACCGAGAACGCGTGTAAATTGTACGTTATACAGCTTAATTATACATATCTTATCTCATCATCTTATAAGGTGCTCTTCGACTTATTGGATGATATGCCAGAATGTTATATAACAATCAATCTTGTTAACTAAATTTAAATGAAATGGGTGCAAGATTATGCCTGAAAAAGAACGTACATCTCCTCAATATGAATCGTTCCACGAATTATATAAACACAACACTACTAAAGAGCTCACTCAAAAAGCTAAAAATTTAAAGCTATCCAATTATAGTAAATTAAATAAAAAAGAATTAGTGCTTGCGATTATGGAAGCACAAATGGAAAAAGACGGGAATTACTACATGGAAGGGATTCTCGATGATATACAACCAGATGGCTACGGATTCTTGAGAACAGTCAACTACTCCAAAGGTGAGAAGGATATTTACATTTCCGCAAGTCAAATTCGTCGCTTTGAGATTAAACGTGGCGACAAGGTCACAGGAAAAGTGCGAAAGCCGAAAGACAATGAGAAATACTACGGTTTACTCCAAGTCGACTTCGTCAATGACGAGAATGCGGAAGAAGTTAAGAAACGGCCTCACTTCCAAGCGCTCACACCTCTTTATCCTGAAGAACGCATTATGCTTGAAACAACGCCTACAAATTATTCAACACGTATCATGGATTTGATCACACCGATCGGTTTAGGGCAACGTGGTCTTATCGTTGCGCCACCGAAAGCAGGTAAGACATCGCTCTTGAAAGAAATCGCTAATGCGATGGCTGAGAACAAACCTGATGCAGAACTTTTCGTCTTACTCGTAGGTGAGCGACCAGAAGAGGTTACAGATATTGAGCGTTCTGTTGAAAGTGCAGAAGTTGTACATTCTACTTTCGACGAACCCCCACAACATCACGTGAAAGTGGCGGAGTTATTATTAGAACGTGCAAAACGTCTCGTCGAAATAGGCAAAGACGTAATTATCCTTATGGACTCTATCACACGTCTTGCACGTGCGTACAACTTGGTTATTCCTCCAAGTGGTCGTACTTTATCAGGTGGGCTTGATCCTGCTTCATTACACAAACCGAAAGCTTTCTTCGGCGCGGCGCGTAATATCGAAGCAGGTGGCAGTTTAACGATTCTTGCTACTGCACTTGTCGACACAGGTTCACGTATGGATGACATGATTTACGAAGAGTTCAAAGGTACAGGTAACATGGAACTCCATCTTGATCGTAAACTTGCTGAGCGTCGTGTCTTCCCAGCAATTGATATCGGTCGCAGTTCTACCCGTAAAGAGGAATTACTCATTTCTCGCAAAGAGCTTGAATCTCTATGGCAGTTACGCAACATGTTTACAGATTCACTCGATTTCACAGAGCGTTTTATCCGCAAGTTAAAACGCACTGATAACAACCATGAATTCTTTATCCAATTACAAGAAGCAGCGAAAGAAAGTACGAAGACCGGTAAGCCAATTATTTAGTGAAACTGTGCTGATGCCAAGCGTTTTATTTTAAGAGAGAAAGAATGAAGAGTTCTACCTCAAGGGGTTGCGTTTTACGCACATAGCACTTATAATGATTTAGTATTGGTTAAAAACTCATAAATAACTCTGTTCCAGATGGTTCAGGGCAAAGGAGCTGAAAATAATGAAACAAGGAATCCATCCAGATTACCACAAAGTTATCTTTTTAGATACTACAACTAACTACAAATTCTTAAGTGGTTCTACTAAAACATCATCAGAAACTATGGAATGGGAAGACGGCAACGAATACCCAGTAATTCGTTTAGACGTTTCATCAGATTCACACCCATTCTACACAGGACGTCAAAAATTCGCAGCTGCGGATGGTCGTGTGGAACGTTTCAACAAGAAATTTGGTTTCAAATCAAACAACAACAATTAATTCTAACATTCAAGCATTCTCATCCGTGTATGGGGATGCTTTTTTCTGTTTATAGAGTGGGTTAACTTCAAAAGACTCAGAGGCATATTTGAGAAAATGCTTCTAGAATTAAAATTTAGTGTAATTAATTTTAAAGTAAAAAAGCTCACTCGTGGGGCAAGATAATGAAATCAAATAAATTTCTGTCTTAATAATTTATTAACGATGAACCAGACGTAGAGACCTGTCAGTTCTATTTAAATAAATGACGCAGTAGCTGTCTGCATGCTCAATGGCATAAGCGCTATTGACCATGCTAGTCAGCCTTGCGAGGGCAAGACGACGAAATCAAATAGATTTCTGTCTTGCTCCTATGATATAATGAACCGATTATGTTTTTAAAAAAGGTGGATCACATCATGTACGAAACTTATCACTCTGGCTGGATAGAGTGTATTACAGGAAGCATGTTTAGTGGGAAATCTGAAGAGTTGATTCGACGATTGCGCAGAGGTCTTTACGCGAAACAGAAAGTGATTGTGTTTAAGCCTGCGATTGATGATCGATATGACAAAGATAAGATTGTGTCCCACAACGGTAACGCGATAGAGGCATACAATATTACTACCGCTGCCGAAATTCTTAAATTTGATTTATCAGATGTCGATGTGATTGGCATTGATGAAGTGCAGTTCTTCGACGCTGAAATTGTACATATAGCAGAACAACTCGCTGATCAAGGTCATCGTGTTGTGACAGCAGGGCTCGACATGGACTTCCGAGGTCAGCCGTTTGAACCCATGCCTGCAATGCTTGCTGTAAGTGAGATTATCATTAAACTTCAAGCAGTGTGTGCAGTTTGTGGTTCGTCTTCAAGTCGCACGCAACGTCTGATTGACGGTAAACCGGCGAAAGTAGATGACCCTGTGATATTAGTTGGTGCTAATGAAAGTTACGAACCGCGATGTCGTGCTCATCATATCGTGGCACCAAGTGATGACAAGAAAGAGAAGGAGGAACTTTAAGTGTTTGATCAATTAGATATTGTTGAAGAAAGATATGAACAATTAAACGAACTATTGAGTGACCCAGAAGTTGTCAATGATTCTGATAAGCTCCGTGCTTATTCTAAAGAACAGGCAGACCTGCAGAAGACGGTCGATGTGTATCGAGAATATAAACAAGTTAAAGAAGATTTAGCTGATATTGATGAAATGTTAAGAGAGACGAAAGACAAAGACGAAATCGATATGCTTAAAGAAGAAGCGAGCGATTTGAAACCTCAAGTCCCTGAACTTGAAGAACAGTTGAAATTTTTACTTATCCCTAAAGATCCAAATGACGACAAGAACGTTATCGTTGAGATCCGTGCTGCGGCTGGTGGGGACGAAGCAGCTATCTTTGCCGGCGACTTATTGAGAATGTACTCACGTTACAGTGAAACTTTAGGTTACAAGACAGATATCGTTGAGGCGAATGCCAGTGACCACGGTGGCTACAAAGAAGTAAGTTTCATGATTCAAGGGCAAGGCGCTTATTCTAAATTGAAATATGAGAACGGGGCACACCGTGTTCAACGCGTACCTGAGACAGAATCAGGCGGCCGTATCCATACCTCTACAGCGACTGTGGCGGTACTGCCGGAAGCTGAAGACGTAGAGGTCGAAATCCGAAATGAAGATATTAAAATTGATACGTATCGTTCTAGTGGTGCAGGTGGTCAGCACGTTAATACAACTGACTCAGCTGTACGTATTACGCACACACCAACAGGTACAGTTGTAACTTCTCAAGATGAAAAATCTCAAATTAAAAACCGTGAGAAAGCGATGAAAGTCTTAAAAGCACGTGTCTACGATATGAAAGTTCAAGAAGAAGAAGAGAAATACGCGTCTGAACGTAAGTCAGCAGTAGGGACAGGCGATCGTTCAGAACGTATCAGAACGTATAACTACCCACAAAATCGTGTGACAGACCATCGTATCGGTTTAACGATTCAGAAATTAGACCAAATCGTTGAAGGTAAACTCGATGAAATTATCGATGCGCTTACACTTTCTGAACAAACAGAGAAATTGAAAGAACTTAATAATGGCGAGCTATAGTGAAGTACTGCGACAAGCACGAAGCGAGGCAGAGAGGGACGGTATTGAACCTACAAGTGTCGAATGGCTCTTTTTCGAGTTATTAGATTGGCGTCGACATGATTTTATAATGAAGAAAGACGACAAGATGACAGAAGCTGAAGTTCAACAGTTTAAACTAGGTATGCAGCGTCTACTCGAAGGTGAACCTGTTCAATACATCCTCGGCTATCAGTACTTTTATGGGGAACGGTTCAAGGTGAATCCGTCTTGTCTCATCCCTCGTCCGGAAACAGAGGAAGTCATGTTGCACTTTGTGAAGCAACTTCGTCCTCACGCGCGAGTAGTCGATATAGGCACAGGCAGTGGCAACTTGCCAATTATGATTAAGCATATTACGCCATCAGCTGAAGTCCTCGCTACGGATATTTCGGAAGAGGCGTTGCAAGTCGCTCGTGCTAATGCTGCTGAACACGAGGTAGATATTGAATTTCTTGAAGGAAACACACTTGAACCATTGATAGAGCAAGGGATTAAAGTAGATGGGTTAATTTCAAATCCACCCTATATCAGTGAAGATGAGCTTGAGGTGATGGGTGAGTCTGTAAAACGTTATGAGCCACAGGTAGCGTTATTTGCAGAAGATCGAGGTTTAGCGATTTATCATAAAATCTTAAAAGAACTACCTCAAGTGCTAAATCCAGAGGCAGTAGTCACCTTTGAAATAGGTTACCAACAAGGTGAACGTATTACACAATTGATTCATGCATTATACCCATGGCTCAATGTTGACGTCGTTCAAGATATCAATAGTAATGAGCGTATAGCGTCGTTTGTATGGACGTCAGAATCGTAATTGCGTTAAAGACATGACAATAGTTAGAAGTGACTCAAATTAAAATACTTGAGTATAAGGGGGTGAGAAGAGCGTGCTTTAGTCGAAAGCTAAAGTTATGCTCGCTCACACCTTCTTTTTTTATACAGTTTAGCGATAACGATAATACACTTTATCAAAGGAGGGAAGTCGGATGGAAACGAAAGTTTGGCATATGCGCGATCACATTTCTGAACAAGATTTAAATGACATTAAAAAACAGTTTGAAGCGTCAGAACTTGTCGTTATTCCTACTGAAACGGTCTATGGTCTTGGTGGCAACGCGTGTAGTGACGCAGCGGTAAAACGAATTTATGAAGCGAAAGGACGACCTTCAGATAATCCGTTAATCGTGCATATTTATAGCATGACGCAACTCGATGATTTCGTTGAGGAAGTGTCTCCACAAGTTCGTGAGCTGATGCGTGCTTTCTGGCCTGGACCTATATCTTTTATTTTACCGTTGAAAGCAGGATATCTTTGTGAACGAGTGACAGGTGGCTTAAATTCTATCGCGGTAAGAATGCCAAGTCATCCTGTAGGACGTCGTATACTGCAGTATGTCAATTTACCTATTGCGGCACCAAGCGCCAATTTAAGCGGTCGACCGTCACCTACTATGTTTCAGCACGCGTTCGCCGATTTGAACGGTCGTGTCGCTGGCATAGTGAATGGCGATCAAAGTGAAGAAGGACTTGAGAGTACGGTCTTAGATTGTACGACATATCCGTTCCAAATTGCACGACCTGGAGCGGTTACGAAAGAGATGATTGAAGCTGTATTACCACACAGTGTAGAGGGTAAAAGTGGTTTGAAAGATGGAAAACCTATTGCGCCGGGTATGAAATATAAGCATTACGCGCCAGATACGCCGGTAACCGTGTTAACTGAATTAAATCACACTATCTCAAATGATAAAGATTGGCAGCATACTGCATTTGTCGTTCCGAAAAGTCTTCAACAATGGGTGCCAAACAACGGGCATTTTATCTCACTGTGTGACAATGAAGAAGATGTAAAAACGGCTAACCATAATCTATATCGCATCCTACATGACTTAGATACGGAAGCTGAAATTACGTGTGCGTATATTTATGGTTTTACTCATCAGTCGAAAGCGGAAGCGTATATGAATCGTTTAATGAAAGCTGCGAATCAAGAAGTAGTTACGGGGGATGAGTTATGAAAATAATCTTCGTGTGTACGGGGAATACTTGTCGAAGTCCACTAGCAGAGAGTAGCGCGCAACATTATATGCCGGATGTAGAAAGCGAATCACGAGGTATCTTTGCGATGGATGGCGCCCCAGTCTCCGCGCATAGCATAGATATTCTCAAATCGAAAGGCTATCCTGAACCTTGTTCTGCCCAGTCACTAGGGGATGGCGTTAAGGAAGCGGATTTAATTCTGACGATGACGCGTGAACATCAACAGATTATTCAGGCGATGAATCCAGAGGCACGTCATGTCTTTACGCTTAATGAATATGTTGGTCTAGAAGGGGATATTACCGATCCAATTGGTGGTAGTAAAGCGACTTATAAGGAGACGTTTGAGCAGATTGACCATGCGGTTCGTCTATTAAGTAAAAAGTTTAGCAATGAGCAGTAAAGCTGAGAAGAAAGTATGAAATGTGTGACACATATATTTATAGTATGAGACGACCAACAAATACGTTATAATTGAAGTTGTATAGCACCATGCTATGAGTCTGTTTATTATTATTTATTGCGATTGACGATGAACGATGGTGGAGCGTGTGGCATTAATTTTAATAAAAAGTGGTGTTGTTTCACTAAAATATGTGAGTAACAACTTTTAAACTCGATTGCCTACGCTTGCCCTTCAAATCGAGCAGAAGATTGAGCGAAAGCGTTTGCCATACAAGGAGAAGACATGATGGAGAGCCGCGATTTTACTTCAGGTAAATGAGCAAACGACAGCATCATTCGACGCCGAATGCGAACGCTTGTCTCCAATCTTCAAAAGAAAGAGGTGGGAGTGTGGAAAATTTACAACAATTACTAGACGAACTCAAAGCACAACAATTCTTCCGTAAAGGCGAATTATGTGTCATCGGTTGTTCGACATCTGAAGTGATCGGTGAACGCATTGGTTCAGTGGGTTCGATGGACATTGCTGAAACGTTATTTGAGCATTTTCAACAAATCGAGAAAGAAACGGGAGTGCATTTCGTCTATCAAGGTTGTGAACATATTAACCGAGCGATCACCATAGAGCGAGCTGATTACGATCCATACACGATGGAAGAAGTGACAGTCGTTCCAGATGTACATGCAGGAGGCAGTCTCGCAACATATGCTTATCAACATATGAAAGATCCGATAGTCGTGGAATCTATCACAGTACCTAAAGGTATTGATATCGGACAGACATTGATTGGTATGCACTTGAAACACGTTGCTATTCCAATTCGTACATCAGTTAAACAAATAGGGGAAGCAGTTGTCACTATCGCGTCCTCAAGACCTAAGAAGATAGGTGGCGAGCGTGCGAAATACGACTAATACAGAAAAGGGGTTATCTTATGTCATTCATTCAGAAACAAGATCAAGAAATCTATGACGCAATTCAGAACGAATTCAATCGTCAGAATAATAATATTGAACTTATTGCTTCAGAAAACTTTGTCTCAGAAGCGGTAATGGAGGCACAAGGTTCAGTATTAACGAATAAATATGCTGAAGGGTATCCAGGCCGTCGCTACTATGGAGGATGTAGCTACGTTGATGTCTCTGAACGCCTAGCTATCGCGCGTGCGAAAGAGCTATTTGGCGCTGAACACGCAAACGTACAACCTCATTCTGGGTCTCAAGCGAATATGGCCGTTTACCTTGTAGCATTAGAACATGGAGATACTGTATTAGGCATGAATTTAAGTCAAGGCGGACACCTTACACATGGTGCGCCAGTGAACTTTAGCGGGCAGTTCTATAATTTTATCGAGTATGGCGTAGATAAAGAAACTGAGAAGATTGATTATGACGAAGTGCAACGCTTAGCGCAGAAACATCAACCGAAACTTATCGTAGCTGGCGCTTCAGCGTACTCACGTCAAATTGATTTTAAACGCTTTAAAGCAATTGCGGATGAAGTTGGAGCGAAATTGATGGTGGACATGGCACATATTGCTGGTTTAGTCGCAGCAGGTCTACATCCTAACCCTGTAGAATATGCAGATTTCGTGACGACAACGACGCATAAGACATTGCGAGGGCCTCGCGGGGGAATGATTCTCTGCAAAGAAGAGCACAAGAAAGCGGTAGATAAGAAGATCTTCCCAGGTATCCAAGGTGGACCATTAGAACACGTCATTGCAGCTAAAGCTGTCGCATTAGGTGAAGCATTACAGCCTGACTTTAAAGACTACCAAGCTCAAGTTATCGCTAATGCACGTGTCTTGGCAGAAACGCTTCAAGAAGAAGGTTTCCGTATCGTTTCAGGTGGTACAGACAATCATCTCGTCTGTGTAGATGTTAAAAGTTCAGTAGGCATCACTGGTAAAATTGCTGAAGAAGTCTTAGACGATATCGGTATTACTTGCAACAAGAATACAATCCCATTTGATGAGGAAAAGCCTTTCGTGACAAGTGGCTTACGTCTAGGTACACCGGCAGCGACCACGCGTGGTTTTGACGAAGCGGCTTTTAAAGAAGTGGCTAAAATCATGAGCTTAGTCTTGAAAGACCCAGAGAATGAACAAGTACTTAAAGAAGGGAAAGAACGTGTGCGTACACTAACCTCTAAGTACCCACTATATAATTAATATTGGAGGAACATAACCATGGGGAAAGTACATGTATTTGATCATCCGTTGATTCAACATAAATTAAGTTATATTCGAGATGTGAACACTGGTACGAAAGGATTTAGAGAGCTTGTAGACGAAGTAGGTATGCTTATGGCATACGAAGTAACACGTAACCTCGAGTTACAAGATGTTGAAATCGATACACCAGTGACACGAACTACTGCGAAACGTCTATCAGGTAAGAAACTTGCGTTTATCCCTATATTGAGAGCAGGTCTTGGCATGACGCAAGGGATCCTCAACTTAGTGCCTGCAGCTAAAGTAGGACATGTAGGTTTATATCGCGATCCTGAAACGTTGGAAGCAGTGGAATACTTTGTGAAACTCCCACTAGATATTGAAGATCGTGAAATTATTGTTATTGACCCTATGTTAGCTACTGGAGCTTCAGCAATTGAAGCGATTCATTCATTGAAGAAAAGAGGGGCGAAACATATTCGCTTTATGTGTCTCATTGCTGCGCCTGAGGGTGTAGAGAAATTGAAAGAGGCACACGAAGATGTTGACATCTACATCGCAGCGTTAGACGAGAAATTAGATGAGAATGCGTACATTATTCCGGGTCTTGGTGATGCCGGTGACCGATTATTCGGTACGAAATAGTCAAGCTTAGGAGTGGCGTCGATGAAGAAGATAATGACGGTGTTTGGCACAAGACCAGAGGCTATAAAGATGGCACCTCTGATTCAAGCTTTAAAGAAAGAGGAAATGCTTGAGCCCATAGTTGTCGTAACTGCGCAACATCGTGAAATGTTAGATTCTGTATTGCACAGCTTTCATATTGAACCGGATTACGATCTGAACATCATGAAACAAGGGCAGTCACTTACTGAAGTGACCTCACGTATCTTGACGCAACTTGATGATGTCATTAAAGAAGTGAGACCAGATATGATACTCGTACATGGCGATACGATGTCGACCTTTGCAGGCAGTCTCGCAGCTTTATATAATCAGGTTTCTATTGGTCATGTAGAAGCGGGCTTAAGAACGTGGGATAAATATGCTCCGTTTCCAGAAGAGATGAATAGACAGATGGTTGGCGTGATGGCAGACTTGAACTTTGCTCCTACGTTAACAGCAGCAGAGAATCTTCGAGCAGAGCGCAAGCCTGAATCGTCTATCGTTATCACAGGTAACACAGCTATTGATGCGATGGCTTATACAGTACGTGATGACTATGAATCTACAGTGATGAATCGACATCCTGATCAACGCGTCATCTTATTAACTGCTCATCGACGTGAGAATATCGGTGAACCTATGCGCAATATCTTTCAGGCAGTTAAAAACATCGTTGATGATCATTCTGATGTAACTGTCGTCTATCCTGTGCATAAAAATCCAAAAGTGCGTGAGTTGGCAGACAAATATTTAGGTCACCATGATCGAATAGAATTAATTGAACCTTTAGAGGTTGTTGACTTTCACAACTTTGCGCAACAAGCACATCTTATTCTTACTGACTCAGGCGGTGTGCAAGAAGAGGCACCTTCACTAGGGAAGCCTGTTCTCGTCTTGAGAGATGCTACTGAGCGTCCTGAAGGTGTTGAAGCAGGTACTTTAAAAGTAGTAGGAACTGAAACTGAGAATATCTATGAAGCAACACATGAATTACTTACTAACGAAGCTGTATATCGTGCTATGAGCGAGGCAACCAATCCATATGGCGATGGTCATGCTTCGGAAAGAATAGTAGGACATATTAAGTATTATTTAGGCTTATCAAAGACGAAACCGGAACCATTTCGTTAATAATATGGCGGGAAATGTGACAAAATCATGAATTTTTTAGGTGTTTTTAAGAGAAAAATTCTAATGGAATTGACACATATTTCCCCCTATATTATTATTAAAACTATGTGAGTGGAACGGTTTTCAATGCGGACTTTTCGAGAGAAATGAGGCTCATAAATTGAAACGTTTCTACGTCATTTTTCAACAATTTATTCAATACTACCTGTATGCTATAATTGTACTGGGTATTGTGCTTTTTTTCACAAACTCACCATTTATATTAGGCTTAATCCTAGGCACGACGGGATCACTGGTAAATACTTTTATATTTGAATATTACCTTGCACGAAGTAGTAGTGCAGATTCCATACATATTTCTACGGGCAGCATTTGGAGATATTTAACAGTGTTTATTGTCTGTGTCATATGGTTTATGTTCAAGGAGCATATTAATATTTTTGGTGTGGTCATCGGTCTAATTATTTCATATCTCTTAATGATATTTAGACCTTTCTATCTTACTAAATAGTTCTACAAGAAAGAGGTGAGTTTATGGAACACGATCATCCTCTTGTCACATGGAAACTCTTCGGATTCGATATCATTTTTGATTTATCTTCCATTCTTATGATGGTGATTACAGCGCTTATCGTTTTTATTATCGCAATCATATGTACGCGTAATCTGAAGAAGCGTCCATCAGGCAAGCAGAACTTCATCGAATGGGTGTTTGACTTCGTAAGAGGGATTATTGAGAGTAACATGGCGTGGAAGAAAGGTGGCCAGTTCCACTTCCTAGCTGTCACGTTGATACTCTTTATCTTCGTCGGAAACATGTTGGGTCTTCCAATGTCGATTGCTTCCGGTGATGATAAATTGTGGTGGAAATCACCGACAGCTGATCCTACTGTCACATTGACACTCTCAACATTGATGGTTCTTCTTACACACTTCTATGGTGTGAAGATGAAAGGTGCTAAGACGTACTTTGTTGATTATGCAAAACCGTATTGGCCTTTAGCAATCATCAACATTTTTGAAGAGTTTACTTCAACTCTTACGTTAGGTCTCCGTCTTTACGGTAATATCTTTGCTGGTGAACTTCTCTTAGGTTTACTTGCAACACTTGTGTTCGCACAACCAGCATGGGGCTGGATCATTGGGCTACCTGGTCTTGTCGTTTGGCAAGGTTTCTCAATGTTCGTCGGTACAATCCAAGCTTACATATTCCTTATGTTAGCTATGGTTTACATGTCCCACAAAGTTCAAAGCGGCCATTAATATTTAACTTATTACTTATTTATAATTAGGAGGATTTTATAATATGAATTTAATAGCAGCAGCAATTGCAATCGGTTTATCAGCATTAGGTGCAGGTATCGGTAACGGTCTTATCGTTTCAAGAACAGTCGAAGGTGTAGCGCGTCAACCAGAAGCACGTGGACAATTAATGTCAATTATGTTCATCGGTATTGGTTTAGTTGAGGCATTGCCTATCCTTGGTCTTGTAATTTCATTCATCGTAATGTCTAGATAATTACAGTCAATTAAAGGCGAAGTCAGCCGACTTTCGCCATTCATTTTTGTTTACAAGCATTACGCTATTATGAATGAAAGGAGTGTACTGAGGAAGTGACTGCGACTACAAACAGTTTCGTACTCGGTGCGGCGCACGTCCCTCAGTGGGGTACTATTATTGTAACGTTAATTACGTTCGCAATCTTACTTGCCTTACTGAAGAAATTTGCTTGGGGACCATTAAAAGATGTAATGGATCAACGTGAACGTGATATCAACAAAGATATCGACGATGCAGAACAAGCAAAAGCTCGCGCACAAGAGTTAGAAGAAAGAAACCAACAAACGCTTAAAGAAACTCAAGAAGAAGTACATCGTATTATTGAGGACGCTAAAGTCCAAGCACGTCAACAACATGAAGAAATTATTCATGAAGCGAACGTGCGTGCAAACGGTATGATTGAAACAGCACAAAATGAAATCAATAGTGAAAAAGAGCGTGCTTTAGCAGATATTAATAATCAAGTATCAGAGCTTTCAGTTCTGATTGCGTCTAAAGTTCTTCAAAAAGAAATTTCTGAACAAGATCAGAAAGCTTTAGTTGAAAAGTATATCAAAGAGGCAGGGGATAAATAATGGCACAAGTAGCAAAGAAATATGCCAAAGCCCTTTATGATGTCGCCCTTGATAAAGATATGCTTGAAGCAATTTATGAAGAATTCGCTACGATTGATCAAGCTGTCGAATCTTATGTCGACGCTTTGAGAGATTTAGACGAAGATCCTGCTAAAGATGTGCATCAAAGACGTAGATTCGTCACAAATGTATTCAAAGATGTGAACGACTATATTGAGAATATGCTCTACATACTAGCTGACAATCGTCATCTTAGCTATGTAGCAGACGTATTCAAAGTGTTCCAAGCACTTTACAATGAGCATCACAACCAAGACTTCGCAGAGATCGAGTCTGTATATCAGCTATCAGAAGAAGAGATAGAACGTCTTTCTGAAGTGATTAAAAAACAAACTAATTTAGATCATCTCATTGTGACTAATCATGTTAATCCTTCTCTTATCGGTGGTATTAGAGCGAAAGTAAATACTAAAGTGATGGATGCAAGTGTACAGAATGATCTAAGAAAGCTAGAAAAGCAATTTACTAGAGTGAATTAATAAACGAAGAAGGAGTGACATAGATGGCCATTAAAGCTGAAGAAATCAGTGCATTATTACGCTCACAAATTGAGAATTATGAGTCGGAAATGTCTGTAACTGATGTTGGTACGGTACTTCAAATTGGTGACGGTATCGCACTTATCCATGGTTTGAATGACGTTATGGCTGGTGAGCTTGTAGAATTCAAAAGCGGCGTTCTAGGTTTAGCACAGAACTTAGAAGAATCAAATGTCGGTGTCGTTATTTTAGGGCCATATGATGACATTAGCGAAGGCGATGAAGTGAAACGTACAGGTAGAATCATGGAAGTACCTGTAGGTGACGAACTTATCGGTCGTGTTGTTAACCCATTAGGTCAACCTATTGATGGACAAGGTCCAATTCATACTGAAAAAACACGTCCAGTAGAGAAGAAAGCAACTGGTGTTATGGATCGTAAATCAGTAGATGAACCATTACAAACAGGTATTAAAGCGATTGACGCACTTGTACCAATCGGTAAAGGTCAACGTGAGTTAATTATCGGTGACCGTCAAACTGGTAAGACAACAATCGCTATCGATACTATCTTGAACCAACATGATCAAGACACAATTTGTATTTACGTTGCAATCGGACAGAAAGAATCAACAGTTCGTGCAAACGTTGAAAAATTACGTCAAGCTGGTGCGCTAGACTACACAATTGTTGTATCTGCGTCAGCATCTGAACCTTCTCCGATGTTATACATCGCTCCATATGCAGGTGTATCAATGGGTGAAGAGTTTATGTTCCAAGGTAAAGACGTCCTAATTGTTTATGATGATTTAACTAAACAAGCGGCAGCTTACCGTGAACTTTCATTATTATTACGTCGTCCACCAGGCCGTGAAGCTTATCCAGGTGATGTGTTCTACTTACATAGTAGACTTCTTGAAAGAGCAGCGAAACTCAATGACGAATTAGGTGGCGGTTCAATCACTGCTTTACCTATCATTGAAACGCAAGCAGGGGACATTTCAGCATACGTTCCAACAAACGTTATCTCAATCACAGACGGACAAATCTTCTTACAATCTGATTTATTCTTCTCAGGTGTAAGACCAGCGATCAACGCCGGACAGTCTGTATCTCGTGTAGGTGGCTCTGCTCAAATTAAAGCAATGAAGAAAGTCGCAGGTACATTACGTCTCGACCTCGCTTCATTCCGTGAGTTAGAATCATTCGCTCAATTCGGTTCAGATTTAGACGAATTTACTGCAGCGAAATTAGAACGTGGTAAACGTACTGTTGAAGTGCTTAAACAAGCGCAGAACAAGCCACTACCTGTTGAGAACCAAGTGTTAATTATTTACACACTTACTAAAGGCTACTTAGATGACATCCCAACAGAAGATATCACTCGTTTCGAAAGTGAATTTAATGATTGGGCTAAAGTTAATGCAAGTGATTTATTAAACGAAATTAGAACTTCAGGTGCTTTACCTGACGATGCTAAATTCGAACAAGCAATTAACGAATTCAAACGAAGCTTCAGTGTATCAGAATAATTAACTTTGTGAATGAGAAGGTGGTGAGATAATGGCGTCTCTAAAGGAAATAGATACTCGAATTAAATCGACGAAGAAGATGAAACAAATCACTCAAGCGATGAACATGGTTTCTAACTCTAAACTTCGTCGTGCTGAGAAGAATACTAAGCAATTCAAACCTTACATGGATAAGATGCAAGATGCGATTACTGCAGTTGCAGGTGCTGACAAAACAGCAAACCATCCTATGCTTCGACAACGTGAAGTTAAGAAGAGCGGTTACTTAGTGATTACGAGTGATAAAGGTTTAGCCGGAGCGTACAACGCAAATATCCTTAAGAATCTCGTTCAAACTTTAGATGAAAAGCACAACAGTCAAGACGAATTTGAATTGCTCGTCATCGGTCAATCAGGTATTGATTTCTTAGAAAACAGAGGATATAACATCCGTACAGTAATGACTGATGTACCTGACCAACCTACATTCAAAGATATTCAATCCATCGCTACTAAAGCAGTAGATTTATATAGTGATGAAGAAATCGACGAATTAGAAATCTTCTTTAGTCACTTTGTGAGTGTCTTAGAAAACAAGCCAAGCAAGAAAAAAGTTCTTCCATTATCTCCTGAAGATTCAAGTCTCGGACATGGACAGATGTCTTCATATGAATTCGAACCAGATAAAGCATCCATATTGAATGTCATTCTACCTCAATATGTAGAAAGCTTAATCTACGGTACGATTCTAGATGCTAAAGCAAGCGAACACGCTGCACGTATGACAGCGATGAAGAATGCATCTGATAATGCGAGCGAACTTATTGATGACTTATCATTAGAATATAACCGCGCACGTCAAGCAGCCATTACACAACAAATCACTGAAATTGTTGGTGGCGCGACAGCTTTTGAATAATAATTAAAGGAGGAATAAAGCATGGGAGTAGGCCGTGTCACACAAATCATGGGTCCTGTCATTGATGTTCGTTTCGAACATAACGAAGTCCCTAATATTAATAACGCGCTTTTCCTTGAAGTTGAAAGAGAAGACGGTACACATAAACTTGCTTTAGAAGTAGCGTTACAACTCGGCGACGATGTCGTTCGTACGATTGCTATGGACTCAACAGACGGCGTAAAACGTGGTGCTGAAGTTCAAGACAGCGGACAAAGCATCAGTGTTCCAGTAGGTGAGAAGACTTTAGGAAGAGTATTCAACGTACTTGGTGAGCCAATCGACTTAAATGGTGAAATCGATAGCTCAGCACGTCGTGATCCTATCCATAGACAAGCACCTGCATTTGATCAACTTTCTACAAATGTAGAAATTCTTGAAACAGGTATTAAAGTAGTAGACTTATTAGCACCTTACATTAAAGGTGGTAAGATCGGATTATTCGGTGGTGCCGGAGTAGGTAAGACTGTATTAATCCAAGAATTAATCAATAACATCGCTCAAGAACACGGTGGTATCTCAGTATTCGCCGGCGTTGGTGAACGTACACGTGAAGGTAACGACCTTTACTACGAAATGAGCGACAGTGGTGTTATTAGCAAGACTGCGATGGTCTTCGGTCAAATGAACGAACCACCAGGTGCGCGTATGCGTGTTGCACTTTCTGGTTTAACAATGGCTGAATACTTCCGTGATGAAGAAGGACAAGACGTACTTCTCTTCATCGATAACATCTTCAGATTTACTCAAGCAGGTTCTGAAGTGTCAGCGTTATTAGGACGTATGCCATCAGCAGTAGGTTATCAACCAACATTGGCTACAGAAATGGGTCAATTACAAGAGCGTATCACTTCTACTACTAAAGGTTCAGTAACATCTATCCAAGCGGTCTTCGTACCAGCCGATGACTATACTGACCCTGCACCAGCAACAGTATTCGCTCACTTAGACTCAACTACAAACTTAGAACGTAAATTAACTGAAATGGGTATCTACCCAGCCGTAGACCCACTTGCATCAACTTCAAGAGCATTAGAACCAGCAATCGTTGGTGAAGAACATTACGAAGTTGCACGTGGCGTACAATCTACATTACAGAAATACCGTGAGTTACAAGATATCATTGCTATCCTCGGTATGGACGAATTATCAGAAGAAGACAAGAAGACAGTTGAACGCGCACGTCGTATTCAATTCTTCTTATCACAAAACTTCCACGTAGCTGAACAGTTTACAGGTCAAAAAGGTTCATATGTACCAGTTAAGAAGACAGTTGAAGACTTTAAAGACATCTTAGCAGGTAAATATGACCATATCCCAGAAGACGCATTCCGTCTCGTTGGTGGTATGGAAGACGTACTTGAAAAAGCGAAAGATATGGGTGTTGAAGTTTAATATATTAGGAGGTATGGATGATGAAAGCATTAAGCCTAAACATAGTCACTCCTAATGGTTCTGTTTATGAACGCGAAGATGTTGAACTTGCTGTCTTAAAGACAACAGCTGGTGAAATGGGTGTTATGCATGGACATATACCTACAGTTGCAGCACTTAATATTGGCCACGTCAAAGTAAACTTTGCGAATGGTTCAGAATACATTGCAGTAAGTGAAGGCTTTGTTGAAATTAGACAACACAAATTGTCTATAATCGTTCAAACTGCAGAGCCTGCTACTGAAATAGATGTAGCTAGAGCTGAATTAGCAAAATCTAGAGCAGAATCTCATTTGAGTAGTGAAGATGATAACAGCGACATCTATAGAGCGAAACGTGCTTTGAAACGTGCGAACAATAGAATTCGTGTCGCTAACATGCAATAATATAGAAAAAGAAGTTCCTGTTATGGGAACTTCTTTTTTTGGTTTCTTGTTATTGAGTTGTGAACCAATACGTAAGGATTATTGATTTTCTAGTAAATCTTTTAGGATTACGGCTTGGTTATGTTCAGTGTCTTTCGCAGCGAAGAGAAGTAAGACGTCTTGTTTACTTTCTTTAACAATTTGTTTCAATTCTTCAAATGCTTCTTTCTGATCATCGTTTTCTCTGAGCTCTTTCTCATATTTTTCTTTAAAAGCACCAAATAATTGTGGATCGTGGTTAAACCATTTTCTCAAATCACTCGTTGGTGCCACTTCTTTAAGCCAATGATCTAAATTAGCATCTTCTTTCGATACACCTCGAGGCCAGACGCGATCTGTGAGCACACGTACGCCTTTCTCCTCTTTAGCATCATAGATACGTGCAATTTTAACTGCCATATTTATCACCTCACAATCATTATTACCTGAAACGCCAGGTTTAAACGCTCTTAAGCTAACGACTGCAATCCCTAATTGTAAAATGGCTATAATTAAATTATCTTTATAAGCAAAAGTATTGTGAAAATACATATTCAGATTAATAATTTAAGTAGAGAAAAATAGAATTAAAGGAGTCTTTATAATGTCTAACAGAATCAATTACGAAAAAGTGAGACCTGATAACATAAAAGTCATGTTTGAAATGGAAAAATTACTAGCAAACAACACTATCGATAAAGAATTACAAGAATTAATTAAAATTAGGGTGTCACAAATTAACGGCTGTGCGTTCTGCTTGAATATGCATACTGATGATACGCGTAAAATAGGTATAGATGAAAAACGCATTTATCTACTCAACGCTTGGGATGATACAGATATTTATAATGATAAGGAAAAAGCTGCGTTAGAACTAGCTGAATCTGTAACCTTAATTTCTGAGCGCAAAGTGCCTGACACTCTTTATGACAAAGTAAGAGCATATTACAGCGAAGAAGAGTATACAGATTTAATCTTTATTATCGGTCAAATCAACACTTGGAACAGAATCTCTATTTCGATGGGCAATAAAGCGTAAAATTTGGAAATGAATCTCTTTACTACCGAGCAAACTTATCTGTTCGGTAGTTTCTTTATGTAAGTATCGTTATAAGTAGCTCTGTAAGGTTTTCATAAATGGTTACTGACCATCAACTTAGAAAGTATCATTTCAACGCACTTTCATGTACAATTATAGATAACGAATAGAGTAAGGAGCTTGAAAAATGAATTTTTTGAGTCAATTCGCGATAATACATATTCTACTGCATGTAGTCTGTATTTGTGTAGCTTATTGGGCGATTCATTCATTGCGGTTGGATCAGATTTTTAAAAAAGGCTATCCACTCCAAGTACAGGTCGTCATGATATTTCTCGCGATATTATTGGGTACTGCAGTAAGTAATTTTATCGTCGACTTACTTCAATATTCAACGCAAATTAAATATTTATTGAATTGATGCTATGAGACGTTAACAACTTTATTGTTGTACTGTAACTGTTTCTTAATTTTACTATAAGGAGAACATTCCACCTTAAAAATGAAAGGCTAGGGCATCAACGTTATAAATCATTGAGAAAGGGTATGCAATACAATGACGCGATGACGTCGTTAACCCTTGTGAACGATTTCTGAACTTAACGAAATACAGAGTTCAGCTGACGTCATCTCAGTTAAAGAAAGTAAATCAAATAAATCTTTATCGGATAGAAATGAGGGGGAGAGGAAGCATCGTAACGATGACTTCAACTATCCCAGTGGAATCGGAATTAAGTGGAGGATTTAAGATGGATAAGATAGTAATTAATGGTGGCAACACGTTGAGAGGAGAGGTGCAAGTTTCTGGCGCAAAGAACGCAGTATTACCTGTGTTAACGGCTTCGCTTCTCGCTAGTAAAGGACAAAGTATCTTGCGAAATGTACCCGCGCTCAGCGATGTTGAAACAATTAACAACGTAATTTCAACGTTGAACGCTGAAGTTACTTATGACAAGGACAGCGAAAGCGTCACAGTGGATGCGACGAAGACACTTAACGAAGAAGCACCCTACGAATATGTAAGTAAAATGCGTGCAAGCATACTCGTGATGGGACCATTATTGGCACGCCTTGGACATGCGAAAGTAGCACTTCCGGGAGGCTGTGCGATTGGTTCTCGCCCAATTGAACAACATATCAAAGGATTTGAAGAACTCGGTGCCGACATTCACATGGATGGTGGATTTATCTACGCGAATGCCAAAGATGGCTTGAAAGGTACGACAATTCACTTAGACTTCCCTAGTGTTGGTGCAACTCAGAACATCGTGATGGCTGCGTCATTAGCACAAGGTAAGACTGTGATTGAGAACGTAGCACGCGAACCTGAAATTGTGGATTTAGCGAATTACATCAACGAAATGGGCGGCAATGTTGTCGGCGCCGGTACGGATACCATTACAATTAATGGTGTTGAAGCGTTACATGGCGTAGAACACGCGATTATCCCAGACCGTATCGAAGCAGGTACGTTACTCATTGCTGGTGCGATTACACGTGGTGATATTCTCGTCAAAGGTGCGATTAAAGAACATATGACGAGTCTTGTTTACAAGCTTGAAGAAATGGGCGTGAATCTTGATTATCAAGATGATGCGATTCGTGTATCTGCTGAAGGCGAACTTAAGCCAGTGGATATCAAGACACTTCCACATCCAGGATTCCCTACAGATATGCAATCGCAAATGATGGCCTTGCTTTTAACTGCAGAAGGTCATAAAGTAATTACAGAAACTGTCTTTGAGAACCGTTTCATGCACGTAGGTGAATTCAAGCGTATGAACGCTAATATCTCTGTAGAAGGGCGTAGTGCTAAGCTTGAAGGCAAGAGTCATTTACAAGGTGCGACGGTAAAAGCGACAGATTTAAGAGCTGCAGCAGCACTGATTCTCGCAGGTCTCGTTGCGGATGGAACAACGCAAGTGACTGAGTTGAAACATCTTGACCGTGGCTATGTCGATTTACATGGTAAGTTGAAATCATTAGGCGCGGATATTCAACGTGTGAATGATTAAATGACAGTTCTAGGTAAAATGGATTGAGTTAAAATTGGAGGCAGATTTATGGAAACAATATTCGATTACAACCAAATTAAAGACATTATCCCACATAGACAACCGTTTCTACTCATCGATCGTGTAGTTGAGTACGAAGCAGGTCAACGCTGTGTGAGCATTAAACAAGTTTCAGGTAATGAGCCTTTCTTCCAAGGTCATTTCCCTGAATATGCGGTTATGCCTGGCGTCTTAATTACAGAGGCATTAGCTCAAACGGGTGCAGTCGCACTTTTAAATAACGAAGCAAATAAAGGTAAACTCGCTTTATTCGCTGGAATTGACAAATGTCGCTTTAAGCGTCAAGTTACGCCTGGCGATACTTTAAGACTTGAAGTGGAAATTACTAAAATGAAAGGGCCAATCGGTAAAGGCTCAGCTAAAGCAACAGTAGATGGCGAGCTTGCATGTAGTTGTGAACTCACATTTGCATTGCAAGATCCACAACAATAGAAGAAATAGGAAAAAGCTCGTAGATGTGTTGAATGCATCTACGAGCTTTTTCAATGTATAGAGATAACGGCTATTTAAGGGAAGGATCATTGTGCGGTTACTTATTCGCCCGTTCATCCTTAAGTTTCGGTTTCGATTTCATCATACGATTAAAGGTCTTCTTCAATTCCTCCCCGGATAGACCTTCGTCTACGAGTTGCTCAAGTAAGCTTTCAGCGTATACTTGGCGTAACGTATAGATATGACATTCAAAGACTACGGAAATCGTCTTGTCTAGCTTCGTTATACGTTGAATTGTTGCATCAAAGAGTGCAGGGTCGTTAGATGGACGTGTAATAACTACACGGATATCAAGAAGACGACCCTCATCTTGATATTGCTTCATCGCTTCATAATGTGCATCAGAGATGACGATTTCAAGCAACCAACCTGTTCCTCTATTCTCTTTATTAATAATGACGCCGTCTTCGAGTTCAAATTCAGTTAAACCGCCTTGTTCAGATACGATTTGAAACCGTACAGCTTTGAAAGTCTTCATCGTCTCACATCCATTTAAAAAATTTTAAATACTACGATTTTTTTCATTATAGATACATTATAACTTATAAATTAATGCAACACGCAAATTTCGTCAATTACTTTAGGGATAATTGCCAGATTATCTTTAAAACTGCACTTTGACTCTCTCTTAAGCTTTAGCATAAGATAAGCTTACCAAAGGAGGTGACACATGCTAAACAATATTACAGTAGTAGGGCGACTTACTAAACATCCTCAAATTTATGATAAGGAAGGGAGGAAGAGGGCGACTTTCACTGTTGCAGTGGAGCGCAATTATCGTGATAAGAACAATCAACCCATCGTTGACTTTTTATTCTGTAAAGCCTTTGGGAAACTAGCTGAGAATATTGAACACTATCTCAAGCAAGGTTCTCTCGTAGGCATTACCGGTCAATTACACTCAAGCAAATACGATAAAGAAGGCCAGACACATTTCATTTCCGAAATCAATATCGAATATATTAAATTTATGTCATCACCCAAATCAGATCATACAGTCCAAACTCACACTTCAACTATAGAATCATATAATCCATTTGATAATCCAGATCCCTTAACTATCAATCCAGACGAAATTATTGAAATTGTTTAACGAACACAAACTAACTTTCTATTTCTCCTAAATTTATACTTTCATATGGCTACTTTCTATTGACCTTGTCCATTAATAGAGAGTAGCCGTTTAATATTTAGCTGCATTTCCCTTTGACAACCCGCAAATATACATAAATATAGAGCCATTTTAGTGCTGAAATATCAGACAAATTACATGAATGTTACATAGTAATACGTAAATTTATAGAAATGAGAACTGTCATGAAAGGAATTTAAGTTAAATTAACTTTAATCTTAAAAGAATTTAATGTAATTATGTTGTAAAGAAGTGCGTGTTTTTTTTATTTCACTGTAACCTACGAGGCAAATATGGATGTTATAGTAGTACTTGCAAATTGATCATAAAACTAATTACCTTATAGGAGGATTTTTGATAATGAAAAAAACATTAATTGCTTCAACAGTAGCAGTAGGATTAGGAGTAACAGGCGTAGCGGGTGGTCATCACTCAGCAGACGCAGCTGAACAAGGAGTAAACAAAGCTGAATTAGCTCAATTAGCTCAAAACAATCCACAACAATTAAACGAAAGCCCTGTACAAGAGGGTTCATATAACTATGACTTTGACTACAATGGTGCTCATTACCACTTCGAATCAAATGGTTCAACTTGGAGCTGGAGCTGGAACGGATACGGTGAAGCTGCTCAACAAGACAACACTCAAGAAGCAGCAACTACTAGCAACGTAAACACTCAACAAGTTTCAACTCAACAACAACCAAAACAACAACAAGCTCCACAAACAGCACAAACTCAACAACCTAAACAAGAATCAACTACACAAGCTCAACCAAAACAACAATCAACTTCATCTAAAGGTTCAAGCGCTGGTACACCAGCTGGTATGGAAGGCATCGTTCAACGTGAATCAGGCGGTGACCCAACTGCAGTAAACCCATCAAGCGGTGCAGCAGGTAAATACCAATTCTTACAAAGCACATGGGACAGCGTAGCACCTTCTCAATACCAAGGTGTTTCACCAGCTAAAGTACCTGAACATGTACAAGACCAAGTAGCTCATAAAGTATGGAACGGCGGTGCAGGTTCAAGTCACTGGGCTGAAACTGTATAATATTTATTGAAGAAACGCTGGAAAGGCATTTGCCTTTCCAGTTTTTTATGTCGAAATCACGTTGATCTCTTTTGGCTTCTTTTAAACTCACTCTCATAATTTTACTTTAATTCACGCTACTCTAGTTATCCTCTAGATATTCCCATTTAATAACTCAACAAAAAAAGATTAAAAGCGATATAAATTTCAAGATGTTCATATAATATGACGAGCACGTCGTAATATAAATTTTTATTTAAAATTAAATAGATATTTCAAATTACTAGACATATTCTAATATTATATTGAATTATGTTTGTGAATGTAATAGTATATATAAGGTGATTGTTATTAAATCTGATTTCTAAAAACTTAATTTATTGAAATTAGCTACTAAAATCGAAGAGACGAGGGATACATATAAGGTGAATTTATGAATATAGTGTAATTATTCTACTGAGTCATTTACAACAGTAGCTTCAAAAGAATTGAACCAAATGTTTTACAGTGAAAAATTTTATAATGTACAAGTGCAGTGGCACCTCGGAGAAATAAGCGTAATCATTTTAATAACTTTAATAAAAATTCAGCTCCACTAGAAAGAACTGAAATTCAATTTAAAGTACTTACAAATAGAAATGATACTTGATGTCAGATACATAATAGGGGTGGAATATTTATGAATGATAATGATTTTAAGAGAGTAAATAAGTACTTGAAACCGAGGTACATGCCAGGGTTAGATGGCTTTAGAGCTGTTGCGGTTATTGCCATCATCATCTTTCATTTGAATGCACAATGGTTGCCTGGTGGTTTCCTTGGTGTAGACACGTTCTTTGTAATCTCTGGATATTTAATTACAGCTTTGCTAGTTGCTGAATTTTATAGAGATGGAACGATAGATTTATTCGAATTCTGGAAGCGTCGTATAAAAAGACTCATACCCGCCTTGTTATTTTTACTAGGAATTGTCTTACTATATACCGTTATTTTTGAACCGAAGATTATCTTTGATATTAAAAAAGATATTATCGCTGCATTCTTCTACGTATCGAATTGGTGGTATATTTTCCAAAACGTAGACTACTTTGATCAATTCCAAATCGCACCATTAAAGCATTTATGGTCATTAGCGATTGAAGAACAATTCTATTTGATTTATCCAATCTTCTTATTTCTACTATTGAAATTTACGAATAAGAAGATCACTTTTATCATTTTATTTTTCGTATCATTAGTATCACTCGAGCTCATGATATTCTTAAATCTATCAGGTCATGATACTTCAAGAGTTTACTTTGGTACAGATACACGACTTCAAACACTTTTACTCGGAGCTTTATTAGCATTTATGTGGCCACCTTTCAGTTTGAAAGAGAAGATTTCAACTAAATTAAGATTGTTTATTGATACAGTTGGAATAGTAGGTGGGGTTGTCTTAGTGCTCTTACTTATCTTCCTCAATTCTGAAGATAAATGGCTATATAATGGTGGTTTCTACGCGATTTCATTTATGACTTTATTCGTCATCGCAAGTTCTGTACATCCGAGTGGTATGTTTGCGAAATTGATGGGAAATCCACTCTTCGTATATATTGGTAAGCGATCTTACAGTTTATATTTATGGCACTATCCTGTCATTGTCTTTGTACATAAACATTTTGTAGCAGGACAACTACCATTTTATGCATACATTATAGATATCGTGCTTATGTTAGCGTTAACTGAGCTTTCTTATCATTATATTGAACGACCTATTCGTAAAAAAGGCTTTAAAGCATTTTCCTTTAAACCAGGAAAGCTCAAGAAATTTGGTAGACTTGGCTTATTAGTGATTTTAATTATCCCCACTATTTTACTCTATAATGGTAATTTCGATAGTTGGGCTAAATCTCATGAAGAGAAGAAACAAACGTCATTTAATTCGCCTAAAAAATCTTCTGATTCTGACAAAAAAGCTTCAGACGATAAAAAAGATGACAATCAAGACAAAGATGATCAGGACGATTCAGATAATAATCAAAATCAGAAGACAGAACCTAAAGATCTAGAACCATTGCTCGTCGGTGATTCAGTAATGGTTGATATCGGAAAAGTCTTCCAAGATAAAGTGCCTAATGCGACAATTGATGGTAAGGTAGGGCGCCAATTAACTGAAGCCAATGCTTTAGCGACAGATAAATATCAAGATTACACTAACAAAGATAAAGATGTTGTGCTCGAACTCGGTACAAACGGTGACTTTACAAAAGATCAATTAGAAGAATTAATTAAAAACTTTAATGACGCAAATATTTATCTCGTCACTGTCAGAGTGCCAAGAGATTACCAAGACCATGTGAATAAAGAAATGCATAAAGCTGAGAAAAAACATAAAAATGTTCATGTGATTGATTGGTATAAAGAATCTGAAGGACATAAAGACTATTTCGCTTACGATGGTATTCATTTAGAATACGAGGGAAGTAAAGCATTGACAGACCTTATCACACGTCGATTAGTTGATGAACATAATAAATAAATGAGTTTAAGAGCAGGACTTTAATCTATAAAGGTTTTTAGTCCTGCTCTTTGTTCTATTCGTTTAGTTTATTCGATTTCTCTCCTGATTATTAATTCTACGTAAAAATTTTCCTCTTAAACCTCTACTCCTCAACCTCGAAGTATGCTAAAATAAATCTATTCTTTAATTTTCTTATAAGACATGTGAGGCGAAAGTATGAAATGATTTTTAATTGTATTTTAACCTAAATATATATAATAAGACTGTGAATTTAAGAATCAGTTTACTTCTATAACTTTGTTATTTAATCACATCGAATAGGGACCGTCACATGTCCTAATTCGGTAAATATCTTACACAAATTCGCACGAATCACCGTTACGCACATAAAGATTTCCAAATTCTATTGAACTCTAGCACTAACGACTCGATATACATAATAAGAAGGAAAGATGACAGCATGAATACAAATCATGAAATGAAACGTACGCATAAATTGTATAAACCTAAATATATGCCAGGTCTTGATGGCTTTAGGGCTGTTGCTGTATTAGCCATCATTATTTATCATCTTAATAGTCAATGGCTGACAGGGGGATTTCTCGGTGTAGACACGTTCTTCGTCATATCAGGATATCTGATTACCTCGTTGCTCGTCTCAGAGTATTATCTCAATCAAGGTATCAATCTTGGACAATTCTGGTTACGACGCTTTAAGAGGTTGATACCTGCACTATTCTTCCTTATCGTGATTACGCTCATTTATATATTGATATTTGAACCGAGCATTATCACTGAAACGAAGAAAGATGTCTTAGCAGCGTTGTTCTACGTGTCGAACTGGTGGTATATCTTCCAACATTTAGATTACTTTGATCAGTTCAAGATCGCGCCGTTTAAGCATTTATGGTCATTAGCGATTGAGGAACAATATTATGTTTTCTATCCAATCATTCTTTATTTATTGTTAAAGTTGAATAATAAGAAACTCGTCATGTCCATTCTTTTCATTATTTCTTTAGCGTCTATGTTGACGATGGCGACTTTATTCCATCTTCATCACGATATTTCGCGCGTTTACTTCGGTACGGATACACGCCTTCAAACGTTGCTATTAGGTTCGCTTTTAGCATTTTTATGGCCGCCTTTTAGTCTCAAGAAAGATATTTCCAAAGGACTGAAGTCGAGTATTGATATCGTAGGTTTAGTGAGCACAGTGATTCTGCTTGGTCTCTTTGTGCTCGTCAAGTACGAGAGCAGTTGGCTTTATCACGGAGGTTTCTACGCGATTTCACTATTAACGTTATTGGTGATTGCGAGTGCAGTGCATCCATCAGGTAACTTTGCAAAAGCGATGGGGAATCCATTCTTTGTCTATATCGGTAAAAGGTCTTACAGCCTTTATTTATGGCATTTCCCAGTAATTGTCTTTACGCATAAGCATTTCGTGGCTGGCCAAATTCCGTGGTATGCCTACATTATAGATATTGTGCTTATGTTAGCGATGACAGAAATCTCCTATCATTGTATAGAGAATCCGATTCGTCGCAAAGGTTGGAAAGCTTTTTCAGTCAATCCTGTCAGAATCAAACGTTTCGGGCGAGGTCTTATTTTACTCGTCTTCGTAGCTTCGATTGCTTTACTCTATACTGGACGTTTCGACTCACTTGCTTCTAAACACAACGAGAAGAAACAAACCTCTTTTAGTAGTAACAAGAAAAAGTTACATCAACATCAACCAACGACAGGTCCGAAGATTAATAAAGATACGAAGAAACTTGATTTGAAAAAGATTGAACCGCTGTTAATTGGTGATTCAGTCATGGTAGATATCGGTCAAGTCTTCCAGGATAAAGTACCGAAAGCAGTGATTGATGGTAAAGTAGGACGCCAGCTCATTGAAGCGAAACCGCTCGTCCAAGGGTCTTATAGTAACTATAATTCGCCGAAGCAAGATGTCGTGCTTGAGCTGGGTACGAATGGCGACTTTACGAAAGAACAACTCGATGAACTCATCGGAACTCTGAAAGATGCCAACATCTATCTTGTTACAACACGTGTACCTAGGGATTACCAAAATCATGTTAACAGCGAAATTCATGCTGCTGAGAAACGTTATAAGAATGTTCACGTGGTCGATTGGTACGCGGCATCTGCGAATCACACAGAGTATTTCGCTTATGACGGTATCCATCTCGAATATGATGGCAGTAAAGCATTAGCGAAAACGATTATCGATAAATTAACAGAGGTTCACAAACAAGAACAACAGTAACTACATCAACTATATTTAAAAAGAATGTAAGTATCAACGCATTCTTTTGCACCACAAGGCTAAATCTGTTATGTTTAAATCAAATAAATCATTAAACTACTAGGGGAGCTAGTAAGCTGAGATGACAGTAAGTCAGACCCTTATAACCTGAATTGGTTAGTACCAACGTAGGAAAGTAGTATTTTAGCCTTAATATTAATATGTTTCTGTCTAAAACTACATTCCTACGTTGGAATGTAGTTTTTTTAGGAGGCATAATGATGAAGTTTTCCGAAGAATTGAAAGAAGCATCACAACCTATTATCGAGGATATTTACAACGATCCTTTTATCCAAGATATGTTACATGGCAAATTGCCGAATGAAGCGGTTTATTTCTATCTCAAAGCAGACGCATCGTATCTACGTGAATTTGCGAACATCTATGCATTACTCATTCCTAAAGTGCCAAGTCTCGACGAAGTGAAATTTCTCGTTGAACAGATTCAATTTATCGTTGATGGCGAAGTTGAAGCGCACGAAATCTTAGCAGATTATGTGAACAAACCTTACGAAGAGATTGTGACTGAAAAGGTTTGGCCACCAAGCGGCGATCACTACATCAAACATATGTATTACAATGCTTATGCGAAAGAGAACGCAGCGCATACGATAGCAGCGATGGCACCATGTCCATACGTTTATCAAGTCATTGCGAAGAGAGCACTTAATGACAATGCACTCAATCGTGATTCTGTATTAGCGAAATGGTTTGAGTTCTACAGTACAGAAATGGATGACTTAGTCGATGTGATGGACAAATTAATGGATCAGTTAACGGCTGATATGGATGACAAAGAACGTCAAGAAGTGAAAGAAAGTTTCTTACAAAGTACAATTCACGAACGCAATTTCTTCGGTATGTCTTACAACCAAGAGGCGTGGAACTATGGAGGTCAAACGCATGAATAAGCCTAAGATTGCATTGACGATAGCAGGTACCGATCCTACAGGTGGCGCAGGTGTCATGGCAGATTTGAAATCTTTCCATTCTTGCGGCGTATACGGGATGGCGGCGATTACGAGTATCGTTGCTCAGAACACGATGGGGGTTCAACATATTCATAACCTTGAGTTGGACTGGCTTCAAGAGCAGTTAGATAGCGTTTTTGATGATGAGCTTCCTCATGCAATTAAGACAGGGATGATTGCGTCAGAAGATATGATGAAATTAATTCGTCAATATTTAGAGCGTTATCCTGATATTCCTTACGTGATCGATCCAGTGATGTTGGCTAAAAGTGGCGACTCATTAATGGATGATCAAGCGAAAGGCAATTTACAGAACATTTTACTACCACTCGCAGATGTAGCGACACCGAACTTACCTGAAGCGGAAGAAATCGTTGGGATGAAGATTGAATCTGAAGATGATGTCTACAAAGCAGGACACATCTTTATCGATGAAATTGGCAGTAAAGGTGTCGTAATCAAAGGTGGACATGCGACAAGTCGTACGCATGCGAAAGACTATTTATTCACTCGCGATGATGTCTACACGTTTGAATCACCACGTTATGACACGAAACATACACACGGCACAGGCTGTACTTTCTCAGCCGTTATCGCTGCGGAACTCGCGAAAGGTCGCACGATATATGAAGCAGTGAAGAAAGCGAAAGACTTTATTGCGTTAAGCATCAAGTATACACCTGAAATCGGTCAGGGACGAGGCCCGGTAAACCATTTCGCTTATATGAAGAAAGAAGGCTTAGATGATGAGTAATTTAGATCGAGTTCGAGACAATAATCCATTAACTGTATGCTATACGAATGATGTAGTGAAGAACTTTACAGCGAATGGATTATTGAGTATCGGTGCAAGTCCTGCTATGAGCGAGGCGCCAGAAGAATCGGATGCCTTTGCGCAAGTGGCAGGCGCTTTGTTAATTAACATCGGAACAGTGACACAAGCACGTGGTGAAGACATGTTAGCGATTGCTCATACTGCACAATCAAAAGACTGTCCGATTGTTTTTGATCCTGTTGCAGTAGGGGCTTCAAAGTTTCGTAAGTCCTATTGCAGTAAATTCTTGAAAGTCGTACGTCCGACAGTCATTAAAGGTAATGCTTCAGAAATTCTGACGTTACTTGACTCTGAAACGACGATGAAAGGGACAGATAGTGCAGATGATTTAGATGCGGTTGATATTGCTAAGAAAGCGTATGACAAATTCCACACTGCCATCGTGATCACAGGTGAGAAAGACGTTGTAGTTCAAGAGGGACGTTGTTTTGAACTCTCAAATGGTTCATCACTACTTGCGAAAGTCACAGGTGCGGGTTGTTTACTTGGTGCCGTTATTGCAAGTTTCCTCCAACGTGATCGCCATCCTGATGCGGAATGTTTAATAGAGGCAGTAAGTGCGTTCAACATTGCGGCAGAACAGGCGGAGGCTTTAGCGAATGGTGCAGGTCCAGGAACTTTTAAAATGCATTTTATCGATCGCTTATCTCACGTCTCAAATAAAGATCTTGAACAATGTCAACAAGTGACAGAGGTGTCATAATGTTTAAAGCTACGGATTTAAAGGTGTATTTTATATGCGGTACACAAGATGTTAAAAGTGACCGTACGATTCATGATGTATTGAAAGAAGCGCTTGAAGCGGGGATTACGTTGTTTCAATTTCGTGAAAAGGGACCAGACGCACTGCAGGGTGAAGAAAAACGTCAACTCGCCGAAACGCTTATGGCGCTCTGCCACCAATACGATGTCCCATTTATCGTCAACGATGATATCGCGCTTGCTAAAGCTATTCACGCTGATGGGGTACACGTGGGTCAAGATGATGCCACTGTAGCCGACTTTGCTACTGAGTTTGAAGATAAAATCATCGGTTTAAGCGTTGGCAATGTTGAAGAATATCAGCATTCTGATTTGACGCACGTAGATTACATCGGCGTAGGTCCGATGTATGCGACACAATCGAAAGATGATGCCAATGCACCGGTGGGACCTGAAATGATTCCAACACTTCGAGAATATGTAGGCGATTTACCCATCGTCGCTATTGGAGGTATTGCGACTAACAATGCGCAAGACTGCTTCAAAGCAGGTGCTGACGGTGTTTCTGTCATTTCTGCAATTGCGCAAAGCGATGATATTAAAAGCACTGTTGCAAATTTCTTACAAAGCGCGAAAGAATCTCAGTAATTCGCCAGTTTTTGTTTTCTACTTCTATACTTGTATGATAGAATAAACTTTGTGTGAATATATCGTTAGAGGTGGAAAAATGAAGAGAAAAGCGCTACTACCTTTGTTAGGTGCAATGTTATTGTTGGCAGGGTGTGATTATTCTAAACCCGAAAAGCAACATGGCTTTTTCTACAATACATTTGTACATCCAATGGATCAGCTCTTGCACTGGTTAGGTACGCACTTTAATGACAACTATGGTCTTGCGATCATCGTCATTGTATTAGCGGTTCGTATCGTCTTACTTCCTTTCATGTTATCAAACTATAAAAATAGTCATATGATGCGTGAAAAGATGAAGATTGCGAAACCGGATATTGATGCAGTTCAAGAGAAAGTGAAACGTTCACGTACGCAAGAAGAGAAGATGGCAGCAAACCAAGAAATGATGGAAATTTATAAGAAATATGACATGAACCCAATGAAGAACATGTTGGGCTGTCTACCAATCATCATTCAAATGCCTATCATCATGAGTTTATTCTTCGTACTGAAGTATCACCCAACAGGCGGTGGCTTTACAGCACATCCGCATTTCTTATGGTTTAACCTTGCGAAACCTGACATTTGGATTACAATTATTGCTGGTGTACTTTACTTCTTACAAGCATATGTTTCAAGTATGAGTATGCCAAGAGAGCAGAAACAAATGGGCTACATGATGATGATCATTTCACCAATTATGATTATCTGGATTTCTTACAGTTCATCATCTGCATTAGGTCTGTACTGGTCTGTCAGTGCGGCATTCTTGGTTATCCAAACATTTATCGCAAACATTCATTACTCTAAAGTTGCGAAACGTGAAGTACAGCCAATGATTGATGCTTATAATAAAAACAATGCTGACAACAAGAAAAAAGGTAAAAATACGCAAGTTGTTTCTAATAAAAAGAAAAAATAATGCATATGAGATAAAGAAAAAGTGGAATTTCAAACGAAATTCCACTTTTTTGGTGCTGAGAAGAAGCGAGAAAGAGGACAGAAACCACGTTAACTCCCCGAATAACCTACATATAATTACTCGCGATCTGATTCCTTACTCACTTTTTATCCAATTGTGATTTATCGAAATTCCATTCAGTCAGAAATGTTTCTACAAACTGTTTCATAAACTGATGACGTTGTTCAGCTAAAGCGCGACCACTCTCTGTATGCATTAAATCACGCAACTTAAACAATTTCTCATAGAAATGACGAATAGCAGAAGGGGAAAGTGTAGCGATTTCTTCGTCTGGAGCATCCTCTAGTTGTTCGAAGCTCGCATCGCCCGTCCACATCGCTTCGCCACTATGACCTGCATATTGGAACGTACGCGCAATGCCAATCGCACCTAATGCATCTAGTCGATCTGCATCTCTCACGATTTGTCCTTCGAGAGATAAAGTAACATGATTATTACGCCCGCCACGATAACTCATATATTGAATGATGTGGCGTATATCCTCAATTTCAGAGTGAGTCAATTCAATTTCATCTAAGAAACGCTGAAGCTGTTCAATTGCATCCTGCGCTCTAAATAGTTTCTCATCCACCGTATCATGCAATAAAGCTGCCAAATGAATCACATGCGCATCCGCTGACGTATCTTCTTGATCTGCGAGATAGAGCGCCAAACTTACTACGCGATAGACATGCGCAACATCATGTCCTGAGGCATCGTATTGATGGACTTCTTTCATATATTGCTCGGCACGCCAAATTTGTTCTGTCTTTTCCATAATATAGGTTTCAACTCCTTTAAAGTTCGTTCATGTTTAATCGTTGTCATTATAAAATAGGTGAGAGCAACTGAGCGATACCTTCTTTAAATTTAATCCATAAACTACGCTGTTGATACAAATCTTTCGTTAAAGGGTAGGAAACTTTCATGTCATTTTCAAAAATATGACGTAAACGTATGGCTATATCACGATTGTAAATAAAGGCGTTGATCTCAAAGTTTAATGTAAAGCTGCGATGATCGATGTTGGTCGTACCTACACTTGCGACCTCATCATCAATAACCATCGTCTTAGCGTGGAGGAAGCCATTGTCATAATGATAAATGTTTACACCAGCTTCAATCAGCGATGCCACGTTATTATAAGTCGCCCAATAAACAAAGGGGTGATCCGGTTTGTTAGGTATCATAATATTAACATTTACGCCACCTAAAGCTGCTATCTTAATCGCATCTAGAAAGGCTTGGTCAGGTATGAAATAGGGTGTTTGAATATAAATAGAATATTTCGCTGCTGAAATCATCTTTAAGTAACCATATTTAATTTGTTCCCAGAATTCATCAGGACCGCTCGACGCAATCTGCATACCGATATTTCCACCAGACTCGACATCAGGGAAGTAACGCTCATCGTACTTAAGTGTGTCACGGAAAGATTGGGCATTCCAGTCCAACATAAAGCGCAGTTGCAGAGCATTTACGGCATCACCCGTAACACGAAGATGGGTATCGCGCCAATAGCCGAAACGTTTCTTCTTACCAAGATATTCGTCCCCGACATTGAAACCACCAACATAGCCGATTATACCGTCAATCACAACAATCTTTCGATGGTTTCGATTGTTCATGCGCAAGTTGATGAGTGGCAATTTCGATGGAAAGAATGCTTCGACCGCACCGCCTTTTTGACGGAAGCGTTTAAATGCTTTAACGGACAACCCACGTGAGCCCATATCATCATACAGCATCTTTACTTCGAGTCCTTCGTCTAATTTATCTTCTAACGCTTGCAGAATCTTTTTACCTAGCGTGTCATTTCTGAAGATATAATATTGAATATGTATGTAATGTTTTGCGGCGTAAATATCTTTCAGTAACGCATCAAACTTGTCATGGCCATCAGTGTAGATATCGAGTTGATTATCGTTCGTAAAGAAAGCACCATTGTTGTAGAGCAACATTTGTATCATATCTTTAAATTTGACGATGGATGGGTTGTTTTTAGAAAAGTCACCTCGGCGAAGTTCTTCGAGTTGATCATTAATAATCATCTGCAGCCCGACTTCGTCCTTTTTATCTAGTTTAAAAATGTGCTTACGCTGAATCTGTCGGCCGAAAAGTAAATAAATGACGAAACCGATTAACGGTAAGAATACGAGAACTAAGATCCAGGCCCAGATTGCACCAGCTTGACGACGTTCCATAAAGATAATCGTAAAGGCAAACACTAAGTTTAAAATGAACGCGCTGATTAAGACAATATTAATAATCAAGTTGGTAGATGGGAACACATTGTACATAAACTCTAACAATACTTTAACCTCCTTTATATAACAGTTTGTATACATCTTCTAAAAGTTCTATATTATTGTAACATGATATATTATGATGTTCACTTGACTTATACCTGCGAGGGGTATACGATAACTCCGTATTAAACTAACAATAGGGGGATTGTTATGGATCGCGCACATCATTCTGAACAGACGAAAGCAAATTTGAAATCTCGATTAAATCGTATTGAAGGGCAAGTGCGAGCGATTAACCGTATGATTGATGAGGATGTGTATTGTGATGATGTACTCACACAAATTAGAGCGACACGTTCAGCGTTAAATAGTGTGGCCACGCAATTGTTAGACCATCACATGAAAGGTTGCATTCTGAACAAAGTAAATAATGGCGAGGAAGAGGAAGCAATGGAAGAACTGCTCGTCACATTTCAGAAGTTAATGAAAGACTAAGTAAGAAAGGAGTTAATATAGATGGAAACGAAACATGTTTATACAGAAACCATTTCTACGCAAGCTCAAATCGATGAGTTAACACATATACTATCTGATATGATTGGCGTGAGTGAAGTGGATATTAATGGTGCCAAAGGGGATATTACGATTACCTTTGAAACACCAGCAAATTTGAATGCCATTGAGAAAGAAATTTATGATGCAGGGTATACGATTCTTTATTGATAACGGTGACAAAGCTATTTGTGGTTAACCCTCCATATGTTTATAGGCAGGTTAGCTTTATACATGATTTGTCGTTCATCCTTAGGTAACTTCTCACACTTATTAACTTCGTTTTTTAGAAAAATAGTTGGATTATCTACATAAAATTGTCGATTATTTAAATGAAAAATATTTTTTCCAAAAATAATGTAGTAATCCGGAGTGAATTGGGGTAGTATAGAAAGTAAGGAGTTACAATGAGGAGTGATGATATGACGAAACGTAATAGTAAAGTTCAGAATGTAGTTAAACTATTATCATCATTAGGTGTCAACATTAAGAAGACGAAATCACGTCTCGAAGTGATGCAAACGTTACCTACAACAGTAAAGGCAACAAATAAATTAAAATAATTTGGCAGTGTATTGATGGATGGACTAGCCATCGATTGTCCTAGGTGTGACGCGTGGCAGTTTCAAGCTGAGTGCTGGAATACACCTTTATGTGTGCCAATATAGAAATCACTTCGTTCAATCACAGGTCTAGCTACCGTATGGGAACGTATAATACATACGTCAATCTAGAACTTGATCTCACGCTAAGAAACCTCTCAATGTGAAAGAGACATTGAGAGGTTTTTCTAATTTAAGATAATTTAGTTGTTCAACTTCTCTTCAGAATAGGCTTTCGGCATATGATAAGAAATCGACAACAAGACACCGACGCCAACCATCAGACTCCAAAGTGAACTACCGCCATAACTAATAAATGGAAGCGGTATACCCGTAATCGGTAAGAGTTGAATCGTCATTCCAATGTTCTGTAAGACATGGAAGAGAATGAGCGTCGCATAACCGATGATGAAAGTCTTGTTGTAAGAAAATGTATTGTTCGATGCTAAGCGTGAAAGATAGAAGATAAATCCTAGGAATAAGAGTAACAATACGACTGCGCCTAGGAAGCCAAATTCTTCACCTACGACTGAGAAGATAAAGTCTGTATGGTTCTCAGGGATGTAAACTTCCCCGTGGTTGAATCCTTTACCGAATAGTTGACCTGAACCGATTGCTTTCAGAGATTCTGTTAAGTGATAACCGTCGCCACTACTGTAAGTATACGGATCAAGCCAAGAGTTGATACGGCCAAGTTGATACGTCTTGATACCGACCATGTTCTCGATCAACGAAGGTTTGAAGATAATTGAAAGAATAATGCCGCCGCCCACGACGATAGCCGTGATAAAGATAGGTGCGAGAATCTTCCAAGTAATACCGCTGACAATCAAGACACCAGCGATGATAGCGCAAAGTACGAGTGTTGTCCCCAAGTCGTTTTGCAACAGAATGAGCAACATCGGAATGATAGATAGACCAATGATTTTCAATAGAAGTTTGAAATCTGTCTCGATTGACTTGTTAAAAGTAAATTTATGATGTCGTGTAATGAGTTTCGCTAAGGCGAGAATTAAGATAATCTTCATGAACTCAGAAGGTTGAATACTCACAGGACCTAGCGCATACCAACTCTTCGCACCATTGATAATAGGTGTAATCGGTGTTTCTGGCATAAGTATTAATAACAATAGTGCCGCACATAAAATACCATACATTAAATAGGTATATTTCATTAACTTCTTAGGTGAGATAAACATAATGAATAAGGCGATGATAAACCCAAATATGTAATATAAGATTTGTCTAATACTAAAGTTTGCACTGTACTGACCGCCGCCCATCGCTGAGCTGATAATGGTCACACTAATCAGCGCAAAGACGATGAGGAATAGAATGATAATCCAGTCCACTCTTTGAATCCACGAATTATGTTTCGTTTGACGTGACGTATTCATATTGAACCCCTTTATTGCTCGATAGTTTCTAAGTTATTAGTATATCCTGATTTTATCGAACTTTGTATTAATTTGCTAGAAGTAGGGGTATAAGAACAACTAGAATTTTAAAAATCACAACTCAATCACTGTTCATATATTGTATAATTTAGACAAGTTGGTAAATGCAACATACATGCTAAACGTGATATGATGTAGTTTAAGAATTGATTATGGAGGCTAAGTTATGGCTAAAGAAAATATTTGTATCATCTATGGAGGGAAAAGCGCAGAACACGACGTATCTATGCTCACTGCGCAAAACGTGCTCAATGCGATAGACAAATCGCACTATCACGTCGACATCATTTACATAACAAATGAGGGTGACTGGAAGAAGAAAGAAGATATTACTGAAACGATTTCAAGTACTGACGAACTTGATTTACAAGACGTTGAAAGTGGCGATATTTCTCGTCTCTTACTTGATACACATGACCAACAACCTTACAGTGCAGTCTTTCCGCTATTACATGGACCGAATGGTGAAGATGGCACAATTCAAGGACTCTTTGAAGTGTTAGATATTCCATATGTAGGTAATGGCGTACTTGCTGCCTCAAGTTCAATGGACAAACTCGTGATGAAACAACTCTTCGCTCATCGTGGCTTACCTCAACTTCCTTACGTGAGCTTTCTCAGAAGTGAATTTGAAAAATACCGTTCTAATATCTTGAAACTCGTAAACGATAAATTACAATTCCCGGTATTTGTGAAGCCAGCTAACTTAGGTTCAAGCGTAGGAATTAGTAAATGTCAAAATGAAGAAGAGCTCGTTGAAGGTATCCGAGAAGCGTTCCAATTTGATCGCAAATTGGTGATTGAGCAAGGTATTACTGCTCGTGAAGTAGAAGTAGCAGTGTTAGGTAATGATTACCCAGAAACGACGCTACCAGGAGAAGTACTTAAGGACGTCGCATTCTACGATTACAAAGCGAAATATCAAGACGGTAAGATTGAACTTTCAATCCCAGCGAAACTCGATGAAGAAGTACAACAAACATTACGTGATATGGCTGTCGAAGCATTTAAAGCCACAGATTGTTCAGGATTACTTCGTGCGGACTTCTTCGTTACAGAAGACAATCAAATCTTTATCAATGAAACGAATGCGATGCCAGGATTTACGCAATATAGCATGTACCCAAGCTTATGGGAGAACATGGGTTTATCTTATGCCGAACTTATCGAGAAGTTGATCTCTTTAGCGAAAGAGAAATATGAAGATAAGAAGAAGAACAAATATCAAATTGACTGAGGCGATAGACGATGATTGAAGTAAGTTTAAGACAAGTTCAAGACTGGATTGATTGTGAGATTGATGCCGATAATTTAGATCGTTCAATCAAGGGCGTTACGATCGATTCTCGTGAAGTGAAACAAGGTACTTTATTCATTCCTTTTAAAGGAGAGAATGTGGACGGCCATCGTTTCGTACCCCAAGCATTGAAGGATGGTGCGGGCGCTTGTTTCCATCAACGAGATACTGCGCTTGTTGAAGATGTTGAAGGTCCAATTATCTGGGTAGACGACACGTTACAAGCACTACAACAACTCGCTCAAGCTTATCTTCGTGAGGTCGATCCTAAAGTTATCGCAGTGACTGGTTCAAATGGTAAGACGACAACGAAAGATATGATTGAAAGTGTCTTAGCTCCAGAGTTTAAAGTTAAAAAGACACAAGGTAACTATAATAATGAAATCGGCATGCCACTCACTATTCTTCAGTTAGATGAGGATACAGAAGTATCTATTTTAGAAATGGGCATGTCAGGTTACCATGAAATAGAGGCACTTTCTCAACTCGCGCAACCTGATATTGGTGTGATTACGAATATTGGTGAATCACACATGCAAGATTTAGGCTCACGTGAAGGCATTGCTCAAGCAAAAGCGGAAATCGTCTTAGGTATGAAAGAAGAAGGCCTTTTCATCTATGATGGCGACGAACCTCTACTGAAACCACATGTTCAGAAACTTCAACAACTCGAGAGTTTAAGCATAGGTTTAAGTGACGAATGTGATTATGTATGTCAGCTCAATGATGTTGAAGATTCAGGCATTCATTTTACAATTAACGGAAGTGAAGCCTACGACCTTCCTATACTCGGTACGCATAATATGAAGAATGCTGCGATTGCGATTGCCGTGGGTCATGCGATGAACCTTGACTATGAAACGATTCACCGTAATTTGAGTCAAGTACAACTCACAGCGATGCGTATGGAACAACATAAGAAAGCGGACGGCACAGTCGTGATTAACGATGCTTACAATGCAAGTCCAACAAGTATGCGTGCAGCGATTGATACTGTGGCTGACATGGACGGTGAGCAGAAGATTCTCGTGCTGGGTGACATGTTAGAGCTTGGCGAGATGAGCGAAGTGATGCATGCCTCTGTTGGTGAACATACGTATCGTAAGGGTATAGATGTGGTGTATACGCTCGGTGCGGAATCTCAAGCCATTGCGAAGGCGAGCACGTCATATGTGAAGACGAATCACCACTTCGACGATAAAGATGAGTTGATAGACGCGCTACGTGACATCATTCAACCAGGTGCGATTGTGCTGGTAAAAGGGTCTCGTGGCATGAAACTTGAAGAAGTTGTAAATGCGTTGTTAGAGGATTAAGGTAAAATAGAATTTAATTAGTTAGAGTAGGCACTCAGAGGCACAAAGCTTTTGAGTGCCTTGTCTTGATTGTGAGGGTAGGAGGAAGTTATGAAATTTGAAAAGCGATTGACGAGAATAATTTCAATCTTCTATACAATCTGGGAGGATTGCTATTCTGTAAGCCAGGTGGTAATATTAAGAAGTTGAAGTAAATTAAGTGAACATATTTGTATTGTAATACAGATAAATAAAGGAGAATTATATTGCAAAACTTTAAAGAATTAGGGATCTCGGCTAAGACAGTAGAAACCCTTCACAATATGGGGTTTGAAGAGCCTACGCCGATTCAACAGGAAAGTATCCCTTACGCCCTAGAGGGTCGAGATATATTAGGACAAGCGCAAACAGGTACTGGTAAGACTGGCGCATTTGGTATTCCTTTGATTGAGAAAGTTGTAGGACGCGATGGCGTTCAAGCGTTGATCTTAGCGCCTACTCGTGAGCTCGCTATGCAAGTGGCTGAACAGTTGAGAGAGTTTAGTGAAGGCCAACGCGTGCGTGTTGTGACAGTCTTTGGTGGCATGCCAATCGATAGACAAATCAAAGCGTTGAAGAAACGCCCACAAATCGTTGTAGGAACACCTGGTCGTGTCATTGATCATCTCAACCGTCGTACTTTAAAAACGAATGGTATTCATACGCTCGTATTAGATGAAGCGGATGAAATGATGAACATGGGCTTTATTGATGACATGAAATTTATTATGGACAAGATTCCGAAAGAACAACGTCAAACGATGTTATTCTCAGCAACTATGCCTAAAGCAATTCAAAATCTTGTGCAACAATTTATGAATAATCCTGAAATCGTGAAGACGATGAATAATGAATTATCGGACCCACAAATCGAAGAATTCTATACGATTGTGAAAGAACTTGAGAAATTTGAGACGTTTACGAATTTCTTAGACGTTCATCGCCCAGACTTAGCAATCGTCTTTGGTCGTACCAAGCGTCGTGTCGACGAGTTAACGAGTGCACTTTTATCTAAAGGATACAAAGCAGAAGGACTACATGGAGACATCACGCAAGCGAAACGTTTAGAAGTCTTGAAGAAGTTTAAAAATGATCAAATTGACATTCTCGTAGCGACAGATGTTGCGGCACGTGGGCTAGACATTTCTGGTGTAAGTCACGTCTACAACTTCGATATCCCTCAAGATACTGAAAGTTACACGCACCGTATCGGACGTACGGGTCGTGCTGGCAAAGAAGGTATCGCTGTAACATTCGTTAACCCAATCGAGATGGATTACATTCGTCAAATCGAACAAACGAATGAACGTCAAATGCGCGCTTTAAGACCACCTCATCGAAAAGAAGTCTTACGCGCTCGTGAGAAAGATATTAAAGATAAAGTACAGAATTGGATGGAACGTGACAGAGAACCACGTCTTGAACGCATTGCTGAACAGTTACTTGATGAGTACAGTGCAATTGAGTTAACAGCTGCAATGTTACAAGAACTCGTGGAATCAAATGACGATGTAGAGGTACAATTGACATTTGAAAAACCACTTGCACGTAAACGCGGCAGCAAGCCATCACGTAAAGGCGGTAAATTCGATAAACGCAATAATCGTTATAAGAATAAACGTAACAACCGCAATTATAAAGGTCGTGGATCAGATAAACGCGATCGTGATCGTAAACGTACGAAAAAAGGTCGTACTTTCGCAGATCATAAGAAATAGATTGAAAGCTAGCACAAAGAGATTGCGGGCATAGTTGTATAATAGATTAGAAGTTAGGAAAGCGGACGCTCATACATATGAGTGTTCGTTTTTTTACTTTTTAGCGACGTTGTAACGAAATTTAAATAATATAAACATATTATCTTATATCTGTTTCCAAAAGCTTTTTTCATTATGCTATACTAAAGGCGTTATTTAAATCGTGAAGGAGTGACAGATTATTTCGATGGATACTTTTAGCAACTATCAACGATCTCCAAGGCAAGTACAGAAATACTACTATATCGCTCAAATTGTGGAGTCTGTCTTCCTACTTCTCATCTTGGGACTTTTCCTATTTCTGACACTTCACTTCCATTGGTGGCATTGGCTTATATACGTCATTGCTATATTGGGAGCAATTATCATTATTGATTGCATTGCCGAACCTTTAATTGACTATCGCTATACATATTTTAAAGTCACGGACCATTATCTCGCAGTAGATCATCGCTTTTTCTTTAAAAAGCAGGAGCTTGTCAATATTGAACGTATTCAATATCTCATTCGTCACGAGAATCCGATACTGCATCGAATGGGTCTTTGTAAAGTGGAAGTCGTGACAGCAGGCCACGGAGTTGAATTGCCGCTGATACATGAGACACAGGTACAAGAGATAGAGGAGCATCTGTTGACGAAGTTGAAAGGAGTGAATACCGATGTCTGAACCACAGAAACTACACCCCATCTCCTATATGACAGGGATTATCAATGCCATTAAGCAGAACTTTATTATTATCATCTTGTTCTTTCTGTTTGGTATTCGTAACTTTGATTTTCATGATCCTTATTCCTATTTGTCACCAGCAATATTTGCGTTAATATTCATAATCTCTTTTATAGCGAATATCCTTAGGGTCTATAACACACGTTATTGGCTAGAGGAGCGATACTTTATCGTTCGAAGTGGTGTGCTGAATATTAAACGTAAGGAAATTGATATTCGTCGTATTCAATCGATTGATACACAACAGGAACTAGCACAGCGTCTCGTAGGCGGTGTGAAACTACAGATCAAGACACCAAGTGATGGCGTAGATCTCGAAAGTGTATCACGTGCACAAAGTGAAGCTATCGAGCAAGCTATCCAACGTGCGCAACATCAACTGGATGGTGATCTGACTGAAGAAGAAATCGGTCAAGAGGAAGCAGCTACTGAACAAGCCACTCAAGCGGATATGCCAGTACATCATCTCTATCACTTAACATTTAAAGAAGTCCTGTTTATGGCTATGACGAGTGGTGCGATTGGTGCGACGATCTTTACTGTCGGTCCTATCGTTCTCTCGGTTAACCAATACATACCGTGGGACAAATTGTTTGGAGAGTTCTCACATCTCATTCAAAGTGCAGTGACCTTTGGCATTATCTTAGTCCTTGTATTTTTAGTGCTTTGTTATATCATCGGCACTGGTATTGAGTTTGTCAGAAATTATGGTTTCACCTTGAGCCAAACAGGTCATCAACTTAAGATTCGTTATGGCCTTATTAGTGTTAAAAGTGTGACCGTACCGACGAATCGTGTTCAAGCTGTTGAGGAAAAGCAATCGTATTTGCGAAAGTTATTTGGTTACACTTCTTTAAGTTTGATTATCACAAGTGACATGGAGGATGGCGATGGTGAAGCTACACCTCATGGTCATGTGACTTGCTTGCCTTTTATTAAAAGAGACAAAGGGTATCAACTGCTCAATCAACTTGTGCCATCTATGCGTTTCGGTCAGGTACAACCTGGGATGCCATGGAGAGGCTTTCACAGATATTTCTGGCGTGAATCTCTCATCCTGTTAGCGATTGCGGCGATTGTACACTACTTCTGGCAACCTTATCTGTATATTGCAGCAGGCGTGATGATCGCCTTACTCATTATCCGTAGTGTACTAGCGATTAAAAATTCAGGTTCTCGAATCATAGATGATGAAATTTCAATACGCAAAGCACGTTTATTCAGCATGAAACAGTATTATATTAAGCAAGATAAGTTGATTGGTATGACGATTAAAAGCAATCCTTTCATGCAACGGAGTCACTTACAAACGTTCAAAGTGACGATTGCTCAAGCAGCAACGAATCAACATATAGGGTTGAGATTTGCTGAGCGACAGACATCTCAGGAAGTGAAAGATTGGTATTTAGGAGGTGGAAGAGATGTCACACTATAACTTCATGCATCCTAGAGGTAAGACTGTGATGCGCATCGCAGGAGGAATATGGAGTGTAGTTATACTGATCGTGCTAGTTGGGATATCGTTATTCGGAAAATTTCTACTACACATTAACAATCCAACTGTATATTGGTGGCTAAGCGGAATTGGAATTGTAATCATAGTGCTTCATATTATTATATACGTTGTGATCTCTCCAATATATAAATACAAAGTCTTTCGTTATCGTGTTGAAGATCATCATACGACGATTCGTAGAGGGCTGTGGTTTATTCAAACCGATCAAATCCCACATTTCAGAGTACAGAATGTAGATACGTATGAAGGGATTATTATGCGTAATTTTGGACTTGCTGATGTCATTCTTTCTACAGCTGGAGGGAATGCTGAAATTAATTTAATTCCTCAAGATGTCGCTTTAGAGTTAAAGCAACAATTACAGCAATATAGTAAAGAGGATAAGGTGGAACACAAAGAAAGTACGGAAGACGAAGGACAAGGGGAAGAAAGTGAAGCAGAGACTTTAGAAAGTCACAACGAAAATGATATTTAAATGATAACCATAACTGTTTCAATAGTAACGAAATAAAAGCGAAGTAGCTTATTGGATATGGCGCTTCGCTTTTTCGAATTCAGTCATACTCATTACATAGCAGGACAACGAAATTTAATCAATTTTCGTCCTGCTCATTAGTGAGATTAATAACATTAAAAATTAAAGTTATCTTCATTTTATTCGAGCGTTCTTCAGCTTTTCCTTTTTAAAAAATGAGAAGCAGTTATATAATAGAACATAAACTTTCAAAATTTGTTCCAAACTAAAAGAGGTGGAGTCATGATAGTGGGAATCGGGATTGATTTGGTTGAAATCCCACGCATCACAAAGCTATATCATCGTCAACCTAAACTGATTGAGCGCATACTTACGCCTAATGAGCAACTGAAACTCAAACAGTTTCAACTTGAACAACGTAAGATTGAATTTCTAGCTGGACGCTTCGCTTGTAAAGAGGCATATAGTAAAGCGCTTGGTACAGGAATTGGTCAAACTGTCGCATTTAATGAGATTGATTGTTATAACGATGCGCGAGGCAAACCATGTATAGATCATGATACGTACCGCGTACATGTAAGTATTACACATACTGATCATTATGCGATGAGCGAAGTGATTATAGAGGAATAAGCTTAAAACTTGTGAAGACGACGATAAATTGATTACTGAAATATACAAACACTACAGGAGGAATGTTGAGATGTCGGAAAGATATTATAGATCGAGTCTACTCACTATCGACTTGCCAGCGGTTGCAAGAAATTATCAAACCTTTGGAAGATTGCACCCGAATAAGACGGTAATTCCAGTAGTGAAAGCGAACGCGTATGGTCTCGGAAGTGTACAAGTCGCACGTTATTTGATGGAACAAGGTGCGGACTTCTTCGCGGTGGCAACGTTAGATGAGGCCGTAGAGTTACGCATGCATGGTGTGAGTGCAAAGATTCTCGTTCTTGGCGTGGTTCCACCAGAGAATGTTAAGAAAGCGATTCAACACCGAGTAGCGATGACGGTGCCATCTAAAGAGTGGTTAGATCAAGCGATTACGCAAATTGATGACGATAATGAGAAAGATATTTGGTTACATATTAAAATTGATAGTGGCATGAGTCGTTTAGGTATGACGACAGTTGAAGAATACAAAGAAACGATTGCGTTAATTCAAGAGACGCCTAACTTGGTATTTGAAGGTGTGTTCACACACTTTGCATGTGCAGATGAACCTGGAGAGGCAATGCATCAACAACAACAGAAATTCGAAACAATCGTTAATGAAGCGGAGAAACCTGAATATATTCATTCTCAGAATTCAGCTGGAAGTTTGCGAGAAAACTTCTCATTCTGTAACGCAGTCCGCGTTGGTATTGCACTTTATGGATATTACCCATCTGAGTATATGAAAGAACAAACTTCTGTTGAACTTTATCCAAGTGTCACATGGGAAACGGAAGTTGTGCAGACGAAATATTTAGATCCAGAGACTGCTGTAAGTTATGGCTGGACATATCAAGCATCAGAACGTGAGAAAGTAGCGGTCATTCCAATCGGTTATGCAGATGGTTATCTACGTTCTATGTCAGGAGCATACGTTGAAATTCGCGGTAAACAGTGCCAAGTGATTGGCCGTGTATGTATGGATCAGACGATTGTACGTGTGCCTGATGACGTTGAAATTGGTGACAAAGTTATTCTCATGTCTGAAGATGGCGATGATGCACAATCTGTAGAAGCCTTAGCACAGCAACAACAGACGATTAATTATGAAGTGCTCTGTAACTTGAGTCGCCGTTTACCGAGACTTTATCAATATGAAGATCATACACGAATTAACAACGAATTACTGAAATAGTATAGTCACCGTTTTTAAAATTTGTTATGATGTTCCTAAATAGGAATCACAAATCTGTTTTAAAAATTAAAACGGTGGAGGTCTTATGCATGTCTGGTTTCAATCAAAGTAGGAATCATAGTATCGAACAACTGCTCAAAGAAGGTTACTCCCAAATGGCTGATTTAAATCTCTCCCTTGCAACAGAAGCTTTCCCATTTGAATGTGAAGCTTGTGATTGTAACGAATCTTACATCAGTTCCAATTTCAATAATGAACGATGAGAAGAGGAGATGTTTATTTAGCTGATTTATCACCAGTACAAGGGTCTGAACAAGGGGGAGTAAGACCCGTTGTCATCATACAAAACGATACTGGTAATAAATATAGTCCTACCGTAATTGTTGCGGCAATTACGGGTAGGATTAATAAAGCTAAGATACCAACCCACGTTGAAATTGAGAAGAAGAAATATAAATTGGACAAAGATTCCGTTATTCTTCTCGAACAAATTCGAACGTTAGACAAGAAGAGACTTAAGGAAAAGCTTACATATCTATCTGATAGCAAGATGGAAGAAGTTAACAAAGCGATTCGAATCAGCTTAGGACTTCATTGAAGCTCATTTCATAAAGACATACATACAGAGCTAACGTATAAATTTTTAATACAATTTAACATATGAGAAAGTGGTTTTATATAATTAAGTTTAAAATTACTTCATCAATATGTTAATATATAAGTAATTTCATCGGAATTGATGACGATGAATGTTTGATTTAAAGCTTTAGGTTCTCCTAAAGCTTTAAAAAGTGTTAAGAGCTAAATATGAGTGGTAAGCATGTTTATCTCATTTTTATTTTTATCATAATAGGTATTGCTAGACTCTTTGTAGAGACGCGTGTAACTGCTTAGTGTATGACTTTCATTTTACCTAGCTGGGTTAACGTAGCTACTGCAAGAGTGTGAGGAAGCAATAAGAAAGTTGTCCAATGTTCTGACTCGCATGGATAGACTTTGACAAATCACAAGACAGTGAGAAAGACATCAGAGACTTTCGCTTTCTGAGGAGGAAATACAGCGTGGAAGAGTTCAAGAAACAATATAAGTCGCTCATCAACCAAAGTTTAGAATCCGGCTTCACTCAAGAATTGCGCACCATTTGTATGAACTTTACTGATGAAGTGATTAAGAAAGATGTCTTGCCTGAGGATATCGTTGACATTCATAAGAGCTACATTATGAATCTCAACTTATCTGAGGCGCAAATTATGACTACGCTTGAGGTGCTTGAGGAAGTAGTCAAAGGTTTCGGCTATAGCTATCGAGATTATCAACGGTTAGTGAATAGGCTGCAACATCATGACAAGGAAATCGATTTAGCGGCACGTCTTCAACAGACGATGTTAAAGACGGAAATTCCCCAATTTGATAGCATTCAGATTGGTGCCATTTCAGTAGCAGCGCAGAAAGTGAGCGGTGACTACTTCAACTTGATCGACCACAAAGACGGAACGATGAGTTTCGCTGTGGCGGATGTCATCGGTAAGGGAATTCCAGCAGCGCTAGCGATGAGTATGATCAAGTTTGGCATGGACTCATACGGCCATTCGCAACTTCCAAGTGATGGGTTGAAACGTCTGAACCGGGTAGTTGAGAAGAACGTCAATCAGAATATGTTTGTGACGATGTTCTATGGCCTGTACGAGGAAATGAATCATCTTCTTTACTGCAGTTCAGCAGGTCATGAACCAGGCTACATCTTTCGTGCTGAAGAGAATTCATTTGAGGAGATTAGTGTTCGAGGCACAGTGCTAGGTGTAGATCAACACACAAGATATGATCAGCAAGAAATTCCCATCTACATAGATGATTTAATCATTATCTTCACTGATGGGGTCACAGAAATTCGTGATGATAATGGTGAGTTTATTAATAAAAATTATTTATTAAATCTTATTCAGGAGTACAAGCACATGCATCCGCAAGATATTGTGCAATTGCTCTATGAGGCATTGCTAAAGATTCAAAATCCTAAAAAACGTGACGATTTAACCATACTTATCATCAAACGTGTGCATTAGCTACACGTGTCTGTTCGGTTACAAATTGTCTTTTTTGGGTATATTAGGAAAGTAAACTATAATTAGGAGTGTAGGAGAATGAATCTCAATATAGAAACTGTGACTCATGACACATATTATGAAGTCAAAGTTGGCGGCGAACTCGACGTTTATACCGTACCGGAATTGGAAGATGTACTCGTTCCAATGCGCCAAGAAGGTACGAAAGATATACATGTAAATTTAGAAAATGTGAGTTATATGGATTCTACTGGCTTAGGCTTATTCGTAGGAACGTTAAAAGCATTAAATCAACATGACAAGCAACTTTATATATTAGGTGTGTCAGATCGCATCAGTCGTTTATTCGACATTACTGGCTTGAAAGATTTAATGCATGTTAACGAAGGAACGGAGGTTGAGTAACATGCAATCGAAACAAGATTACATCGAAATGTGTTTACCAGCTTCTGCTGAATATGTCAGTTTAATCCGACTCACATTATCAGGCGTCTTCACTAGAGCAGGCGCATCTTATGATGATATTGAAGATGCGAAGATTGCGGTGAGTGAAGCCGTGACAAATGCAGTCAAACATGCTTATCATGATAAAGAACAACAAGGAATGATTAACTTAGGTTATGAAATCTTTGATGATAAGATTAAGATTGTTATCTCTGACCAAGGCGAAAGTTTCAATTACGAAGAAGCGAAAGAGCAACTTGGACCTTATCAAGAGAATGAGAACATCGACTATCTTCGCGAAGGTGGCTTAGGTTTATTCCTCATCGAGTCATTGATGGACGAAGTCAGTGTTGATAAAGAGTCAGGCGTAACGATCAGTATGACAAAGTATTTAAACAAAGAGCAGGTGCGAAATAATGACGAAAGAGTCGAAATCAGTTAACGAAATATCACCTGAACAAATCAACCAATGGATTAAAGAGCATCAGAACGGTGAAGATACACACGCGCAAGACAAACTCGTGCAACATTACAACAAATTAATTGAATCACTTGCTTATAAGTACTCTAAAGGTCAGTCTCATCACGAAGACCTTGTACAAGTAGGGATGGTTGGTTTAATAGGGGCTATTAATCGTTTCGATCTCTCTTATGATAGAAAGTTCGAGGCATTTCTAGTCCCTACAGTGATAGGTGAAATTAAACGTTACTTACGTGATAAAACGTGGAGTGTACACGTGCCGAGACGCATTAAAGAAATCGGTCCACGTATTAAGAAAGTAACGGATGATTTAACAAATGAATTAGAACGCTCTCCTTCCATTGCGGAAATCGCTCAACGTTTAGAAGTCACAGACGAAGAAGTACTCGAAGCGATGGAAATGGGTCAAAGCTATAATGCACTCAGTGTCGACCACTCCATCGAAGCCGACAAAGACGGTTCTACCGTTACACTCTTAGATATTATGGGATCACAAGATGATAACTATGATTTGACGGAGAAGCGGATGATCTTGGAGAAGATTCTACCGATATTATCCGATCGAGAGCGTGAAATTATCCAGTGTACCTTTATTGAAGGTTTGAGCCAGAAAGAAACTGGTGAACGTATTGGATTAAGTCAGATGCATGTTTCCAGATTACAGCGAACTGCAATCAAGAAATTACAAGAAGCAGCACATAAATAGAGGTCAGGACGTACCCGTTATGACTATAGAAGTGAAAGTATGCTCATAGCTTTTAGTCGAACCCGCTATGAGACAATATATCTTCTTGAACCCCCGAACGTGACACAATAGTGAAAGTTAAATTGTGCAAATATCGTCTGGGGTTCGAACCCTAGCCTTCGTAGTTAGGATTCTATAGTTGTAGAGAAGAGGCATTACGAAGAATGCCCATTGAAATGATTGAATCGTCCTTACCTCTATTTTTATATGTTAAAATGGATGCGTTGTTCAATATTTGAGTGACTTTTGATAGCTACTGGAAAGGTAATGGTGGAGGGGGGCAATGCGTAGGTTGCTTTTAGGGAATGGTGTATCTTCTCAGAATGACAGGAATGCGTATAACTTTTATCTGAAAATACATACCGTATAGACGTGAGATCTAAAAGTCGTATTGCTGCGGAACTTATGTCCGAATTAAATGCATTTGTGACACTCATTTTAAAAATAGAAAAAGTGAATATATATATTAATTAAAGTTCTACTGAAGAGAATTGAAGAAAAGTAATAATGTTGGAGGCAATTATGGATAAACAGCTCATTCAATCAATCGCAAAACAATATCAATACTCTGTACCACAAATCAAAGCGGTGTTACAACTGCTTGAAGATAACAATACAGTGCCGTTCATAGCACGCTACCGTAAAGAACAAACGGGCGGACTCGATGAAGTGGAGATTAAGCAAATCAATGATGAGTATCAATATGTGGTGCATTTGCAGAAGAGAAAAGAAGAAGTTATACATAACATTGAGCAACAAGGCATGCTCACGGACGAACTCAAATCTGACATCCTCAAACAAACGAAATTACAAAGAGTTGAGGATTTATATCGTCCATACAAACAGAAGAAAAAGACACGTGCGACTGAGGCGAAACGCAAAGGGTTGGAACCATTGGCAGAGTGGCTACAACAATCATCGCTTACAGAAAGTGTCGAAACTGCGGCAGAGGCGTATTTGAATGACGAGGTGACATCTGTTGAAGAAGCACTTCAAGGTGCTCAAGATATTATCGCTGAACAGGTTTCGGATAACCCGAAATATCGTCAAAAGATATTGAAAGATACGTACCAACACGGCGTCATCACTGCAGCTAAAAAGAAAAAAGCGGAAGATGAGCAAGGTATTTACGAAATGTATTACGACTTTAGTGAACCTGTGAAAAAAGTGGCAAATCATCGTGTGCTGGCAATGAATCGTGGTGAGAAAGAAAAAGTTCTCAATGTGAAGATTGATGTAGATACGCGAGGTATAGAGAATTTCATTCGTAAACATGAAGTACCTGCGCAGACTGAAGCAACGCCTTACATTGTTGATGCAATTAAAGATAGTTTGAAACGGTTAATTATGCCTTCAATTGAGCGTGAAATCAGAGGTGATTTAACTGGACGAGCAGAAGAACATGCGATTGAAGTCTTCGGCGAGAATTTAAGAAATCTCCTTTTACAACCACCGATGAAAGGCAAACAAATACTAGGTGTGGATCCTGCGTTTCGTACAGGTTGTAAATTAGCGGTCATCAATCCTTATGGTACCTTTGTAGATAAAGGTGTGATCTATCCTCATCCACCAGTCAATAAGAAGAAAGAGGCAGAGCGGATTGTTATTGATTTTATCCAACGTCATCACGTTGATCTCATCGCGATAGGGAATGGTACTGCTAGTCGTGAAACCGAGCAGTTTATTGCTGGACTCATTCAAGACCATGATTTAGATGTGCAGTATGTGATTGTGAATGAAGCGGGTGCATCGGTTTACTCCGCATCTGAAGTAGCACGTGAGGAATTCCCAGACTTCCAAGTTGAGGAACGCAGTGCGGTGTCTATCGGTCGACGTATCCAAGATCCATTGAGTGAACTCGTGAAGATTGATCCCAAATCGATTGGCGTCGGTCAGTATCAGCACGATGTGAACCAGAAGGAACTTGAGAGTGCTTTAACTTTCGTTGTGGAAACTGCTGTTAACCAAGTGGGCGTTGATGTTAATACGGCTTCCCAGTCCCTTATGCAGTACGTTTCTGGACTTACGCCGTCAATTGCTAAAAATATTATCGCTTATCGTGAAGAGGAAGGTGCGATCACGCATCATTCTCAAATTGCTAAAGTAAAGCGTTTAGGGGCGAAGACATTTGAACAAAGTATCGGTTTCTTAAGAATCGTTGATGGCAAAGAACCATTAGACAATACGTCAATTCACCCTGAGAGTTATGAGGCTACGTATACGTTGTTAGATTCCGTAGGCATGACATCAGCAGATTTAGGTTCAGATCAGTTGAAAGCAACGCTCGAGAAATTGAACTTATCAGAGACTGCTGAAACGTTGAATATTGGTCTACCTACGCTTGAGGATATCGTTAAATCATTGAAAGCACCTCACCGTGACTTACGCGATGACTTTGATGCACCTATTCTCAAATCAGATGTGCTGTCTATCGAGGACTTAACAGAAGGTATGAAGTTAAGCGGTACAGTGCGTAACGTAGTAGACTTCGGTGCCTTTGTCGATATCGGAGTGAAGCAAGACGGTCTCGTGCATATTTCTAAAATGTCTCGCCGTTTTGTTAAAAATCCAATGGATATTGTCAGCGTCGGTGATATCGTTGATGTATGGATTATTCAAGTAGATGAGAATAAAGGAAAAGTCTCATTATCGATGGTCGATCCAAATGAATGATCAAGATATTCAAGAGATGACTGAGACGATTTCACGTGACAGTTTCGGGAGGCCATTTCGGCACCGTGCTTATTTTAACTACCGCCTAAGAACGACAGGTGGAAGATACATGCTTGCCTCCCATAATATCGAAATTAACTACAAACAATTTGAGAAATTTGGAGTGCAAGCTGTTGAAGATATTATTAAGCACGAATTATGTCACTATCATTTGCACTTAGAAAGGAAAGGTTATCAACATCGAGATAAAGACTTTAAAGCATTAAGTAAGCAAGTGGGAGCGCCTCGTTATTGTACACCGGTTCAAAGTTACGAGGAACGCGCGAATTACGTCTATCAATGTAAAAAATGTGGTGTGAAATTTCCGCGCATACGCAAGGTGGATACACGTCGACGTGTTTGTGGTCGTTGCGGTGGACGGTTGAAGTTGGTAGAAGTACGAAAGTGAAAGGTCGGTTAGAAAGAGTGAGGTATCCATAGGTTCGTTTGTGATAGCAACGTATTATTCAGGAATCTCTGTAGTTACACTTATTTTTATGAGTATCGCGATGACGGTAATCTCTTGAGTTAGTACTTTTAAAAGGCTGATACAAAATTTAAATAGAACTAGTGAGGAGCAGTAGTCAAGAGTGATTGGCTATTGCTTCTTTTACGTGAAGTGTGGGGCAGGATGTTATACCGCATTGCTTGATCTTTGAATCTATAGAGTTGCCAAAGAGCGGATTCAACGGTTGAGTATACTTTCGGTAGGCGCAGTAGTAAAAATGTTATTTGTGTCTGAAGTTAAGTAAGTAGTAATGCTTACAACTAAATGAGAATTTGGAGAAGGAATAGTTAGCGATAACTGGTGGTTGCTTTTCTACGTTTCCGGTGGTAGGAAAAGAAGTCTAGTGGAATCAATAAGTGAGAGGAATAGATACAGATAGAAATAAATTTATAGATTTAGATTTAAACAACTTACAATATATAAGAGCACGCCTTGTAGTTTAGTGAATGTTAGTTGAAATGAAATTAAATGAAAAACCTTTAAAGAAATAGCGGTCATAAGATAACTGATCCCACTAAAATTCGCTGATTTTAACTATAGGATAAATTACACTAAAGAAATTGTGTGTATGTATTGACGTTCACGCAATTATGAGCTATGATAATAATCGTTGTAAAAATGATTAAGACGTTTTGAAGAGGGAATAAAGAAATTTAACTTTCTATTAAATTCTCATTGACAAAACATTAACCGCATAATAAAATGGTAATTGTCCTTTTTAAAGAGACTTCTTTCAAAAGAGATTAGTCATTTTGCTAAGCGGTCGTGGCGGAATGGCAGACGCGCTAGGTTGAGGGCCTAGTGGGAGAGATCCCGTGGAGGTTCGAGTCCTCTCGACCGCATCAACTTTTTTAATTTCATAAGCGGGTGTAGTTTAATGGCAAAACCTCAGCCTTCCAAGCTGATGTTGTGGGTTCGATTCCCATCACCCGCTCCATCTTATTTAATTTCTTATGAACATTGAAAACTAAATGACAATATGTCAACGTTAATTCCAATAAACACAACGTGTTATTGATAACACTTATTTTTACGAGCTAATCAAACGCTTTTTTATGGAGAGTTTGATCCTGGCTCAGGATGAACGCTGGCGGCGTGCCTAATACATGCAAGTCGAGCGAACAGACGGGGAGCTTGCTCCCCCGACGTTAGCGGCGGACGGGTGAGTAACACGTGGGTAACCTACCTATAAGACCGGAATAACTCCGGGAAACCG
>NZ_JANSKK010000013.1 GCF_026659735.1 Staphylococcus pettenkoferi | reverse complement strand
CCGTCAGCTAAAGGATCTTGATTTTGGTCGCCAGGAGTAGGATCCATTTCGTTACTGCCGTCATACTCTAAAGGATCTTGGTTTTGGTCTCCAGCAATAGGAGTAGATTCGTTACTAGTGTCATATAATGGACTCATGTTTTGATTGCCTGGAGTAGGGTCCATTTCATTACTGCCGTCATACTCTAAAGGATCTTGGCCTTGGTCTCCAGCAATAGGAGTAGATTCGTTACTAGTGTCATATAAAGGACTCATGTTTTGGTTGCCTGGAGTAGGGTCCATTTCATTACTACCGTCATACTCTAAAGGATCTTGACCTTGGTCTCCAGCAGTAGGATTAGATTCATTGCTAGTGTCATATAATGGATCCATGTTTTGGCTTCCTGGAGTAGGATCCATTTCGTTTTTGCCATCATAAGTGTTAGTGATTGTGTTTTCATCTTTATTGTCGATTGCTGCAGTATGCTCACCTGTTGGTACATATGGATCCACACCATTTGCTTCAGTGTTTCCATTATTTTCAGGTGTTGTTGCGGCTGGAAGAGAACCTTCAGCATCTGGATGTTCGTGATCTGCAACGAGACCTGCATCATCTGCGTCAGTTTCTGCTGCATCTGCAGAGTGGCTAACGCCTAAGAATAGTAGAGATGTTAAAAGGGCTGAGCCCACTCCTACTGAGAACTTTCTAATTCCAAATTTGTCTTTCTTCGTGAATTGATTATTGTTCATCATTTCATCCCCTTTATAAATAAGAAGTATTTAATTAACAATCCCAAATAGTAAATAACCTCAAACTATTATCTATTTGTTATTCCAATCATAGCACTAGATATAATTATATTTATATGCTTTATATACTTAATTATTTACGCATATTTTCTAGTAGTGTTTATTATGTAAGTCAACTATCTTAAAAATCATTGAATATTTACAATATCTCCATATATTTCCAATGTAGTGAAAAATTGCTCAAAATGTTGACTTTCTATTATATTTATGTCTCTTTAATAGAAAAATATTTATTTGGTAAATGACACTTTATATCTGTACAAATAGTGAAAAACAAGATAAAATTTTGTAAGGTTAGTTACAAATTTATAAGGTACCTTTACCAAGATAAAAATAATTAAAATAATGGAATGCAATACTTTGAGAAAGGTAATTGTTAAATGGAATTTGTGGAGGGGATGACGTGTTTCCGTCAATTTACTACTTACCGGAAGCAATGAACAAACCTCAACGATGTTACGATGGTGTGATGCTTGTCACAGCAGTCAAAGGGAGTTTGAATATTCAGGTCGAGGGAGAAACACTGAATAACTTGGCTATCCATGTCATCAATGAGGGAGAGTTATTTAAAGTTAACAGTAGTGGAATTATTATATTCTACATACCAAGTCACTACTGGACGATGAGAGAACAGCCGGTATTTAACGCTTATTATACTATTGAATCTCAGCACCAAGAGGGATTAATTACAGATTTAAATACTTTATTCAATCATTTGCGTGATCATGCGAAAGCGCTAGATATAGAGACATTAGTAAGTCAGATTATCAAACATCTGACATTAACAGAAAGACCGGCACATCAACACACTAATGATTTAGTGACCCATATCTTAAATTATATAAGAGAACATTTACATCACAAGATTACATTAGATGAATTAGGTCAACAATTTTATGTTTCAGCTTCGTATATCTCCAATTTGTTTAAAAGACATTTGGCTATTAAATTTAATGAGTACGTCAGCTCGTTGCGTGTGGCTAAGACGATAGAAGATCTCGTCGTCGAGCACTATAGTATTGAACAAATTGCGAATCGTTGGGGATATTCAAGTGCGACGAAATATATTACGCATTTTAAAACGTTTATGCATACCACACCTAAAAAGTACACGATGACAGAGTCGACAGTACATCGTTTGAAGATTCCGCATGCGGTTGAAGATTTGCGTGTCATTAACAATTTGAAGTTTCAGAGATCGAAACAAACACATCAACAAAGTATCGTGATAGATGATGATTGTATTCAAGATGATCGCTTGTCTTACTTTAATTTGATTAATATTGGTGGCTTTGACGACTTAGATGGCATATTGGACGAGCAGATTTATACGTATAAGAACTATACGGCACACCGTTTATCTGCATTCGTTTACATTAGTCGAACGGCGCCTAATTCGCAACGTATGATACAAGGGATTAAGCGCTTGTTGAAAAGTAAGGTGCCTTTCGCACTACATATTGAGAGCTTAGAGGACTACCGTATCGTGGAAGAAACGATTAGAGACTTTCGAATTCTAGAGCTTGAAACGACTTCAGGAGATAGTTTGAAGTCACTCAAGGTGTTGTTGTTGCTAGATTGGAAGTTAAAATATTTAGATTCAATTGAGCAATTTAATTCAGAAATATTCGGTATTCAAATCTTGACTGCCATTGATTTAACAGATGTTTATCTTTTCGGGCATCAGCAACAATTAAACGAACTTTCTTGCTTGAAGACAGATTACTACACGTTGGATTTACAACGTTTGAATAAGAAACAAATCATTACTGAAACGGAATCTTTAGCATTTTTAAACCACCTCAAACAATTCCTCAGTTCGATTGAGCTTCCTAAAAGTATTATCTTTCTGAATCAAGAAGCGATTAAACACGAGAAAGTGAACGCGATTGCGAATTATATTCAAAAAGTGGTCGCGCTAAGACAATATCTCGCGGGAGTAAGTGTCTATTTCTCTTATCAACAAGAGAATCAAAGCGATTTGGCCATATTTAATGAGTATGAGACGAAGACAGCTTATACATTTATGAGTTACATGCTTGCGAATTTCCGGGAAACGGCGAGTTATTACGGAGAACACTATATTTTGACGAAGAAGAATTATGCTTACAATATCTTATTGTACAATCCTTCTCCGATGAATGCGCCATCCTCTCATTATGATGAAATGTTATATGCTTTGCATATGAGTGATGAAGCGCAGCAACAAGGTTATATCGTATCTACGGAAACGATTACGGATGTTGAGAAAGGTTGTTTAGACTCGATCATATCAGATAACATTTCATCGGGTCAGCAACTTCCGACACATTTGAAGTATAAATTGAACAAGTATAATCGACCGAAATTAACAGTAGATTATCATGATTTTCAACAGGAACCCTATACAGTTAGGGCGAAAGCGAATGCAGTGACATTAGTCACAATCTATTTGTAATTTACTGAGATAGAGAGAATAGTAGGTAGAGGAGAAACGACAGAGCGTCATTGTGGTAAAAATAGAAGGCGATAATCAAAATAGTGTCCCTGTTTCTGGGAAACTTATAGTATGATATAAAGTGTAGTGTTAATATGCGACATCAAACATCAGAAAGAAGGTAACTTACATGAAGAGAATTACTTTATTAATATTAGGTTTAATTACGCTGAGTTCAGCTTGGTCTACGCTGAAAATGATTGTAGCGCTATTCATCACAGGACGTACGATCACGGTAAGTTATGCGCCACTTCCATTTTCGCTAGACAATCCGAATAAGCTGATTATCTTTGTGTCGATTATCATTTATATTATTATCACGTTAATCTTAGCTACAATTACGGCACATTATGCGAAAAGTAGACGTTAAATGTGTAGGAAAATAATGAATTATGGTAGTATTTTTAATCAATTTACTACCGCATTAATACAAACAAGCCCATTTCTATTCAAAGGTGATAGAAATGGGCTTATTTGATGTTGAAATTTCATTTTACCTATCCATAAAGGCACAGACTAACGCGGATCAACTTGACGATGGGTATCGATTACATGCTTGATCTTCGCAATCACAGGGTCTAACGACGCAGGATCTTCGAATAAATCATACTCATTGATATTCACACGAACGACTGGGCACGCTTTAAAGTTGTCAATCCATGCTTTGTAACGATCGTAAAGCTTCTTCCAATACTCAGGATCAGTATTAATTTCCATGTCGCGACCGCGACGACGAATACGTTCAATGACCTCATCGTAATCACACTCGAGGAAGATGAGCACGTCAGGTTGTGGAAAGTATGGCGTCATCACCATCGCATCAAAGAGTTCGGAATAAGTGTTGTAATCTGCCTGACTCATCGTACCTTGCTCCTCATGCATCTTCGCGAAAATATCGACATCTTCGTATATGGAACGGTCTTGGACGAAACCGCCGCCATATTCAAACATGCGTTTCTGCTCTTTGAAACGTTCTGCTAGGAAGTAAATTTGCAGGTGAAAGCTCCAACGTTCAAAGTCCTTGTAGAAATCATCGAGATACGGATTGTGCTCGACATTCTCGAAAGAAGTGCGGAAATTCAAACGGTCAGCTAAGCCTTGTGTGAGCGTCGACTTTCCAACGCCCACTGTTCCCGCTATCGTAATTACTGCATCTTGAGGAATACCGTAGTCATTCATCAATGTGTGCCTCCAATCATCGGTTCAAGTAAGTTTAAAATGTGCGAATAATCTTCTTCATTATTCACGAAATCGAGATGTGTTGTATCAATATAAATGACGTTCACGCCACTGTGTTCTAATGAAGTATAGAATCTGCGATAATCACTTTTCAACTGAGTGAGATAGTCATCTTCTATTTGGGTTTCGAAACTACGATTACGATGTCTAATACGCGCTTTGAGTACTGAAAGATCTGCATCTAGAAAGATGACAGTATTTGGCATGATTAAGTCTTCTGTGAGGATATCGTAGATTCTGGAGAATTTATCAAATTCGGTTGCCGTTAACGTATTATGCGCAAAGATTTTGTTTTTATAAATGTGATAATCGCTCACAATGTTGTGTTGGCTCTTGGCAAGATCTTGAAATTGTTTGTAGCGATTACAGAGAAAGAACATTTCTGTTTGAAAGCTCCATTTAGAAATATCGTCGTAGAAATCCGAGAGAAAAGGGTTATCGTCAACGATTTCTTGTTCTTCTTGGTAATTGAGGGTTTGGCTCAGTTTGTGTGCTAAAGAGGACTTGCCTACACCGATGGGTCCTTCGATAGCTATAAAAGTCTTTTTCATCTTTATCGCTCCAATGCTAAAATAGACAGTAGTTATTTTATCACATCAGAGGTGAATCAGACAGATGACGTTGGATGAATATTATATGACGTTGGCGATTGAAGAAGCGGAAAAGGCTGAACGTATGGGTGAAGTCCCGATAGGCGCGGTCGTCGTCTATCAAGATACAGTCATTGCTCGCGCGCATAATTTACGTGAATCGACTCAAGATCCGACCGCTCATGCTGAGCATCTTGCTATTACACGGGCTGCGGAAGTCTTGGGAAGTTGGCGTCTAGAGGATTGTCAGTTATATATCACTTTGGAACCGTGTGTGATGTGTTCAGGTGCTATCGTGATGAGTCGTATTCCCACAGTGGTGTATGGAGCTACAGATCCGAAAGGTGGATGCGCAGGTAGTTTGATGAATTTGGTGCAGGAACCGCGTTTTAACCATCGTGTGGAACTCCGTACTGGTGTGTTAGAGGACCAATGTGGCGATTTGTTGCGTCAGTTCTTTCGTCAGATGAGACAGCGTAAAAAGTCAGCGAAAATCATACGAACAGACGAGCATACATAACGACGTTTAAATGGTAGAATGAGAATATGCTGCTTAAATGTGACAACTATTTAACATCTTGATCATATAAACGGCGTAATCTGAAAGAGAGAGGAACGAAGAGATAGAATGATTAAGCTTATAGCATCAGATATGGATGGTACTTTGTTAAATGCATCACATGAAATATCGGAGAAGAATGCCGAAGCAATTCGCTATGCGCAGTCTTTGGGCGTTACTGTTATTATTGCGACAGGCCGTGCCTTTTATGAAGCGAGCACGCCTTTAGAACACAGTGATTTAAAGGTGCCTTACATTTGTTTGAATGGGGCAGAAGTGCGCGATGAATCTTTTAACATTATCAGCACCTCTAATCTCAATCATGAACTAGTGCAACGTATTACGACTGAACTCGATAATGAAGATGTGTATTACCAAATCTATACGAACAGAGGGATTTATACGGAAAATCCTGATCGAGATTTAGAGATTTACGTGGATATCGCTGAACGTGCTGGTCAACAAGCCGATGTTGAAAAGATTAAGCATGCGATTCAAGATCGGATTGACAATGGTTCGCTGAAAGTCGTAGAAGATTACAGCAAGATTGAATCTGTGCCAGGCGAGCTCATCATGAAGATACTCGCATTCGATAGTGATTTAGAGAAGATTGATCGTGTAAGCAAGCGTTTATCTGAATCGAATCATTTAGCTATTTCGTCCTCATCTCGAGGAAATATAGAGATTACGCATAGTGACGCTCAGAAAGGCATTGCGTTAGAAAGTATTGCTGAGAAGTTGGGTGTAGATATGGATGAAGTCATGGCAATCGGCGATAACCTGAATGACGTCTCAATGCTGTCACGCGTAGGTTATCCTGTGGCGATGGAGAACGCGACAGACGAAGTGAAAGCTGTGGCGAACTATATCACAGAATCTAACGAACAAGATGGCGTAGGTAACGCGATTATCAAATATTTAGATGAATACAATTACGAGTAACTTGAGGTGATTATAGATGAAAGGATTAATTATTGTAGGAAGTGCGAAAGTCGGTTCACATACCGCTGCTTTAGCAAAATACTTAAAAGGACAATTCGAAGATCATGAATTTGATGTGGAAATCTTTGATTTAGCAGATCGTCCAATCCATCAACTTGATGTATCTGGTGCTTCTGAACCATCCGAAACATATCAAGAAAACATGAAAGATTTACAGACGAAAGCACGTGAAGCGGACTTCTTTGTACTTGGAAGTCCAAACTATCACGGTTCATACTCTGGTATATTGAAGAATGCGTTAGACCACTTAACGATGGATGATTTCAAGATGAAACCTGTAGGCCTTGTAGGTAATAGTGGAGGTATCGTAAGTGCAGAACCACTTTCTCATTTAAGATTGATTGTGCGTACGTTATTAGGTATTGCAGTACCAACACAAATTGCGACACATGATTCTGATTATAACAAGCTTGATGATGGTACGTATTATCTTGCGAATGAAGAATTCCAACTTCGTGCGCGTCTATTTGTCGATCAAATCGTGTCCTTTGCGAAGAATAGTCCTTATGAACACTTGAAGTAAAGTGAGATGTGTAAGTGGGAGTTTGGAGTTTCTAACTCAGTTCAAGTAATTATTTAATAATAGAAACCGATCCACAGGGAATGCGAGAGTGGATCGGTTTTTATTCATGTAGTGTTTATGATTAGTGTTGAATTCAAGTGATGACGCTCGTCACCTTAGGTTGGAGGCTAAATCATCGTTAGTTTTAGATTTCTGTATCTACGATAAGTGAAACGATGTTGTGATATTCTGCAAGTGCCTCTGCTACTTTAGTTAAATTGATATCGTACAAGAAGATGCGGCGTTCATCTTTCGTATCTCTTTGTTTTTTGAAATATCCCTTTTTAATCAAGTCATTGAGTTGTGCTGAAATTGGTGCATTGCCGTTATGCAAATGCTTTTTTAGCTCGATAACATCTAATTTTTCAGAGTTGAGCTCATGAATTTTTTGTAATAAGATGACCTCAGTGAGCGACAACTTTAAAATATTTTTGATTTCCTTTTTAATGGTATTACGTTTTTCCTCGTAAACGATCATGTCCATTTCATTCACCTCAAATAGTATTTAAAATGTTAAACAATTCCCCAATTTGTAATGAGACTGGGACAAAATTAAAACTTATTAATTTTCAATGCTATAACTCTCGCTTGCTTGGGAGAAGCACAGAAATCTATGATTTCGTAGTGCTTCCCCCGTAAGGAGAGCTAGGGTTCATAAGAGTTGAATCTCTTATGAATCCAGATCTCTACTGCGTAGGACCACACTCAACTAATTCTTTTCGCTCAAAGAGCTCGAAGAATGGATTTTCGTTGTGGTCTAGATCCATCAAGCGTCTCGAGTACACATTGAAAATTTACTTAAGAATTTATTTTATACTTGCTTTTTATTTATCTCAGAAGTCAATTCACATTTATGTCCCAAGCTCGTATGTAGTAGCGATTAATTATTCATATATTGTCATTAATCATTTTGACCATAAAATCATTGTGAGACTAAAATTATTTTAATAAGTAAGAATTTTCTAAAGAATTAACTGCTAAAATGATCCCCAAAATCACTTTGTGCATATGAGTGAAAAGTCTGTAATTTAATGAAAGCTGAATTCAGTATTGAGTTATCGGATAGTTAAGCGCTTATAAGAATGATAGATATGACTGCGGAGTATTTCTTTATCGAGCAGTTGGATATTCTGTAGTAAGGCTAAGTATATTTAGAAGCGGAGAGATAATAGGAAAATAAGTATTTAAGTAGTCCTGGATATTTCTAAAAATAGCACTATCAAGCATTCAGTTTCTGAGTTATATCACAGTCGATGTGATATATAATTTAGTCTAGTTAAAATTTATAATGACAGTATATTTGTTATTGTACTATGAATAAAATAAATCCGATACGCGATATTTTCACATTGTGTCACATAAAATTTATTATCATCACGGATAAAGAAGAAATATCGGTTAAAATTTTACTGATCTAATTAAAAATTAACAAGATAATGCGATTTCTATTCAAACTACACCTTTAAAGTAAAAAGAGATTTAATAAATATTACTTTAAGAAGTGTCCATAGTATAAAAAAAGAGGAAGTGAGACAGAAATCGATTTGATTTCACCGTCTCACTTCCCTCGACATAACTGATTTCGAAATCAGTTATTGAGAAAGCAATAGTACATCTCTATATTCACTTTAAAATTAACAACAACTATGAATGAAAATCACTTTAGCGTATTGCTATCGTACATTTTTGAAGTAAATCTCATACTTTCATAGTTAAAATTTGTCATCTTTGTTCTAGAAATCCTTTGTTAACACCAAAACTGCTTCAAAAAATCTATTTGCGATGTTTCAATTTCGCGAAAGCATCATGTTGATGGATAGACTCTTCGTTACGACACTCGATGTCGAAGCCTTCGAGCCAATCGAGCTCGACTAAATCTGCCGCGATTAAGCGAATTAAATCTTCGACGAAACGAGGATTTTCATAAGCGCGTTCTGTCACACGTTTCTCGTCTGGACGTTTCAAGATAGGGTACAAGACAGAACTTGCATTCGCTTCCATTGCGTCTAAGATGACAGATTTATAATCATCGCTTAATTCTGCATCTTTATCAATATATGCTTTCACAGTGACGATACCACGTTGGTTGTGCGCGGAGTACTCACTGATTTCTTTTGAACAAGGGCAAAGTGTAGTTACTGCAGCTTCAATTGTGAGCTCTTTACGTGTCACATTGTCATCTTTAATCGCAAGTCCGTAAGTGACATCAGCGTGTCCCACAGCTTTGATGTCAGTTTGAGGGCTGTAACGATCGTAGAACCATTTGCCTGAGACATCGACACCTGCTGAAGACTGATTCATGCTTTCTTGTAAGCTACGCAATACTTGATATAAAGCATCAAAGTCGAGCTCAATACCGTGATTGTAGTGTTTTTCAACGCTTTCGAGTATACGGCTCATGTTGATGCCTTTCTCATCTTGATTCAAACTTGTTGAGAAACTAAAGTTGCCTGCTGTTTGAAAACGATCAATATTGACTGGATAAATTAAATTTTTAATCCCTACTTCTTCAATTTCGAAGAGAAAGTCTTTATTTGTGCTCTGTAAGTCAGTCATCTTCTCTTTTGACGTCGGTTTGTTACCTTTAATAGGATCGACGGAACCAAAGTGTTTCCAGCGACCCTCTCTCGTAGATAAATCAAATTCACTCATGCTATAGCCTCCACTTTAAGATTCAAAGTTATAAATCCAATAAGGTTCGACTTCGAGAAAGCCTTGGACTTCTCCGCCAACTTCAGGGCTAGCAAGATCTTCTAAGAAAGGTCCCATTTGAGAAGCGTGGGCTTTGAATGCGCGAAGTTTAACCTCTTTATAATCACTGATCTCATTGAGAATGTCAGGGTCACCTAACTTCTCAGGTGCATCATTACTAAATGCAACAAGTTGTAAGCGTGGTCTTTCGTTTGCTGGCATGCGACCTACTGTGCGAACGACGGCTTCTGCTGTCGCTTCGTGATCGGGATGCACAGCAAATTGTGGGTAGAATGAAATGATGACAGATGGTTGGCATTCATCGATGAGTGATTGAACCATCGCGTCCATCTCGTCGTGTGGTTCAAATTCAACTGTCTTGTCACGCAGTCCCATTTTACGCAAGTCAGTAATCCCTATGGCTTCTGCAGCTGCTTCAAGTTCACGTTCGCGTATCGTTGGGAGTGACTCGCGTGTCGCAAAAGGCGGATTACCCAAATTACGTGCCATCTGGCCTGTGGTTAAGCAGGCATAAGTGACAGGTACACCTTGGTCAATGTAACGTGCGAGCGTACCAGCTGATGAAAAGGTTTCGTCATCAGGGTGTGGAAAGATGACGAGCACATGTGTCTCCTCTGGCATAGTATTCCTCCTTAAGCTTTAAAGGGATGTTTGCTGATTTCTAAAGTCGCTGCGAGCTGTCCCTCATAGTTGAATCCAGCGATCAAGAATTCGCCATCCTCATTGATTTCGTAATGTGTTAGTCCCTGTACATAGACCCAACCGTTCTCTTTGAGTTTGAGACCGACACGGAAAGGATCTTTGTGGCCACCTTTGAGTTGTGCATGTTCGAATGAGAGTTGAATATTTCTTAAGAAAGCCCCGGCATTAAATACGCGTTGATCGAAATGGTTAGCGTATGCCCCATTCGTTGTTTCAACATGCAAATAAACTGGCGTATTCGCATAGGATGAGAGTATTGATTGTACGTGTTCTGCATCAATCGGTTCCAACGATTCTTCCTCCAATCGGTCTATATCCACTTCTGTAGCCGTGCTCAGTCCTCCCGAGTTAGGTGCGCACACTACTACAGTTGAGATGATATTGGCAATATTAACGGGTTGAGTTTCATTGAAGTTGTTTCACTGAATCAACTTCCTCAACCACGCATTAGACTCATTATCTTTCTATTTTACTAGAAAAAGACTCAGAAATGTATATCTATGCTCAAGAAAGTGATGATTTACTCTAGTTAACAGAGGATAGATCGAGTTCAGAATATATTGATAAAAATGCTCGGTCATTTATGTTAAGGTGTGAGTAAGAGTTCCTTGTCCCTTCGTTTTAAAATGAGAGGACGAGGGTAGTAACATAATGCAAGATAATCTCGAAATAAGAAGATGCTAAGTAATAAAAAAGGAACACGCATTTTATGAAAAGCAGATAAAGAAAGGATGTTCTCATTGGAATTACAATTAGCAATTGATTTATTAAATAAAGAACAAGCAGCAGAATTAGCAAATAAAGTGAAAGATTACGTAGATATCGTGGAAATCGGTACACCTATCGTTATCAATGAAGGTTTACCATCAGTTCAACACATGGACGAAAACATCGACGGCGTGAAAGTATTAGCTGACTTGAAAATCATGGACGCAGCAGACTATGAAGTAAGCCAAGCAGTAAAATTTGGCGCTGACGTCGTAACAATCTTAGGTGTAGCTGAAGATGCATCAATCAAAGCCGCTGTTGAAGAAGCACACAAACATGGCAAAGAATTACTCGTTGACATGATTGCTGTACAAGACTTAGAAAAACGTGCGAAAGAATTAGACGAAATGGGTGCAGACTACATCGCAGTGCACACTGGTTACGACTTACAAGCACAAGGTGTATCACCACTCGACAGCTTACGCAAAGTGAAAGGCGTAATTAAGAACTCTAAGATTGCTATCGCTGGTGGTATTAAACCAGAGACAATCGAAGAAGTTGCTGCTGAATCACCAGACCTAGTAATCGTAGGTGGCGGTATCGCAAACGCTGACGACCCAGTTGAAGCAGCTAAACAATGTAAAGCAGCGATTGAAGGTAAATAAGATGGCTGAGTTAACGAACTATCGTCTCGTGCTTGACGAATTAGACAGCACACTTGCGCATGTCGAAGCGGAGCAAGCTCAAGCATTCGTGCAAGAGGTGCTTAACGCGAAACATGTCTTTGTAGCAGGCAAGGGTCGTTCAGGATTTGTAGCGAATAGCTTTGCGATGCGTTTAAACCAACTTGGTAAAAATGCACACGTGATTGGAGAATCAACGACACCTTCCATCCACGAAGGAGATTTATTCATCGTGATTTCTGGTTCAGGTTCGACTGAGCATCTACGTTTACTTGCAGATAAAGCGAAATCTGTAGGTGCCCAAGTTGTGCTGCTCAGTACGAAACCGGAATCTCCAATCGGTGAATTAGCGAATACAGTGATTGAGTTGCCAGCAGGTACGAAACATGATGCAGAAGGTTCAGCGCAACCTTTAGGCAGCTTATTCGAACAGGCATCTCAAATTCTATTAGATAGTCTCGTTCTTGACTTGATGAAAGAGCTTGATGTAAGTGAAGAAACGATGCAACAGAATCACGCTAATTTAGAATAATAATATAGATGATGATTTGAAAGTGCCAACGCGGTAAGTAATGAGCTTACGTGTTGGTACTTTTTTGTATGGAGCGATTTATGTGGGATGGAGGTAGGATTGCGTTTTACGTTTTGTAGTGAAAATGGGAGAAGTTACCACTTTTTCAAAAAATATAGAGCAAGTGTGGAATATTCGTTACATGTTAACTCAAATTTGACTGCAAAATTGGGAAGCAGTGACCCTGTATTACCACTTGCGTTGTGAAATAACGGATAACTTAGGGGCTGAAATGAGTAAAATAATCATGACATAGCGCTAAAATATTCGAATATAGTGCGGGAATGTTAATATAATAAGGTGATAAGTTAACGATAAGAGGTGCGAATATGGAAATTCTGAAGAAGATTCAAGTATATAGCGAGCGATTTCCGAAACGTTTAGCGTTACAATTTGAGGATCAATGCTATACATACGGGGAATTACAATATCTCATTGAAAGATATGCGGCACAGCTTTTAATTACGCCTCAAACTAAGGTGGCAGTAGGGTTTTATGATCAAGCTCAAACACTCATTTACTATTTGGCGCTTCTTCAGTGTGAGGCAGTTCCATGTGTGATGGATCCCAAATGGTCTGAAACGCAACTTCAACAGATACGCCAACGCTATGAGATTGAGGCGATTATACAGAATGACGGTGAAGTACAGCCTACAAGTTTACCAGCATATAGCGAGAACGATGAACATCATAGGTTAGAAGATTTACTACATATTGGATTTACTTCAGGTACTACAGGACTACCTAAAGCTTACTATCGCAATGAAGCTTCATGGCTCGCATCTTATCGAGAGAATGAGCGACTGTTATCTCCTGAAGTTCAAGCCATCGTTGCGCCCGGACCGTTATCCCATTCACTATCTCTTTATGCTTGTATTTACGCGCTTTATAGTGGTCGTACGTTTATCGGTATGAATCACTTCGAACCTACTAAGATGATGCAGAGTATTGCAGAAGTAAAGGCACACGCGGCATTGTTCTTAGTGCCGACGATGTTGCGCTATAGTTTGCATGCTGACTTTATCGCGGATGAATGCGTAGATATTTTTACCACAGGAGATAAATTGCCAGCAGAAATCTTTGAACAAATCAAGGCGCGCTTTCAAGGTGCTAATATTATTGAATTCTTCGGTACGTCAGAAGCTAGTTTCATTAGCTACAACTACAATCAACAAGCGCCAGTGCGTTCGGTAGGGCGGTGTTTCCCGAATGTTCAAGTGGAATTGAGAACGCAGGACGAAGCGGGGATCGGTCAACTCTTCGTGCGGAGCGATATGACCTTTAGTGGCTATGTGGGTCATCCGATAGCCGCGCAGTCAACATGGATACCCATTGGGGATTACGCTTCGCTTGATGAGGCCCATCATCTCTTTCTTCATGGTCGGCAAGCGGACCGACTAATCATTGGCGGACGCAACGTCTATCCTTCTGAAATTGAAGCGCAAGCGCTGACACATCCTAATATTTCTGAAGTGTTAGTGATAGGGGAAGCACATGCGCAATTTGGTCAGGTTGCTGTGATGCTCTATGCCGGAGAGCGAACGCTGACTTATCGTGAGTTTCGGCATTTTATGGAAGAAAGATGTGCACGTTATCAAATTCCGTCTAAATTGTTGAGAGTGGCTGAGATGGAGTATACGGCCAGTGGTAAAATTGCTCGCAAACGGATGGCACAAGCATATGAGGAAGGACGGTTGAAGAGATGAATACACCAGTAATTGTAGCAGCGAAGCGTACGCCGTTTGGAAAGTATGGCGGTGCGCTCCGGTCTTTAGAACCTGAGATGTTATTAAAGCCTTTATTTCAACATTTGAGTGAACAATGTCCAGAATTAAAATATCGCACTGATGATGTGCTACTCGGTAACGTCGTCGGCAATGGAGGAAATATTGCGCGTAAATCGTTGCTTGAAGCAGGATGGTCCGAAACGATTCCTGGACTTACTTTAGATCGTCAGTGTGGTTCTGGTCTAGAAGCTATCTTGTACGCTTGTCGAATGATTCAAGCGGGCGCAGGTCAAATTTATCTTGCTGGGGGTGTTGAAAGTACAAGTAGAGCACCGTGGAAGATTAAACGCCCGCAGTCGGTTTATGATACAGCGATGCCAGAAGTTTATGAACGCGCGTCATTTGCGCCTGAGGGTCAAGATCCGTCGATGATTGAAGCGGCTGAGAATGTAGCACACCGCTATGATATTTCACGTGAAGCCCAAGATGATTTTGCTTATCAGAGCCATCAACGCACATTACAAGCGATTGAGCAAGGACACTTAGCGAACGAAATGTTACCTTTAACGGTCAAAGGGCAGCGTGTAGATATGGATGAAAGCGTGAAACCGAGACTGCGTAAGAAATTGTTATCACGTATGAAACCGCTCATTTCAGGTGGAACGGTCACTGCAGGTAATTGTTGTATGAAAAATGACGGGGCTGTAGTGTTGCTTGTGATGGAAGCACGTACTGCACGAGCATTAGGATATCATCGCGGACTTCAATTTGTGGATGGTTTAACGCAAGGTGTTGATCCAACCTTATTAGGTATTGGACCTATTCCGACAGTGGAAACGTTACTTGAGCGTAATCGAACACGCATGGTTGATATTGAAGCAGTTGAGTTGAATGAAGCCTTTGCATCTCAAGTGCTTGCCTGTCAAAGAGAACTAAGGATTTCTGAAGCGCAACTCAACCTTTGGGGTGGCGCAATTGCAACTGGACACCCTTATGGTGCAAGTGGTGCGGCGCTTGTGACGCGCTTGTTCAATATGAAATGCGACGGTCCGACTTTAGCGACTATGGGCATAGGAGGAGGTATGGGCAATGCCATCTTATTCCGACCTTGGACGTGAAGAAGTAGAGCAGCAGTGGGTGCATTTTGATGAAGAAGAAGTTGAGCGTTACCGAATGCTGATAGGCGGTATCGATGACGGGTCGTGCAGTATGCCCGTCCTTTATTGTGCGCGACTTTGGCCAGAATTTGATTTATTTCAAACCATTAATGGCCAAGAACTGAAACTTCGAGAGACGAATGTAGAACAGAATTTGACTTTGGAGGTTCAGCGCCGTTATTTAGCTGAACTGCGCGTATTAAATGTGCGTCAAATTCGTCATTTTACGAAATATCAGTTGCAGTTGGAGCTGTACGAGGAGGGTCAACTAGCTGTAACGATTCAGCAGACATTTGTAAAAGAGGTGAGAGAATGATGCAATTTTCTCGTGGTGAAGTTGAACGTTACTTGAGCATGGTTGGCGACGAGAACCCGCTTCATTCGAGCATTGTGCCAGGGCAATTCATCGTAGAGCGCTGTATGGCGACGCTTGGGGTTTCGTGGTCGCATTTTACTGTAAAATATCGGAAAAGCATCATGATAGATGAAAAGTTGTCAATTCAAAATACTGATGCCCAGACCATTCACATTTTGAATCAATCGCAAGAAGTGACAATTCAAATTTACAAGAATTAACAATTAGTGAAAATGAAAAAACGAAAACCTTGCAATAAGTTAAAAATTGATACAAGGATTGTTTTGAGTCGCTATCTTTGAATAAAAATTTAAGGTGATGATTCAATATACCACTTTTCAATTTAAGTTTGACAAAATATTTTACTTCGCTATAATAGTTAAGCATAACAAAGGGGGAGAAATTGAAAAGATGGAATTTGATTCAAAACAAATTAACTATGTTAATGCGAAGAAAGCGAAGAAAGCAGTATTTGCGACCGGCATCGGTAATGCCATGGAATGGTTCGACTTCGGATTGTTTGCGTATTTAGCAGGAGTGATTGGGCATAACTTCTATACGCAACTTCCGTCACAAATGCAATTAATTTATACGTACGCCACAATGGCCATCGCGTTCCTTTTACGTCCAGTTGGTGGCATTGTCTTCGGGATACTCGGTGATAAGTTTGGACGTAAAGTCGTGCTGACTTCTACAATCATACTTATGGCATTCTCAACATTACTGATTGGACTCTTACCTACCTATGACCAAATCGGTATATGGGCACCAATCTTGTTACTCATCGGACGTACGATTCAAGGTTTCTCAACAGGCGGTGAATACGCAGGTGCGATGTCCTACATTGCTGAAACGGCTCCAGACAAGAAACGTAACCGCTTAGGTTGTGGTTTAGAAATTGGTACATTAGCTGGCTATATTGCAGCTTCCATATTAATCGCAGTCCTTACAGCGTCATTAACTACTGAGCAGATGAATACTTGGGGCTGGAGAATCCCGTTCTTCTGTGGTTTACTACTCGGTTTGTTCGGTCTATATTTGCGTCGCCGTTTAGAGGAATCACCCGTTTACGAGAATCAATTGGCGACAAAACCGAAAGAAGAGAAGATTCATTTCTTCAAGATTATTCGTTATTATTGGAAGAATATCTTAGTATGTCTCGTGGCGGTTATGTTCTTTAATGTAACGAACTACATGATCACAGCTTACTTACCAACATATTTAGAAGAGATCATTAAGATTAACCCAACTACAGTTTCTTCTATTTCAGTAGCTGTCATGGCCTTCATGATTGTCTTAGCACTCATGTTTGGTCGCTTAACTGACAAGATTGGTGAGAAGAAAGTCTTCCTCATCGGTTTAGTCGGAACAGCAATCTTTAGTGTGATCGCATTTACACTATTCCAAACACGCTCAATTCCATTGATTGTGCTCGGCGTGTTTATGCTCGGCTTCTTCCTATCGACTTACGAAGCCACAATGCCGGCATCATTACCATCAATGTTCTACACTAACGTTCGTTACCGTACGTTAGCAGTTACCTTCAACGTATCTGTGTCTTTATTTGGCGGTACTACGCCTTTGGTAGCCTCAGCATTAGTTGCGAAGACAGGTAATGTGTTTATGCCAGCGTATTACCTTGTTGCGATTAGCATCATTGGCATTGTAGTCATAACATGCTTACACGTGAGTACGGCTGGAAAATCTCTCAAAGGTTCATATCCAAACGTGGATAATAAGAGAGATCATGATTATTACGTGAAATATCCTGAGAAAGCCTTATGGTGGAAGAAAGAACAACGTATTTAATTATTTAAGATGATGTTATGAGAGAAGAATGATGACATTCACGTGTTGTTGTTCTTCTCTTTTTACTTATGTAGTAAAAGGGATCGTTATAATGGAGTGAAAAAATTTTAAGAAAAAAGAAGTAATTCCGACGGGAACGACGTGTATATAAGTGAGAGGGTAAAAAAATAGCACTTATATTAGAAGTGTTTCGAGTTGCTCTCCAAACAGTCGAAGTGGGACAAACTTCGTCTAATATAAGTGCTAAAGGGTTATAGGGATGGTTGTATCATCAGAGGTCACTCATTGAAGGGGGCAATGAGGTGACATGTCGATACGAAAAATCATACTTCTGTTTACAAAAAGGGAGTAATTCAATGTTCTTTGTGTCAAAAATTGTGTATCTTACGTAAATTATATTTTCGGTTTTGAGGTGAAAATGACTAGGAACAGTGATTTGCCATTTGATCTACGTCACTTTCAAGTAGAGAGAGTAGTTTGTATATATCATTGGAAGTTAAGGTTTCATCACATTTAACTGAAATCGTATTAAAGGTTTTGGTTATGATTTCGTAGATTGGCTTGCCATTTTCAACTATCTTATTGTAGATTATCATGTTGTTTCATGACCTCCTTTCTCTCTCTACACTTAACACTATAAAGGATATGTCTATGTAACACATGAGTCTGTAGTATCAACTTTAACTACGCCTTTCGTACGAGAGTGGATATCCTTTATATATCAAGGGTTGAAGGGGAGTTTTTTTAGTAACAAAAAAGAAGATAAGACTAGAAATTTATCTCATTTCGTAGCCTTATCTCCTGTGAATTTAACTTATATCAAAATGTTTTGTAAGATAGCTTACACTTCTTGCACATCTACATCGATGTGTTCAATACGGTTGTATGCACCGTGGTCTACTGGACCAACGAAGTCGTTCATCTTCCAACCATTTTTAATCGCAGAAGCTACGAAAGCTTTCGCAGCAATGACAGCATCTTTAGGGTTTTTACCATTTGCGAGATATGCTGTTGTCGCTGCAGCAAAGGTACAACCTGCACCGTGGTTATAGCTTTGTTGGAACATGTCTGTCGTTAATTGGTAGAATTTGTCGCCATCATAATAAAGGTCGTATGACTTATCTTGATCTAACGCTTTACCACCTTTAATGATGACATGTTGTGAACCTTTGTCATGGATGATTTCAGCAGCACGTTTCATATCTTCAATTGATTTCAACGTGCCAAAACCAGCTAATTGACCCGCTTCAAATAAGTTAGGCGTAGTAATCGTTGCTTTAGGTAAGAGATGTTCAATCATCGCATCTGTATTGCCTGGGTTTAACACCTCATTCTCACCTTTACAAACCATTACTGGGTCTACGACAAAGTAATCTGCACCAGATTCTTCAAACGCTTCGCCAGCACGCTTGATGACTTCTTGCGTACCTAACATACCGGTCTTCACTGCATCTGGTCCGATAGAAATAGCTGTTTCTAATTGTTTCTCGAAGACGTCAAATGGAATAGGTGTCACATCATGAGACCATGTTTCTTTGTCCATCGTAACGATAGAAGTTAATGCGACCATGCCATACGTATCGAGTTCTTGGAATGTTTTTAAGTCCGCTTGCATTCCTGCGCCAGCACTCGTATCAGAGCCAGCAATTGTTAATGTTTTCTTAAGTGCCATTATCTTCACTCCCTAAATGTCTTTACTTCTATTTTACCACGTTTCCAAACAGCTCAACATCGACGTGCTTTCTAGAGTTTTTATCCTTAATAGTAAAAAATATAAGCATGCATCACTATTTCTAAGTAACGCGATACAGGTGGATGTGTTACGATAAACGGTGAGGTGATAAGAAGAATGGAATGGGCAGATATCTTTCACGACATCACATCGCGACATGATTTCAAAGCGATGCATGATTTCTTAGAAAAAGAATATACGACGCAAATTGTTTATCCAGATAGAGAGAATATCTATCAAGCCTTTGATTTAACCCCCTTTAATAAGGTTAAAGTAGTAATACTGGGACAAGATCCATATCACGGTCCGAATCAAGCGCATGGTTTAGCGTTCTCTGTGCAGCCTAACGCAAAGTTTCCGCCGTCATTACGCAATATGTATAAAGAACTGCAGGATGATATCGGTTGCGTAAGACGTTCTCCACACTTACAAGACTGGGCAAGAGAAGGCGTGTTATTGTTGAATACTGTGTTGACTGTACGTAAAGGTGAAGCACATTCACATCGCGATATCGGTTGGGAAACATTTACGGATGAAGTCATTCAAGCGGTATCTGACAATTTAGAGCATGTCGCGTTTATTCTGTGGGGCAAACCTGCTCAGCAGAAGATCAAGTTAATCGATACGTCAAAACACCATATTATTAAGTCGGTACACCCAAGTCCATTGTCTGCGTATCGGGGATTCTTTGGTTCTAAGCCATATTCCCAAGCGAATGCGTATTTAGAAGAACACGGAATTGAACCTGTAAATTGGTGTGAAGGTGAGTGATTTAAGAATGAATAAAGATAAACTCATTCAATTGATTGAAAGTGAGTTAGTACAAGCAGATGAAGCAACGAGTGATGCGGCTTTTGAAAAGCACTTGTACGCTATACATACGCTCACTTCGTTGTATGTCGAACAGCAAGGCACACAGAACTCATCTACTTCACGTCAACACTATCCGGAAGTGAATCAGACGCAATATAGCCAGTCAAGTTATCCTTCTCAATCTCATACCTCATCACGCGCAACCCAACAAGATGTGACAGTGGATGAGATTAAAGCGATGGGAGGAAAGGTGCCTGCGTCGATGCAACAAAGTCAAAGCAGTGATTTGCCATCGAATAAGATGGTCACAGATGATGAAATCGGTAATGGCGATTCAATATTTGATTTTTAAACTTATAGAGGTGAAATAGTTATGATGAAAGTATTTATTATTTTAGGTGCTTTAAACGCATTGATGGCAGTAGCAACAGGTGCGTTTGGTGCGCATGGACTCGAAGGGAAGCTCTCAGAGAAGTACATGTCAGTATGGGAGAAAGCAACGACGTATCAAATGTATCACGGTTTAGGATTACTCGCGATCGGTATTATTAGCGGTACAACAAATATTAACGTGAACTGGGCAGGATGGCTCATGTTCATCGGAATTATCTTATTTAGTGGCTCACTATACATCTTAGCGTTATCACAAGTTCGCGTCTTAGGAGCGATTACACCTATTGGCGGTGTGTTATTCATTGTGAGTTGGCTAATGTTAGTCATCGCAACTTTTAAATTATAAATTAATAGTGATTTGTGTTATAAAAACTCACCTTTTGGGTATAGTACATCTCATGGGGTGAGTTTAATTTATGAGCGAAAATAATAAAAAAGTCGATAGAGGGAATTTAAAGCAAAACCTATCGGAGAAATTCGTCTGGGCCATCGCTTATGGTTCATGTATAGGTTGGGGCGCCTTTATCCTACCAGGTGACTGGATTAAACAATCAGGCGCTATTCCAGCATCTATTGGTATCTTTATCGGCGCATTATTGCTTATTCTAATCGGGGTAAGTTATGGTGCACTCGTATCGCGTTTCCCTGTTTCTGGTGGCGCGTTTGCATTTAGTTTCTTAGGATTTGGAAGATATGTCAGTTTCTTCTCATCTTGGTTCTTAACCTTTGGCTATATTTGTGTAGCTGCACTCAACGCAACAGCATTCAGTTTACTGATTAAGTTCTTGTTCCCAAGTGCATTACAGACTGGGAAGCTATATACCATCGCTGGATGGGATGTATACATAACGGAAATTATTATTGCTTCCGTTCTACTTATTGTATTTATGATTATTGCAATCGTGGGCGCTAGCGTGTCAGGTTCTTTACAGTATTACTTCTGTATTGCGCTCGTCGTTACAGTGCTCTTACTCTTCTTTGGTTCGTTCTTCGGTAATAATTTCTCATTAGAAAACTTGAAGCCATTAGCGAACGAACATAAAGGTTGGTTCTGGTCGATCGTATCCATTATAGCGATATCACCATGGGCCTATGTCGGTTTCGACAATATTCCACAGACAGCCGAAGAGTTTAACTTTTCACCTAATAAATCATTCAAGCTAATTTCGTTCAGTTTAATCGCAGCTGCTTTAACATACGTTGTGATGCTCTTCTTCACAGGTTGGCTCACAACATCAAATAACGGTGTAAATGGTCAACTATGGGTGACAGGTGCTGAAACTCAAGAAGCCTTTGGTTATGTCGGTTTAGCGATTCTATCTATTGCGATTATTATGGGTATCTTTACCGGCTTAAATGGTTTCTTAATGAGTTCAAGTCGTCTCTTATTCTCAATGGGACGTTCAGGTATCATGCCAACAGTCTTCAGTAAACTTCATCCGAAGTACAAGACGCCATATGTAGCTGTCATCTTCTTAGTTGCGATGACACTCATTGCACCATGGCTCGGTCGTACAGCATTACAATGGATTGTTGATATGTCATCTACTGGCGTATCTATCGCCTACTTTGTCACTTGTTTATCAGCGGTTCGTCTATTCAGTTACGACCAAACAAGTAAGACTTACGCACCGGTTTATAAGACCTTTGCGATTATAGGTTCAGTCATTTCATTTATCTTCTTGTGCCTGTTATTAATTCCAGGCTCACCAGCATCACTTTCTGGACCTTCTTACATCGCATTAGCAGCGTGGTTAGTGCTCGGTCTCATCTTCTTCTTTATTCGTTTACCGAAGTTGAGACGTATTGATAATGATGAGCTAAGCCGTTTAATCTTAAATAGAAGTGAAGATGACATTGCTGATTTAGTAGATGAAAATAGTACAAATCGTACAAATAAGTAGATAACTAAGCAATTGAAGCGTCAACCTCCAACGAATGAGGTTGGCGTTTTTCTTATACGTTCTGTAAGATAAGAAATATAAGTACTGAGAAAGAAGAGGTGTGAGACATGCAACAAGGACAACGTCTAATGAAGGAATTTCGTGTGATTTTTAACAAATTGGCTTGGTTGAATAAGCATGAAATGGAACAGCAGTTAAAAGGATATACGCCCTCTGAAATTCACTGTTTAGAAGCGATTCGTTATACCACACAACCTAACGTTCAAAAGTTGTCTCAACAACTCTTTATGACACGTGGTGCAGTAAGTAAACTCACGAAGAAGTTACTCAATAAATCATTAATTGAACGTTATCAAGATGCCTCTAATAAGAAAGAAATCTACTATCGCCTCACAGAAGAGGGCGAGCAGATAGAGCGTTTGCACCAACAAATTCATGAGAAATATCAAGCACGAGATGCACGAGTGTTTGAAGAGATGAGTGAAGCGGAAATCAACGCTATCTTCCGTTTTCTAGAACGCTATGATGCGCATTTAGATCACGAAATTGCCAAAGAAGGTCACACTTTATAATAAGGATAAATGCATTAACTTTATACAGTGAAACATCGATGTGTGATACACATTTTCGTATCGTAAGCTGTATAAAGTTTAATTTTTACCTCTTTTATTGTTGACGAGGAAACAAAATGAGCGTATATTGTTTCCTGAGAAACATTAAGGAGGTTATCTATGTCTCATCAGAAAGACGTGATTCCTAAACACATCCTGGTGGCAGCCTGGAGTATTGCGCTAGCTGCCATCGCTCCGATGTTAGATTCTACGATGATTAATATTGCGATTAAGCAGTTAAATACGACTTTTCAAACGTCATTAGATATCATTCAATGGGGTGTGACAGGTTATATTCTCGCCCTGGCGACGACCGTGCCTCTCGCTGGTTGGCTGATGAACCGTTTTAACAGTAAAAAGGTCTTTATCAGTAGCGTGATACTCTTTGGCGTCGCATCATTGTTCGTTGGGCTCAGTTGGAATGTGGGCAGTTTCATCTTCTTCCGTATCATGCAAGGTGGCTCTGCCGGCGTTATCACTACGCTTATGTCGACCTTGCTAGTGAAAGTTGCTGGGCGTGAGCATATTGGCAAAGTCATGGCGATCGTGAGTACACCGATGATACTTGGCCCTATCTTTGGCCCAGTCCTTGGTGGCTTTATCATTCACTATTTCAGTTGGCAATATATCTTCTATATTAATATCATAATTACGATGATTATTACGCCGATTATGTTAAAAGTCCTACCGTCATTTCAACCCTTTAAACCTGAAAGTCGCTTTGATGGCGTGGGTATTACACTCATCGCTTTAATAAGTATCGCATTTATTTATGGTGTTTCAGCTGCGGCAAATCAAGCGACATTTGTGAACTTAACTACGATGATTTGTGTCGGAATAGGACTCATCTTGATTCTTAGCTACATCTTGTATGGTCTACGCAGAGGAACGCACCTCGTCTTGCCATTAAGCTTATTTAAAGACAAGCATTTCTCGATTGCTGGTGTAGGTCTATTTCTGGCTAATATTGCCATTCTCGGTCCGATGATTATCTTTCCTATCTTCTTTCAGACGTTCAAGCATTATACTGAGATTCAAGCTGCTTTAGCGTTGATGCCTCAAGGGATAGGAATGTTAGTGACGCGACCGTTAATTGGGAAGTGGATTGATCGTATAGGTGCCAAAGCGATTGTGCTCGTGAGCGTAGGGTTAACGGTTATGGCAACGATTCCATTTACGCTTGTGGGTCCCCATGTCTCAATTGTGTGGTTAAGCCTCTTCTTATTTATACGCGGTCTCTGTGTCGGAGGTATCATGTTACCGTTAACGACAGATGTGTATGTGACGTTGGACGACGCGCAGTTACCTCCAGCTGGCGTCGGAGTAAATATGATTGAGAACATTGGCTCGAGCTTCGGTTCGGCGATGATGGCTTCCGTGGTAGCGATGTTTGTGACGCAATTCGGTACACAGTTAAGCCATCAGATAACGGCGTACCATCTTGCATTTTTAGTTTCTGTTGTTATCTTGTTGTTGCTGGTGATTCCTGGGTTCTTTTTGAGTAGTAAAAGGAAAGCGAGCAGGTAGAATGTTTGAATTCAGGCATACGAGAAGAGCTTGGGATATAAATAAGAAGTATTAATTTTTCAATATTTTGACTCTCGCTTGTATATGGGACCACACTCAACTAATTTCTCTCGCTCAGAGAGCTCTAGAAATGGATTTTCGTTGTGGTCTATCTCCATCATGCGTCTCGAGTCGACATTGAAAAATTGATTTATCATTCAACTAAATTAAAAAGTTGCTACCATATCATGATTTACTTTTAAATAATGCCCCAGACTCACGTTTTAATATTACTATTCGCAGTGGTTGTCTGCATATGAGAGAGCTAGCGCTTTCTCAAACGCTAGTCAACTGTGCGGAGGTGAGACAACGAAATCAAAGATTTCTGTCTCACTCTCTAAATCTTTTTACGTGTACGAACGAAACCTGAAACGACTAACTTGGAAATTTGATCTGCGAACAGTAAACCGAGTGCAATAGCGCCAGCGATGAGTGTGACTTCTAACATCGTATTAATCGCCTTACTAAAGTTGAGCAGAATCAAGTTCTTCGTCGCATCATATGCCAAACCACCTGGTACGAGAGGGATGATTCCTGGCACCATGAAGATAATGGCAGGCTCTTTCTTGTAGCGTGCCATCACATGACTTAACAGACCGAGCACGAGACTACCAAAGAAGCTCGCATAAATCGTGTGGAGTTCGAAACCGTGGTAGAACAGGGCATAGACCATCCAACCGCAAGCGCCGACGAACCCAGCAGTATAATACAAACGTTTCGGTGCATCGAATATGACACAGAAAAATAATGAAGCTAAATAACTAAAAATAAAGTTTAATATCCAGAACATATTAGATACTCCTCAAAATTAGAAAATAATCAAAATTGAACCGACGCCAGCGCCGATACCAAAGGCGGTGACGAGGGCCTCTAAAGATTTCGTCGTGAAAGTCAACATGTGGCCGCCAAAGAGATCTTGAATCGCATTGGTAATCAAGACTCCAGGTACGATCGGCATCACGGCTGCGATGATGATTTCTGGTATGGAACCACCTGGAATCAAATAGTGGCCAAAGACAGCAAGCAGACCAATGACCAGAGAACCAATGAACTCTGGAATGAATTTCGCATGGAGTTTACGGTCTAGAATTTCAACGACAATATAGCCAATAGAACCTGCGATGAGTGCGGTGAAGATATCCACCAAATGGCCTCCTTGTAGATAGAGGAAGCTGATAGAAATGATGGCCGCCGCGATAAATTTAAAGATCAAATCGTGACGAATACTTTGTTCATTGTAAATATATTTCAGTTCTTCATAAGCTTCATCGAGCGATAATATACCTTTCGTAATTTGACGAGAGACTTCGTTAGTCCGTGAAATACGGAACAGGTTCGTATCACGCGTTTTGATACGGAAGATACGTGGATTTGTTTCATTATGTAACATGAAGTTGATTACTGTATTCGTGACGAAACTATTGCTTTCAGTATAGCCAGCGCTCGCTGCAATACGACTCATCGTATCTTCGACGCGCGTCCCTTCAGCACCAGATTCTAACAAGATGCGGCCCGCTAAAACTGCGACGTCTTTCACACGGCGTTCGTCTACATTAGTATGAATAGGTTGTTGATGTGTCATTCTTATCACCAGTGTTAGTATTGATTGATTAAATTATTATAGCTAAAATCTCGATGAATTAAGCGCAATGCCATTACTTGATTTGAAAATAATTTTTAGATGTCATTAATGAAGAAGTTAGCTAAATATAAAATAGTTAAGATTATTGTGAATCCTTACATTTACTTAAATAAATATAACTGCTTAATTTCAACAAAATTAATCTAAAATAAGCTTTCAAATTATGAATAAATAATGTAGCTTATATTCGTTTTTTAAAGAAAACTTAATGTATTTAAGGATTTCTTATACTTTAACTCACAATAAATAAAGTTAAAGTATAGTGTCTTCTTTGGTTAGTAATTTATTTGTTTTTGTAGGAGGAAGTTTTAAATAGATCCTTTATTCCTATCAGACGCTTAATTAAGCAGAGTTATTTAAAGTACACTTATTGTAACACGTTTTAGTCAAATGTCATTAAGTTGTAGGACAACTTTATTATAGATGTGAATACGATTAATATAAAGGTATTATTACACTAATATTTAGATTAAAAATGTTTTGAAAATTTTAGAATGGTTATTATAGTACTAGTTAACTGTTCAAGCATATTGGGTAGCGACAATATAAGGCAGTTAATCTATGAATTAGTAGTGGATAAAGTTCTCCCAAACACTACGAAGTGGCGTATTTCGACTAAGAAGTACGCCACTTTTTTGACTATTATGATAGGAATTGAAGGGGATTCGCAAATGATCATCATTTCAACAGCGCGAATTCCTCACATTTTACCCATATCCAGATAGACCTAAATCACAGAAAAAGCTCAAGGCGACCGATTACCTTGAGCTTTCGTCATATATTCTCTTATTCAACTTTAAATAGATAAGAAATCTTGTAAATCTTCTTTCTCAACGATATGGCCTACGAAGAAACTGCCAAAGTCACCATAACGTGCAGTTGTTTCGTCAAAGCGCATATCGTAAACAATCTTCTTGAATTGAAGTGGGTCGTCTGCGAAGAGTGTTACGCCCCATTCGTGATCGTCGAAACCGATAGAGCCTGTGATAAATTGTTTAATCTTACCAGCATAGCTACGGCCAATCTTACCGTGCGCATACATTAGCTCTGAACGTTTCTCCATTGGTAACATATACCAGTTGTACGTTTCGTTACGACGTTTATCCATTGGGTAGAAACAAATGTATTCTGCATGTGGTAATTCAGGATAAAGACGTGGTTTGATGTGTGGGTTCTCATATGGATCTTCATCTGGATTAGTGTGTAAGTAGTTACCTAATTCGATGACAGATACATAAGAGTACGTAGGAATGAGATAGTCCGTAATCTTCAATTTGTTGAATTCATTCTCTACTGTGTTGAGATCTTTCATTTCTGGACGAAGTACCCATAGTAAGATGTCAGCTTTTTGACCTGTAATATTGTAAAATGCGTGATCTCCCGCATTGTTTTCTCTTGCAGATTCATGTTTGGCTAAGAATGAACGCAATTCGTCAATTAACGCGTTACGATCGTCTTCAGATAAGAGACGGAAAGTCGTCCAATCTACCGCGTAGAATAAGTGTAAGCTATACCAACCATCTAATGTTTCTGGTGCTTGTGGCATAGATGATCACTCCTTTAATCAAGTTATCGTTTCACTTACAAATTTTATCACATATTATGGCGCTTTCATAAACAATAGTTCGGCTTAATTCTGACGATTATATGAACTTCAAAGGATAATAGCATTTTAAAAATATCTTGCGTATAATAGAAACTAAAGATAAATATGTGAAGATTCACTAAGGGGGACATACCATGACTTTATTAAATGTGTTACAAGATAAGCTATCAGGAAAGAATATCAAGATTGTCTTACCTGAGGGGGAAGACGAACGTGTACTTACAGCCGCAACACAGTTACACAAGACAGACTATGTATCACCAATCCTATTAGGAAATAAAGAGAAAGTACAAGCGCTAGCAGACGATAAAGGTTTGGATATTTCAGATATCGAACTGATTGACCCAGAGAACAGTGAATTGAAAGATGAGCTCGTGGCTGCATTCGTTGAACGTCGTAAAGGTAAAGCGACTGAAGAAGATGCGAAAGAACAATTGAAAGACGTGAACTACTTCGGCACAATGCTCGTGTATACAGGCAAAGCAGAAGGTCTCGTAAGTGGTGCTGCGCATTCAACAGGCGACACAGTAAGACCAGCATTACAAATCATCAAGACGAAAGAAGGCGTGTCTAAGACGTCTGGTATCTTCTTCATGATTAAAGATGACAAACAATACATCTTCGGTGATTGTGCCATCAACCCAACTTTAGAAGCACCAGATTTAGCTGAAATCGCAGTTGAAAGTGCGAAATCTGCGAAATCATTCGGTATGGAACCACGTATCGCTATGTTGAGCTTCTCTACGAAGGGTTCAGCGAAATCTGATGATGTAGAGAAAGTATCTACAGCCGTTCAAATGGCTCAAGAGAAGATCGCTTCAGAACAAATGGATGACGTTGTGATTGATGGAGAATTCCAATTCGACGCAGTGATCATGCCGGAAGTTGCTAAAAAGAAAGCGCCAGATGCGAAGTTACAAGGTGATGCGAACGTCTTCGTATTTCCAAGCTTAGAAGCAGGTAACATCGGCTACAAGATTGCACAACGTCTTGGTGGCTATGATGCAGTTGGACCGGTACTTCAAGGTCTTAACTCACCTGTGAATGACTTATCACGTGGTTGCTCTACAGAAGACGTTTACAACTTATCCATCATTACTGCAGCGCAAGCGTTACAATAATGGATTTAACGAGTAAGTATTTCAGTGGGATTGAATGGCGTTACGTCGATCACTCAACAGGTTTAGCGCCCATGCAGTCCTTTGCGTTTGATGACACCTTATCAGAAAGTGTCGGTAAGGACCTATCTTGCAACGTGGTTCGTACTTGGGTCCATCAACATACTGTCATCTTAGGTATCCATGATTCGCGTTTGCCGTTTCTGAATGATGGGATTCGTTACTTGACGGACGAGCAAGGTTTCAACGCGATAGTGCGCAATTCAGGCGGTTTAGGCGTGGTGCTTGATCAAGGCGTGTTAAACATTTCACTCATCTTCAAAGGTAAGACCGAAACGACGATTGATGAAGCATTTACAGTGATGTATTTATTGGTCAGTAAAATGTTTGAAGATGAAGACGTCGAAATTGAAACACGTGAGATCACCCATTCCTACTGTCCTGGTAAATTTGACCTCAGTATCAATGGACAGAAGTTCGCAGGTATATCTCAACGTCGCGTGCGTGGAGGTATTGCCGTTCAAGTTTATTTATGTGTGGAAGGTTCAGGTAGCGAGCGTGCAGCGATGATGCGTGAGTTCTATAATCGAGCATTGCAAGGAGCCACGACGAAGTTCACATATCCAGATGTGTGGCCGAGTTGCATGGCGTCACTTGAAGAACTCTTCCAACATGAGATGACCGTTCAAGATGTCATGTTCAAATTGCTTTATGCGTTGAAAGATTTAGGCAGTACATTAAACATGGATCCTATCACTGAAGACGAGTGGCATCGTTATGATGGTTATTTTGATAAAATGCTTCAACGCAATGAGAAGATTAATCGACGTGTTTAAGTTGTTTGCCCCTTCAAAGTGAGTCGCTTTGGAGGGGCTTTTAAGTGCGAGGATAACTCGAGTGAGAGAGGCGAAGCGCGATTTCGAATTCAGATATCTACCGCGCAAATGATAAACGCTCAGATGATAAGGTGAGCGGTCGCTTTGAAGGTAGGCTTTGTGATAACATAACTACGGATATTGAGAAGTGGGACATCAATTTTACTTCTTTTTAATTTTACGCTTTGATTATATACGTCTCGCGTTTTATAATAAGAACGTAATCTATATAATTAGTAGCTGGTCTCAAATTTATTTGAGAAAATATGAGTAAAAGTGTGTCGAAGTCGGGTAATTGAGTCTTAAGACTGATATAATTATCACGAATTTGTGAAATACTTAAGTTTCATTTGAGAAATTTTTTTGCTCGCTTCATCGACATGTTTGTACGACAGATAACGTCACAGGTGTGGGTATAATGAGAGTGACGTTAATGTTGCATGCCGATTGAAGATGAAGCACCCACATAACTCGTCGATTCAATCGTGACAGATTGACTTTGAACATCGAGATTGAACGCTCACTTTTAACGAGAGTCCGGGCAGAGAGACAGGCTTGAATCGCTATATTAATCGTGAGCATTGTGCAGATAGAATGCGTATTTAACTGTTAAAATTAAAGGTGATAAATTATGACTCAACATGGAATTGGGGAAGCGAATGGAAAGGTAATACTTATAGGTGAACACGCGGTGACATTTGGTCAGCCGGCCATAGCGATACCTTTCACTACTGGGCGAGTGAAAGCATCAATCACTGCTTTAGATGAAAGTCACGCTTCAAGTATTACGAGCGATGTTTACGAGGGCGATTTAGACTATGCTCCGGAACACATTAAAGCTGTAGTAACACGTTTCATTGAGAAATATCATATCGATAATCCGATACATGTCGTCTTTGAGACAAACTTGCCACCATCACGCGGGTTAGGTTCTAGCGCAGCGATGGCGGTTGCTTTCGTGCGGGCAAGTTACGATTATTTAGAACGTCCATTATCGGACGAACAGCTGATTGAAGAAGCGAACTGGGCTGAGCGTATTGCGCATGGTAAACCGAGTGGCATTGATACGCAAACGATCGTTTCAAATCAACCTGTCTGGTTTAAACAGGGTAAGGTTGAGAAATTGAAGCCGTTAGATATCCATGCCTATATGGTAGTGATCGATACAGGTATTCAAGGTTCAACGAAGCAAGCGGTTGAAGATGTCCACCGTTTGTGTGAGTCAGACGCACATTACATGGCTTGTGTTGAACGTTTAGGCGAACTTACATATCAAGCATCGGAAGCGATTGAACAACATGATTTCCATAAACTAGCAAATGTCTTTAATGAAAGTCAGAAGCATTTGCGTGAATTAACAGTCAGTCATGACAAGATTGAGATGCTCTTAGAAGCGAGCCATCAACATGGTGCTACAGCTGGTAAATTAACAGGTGGCGGCCGTGGTGGTAGTATGATTGTCTTAGCTGAGGATAAAGAAACTGCAGACAAGATTGCTGAGTGTGCAGAACATTTAGGCGCGCATCACACATGGATTGAGTACTTAGGAGGTTAGAACGTGGCTACAAGCGGGAAAGCACGAGCTCATACAAATATTGCGTTAATTAAATACTGGGGTAAAGCGAACGAAGAAGAGATTATCCCGATGAATAATAGTCTGTCTGTTGCGTTGGATCGTTTCTATACAGAAACGAAAGTGACGTTCAGTGAAACGTATGATCGAGATGTGTTGATCTTAAACGGCGAAGAAGTGAGCGACAAGGAAAGTGCTAAGATTCGACGTTTTATGGATATTGTACGTGAGAAAGGCCAAACATCAGATTATGCGCTCATCGAAAGTGAGAACTTCGTGCCGACCGCAGCTGGACTCGCATCTTCTGCGAGTGCTTACGCAGCATTAGCAGCCGCTTGTGATGAGGCGTTACACCTTCAGTTGTCTCCGAAAGATTTGTCACGGCTTGCGCGTCGTGGCTCAGGGTCGGCCTCCCGTAGCATCTTTGGTGGTTTCGTTGAGTGGGAAAAGGGCACAGACGACCAGACTTCATATAGCCACCCTGTAGAAACGGATCGTTGGGAAGATGACTTAGCGATGATTTTCGTGGTAATTAACGATCAATCGAAGAGCGTTTCGAGCCGTGCAGGCATGTCATTGACACGACAAACCTCACGTTTTTACCAGTATTGGCTTGATCATGTTGATGAGGACATTGCTGAAGTTAAACAAGCGATTGCTAACAAAGACTTCAAACATTTAGGTGAAGTGATTGAAGCTAATGGTTTGCGTATGCATGCGACGAACCTCGGTGCAGAGCCGCCGTTTACGTATTTAGTTCCGGAAAGTTATCAAGCGATGCAAGTAGTGCACGAATGTCGTGAACAAGGTCATTTGTGTTACTTCACGATGGACGCAGGTCCGAATGTTAAGATTCTAGTGGAGAAGGACAATGTTGAAGCCGTAGTCGACGCGTTACATCAACATTTCGATAAAGAAAAGATTATTACGAGCGATATTACACGTTCGGGTGTGGAAATTATTGAGTAAGGAAGAGATATCATGATTGAAACGAAAGCGCCAGGTAAATTGTATATTGCAGGAGAATATGCAGTCACTGAACCTGGGTACAAGTCTATATTGATAGCTGTAGACCGCTTTGTCACTGCAACAATTGAGGATTCGGAAGTGGCACAAGGGTCTATCCACTCCAAAGCGTTACATCACGAACCCGTTAATTTTAAAAGAAATGAAGATCAAATCGTCGTCTCGGACTTACATGCGGCTAAACAATTAAAGTATGTCATTACAGCCATCGAGGTCTTTGAGCAATACGCACGTAGTAAAGGTATGGAATTAAAGCATTTCCACTTAACTATCGACAGTAATTTGGACGATGCTTCTGGTCATAAGTATGGTCTAGGTTCTAGTGCGGCTGTGCTTGTTTCAGTAGTAAAAGCGCTGAATGAATTCTATCAACTCAATTTATCCAACTTGTTTATATATAAATTAGCCGTGATTGCGAATATGAAGTTACAAAGTTTGAGTTCATGTGGTGACATTGCGGTAAGCGTTTATACAGGTTGGCTCGCTTATAGTACTTTCGATCACGAGTGGGTGAAACAACAAATCGAAGAAACGTCAGTGAATGAAGTGTTGAAGAAGAACTGGCCAGGGTTGCATATTGAACCGTTACAAGCGCCAGAGAACATGGAAATTCTCATCGGTTGGACAGGTTCGCCGGCGTCCTCACCGCATTTAGTGAGTGAAGTGAAACGCTTGAAATCCGACCCTTCTTTCTATGGTCGCTTTCTCGAACAATCTCATGCATGTGTAGAGAAATTAATTCATGCATTTAAGACGAACCACTTGAAAGGCGTGCAACAAATGGTGCGTCTCAACCGTACGATCATCCAACAAATGGATGCCGAAGCGACAGTTGATATCGAAACACCAACGTTGAAGACGCTTTGTGAAGTGGGTGAAAAACATGGCGGTGCTTCGAAAACGTCTGGTGCTGGTGGCGGTGACTGTGGGATTACGATTATCAATAATGAGTGCGATAAACAAGCGATTTATGACGAATGGCTTCAAAACGGCGTGAAACCGTTAGAATTTAATATTTATCATGGTCAATAAGATGATTTGTTTGAATATGATTACAATCAAATGATGTAGCTTCAATCCGCGCTATGGTTGGAGGTATATGATTTGATTCCTTATCCAGTGTGCGTTAGTGCCTTAGCATTAAGGTGTTACGTTAACGACCTGGATTTTAATTTTGTAGTCTGTATTTTTGTAAAAGGTGAAAGAGCGGTATATACATGGGCGCATTTTACTAGAAGTATGAGTTGTAGGAGTAGCATAACGCAGCGTTTGGTATTATGATGGACATGCATATAACGGCGATGAGTTTAAATGGGAATGAGGTGAGACGTTTGCAAAATAAATTTATGATCTGTGATGATTGTCAGGCTGTGAATTGTAAGTCACTTGAACGTAAACTGAAAAAGTTAGATCCAGAAGCGGAAATTGACATCGGCTGTCAATCTTATTGTGGACCAGGACGCAGAAAGACCTTTGCGTTTGTGAATAACCGACCGCTTGCTGCACACTCTGAGGATGAACTCATGGAGAAAGTTGAAAAGCAATTACAGAAACCTCGTGACCCAGAAGAGGAAGAGCGTTTGCGTCAACGACATGAACAACGTAAACGTCGTAAAGAAGAACAAGATCGTAAGTTAAAAGAAAAATTAGCACAACGTAAAAAGTCAAAAGCATAAGTTGAGGTAGCGTGAAGATAGCTTAGCATTCTAAGGAATGATGCGTCTCACGCTTTTTTGTGCTGTGTTAACTGTCAGTTCAGCACAAAAGATATAGTGAGAACTACTTCAAATCTGGTCTATACTAAGGTATCTATATGCCCCACATGCTTTCCTATGATTAAATAGAGTGGAATAAGGTAATACAAAGATTAAAGGAGATGACAAGATGACGGATAAAGTAAGATTAGGACACTCAGACGTTTATGTACACCCCATCGCCCTAGGAACGAACGCGGTTGGTGGTCACAATTTATATAATAATTTAGATGAAGAACAAGGCAAGGAAGTCGTGCGTACGGCGATTCGTAATGGACTAAATTTACTCGATACCGCCTTTATCTATGGACCAAGACGTTCAGAAGAACTTGTAGGTGAAACGGTGAAAGAATTCCCACGCGAAGACTATGCAATAGCGACGAAAGGTGCACACTATTTCGATGACGAGGGTAACGAACATTATTCAAATGACCCAGAATTCCTCAAACAACAAGTTGAAGATAGTCTTGAACGTCTACAAGAAGATTACATTGATTTATATTATATTCATTTTCCAGACGAAGATACACCTAAAGACGAAGCAGTAGCTGCTTTAAAAGAACTGAAGGATCAAGGCAAGATTAAAGCGATTGGTGTCTCTAACTTTAGTCTTGAACTATTGAAAGAAGCGAATAAAAATGGCGACGTAGATGTTGTGCAATTAGAATACAACTTACTCAATCGCCAAAACGAAGCTTACTTAGATTACACGACAGAACATAATATTACGTTTATACCATACTTCCCATTAGCTTCAGGCTTGCTCGCTGGTAAGTACAATGAGAATAGTACCTTTGATGATTTACGTGCGAAAAATCCTGATTTTCAAGGTGAGCGTTTTAAAGAGAATTTACGAAAGGTCGACCAGTTACGGGAGATTGCCGACAATCATGATGTGGATGTGGCGCACATTGTACTTGCGTTCTACCTCACTCGCCCATCTATTGACGTTATTATTCCTGGAGCGAAACAATCGACTCAAGTAGTAGATAACTTGAAGACGTTAGAAGTTGAACTAACAGACGAAGAAATTCGCTATATTGATGAACTCTTCCCGGTAGAATAACTTGCGTGAACGAGCACGATGATGAGAAGGACGTGTGTATTTCTTTTTAATTCATGAGTAAGAAATGGTAATGCATGAGCGTGGAATGATGTTACGCATGTTCACTATAGAAACTGAGAAGAACGGCAGATCATACAGAAAGGGGGATGTGTGATGATTACTGTACTATTTGGAGGAAGTCGTCCAGAAGGGAATACGGCTACGTTGACGAAACAAGCGCTGGAAGGCGTCGAACATACGTGGATCGATTTAACCGAGTATCGCTTTGATCCCGTGAGAGATGTCAGACATGAAGATAGCGAGATTCGTGACTATCAAGATGATTATAAAGAGGTCATCGATCAGATGCTAGCGAGTGATATCGTCATCTTTGCGTCGCCAATCTATTGGTATAGTGTTTCTGCCTCGTTGAAAGCCTTTATTGATCATTGGTCAGAGACGCTCGAAGATCCAGATTACGCGCATTTTAAAGAACGATTAGCTGAGATTGATTTCCGTTTCGTTCTTGTAGGTGGCGACTGTCCACAAGTTAAAGGGAAACCATGCCTGAAACAGATGGAATATAGCTTAGAGTTCTTAGGTGCACGACTTTCAGACTCCATCATTGGCTCTGCAGAAAGACCGGGTGATATTTATAACGACCGCTACGCCCTAGATCATGCTGCACGTTGGAATGATGATTTGAAAGAACGCTAGATGGTGAGCAGAATGATGCGTTTAAAAGGGTTACCTATTGAGTATGAAAGAAGTAGACATATGTCTTACATGAAGCGTATATATTTCACTATCATCAATAGATAATCAATTGATTGTGAGATATAACTTTAAGGATGAGATGGACTTAGTTCGTAATGAACATGCCATGCTCATCCTTTCTTCGTATACGGCAAAAGGGGAGGACGTATAGTAGAACGTTAATTTGTGATATAATGTGTCTATTCATAAATTTATCAACGAAGGGGTGTGCGACGATATGACTAACGTGAGAGAAGCCACTCAAGCTGATGTTCAAGGTATCAGAGATGTAGCAACGAAAGCTTGGTATAATACATACCTTAATATATATGCAGCCACTACGGTGAATGCGTTCTTAGAGGCATCTTACAATGAACACAACTTACTTCAACGTCTCGAAGACCAACTCTTCTTAGTCATCGAAGAAGATGATCAAATCATTGCGTTTGCGAATTTCATTCATGGCAAAGAGTTATATTTATCCGCGCATTACGTCCGCCCTGCATATCAACATCATGGACATGGTGGTGCGTTATTACAAGCGGGTATCGATACTTATCGTCAGCGCTATGATACGTTATACGTAGAAGTAGATTGCAGAAATAAAGATGCTGTGAACTTTTACCTTAACCAAGGCTTTGAACAAGTGCGTGTATATCAACATACGATGTACGGTGAACTCATGGAGCTCGCACTGCTACGTAAGACTTTAACGCAATCGTAAAAGGAGGACCAACTTGACACAATCGACTTATGCTTTCAAACAGTTGCCGGAAGAGAAAGTGTTTAAAGATCCAATCCATCGCTATATTCATGTGAAAGACCAATTAATATGGGACTTGATCAAGACGAAAGAGTTTCAACGGTTACGTCGAATTAAACAACTAGGCACCTTGTATTTGTCATTCCACACTGCTGAGCACAGCCGTTTCGGTCACTCACTCGGTGTCTATGAAATCGTGCGCCGAATGATAGACGAGTCATTCTTCGGTAGAGAGGCTTGGGACAACGCAGATCGCCCTTTAGCGTTATGTGCTGCTTTGTTACATGATTTAGGTCACGGTCCGTTCTCCCATAGCTTTGAGAAAATATTCGGCACAGACCACGAAGCCTTTACCCAAGCCATAATCACGGGTGATACGGAGGTGAATGAGGTGCTGAGCCGTGTCGATGCTGACTTCCCGCAAGAGGTGGCGGATGTCATTAATAAGACACATGATAATAAGCTGGTCATCTCAATGATTTCGTCACAAATTGATGCGGATCGCATGGATTATTTACAACGTGATGCCTACTTTACAGGCGTGTCGTATGGTCAGTTTGATATGGAGCGTATTTTGCGTCTCATGCGACCTTCCAAAGATGAGGTCTTGATTAAAGAGAGTGGTATGCATGCCGTTGAAAGTTTCATCATGAGTCGTTACCAAATGTACTGGCAGATTTATTTCCATCCAGTGAGTCGTGGTGGAGAAGTATTGTTGAACAACTGCTTGCGACGGGCGAAACAATTGTATGACGAAGGTTATCAATTTACAATGACACCGACGGATTTTATTCCATTTTTTAAAAACGAAATGACGATTCAAGAATATGTAGATTTGGATGAAGCGGTCGTCGTGTATTATTTGAAGAAATGGATTCATGAAGATGACCCGATTCTCAGTGATTTGTCACGTCGATTTATCAATCGTGATCTCTTTAAATACATGCCGTTTGATGGTTCGATTATTACGATTACTGAACTGACAGATCTCTTTGTCCAAGGCGGTATCGATCCAAATTATTACTTTGTGAGTGAATCGTTCTCTGATTTACCATATGATTATGACCGACCGGGGTCTAATCGCCAGCCGATTCACTTACTGCGACGCAACGGCAAGATTAGAGAGATTAGTAGTCAGTCTCTTGTGATCTCAAGTATTACAGGCATCAATCGTGAAGACTACAAATTATATTATCCTAAAGAACTCATAGCGAATATAGAAGATGATGAGGTGCGTAACGCTATTATTGGACTCTTGAATGAGTTGAATTAAACGATTGAATCTAAGCACTCAGATGTTTTAATATAGTAACGTTGTGACATCTATATATGAACAGCGCACACAATTATTATGAAAGTATAAGTCATTGATGATATAGATTATAAAATCTGAGACGGAGGTGGAAGTTGATGGCAGACAAGAAAGGATTCAAGTTCAATATTATTAAAAATGACCCACTTGACGGTCATAAAGGCACGAATATTGGTTCTATTAGTTTAGATAATGTCGCACCTGTATTTATCGATGTGTTGAATAAAGAAGCGTTCATCGACATTGGGGGTATGCACGCCCGCGCCGAAGTTGAAAAGGGTGTCAAATGGATTAATGACAAAGAGACAGTAGAAGGCGACGAAGCGAAACCGTATTGGTTGTGCTGGGTAACGACAGAACGCAGCGAGCAAGGACCTTATTACGCAGGACTTACAGCATGTTATCTCTTAGTGAATAAGAGTATCCGCCGTGGATATAAGAGCATGCCTGAGCACGTGAATATGATGGATAAATCGATGAAATATCATATTGTCATCGATCAAATTGGTGAGGAGAACAAAGCGATTCTCAAAGCATTTTTACAAGAACATAACCCAGAAATGTGGGCAAACTCTAAAGATGACTTACATCAAGCCTTTGACTAAGCAGACAGTGAAGGCGACGATACTATAAGAGTGAGGGTGAACGTGGATGGAGAATAACGTTGACATCCAAACGAAACAAGTCGTGAAGCAGTTCGGTCAGAAGCAACATTTCAATGCGCAAACAGAAGGTACGTGGCTGCAGAAAGGTGCAGAGTACATCCGCTATGAAGAAGATGTAGAAGATGCGCATGTGAATGTTACGCTCAAGATTGAAGAAGAGGGCGTCAAGATTATCCGCAAAGGCGATATTAATATGAAGCTGCATTTCATCGAAGGCCAAGAGACTACGACGCTCTATGAGATGAGTGCAGGGCGCATACCTCTGACTGTCAAAACACAATCGATAAAGCATTATGTGACCGACCAAGGTGGCAAATTGAAAGTACAATATCAACTCTTTCAAGCAGATGAGAAGATGGGTACCTATCAATATGAAATTCAGTATAAGGAGAAAGAATAGATGAATATTATTGATCAAGTCAAAGCGGCGTTGATTGAAGAGATTTCAGCGAGCATCCGTAAAGCAGAACTCGTAGACGAAATTCCAGAAATCAAAGTCGAAATTCCGAAAGATGATAAGAACGGGGACTATTCCACAAACATTGCGATGGTCTTAACGAAACTTGCACGTCGAAATCCACGCGAAATCGCACAAGCAATCGTGGACAACTTCGATACGACACAAGCACACGTTAAAGAAATCGATATCGCTGGACCAGGTTTCATCAATTTCTACTTAGATAATACGTATTTAACTGAAGTGATTCCTGAAGCGCTTCAGAAAGACGAAGCTTTCGGTCGTGTTGAAACTTCGAAGGACGAAAGCATCTTATTAGAATACGTTTCCGCAAACCCTACAGGCGACTTACATATCGGTCATGCGCGTAATGCAGCTGTAGGTGATACGTTAGCTAACATTCTCGATGCGGCAGGCTATGACGTGACACGAGAATACTACATTAACGATGCCGGCAACCAAATTACGAACCTCGCACGCTCAATCGAAGCGCGTTATTTCGAAGCGCTAGGGGATACGAGTCATGAAATGCCTGAAGACGGTTATCACGGTAAGGATATCATCGAGATTGGTCAAGATTTAGCGGAGAAACGCCCTGAGTTGAAGTCACTTGACGATGCTGAACGCTTGAAGACGTTTAGACAACTCGGTGTCGATTATGAGATGGAGAAACTGCGTCAAGACCTCGCTGATTTTAACATCCACTTCGACAACTGGTTTAGTGAAACGACGTTATATGAGAAAGGTGACATTCAAGCTGTGTTAGATAAAATGTCTGAACTCGGCTATACCTACGAAGCAGACGGTGCAACATGGCTACGTACATCTGATTTCAAGGACGATAAAGATCGTGTGTTGATTAAAAAGGACGGTAACTACACATACTTCTTACCAGATATCGCTTACCATTACGACAAGATTGAACGTGGCAATGATGTCTTAATCGATCTCTTCGGGGCAGACCATCATGGCTATATCAACCGTTTGAAAGCATCAATGGAAACATTCGGTGTCGACAGTGATCGTCTTGAAATTCAAATTATGCAAATGGTACGTTTAATGCAGAACGGTGAAGAAGTGAAGATGAGTAAACGTACAGGTAACGCCATTACACTTCGCGATATCATGGACGAAGTGGGCATTGATGCAGCGCGTTACTTCTTGACGATGCGCAGTCCTGACACGCACTTCGACTTCGATATGGAACTCGCGAAACAACAATCTCAAGATAATCCAGTCTACTATGCGCAATATGCTCATGCGCGTATTTGTTCCATTCTGCAACAAGCAGAAGAACGTGGTATCTCTACTTCAGGTGAGTTAGATTTATCACAAATTACGAATGACAAAGCGATTGATTTATTGAAAAAAGTAGCAGAGTTTGAACCGACGATTGAAAGTGCGGCAGAACATCGTGCGCCACATCGCATGACGAACTATATTCAAGACTTAGCTGCACACTTCCATAAATTCTATAATGCACAGAAAGTTCTCACAGACGATGAAGCACAAACGACAGCACTCGTCGCATTATGTGAAACAGTGAAGATTACGTTACGCAATGCGCTACATCTTGTAGGTGTCACAGCACCTGAGAATATGTAAGTAGGTTCGAATCTGTCAGTTCGGAGCGGGAGGACGAAATCATTAGAGTTTCGGTTCCCGCTCTTTTGTTATGTCTGTGGCTTTCCGGGGTATGAAAGACTTAGATGTACTTTGTCATGAAAGGAGTGAAAGCGTTAGCGATGACACTATCATTGGAGGACTTGTACAAGAAACTATACGCCCATATGGGACCACAATATTGGTGGCCTGCTGAAAGTAAGATTGAGATTATCATCGGCGCTATACTCGTTCAGAATACGAATTGGCGTAATGCAGCCTATGCGATTGAACGTCTGGCTCAAGAAACAGATTTAAATCCCTATCGTATTACACAGCTTCCGCTAGAAACCTTACAAACCTTTATTAAATCAAGCGGTTTCTATAAGAACAAAGGTCGCGCAATTCAGGAAGTCTTTCAATGGCTCGAGCAGTTTGATTATGACTACGACAAGATTAAAGCGCATTATGGCGATGCGTTACGAAAGCAGCTCTTATCGCTGCGGGGTGTCGGCGAAGAGACGGCAGATGTGCTGTTGGTATACATATTTGATGGCGTTGAATTGATTCCTGATAGTTATACACGACGTATTTTGTCGAAATTAGGCTATGCTAATACAGAAAGTTATACCAAGTTGAAGCGGCATATCGACTTACCTGCGCATTTTTCAAATCAGGATGCAAACGAGTTTCATGCTTTGCTAGATAATTTCGGTAAAAATTACTTTAATGGTAAAACGGAAGCGCGCTACACCTTTTTAGATGACGACTTTATAGATGACTCAAGAAGTTGAGTAGTGACGTTGTTATATTGGAAGTGCTTTTTAAAAATTGGATAAAGGAGTAGATGGAATGAAATTAAATAAACTATGGTTCGTCTTGATTGCAGCATTGCTCATCCTCACGGCATGTGGCTCAAATCAAGACAAAGATTCGCAATCATCAAAAGAGGACAAAGCGAACTATCATCGTATCGTCTCATTGATGCCAAGTAATACAGAAACGTTATACAAACTCGGATTAGGCAAGGATATTGTGGGTGTCTCTACGGTAGATGACTACCCGAAAGAAGTGAAGAATAAAAAGCAATTTGACGCGATGAAATTGAATAAAGAAGCGTTAATGAAAGCGAAACCTGATTTAATCTTAGCACATGAGTCACAGAAATCTTCAAGTAAAGATACACTAGATGCTTTGAAGAAAAATGGCGTCAAAGTCGTCTATGTGAAAGATGCGAAAACAATTGATGAGGTCTATGATTCCTTTAAACAAATTGGAAAGGTGACAGGCAAGCAGAAGAAAGCGAATCAACTCGTGTCTGATACGAAGAAAAAAGTGAACAAAGTCATCGATTCTGTACCGGATCATCAGAAGAAACAGAATGTGTTTATGGAAGTTTCTTCAGACCCTGACCTTTATACAGCAGGACAAGGGACATTCTTTGATGATATGTTAATGCAATTGCATGCGAAGAATAGTTTCCATAACTTAAAAGGTTGGCAAAAAGTCAGCAAAGAAGATATTATACGTCAAAACCCAGCAATTATGGTCAATACTGCAGGACAATCTGACAAAGAATATAAACAAATGGTTGAGAAACGTGGCGGTATGAAACAAGTAAAAGCCGTTAAAGACGGTAAAGTGAAATCAGTCAACGGCGATCAAATTTCAAGACCAGGGCCACGTATAGACGAAGGCTTGAAAGAACTTCGAGACGCTTTGTATGAGTAATGAAAGTGTGAGTATAAGGAGACAAGACGTAAGCACTTGGTGATAGAGGTTTCTCAGAAGTGGCGATACGAACTCGGATAGGCGAGCGCGGGTCGTTAAATATGCGACTACGTTCCTGCTCACCGCGCTGACCATCTTACTGTATTCGCTCAACTTTATCTTTACGGAGTGAACAGTTCGTCTACAGTCACATCAAACTGACGTGCAAGTTTAAATGCAAGTGTCAGCGATGGGTCGTATTTATTATTTTCTATGGCATTAATGGTCTGTCTCGAAACATTGAGGTTCTTACTTAATGTTTCTTGAGACAGGCCATAAATTTTGCGATAATGACGGATTTTATTTTTCATATTAATGTTCCTTTGATGTGTATTTACGTTTAGTTAAAATATAATTTGAAATAAATGAAATTATAGCTATAAGCAGCATGATAAATTCGAAGTTATGTTCTGCAAACTGTCTCATAGGTGCGTAAGCATTGTAAAAACCTAGTATTTTCATTACTGTTATAAACAACATCGCAGTAACTATAGTATAAAAACTTTTAGCCATGATTTCTACAAACATATACTGCTGACGTTCATCAAAAGGATGTTGTTTATTTTTTACATCAGAAATTTGAGAGGGAAGATATTTACTCGTTAATATTGACCATCCTAAAAACGCTAAAAATAAAATGATATAACCAATTACTTTCAAGAAAAAACACCTCAAATTGTAAAGTAGTTTTGACATTGTTAACGTAACAAGCTCTAGATAAAATGTCAAAAGTCTTTTACATTATCGAAAAAATTGACTATCCAAACTTTGGTTTACATACCCAAAAAGTGTACGTTCTTGATATACTCTCACTAACGAGGAGGTGTGATCACGCACTATGTCACAAGCGAAATCAGTTATTATATGGCTCATCGTCTTAATCATCAGTATAAGTGTCGGCCTACTTTGGGATATTGGCAACTTACATGAACAACTCTCGCAATCTATTCTGTTCCAAGTGCGGATTCCTAAAGTGTTGGAAGCGGCATTAGCAGGGGCAGGTCTGACACTTGCGGGGCTCATCTTTCAGACGTTGTTAAACAACCCACTAGCGGATAGTTTCACCTTAGGATTGGCTAGTGGTGCGACATTTGGCTCTGGTGTGGCTGTGGCGCTCGGTTTGAGTTTCCTGTTGATACCCATCTCATCCATTCTATTCAGTTTAATCACGCTAGCACTCGTACTATTAATGACGCGTCTCATGTCTCGCGGCCATCCGATTCGTACGTTAATACTCTCTGGGATTATGATTGGTGCATTATTCAATGCCTTTCTCTATGTGATTATCGTCTTGAATCAACGCAAGATGAATAGCATCGTCAACTATATGTTCGGTGGTTTCTCAGCTGCGGAGTATACAAAGATGAGTTATATCGCTGTAGCGTTAATCGTAGGACTGATGATTCTCTTTGTTATGCTGCCACAACTTAAACTATTACAATTAGATGAACGACAAGCTGTCTCTCTTGGCTTGCGTTATCACACAGTGACGTATATCGCCCTCGTCATCGCCTCAGTGATTACAGCGATTATCGTTGCTTATGTAGGAATTATTGGCTTTATCGGCATGGTGATTCCTCAATTAGTTCGCCGTATTTATCGTACCAGTCAGTTAGGTACGCAGATGATATTAAACTGTCTCATCGGAGCAAGTGTCATGGTACTGGCAGATTGGCTTGGTACCACTGTAATCTATCCTATACAAATACCGGCAAGTATCGTTCTCGCACTCTTTAGTATTCCAGTGCTGTTCTTCTTGTTAATGACAGAGCACAAATATTCGGACTCACACGTTTAAGTAGCTCAGTAAAGGAGAATGATATAGAAAGAAGACGCTTGTATCTTTCTATCGAGATTCTTAGTATAATTTAATCCGTATACATAAGAAGCATGTTATAGTTAAGACGCAGTAAATAACGGACGAGATGAATAGAACAGAAGGTGGTTGAGTCAGATGGACTTATCACGAATTAAAGCGGTCGTCTTCGATTTGGAAGGCACATTATTAGACCGTCGTAAATCACGCGATAAATTTATCGAAGAACAATACGAGCGTTTTCACGATTATTTAGTTCGTGTTCAGCTTGCTGATTTTAAAAATAAATTTATAGAGCTCGACGATGATGAAGATCACGATAAACCTGAATTATACAAAGCAATTATTAAAGATTTCCACATCGATCGCTTGAGTTGGAAAGATCTATTTCACGATTTCGAGATGCACTTTTACCGCTATGTGTTTCCGTACTATGACACGTTATACACACTTGAACGGTTAGCTGAAAAGGGCTATTTGACGGGTGTTATCGCGAATGGTAAATCTAAGATTAAAGCGTATCGGCTCCATGCGCTAGGCATTGAACACGTCATCAATTATCTCTCAACTTCTCAAACGGTGGGTTATCGAAAACCGCATCCGAGAATATTTGAAGATATGTTAGAGCAGTTAGATACGAAACCTGAGGAAACGATGTATGTCGGTGATGACGCACTTAACGACGTAGCCCCTGCGCGTGCAATGGGCATGGTGAGCGTCTGGTTCAAGGAAGAAGATGCTGAACTAGAGCCTTTACCTGAAGAAGTAGACTATACGATAACGACGCTTGAAGAGCTATTACAAATATTACCTTTAGATGAAGAACAGAAAGGATGATTGACGCATGGACTTAATGAAGACGAAAGATGATGTGACATTAAACTATAGAACGACTGGAGAAGGGAATGCCATCTTATTATTACATACAGCCTTCGATAATTTCTCAGTCTTTACTGAGTTGGAAAAAGCATTGAGTAGAGATTATCAAGTTGTACTCTTAGATTTACGTGGTCACGGTTACTCAGATAAATTGACATCGATCCAATTCGAAGATTATGCTTCAGATATCAAACAACTCTTGGATAAATTGTATATAGATGATTGTGCGATTATCGGACATGAACTTGGCGCTTCTGTAGCTGTGGCGTTTGCAGCACAGTATCCTGATATGGTAACGTCACTTAATTTAGTTAACCCAACGATTTTAGAAGATAGCTTGCCAGCAGATCGTCTTTATGAACACTATGCACACAAAATTCGTAATTGGGATGAAGAAAAACAAGAGAAATTCTTAGATAAACACTTATATTATTCTAAAAGAGAAGGCAAGAAATTCCTCAAACAAATTAGTGAAACGAATAGCCTTAACACAGATAATGAAAATCAAGCAGTACGCGATTCATTTATCAATACCAATATTCGTCACTATTTAGGCGAAATCAAGGTTCCAACATTGATTACTGCAGGGCAACATGGAGAGCGTACGACGATTGTAGAAGCGAAAGAAGTCGCTGATTACGTGCCACATGCGCAATTTAAAGTGTTTGAGAAATCCGGTCTATATCCCTTCGCTGAAGAAAGAACACAATTTTTAAAAGTAGCTGTAGACTTTATTAAAGCGCATGAACCTGAAGGCGCACACTAAGTAGTATTAGCGTAAAATATGCGAAGAACAAAGGTTGATGCTTTTTGAACGCTTGCTGGGGCAAGACAACGCAATCAGATAGATTGCTGTCTTATTGTAAGAAAGTGCAATAAAGCAAGTATATCGAGATTTAAAGAGCATACTGTAAATTAAAATAAGTGTGCAGTAGCTGTCTGGACGCTCAATGGCTTAACAGCTATTGATCATCCTAGTCAGCCTTGCGGGGGAAAGACAACGAAATCATAGATTTCTGTCTTTCTCCCTTTTTTTAATATAATCTTTCGGTAATAAATCTAAAGAATATTAAAATCTATTGTAATCTAAATGTAATATCACTGTTAATTTAGTAACATTTGTTGTATAATCAAAATAAGCACAGAGATCATTGTTCTAATAAAGGAGAGTGCTTATGAAGAAATTAATTGCAGCAACATTAGTTACTGGATTAGCGATTTCACCTATCGCGTCTGTTTCTGCAAATGCAGCGACAGGAAACTCGATGGATAGTGTGAAACAAATTGAGCAAGGTGACACGACGCTTGAGGGTGCCACTTTAGGAGACTCCATTCAAACAGTGCTTAAAGAGAACAAGAATCCCGTTTATTCAACTAGTGCAGATGGTAAAGAACATATTTACGAATTCCATAAAGACAATGGTAAATTAGTTGTGACTACAGATGGTAAGAAAGATAAAGGACACATCACACGCGTTTCAATGAGTTACAATGACACAGATGGTCCATCTTACAAGGATGTTAAGAAACAACTCAGCGATGATGCTGTTACACGCGAGCATTACAATAGCGTGACAGGTAACTTTGGTTATATCCAAGATGATCGTGCTTCTTATCAATTTAGTTCACAATCACCAGACGATAAAAATATCAAACTTTATCGAATCGATATTGGAGAATAGTTAAGCTGAAAATTAGTCGTTAAGAATCTTCCTATAAGGTAATTAGAATAGATAATTTGCAAGTCGGAACGGCTCATACGAAGATATGAGTCGTTTCGGCTTTTTCTCACGAATGATTATTGTCTTTAACTTTTACAAGGAAGGTGGCAGGCTAAATCGCTAAGCAAAGTAGCAAGTCATAGATACGAATGGGTCGAGATAAGTATTAACTATATCCCGGCAGTATATGAAGTGTTACAATGGGAGTAATGCTTTGTTTATTTAACACCGTCGTTCAACAACATGAAATAATGCGATTTGAAGGAGTAAACTATGCGAGTTAATGATAAGGTATTAGTTGAAAATATCAATGATTACTTTACACATAAGGGTTTGTCACCCAATCTCATTGATGATATTAAAATGAAAATAAAGCGAGATTTTAAAAAATCAGAAGCTGTAGATAAAGATTATATTGAATATCGTGGGAAGTCACCAGCTGAAATTATCTTGGTGATTCAGCGTAATTTATTTACGTTACAACTTAATCCAGTCATCTTCTTTATCGTGAACTTTGTATTGATATCCTTTTTATACGATAAGCAATATGTTCCATTCCAAGCTGCATCTGGCATCACTATCTTCTATTGTGTCATTGTGTTGCCGCTGTCGATTGCGATTTATGCGAGCATTATTAGGAAGAATTACCTCTATAGCAACAAGGTTGAAAGGTATATCGGCATCTTGATAGGCATAGTAGCGCTAGCGCTCATTATATTACATGCCTTTCATTTAGATATGAACATCTATGTTATTACGAAATATGGTCATCAATTTGTCTTCTTTATTGGTATTCTATTCAGTATCTTTGGTGTTTATTACAAACGACTTGAATTTACTGGTTTAGGCTTATTACTTTGTCAGAAGACGATTGATGCGATGATTCAAAGTGCACCAATTGCACAGTTTATTTCAATTGTCATTTGGATATTATTACTTATCGTTATTATTTACTATACGATTCGTGTTTCTTCACGAAAATAAATTGAATATATGTGTATGGTATTGCGAAGCGGTAGGTGCCGTAGAGACGCGATTCCGTTAAGACCGATATTTCAGTAACGGTCAACTGAGGTTACTTTTAGAAGGGTAGGGCGACGAAACTATAAGGATTTCCGTCCTACTCTTTTTGTGTTGATAAAAAGGTTTCAGAGTGGTTTGAAATCATAAAAAAACACTAGCACGTTCAACGAGAACATGCTAGTGGTAGTCATGTATAATGAATCGAATTAGACTTCGTTTTGATCGTTAGCTTCTTTAATACGATTGTTAACGCGTGTTAATAATTCGTTCGTTTTTTCTCGTTGTTTTGCGTTGACTAAGATAAGCACAGTTCTTTCGTCGTGCTCGTTACGTTTCTTGTCGAAGTAATCTTCTTGAGCAAGATTTTTAACAGCTTTAACTACTTGTGGCTGTTTGTAGTTTAAGTGATTGATAATATCTTTAAGATAGTATTCATCACTTTCGTGCTCACTGATGTAAGTTAATACAGCAAATTCTTCGAAACTTACTGAAAACTCTCGTTTAATAATACCTTTCAATCTGTCTGCGTATGTTACCATCGCTAAAAGTTCAAAACAATCGTTAATTTTACTAACTGCCATGTTGATTCCTCCTCATTTGCCTGCCCATTCGGTGTGTAAAGTGTTCATCACTTTGCAATCGTATCTATCTCTGTTTAAATATTATTTGCAAAATGACACCCATGGTATGGGTATAGATAATATTAAAGACATATATTACCTACGCTATTATTTAATTCATTATAACTAAATAAATTTAGAAAGTAAACAAAAAGGTCTATGTGAAATACAATAGATTTTTCCCGTTATATTCATTTTTTAAACAAAGCAACAATTGAGAAGAATTATTATTTTTAAATCTTATTTTCGCTCATTACTTGATAAATAAGAAACAAGGAAGACCTAAATTTAAAAGAAAAATAAACTAAAAGAACACCTTTTAATTTATTATGCCACATCTTTAGTGTTTTTGGCTATCTTTTCATTAATATTTAAACCTTCTGTAACAATAATTTCGTTATGTTTTACAGTTTTGTAATATTTAATTTTGCGTTCAATGAAGCGATTGTTTCTTTTGACGAGTACGGAATCCTTTTTATATAAAGCAGAAGTAGGGATCTGAATCGTTTGTTTCGGAATTTCTATACTGAAGTGTGTACCAACAGGGTAACGTGCTTTAGTTGAAAGTTGGACTTCGTACGTAGAAGTACGAGCTTTAGATTGATAGTTCTGAGGAAAGGCATTAACTTGCTGAACTTTACTCTTGAAAGTTTGGTGTTGCTGATCGTGTATCGTTAAAGTTTGCTGTTCTTTAATGAGCGGTAGTTCTTCTTCGTTGAGTGTGAGTTTGATTACTTTATGTTCTGAATAAATCGAAAGGATAGGTTCACCGGCTTTAGAAGGGTGTTCATTCGTGAGAGTGAGCTTGCCGCTGATAGGTGCAGTGACTTGCGTGCGTAAATGCGTTTGTAATTCGTCGATTTCAGCTTGTAGTGTGTCGCTTGTTGCTTTACTTTCCTTCGTGGGTTTCGGCATGTGCACGAGCGTAGAAAGTTGACGTTGCTTATGTGTGATTTGTTGTTCTATGGCAGGATTATAATACTCAAATAATTTGTCACCTGCTTTCACGGAACTATTATTAGTGACGTACCAATCATGAATGTGGCCTTTCGTGGCGTCGTATTTGAGCGTGGTGCTATCAGTCGGTTCTTGTCGACCATTGACTGAGATAGGCGGTGAGTGCTGAATGGTTATCGTTTCAACAGGGGTTTGTGCAGATGTCGGTTGGTTGGCGACGAGGCCATAAATGCCCACGCCGAGTAGAGTAACAAGAATGAGACTTACCGTGGTAATGATGATTTTCTTGGACATGAGGTCACCTCTTTTGATGTAGTAAACTTAGTATATACTAAAACTTATTCCTTTGTCATTGATTTTCTATTGAATTATATAACATTTTTACAAAAGTCAAAAAATGCTCTAAAAGTCTCTCAAAAAGAGAATTTTAGAGCAGGAGCGCCGACGTCTTCCATCTATGCAAATGAGCATTTTAAAAAAGACGAAGAAGTATAATGCCAATCATGATGGCAATGAGACCTAACACCTTGCGTACGGTAATTGTGTTGCGTGGGGTGCCTAATAAACCGAATTGATCGATAATGACGCCCATTAACATTTGACCTAGCATGCCCACAATGGTTGTCACAGCTGCACCAAGATGAGGCATTAAGATAATATTCATCGTGACGAAGATCATCCCGAGAAAGCCACCAATGAAATAGAACGGACGAAGTCGCCCATGTTGTGCGTGTTGCTTGTGCACTTTTAAACTGCGGTGGAAGATGAGTGTCAGGATAAAGAGTGCAAGTGTGCCGGTAGTGAAAGATATCAATGATGCGAGAAATGACGAGTGGACTTGCTGACCCAATGTGCTGTTAATCGTCGTCTGAAGTGGTGGACAGAAGCCAAAGACAAAGCCTATCGTTAGCCAGACATAGAAAGATAGAGGTCTAGAATGATGATGTGTTCGATTACGTACATAATTCATGAGTAAGATGCCTAGAATGAGACACAGAATGCCGATAAACTTTAGGAAAGTGAACGGTTCTGTACTCGCACCGAACCAGCCGAATGTATCGATGATGACACCCATGATAATCTGTCCGCTTACTGACATCACTACCGTGAGTGAGGCACCAAGACGGGGTAGTAACAATAGGTTTCCGGTTAAAAAGATGACACCTAGAAGTCCACCTGTAAACCAGTAGAAGTTAAAGTCCTGATGTATGAGATAAGATGGTGTCAGCATATGTGGATTGATGCAGGCGTTAATGATGATTAGACAAAGTGAACCCACGAAGAATGAAATCGTTGATGCGTAGAATGATGAATGGGTATAAGCACCTAATCGTGAGTTGATAGAAGTTTGGAATGGGATGACCATACCTGCAGCTACGCCCAGTATCATGAGTAATAACATGTGATCACGCTTTCTAGTTAAGATAAACCCATTATATAGAAAATGTGAGGAGAATTATAGGGGCGTTCAAAGTGAAAGGGACAGAGGGTTGCGCAAAGTCGTATACAAAGGCGTGCGGTTTATAATATGATATTAAACAGATATTTGAAAAGCGTGTTGGGCCTTACTGTTGAGAAGGGCATTTCAGTAGTAAGCGCGTGTTCTATTATGTGCTTTCATTTGTCGCACATGTGTAACAGCATGGATGGTAAGTCAGCGTATGAGGTGAGTACATCTGCTATCAGTGACATCATATATCAATTAAGGGATGAGACAGCTAGAGTAAGACAATCGAGTTGGGATGAAAGTTCGAGAGTAGGTGATGATTAGAGTGGCTAAATTATCAATTATACGGTTGCTTGATGAGGAAACGTTCTTCATCGGAGCTGGACTTGACCACAACCTAGAGAAAGAACAGTACATAGATGTGTTAAATCCACGACGTTCATATAAAAATTTAGCTCAAATAGAAGAAGTCTTCGATCATTATGCTTTGTGTAAGAAGTTGGGTAAAAGAAAGATATTTTTCGGAGACGCTGTTCGTATTCGTCCGCGCCAAGAGGAAAGAAAGGCGCAGTCGAAGGAGGATTGAGCTAGTCGTATTTATATAGGGAGCGTCGGACGTGTGAACTATTTTAAAGTATAGTTAAATATAAGTGAGAAATATTAAAAAGGCAGAACGCACTTTTATCATGGGTGAGTTAATGATAATCGTGTCGTTCTGCCTTTATTGTTATGCGAAAGTGTATTATCTGCTTAACGATTCACAAGGTATTGAATCTGGACTGAGACTCAGCTCTGCGCTCCGCTTTAACTATGTTCTTAATGAGAGAGTAGGGGGCGAAACATTCCCCAAACTACTCTCTATTCACTTTAATTCTTATTTATCAGTGAAGATATTACGTGTGGTCTTGCTCACGATTTGTGCGCTACCAATCTTAGTTGGAACGTTATTGCTTGGGCGTAAGATGTCGAGAGAAAGTAACTTCTGCATCGCATCTCTCGCTACTGCTTCCGATACGTCTTGTAAGACATTATTGATCGTGAATTTGCATTGTTTGTTGGCAACGTCGTGAAAGATAAGTTCTAATGTTTCAGTCATGATGGTTCCTCCTTTAGTAAACATTTGTAGTAGTTGTCAATTCAATAGAATCGAATTGTTCTCCGGTTAATTGTTCAATGATGGCTGCAAATTGTTTAATTTGTTCCTTCGTTGCTTTACCGTTGAGATTCGTGAATCGACGTCGTGATGTAACTGCTCTGCCGTCTGCGTTGTGAGTGACTTTTACAAGGCTAACTGTGATGTTGTTCATCGTGCTCACCTCCTTTCACACTATATATCGATGGGGAACGTGTGAGAGGGTAATTATTTTTGTGAAAATAAAAACAAAATATTTTGATGTTACTCAACTATCGTTTATCATTGAATAAGAAACATTTTACGAAAAAGTGAGGTGGTTGAGATGAATCAAGTGGATCCAATTAGAGATTTGAAAGCGATTCAAGCTATGTACGAGGTCTTGCGAGAGAAGTCCGAACGAGATTATCTCTTATTTAAATTTGCTATACATACAGGTGTGAAGTTGGCGGAACTATTAAACTTGCACGTTGATGAGGTGCTTGATGCTGAAGGGCATGTGAAGACCTATTGGGTAGAAGGATTGGCGACGCATATCCATATCATACTGCCTGAACAATTGCGCGATGAGTTAGCGAATTACATACATCACACGAGGCTTGACTCACAAGCGCTCTTATTCCAATCCAACCGCACTCATAAAGGATTGTCGAGACAACAAGCGTACCGTATCATTCACGCAGCAGCTGATAAGTTAGGCATGCGTCATATCGGATTGACAACTTTACGTAAAACATTTGCATATCATGCGTATCAATCGGGAATATCAATATCGATTATTCAAAAATATTTAGGGCATCAAACCACTTATGAAACGATGAAGTTTATTGGTATCTCGAAACAAGCGAGTACGACGACGATTGCTCTAAATTTACAGCCATAAGCCAAAGATAGAAAGGAAGGGCTAGCATGAGTTTAATCTATTTGTTCTGTGCTATCTTGCTAATCATGTTACTCGTGCTGGGAACATTAACACATCCGAAGTTAGCCCAGTTTGCAGGACATATTGCTCTGATTGCGCCCGTGGTTTCTGCGGTCTATTTCATCTGGCAGATACCCTCTGTGATCAAGCACCATATTCTTCACATCAAGTTGCCTTGGCTCAACGCGTTTGATGTGAACATTGATTTGCGACTAGACGGTTTGAGTTTATTCTTTAGTTTACTTATTTCAATAATAGGGGTCGCAGTATTTTTCTACGCTACACAGTATTTATCAAAGCAGCATGATCATCTTCCACGTTTTTACATCTATTTGCTACTATTCATGTTGAGTATGCTTGGAATAGTGAATTCGAATAACACTATTCTCATGTACGTCTTCTGGGAGCTTACGAGCATCTCCTCATTTTTACTTATCTCATATTGGTACGACAGACAGCCGAGTCAATTTGGCGCGATAACGTCATTTATGATTACGGTCTTCGGTGGGTTAGCGCTCCTCACAGGCTTTATTATGATCTATAGTGTGACGGGCACGAACACAATCACTGAAATTATGGCGCAACGCCATGAAATTGCACAACACCCACTCTTCATTCCAATCGTCATCATGTTATTGATTGGTGCTTTTACCAAATCAGCTCAATTTCCATTCCACGTTTGGTTACCGAAAGCGATGGAAGCGCCGACACCTGTGAGTGCGTATCTCCACTCAGCAACGATGGTTAAAGCAGGTATCTTCTTACTCTTTCGCTTTATTCCTGTATTAGGGTTGAGCAATACGTACATATACGCAGTGACATTTGTTGGATTGATCACGATGATCTTCGGTTCGGTGAATGCGATTCGACAGTATGACCTTAAAGCGATATTGGCATATTCGACGATTAGTCAATTAGGTATGATTGTGTCGATGGTCGGCTTAGGTGCAGGTTATGCACAACACCCGCATGATAGTTTGACGGAAAGTTATGTCATCGTGTTGTTTGCCGGTCTCTTCCACCTCGTCAACCATGCATTATACAAAGGCGCATTGTTCATGGGGGTAGGGCTCATTGATCACGAAACAGGTACGCGTGACATCCGTAACTTAAGTGGCTTACGGAAAGTCTTACCGTTAACTCATGTCGTGATGTTACTCGCTGGACTATCCATGGGTGGCGTTCCTTTACTAAATGGTTTCTTGAGTAAAGAGATGTTCTTTGAAGGCTTGCTTAATGCGAATGACTTACCGCAGTTCAACACACTATTGATGGTGGTTGTTGTTGTGATTGGTGTCGTAGCAAGTATTTTCACATTTATCTATTCGTTATTTATGGTTAAAACGGTCTTCTGGGGTAGTTATGAAAATGAACGCTTACCTATTCGAAACCCGCACGAACCGTTCTTATTCGCCTTACCATCAACGATTATGATGATTTGTCTACCGGTCATCTTCTTCGTGCCAAACATTTTAACAACCTATGTGTTAGTGCCTGCTTTACAAGGTATTTCTGGCAAGGCGGCAATTAAAGACGTCGCACCAACGATTTCTCAATGGCATGGCTTTAACTTATCGCTATTGATGAGTGCGATTGTCATTATCGTCGGGCTCATCGCTGTATTTAAAGTCGATTGGATTGGACTTGCACAACGAGGTAAAGATTTATCTCTTACACGTCTCTACTTACGTGTTTATGACAGTTTCGAGCGTTATTCAGGCTATAGTATTCGTGGTTTAATGAACAACCGTTTGAATCATTACATCGTGTGGACATTACTCTTCTTTGCGGTATTGATTGGCTATGGTCTCTACAGAACAGGGTTCCCGAAAGTACATCAAATTCATGTCAGTGATTTCGGTCCTCTTGAAGTTATCACGCTCATCGTGGTCATTGCTTTAGGAATTGCATTGACCTTTATTCGTCAGAGACTCACGATGGTTATTCTCAACGGCATTATCGGCTATTGTGTCACAATCTTCTTTATCCTTATGAAAGCACCAGATTTAGCTCTGACACAACTTGTGGTTGAAACGATTACGACAATTCTCTTTATCGTGAGCTTCTCGCGTTTGCCAAACGTTCCGCGAGGACGTGTACACAAACGCCGCGAACTCATGAAGATTATTGTATCGTTGATTATGGCCGTGGTTGTTGTGACACTCGTCTTTATCGCGCAACAAGGTGACAGCATGCCGACGATTTCCACCTTCTATCACGATGCGAAAGCACTCACAGGTGGTAAAAATATCGTCAATGCTATTCTTGGTGATTTCCGAGCATTTGATACGTTATTCGAAGGTATGGTGCTCATCATCACTGGTTTAGGTATCTATACATTACTCAACTTTAAGGATCGGAGGGGACAAGATGAAAGAGAATGATGTTGTACTACGCACAGTCACGAAGATTGTGGTCTTCATCTTATTGACGTTTGGTTTCTACTTGTTCTTAGCCGGACATGATAGCCCAGGTGGTGGCTTCATCGGAGGTTTAATCTTCAGTTCCGCGTTCTTGCTCATGTTCTTAGCCTTTGATGTGAAGCAAGTACTCGTTTCGTTGCCGATAGACTTCCGTATCTTTATGATTATCGGTTCACTTCTTTCAATAGCGACGGCAATTGGACCGATCTTCTTCGGCAAGCCATTCCTATATCAAACGTCAATTGCTGCCCACGTTCCTTTGTTGGGTGAGCTTCATTTGACAACAGTGACATTGTTTGAAGCGGGCGTCTTATTGACGGTCGTAGGTGTGGTCGTCACAGTCATGTTATCGATGAGTGGTGGTCGCTCATGAATATTATCTTACTCATGGTGATTGGCTTCCTCATCTTCATCGGTACTTACATGATACTGTCGGTCAATTTAATACGCATTATTATAGGGATTTCAATTTATACCCACGCCGGTAACTTGATTATTATGAGTATGGGGCACTATGGTCGTCACATGTCGGAACCTTTGATTGGTAAAGGGACACAGCACTTCGTTGACCCCTTACTTCAAGCCATCGTACTCACAGCGATTGTCATCGGTTTCGGTATGACCGCGTTCTTGCTCGTACTCGTTTACCGTACTTACCGCGTGACGAAAGAAGTCGAAATTGATGTATTGAGAAAGGAGAGTGACAACTCAGATGAATAACTTACTGATCTTGCCACTACTCCTTCCAGTCATTTGTGCTTTAATCTTAGTTTTTACACGTAAAAATAGTCTGTTGTCACGTGTTCTATCCATCGGTACGATGAGTGTTTCAACTTTAATTTCAGTGTATTTACTCATCCATGTGATGCGCACCCATCCTTTAGTGCTTGATTTCGGTGGATGGCGAGCACCATTTGGTATTCAGTTTGTTGGCGATACGCTTAGCTTACTGATGGTAACGACGTCTAGTTTCGTCGTGACATTAATCATCGCCTATGGTTTCGGTCGAGCTGAGAAACGTGCGATTCGTTACTACTTACCGAGTTTCATACTCTTTCTTACAACAGGCGTCGTCGGATCATTTTTAACAGCAGATTTATTTAACATCTACGTCATGTTCGAAGTGATGTTACTCGCGTCATTCGTGCTCGTCACACTCGGTCAATCCGTTGAACAGTTACGAGCAGCGATTATCTACGTCGTGCTGAACATCATCGGTTCGTGGTTACTGTTGCTCGGTATCGGCTTGCTTTACAAACTGACAGGCACGTTGAACTATGCGCTCGTGGCCCAACGATTAGATGATATGAAAGATGCCAGTTCGGTGGTTATCATCGCTATCATCTTCCTCGTGGCCTTTGGTTCGAAAGCTGCATTAGTGCTCTTCATGTGGCTGCCTAAAGCTTATTCCGTACTCAACACTGAGCTGGCAGCACTCTTTGCGGCATTGATGACTAAAGTCGGGGCGTATGCATTGATTCGCTTCTTTACACTGATGTTCAATGACCATCCAGAGATTACACACGAACTGCTCGTCGCCTTGGCATGTATTACGATGTTGATCGGCGCTTTCGGTGTGCTTGCTTACACTAATATTAAAAAGATTGCAGCGTACCAAGTTATTCTGTCGATTGGTTTTATTATTTTAGGTCTAGGAAGTAATACGTTCTCTGGCGTGAGTGGCGCCATCTTCTATTTAGCCAATGATATTGTAGTGAAGACGTTACTATTCTTCATTATCGGTTCTCTCGTTTATATGAGTGGTCGCCAACATTATAGTTATCTTCACGGTCTAGCTAAACGTGAGCCATTCTTCGGCGTCGCTTTCATCATCATGATCTTCGCGATTGGTGGTGTACCGCCTTTCAGTGGCTTTCCTGGTAAGATTTATATCTTTAAGGGCGCGATTGAAAATGGTAACTATATTGGTTTAGCGCTCATGATTATTACGAGCTTACTCGCAATGTATAGTCTCTTCCGAATTTACTTCAAGATGTATTCAGGTCATTCAGCGGAAGGAGAGCGTGTAGAGTTTAATCCACTTCAAGGTTACCGTAAGTGGCTGATTGGCATCTTAACGACGGTGGTCCTCGTTATGGGACTCGCAGCACCGCTATTATTCAAAGTGACTGACCAAGCGACGAAGATGAATATGAATCCGGATAATTATACGAAGTTAGTGAACCCGCATTTATTAAAGGAGGCGCATAAGAGATGAGACAAGTCGTCCTAAATGTAATCATTGCTTTTCTTTGGGTCTTATTCCAAGATGAAGAGTCCTTTAAGTTCTCAACTTTCTTTGCGGGTTACTTAATCGGTGTGATTGTGATTTATATTCTTCACCGTTTCTTCGGACAAGAATTTTATCTGAAAAAGGTCTGGGTCGCGATTAAATTCTTAGCTGTGTATCTCTATCAACTCACGACTTCAAGTCTATCGATTATTAATTACATCTTGTTTAAAACGCGTGATATGAATCCGGGGATGGTGACATATGAAACGTCACTGAAGAATGATTGGGAAATTGCCTTTCTGACAATACTCGTCATTATTACCCCAGGGTCGACCGTCATTCGCATTTCTGATGAGAAGAAAAAGTTCTTTATTCATGCGATAGATGTCTCTGAAGAAGAGAAAGCGAAATTATTGAAAAGTATACGTCAGTACGAAGATCTCATATTGGAGGTGGCACGATGATTGAACACATTACAACGTTCTTTATCACAAGTGCGATCGTCATCTTTGGCATCGCACTGTTCCTTACGTTATTTAGATTAATTAAAGGGCCAACAACAGCTGACCGCGTTGTTGCCTTTGATGCAGCAAGTGCCATTCTCATGAGTATTGTCGGTGTGATTAGCGTACTCTATGGTACATTCTCATTCCTTGATTCCATCTTGTTAATCGCGATTATTTCCTTTGTTAGTTCTGTGTCTATTTCGCGATTCATCGAAGGAGGGAAGGTCTTCCATGCCTCAAATAAGCGAAATCGTTAGTCTCATTGCAGCGATACTACTCTTTTTAGGAAGCATCATCGCGCTCATCAGTGCGATAGGGTTAATCAAGTTTCAGGACGTCTTCTTGCGGAGTCATGCTGCTACGAAGAGTTCAACGTTATCTGTATTATTTACGATTGTCGGAGTCTTAATTTACTTTATGACCACACAAGGTTATCTCAGTGTTCGTTTAATTCTAGCACTGATCTTTATCAACCTAACCTCTCCGGTAGGTGGACATCTCATCTCAAGAGCGGCTTATCGTACAGGGGCGTTTATGTATCGCAGAAAGGACGGCCCACGCCAGGCAGATATTCTCTTAAGTTCGAGTGAACACAACACCTTTGAAGAGTTGAAGCAGCGTGCGAAAGTACGTGAAGAACGCCGTTTAGAGAATTATCGTAAAGAACACGAAGATTTCGATGACCGTTAAAGATTTAGAACTTTATACATGTTCAAAGTTGAGGAAGTCTATCTCAATGTAAGTTTCATCTGCGAATTAGATCGGCTTTCCTCCCGCTTTGGATTGATAGTGGATAGAACTATATTTAATGGTGCATCACATTTAAATATGCATAAAAATGATGATAAAATATTAAGTGAATGTAATTGTCTGAAATGCTACAGTATTTCTTATCTTAAAGCGTTAAGAATGAATGGTTTCCATCCTTAAAGTGCGTGTCATTAGAGTGATGAGGAGACGACACGCATCTGTATTTGATGGAATGAGGGGAGCTGACAGATCTCGCTTTAAAAGTTATTAATTATTGAAATATTCTGTGTTTCAACCTCAGCAATTATAAAGAAAAATAGTGAACTGAAAAGAGGTGAAACTTTGCAAATTTTTGAAACGATACTCATATTTTTAGCGCTCGTTATCGTGAGCTCACTTGTACATACCTACTTACCAAAGGTGCCACTTGCGTTTATTCAAATTATCTTGGGAATGTTACTTTATCTCACGCCTATTCCAGTTGAATTTCATTTTGATAGCGAGCTGTTCATGTTAACACTCATTGCGCCACTGCTATTCGTAGAAGGGGTACACGTCTCAAGGGTTCATTTAAGACGGTATATCAAACCGGTATTGATGATGGCCTTAGGGCTAGTAGTGACTACGGTCATCGTAGTTGGACTATTTGTGCACTGGATTTGGCCAGAACTTCCACTTGCAGCTGCATTCGCACTCGCAGCCATCCTCTGTCCTACCGATGCAGTAGCGGTTCAAGCGATTACTAAAGGCAAAGTCTTACCTAAAGGTGCAATGACGATTCTTGAAGGTGAATCTTTATTAAATGATGCTGCAGGTATCATTTCATTTAAAATATCTGTTGCTGCCTTGATTACTGGTGCATTCTCAATATTCAATGCAGTAGAACAATTTCTCATCTCTTCAATCGGCGGATTTATCATCGGTCTGATTATCGGTGTCGTACTCGTTCGATTTAGAATCACACTGACACACCGGGGTATTGAGAATGTGAACATGTTTACGTTTATCCAGTTGCTGACGCCATTTGTAACATATCTTGTTGCTGAAATGCTACATGCGTCTGGAATCATCGCAGCAGTGGTTGCAGGACTCGTCCACGGCTTTGAACGTGATCGTATCGCACAAGCACGTACACAATTACAAATGAGTTACAACCACACGTGGAATATCTTGAGTTATGCGCTTAACGGTTTCGTCTTCTCCATTCTTGGTTTCCTCGTTCCTGAAGTTATCGAGAAGATTGTGAGGTACGAACCACATAACTTACTCTTCTTAGTTATCGTCACAGCTTTAATCGCTTTAGCCGTATATCTATTCAGATTCTTATGGGTTTACGTACTCTATCCGTATTTCTACTTACCCATCAGTCCATTCCAGAAGATTATGGCGCAGAATGATGATAACTATAATCCTACTGAGACGCCGCCTAAACGGAGTATGTATGCTTTCCTTATGACGTTGTGTGGTGTGCACGGTACGATTTCACTAGCTATCGCATTGACGCTACCGTACGTCTTAGCGGATCATCATAAATTTACATTCCGCGATGATTTACTCTTTATCGCTTCAGGAATGGTCATCATTAGTTTAGTGATGGCGCAAGTGGTCTTACCACTGATTACACCAAATGCGAAGAAACCTAAGATTAAAGGTATGAACTTCAAACAAGCGCGTATCTTTATCCTAGAACATGTGATTGATTCGTTGAATAAGAAATCAACGGCAGAGTCAAGTTATCGTTATGGTAACGTCATTAAGGAATATCATGATAAATTAGCCTTTTTAAAAACAGTAGAGAACGAAGACGAGAACTCGAAAGAATTGCAACGTCTTCAAAAACTCGCATTTGATGTTGAAAATGCAACATTAAATAAATTAGTTGAAAATGGTGACATCACATCTAACGTGCTCGACAACTACTTACGCTATGCAGAACGTACACAAGTTTACAAACAAGCATCGTTAATCCAAAGAATTATCGTGGGAATAAGAGGTTATTTCTTGAAAAAACGTATTCGTAAACGCATGCGTACCAATGCAGCCTCTTCACTCTCTATCGCGGACAACTTAGTCGAAATTTCTAATGTTATGCGTACGGTGCACTACCATGTTGTGAGTCGTTTGAGTAAAGAAACGACAGAGAACAACAAATTAGAAGTCGGTATGGTCTGTGATGCGTATCTCGTGAGAATTGATAACTTAACGCCTGACAACTTCTTTAATCCAAATAATGAGAACTCTATTACGAAGATTAAGCTTGTCGCTCTGAAAGAACAACGTCGCTTGCTCAGTCAATTGACAGATGAAGATGAAATTAGTGAGGCGACGGCGTTGAAGATTCGAGAAGCAATCAACTACGATGAGATGATTATAGTAGATAGTTTAACTTAAATAATATAAAGAAACACTTTCGCTCTGAAGTTATTGTCGAGATAAGACAGGATGACGGGCGAAAGTGTTTTTATATGGGCATTATCAAAAAGATGACTCCAACGACGGGGGAGGATTTGAACCGTCGTTGGAGTTGAGAGATTATCTAGGCTTGAATACCACCATATCGTACGTCATGTATTAGGAGGGTACGTACGATATGGGACTATTCACCTCAATGAAGAGGTTCATAGCCCGGAATGTTATTACCTTAGGAGAATTATTGACTTAACGTAGCACCTGTTAAAGGGGAGCGGTGTCTACGTTAAGTGACTGTCAAAGGGGTATTTGACTTATAGTACCATTGCCCCCGCCAACTATCAGGGTGGAGACTGCAGTTAGCCGGAACAAGGTAATGCTTTGACTATTTATACTTATGATTAGCACCTTAACAAGCAGTAGGAGGATAGTACTGCCTGGGGGTGAATCTTTAAGCAGTAATATATAGTTCTATTGTGATTGAGTTTACTTCACACTTATGTTCAACGTTATTTCATACTCTTATGTACTGTGTCGATGTTTGATTTCATCATATTGTAATAAGAGTCACCATCTGTTCCTTTCTTGCCGATAGAGTCTGTATAAACTTTACCGTAAATATCTTTGTCTGTTTCTTCGCTAAGACTCTTCATACTCTTCTCATCTACACTTGTTTCAACGAGCAAGTTCTTCACATCATTATCTTTAACGAAATGAATAGCTTGCTTCATTTGAGAAGGTGTTCCTTGTTTTTCAGTATTGATTTCCCAAATATAGCCGGCATTGATGTCATATTCTTGTGCAAAGTACTTAAAGGCACCTTCGCTGGTAATCATCGTGCGTTGATCTTTAGGAATATCTTTAAATTTCTTGTGACTATCTTTGTTGAGTTTATCTAATTTCTCTTTATATTTGTCGCCTTTATCTTGGTACGTTGATTTGTGATCTTTATCGTATTTCTCTAATGCATTTTGAATACTTGTTACATATTTAATACCGTTAGATAGGCTGAGCCAAGCGTGTGGATCACGATTAGAATCGATGTGTTTAGCACCTTTTAAGTAATTCGGTTTCACTTTGTCGGAAACAGACACGACAGAGTCATCTTTTTCAGATTTGCCTGCTTGATCTAAAGCTTTTTTAAACCAGCCATTACCTGTCTCTAAGTTCAGACCGTTATAGAGGATTACGTCTGCATCCGTTAAGGCTTTGATGTCTTTCGGTTTCACTTCGTATTCGTGCGGATCTTGCCCAATTGGTACGATACTGTGTACTTCGACATTATCGCCACCGACTTCTTTCGTCATATCGTATAGGATAGAGTTGGTAGTGACGACTTTGAGTTTGTGTTTGCTATCGTGATGTTGATCCCCTGAACTATTGTTTCCACATGCAGCCAGGAATAAGACTGCTATGAGTAAAAATGTAATAATCTTTCTCATGATACGCTTCCTTTCTTCATTGGTAAATTCAATTTATGGAGCGCGAAGACAACGAGATAAATAATAAATGCACAAATCACAATTGTCGCGCCGCTTGGAATGTTGTAAATATAACTGAAATAAAGTCCTACAATTGAACTAACAATACTGATAATACTTGCCACGATCATCATCGTGTGTAGCTTTTTACAAATTAAAAAAGCAGTTGAAGCGGGTGTAATCAGTAAAGCTACGACAAGGATAATCCCTACAGTTTGAATGCTTGCTACCGTAACTAATGAAAGCAATAGCATCACGAAATAATGAATAAATGTCGTATTGAGACCGCTCATACGGCTAAATGTCGCATCAAACGTTGATATCTTTAATGGACGATAGAAGATGATGATGAGCGCGAGTACGACTAAGCTAACGATCAGTGTGGACCAGAATGTCCCATGCGTTACGGCGAGCAGATTACCAAATAAGATGTGGTATAGATCTGTCGCGCTATGTATTAAGCTAATGATGATGACCCCACTGGCTAAGAATGCTGTGAAGCTAATACCAATCGCTGCGTCGGCTTTCGTCTTACTCTTGTCAGAGATTAAGCCGATAAATCCACTGGCTAGCATCCCAGTGATGAGTGCGCCGACAAACATTGGAATTTGAAAGACGAAGGAGAGTGCTACACCAGGTAAGACGGCGTGACTCATTGCATCTCCCATCAGTGACAATCCACGTAGGACGATGATACTGCCTACTGTGCCACAAACGATACCTACAACCATTGACATAATGAGTGCGCGGTTGAGGAATTGATAATCAAACAAATGTTGAATGAAATCCACGAGTATACTCCTTTCTTATCCGACTTGATTGAGAAATACATCATTGAGTATTTCAGGTTGTGTCGCTTGTTTGCTTTCGCCAAAATAGCGTAAATTCTTGTTCAGTAACATGACTCTATCGAAATAGTCCTCAGCTTTAGACAGGTCGTGATGGACGATTAAGACGAGTTTGTTCTGTAATTTGAGCTGACGAATCTTACGAATGATGAGTTGCTCACTGTGGAAGTCAATTCCCACGAAAGGTTCGTCTAAGAGATAAAGCGAACTGTCTGACATGAGTGCGCGTGCGATAAGCACACGTTGTAATTGTCCGCCACTGAGTTGTGACAATTGTCGCTTTCTCAATGTTTCAATTTCCAGTTCTTCCAATAATGTGTTTAACTTCGCTTTCACTTTAGGCGTCACCCATTTGAACCAGCCTAAATCTTGATAAGCGCCTGACACTACAACTTCTTCTACGTTAATAGGGAAGTCTAAATCAATATGTGCTTTTTGTGGTATATAAGTAATATTCTTAAGTTGTTCCGTTGTGGGTTTATCGTTCATCTTGCTGAGACCAGAAGCCTTGAACTCTCCAATCATAGATTTGATGAGCGAAGATTTGCCTGCTCCGTTAGGTCCCATAATTCCGATGATTTCCCCATGTAACGGGATTTCAAAGTTAATATTTTGAAGCACGTGTTTATTCCCTAAATTTAAATTCAAGTTCTTTACTTCAAGCATATTTAACCCCCTTAATAAAATTTTTAGGTTAACCTAATTTATTTTATAATATACTACGAACTTTTAGCGTGTCAAGTTATTTCGTGATACAATAAGGTGAACACATTGAGAGGTGAAAGCATGCTAACTGAAGAGAAAGAGGACTACTTGAAAGCCATCTTAACGCATCATGGAGACACTGAATATGTGACAAATAAGGTGCTATCGCAGTATTTAAATATCAAACCACCTTCAGTCAGTGAAATGTTAAATCGATTAGAAAAATCAAATTATGTCGAAACAAAGCCGTACAAAGGTGTACGTCTGACTGATTTGGGATTAACTTATACATTAGATATCATCAAACGTCATCGTTTAATCGAATTATTTTTAATCAAAGTGTTGGATTATAATTGGGAAGAAGTGCATCAAGAAGCGGAAATTCTAGAACATCGCGTGTCCCATCTATTTGTGGAACGTTTAGACAAGGTGCTCGACTATCCTAAGACATGTCCGCACGGCGGCGTAATTCCGCGCGACAATCAATATAAAGAGATTTACACGAAGAATTTAATCGAGTTTGATGAAGGTTCTGTAGTGACGATTGAGAGAGTGAGAGATCGCACTGAATTACTCATCTATCTTTCTAGTAAGGAGATTTCTATTGGAGATACGATTACGATTGAAAGTAAAGATGATACCAATAACGTGATTATCATTAGCAAAGGAGATATTTCTACCATCTTAAGCTATGATAATGCGAAACATATTTATGTAGAAGAATAAAGCAGGTTACGAGACTGGGCAATTGCGCGCAGATTTAATCTCGTAGCCTGCTTGTTTAAGATTGGAAGTAGGGTTGAGTTATAGATAGGACGTTCCATACTGTATAAAGTGTGTAGAGGTTAATAGCAATCCATAACACGCTGAAACAGATGACAGGCAGGTGTGTAAGATCGCGTAAGGCACTACCATCCCACTCTGTAATACGTGAGTTAAAGGTTAAGCGCATAATTGTCCATGAAGATTGAAGCACTTCGCCGAGTAGCACACCGAGAATGTAGTGAATGACTATGCTAATGAGCTGGCTTGTCAGTAAATCTTGATGGTATTGAAAGATGAAATATAATAAACCAGCAAGTATAATGAGAATGATCAGTGGCATTACTTTTCTCGACGTTAAGAACAGAAAGTAAATAAAGATCAGAATATATGCACCTACGAATAAACTCGCGTAATCGTGTTTGATGGTTAGTACGCCGATATATAGCATGAGTGGCGGCATGATATATCCACCAAGTGTCGTGATGATTTGACTCAAGCGTGAAGCAGAACTTGTCACTGCATAACCTTGTTGTAACGTTTGTTCACGCTCAGTAGGTGAAACGACGATGACGAGGTCTTTAGCACGACCGCCGCTGATTTTATTAAAAAGGATATGTCCAAACTCGTGCGTGAGTACAGGGATGTAATTAAGACAGACATCAACGTATCGCAATATAGAATTAGTGCGGTACTGATGTGCGAGAATATAACATATAGCGATGCCGATGAGAATATAAAGTTGTAAGTCAATGTGGCTTGTTAGTAAAGCATTAAATTGCTGCATCGTTTGATCCTTTCATTTTATAAAATACATAATACTATTATATGCTATTTATAATCAAAAGACATTGCGACTTTGGTAGGATGACGTAAAAGTACCAATCCATGTTGAATAATAGAGAGATTTCGTGTGGAGCGAAATCCTAATCTTAAGCAGGCTTTAAGGAGATACAAATATGATGAATCGTAATCAAGACCAGCGCGTCAACGTATTAGGATTACACTTTGATAATGTGACCATGACACAAATGAAAGAGAATATCATGCATTTTATGAGTGAAAACAATCGAGATAATCTCTTCATCGTTACTGCCAATCCAGAAATCGCAAACTATGCGACGCAACATTCTGACTATCAACAGCTCGTTAATCGTGCGGATTACGTGGTGCCAGATGGTACGGGCATCGTAATGGGAGCCAAGATGTTGAAGACGCCGTTGCAAGAGCGTGTACCTGGAATCGAGCTAATGGAAACGTGTATTCAAATAGCTAATGAGAAGCAACAGCGCGTGTATTTGCTAGGTTCGAAACCTGAGATTGTAGACTTAGCCGAGCAGCAATTGCAGGCCCAATACCCATATGTCCATTTCGCATCGCATCATGGTTATATCGATGTTCATGATCAAAGCATCGCTGACGAGATTGTCGCGTTTGACCCTGACTATTTATTCGTAGGGATGGGCTATCCACGTCAGGAAGAGTGGCTCGAGCGTTATGCTCAGCATTTTACCCACACGGTGATGATGGGCGTTGGTGGATCACTTGAGGTGTTTAGCGGTACGAAGAAGCGGGCACCGAAGCTCTTCCGCAAGCTCAATCTAGAATGGGTGTATCGTCTGCTGATTGATTGGAAACGTATTGGCCGTGTTAAAAATGTTCCAATCTTCCTTTATAAAGTGGTTAAGCAGAAGATAGGGCGGAATTAAACGCGCTTTATATCTTGTCCAAGTGAACATCGTGACATAAAAAACGCGTATCTAAGAAACAGAACTAAGTGAATAATGAAGATAGCAACAGCCGTTCCACGTTGATGATGGAACGGCTGTTTGAGGATGGATATCTATTTTTTATTTTTATGGCGAAGTAACATGTCCCGATATGTTCTGTCGCCACAATATCATTATTCAAAGGGGAAAGGATAGGTGAACTTGTATTTAATATGAGATGCTCTCATATTTGTTTTAGGTCAAAGGTTTAAAGTTTACTGAAATGATTGCATCAAGGACTTATTAATCATTTTTAGCATTGTAACTTGCGCTAGAGATACGACCGCCAGAAACGATCACGTCTTTGTCTTGGAAAGGTTGGTCGTTAAAGAAGCGGTCTAAGATGTCTTTTACGCCGTCTTCAATGCGTTTTTGAGCCTCTAAAGTCATGCCGGAATAGTGGACTGTCATCGCGTTACGAGGCATTGTTCTCCATGGATGATCTGCTGGGGCAGGTTGTGGATACCACACATCGCCAGCATAACCTTGGATATGTTTGTCTTCGAGCGCTTCCACAAGTGCATCTGTGTTCACAATTTTACCTCTAGCAGTATTAACTAAGAAACTACCGTCTTTCATCTTAGCTAGCACACTGTCGTCGAAGAGGTTGTCTGTCTCTGGTGTAAGTGGAGCATGAATCGTAATCGCATCACTTGTCTTAACGAGTTCGTCGAATTTCACGAATTTAGAATGTTCGTTGTCTTTCTGATTGATTGGATCATAGTGTTGAATCGTTACATTGAAAGGTGCAAGACGTTCAGCTACGAGTTGACCGATACGGCCGAAACCGAAGATACCGATTGTCTTGTGTTGAAGTTCGTAAGCATCGTTGCCGACTTGAGATAGGTTCCATTCACCCTCTTTAGATTGACGGTGACCTTCTTCATAGTTACGGAGCAAGATGAGTAAGTCCATCACAGCGTGTTCAGCGACACTCACGGTATTGCTTCCTGTCACTTCGACTACACTCACATTGTGTTGACTCGCTGCATCTAAGTCCACGTGGTCAGAGCCGACACCTGCTGTGATTGCAAGTTTCAAGTTAGGCGCTTTCTCGATACGCTCTTTCGTCATATAAGCAGGGTAGAACGGTGCGCTAATTACGACTTCCATATCTTCAAGATGTTTGTCTAAATCCTCTTTACCATCTTTCAAGATAACGAGTTCATGTCCTTTGTCTTGTAAAAATGATTTCAAACCAATTGCTTTATCTGTGTTGAGTAATTGATTGTCTTGGCCTTCTACAGCTTCAGGGAATAATGCTACGATTTTCATAGTATAAACACTCCTAGTAAAATGATGATTTGGCGTGAATGCAAAAGTTACGATTGAGCATTAATATGGTTTTTCTGCAAACCAAAAAAGTACCTGGACTAATTTGGCATACCACCTCCTTGAATGGGTTAAAGTTAAATCAACGCTTATCAAAGAGGGAGTAGCCAAACAGCACCAGGTACTTTGTAACCAATCCCTATGCTATATAGTTGTTAGGAATTCTCTATCTATTTATATTGCGTATCGCACGAATGGCGATAATGAATTATTCTTCAATATTACGATCAAAGACGAAGATAGAAACCACTTCGTCATCTTCTAAGTTAACATCTGTGAAGAGTTTCAAGAACTTTGCACCGACGAGTTCCTCCATTTCTACAGGAGGATTATTGCGATACAAATCTTTCACTTCTTCAGTACGTCCATCCTTCAGCATACGACGATATGCATCATTTCTCAAATAGAATGTTTCAACTTTGCTTAAACTACCTGTCATATGCACGATGGCCCAATTGTCTTTAAAGAAGACTGAAATGTGTTCAGGCCCTTTACCGATATGCGCTTTACGATATTTGCGCACGAGGTTAGCGAATGTTTGAGCTTTACTTGCAGCGATAAAGCATCACCTCGTTGTGTAAAATATAGAGCGTGATGTAAATGAGAAACATTCTCAAATACGACTCAGTTATTATAATAATACATTAAGGTAGAAAATGGAAGTAATTTGTTCACAAATTTGAAGAATTTGAGTGGAAAAGGTGAGTTTAGTTTAAGGGAGGAGAGGGTTTAGAGGGGGATATTTCTTGTATGAAAGAATAAGACAGAAATCATAGCGATTTCTGTCTCACTCTCTATTTCACCACGAAACGTGAATCATTAAGTTGATCTTTATACGCTTTTTGATCTTTTTTAGATAGTTTTTTAAAGTCTTTCAAGAATTTCTCGTATTGTGGTAGGACGTCATCTAAATCGCCATATTCGCGAAGTACGCCGCCTTCAATCCAAGCAATCTTCGTGCAGAATTGACGTACTTGGCTCATATTATGGCTGACAAAGAAGATCGTTTTATTTTGCTTTTTATACTCGTAAATCTTATCTAAACACTTTTGAGCAAAGGTTTGGTCTCCGACAGATAAGGCTTCATCAATGACGAGAATATCTGGGTTCGTCGTAATATTAATAGAGAAACCGAGTTTCGAACGCATCCCACTGGAATATTTTTTAACCGGTTGGTAGATAAATTCGCCTAGCTCACTAAACTCGATGATTTCAGGCGTTAAGTCTTTAATCTGCTTACGTGTGAAGCCCATGCAAAGCATCTTGAACTCGATGTTTTCAAGACCTGTTAGTTGATTGTTGAGTCCTGCATTGATCGCAATCACGCTAACTTCACCATTGCGCTTAATCTTACCGTGTGTGGGCATGAGTGATCCACCAATCATGTTACTGAGCGTGGATTTACCAGAGCCGTTGATACCTACGAGTCCGATCACATCTCCCTCATAAGCGGTTAGAGAGAGGTCATTGAGCGCGTAGAACGTCTTGTTCTTATGTTTAGGGATGAGAGCATCTTTCATGCGTTCTTTATTATTACGGTAAATACGATACTCTTTGGAGACATGGTCGATAGTAACCGAAACGTTCATAATATTGTCCTTCCTTAGTTCTGATTAATACAATTATATAGTATATAATGAAGGTTGTTAAATGTATTCATCTGATGAGGCGTTAATTTGTTACAAATTGTTCTACTGTGGTGAATTTGTACTGTTATGGCTTTACGGTAGAGAAGTGGTTTTACTTTTACGGAAAATAATTTACGCTATGAATGATGGATTGTTAAAATAAGAATGATATTGTGAGAAATTTAGCGTATAAGTTGCTATAATAAAAAGTTGTAATTGAACTAATGAAATACTCATTTCACGATCATGAGGGGATATACATATTGTGGCAGTTCATGATGTGGTGTGTGAAAATTAATAAATGATTAGTGAAAACATTTGAAAGTGTGGTTTATTCTTATGAAAGCAGTGTGGGTAGTATTACAGGAGCATCTCAAGAATTTCTACCTCATCAACCGACTCTCGCAGTTCCAGGTCAAGATTTCGAATAAAAATAACTACCTTGGTATTGCCTGGGAACTCATCAATCCCGCCCTTCAAATCGCTGTCTATTGGTTCGTCTTCGGACTAGGCTTTAGACAAGGTCATGCGCAAGAGGGTGTACCATTTATCTTCTGGTTACTTGCGGGGATCAACATGTGGTTCTTCGTTAACCAAGGTATCTTAGAGGGAACGAAATCCATCGCGATGAAATATAATCAAGTCGCAAAGATGAACTTCCCGTTGTCGATTATCCCAACATATATCGTATCAAGTAGGTTCTACGGCCATCTCGCTTTGCTGGCCATCGTAATGATACTATGTGCAATTGGTGGATATTATCCGAACCTCTATACATTACAGTTATTATTCTTTGTGCCATTATCGCTCGTTCTGACAACGACGATTGCACTCTTCACCTCAACGCTTGGGGTGATTGTACGAGATACGCAACAAATCATTCAGGCCATTATGCGTCTCGTATTCTTTGCATCGAATATTATCATTAACTTGCCAGAAGGTATCGTGCTCGATATCATCAAATTCAATCCGATCTATTTCTTAGCAGAAGGATATCGTGCAGCACTACTACACCATCAATGGTACTTTATCGACCACTGGCATCTCACGTTGTATAACTTTGGTGTCATTATTGTCTTATTTGTTCTCGGATCCATACTACATATGAAATATCGAGATCACTTTGCAGACTTTATGTAATTGAACTATCCTTTGTCGGAGTTACATCTGACAAAGGATTTTTCTTGTGAAATTAGTTATATTTAACATAAATATTATTAACAACTGTGAGGTGACACAAGGACATGTATAGAGTATCCCCTACTAAGGCGAAAGAAGAATTTTATGATTTACTCAAATTTGTAAATCATCATTCTGAACCGGTAGTTATAAGTAGTAATAATAATGAAGACAATGCAGTGATAATGAGCTTAAAAGAATGGGAAAGTATTAAAGAAACATTGTATTTGCATGCCAATGGGATTATAGACATTATAAATGAACGAAAAAAAGATCAAAGTCCATATATTGATGTCGACGATATTGATTGGGACAAACTGTAATGCCTTGTTATCAAGTGAAAATAAAAAAATCAACTCAGAAAGATTAAAAAAGTTGAAGTACCCACATTTAAAAATGCTTTTCTTAATATCTTTGAGAAATTAAAAGGGAATCCTTATTAGATAAAATGTTCATTTAAATTAATATTGTCATCACAATTATGTAATCACTTAACGGTTATATCATCAAGAAAATTAATTGGAAATAGTGTGTTAGGTTGAATGAAAACTTATTGAAATAAATTATATATATCAATTTTCAATGTCGACACGAGACGCTTGATGGAGCTAGACCACAACGAAAATCCATTCTTAGAGGTGCGTAATGTAAGTAAAATATGTTAAGAGGCGCAGTAGAGATCTGAATTCATAAGGGCTTATGCTCTTATGAATCCTAGCTCTCCTTGCGGGGGCAGGACAACGAAATCAGAGATTTCTGTCCAGCTCCCAAGCGAGTGTCATAACATTGAAAATTAAATATTCTATAATCTTATCTTAGCCTCAAAATAAAATTGTTTACATTCTTTCAGGCTGATCACACTATGAATAAATGATTATCCTTTGTCGGAGTCACATCTGGCAAAGGATTTTTCTATAATTTTAAGCGTGTTAAAGCTATAATATAGACGACTAAGTTTATAGAAATTGGCGGTGAAACTTTGCGAATTATTATAAAAAAGATTTATCTCTTGATGATTTATATTCTTAATTTTATTTTTAAAGGTAAAAAAGTGAATAACCGACACATCGTCGCGATGATGACCTTCTCTGAAGATGTGCTACCCATTTTACAACAGCTTGATGAGAAAGGGTATCAGCTCACAGTTATCGCCCAAGAAAAAGACCGCGAGACATTAAATAACTTACAAAATGTCACATGGGTACCGGCTGGAAATAAATATGTGATGCAACAAATTAAGGCGTTGAGTACGGCAAAAGTCATCATTATCGATACATATTACCTCATGTTAGGTAGTTTCAATAAAAAAGAAGGGCAAACGGTTATTCAAACTTGGCACGCGGCCGGCGCATTGAAGAACTTCGGCTTCACAGACCATCAAGTCGACTTGCAGAATACGAAGATGGTAGAACAGTATAAGCAAGTTTACGATGCAACTGATAAATATCTTGTGGGTGGTAATCCGATGATTCAGTGCTTTGAAGCGGCCTTTGGAGCGACGAGTGATCAGTTTGTTAAAACGGGTCTGCCACGGTTAGCTTATTATAAACAATTCGATGCCAAAGCACGTCAAAAGGAACTTAAACGAGAACTTGGCATCCATAAGAAAGTAGCGGTGTATCTTCCCACTTATCGCGAACATAAAAAGCGCAATAGGGAAATCGATACGCAGGCGTTTGAAGCATTGTTGCCGAATTATATTCTGTTGAATAAACTTCATCCTGCTGTAGCGGATGCGCATCAGAGCCAATTAGACATTCAAACATTAATTCTCATAGCGGATGTGATTATTACAGATTATAGTTCGTTAGCGATTGAAGCGAGTATTATTAATAAACCTATACTCTTCTACGTATATGATGAGCAAGAATATGAACGTGATCGCGGTCTAAATATGTACTATAAAGCGATTCCGGATAAGTTTAAAGCGTATAGTGAAGGTGAATTATTGAATAAGATAGTCTCAGAGAAGACACCATGGACGGCGCTCTTTGAGGATTGGCATGAGTATACAACAGCAGATTCAATTGATAGAGTGACAAATTACATTGAAGAATTGATGGTGAAAAAGTGAAGTTATCTATAATTATTCCTGTATATAATGCAGAACGTACGATTGAACGTGCGATTCGTTCTATAGATACGAAAGCAACGCATGAAATTATTTGTATCAATGACGGTTCAACAGATGGTTCTTTAGATGTCTTGAAAAGCCTAGCGCGAGAACGCTCTGACATCAATATTATTGACCAAGCGAATCAAGGCGCTGCAGTCGCCCGCAATAAAGGTCTTGAAGCGATGACAGGCGACGCATTTATGTTTTTAGATGCTGACGATGAATTCTTAACAGGACGCATCGATCACATGTTGAAGTATTACCAAGCGAATGAGGATGTCGAAATCGTCGTAGGTCAGTTAGCGCGTGAGGAACATGGTACGTGGGTACCTATTGCTACACATGAAAGCATCAGACGTGAGGCGTTAGTGAATTTACAATCTTGCCCAGATATCATGCAATCGATAGGACCAGGCGCGAAAATGTTCAGTGCACGTTTTAAAAATTTACGTTTCGACACGGATGTGACGTTCTGCGAAGAACATACGTTTATCATTCAAGCCTATAATCAAGCGCGGGACATTCAACTCATTCCAACACTTATTTATGGTTACAATACAGAGGCTGAATCTGTCACTGCTTCAAGGGTAGAGCGTTTTACTGCTTATCTCTCTGATGCTAAAAAGGTTCGGCAGCGTGTGATGCATAAGCTGTTATTAAGAGAAGAGCGTGAGTATTATAGCTATCGTATGGACAACTTGATCGTAAGTTACTTAATTCAGAACTATTTAACAGAACATCCTCAGTTAAGTTCTGAGTTCATTGACCAAGTCATCGCGTATTTAAGAGAAATGCAAGAAACTGATCGCTCTAGTGATGCATTCTTTAGAATTATCGAAGCAGTAGAACAAGCAGGTCAAGGGTGGACGAAAGAGATTTATCAACCATGGCGTTCAGCGCTTGTACAGATGGGTGTGGGTCGTCCGCCATATTATGTTTTTAAAGTAAAAGTCTTACCGAAACGTACGAAATTCACCTCTAAACAACGTATAAAACGCATACTTAAACGTTAAATAGCGGCAGAAAGTCACTTCCTTCTGTCTAATGATAATATAATTATCATAACTGAAAGCAACGTGTTATAATTTAACCACTAAAAAGGCAGAAGGAGTGAAAGTATGAGACGTGTAATTACATATGGCACTTACGATTTATTACATTACGGCCATATTGAACTATTGCGTCGTGCGCGCGAAATGGGAGATTATCTCATCGTTGCGCTATCAACGGACGAATTCAACCGTATTAAGCACAAGAAATCTTATTACAACTTTGAACAACGTAAGATGATGCTGGAATCTATTCGTTACGTTGACCTTGTCATCCCTGAAGATGGTTGGGGACAGAAAGAGAAAGACGTCGATCGTTACGAAGTAGATACTTTTGTAATGGGTCATGATTGGGAAGGCGAATTCGACTTCTTGAAAGACAAATGTGACGTCATCTACTTAAAACGCACAGAGGGTATTTCAACTACTCAAATCAAACGCGAACTTTATGGTGACGACGCAACTTAATGACTATGCATTATACAGAGTTGTAACTGGAAAAGGTAGGGAAGTCATTCAGTTCCTACTATAGCAAAGAAAGCCCTAGTCGGTGTTGAAACGAGCGAATCAACATCAACTAGGGCTCTTTTAATGCTTGAGCGTATGCGCGGTGAACTCTGGATTATAGGTTCGATTCTGCACAATCCCCTGCATATCTAAATTATTTACGTTTTTTCACAGCTTCAATAATTAAATAAACAACAATGGCTAAGGCAGCTATGATAAGGATAAATCCTAGCGCAGTAAGTAAGGGATGTGTTTCCCAAGATGATTTCGCGACAGTTGTAGCTTCGTGTAGTACAGGTTTTTTCGCTTTTACACTTGGTGGGCCATAACTTTTATCAATAAATTCACGTTGATAATCGAGATGCACTTGGCCATCTTTGACGACAAAGTGATAGTCTTTCGCTTTCATATCCTTCGGCACAACATCGTACAGGTCTTTAGCAATGTAGTACGTCTTACCTCCGATATCATGCTTACCTTTCTTTAACACTTTCTTGTACTGATAGTTATCGTAAGACTGTTCCATCATTGCATTACCCATCATGTTACGTTGCTTCTCGCCACCAAGATTAACATAATCACCGGCACCCATAATCGTTTGAACGATGCGTAAGCCGTCACGTTTCGTTGACAAGGTGTGGTTGTAGTCTGCCACGTCACTTGAACCTGTCTTCAGACCGTCTGTTCTTTTCAGACTCATATCTGCGCCATCCAGTGAGTGGTTTAAAGTATAGTAAGTCACGTTGTGTTGTGTCGGAGCGAGTTGTTTAGTAAAATGCAGTAATTTCGGTGTATCTTTAACGACGTGAAGAGATAACAATTCGAAGTCTTTAGCTGTGGAAGTACTATTTTCTTCATTCTTATACTTTTTAGGAGCGAAGTCCTTTAATTGATTATTCTCAGCACCGGTAGGATTGACGAAATGGGTGTTATTCATACCTAAATCTTTCGCTTTATGATTCATTTCTTCTGTGAAGTCTGATACACTACCTGATACCTCTTTAGATAGAATCAATGCAGCAGCATTACTTGATGCGGATACAGTGATTTGAAGTAGCTCTCGAATCGTATAGGTTTCGCCAGGATAGAGTTTCGTATTACTGAGCTCTGGGAGCGTCGACATACGATAGTGATCTTGAGTAATCTTTACTTTATCGTCGAGTGAAAGCTTACCTTTCTGTACAGCTTCCATAGTTAGATACATCGTCATGAGTTTCGTCATTGAAGCGGGGTACCATTTTTTATCCCAATTGTACTTGTAGAGGACTTGACCATTCTGAGCGACATTAGCTGCGCCTTCAGGTTCATAGGCGGAGGTGACGTTATTGTAACCGTACTGATTTGCGATTTGAGAAGGGGAAACTGTTTCCGCGTGTGCAAAAGGTGTTATAATTGAAACAACGAAGAGTACAGTTACAATCGCGCATATAAATTTTTTCATAATCAACATTCCTTCTTACTAACCTATAATTTTGCAATAGCAATATTTTAGCATATGTATAGCCTAAGTTAAAATATTGGCGCTGCTGATTTCATCATATATATTGGACTGATGAAGAGGTTAGACTGAGGGTTGTCTTCCTTCAGTGTGAAGGACTACTAAATCTTAAACTTATCAACGAGGTACATACTATGAAACAAGGAAATCCATTGTTCTTCTTATTTCGTAAACTCAACTGGCCCGTGGGCTTAATTATTGCCGCGATACTGATCTCATCTCTAGGGAGTTTAACTGGGTTAGTCGTTCCGGCTTTTACCGGTCAGATGGTAGATAAATTCTCACTTGATTCTATCAATCCTATGTTTATTGTGCTGTTCGCAGGCATCTTTATTCTCAATGCAGTGTTAAGTGGCTTGGGTCTTTACCTATTGAGTAAAATTGGTGAGAAACTTATCTTTGCGATTCGTTCTATCTTATGGAAGCACATCATCCAATTGAAGATGCCGTTTTTCGATCAGAATGAAAGTGGACAGCTTATGAGCCGTTTGACGGATGATACGAAAGTCATCAATGAATTCGTTTCACAGAAGTTGCCTGAATTATTCCCATCCGCTATCACAATCGTCGGCTCACTTGTGATGTTGTTCGTTATGGATTGGCAGATGACGCTGCTTACTTTTATCACGATACCGATTCTCATCATGATTATGATTCCATTAGGGAAAGTCATGCAGAGAATTTCAACTTCAACACAGACGGAAATCGCCAATTTCAGCGGTTTGCTTGGACGTGTGTTAACGGAGATGCGTTTAGTTAAGGTCTCCAATACTGAACAGTTAGAGCTGAACAAAGCGCATAAGAACTTAAACGAAATTTATCGTTTAGGTCTGAAGCAAGCGAAGATTACTGCCGTGATTCAACCTATTTCAGGTGTTGTCATGCTGTTGACGATTGCGATCATTCTCGGTTTCGGTGCGCTGCGCATTTCTTCTGGTGCGATGACAGCAGGAACGTTAATTGCGATGATCTTCTACGTGATTCAACTGTCTATGCCGCTCGTTAATTTGACGACATTAGCGACAGATTATCGTAAAGCAGTCGGTGCAAGTAGTCGTATTCATGAGATTATGAACGAGCCTTTAGAAGATATCGAACAAGAGGTTCATAAGCCAATTCAGGACGGTACGTTAAGCTTTCAACACGTCGACTTTAAATATGACGTGAAGCCGATTCTTGAAGATGTGTCATTTGATATTCAACCAGGTACGGTCACTGCCTTTGTAGGTCCGTCAGGTTCAGGTAAAAGTACCATCTTCAACATTATTGAACGCATGTATGACATTGAGCGTGGCGATATTAGCTACGGCGCGCAGTCAATCTATGACATTCCACTTGCGCAATGGCGTAACAAGATTGGTTACGTCATGCAGTCCAATTCAATGATGAATGGTACGATTCGTGACAACTTGCTTTATGGTATCAACAGAGAAGTTAGCGATGAAGAGCTGATTAATTATGCCAAACTCGCGAACTGTCATGAGTTTATCCAAGAATTTGAAGACGGCTACGATACTGTAGTAGGTGAGCGTGGGCTCAAGCTATCAGGGGGACAACGTCAGCGTATTGACATCGCACGTAGTTTCGTGAAGAACCCAGACATTCTGCTATTGGATGAAGCTACTGCAAACTTGGATAGTGAAAGTGAACGTAAGATCCAAGAAGCGCTTGAATCCTTGATGGAGAATCGTACTACTGTTGTTATTGCTCACCGTTTATCTACGATTAAGAAAGCAGAACAAATCATCTTTATTGATGGTGGCCATGTGACAGGTAAAGGTACACACCAAGGACTCATGGCTGACCATCAGAAATATCAAGAGTTTGTGCATACACAGAATTTAAGTGATTAATAGGTTAATCGCTTATACCATGTACATCTTTTTCAAACCACCAGCAAGGTCTTTTGCTTTGTTGGTGGTTTTTTGAATTGATTAGATAAAGTTAAAATGCCTTTCTACATCGTAAATAACCGTACGGTCATCCTTTTATAACGAAAAAATAAAGCAGAAAGTCGAAGTATAACCAGTGAATGTCATCTAATTGTTATTTCTTGACCTTTCTGCACGTGGTATAATGATTCTTGTAATATCATGTTTTTAACAGTCAATAGTTCATTTTTACTATACATATCAACGACTTTTACAAATCTGAGAGGTGTGTTCAGCGTGTATTTATTAATTAATATCATCGGTTTAATCGTCTTTCTTGCTATAGCCGTTCTGTTCTCAAGAAAGCGACGAGATATTCAATGGAAATCTGTCGCTATTCTCGTCGTTCTCAACTTATTCTTAGCGTGGTTCTTTATATACTTTCCATGGGGAAGAGCAGTGGTTAAAGGCTTAGCGAACGGTATCGCCTGGGTCATTGAGTCAGCTCATCATGGTACAGGCTTTGCATTCAGCAGTTTCGTAGGCGATCAGATGGATATGGCCATCAGTGCCTTGTTCCCAATTCTGCTCGTCGTGCCTTTATTTGATATTCTCATGTATTTCAATATTTTGCCTCGCGTCATCGGTGCCATCGGTTGGTTACTTGCGAAAGTGACACGTCAACCTCGGTTTGAATCGTTCTTCGGTATCGAAATGATGTTTCTGGGAAATACAGAAGCGCTTGCTGTATCCAGTGAGCAGTTAAAACGCATGAAAGAAGCACGTGTCTTAACTGTAGCGATGATGTCGATGAGTTCGGTGTCTGGTGCGATCGTAGGGGCATACGTCACTATGGTGCCTGGTGATCTCGTGCTTACAGCAATTCCGCTCAATATTATTAATGCGATTATCGTGGCTTCAATCTTGAACCCTGTGTCAGTGAAAGAACAAGAAGACATCATTTATAGCATTCGTAATGAAGAAGTAGAGCGTCAGCCTTTCTTCTCGTTCCTAGGAGATTCTGTGCTCAATGCAGGGAAATTGATACTTATTATTATCGCGTTCGTCATCAGTTTCGTGGCACTCTCAGATTTAATCGACCGTTTCATTCATCTTATTACAGGTCTTATTGCGCATGGTATGCATTGGAAAGGTAGCTTTGGTTTAGACCAAATTCTCGGCGTCTTTATGTATCCATTCGCGCTACTATTAGGTTTACCGTTTGATGAAGCTTGGCTCGTTGCACAGCAGATGGCGAAGAAGATCGTTACAAATGAGTTTGTCGTAATGGGTAGCATCAAAGATCAAGTGAATAGTTATTCGCCTCACCACCGTGCAGTGATTACTACATTCTTAATTTCATTCGCGAACTTCTCGACGATTGGTATGATTGTCGGTACGTTGAAAGGGATTGTCGATCAACGTACGACGGACTTTGTATCTAAATATGTTCCGATGATGTTACTTGCAGGGATTCTCGTCTCTCTAATGACTGCAGGCTTTGTCGGTCTCTTCGCTTGGTAAAATGTTTAAAAGTTATAGCCTTAATGTGGGATATATTTGTTTCCATATTAGGGCTTTTTTAATGCGTATAAGTTTGTTTAAAATCCCATTCAAAAAAGCCAAGTCATATGTAAGTGGTGTCGACCTACACTAGACTTGGCTTTACGGGAAATGAATTTGAGTATACGACAAGCAAGGACTAGTACTTGCGTATACATCGAGCAAAAATTTGTTTTGTTACTATAAACAACACAAAGGAGATGGCTTCTTGCTGTTTCCAACAAGAAGATGAAATTAATTATAGCAAACACAACGCTATAAGTAAATAGAAAATTCAGAAAGTTAACAACTGTAAGTTATTTCTAACTACACTGAATTACCGTCATATAAGAGTTCAACCTACTACAAATTAACACAAAATTAGCACGATTATTCTTTGAACTCTACTTTATAGTGTTGTAGTTAGCCTTAATATTTGCTACTATGCTAGTGATTAACAATTTTTAAAGGAGGTTGCGAGGATGAACAAGACAATTAGAGATATTATACTCGTCATTATTGGTTCCTTTATATTCTCAGCTGGCGTTAATACATTTATCATATCAGGTCAATTAGGTGAAGGTGGCGTAACCGGTCTCGCCATCACGCTCTACTATGCGTTTCATATTTCACCCGCTATTTCTAACTTTGTATTAAACGCGATTCTTCTCGTTGTAGGATTTAAATATTTAAGCAGACGTAATACGTATTTAACCATTCTCGCAACCGTGCTCATGTCCATCTTCTTAAAGTTAACTGAGTCATGGCATGTAGAAACGGGCAACATCATCATCAACGCGATCTTCGGCGGTTCATGTGTCGGTCTCGGTATCGGCATCATCGTCATTGCAGGGGGTACATCTGGAGGAACGACGATCTTGGCGCGTATCGTATCTAAATATACGGAATTCAATACGGCTTATGCATTGTTATTCTTCGACTTAATCGTTGTCCTCATCTCACTCACAGAAATTCCGATTGCGAAAGCGCTCGTAACAGTTGTATCACTTTATATCGGTACGAAAGTGATGGACTTCGTTATTGAAGGTTTGAATACGAAGAAAGCGATGACGATTATTTCCAGCAAGCCTGACGAAGTAGCTAAAGTCATTGATACAGAAGTCGGTCGTGGTTTAACGATCTTAAATGGCCGTGGTTACTTCTCTAAACAAGAGAAAGATATTCTGTATGTCGTGATTACGAAGACACAAATTAGTAAGGCGAAACGTTTAATTCGTCGAACAGACCAAGATGCTTTCTTAGTCATTCACGATGTGCGTGACGTCTATGGTAATGGTTTCTTAATGGAAGATTAATATTTGAAAGTATACGAAGCTGCCAAACGGTTATAACGCCGTTTGAGCAGCTTTTTTATGATGGGAAGAAATCTTAATATATAGCTGGAGATGATAGTCATATTATGGAAAAGATGATATAATAGCGCCTGTGATAATGATTATCATTTAGTGATAAAACGTTTATAATAATATGACGTAATGGATATATTGATAGCACGTTAAATAGCTTTATGAAATAGACATAAACGTCTCGAAATGTGAGACGCATCTCTAAAATAAATGATTTCAGTGTTGGAGGAGAGAAGGGAATTTATGACACGTTTAGCAGGTAATCAAGTTACGATAGGTTATGGTGACCATACGATAGTCGATCAACTCGATGTGAATATTCCAGACGGTAAAGTCACATCGATTATTGGCCCTAATGGTTGCGGGAAATCAACATTATTAAAAGCACTCTCACGTCTACTATCTATTAAAGGCGGAGAAATTGTACTTGATGGGGAAAGTATTCACACACAATCTACGAAAGAAGTCGCGAAGAAGATTGCCATACTACCGCAGTCTCCTGAAGTGGCAGACGGTTTAACAGTCGGCGAGCTCGTTTCTTACGGCCGCTTTCCACATCAGAAAGGCTTTGGACGTTTATCAGCGGAAGACAAACAACAAATCGATTGGGCACTTGAAGTGACTGGAACGAAAGAATTCAAGTTCCGCTCAATTAACGACTTAAGTGGCGGACAACGTCAACGTGTGTGGATAGCGATGGCGCTCGCTCAGAAGACAGATATCATCTTCCTAGATGAGCCTACGACTTATCTAGATATTTCACATCAGCTCGAAATACTAGAACTGATTACACAACTCAACCGTGAACAAGGTTGTACAATTGTGATGGTCTTGCATGATATCAATCAAGCTGTGCGTTTTTCAGACTATCTTATCACGATGAAGGATGGTCAAATTGTGAAAGACGGTGAGACGTCAGATGTACTCACTGAAGATATATTAGAACGCGTCTTTAATATAGATGTAGAAATCAGCACAGATCCGAGAACAGGCAAACCTATGCTTGTGACTTACGACTTGTGTAAGAGAAACTATCCAAATGTGTAGGGAGTATGCAAGATGAAGACGAAAGGTAAAATGAATTATATCACAACACTGATTATCGCTACTTGTCTACTCCTTCTTGTCTTCGCTGGTTCGATCTTACTCGGAGAAGCGAAGGTCAACCTTACTACGATCTTTGAAGCCATCTTTCATTACAATCCTCATAATGAACAACACAATATTATTGCTGAAATCCGTATTCCACGAGATATCGGTGCGATATTAGTGGGAATCGCACTTGCGACAGCAGGCGCCGTCATTCAAGGTGTGACGAAGAATGGTTTAGCTGATCCTAGCTTAATCGGCTTGAACTCTGGTGCGGCGTTTATGCTGGCACTCACGTATGCAGTATTGCCGAGCGCGCCTTTTATCGTCTTGATGTTTGCTGGCTTTGTAGGTGCATTGCTTGGTGGTTTCATCGTCTTGATGATCGGACGCTCTCGTAGTGATGGTTTCAATCCAATGCGTATCATCTTAGCTGGTGCGGCAGTGAGTGCGTTACTTACAGCGCTCAGTCAAGGTATCGCTCTATTATTTAAACTCAACCAAAGCATTACTTTCTGGAGTGCAGGTGGGGTATCAGGAACGACTTGGAATCAAATTCTATGGGCAGCACCCTTCGTTCTGATTTCGCTTGCTGTCATTCTTGGTATGAGTAAGCAATTGACGATTCTCAACTTAGGTGAGAGTTTAGCGCGAGGACTAGGTCAGAACGTTGCGGCCATCCGTGGCGTAACGCTGGTAATGTCGATGATTCTCGCAGGCATTGCTGTAGCGATGGTCGGTCAAGTTGCCTTTGTTGGCTTGCTCGTTCCTCACATTGTGCGTTATTTAGTCGGAACCGATTATGCGCGCGTCATTCCTGTCTCCGCGATTGCTGGCGGTCTGTTGGTCTTACTGGCTGACACGCTCGCTCGTATGCTAGGAGAGGCGCCGATGGGTGCGATTATTTCCTTTATCGGTGTGCCTTATTTCTTATTTTTAGTTAAAAGAGGGGGTCGTTTCTCATGATAGATCCCAAATTACGTTTGAAACAGTTAGTCACGCTCGTCATCTTGGTGGTCGTACTATTGTTAGCTTGCGCGTGGAGTATGACTTCAGGTGATTATAAAATGTCTGTCGGTACTTTCTTTAAAACCTTATTCGGTTTCGGAGACTATACCGATTCACTTGTGCTTCTGCAATTCAGAATGCCACGTATGCTGATTACGATCTTAGCAGGTGCTGCATTAGCGCTTAGTGGTGCGCTGTTACAAAGTGTGACACGTAACCCGCTTGCTGAACCTGGGATTCTCGGTGTGAACGCAGGAAGCGGTTTCTGTATTGCGTTGTTTATCGGCATTGGTCATGTGAGTGCAGATAACTTTGTTTACGTCTTACCATTAATCAGTATGGTTGGTGGCTTGCTGACAAGCTTTGTTATCTTCAGCTTTAGTTACAATCGAGGTAAAGGCATTACACCTGCGAGTATGGTACTCGTCGGTGTAGGGATGGCCTCTGCTTTAAGTGGTGGTGCCCTCACAGTGATGGCAACCTTTGATAAAGATCAATCCGAATTTATCGCTTCGTGGTTAGCCGGAAATATTTGGGGTGACGAATGGCCGTTTGTAATATCTTTTATTCCATGGTTAATCGTTCTCATCCCGTATGTGTTTGCGAAATCGAACGTCTTGAACTTGTTAAATACACATCCTGACATTGCGCAAGGTATGGGCGTGAAGGTGTCACGCGAACGCTTTATCATCCTATTTGTGGCTGTTCTATTATCTTCGGCTGCTGTTTCCGTAGCCGGCGCAATTGGCTTTATCGGTTTGATGGGGCCTCATATTGCTAAAACGATTGTCGGACCACGACATCAACTATTTATGCCACTGTCTGTCTTAATCGGTGCATGTCTACTCGTCATTGCAGATACGATTGGACAAACCATCATCCAACCGACTGGCGTTCCGGCCGGTATCGTCGTGGCAATCATCGGTGCGCCATACTTCTTGTACTTAATGTATCGTACAAAGTCAGTTTGATGTTGGTGGAAAGAAATAAAAACAAGTTATTCGCTAGGCTTTCAAATGAACTTCCAATTGGGGAATTCATTTGAAGGCCATTTTTAATATGAAGGAAATAATTGGCCTATAACACAATAGCGAAATATAGAGATGACGTTTTACTTAGCTAGCATTTTACAAAACCTCTAAATAGGTGAGAGGGACTCAAATGTTCTATAATGGAAGTAAGTTGAGAGGAGGTTGTTCAAATGAAGAAACTCATCAAGTCTAAGACGGATTATGTGCAAGATATGTTGGCAGGTTTAAATGTGAGTCAGGATGATATTGAAATCATTGAAGATACTGTAGTAGTGAGAAAGCACAAGAAAGCTTCAGGTGTAGCACTTGTGTCTGGTGGTGGAAGTGGGCACGAACCTGCGCACGCGGGATATGTGGCTGACGGTATGTTGGATGCAGCGGTCTGTGGTGAAATCTTTACTTCGCCCACACCGGACAAGATTCTGAGTGCGATTAAAGCAGTTGCTACAGAAGCAGGCGTATTGCTTATCGTGAAGAACTATGCGGGCGACGTCATGAACTTCGAGATGGCTCAAGAAATGGCTGAGATGGAAGGCATCTCTGCGAAAATGGTCGTGGTCAAAGATGATATCGCAGTGGATAATGCAGAGCAACGACGAGGCGTAGCGGGTACCGTCTTTGTACACAAATACGCGGGTTATCTCGCAGACCAAGGTGAGTCGCTTGAAGATATTGTTGAACAAGTGGAGCATTTGCTCACTCAAATGAAATCGATTGGAATGGCATTGCAACCTCCATATGTGCCAACGACGGAACAATATGGCTTCGATTTACACGATGACCAAATGGAAATTGGTATTGGCATCCATGGGGAGCGAGGCATTGAGCGTACTGAAGCTAAACCGATAGATGACATCGTTCAACGGCTCGTGGAACGATTACGTCAAGAAGTGAAATCAACCGAGTGGATAGTGATGGTCAACGGTATGGGGGGTACGCCACTTTCAGAATTGCACATCGTTACGAAATATCTCAGCGCTTATTTAGAAGCGCAGTCTATTTCGGTTAAAAGTTGGTTCGTAGGAGACTATATGACGTCATTAAATATGGAAGGTTTCTCCATTACCGTTATACCTTATGACACTCAAATAGATGAGGCTTTGAAAGCGCCAACTGAGAGCGCGTATTTTAACTAAGTAAGGAGGAAGAAAGATGGAAGTAGTTGAAATGAAAGAGAGATTGATCCAACTTGCTGAGACGTTTGCTGAACAAGAAGCGCGATTGACTGAGTTAGACCGTGCGATTGGTGACGGTGACCACGGTGTGAACATGTTGAGAGGATTCAAAGCGTTACCGGAGCGCATGGATGATAGTTCGATGGCGCAACTCTTTAAATCGACTGGGATGACGCTCATGTCACAAATTGGTGGCGCGTCAGGTCCGCTCTACGGCTTTAGTTTCGTTAAAATGTCCCAAGTCGTTGATGAAGATTTCAGCAAAGAACAGTTACCTAACGTGTTAGAAGCATTTGCTGAAGCGGTCGCACAAAGAGGTAAAGTGGAGCGCGGTGAGAAAACGATGTTTGATGTGATTGATCGTGCGCGTGAAGCGGTTGCGAATGGAGAACGAGTGACGCTAGAGATACTCCAAGGTTATGCGCAAGATACAGTAGATTTAGAAGCGACGAAAGGTCGAGCAGCGTACTTTAAAGAAGAGTCTATTGGACATATGGATCCAGGCGCACAAAGTAGTGTCTATATTCTCAATGCATTGATTGGAGAGGTGTAAAATGAGTGCGATATTATTAGTGAGTCATAGTCGAGACATTGCAGAAGGTACGCGTCAATTGCTCAAACAAATGGCAGGCGATGTCGATGTTTACGCAGTTGGTGGCGTGGAAGACGGTAAAGAGATAGGAACTTCTTTCGATGCTATTCAAGAACAAATCAATCAGATTAATGAAGATCTCATTTGCTTTTACGATTTAGGCTCTGCAGAGATGAACCTAGATATGGCGCTAGAAATGTATGAGGGCAACTACGAACGTGTGAAAGTTGAGGCACCTATCGTCGAGGGAAGTTTCACGGCGGCAGTGAAGCTCTCTACAGGTGCATCGTTGAATGAGGCGTTAGAAGAAGTGAAGAAACATTATGCCTTTAAATGATTTACGACATCATATATGATAGAATTAATATTAACTAACTTGAAAAAGATGAATGCTTAATCTATTAAGAAACAACCCATCTTTAACACTACAGCTGATTATTAGGAGGACATTGCCATGCAAGATTTGATAAAGAAACATGTCTTAAACGGCGAATTTGAATCACTGAAACAATTAATGTCCGAAACAGATTTTATGGATTTTGAAGAAGCATATATTTCAAGTGCCCACGAAGTTGAAAGTACGATGTTCTATACATGTATTTTAGATATGATGAAGCAAGAAGAAACGGCTGAATTACATGACCTCGCTTTCCTATTGCTCGTCTATCCACTCAGTGACGTGAAAGGCGCTTTAGATTCAGCGTATTATCATGCTGAAGCTTCCATAAAGTTAACTGACGGCAAAGAGGTCAAGAGTCTCTTGCAGATGCTCTTACTTCACGCAGTTCCAGAGCCTGTGATTTCTGATAAAAAGGCGATGGAAATTTCACGACAAATATTAAAGCTTGACCCATCAAATAACGTAGCGCGTAATGTCTTGAAAGATACAGCGAAACGTCTCGATAATGTAGTCGTTGATTTCGACGAACTCAACAGTTATCGTAATGCGAAATGATATGTAGTAAATGTAAACAGGAGTGTTGGATTAAACAATACTTCTGTTTTTTATTTTAATAATATGTGACAAATGATTGAACAATTAATGGAGATGAATAAAAATACAAAATTATCTCAGTTTTTCTTTTTCAATAACTGAAATTATAGTCGATAACGCTTTCATAGATTGATTTTTAAAACTCAGAGTGAATTAATAAAATTTCATCAATATTCTTAAATCTTTTTAAAATAAGTGTATAAAAGCCGTAATATAACTTTTTTGAGGTTGCAAAAAGTTTAAAGTACGTTATAATTACGAAATGTGTTAACTAAGAGGAGGTTATAAATCACATGGGGTTGAATAAAGAAGCTATTAAAATTGGTTTCGCTTATGTCGGTATCGTTGTCGGTGCCGGATTCTCAACAGGACAAGAAGTTAAACAATTCTTCTCAGATTTTGGTTTATGGTCATACATCGGGGTTATCATCTCAGGTGTTATCTTGTCGTTCATTGGTCGTCAATGTGCGAAGATTGGTGTAGCCTTTGATGCTCAGAACCACGAATCAACGTTAAGTTATGTTTTCGGTAAAAAATTCAGTAAAATCTTTGACTATATATTAGTCTTCTTCTTATTTGGTATCGCAGTAACCATGATAGCAGGTGCTGGTTCAACATTACATCAAAGTTATGGTGTACCTATTTGGTTAGGTTCACTTGCGATGACAATCGTTATTTACTTATCACTGATTATGGACTTTAATAAGATTGTCCGTGCGTTAGGTATTGTTACACCATTCTTAATAGTGATGGTAGTTATCATCGCAGCTGTATATCTCTTTAAAGGAGATATTCCACTCAATCAAGTAAATAATAACGTGCCAAGCGCAAGTATTTGGAAAGGTATCGGAATGGGTACTTTATACGGCGGTTTAGCCTTTGCGGTTGGATTTAGTACTATCGTCGTTATCGGCGGTGATGCTTCAAAACGTGGTGTAGCTGGTCGAGGTGCTTTATTAGGCGGTATTATTTATACAGTATTACTAGCTCTAATTAACTTTGCATTACAATCAGAGTATCCTCACGTTTCAGAGGCATCTATTCCAACAATTACATTAGCGAATGATGTTCATCCTGTTCTAGGTATTATCCTATCAGTCATTATGCTTGCTGTTATGTATAATACAATTTTAGGTCTATTGTATTCATTCGCAGCACGTTTTACAGAACCATATAGTAAGAAATATCACATCTTCATCGTGATTATGTGTATTGTAGCTTACTTATGTACATTCGTTGGATTCGAAGTACTCGTTAATAAATTATATAAAATTATGGGTGTTGTTGGTCTTGCAATCGTTATTGCAGTTATCATCAAATACGTTATCAGAAAACGTCAAGATGAAGACCACATTGCATAATATATTCTCAAGTCATCTCATCGTTCTCGATGGGGTGGCTTTTTTATTATGGTCTAATTAGTAAAAAAGGTGGTACTGACAAGATGCCTTTTACCATAAGATAGAACTTGAGATAACACCACTATGAGATGCAAGATGAACTATACTTCACACGCCCCATCATTTTAGTTAAGATAAAGTTAAGTTATCTCACGATAGCCAAGTGTATAAATACGATGTGAAGGGATACAGAAGCCATGAAGACAGAAAGACGATGGACGATGGTCACTTTCGTTATCATATTTATCGTCGTGTGTATCACTGCTGGCTTGCTTAAGATACATTACGATCATGATCATAAGAAAGATACGAAAGAGAAGGTACAAATCAATAACAAGAATGTGAATGCTTTTACCAATATTCGTTATAGTAAAGCGTATCCGAATAGTCGCTTGGATATCTTAACGCCGACGTCGATGGACCACGATAATAAGTTGCCGGTCATCTTCTGGATGCATGGTGGTGGATTTATCGCGGGAGACAAGCAGTACAAGAATCCATTACTCTCAAAGTTGGCGGAACAAGGTTATATCGTGGTGAATATTAACTACGCACTTGCACCGAACAACAAATATCCTGTCCAAATTAAGCAAATTAATGATGCGGTGTCGTTTATTAAAGAGAACAAGCATGATTTACCTATTAACTTCGATCAAGTGGTATTTGGTGGCGATTCGGCAGGTGCGCAAATGTCGAGTCAATATGTAGCGATGCAGACGAATAAGTCGTTGAGAGACGAAATGCATTTCAAATCTCAATTTGACTCAGACCAGATTAAAGCAGCCATCTTCTATGGTGGTTTCTACAACATGAAGACCGTGCGTGCGACAGAGTTCCCGCGCATTCAATTGTTTATGGAAAGTTATACGGGTGAGCGTGATTGGGAGAATCAATTCAAGAATATTTCTCAAATGTCCACTATCAACCAAGTGACGGATGATTATCCGCCGACGTTCTTGTCTGTCGGAGATGTGGATCCGTTCTTTAGTCAGAACAAAGCCTTTGCGAAGAAATTAGAAGACACCGGCGTCCCGATCGATACTTTATTCTATGATGGTAGTCATCATTTACACCATCAGTATCAATTCCATCTCGACTTACCTGAATCCAAGACAAATATCAAAGATACGCTGAAGTTTCTCAGTCGTAATACGGATTCCTCTGGCGTAGAAACGGATGTGAAGCCTGAGGACGAGAATGCTTACGGTGTAGAGTTAAATCCTTATTAGTTTAAAAATAAGCCAACGTTGGACGTTCGCAAGTGTGTTTGCACTTAAGCGTCTCCAATGTTGGCTTTTGTTATGTGTAAATGCATGAGCTAAAGTAAGAGTTTAGCCATGACGTATTTATTGTAGTATTTGTGGTCGATATACAATTTATCGCGTAATTCGCCTTCGATTTGATAGCCTGCATTTTTAAATAGAGTCACAGCTGTGGTGTTTTGAGGCACGACAGAGATTTCGATACGACGAATATGACGGTTGAGACACCAAGCCTCAACAGAGTTGATGAGCGACTGTCCTAAGCCTTTCTCACGATAATGTTTAATGACGCCCATCGTGAATTTCGCTTCGTGTTTCGCGCGCTCGAGGTTCTCTGTTTCAACGATGGCATAACCGACAAGCTCATCGTTATACTCAGCGACGAAGATAGTGTTAGATGGCGATGTGATGATGCGCTCGAGATTCGAGATGATTGTCGACTGAGAGGGCGCATATTCGCCAGGATTATATAACATGTAGTCAGCATCATCATAGATTGAACTTAATAGCTTTGTAAATGCCTCTACATCTTGAATACTTATTTCACGGATCAGATGTGCCAATCCAGTCACCTCATTTTCGGACTTTTTTAACAGTTATTATTATATAAAATAACACTTTAAACACATATTTACTATAATTAAAGCAGAAGTTTTTGATCTTTTTACTAAAAATAATTTCTCATTAGATAAAAAAATGACGTACAGCTATATTCTTCACTAAAACGGCCTAATGAGATAAAAAAGTGAGTTAAGTTTCGAAAAATTTGGTGCTGAAGATTGTAGAAGAAGCGGTTGAATTTGTACAATAGAGTTGTAGTAGAGGCTTGATTATGTACATCATCTTCAATCTTAGAATGTAAGACGAAATCGTATGAACGACGACGTATTTATGAGAGAAATCGTGGATATTTAAGCACGTATGAATTTCAACTTACTTCTTTAAGATTTTGTAAATTTAATTGTAGGATTGTTAATTTTGTGCTATTTTCATGTAAGACAAATCATCATTTATATGGGTGTTTCAATAGAGATAAATGATGCTCACACATCGTCAGATACATAAATAACTACAGGTAATTGGATGAGTACACGCACCCCCATTTTACGCAGATAATTTGTCCCCTTAAAGTATTATCTAGTCGAGAAAGGTTTAATAAGTACAGGTGTTAAACACCTACAAAATGGAGGATTATTTGAATGTTTAACAAGAAAAAAGACAAGTTCATGGTGCAACTTGAAGAAATGGTCTTTAACCTCGACCGTGCAGCAGTGGAATTTGGAAAGATGGACTTCAATACACATTTAGACTTGAAGGCGTATTCGGACAATATCAAGACGTATGAGTCACACGGAGACGAGCTCATGCATCAAGTGGTTTCTGATCTGAATCAAACGTTTATCACGCCAATCGAACGTGAGGATATTCTCTCGCTCAGTAATGCGATTGACGATGTCCTTGACGCGATTGAAGAGACGGCAGCAATGTTTGAAATGTACTCTATTGAATATACAGATGAGTACATGGCAGAATTTGTTGAGAACATTCAGAAAGCCATCGCTGAAATGAAGCTTGCGGTAGGCTTGCTCGTAGATAAGAAGCTCACACACATGCGCATTCACTCTATTAACATTAAAGAGTTTGAAACGAACTGTGATGGCATCTTACGTCAGTCTATTAAGCATATCTTCAACAGCGAAACTGATCCAATTACTTTGATTAAAATTAAAGAAATATACGAGAGCATGGAAGAAATTGCTGATAAATGTCAGGCAGTCGCAAATAACTTTGAAACCATTATCATGAAAAATAGCTAAGGAGTCCTCAATTATGGATTATATTCTAGTTGTCACGATAGCGATCGTCATCTTCTCACTCGTCTTTGACTTTATCAACGGGTTCCATGATACTGCGAACGCTGTAGCAACAGCTGTTTCAACTCGTGCATTAACACCGCGTACAGCTATCATGTTAGCAGCCGTGATGAACTTCATCGGTGCGCTGACATTCACAGGGGTAGCTGGTACGATTACGAAAGATATCGTCGATCCATTTAAGCTTGAGAACGGCTTGATTGTCGTCTTATCAGCAATACTTGCTGCGATTATTTGGAACTTGGTGACGTGGCTTTATGGTATTCCAAGTTCATCATCTCACGCGTTGATCGGTGCTATCGCAGGTGCTGCCATCGCATCTCAACGTTCATTTGATGTCTTACACTATCAAGGGTTTACGAAGATTATCATCGTACTCTTACTGTCACCATTAATCGCATTCTGTGTCGGTTTCTGTATTTACTCTATCGTTAAAGTCGTCTTCAAGAATGCGAACTTAACGAAGACGAACCGTAACTTTAGATTCTTCCAAATCTTCACAGCTTCTCTGCAATCATTCTCACACGGTACTAATGATGCGCAGAAATCCATGGGGATTATTACCCTCGCTTTAATTGTTGCGAACTTGCAGCACGGCCCAAGTGTTGAACCGCAACTATGGGTTAAAGTTGCCTGTGCGACAGCGATGGGTCTAGGTACAGCTATCGGAGGTTGGAAGATTATCAAGACCGTTGGCGGTAATATCATGAAGATTCGCCCAGCGAACGGTGCAGCAGCAGACTTGTCTTCTGCGCTCACGATCTTCGTAGCGTCATCTTTACACTTCCCGCTGTCAACAACACACGTTGTATCTTCATCTATCCTTGGTGTCGGTGCATCTAACCGTATTAAAGGTGTGAAGTGGACGACAGCGCAACGTATGATTATTACGTGGGTCATCACATTGCCAATTTCAGCGTTATTAGCGGCAATCGTGTACTTTATCGTTAATTTCTTCTTTAACTTAATATAAAACGTCTAGACGTTGTTTGTCTTCCCTGAGTGAGTAGGGAGGCGAGCAACGTTTTTTTAGTTCTAATTTGAGAAGAAGCGTGCTACCTTATTCTCTGGCTTATTAAAATATGAAGGGAGAGGCGGAATAGGTGTATTCTGTGAGTCAAAGTTGGTAAACAGCGAGCCAATTTTGTAAAAGCATGAACGATATCGAATAAGAACACGACAGTGGGTTTCGAACCGTGTCGGTCATGACTATTGCTCGTGTGTTTGATTTTCAAGGAATGAGCCTATTGAATATCTCAAAGGTAGAGCAGGAGGTGTTTTCCGAAATATATTGAGAAAGATTTAGAGAAATAGCAGAAATATTTTTACGTAAAATGGAATGATCAAACGTGGGGGCTTTTACCTAAAAAGCGGAATCTATAAAAGCGCAAAAAAGACACGTCTTATCTGCATTCACCTGAACAGTGAATTGGATCAATGACGTGTCTTTCTTTCGTATCTAATTAATGAATATAGCTATAGCTAGAAGCTTGTGATGCTGGGATAGTGCGGTAGCCTACTGTACCTGGTGGTGTGTTGTAGTTCATTTCTGACACGAGCACACTGCCGTCAGGATTAACTTGTTCTACGTAAGCTACGTGGCCTACTGGGCCTTCAGTTGTTTGTAAGATTGAACCTACTGCTGGAGAATTGTCTACACGGAAACCGTCTGCTTGTGCTTTAGTTGCCCAACCTTCAGCATTATACCAGTAAGTACTGATAGGTTTGCCAGTTTCTTGACGACGATTGAATGCGTGCCAAGTACATTGACCCCAGTCATAAAGGTTTGAATCGTTAAATGTAGGTGTATCTTGGTCTGAAATGTCTGTAGCGCCACCAGAACCGCCTGAACCTACATTTGGTGTAGAGTTATTTGAAGATCCATTAGGAATCTTTAATGTCTGGTTTGGTGAAATTAAATAACCATTAAGGTTGTTCGCTTGCATTAAAGCATCAACAGAAACACCGTATTTGTTAGCGATAATGTTTAGTGATTCGCCTGCTTGAACAGTGTGTGAAGAAGCACCAGATGATTGAGCAGTACCGTTTGAACTAGCACTTGCTCCTTGAGCTCCGCTGCCACCACCGATATTGATCACTTGGCCTGGGAAGACCATGTTATTGTTCAAGTTATTGCTTTGTTTCAATTGATCTGGTGTCGTATTGTACTTGTTAGCGATTGACCATAATGACTCTCCTGATTGCACTGTGTGTTGCGTAGAAGCGTCTGCATCATGATGCGCTAAAGCTGCAGCAGCGCCAGACGCAGCTGTTACTGCAAATGCTACTTTCTTTTTCAAAAGTACTCCTCCTTCAACTTGTTAACACAAGAATTGTGATTTACTAATTGATTTATAACCCATACTAACAAAATTAATCCGTTTTGTGTATGTTGTTATAAAGATGTAATATTGTAATAATTTAAAGTCAAATATTTTAAATTCAAAAAGCCTTGTTATACGCAGGCAATAAGTTATCACTAAGATTTAAGAATATTAAGTATTAATAACGTTGTAATATTTAATATGAAGTATTACATAAAGTAATATAGGTAAGAATTGCGTGAGATGTTTCATGACCATTAAAATAGTGAATCATATAATTAAGACTAAAGTAAGGAGTGAAACGTGTGTCAGAAACTACACATCCAACATCGTCAAAGCATCAACATCACAACCCATCGCAGTCTCAATCCAAATCTCAATCCAATTCTAAATCGTATGGTAAGGTTTGGTTGTTCTTCGTATATTACTGGATTATCTTCGGTATCGGCTGTTATTTCGGTCAATATTTACCTATGTCATGGCGCCAACCGTTATCCTTTGCGCTATTGGCACTCGTGTTAATAACGTTGTTCGTGAAACGTGCACGTAAATACGGCATCGTTATTTCACATATTTATACGATTGTGCTCGGATTATTATCTTATGCCACTTTCACATATTACTTACAGAGCTTAGGAGCCGAAGTCTTCTATAAGAACGTTGCACTTGCTATCGTTGCGTTTATCGTCTTCGGTTTAATTGGTTATTTCCTTATTAATGATGCATCTGGAATGGGACGCTATCTCTTCGTGACATTGATCGCATTAATTATTGCGAGTATCGTCGGTATCTTTATCCATAATCCGATTCTGCATACGGTCATTATGGTAGTTGGTTTGCTCCTATTCTTAATGTATACGATTTATGATTTTAACCGCATGAAACGAGGTTCTTTTACACCAAGAGAACTCGGCTTTAACCTATTCTTAAACTTACTACACATTATCAAATACGTATTGCGTATCGCCGATCGTTTGAGAAAGTGACGCGATGAACATCTAAACGCACTAACCTATAATATATAATGGAAAAGTTAGGGCAACGTTGTTGAAATGATGATTCGAGAAGTTGTCCTAGCTTTTTGCGTTATTCTCCACTCAAGCCCATTCATTATTCAATTGATAGAGTCAAATTTGATATAAGATATAATGATTTGTTAAATAAAATACTAGGTAATCGTTTAATGTATAAGTTATAATAATAGTTCATACTCAATTCGTTGAGAATAGAAAGATTGTCACCTATTGTCTACCGTTTTACATTTGTCAGTTGCACTCCGCTCCTTTCATACATATGAAGATCATATATTAAAAGAGGTTCTACTATGAAAACACAATGCTTGCAATTATTAACTGAGAAGCACTATCCCACAGCACGATGTATTGACGGCATACTGCTATTTCTACCGCTCCAAGGCACTCTCGATATACATAGCATTTCCAAAGTTCATTCCGTAACAGACGATTTCATATTGATTAACGATGTCGAAACGTACCAAATCTCCCAGAACGGTACTTGCATTATGTTATATATTGCGAGTGACTGGTTTGAGAAAGTCGGTGTTAATTTCTTCGATTACAAATACATTATTAATTTGATTCAATCGACGAACGAAATTATGCGTAAAATGTTACAACTCGCCCATGCACAACTTACGGATACGTTAACTGAAGACCAGTTTGAGAAGTGGATGATGGAAATCGTTCATATCATTGTTGATGAGGCGAAGATCAATGCCTCTATCGTCAATCAACACTTGAACTATACGGGTTACGGTAAGTTTGGTGAAATACTTGAATATATCTTCAATCATTTACCAGATAAACTCACACTGGGTGCCTTATCGGAGAAATTATATATTTCTAAATCTAATATTTCTGGCCAGTTCTACAATGTGTTAGGAATCGGGGTGAAGCATTACGTCGACTCGATACGTATCGCGAGCTCAATGCGTTATTTAATCGGTGGCAATCATACGCTAGAAGAAATTTCTGAGCAGTGCGGGTTCAGTAATGGTGCAAGTTATAGTAAAAAGTTTAAAGCCTATATTGGCGTATCGCCGAATGATTATCGCAATCTAGATAAATCACAGAAGATCGTTCATCTTGGTACAACGCAAGACCGTCACTATGACGAGGAAACGTTACTCTCACTCATTAATGACAAAGCGATGCAATGCAGTAGTACGAGTGATATTCGCATTGATGAGGGCAATCCGAAATCATATCGTCCATGTTGTAATGTTCTCCAAGTTCATACGGTAGCAGAGATGAAAAAGTTATTTTTAGAGGACTTTACATTTTATCGCACAGAAGCAAGCGAACACATTATCTTCTATTGTTTAGTTGACGCGAAAGCTTTAACTAATGAACTTACTGAAGAGGAGAAACATCAAATAACGAGCAGTTTATTAGATAATCAATTGCGCATCGCATTTCGGATCAATTCTAAAGAAGATCTTCATTGGCATCTTGAACGTTTATGGCCACTCGTTAAACGTACGATTGAAAGTAACGATCAACTGACGAAAGAAGCAGCGCAAGGTTTCGCCTATATCTTTAACATGACGACGATGGATCTGAAGACGATTTACCGCCATTTGATTCACATGCAGAACTACAAATTCCAAGTTGATTTCGGAATTGATGTCACTGATTTATTGAATCAACCGACAGAATTTAAGCAATTAGAAGCGCAACTTAAACGGATTAACTTTAAATATTACTTTATTGATAATGCACGGTTGAACCCTCCTTATCTGGTTGAAGATTCAGAACAAGTGCTAACGAAACAGCTCGTTCATTTTACAAATATCAAAGATATCATACAACGGATGGATATTGATGATCAGAAATACTTCTTGCTTAACCTAGAGAACCGTCTGCTCTCAAACGACCAGATTGCCGAGCTAATGGATAGCCCGCCAATTCTGATGGAGATGTTGAAAGAGACGTGGAATAGCTTTGGCGGGATCGGTGTGGATCTGTTTCAGCAGCTGAGCGGTCGTGAGCATCTCTATCTTTATGATAAAAATGGCTTTAGCTCCGTACTCAATATCTTGCTCCATCGTTTCTTAGAGTTGGAGGATATTAAGCTCAGAGATTACGGCCATTACATCGTTGCGATGCAGGAAGAGAAGGTCACGATTTATATCTATGACTGGCGTATTCTTGAAGGAGAAGCGCTAGATCGTAAAGCGCTGCCCGCACGGATGACGATGGACATTCAGCACAGTATTATCAATGGGAATCACCTGATTTATAGTGAGAACTTTGATGGTAAGCAAGGCAATATTAACCAGATTGTGCCGTCGAGCTTAAGAGACAAATACGAGTGGTCGACGCCGCTTGTGAAGAAGATTGAGCAATTTAATCAACCCCAGTTCGAAATCTTTGAGCATGATTTTAGTCAGTCGACGTTAGAATTTAAGTTGCATTACAATAGCGTGCGCATTATGCATATTTTTAAAAATGAACAGACGGATAAATTCTAAAACTATTTGCTCCTCGCTATATGTTTGTTACAACTTAATTTGAGGTTATTCGTAACTATGACAAAGGAATAGAAACAAATAGCAAAGACAAGGCCTCCTATAATAAGAGAAAATGGTATATAGACTGCCTACTTATAACGGGAGGTGTAACAACATGAATTCTGAGAAGAAGGCGAAGTTGCTTGAAGTTTATAAGAAGTACAAAGGTTTGATGGATTTTCTAAGTACTCATTATAAATTATCAATCAATGATCTGGCGATTTTGGAAGTAATTGAAGAGAATTGTAGTAAGCAAAATATGTTGATGCAACCTTTCTTGAAGATTGCGACGAAAGAGCTGGATTTGAGTCGTACTAAAGTGTTAGCCTCTATTCGCAAGTTGATCAATCAGGACCGTGTGAGTAAAGTGCGTTCTGAAGAGGATGAGCGTAAGGTTCATCTGTTCATGGATGAAGGGAATGCGCAACGGTATCGTGATTTGTTGGATGAGGTTGAGGCTTTTATAGATAAATAGCATCTTTGGTAATGAATCTTTGTATTTTTATAATTGCTACTGTTGTTTGGGAGTGAACAGTAGCAATTTTTTTGTGTCTACTTCTAATTTGTTCTTACTAATTATAGTGTTTATTTCTGTTAGTTCTATTTTAGTGTTTTGTACTAATTTTTCTATGTCTTACGACATAGGATTGCTTATTGGAGAAATAGTGGAATGAATGGCTGAGCCTCTTAAACGCGCTTGCCTATGGGACGACCTCAACTAATTTTCGCTTTTGTTGCAAGCGAAAATGGATTTTCGGTTTCGTCTTGGATCCCTCAGGCGTCGCGTTTGAGGCTAGACGCCATAAGGGAGCTTCTGGCGCAATCCTGTGTCTTAATGTAGTGATGGCAAAGAATCTAAGTTCACAATAATTGAAAGTTACTGTTCACAACCCAACAGTAGCTTTATTTTGGGGTGAGAATAGGGTGTGCGGTTCTAAATAAAGGGGCTTCTAAATATAATGAATTAGTACTAACCATATTGTAGTTAGTGTTATCTAGAAATAATGTTTTATGTCTTACGACATAGGATTGCTTATTGGAGAAATAGTGGAATGAATGGCTGAGCCTCTTAAACGCGCTTGCCAAGGGGACGACCTCAACTAATTTTCGCTTTTGTTGCAAGCGAAAATGGATTTTCGGTTTCGTCTTGGATCCCTCAGGCGTCGCGTTTGAGGCTAGACGCCATAAGGGAACTTCTGGCGCAATCCTGTGTCTTAATGTAGTGATGGCAAAGAATCTAAGTTCACAATAATTGAAAGTTACTGTTCACAACTCAACAGTAGCTTTATTTTTGGGTTAGGGAATAAGGTGTATCTTTCTAAACTATAGTTTCTGTTCTCAAACACACATACTTATAAATTTAAAGTTAAGAAGAGAGTGTATCGTACTAAGTTATCGCTATTACACACATATACTTGCTATTTTGGGGACGGGAAAGAAAGTAAAGAGAATTGTGATTACAATGTGTTATAAGTTAATTTTCAATGGAGACTCGAGACTCATGATGGAGTTAGACCACAACGAAAATCCATTCCTAGAGCTGTTAAAGCGAAAGGAATTAGTTGAGTGTGGTCCCATATGCAAGCGAGAGTCATAACATTGAAAATTATATATACACTTGAAAGTTATATACATCTTAATTTGAATTATACTCATTTTACTCTACATATTAAAACTGGAATCAACGTCTACGTCTAGGTTATGGCTTGTGTATGATGTATAATATATAATGATAATTAGTAGTGAAATAGAAAGTGAGATGACATTATGGGTCGTAAATGGAATAACATTAAAGAGAAGAAAGCCCAAAAAGATAAAAATACGAGTAGAATTTATGCGCGCTTTGGTAAGGAGATTTATGTAGCGGCGAAATCGGGTGAGCCGGATCCGGAATCTAACCAAGCGTTGCGTTTGACGTTGGAGAAAGCGAAGACGTATTCGGTGCCGCGTCATATTATTGATAAAGCGATTGAGAAGGCGAAAGGTGGCGGCGAAGAGAATTATGACCACCTACGATATGAAGGGTTTGGTCCGAGTGGTTCAATGATTATCGTGGATGCGTTGACGAATAATGTGAACCGTACTGCTTCGGATTTACGTGCAGCTTTCGGTAAAAATGGCGGTAATATGGGTGTTTCTGGTTCAGTGACTTATATGTTTGATCACACAGCAACGTTTGCGTTTGAAGGGGATGACCCGGATGCTGTGCTTGAGTCCTTGATGGAACAAGATGTGGATGTGCGCGACATCGTGGATCAAGATGGGCTTATCGTAGTTTATGCGGAGCCTGACCAATTTGCGCAGGTTCAAGAAGCCTTGAAACAATATGGTGTGACGGACTTTGAAGTGGCTGAGTTTGAAATGTTGCCACAGAATGAAGTGACATTATCTGCAGATGATCAAGCGCAATTTGAAAAGTTAATCGATGCGATTGAAGAGTTAGAAGATGTTCAGAACGTATTCCATAATGTGGAGCTTACGGATTAATGATTGCTGAAGCGAAGCGTTGGGTTGAGCAATTGGATTTAATTGCGCATCCTGAAGGTGGGTATTATAAAGAGATTATTAAGGATGAAAGTCGCCCATCAGAACGTCCTGCTTATACGAGTATTTATTTTCTTCTAACTCAATCGAATATTTCTCATTTTCACCGTATTGATTCAGATGAAATTTGGTATTATCATGCTGGTGATTCGTTAACGGTTCATATGATTCATCCAGATGGGGAGTATGAGAAAGTGACGATCGGCCCGAATATCGAGCAAGGTGATGTGCTGCAATATGTGGTTCCTAAAGGGACGATTTTTGGTTCGAATATCGAGAATGGGGACTATGCGTTGGTAGGATGCATGTGTCAGCCCGGCTTTGATTTTAACAAGTTTGAGTTGTTCAGTAAGGAAACGCTCAACGACCAATATCCTCATTTGAAAGAAGTTAATGAGATCATGGCTTTAGATGCGCAAGATATAGAATAAGCATAAGCACGAGTAGAGATAGATTTCGCACAGACGGAGTCTATCTCTTTTTTGCTCTATAATTTTAATGAGGCCGGGAGATTATATAAAAATAAATTATGAGATGGTAGCAACTTCTTATTTATGTTCCAGCTTCTTTCTTACGAGTAGTCAAGGTATTATATCTAAAATAAGATGAAGGTGGCCTGGAATGACAACGAAACAAACGGTAACAGTACAACGTACTCAAGAAGTTGATGACATATTAGGGCTATGAAACTCACCATTTTACCCTGCCACGCCACAGAATATATGAAATAATTCGTGGGACATACAAGACAGAGGATGACATAGGGAAAGCACTTCTATATAATTAATATCAAGGAGTGATGGCAGTGAAAGTAAAATATATCGATAAACGTCACTGGCGTCGTATTATAGATAGAGATTATACCGAAGTTAGAGTTAACAACAATAAGTTTAAGGGCATTATCGGCTTGGTTGAGATGCACAAAGTGCGTGATCCTCTCGAGGTCTCAGTGGTCAACCGCAATATTATCGTGGCCGATGATGGGTATCAATGGTTACAGATTCTGCCTGACAAGAAACGCTATAGTATTACAGTGATGATGGATGACCAAGGGAATCCGCTTGAGTATTATTTCGATATTAATATCAAGAATATTACGCAACGTGGGCATGCGCGTACACTTGATCTCTTCTTAGATGTCTTAGTCTTACCTAATGGTGAGTATGAGCTTGTTGATGAAGACGACTTATTGCGCGCCCTCAACGACGCAGAGATTACGAACAAGCAATATCATGAGGCGTACGTGATTGCGCATCAACTCATGATTAAGATCGACGCTGATTTTCCTGCAATGCAAGATAAGATTATGTATTGTTTTCATAAAATAAAACAAAAAGCGCAGGGACGTCATTCGAAATTTCGAAATAAATTTAAGCCGAAACATCGTAAAGACCGTAATCAGAAATCACATACTACGCGTGCGCAACAATCACAATTTAAAAATAAAAACAATCATAAGCCACAACGTAAAAATAAAGGACAGTGGCAACGTCATAATAATGAACAGCAACACAATGACAGCAAGCAATCTAATCGGACTGTAAAGAAAGAGCAACCTAAGACTTTGAAAGATTACTCTAAGTTTATTCATAAATAGCGCAACACTCACACGTGAGCCTGTCATCTCAGGGCATAGGATACAAGGTGAAGTTGAAGTGATCGCAAATTTCAATTGACGTAGGGTTATTCTTGATAGAAGCATAACGATTCATGAATTTAACTAATAATGTTCTAAAGATAAGTCAGAATATCTGAAAAGTTGTTATAGGGGGAAACTATGAAGATAGAAGATTATCGTTTACTGACTACACTGAATGAAACCAAGACTTTGCGCAAAGCAGCTGAGATTCTCTACATATCTCAACCCGCAGTAACCCAACGTTTGAAAGCCATTGAGAGTGCGTTTGGCGTAGACATTTTTATCCGTACGAAGAAACAGCTGATTACGACGACGGAAGGGGCTATGATTATCGAGCATGCGAAGGATATGCTGAATCGTGAGCGTCTCTTCCGCGATAAGATGCAAGCGCATATCGGAGAGGTCAATGGGAAGATTTCGATTGGTTGTTCCTCTCTTATTGGGCAAACGTTATTACCTGAAGTACTCAATCTCTATACACGCCAATTTCCAAATGTAGAAATACAAGTTCAAGTTGGCTCCAGTGAACAAATTAAAGCAAATCACAAAGATTATCATGTCATGATTATTCGTGGTAACAAGATTATGAATTTGAGTAATACGCATCTTTATAATGATGAGCATTACTTTATCTATCCACGTGATCGCAAAGAACAAGTGAGTAACTTACCGTTTATTGAGTTTCAAGCTGACCCAATATACATTAATCAAATTAAAGATTGGTATAGTCAACATCTTGGACAAGATTATCATGCGATGATTACGGTGGACCAAGTGGCAACGTGTAAAGAAATGTTGTTGAATGGGGTAGGTGTGACGATTCTGCCGGAAATTATGATGAAACATATTGACCAAGAACAATTTGCGACGCAACGTGTGCATCTTGGTCAAGATCCACTGATTCGTTCGACTTTCCTCAGCTATGATTCAAGTATGGTTCAATTGCCACAAGTGGATTCGTTTATCAATTTAGTCATGGAGTATGTGAAGAAATCGTAATCTCTCAGCTTATCGGGAGACGAGGAGGACTACAATGTTTAAAGAATTATTACATATTAAGAACTATAAATTATTTGTAGTCAATATGATGTTATTAGGGATAGGTATCGCCATTACCATCCCTTTTCTCGTCTTATTTGCTACGAAAGAGTTAGGGATGTCACGCCCGCAGTTTGGTCTGTTGCTCGCAGCGGCTGCCGTGAGTCAATTCACGGTTAACGCAATAGTGGCGCGTTTCTCTGATACGCACACGATTAACCGTAAAGTCTTAGTCATCTGTGCGCTCTTCATGGGTGCGATGAGTTTCGGACTCTACTTCTATATACATAACAAGTGGCTCTATCTCGTGTTGTACGCGTTATTCCAAGGCTTGTTTGCGCCTGCTATGCCTCAAATGTATGCTTCTGCACGTGAAGCGATCAATCAGTCATCATTGCGTGATCGCGCGAAGTTTGCGAATGCCGTCTTGAGATCGATGTTCTCGTTTGGTTTCGCGTTTGGTCCTTTTATTGGATCCTTCTTTATTGATGTGCAAGGCTTTTCCGGCCTTTTCGCAGGTACGATTGCAATTATCCTGTTCACTTTACTCCTTCAGGTCTTTTGTTTTAAAAATGTACAAACACAGCATCAAGTCTCTACGCAAACACATGTGGAGGCGAAAGCACCGAATATGTTGAAGAATATTCCGTTGCTGATTCCCTTTGTTGGGTTTATATTGCTACATATTGGGCAATGGATGTATACGATGAATATGCCTTTATTCATTACAGACTATCTGCATGAGTCACGACGTTATGTCGGTGTGCTTGCAGGCATTTGTGCCGGTTTGGAAGTACCGTTCATGATTATTCTAGGTGTGCTTTCATCGAAAATTGGTACACGGACACTGTTAATGTTAGGTGGTCTGAGCGGCAGTTTATTCTTTGCCAGTATAGGTATATTTGATAACGTCATTGCGATGATTATAGGCCAAATCTTCTTGGCACTCTTCTTAGCCGTATTGTTAGGGCTCGGAATTACTTACTTCCAAGATATCCTTCCCGATTTCCCGGGTTATTCATCGACGTTATTTGCCAATGCGATGGTCATTGGTCAGTTATGTGGGAATTTACTCGGCGGTATCATGAGTGACTTAGTAGGTTTAGGGCAGGTCTTCTTCGTTTCAGCAGCATCGCTCTTATTGGGCGTTATTTTAATCTTTTTCACACAAGACCAACAGTATACGAATCAAACAATGGAGTAGATAGAACATGGCAGTCATATTATGGTTATTAATTATAGCGGCGTTCGTCGTCGCATTTATCGGGTTGATTAAACCCATCATCCCATCCTTACCTTTCCTATGGATTGGTTTCTTAATTTATCAATTTGGTATGCACAATGGACATCTTTCGTGGATCTTCTATGCCGCGATGATTGTGTTTACAGTATTTATTCTGCTCGCTGATTTCTTGATGAATAAATATTTCGTCAACAAATTTGGCGGTTCGAAGACGAGCGAGTGGGTGGCGTTGATTGGTGTGATTGTGGGCTGTTTCGTCTTCCCACCATTTGGCATTATCATCATTCCATTCATCGCCGTGTTTGTAGTTGAAATGATTCAAGAACCGAATTTCACGAAAGCGTTGAGTGCGAGCTTCGGTTCGATCGTCGCATTCTTAGCGAGTACAGTGGCACAAGCATTTATTATGGTCATTATGGTCATTTGGTTCTTGCTTGATGCGCTTGTGTTTTAACAGTTTTAGATAAAATGAATGAGAGGCCAGTGTAAGCTTGGAAAGGGCGGCACTGGTCGTTTTTTGTGTGGAAGTGAAGAAAGAGAGGGTTCGCTCTTCTTCAGCACCTCTATTAAATCCGCACCTCAGTGCGTACAGTTGTGTTATATGTACTTTTTACCAGATAGGATATTAGTGAAAATTAGAATTGAGTGCGTTTTCATTAGAAAAAGTTAAGTAAAGGGGTTGAGGTGTGGACTTCATTTTTAGTATAATCGCTCTCGTGTAATTTTATTACAAAACTTGTGATATATAATGTCATCGATAATAAAAGAGAGGGAGGGCTAGAAATGAAGTACCCTGTAGCAATTTGGATGTTGGCGATTGGCGCGTTTGCGATTGGAATGACGGAGTTCGTCATCATGGGATTACTCCCTAATGTGGCCCGAGATTTGAATGTCTCTGTCAGTGACGCAGGACAGCTAATTACCGGTTATGCGTTAGGTGTAGCAATCGGCGGACCCATTCTAGTGATGTTAACGATTAAATGGAATCGTAAATATTTGTTGCTGACGTTGATGGGCATCTTCATCGTAGGAAACGTCGCTGCAGCTTTAAGTCCTAACTACGGCTTCATGTTAACCAGCCGTATCATCACATCATTAGCACATGGCTCATTCTTTGGAATTGGCTCCATTCTTGCGGCAAGTATGGTGAGACCTGAGAAACGGGCGAGTGCGATGGCATTGATGTTTATGGGGCTCAGCTTGAGTAACATCTTAGGCGTGCCATTTGGTACACTCATCGGTCAGAATCTCGGATGGCAAATGACCTTTGTCGTCATCGCGATACTTGGTTTCATCGCTTTATTAGGTATCGTCTTCTTCGTACCGATGACGCGCGAAGAAGTGAAATCATCTATGTTGAAAGAACTTCGCATTCTGAAAGAGAAAGAAATGTGGCTCACATTAGGCATTACACTCTTCGGCTTCAGTAGTGTCTTTGCTTATTTCACGTATATTTCTACAATATTGACGGATGTCACTGAAATACCTGAGCACTTCATTTCTGGCATGCTTATCATCTTTGGCGTAGGTGTGACTCTTGGAAATATCTTCGGCGGGAAGCTTGCGGATTGGAACTTGAACCGTGCATTGCAACTCATCTTTATCACATTCATCATTTATTTTATTGTGCTTTATTTCATTCAGATGAGTGCTGTTGCGATGGTCGTAGGTATCTTCCTCTTTGGCTTTATCGGTTTCAGTATGAGCCCTTCCTTACAGTTTAAAAGTACTTTGGTGTCCCAAGATGCGCCTACGTTAGCGAGTACACTGAATCAATCTGCTTTTAACCTTGGAAATGCACTCGGTGCCTTTATCGGGGGCGTCGTAGTGGAAAGCTTACCGATACAATATTTAAGTTTCATTGCACCACTACTCACATTAATCGGTTTAATTCTTCTATTAGTTAATATGTATATAAATAAGAAAGAACATGCAAGTCAGGTATAAAATAATAGAACGCCCTCAATTATTAGCAACACAATAATTGAGGGCGTTCTCTATTTAAAGCGATGTATTCGCATCTTTATTAACAAAGTGATGATCAATATATAACGAAATAGGCACTAACGCGAGCGAAATCAATATAAACGTCCAATTACCTACTCGAATATAAGGCCCAAATGCTAAGAACGACTGCGGAATAAAAATGACATAGAACAATGAAATGATGAGACATAAAATAATAATGTAAGCCAATATCCAGGACCAATGTGATTTAGAGAAACACTGCATCTGTATCGTTTTAAACAACATCCAAATAAAAAGAAAGATAATCACAATACCTACCACAATCGTAATAGGGAAAGTGTATAAATAAATACGGGAAGTACGGATAAAGAACCCGATAAATCCTTTAAGAAAACAGAACAAACCTAATAACAATATGAAATGTTGAATAATATATTTACAAATATTGATAAAGGTTTCATTAGGCAATGCTTTAATCTCTTTGCGCGCATGTGCCTTAGGGTCATGATCAAAGAAATCCATCGCATGCGTGCCTTTATCTTCTGCAACGAGCAAACGCTTGAGGATGCGATTGAGCATCTTCTCAGAGTCGTGTGAATTCACACGTAATTCTGCTCGTACGTAGGCCATATAGTTCTCAAAGATTTCTCGGTCGGTATTGTTTAACCTCAGCGCTTTAACATTGTTCTCGCGTGTGAGTTTATCGGTAGATTTCATCGGCGTCAGCAGTCCTTTGTTTTAATAAATTCGTATTATGACATATTATGACGAAGTATTTTAAATAAATCAATTCTTATTTCTATATGAGATTAAGTTGTGAAGTTGGAAGGAGTGTCTCTCTTTACTTTTATCTGTAAAATGATGACGATTTAAGATGATCCATGAACTTCGCGATCTGAAATGGTAGAATAAATATGAAATATTGAGTAAAGGAGTCCATTTATGAAGAAATGGTTAGTATTGATACTTGCCGCAACGTTAACGCTATCTGCTTGTGGTAAAAGTAACGAAAAGGCTTCGTTACAAAAAGATTCAGAGAAACTGGAAAAAGAAAATAAATCATTGAAAAAAGAAAAGAAAAAGCTTGAAGATGAAAATGATAAGCTGAAAGAAAAAGAAAATGACCTCAAGAATGACGTGAATGGTTCTAGTGCTGAGAGTGACAGCGATGAAGGTGATAAAGAGGAAGATAAGGATGCGGATAGTGACGACAAAGATAGTCCAACTGACTCTAAAAGTGACGAAGATAGCGATTCGAATTCCTCAAAAGACTAGGGGTGCATGGGATGAACGCTACTAATATCAGTCTCATTTTGCGAAGTCAAACCGTTCGCTGTATAATATATGAAGTGCAAGCGTGAGCGTTTAGTGCTAAACCCTAAATTCTGAATAAGCAATGCCTGATTTGAACATCTCGTGTAGACGTTTAAGTATTTTTAAAAAAGGGTATTTAAAAGGATAATTATAGGAAAGCTATCAAATAATAGAATTAAAAATAATGAAAATCTATAACGTTGGTGAGCACGCCACTGCTAAAAAAGTGCTGAGATGATGGGTAATCAGAGTAAGGAGATGAATCGAAATGCATGAACAAGAATTCAGTTTATTAGAAGGTCGATCAATTACTTTACCAGAATTAGGTAGAGAACTTGAAAATATTACAGGACGTGAAATTGTAGATTCAACTGGCGAAATCAAACGTGTCATTGCGCATTTACCTAATTTCGAATCTGATACAGATACGTTTGTAGCTACATATCACTTGAATAACCAAAGTGATTTCATTGATGCGACGTTTACGGCACCTAAATCAGAACGTAAACGTTTGAAGGAAGTACCTGTACACGTAGAACTCATTAGCTATATTACGAAGTCATAGTAACATGATGCACTTATGAAAGCGATTGGGAGTTCGCTTGTGTAGGGAAGATTATGGTGTGAAATGTAGTTGAATTGAGAGATTTCCAACAACTATAAATAGAACAGTCTGTGGGATGTTAGACGAGAAACGCATGAAACAACGTCATTAACATCCCTTTTCATTTACTGTAGAGCAGAGATGGATCAGAGGTGTGAATATGACTATTTATATAGAAACTAACCGCTTAATATTGAGGGATTGGAACGAAGAGGATTTATTGCCCTTTCAAAGAATGAACGCGAATACGCAAGTGAGACGCTATTTTCCAGATTTGTTGAGTTATCGTAAATCAGAAGTAGACATGCGTCTCATGAACGATATTATTCATCAACATCAACTTGGGCTGTTTGCTGTTGAGTTAAAGGAAACGAACGAGTGGTTAGGCTTTATCGGTTTGAATTATTTGCCGAAAGAAAATAAGTATCAATTTAAGGAATTACCATTTTACGAAATAGGTTGGCGGTTGATTCCGGAAGTTTGGGGAAACGGCCTGGCGACTGAAGGAGCTGAAGCAGTGCTGGAATATGCACAAACGCAAGGGATAACTGAAGTTTATGCGTTGACGGCGGAAGGGAATGCGAGTTCACGTAAAGTGATGGAGAAGATAGGGATGTCGCACTATGACGACTTTGAATATCCTAACTTGGGAAAATATCATCCGTTGAAGCGGCATGTTAGATATTATAAAGATTTAACTTCTTCTTAAATAGTGGTTCAGGAATAAAGAAAGATGAACAACACACAGCTATGTTGTGAACAATATGACGAATATGTTAAAAGAATGTTACAATAAGCTGTGAGTTTCTTAATATTGTAAAGTAAGTAGAAATAAGAGATGTCATGATTATAAAGGAGTTACGCTATGTATTTTACTCAACTTACAACTAAAGAATTTCAAGAATTTGTAGATCATCATTTTTCGCATTATACCCAAAGTGCAGCACATTATGAATATCGAGCTGAACACTTTCAAGATGCCTACCTATTAGGTGTGAAAGATGAGAATGAGAACGTCTTAGCCGCTTGTTTATTAACGAAAGCGCGTTCTTTCAAATTCTTTAACTATTTCTATACGCACCGTGGACCAGTGATGGATTATAACAACATTGAACTGGTGAACTTTTTCTTCAAAAATCTGACAGACTATCTTAAAAAAGAAAATTGCCTTTATGTCCTAGTAGATCCATATGTGTTAGAAAGTGTGCGCAATGCGGACGGTGAAATTCTCGAGCGTTATCACAATGAGCATTTAAAAAAAGAACTTGAACAGCTCGGCTATAAGCACCAAGGTTATACGACAGGGTATTCGGAAATGAGTCAGATTCGCTGGCTTTCCGTGCTCGATCTCAAAGGTAAGAACGGCAAAGAAGTGCTGAACGAGATGGACTATCAAACACGTCGTAATATTAAAAAGACGTATGAAATGGGCGTAGAAGTTAAAGATCTCTCAATCGAGGAAACGCCTAAGTTCTACCGTTTGTTCCATATGGCTGAAGAAAAACATGGCTTTAAATTCAGAGATGAAGCGTACTTTGAATACATGCAGAAGGTGTATGGTGACAATGCTTCATTAAAATTAGCTTATGTAGATTTAGACAAATATTTGACGACTTTACGCGAGAAACATGATGATTTAGAGCAACAGATTGCGGAAGTCAACAAAGCTTTAGAAGAGAGTCCAAATTCTAAGAAACAGAAGAACAAGCATAATCAGCTTACTCAGCAACTCAATGGTAACCAACGCAAGATTGCTGAAACTGAAGAAATGATTCAAACAGATGGTAAAGAATTAGATTTAGCCGCAGCCCTTTACATTCACAATGAGCACGAGGTGTATTACTTATCGAGCGGTTCCAATCCGAAATACAACCGTTACATGGGCGCCTACCGTTTACAATGGGAAATGATCAAGTTCGCATTAGAGAACGGTATTGAACGCTACAATTTCTATGGTATCACGGGTGACTTCAGTGAGGATGCTGAAGACGCCGGCGTTCAACAGTTCAAGAAAGGCTTTAACGCGCATGTCGAAGAGTACATCGGTGACTTTATTAAACCGATTAAACCATTCTGGTATGCAGTTTCTTCATTGTTAGGCAAAATTAGACATTAAGATATTTAAAATGAGCTCTATAACACGTGTAGTTTAGGCGTGTTGTAGGGCTTTTTTGTTATGGGGAAAAATAGAGCGTACCCATGTAGAAATAGTAGATTGGTGGGGGAGAGAATAGTTAACTTATTCTAGTGGTTATATCTACATAAAAACTTTTTTAACATATTGCTATACAAGTGGAAATGGTATATAATCTATAAAAAGAATTCTGAAAAATCTAATCAATTCATCGGAGAACGGAGGCAACCATGAACTTTGAATTTCAGCAACATTATGAAAGAATTGAAGAGGATTATAAAAGAAAGAAGAATGAACTAGAAACCCAGTTAGAGGAGATTAATCGTGAAAAAATTGAAGTTAATCACTTCGCCGATCAATCGTATGGTATGTATGATGCAATTAAAAAACGTCGTCAATATGATTCAGAATATGACGGGGTCGTCATACAAATATTAGACGAGTATAAGGGAGAACAATGGCAGCGATTACAGAGATATGAATATGAAATATTTGATGCACTAGATCAGATCAAACAAGAATATAGACAAAAATTAAATTTCATCGAAGAGGAGTACCAACATGAATAATGCGATTATGGAAAATATAGAGGGTCTAAAAAAGCTTAAAGAACTTAATCTACATAACGTTCAAAAACAACTCATTATATATAGTCTTGCTCCTAATATACTCAAAGATATGCATAAACGAGAAAAACACTTTAAAAAGAAAGAGAAAGAAATTAAAGATAAAATAGAAAGTCATATTAAAAAATTTGAGGAACTATTTATCGAAAATGCGCAAGGAGACTGGGTCGAAGAAGCTAAAAAAGAAATCAATGATATAAAAAAGAAAATAAAGAACGTGTAAGTACTGAAGTTGGTAAATAATTAATCATCTAGTATTAGTGATTTAATTAATAGTTACAACAAGAAGAGAGGCCACAATGAAAAGAATACTAGCAATTATATTAATGATACCTATATGCGTAATTTTCTATGTAGACATGAAACTTGCGTATAACGATACGATGATAAAACAAACTTTTAGCCAACGCTTAAGTAAATATCCTATCAAAAATTTAGAGTCTTTTTATGATATGGAAGGACCGAGAAATGCGAATTTTGATAAGGATGATAAAGGGAAATGGGTAGTATTAAATACTCAAATATTTTCTAATAGATATGAAAAAGTGAGAATAGAATTAAATAGAAATACACGTACAGCTAGTGGTAAGTATATTATTCATCATACTTTGAAAAGTAAATATGGAAATCCGATAAATAAGAAAGAAAGTTATCCGATAAAAATGAAAAATAATCAGCTATATTACGCAGGAAATGAAAAAGATATTCAAAAGCACCCAGAAATAGAGAAAAAAATAAAAGAATTTAAATTCTTTTGTCAGTACGGTCGTTTTGATCACTTTGAAAAATATAGAAAAATAAATTTTCATATAAGACGTCACCCATTAATGTACTACATTCTAAGTTATAAGGTACCTGAGGATGACTTTAATGTGAATGAATTACGGAAGCATTATCAATTACCCCAAAGTGAACCGACTAGGTTAATGATTACGGGTGACGATAACTTTATTTACCATACTGTAGGAGCTGATAGTCTGAGTTACCGCTTTGATGATAAAAAGGTTTCAATTGAAGATGGTATTCACTTTGTTCCTACCAGATGAAGAAGAGGACCACAATGAAAAGAATATTAGCAATTATATTAATGATACCCATATGCGTAATTTTCTACGTAGATATGAAACTTGCATATAACGATACGATGATAAGACAAACTTTTAGCCACCGTTTAAGTAAATATCCTATCAAGAATTTAGAGTCTTTTTATGATATGGAAGGGCCGAGAAATGCGAATTTTGATAAGGATGATAAAGGGAAGTGGGTGATATTAAATACTCAAATATTTTCTAATAGATATGAAAAAATGAGGTTAGAGTTAAATAGAAATACTCATACTGCTAAAGGTGAATATATTGTTCATCATACATACAGAGATAAATATGGTAACCCTATTGATAAGGAAAAAACTTATCCGATAAAAATGAAAAATAATCTTCTATATTATGCTGGGAATAAAAAGAATATCCAAAAGCACCCTGAAATAGAAAAAAAGATAAAAGAATTTAAATTCTTTTGTCAGTACGGTCATTTTGATCACTTTGAAAAATACAGAAAAATAGATTTTTATATACGACGTCATCCCTTAATATATTACATTCTAAGTTTTAAGGTGCCAAATGATGACGATAACGTACAAAAGTTACAGACACATTATGACTTACCTAATAGTAAACCAACTAGGTTAATGATTACGGGTGACGATAACTTTATTTACCATACTGTAGGAGCTGATAGTCTGAGTTACCGCTTTGATGATAAAAAGGTTTCAATTGAAGATGGTATTCACTTTGTTCCTACCAGATGAAGAAGAGGACCACAATGAAAAGAATATTAGCAATTATATTAATGATACCTATATGCGTAATTTTCTACGTAGATATGAAACTTGCTTATAACGATACGATGATAAGACAAACATTTAGCCACCGCTTAAGTAAGTATCCTATCAAGAATTTAGAGTCTTTTTATGATATGGAAGGACCGAGAAATGCGAATTTTGATAAGGATGATAAAGGGAAGTGGATTATATCAACTGCCTATTTTTACGGAAGTACTTATGAAAAAATAAGATTAGAATTAGACAGAAATACTCGTAAAGCGAAAGGTGAATATATTATTCATCATACTTACAGAAGTAAATACGGAAATCCAATAAATAAAGAAAAATCTTATCCGATAAAAATGAAAAATAATCATCTGTATTACGCAGGAAATGAAAAAGACATTCAAAAACACCCAGAAATTGAGAAAAAGGTAAAAGATTTTAAGTTCTTTTGTCAGTACGGTCGTTTTGATCACTTTGAAAAATATAAAAGACTAGATTTTAGTATAAGACGTCATCCATTAATGTACTACATTCTAAGTTTCAAAGTACCAAACAATGACGATAACGTAAAAAAAATACGTAAATATTATAATTTAACGGATAGTAAGCCAACTAGACTAATGATTACTGGTGATGACAATTTTGTTTATCACACTGTGGGGGCAAATACTTTAAGTTACGATTTTGATAATCAGGAATCTGTGCAAGATAGTGTAGATTTTATTCCTACTAAGTAAAAAAGAGGTGCATATATGAAAGACATCGACAATATAATAAATAATCCGAAAGTTAACGGTGAAACCGAAGAGTCTTCAGCGGCAGTAGTGTATAGTTACGATATTGAGAATGCGTTAGCTAAAGGTATAAAGGCGGATAAAATAAAAGATCGTTTTAAAGAATTACAGAATAAGAACAAATTCCCTCCGCATCTCGAATATATCGACTCGCATGTTGATAGAATAAACAGTACTTGTGTATCGCTATTCTATAATCATAAGACTGAAAAAGCCTTAGTTGCAATGCCAGGGACTAATTGGGAGACTTCATTTATCGATGGTTTTAACGATATGATACACGATGCCCTTTTAGACATATATAATAATACTAATAAAGATGTCATTTTAAGAGATGTAGATAAACAAATAAAATCATGGAAACAAGACTATGATATTAACATTATTGCAGCTCATTCTCTTGATGGTTCTTCTGCTCAAAAATTAGGCGCGGCAAATCATATACCTTATATCTTTAATTACAACTCAGCAGCTACATATTATCAAACTGGTTTAACTGATCTACCATTACTTAAGAAATTGTTTATTAGTGAATTCCTTAAGAAGATTAATCGTAAAAATTACTTGTGGCTAAAAAGTCAAGTGATTTCAAACCATACTCAAATTTTTGATTATCATACCAAAGGCGACTTTCTATTAGATGTAGAAAGAGTATTTGACGGCGTTACCTATGGAAAGAGAGAGCTTTTTGAGGATGACGGGGACGGAATTATTAAGGATCATAGTATTGAAAATTTCTTAAAACCTGAAACACAAGAAAAATTACGTAAACAAAGAGATCTTTTATTACCTAAGAAAAAAGATTTTCAACAAATAGTTAATGAAACGAAAAAGGAGCTATCAGATGTAGAAGCAACTCGAGCACGTCTAATTAGCAGTAATGGTGGGGTGCTAACTGAGACAGCTCAGAAGTATTTGGATGATTCAAATGCCTTAGCTGTGGCGAACCATTTGAAAGAGGAGTTGAATACAGAATTAGATAATTTGATTGACTTATATAACCATACCATCGGCGAATATGATTATATCTGGAATGATGGGCTTGAAGATGCTAGAGATTTAGGAAGTCAATTGGATGAAGATGAAATTCTAGGAGCGTTAGAGATCGGGGGCGTAACGAAAAAGATTGTATTGACTGACCATAACGAGAAACTTAATGATAAGAAGTCAAAAGTGAAACAAGTAAAAGAACATCATCAAGACTATATTAAGCGCCTTAATGAGGCTGTAGAAACTGTTTTAGCTCATGACCAATCGTTAGCGAGCCAGGTAGGTTTTGTTAATTAAATAGGGACATAGATTTTATTGGTTAAATGACTCAGCGTTAATTACTTTTAAATCTCCGCAATTTAAACCTTCCTTATCCAATATAAATTCACGCCAGTCGACGAGGTTCAAACTTATCCTCGACCCGACTGGCGCTCTTATATTGAAACGAAACGCTAATGTCACACGCGCAACAACCACGCACTTTACCCGAACCACCACTTATTCTCTAATCGTACGTACGCACACCGAGTGGCTGATAGTTCTCAAGCGTTTCGAGTAAATCTTCTTTTGTATCGCATAAAGGCGCGAGATTCTTGTATTTTTCATCGATAAAGCCTTCGGAAATCATCCCGTCTAACATATGTTGAAGCGGTTCAAAGAAGCCGTTGATATTAAAGACGGCAATGGGCTTCTGATGAATACCAATTTGAGACCAACTATACATTTCAAAGAATTCTTCAAGCGAGCCGGCGCCACCGGGTGCCATGATAAAGGCGTCTGCGAGTTCAGTCATCTTGTTCTTGCGCTCGTGCATTGAATCGACGAGTACGAGTTCGCTCACTTTCTGACTTGTAATTTCTTTCTCGTCTAACATTTTAGGCATCACGCCAATCGCATGACCGCCTGCATCAAGTACACCATCTTGTATTGCACCCATGATGCCCACGGAACCAGCGCCAAAGACGAGCTCGTAACCTTGTTCTGCCATATACTTGCCGAGTTGGTAGGCTTCTTTGACATAAATTTCGTTTCGGCCTTTGCTTGCACCGCAATACACTGCAATTCGTTTCACAATTGTTTCCTCCTATCTTGTCTCGTGTTCAATCAACTGTTCGAGTACTTGTTCAAACTGACGTCGTTGTTCTGCACTAAATTTTGAAGGTCCTTTCGTACGAACGCCACTGCGCCGTAATTGGGCAGATTGATGTCGCTGATCGAGTAGTTGTTGAATATTTGTACTATTATATAGCTTACCATTGTGGTGACGAACTTGGTACACTTTGTCGAGAAGTAGACTTGCCAAACCATAGTCCTGTGTAATGACTAAATCAGTGGAGCGACTGATTGCGAGCAGTTTGTAATCAACAGCATCTGGGCCATTATCGACATACGTGACCTCGACATGTTCAGGATAATCATTCAGTGAGAAATGACTATAGCTGCGTAATATAAGAACGGAGATGCCTGTTCCCTCAGTATGTTCAACGATTGAATCAATAACTGGACAAGCATCTCCATCTATAAGTATGCGATTAAACATCTTAGTGTGCACCGTTGTCTTGATGAGTAGCAGCGCGACGATCTTTCTGAGCGAGCTCTGCTTGTTCGTTCTGAACTTGTTCGTGAGTAAGTTGTTTACGCTTTTGCGTAGCGGCATCGTCAAGTTCGCTCGGTGTGAAGCCAGCTTTTTTCATTTTTTTATCGGCTTTTTTAAGATCTTTTTGGTGTTGTTTTTCGTTTTGTTTTTGTACCTTTGCTTCTTGTTTACGACGTTTTTCAGCTTGTTTCTCTAGCTTTTTGTCGAGTTTATGCGCTTCTTTACGGTCTTTCTTCTCTTGTTTCTTTTCTTGCTTTTCGATGTATTTCGGATCATTTTGTTTCGCGATTTGTTTCAATCTGCGTTTTTGATCATATTGATGTTTCTTTTCAACAACGTAGTCTTTAGCGTCTCCAGATTTATCAACGACCGCGTCTTTAAAGTCGACTGATTTGTGCGCGACTTTCTTCGATGCACGACCTGTAGCATCAGCAGCGCGTTTAACATCTGGATGTTCTTTGATACGTTTACGTTCAGTGATTAACGGCACGAGAAATACTGGTGCGACTGTCACGATTGTGCGAATAAGTTTCTGTTTATCCATATACGTTGCCTCCATATTCATCTTTACTATGTAGTCTAATACCCCTTAAAGTTCGGCGGTAAACTTTAGCTTCAACTTGTCTCTGTTCCTTTTATTATAACACGTCTCTTCTAGATCTAGTTGAGATAGTAAAAAGGATATGCTCAGACTAAGCGATGGTGTCATCAAATCACCATGTCTGAACATATCCTTAAGTGCGTTTTATTATTCACCACTAATGCCTGTACCTAAGCCGAAACCAAAGTAAAGAATGGCGATGATCACGACTAAGATAATACGATAGATAGCGAACGGAATTAATTTGACCTTATTGATTAAATGTAGGAACGTCTTGATTGCGATTAAGCCAACAATAAATGCTGCCACGAAACCTAAGAAATAGAAGGCGATATCTGTCGCGTGAATACTACCAATGTGTTTCACAAGTGAGAGACAGCTTGCGGCTAACATGATTGGTACGGACATGATAAAGGTGAAGTCAGATGCAGATTTATGCGTCATCTTCATGTATACACCCGTAGAAATCGTTGAGCCTGAGCGACTGAACCCTGGCCACATCGCTACAGCTTGAGATAGACCAATCACGAACGCTTGGAAATAGCTGATCTGATCGACCGTTTGTGGGTTCTTGATGCGACGACTCACGATATCAGCACCGATCATGTAGAATGCGCCGATGAGTAGCCCAATCATCACTGTAGGTACACTAAATAAATATTCTTCAATCAAATCGTCAAAGAGCACGCCAAGTATACCTGCAGGAATCATACCAATCAAGATATGGAACAAGTTTAGCCGTTTCGGTTTAGAGCGGAAGCCGTCCACAGGTTCGTTCTTATATTTACCGATATGTAACATTTCGAAATAACGTTCGCGGAAGATCCACGCTGCTGCGAATACTGAGCCGAGTTGAATCACTACTTTAAAGGTAAAAGCCGATTCAGGCCCGAGAAATTCTTTCGATTTCAAGAGAATATCATCTACGAGAATCATATGCCCAGTAGAAGATACAGGGGCAAACTCAGTCAGACCTTCAACGATACCGAGTATAATCCCTTTAATCAATTCAATGATGATCATAATTTACCTACTTTCATATTCATTAGTATTATCTTCGTTTCAATTCATTATCATAGCACATGAATTTTAAATTTTGCTACTAATTCTATTAATTCAGTCTAAAGTTCCAGTAAGCGAATTGATTTATATTTCAACGTGAAGATTTATAATTGATGGAGGTGATGAATGTGAAACGACTCATGCAATATGCATTTCAATATAAATGGTTTCTGTTGTTATTAGGTTTGATGAGTGTAGGTGTGGCGAGTACCGTTATCGTTCAGAATATAGCAATTGGTAAAGTGCTCCATCGTATTCTCATGCATGGTGAAGCGCCACATTTCACAGTGTGGGCGATTCTATTAGTAAGTTTATTGTTACGCGCACTATTCACTAGCGCCAATGACATGGTAGGTAATCACTTAGCCGGACGTGTGCAGTATCGGCTCAGAAATGCGATGTTAAATCGGCGACTCACTCAGCCAATTGGCGCTCAGTTCGCATCGTTAACGCAAAGCATCAATGATATCGCTCCATTCTTTAATAATTATCTACCACAAGTGTTTAAATCGATGCTCGTGCCAGCTTTCATTATCGTAACGATGTGTGTGATTCATCTTAACACTGCCTTAATCATGTTAGTGACAGCACCTTTCATTCCTCTGTTCTATATCGTTTTTGGTTTGAAAACACGAGACGAAGCGAAAGACAAGATGACGTATCTTAATCATTTTAGTCAACGGTTCTTAAACAAAGTCCAAGGACTCGTCACGCTCAGACTCTTTAGAAAGACGGAAGATTCTATCGCTTCAGTGGATCAAGAAAGTACGCGCTTTAGAACGCTGACGATGCAAATCTTGAAAAGTGCCTTTCTTTCCGGACTAATGTTGGAATTTATCAGTATGTTAGGGATTGGGATTGTCGCTTTGGAAGTAGGATTAGGGCTCATCTTATTCCATAATATTTCTTTCGAAACGGCAGTCATCGCACTTCTCTTTGCGCCTGAGTTCTATAACGCGATTAAAGATCTCGGTCAGTCATTCCATACTGGTAAACAAAGCGAGGGAGCAGCTGATGTGGTCTTTGATATGTTAGACGAAACGGAAGATACGCAACGTACGGCCGCTTATGATACGACGCAAGCACCGTTAGTTCGACTCAAGGATGTCAGCTTTCGTTACGATAGTCAACAGCCTCAAGTGTTGCAACACATTAACTTAGATATACATCGAGGTGAACATCTTGCGCTCGTCGGTCCAAGTGGTGTAGGGAAAACGACGCTTGCGCAATTGATTGCACAATCTTTAAGACCAACGCATGGAACTGTAACGCATGCTTCTCCTCAGTTACAAATAGGGATGTTAAGCCAATCTCCATATTTGTTTAACGCAACGATACGTGAGAACGTTACGATGTTCCAGTCATACGCGGATGAGGACGTTTGGCAGGTGTTAGAGGAAGTGGGATTGAAACATAAAGTGAGCCACTTGAGACGTGGATTAGATACGTCTATAGGTGAAGGTGGAGAGATGTTGTCAGGCGGTGAAATGCGCCGTTTGGAACTATCTCGTGTCTTACTGTTACGGCCTGATTTGATTATTCTAGACGAACCTACGACGGGGCTTGATATTGAAATCGAGCAGTTGATTCAAGAGACAATTGAGACACATTTTAATAGTACAGCTATGGTAATGATTGCCCATCGCGCCTCTACGTTAAATTACGTTCAACAGCACGTCGTTCTCCGTGACGGGGGTATTCATTATAGTGATGCGCGTCGTCAGTCCGAACCGAAGTATGTGAGTGGAAGAGGTGAAACCACGAATGAAGATTAGACCGGATAGAGATCTGATTCTTTCAATATTAGTAGGTATCATTGGCAGTTTAGTTGCACTGGGCATGTTCTTTCTCAGTGGCTATATGGTGACAGAAAGTGCATTAGGTGCGCCGCTCTTCGCCTTAATGGTCTTGATTGTTTCAGTTAAAATGTTTGGCTTTCTCAGAGCGATTGCACGTTACATTGAACGACTTCTTTCTCATCGGACGACGTTTACGATGTTGCGTGACGTTCGTTTTCAAATGTATCGCGGTCTTGTTCCTGTCGTTCCAGATGTGTATCGCCGCTTTCGCTCAAGTGATTTACTCGCACGTATCGTTAATCGCGTGGAGTCCTTACAGAATGTTTATTTAAGAGTATACTATCCGCCAATTGTTATCGGAACCACTGCTATCATTACATTGGTAACAATGATCTTCTTTTCATACGTTCACGCGTTAATCATCTTGATAAGCATGGGCATTTCTTTAGGTGTATTGCCGTGGTTGAGTGCGAAGAAAGCTCAGCGTTATATGCAACAAGTGGCGCAAGATGAATCGCAATTTTTAGGACGCTTTTACGATTATAAAGCCGGTTATTCAGAACTTTCTCGTTTTAATCAACAAGAGACCTATCACCAAATGGCGGAGGAAGATCTTAAACGCTACCAACGTTCAAGTCATAAGGAACAGCAGTTTATCGCGTTCTATGATCTTGGATTGAACCTCGTATCTATGATCGCGCTCTTTCTCACATTGTGGCTTGGCGTCGCTCAAGTACAAGCTGGTCACGTGAATGTCATCTACTTAACGAGTATCGTTCTCATGTTGCTTACGTTGTTTGAACAAGCTGTACCGATGAGCAATGTGGCTTACTACAAAGCGGAAACAGATCGCGCGTGGCATGATATTAATGAGGTGATTGCGCACCTTACGTCTCAAGAGGCGTCACATACGAACGCGATATCTGCGTCTGAGCCATACGAGATTGACGTACGTGAGGTGGATTTCAGATATGCGAATCAAGAAAGTCGCTTGCTCCATAATGTGAGTTTACGTATACAAACAGGAGAGCATGTGGCGTTGATTGGTCCTTCTGGGTCTGGTAAAAGTACGTTGCTACAACTTATCTTAGGTTTGTATCAAAGTGAAGCGGGTCAAGTGATGATTCAAGGTGTACCGACGCATGAACTCACTGATGATGAGAAATATTCGCACATGAGTGGGTCCCTGCAATCGCAACAATTATTTGATGGTACGTTGAGAGAAAACTTACTCAGTGACGCTGATGATGCGACGTTACGTACTGTATTAGATGTGCTAGACTTAAGACACCTAGATTTAGATAAGCAGATAACTTTAGAAGGGCAAACATTGTCAGGCGGAGAGAAAGTGCGTCTTGGCATTGCACGTTTGTTACTGCGCGACTTACCGGTCTGGGTTATCGATGAACCAACAACGGCGCTAGATCGTGCGACTGCCGATAAAGTGATGAATGTGCTTCACGAACATGCGCAGACTTTAATCGTGGCCACGCATGACCTTGATATCTTACCTCAGTTTGATAAGGTTGCCGTCGTCATAGAAGGGCAAATTGTGGAATTTGATCGTTATGATACATTGATGTCTACCGATTCATATTTGAAACGTGTAGTTGAATTATCTTAAAAATGTAGAGATATAGTACGAAGGCGTTCTTTCTTTATATGATATGTAGAGCGGGAGATGAACCTTGAGATTCATCTCCCGCTTGTACTTCACACATATACCATTGTGATATGAGTTATATATAACAATTGTCTATTATTTATCTTTTTCAGTAAAAGCAGTGATAATCTTACCGAGTAAACGGTTAAGCTCTCTAAATTCGTCTTCTGTAAGTGAAGTTGCTTCAGCTACTTCGTTACAGGCAGAATCTAATTCTGGACGAATTTGTTCACTCTTCTCTGTTAAATGAATAAACACTTCACGTTGGTCAATTTCGGAACGTTCACGTTTGATTAAATCAACTTGTTCCATGCGTTTTAGTAGTGGTGAAACTGTACCAGTGTCCAATGCAAGTTCAGTAACAACTTTCTTAACATTGACTGGTGACTCTGACCACAATATAGTAAGAACTAAGAATTGTGGGTAAGTAAGTTTGTACTTTTTGAAGACATTGTTTGAATAGTAGCGATTAACTTGTCTTTGAGCATTGTACAAACTAAAGCAAAGTTGCTCCTTCAAATTAAGTTGTTCAGACATAAAGTTCTCCTCCAGACATTCTATCCGTAATTTTCTCTCTCTGTATTCGGATTTGAATCCGTCTTTGTTGTGTGATACAAAGTTTTTAAAATACTTTTTCGCACTGCATTGCTAAAATAAAGTATGATTAAAGTGTAGAAGATATCCCTTGTTTTATCAAGTAAGAAGATAATTACTGAGATAACTACTAAAGGTCAAATAAAATATAATATTTATTTTTTACACAAACTTTTAAGAAGAAATGAGTGATAATATGAAGAAAAGAACAAATGAAGAAGTGCGGGTTACAATTATCACCGGATTTCTAGGGAGTGGTAAAACGACCTTTCTTAATGAGTATATTAAACAATTATTAAATAATGATGAGAAATTAGCTATTATCCTTAATGAATATGGAAATTTTTACGTTGATGATGACATAAAGCAGAGTCAAACAAAGGTGTATCCAATATTGAATGGTTGTGTGTGCTGTGATTCTAGCGTAGAATTAATCGATCAACTCATGGATTTAACGAAAGATCAGTCTTTGACGCATATTATAATAGAAGCAACAGGCATCGCTCAGCCACTCGATATCTATACGGCATGTCAGTTTCCAGATTTAACGGACCGCTTAGCTGTGCCTACCATTATCGGAGTAGCGGATGCCCAGAATTTACTTACAATGGATGCGTATTCATCAGATATGTCACGGTTAATGGGTGACCAGCTTGCCGCGAGTCATTTTATCATTGTCAATAAGACAGATTTAATTGCGGATGATCAATTGAAACACATCGATCAACGGTTATCTCAAAGTAATACCTTTGCGCCACGCGTGTATACATCTTATGGCCAAGTAGACCTCGCTCAGATTAAGCCTGTGGAAGACCCTAAAGGCACGGCGAATAGGTCTAGCAAGAAACACCATCTCGGTATCAATAGTCTTGTCTACAATTTTACAAGTCCGGTCCAGCGTCAATTGTTCTACCAATTCATCTTGAAATTGCCTTCCAACGTCTTGCGGTTAAAAGGCTATATGCGCTTTCGAGATATGCCCGAAACTACATATTTCTTCCAATATGCATCTGGCATGCCAAGTTATGAAGTGGTAGAAGGGAACGCGCCATTAACGCTTGTGTTAATAGGAGAGGGAATGGATCTCAATCGATTAAGAAACCAGTTGGATATGTTGCAGTTTACGTGATGAGAACGTCATGAAATAGACAATCTTTCATGCATGATTTACAGTATAATTAAGGAAAAGGAGCGACGAGATTATGCCTAATCATAATGAAGATTATTACGAAAGACAATATAAATTTGAACGTAATTTCATTCGAATTCCATTTGTCGTATTTGCAGTAATCGTGCTTTTATTCAATATCTTTTTCGCGGATATTAATATTATGCTCGTATTATTTGGTCTTTTCTTCCTATATAATGGTGGAATTTTATTTATTGCGTTTATTAAACATTTCAAACGAGCAACGATATTAACGTTGATATTGTTTGTACTATCCTTTGCTTTGTTTGGAACGTTAATGTATCTTTACGCAGATGCCAATCATTTATTGGATAAAAAGCATGGATTGTTCAATTAATATAGTTAATAAGGAAAGAGCGGGACAATGGCGTGTTCATTGTCCTGCTCTTTTTAGCTTACATTTTAAAAATACAAATATATAATGCGACGAATTCGATAAAGGTCAGAAGATAGATGTACTTTAATGGCAATTTCGTCGCCTTATCAAGCTCCCAATGTGGATAACGGCGTTCGTAGTAGAAGAGCTGCATTAGGAAAAGTCCGATGCCCAGTGGAAGACAGCACAAAATGATTGCGACTCCACGGCTTATGCCAACTTTGTGCCAGAGATGACCGATGAGCAATTGCAGTAAGATAATAATGATAATAAATAATAAGATATTCATATTAATTGAAGCTACGAACTCCTTTCATAAAGATGTAGAGTAAGAGTTGAAGGGCGACCATCAACAATACAAAGGCCATCGCTTTCAAGTCAACTTGCGTTACGAGTTTACGGACGATACGTAGAGGTTCGTTAATGAGATAAACGGAATGTAATCTCAAGAATCGACCGATGTAAATACCGAAACCGTTTAAGCACATCATGATCAAGATGAGTGCGCGATTGAACCAGCGATACGGAGTGAAATAACGAATTTCACGGAACATGAGTACGAGACAGTATAGTGCGAGAAAGACGCCAGATAAGAGATAAGTGAAATACATCCACTCAGTTAAATTCAAGCCAGCGTAGAAATTAAAGATAAACTGTTTGAGATGAATTAAATCTGTAATCATGTAGAACGTATTCGGAACCATAAAGATAAAGATTAAGCTAAAAATGATAAATAATGGCCATTCGAAACGATGTTGTGGTTTAAACAGTCTCAATAGGAAGCACAGTTCGAACGGTACATAAGCTAAAAATAAATTCAAAGTCATAAATTGAAAAATGTGATCAAATAAAGATAAGACAAATAATATGAGAAAGACGATTCGAGCGATATAACGTGCGCTCACAACGTCACCTACTTTCATTGGAATTCACATCTAAGCATTTCGGGTTTCGTTGGTGTTTATAGATGTTCACCACTGCGCAATGTAACGCAATTATCGTAGCGTCGTAATGAAGCGCAACTATTATTAAATACTAACGCGAAACCCACACAAGATGTGAGAATTGAAATTTAAATGATACTAGGATGTAGTGCTTTATGCAACGGTTAACGGCTTATAATATGTATTGATTGTGTAGTAACGCACGGATAGTTTAAAATTATAAAATAATATGAGCGATAAGTCTTGTATCAATCATAAGTTGTTGAACATCAAAGATAACATCATTATAGGATTGGAGGATCTATATGAAGAAGCAATTTCTCATCTTATACTTTAATATCTTTCTTGTCTTTCTAGGTATTGGTCTTGTGATTCCAGTTCTTCCAGTCTATTTGAAAGATTTAGGGTTAAAAGGGAGCGACCTCGGTATACTTGTAGCCGTCTTCGCACTAGCCCAAATGATTATTTCACCATTTGGAGGCACGCTCGCAGACAAGTTAGGGAAGAAACTCATCATTTGTATAGGTCTCGTCCTCTTCTCAATTTCTGAGTTTCTCTTTGCGACGAGCCACACATTCTCATTATTAATCGTTTCACGTGTGCTTGGTGGTTGGAGTGCCGGTATGATTATGCCTGGTGTAACAGGTATGATTGCGGATATATCAAATCCGAAAGATAAAGCAAAGAACTTTGGTTATATGTCTGCCATCATTAATTCAGGTTTTATTCTAGGACCTGGTTTAGGTGGTTTCTTGGCCGAGTTCTCTCACCGTTTGCCGTTCTACATGGCTGGGACGACAGGTGTGTTAGCACTCATTCTTTCAGTGACGTTACTTCACAACCCGAAACATCATACGCAGGCTGGCTTTACACACTATCAAACAGACGTGTTAGGCAAGATTAATTGGAAAGTGTTCGTGACACCTGTGTTAATTACGCTCATTCTTGCTTTCGGTTTATCTGCGTTCGAAACACTGTTCCCATTATACACTGCGGACAAAGCGCACTATCAGCCATTCGATATCTCGATTGCCATCACAGGCGGTGGTATACTCGGCGCTATCTTCCAAGTCTTGCTATTTGATAAGTTTATGAAGTATTTGAAAGAACTTACGTTTATTAACTATGCATTAGTTTATTCAGGCATTATTTTGATTTCATTAACTTTCGCCAATCACTATTGGACGATTATGATTATTAGTTTCGTCGTTTTTATCGGTTTCGATATGATTCGTCCTGCGTTAACGAATTACTTTTCAAACATCGCGGGTAACCGTCAAGGCTTCGCAGGAGGACTCAACTCAACCTTTACGAGTATGGGAAACTTTATCGGCCCGCTCGTAGCAGGTGGATTATACGACGTGAATTATAACTTTCCGCTTTACATGTCTACGTTAGTGATGGTCTTAGGTATCGGTGTGATTTTTATTGAAAAAGCCTTACGTAAGCGCAAAGTTTAAGAGAACGTGTAGGCATGTGATGTTGAAAAACACCAGTAAAATGAGGGCGTCTGTTACCTTTATATTACCTATATTACGTTTATTTTAAATTGCAAACTATATTACAATAAATGTGTTAAGTACGTGGTAAGATATAGGAAATACTAAAGGAGTACTTTCTTGGCAGATGAATGGAAAAAATATTATGTTATCGCTATTTGCCTTCGTATTGGCGAGTTGTTTGATTGGTCTCATCTATATCGCCACGCATCACCAGGCGTTATGTAAGTTGCATGAATTGATCTTTAGATGTACTGGTGAACGCGTATCTATGAACAAGAAAGCGCATTTCAAGTTGCATCCTGAGATTCACGCGGCAACAAAACAAGTGACTCATAAGGATTCAGAGGCTACTTCGATTAAAGCCTCAGCAAATCAAAGTGACCTGTCTCAACTTCCGACGTTACAACGCGCGAAACAAGCAGCCGACACTCATTTGAAGAACGCGCATATGCAATTACGTTATCATCACTATACACTTGCACAAACTTCTAAGGGTGAGCCATACTATGTATTCACCTTTTTAGATAGCAAGCGTCCTAACAACTATCAACGAGTAACGGTCGATCCACACTTGCACGTGCATCTCTATGATCAAATTCAGAAACGACCAAAGTTAAGTCACGTTCAAATAGATGAGCGAGAAGCGGATGTTATAGCGCGAACTGCAGCACAAACTTACAATCGTGACTTGGATAGATATAGGGAGAGAGACCATGACGAGTCAGGTTGGCATTATGTATTCGTACAACCTACAAAGCATTTGGAGTACAAAATCAGAGTGACGCCTCATGGTCAAGCTATTGCAGAGCCTACGATTTGAATGAATACAGACAAGTTATTGCGCTTGTTTGTATTTTTTAATGACAGAAAGGAGGAGGCCTGTATGAAACGTAAAAAGACTAATGCGATGCGCATGTTGGAGCGCGCGGATGTAGAGTTTGAAGTTAATTATTATGAAGTTGAAGATTTCCATCAAGATGGTGAAACGATTGCGCATAGTTTAGGAGAAGATCCAGAACATGTCTTTAAGACCCTCGTATTAGAGAATGCGAATCATGAGCATTACGTCTTTGTTATTCCTGTGACTGAGACATTAGACTTGAAAGCGGCTGCTAAGGCAGTACATGAGAAGAAACTGAATCTCATGCCGATGCGCGATCTGAAACAAGTAACCGGATATATCAGAGGGGGATGTTCCCCAGTAGGAATGAAACGCTTATTTCCTACTACGCTAGATGAGACAGCGACGTTGTTATCTTATATCTACATTAGTGGTGGTGAGCGAGGCACACAAATTAAAGTAGCGCCACAAGCTTTAATCACCGTCGTTGAAGGTCAGTATGCAGATATTACACAAAGTGTGATTTAGAAGCAGAACGTGTCGTTCGAAGGTTAGAATAAATATAATATAGGAAGAAATTAGAATTAGAAACGTTAATCTAATATACGAAGTGAGTTAAGAATACGCTTACAATTAATTATTAGTAAATTTTCAAAGTGTACTTGAAATGCTTGATGGAACTAGACCACAACGACAATCCATTCTTCGAGCTACGTAATATAGATAAAATACTTTAAGAGACGCAGTAGAGATCTGAATTCATAAGGATTTCTACTCTTATGAATCCTAGCTCTCCTTGCGGGGCAAGACTACGAAATCTTAGATTTCTGTCTTGCTCTCATTTTTTATACGAATTTTGACAGATTTTGGAATATTTTCGCGTGTATAATGATTGTTTTTGAATGAATTTGGTTAAAAATGATTGAATTATGAAAGCGATGACATTATAATAAAAGTGAAATGAGGTGGATGAGCGATGATCAGTGAGAAGCGTCATGAAATGATTTTATCTGAATTGAGAAATAAAGAATTCTTAACCTTACAAGAGTTGGTTGATCATACTGGAAGTAGTGCGTCGACAGTACGACGAGATTTGTCCAAACTGCAACAGATGGGCAAGCTTTCGCGTGTTCATGGTGGCGCGGCATTAAATCAATCCGTGGTAACAGAGGCGAAACTCGCAGACAAACGCACGCGTAATTTACAAGAGAAACAAGAGATTGCGCGTCAAGCAGCTGAATATGTTGAAGATCATGACTGTATCTTTCTCGATGCTGGTTCGACAACGCTGGAGATGATTCCATTTATCAAAGCGAACCATGTAACGGTTGTGACGAATGGGTTAACACATGTAGAAGAGTTACTGAAATATGGTTTCAAGACGTTAACATTAGGTGGTGAAGTTAAAGCGACGACATTAGCTACTGTAGGCGTTAATGCGTTGGAAACGTTGAAGAAATATCGCTTTGACAAAGCTTTTATCGGTATCAACGGTTTAGATCTCCATCACGGTTTAACGACGCCAGATGAACAAGAGGCATTGATTAAAGCGTATGCGATTGACTTTAGCTTTCACACTTACGTTCTAGCTGATCATACGAAATATGACAAAGTTTATTTCGCGACGGTTCCGATAACTTCCTCAGTGTCGGTTCTCGTTTCTGAACAAATAACCGCGTTAGACGGGTTTCAGTCATATGCTCAACAGTATCATTTGATAGGAGGTTTAACATGATTTACACGGTGACACTCAATCCTTCTATTGACTATGTGGTCTATACAGAAGACTTTCAACTTGAAGGACTGAATCGCGCAACTTCGACGCAGAAGTTTGCAGGTGGAAAGGGTATCAACGTATCGCGTGTGCTACAGACGTTGAATACGCCCACAACAGCACTTGGCTTTGCGGGTGGTTTCCCGGGCCAATTTATACGTGAACAATTAGAAAGTCAGGGGATTGAAGCGCGTTTTATCGAAACGTCTGAAGATACGCGTATTAATATTAAGTTGAAAACAGGTACGGAAACCGAAATTAACGCGCCAGGACCTCAAGTGACTGAAGCGCAATTTGAAGCCCTTTTACAACAAATGCGTGAGACAACTGAACAGGACACGGTCGTGATTGCTGGTAGTATGCCGAAAAGTTTGCCTAGAGATGCGTATCGACAAATTGTCGAAATCTTAAGTCATACAGGGGCACAGTTTGTGGTAGATGCTGAAAAAGCACTAGTGGAATCGGTATTGGATTACCATCCACGCTTCATCAAACCAAATAAAGATGAACTTGAAATGATGTTTGACACGACCATTCAATCTGATGAAGACGTTGTACGTTGTGGCCAACATATCCTCGAGAAAGGCGCACAATCTGTCATTATTTCTCTAGGCGGAGAAGGTGCGATTTACATGGATGCTGAAAGACGGTTGAAAGCGCAAGTGCCTACTGGACGGGCCGTTAACACAGTAGGTTCAGGAGATAGCACAGTTGCCGGAATGGTTGCAGGATTGGATCAAGGCCAATCTATCGAAGAAGCTTTTGCTCAAGCCGTGGCGTCAGGTACTGCAACAGCCTTTAATGATGATTTAGCGGAAAAGGACAGCATCGATCAAATTCGACAACAAGTACAAATCACGTCCATTGATGCGTAACTGCTTCGGCACAAGGTAATCGAGACGAACGCACACAGTGAAGACGAACACGAATATTGAAATTGAACAATCATTGTTGGGAGTGAACAAGATGAGAATTACCGAATTATTAACGAAAGACACCATTGCTATGGAATTATCAGCTTCAGACAAAGACGGTGTGATTAATGAATTGGTTGATCAACTCGACCAAGCAGGGAAATTGAATGACAAAGCAGCATATCAACAAGCAATTTTTGATCGTGAAGCACAAAGCACAACAGGAATTGGTGAAGGTATTGCCATTCCTCACGCGAAAGTAGAAGCAGTAGAACAACCTGCGATTGCTTTCGGTAAATCCCAAGCAGGTGTAGATTATCAAAGTTTAGACATGCAACCTGCACACCTCTTCTTTATGATTGCAGCACCTGCTGGCGGCGCTCAAACGCATTTGGATGCCTTAGCGAAATTATCTGGCATACTCATGGATGACCAAGTACGTGCTGAACTACTTGCAGCTAACTCGCCAGAAGAAGTATTGAATATTATTAATAAAGCGGATGACGAAGCCACTGACGAGGAAACAGAAGAAGTTTCAGAAGATGCGAGTAGCGTTCCTGCAGGCGAAGAAGAGAAACCTTATATACTCGCAGTCACTGCTTGTCCAACAGGCATCGCACATACGTACATGGCACGTGATGCCTTGAAGAAACAAGCAGGCAAGATGGATGTCAACATTAAGGTGGAAACAAATGGCTCTGGCGGTGTGAAGAATCGACTCACACGCGAGGATATCGAGAAAGCCACTGGAATCATCGTTGCAGCAGATGTGCATGTTGAAACAGATCGCTTTGACGGCAAGAATGTCGTAGAAGTTCCAGTAGCTGACGGGATTAAACGTCCTGAAGAGTTAATTAACATGGCTCAAGATACATCACGTCAGCCGTTCGTTGCACGTGGTGATAGCAAGAACACGAGCGGCGTTACAAATGAGAAACAAAGTGTCGGTAAGACGATTTACAAACACTTGATGAACGGTGTGTCCAATATGTTGCCACTCGTTATCGCTGGTGGTATCTTGATGGCTATCGTCTTCCTCATGGGTACGAACTCCTTTGATCCTAAGAGCAAAGAATATATTCCGTTTGCAGAACAGTTATGGAACATTGGTAAAAACAGTGCCTTTGCACTTATCATCCCAATCTTATCTGGTTACATCGCACGTAGTATTGCCGACAAACCTGGTTTCGCTGCTGGTTTAGTAGGTGGTATGCTTGCCGTATCTGGCGATTCTGGATTTATCGGCGGGATTATCGCAGGTTTCTTAGCAGGTTACTTAACTGAAGGTATTAAAAAGCTCTTCAGTCGTATTCCACAAGCGCTTGAAGGTTTGAAACCTACATTGATTTATCCAATCTTATCTGTAACGATTACAGGTTTAGCATTGATTTATGTGGTCAATCCACCTGCAGCATGGTTAAACCACTTATTACTTCACGGTTTAAACAGCTTATCAGGTGCTAACGCGATGATACTCGGTCTCGTCGTCGGTGCGATGATGGCGATTGACATGGGTGGTCCTTTCAACAAAGCAGCCTACGTCTTTGCGACTGCAGCGTTAATCGAAGGGAATACAGCACCTATTACTGCTGCAATGGTCGGCGGTATGGTGCCACCGATTGCACTTGCGACAGCAATGCTCATCTTCCGTAAGAAATTTACGAAAGCACAACGCGGTTCTATCGTTCCGAACTATGTGATGGGCTTATCTTTCATCACTGAGGGTGCGATTCCGTTTGCGGCAGCTGACCCGATCCGTGTCATTCCATCTATGATGATTGGTTCAGGTATCGGTGGTGCGATTGCTTTAGGACTCGGTTCAGCGATCCGAGCGCCACACGGTGGTATCTTCGTCGTATTTGGTACAGACTTTGGTCACTCACTTCAAACACTCTTAGCTATCGTGGTCGGTGCGTTAGTCAGCGCGATTATCTACGGTATTATTAAACCGAAACTCTCTGAAGATGAAATCCAAGCATCTCAAGCTATGGACGAATAGTTAATGTAGTAAGTTTTTAAAGGCAAATAGTTTTTGTAAAATGATAGTAAGTATTGAAAGTAATGGAAGATGTTGAGAAAATTTAGAACGTCAATAAATTAGTAACGATAAAAAAGAGAATAAGCTACTGTTAGTACTAAATAAATTAAGTACGCAGTAGCTGACTGCACGTTCAATGGCTTACCAGCTATTGACCATGCTAGTCATCCTTGCGGGGGCAAGACTACGCAATCAGATAGATTGCTGTCTTGCTCCCCTTTTTTAACTAGAGAGATGCGTCGCTTACGATGTTATTGTAAAATAAAGTTACTACTCTAAACACAAAGAAGGTCAAATTATGGAATATGTCATTACTAACGGCAAAATTTATACAGAAGATAAAGTGATCAATCACGGCTACTTGGTAGTCAAAAATGGCAAGATAGCAGAAATTGCCTCTGGTGAGTATACAGGTGAGTTGAAGACTTACGACGCACAAGGTCACGATATCTTACCTGGCTTCATCGATATTCATATCCATGGCGGATATGGCAAGGATGCCATGGACGCTTCAGAAGAAGGTTTACAGCACTTAGCACAGAATCTCTTGAGTGAAGGTACGACAAGTTTCCTAGCGACGACGATGACGCAATCCGATGAGAACGTCGAACGTGCGCTCAGTACGATTGCTACTTATAAAGATAAACAATCTTCTACAGAAGAAGCAGAAATCTTAGGTGTACATTTGGAAGGGCCATTTATTTCGGAACATAAAGTGGGAGCGCAGAATCCAGCCTATGTGCAACGTCCATCCGTAGAGAAGATTCGTCATTTTCAAGATGTTGCGAATCAATTGATCAAGATTATTACGTTCGCGCCAGAAGTTGAAGGTGCACATGAAACGTTAGAAGCACTACATGATGACATTATCTTCTCAATGGGGCATACAGTAGCGACGTTTGATGAGGCGAATGAAGCGGTTGAACATGGTGCGAAACATATCACTCATCTCTATAATGCAGCGACGCCGTTTGAACATCGTAACCCTGGCGTCTTTGGTGCAGCTTGGGCGAATGATCATCTCGCTACAGAAATCATCGTTGACGGTGTTCATTCGCATCCGGCAGCTGTGGCGATTGCGTACAAACAGAAAGGTAACGAGCATTTTTATCTCATCACAGATGCGATGCGTGCGAAAGGTATGCCTGAAGGTGAATACGATTTAGGTGGACAGAACGTGCACGTTAAAGGCTCTGAAGCGCGCTTGGCGAGTGGTTCGCTTGCTGGAAGTATACTACGTATGAACGACGGTTTAGAGAATTTGAAACAGTTTACGGGTGCGAACCTTGAAGAATTGTGGCGTGTAACGAGCTTGAACCAAGCACGTGCATTAGGTGTGGATAGCAGTAAGGGCAGTCTTGTTGTAGGAAAAGATGCAGACATCGTAATTACGGGCACGCACACTGAAGTTATCGCAACGATTAAAGGTGGCGAGCTTCACGAGTTCTAGTGTAAAAGCCAACTTTTTAGTGTGATATACTATTAAAATTGTTTAGAAATATGCTATTATGGATACAATACGTCTTTTTTAGGGAGGTGCTACAATGGGAAGGATTTAACGTTGAATCAATATCATAGTTATACACGTAATCTAGGCTTATGGAAACCACATTGTGGCACTGATCAATTTGGAGGTGAATCCCTAAATTAGGGGAATTAATTGGAAACAACGACCATAATTAGTTTAATTATTTTTATTCTGTTAATTGCATTAACTACTGTCTTTGTAGGTTCTGAGTTTGCGCTAGTGAAAGTAAGATCTACACGAATTGAACAATTAGCAGCAGAAGGTAACGGCAGTGCGAAAGTCGTTCGTAAGATGATTCACAATTTAGATTATTACCTATCTGCTTGTCAGCTTGGTATTACAGTGACATCTTTAGGATTAGGTTGGCTAGGGGAACCGACTTTTAAGAAGATCCTCAGTCCGCTCTTTAACCTCTTCCCGATGCCTGAACCTGTGCAGACGACGCTCGCATTTATCATCGCGTTTATCTTAGTGACTTATTTGCACGTCGTACTGGGTGAGCTTGCGCCGAAGTCTATCGCGATTCAACATACAGAGAAACTCGCACTCGTTTACTCACGTCCGCTTTACTACTTCGGTATGATTATGAAACCACTTATCTGGCTCATGAACGGCTCTGCGCGTTTGATCATTCGTCTCATGGGTGTAGATCCAGATGCAGACAACGATGCGATGTCAGAAGAAGAAATTAAGATTATCATTAATAATAGTTATAATGGCGGTGAAATCAATCAAACTGAGCTCGCATATATGCAGAATATCTTCTCATTTGATGAGCGTCACGCCAAAGATATTATGGTTCCGCGTACACAAGTGACGACGTTGAATGAACCTTTCAACGTTGAAGAGTTGCTTGAAACGATTAAAGAACACCAATTTACACGTTATCCTATTACAGAAGATGGCGACAAAGACCATGTGAAAGGCTTTATCAACGTTAAAGAATTTCTTACGGAGTACGCCTCTGGTGAAGCGATTCGCATTAGCAACTACATTCACGAACTTCCGATGATTTCTGAAACGACACGTATTAGCGACGCATTGATTCGCATGCAGCGTGAGCACGTACATATGAGTCTCATCATTGACGAGTATGGCGGTACAGCAGGTATCTTAACGATGGAAGATATCTTGGAAGAGATTGTCGGAGAGATTCGAGATGAGTTCGATAACGACGAGGTTAACGATATTGTTAAAATTAATGACGACACCTTCCAAATCAACGGTCGTGTGTTACTAGATGACATTCAAGATCAATTTGGCATCGAATTCGAAGATTCAGAGGATATCGATACGATTGGAGGTTGGTTACAAGCACACAACACCAACTTACAACAGAACGATTATGTCGATACAATATTTGATCGTTGGATTATTTCAGAAATCGATAATCATCAAATCATTAATGTTATTTTAAAATATGAATATAACGAAACACGTCATACAGATGAAGACGAAGAAGAGGATGACCATCAATAAAATGGTGAAAGCGTCGAAAGTTTGAATCGATGACGTAGGTAAAGGCTCGAGTTAGAATGAACATTCTGACTCGAGCTTTTTCAGCAGGTGGGGTAAGATTAAATAGAAACGTAAGGTGGATTGTAGAGTCAAAAACTTAGGAAGAGAGGTCTTTTACCAATGAAGAATCATTCACGAAAAGATACTGTGCACCCATCAGAAGAACGAGAAGAACTTGCGAAACTTCGACAGGAAAATGAAAAATTAAAAGCAGATTTGACGTATCAAAAAAGACTGCAGAAGATGAAAGAACATGTAGAAAATAAATATTTCCCAAAATAAAGTGATAATCACTGACTTTTATCATACTTGATATCAGCTACTGTACAGAGAGCGAAGAGCACTTTCTTGTCATTCTAAAGACGAACATGGCAAAATTGAGTTGAGAATGAAAGTGAGGAGAGAGCGTATGGTTCAAGATACTTATTACTTAAACAATGGTTATCCAATGCCGAAGATTGGTCTCGGTGTTTATAAGATTACTGACGAGGAAATGGAGACGGCAGTAGAGACTGCGATTGAAGCGGGTTATCGTGCTTTCGATACAGCGTACTTTTACGGAAATGAACAAGCGTTGGGTCGTGCCCTTAAGCACTCAGGTGTCGATCGCGAAGGTCTCTTTATCACGTCTAAATTATGGAACGACTACCAAGGATATGAGCAGACGTTAACTTACTTTGAGAAATCGTTGGAGAATTTAGGTACGGATTATTTAGATTTGTATCTCATTCACTGGCCATGTGAAGAGGACGAACTGTTTATCGAAAGTTACAAAGCCTTGGAGCAACTTTATCATGATGGTAAAATACGTGCGATCGGTGTATGTAACTTTAAGCCACATCACTTGGAACGTTTAATGGCTGAAACGGATGTGACACCAGCTGTAAACCAAATTGAGTGTCATCCATACTTCAATCAACAAGAGACACAAGATTTCTGCGATAAACACGATATTGCTGTGACGGCGTGGATGCCATTGATGCGTAATCGTGGCTTGTTAGATCATCCAACAGTGGTGAATATTGCAGAACGCTACGATAAGACACCAGCTCAAATCGTACTTCGTTGGCACTTAGCGCACAATCGTATTATTATACCGAAATCTAAGACACCTGAACGTATCCGTGAGAATTATGATATCCTTGATTTCAACTTAGAACTCACTGATATTGCTGAAATTGATAGTCTAGATCAAGGTGCGCGACAAGGTAAAGATCCAGATGAGGTCCGCATCGGTACGTTGAAATAAGAATTTAATATGACTCGAAGCAAATAATTCCACCAAATAGGTTTATCAGACCTGTTTTGGTGGAATTTTTGTAGCACTTGTACTGTTTATGTAGATGATAGCATTTCATCAGTAAACTCATCATACAAACAAAGTATATTGTTTATTAACAAGTTTTTCTTTTAAAATCAGTTGATTTCTGCAATAATTAAATCGGTATGTAATGTGGTTATTAACTCAACTTTAAGTTTTTGTAAAACTGTGACTTTTGAGTCGTCAATGAATTTCTATAATTGATAAAGTAATGATAACCACGGGTGAAAGGTGTTAAATAGATGAAAGTAAGAGTCATTATACCTTGTTACAACGAGGGTGAAGTCATATTAAAAACGTATAAAAAACTGATAGAAATATTAGAAACAGATAGTCTGCGTCAACATTACGATTATGATTTACTTTTTATAGATGATGGAAGTAAAGACAGTACCATCAGTTATATTCAAGAGGCAGCGACTACAGATTCACACGTGAAATTTATTTCTTTTAGCCGCAACTTCGGTAAGGAATCTGCGATGATTGCAGGTTATCAGCACAGTACAGATTGTGATGCAGTCGTTATGATTGATGCAGATTTACAGCATCCACCTCATTTGATACCGAAGATGATTCAAGGTTATATGGACGGCTATGATCAGGTGATAGCGAAACGTAATCGTTGTGGAGAGAACAAATCGCGTAAGTGGATGACAAAATTGTATTATCGGATGATTAACCGTTTCGTGGAAGATATTCGTCTTGAGGACGGTGTCGGTGATTTCCGTTTATTGAGTCAACGCGCAGTGATTTCGCTCACACAGCTAGACGAGACGAATCGTTTCTCTAAAGGACTCTACGCATGGATCGGTTACCATACCCAAGTGTTTACGTACGAGAACGTCGAACGCGAAGATGGCGAGTCGAAATGGTCCTTTAGTAAATTGTTGAATTACGGCATTGATGGTTTGATTTCCTTTAATAATAAACCGTTACGCGCTATGATCTATCTCGGTCTCATCGTCTTCGGCTTAAGTTTGTTGTATATCATTTATATATTGATTAGTATTATGGTCCACGGCATCGAAACGCCGGGGTATTTCTCAACAATCGCAGCGATATTACTTATTGGCGGCATTCAACTCATTTCAATCGGTATTGTAGGTGAATATATCGGACGGATTTACTATGAGGTGAAGAAGCGGCCGAAGTACATTGTGCAGGCTTCCAATTTGAACGAGCCTGATACTGATGATTTGCAGGCACAAGCGGTGCAGGAGATGTTGAATGGTAAAAGCCGTACTCAGGAAAAGACGGCAAACGAAAAGAAAGAAAATACACATGTGTAATATATAATAAAAGGGCGCTCCTTTCAGACACGTTGATCGCTGAAAAGGAGCGCCCTTATTACATGAAAAAGGACCAGAACACTATGTATATAGCCCTCTAGCCCTCATTCCCTTGAAGTTAACATTTCATTAGTTGATCATGACATAAGGTCATGGTCATTGTCCCTAAAAATGGTAACAACAAGGGTACATCATCGATTGTTATTTTTTACCGCGTAATTTACCAACAATAAATGAAACAATTAATACTAATACGATAGTACCAATAAGTCCAGGAATAATGTGGACGCCACCTAGTGATGGACCAAAGTTTTTAGCACCTACTAAACCAAAGATCCATTGACCTAGAGCGGCACCTACGATACCAGCAATAATATTGCCGATGATACCACCTGGGATATCTTTACCTACGATACCACCAGCGATCCAACCGATGAGACCACCGACGATAAGCATAATAATGAAATGCATAAATGTTACCTCCTCTTCTACGTTATGCTGGTACATTATACCCATAAAGTTTTAGGGTTAATCATTTTTAGAAAAAAATAATTTCGACCATACAATAAATACGCAGAATAATAAGTTGATAATGAGTAATACATACCAAACAGGAGTTAAGATGGTCATCACCGCAAAAGAGAGAACCATGATGATTTCGCCTACAGTCATTGGATAAGAAAGTTGGTGAATCGGTTTCACTTTCTTACGCTCTGAATATTGAAACGTACTTACGAAGAGAACAATACCGCCGATAAGAAAGACAGTAGGCGCTAAGTAAGGTAACGACATATAATATGACGCTTCACTCATCTTGTAAGTAAGGAGCGTAGATAAGCTCATGACAAACGCGAAGATGATGGCGATGAAGCGTTGAGTATGTATGAGCGCATGGCCATTCCTTCTATCAACATAGAATTGAAGGACGGCCCATATTAACAGCATAGCCACTGTCGTTATAGTAATAAAGTTGTATTTATTTATAAATAATAAATTGATTAAGCCAGTCACAGCCATCGAAATAATAATCGTATTGAAACTTAATTTCTTGTAGTGTTGTCTATATAAATCAGCAAATACGATGATGAACACTGCAACTATGTCGACTATGATTGGTATCAGCATGGTGTTCTCCTATCTTTAAGACTTTATTGCAACATTATATCAATTAACGTCGCTTTAAGCATTTGAAAACGTCTAAAGCCTTAATATGCTTAGTATCGTTATTCTAACATGAAAGGAGTGAGACGGTAGCTGTATCGCGAACACGCCTCACTTCTTGTAGGTTGATGGAATTTTTACTCGTTTATCGTGTTGAAAAGTCTTACACACCTTTCGTATTACTCCATAGCAGCGTATGGAGTTGTGGTAAGACATAAACGTCATTCATTTCGCTACTCTTCATCACGCGATCGACGAGATCTTCATATAGCGAGAGAAGTTTGTCAGTATGATTATCCACGTGTTCGCCTTCAAGATAAGGATTACCCACTTGTAAATAGAACGGGATAGATGGATAACGATGGTGAATCATCTTCGCAAAATCAAAATCAGCTTCTTCAAAGATAACGACTTTCAAGTTGAGTGTATCGTGTACGCATTGTTCGATGACCTCATCCAGTAGTGGGAGGTTTGGTTTCATCATTGAACTAGGTGGTTTCGGACTGATCGTTAAGTCATCGATTTGACGCATCCATGGTTGATACTTACTGCCCTGAGTTTCGAGTGCAGTGTAAATGCCTTTCTCTTGAAAGAGGTCGACGAGATCTTGAATCGCTTTGATCAAAGCAGGGTTGCCACCACTAATTGTGACGTGGTTAAAGTAATCGCCACCGACCTCTTTTAACTCTTCATAGACCTCTTCTGCTGTCATCATGCGAATTTCATCTTTAGCGCTGCCGTCCCACGTAAAGCTAGAGTCACACCAGTCGCAGCGATAGTCACACCCAGCAGTGCGGACGAACATCGTCTTACGTCCAATGACTTTGCCTTCACCTTGAATCGTAGGGCCAAAGATTTCTAATACAGGTATCTTAGCCATGTCGGAACTCCTTCGCGATGTAACGGACGTAACTTGTAGGTGTTTCACGGACGAATACTTGCGCACATTTCGGTTGATTGTCGCGTTGGTCAAGGTGTTCTTGGACCATTTCGTAGACTGTTTGAGCCACAATTTCAGTGGATGGGCTTTTCCCTTCAAAGGCTGGGAGGTCGTTTAACAGATGATGATCGAACTGACCATGCACAAGTTGCTTTAATTCACTAAAATTAACTAAAAAGCCGTTATGATCCAACTTATCTCCGACGATGGTTAAATTGACGAAATAAGTATGTCCGTGTGTTCGCATACATTTGCCAGCATCTTCACTAGGAATATAGTGTGCTGCAGAGAAATTGAAGTCTTTATTAAGTTCAAATGAGTATTTATGGTTGATTGAAGGATACATTTGTTGGAACATCTTATTCCTCTCCTTTTTCTTCAAGATAGGCATTTAGTCCACGTGCACGCAGTTGACAAGCTGGGCATGTGCCACATCCTTCTCCGATGATACCGTTGTAACAAGTAAGTGTATTGTGGCGGATATACTCTAAGACACCAAGTTCATCGCTTAAGGCCCATGTTTCTTTTTTATCTAACCACATAAGCGGCGTGTGAATAACGAAATCTTTATTCATAGATAAGCTCAGTGTGACATTCATTGATTTGATAAAGCTGTCTCGGCAATCTGGATAACCAGAGAAGTCCGTTTCACAGACGCCGGTAATGATATTCTTCGCATTGAGTTGATAAGCCAGGGCGCCTGCAAAGGATAAGAAGAGCAGGTTGCGTGCAGGAACGAATGTATTTGGCATCTCGTCACCTTCTTGTTCAATGTCCATATCGTGTTGCGTAAGCGCGTTAGGTGTGAGTTGTGATAACAAGGACATATCGAGTACATGATGTTTGAGTCCTTGTTCTTTCGCAATCGTTTCCGCTACCTCAATTTCTTTGTCGTGACGTTGTCCATATTGGAAAGTGACCAATTCGACATGTTCGAAATGTTTCTGAGCCCAGAACAGACATGTCGTACTATCTTGGCCACCGCTAAACACGACAATGGCTTTCTCTTTGTCTAAAGTTTGTTCAGTCATTACGTAAGTCGCTCCTTTAATTTGCGTTCCCACTTATGACCTCATAAAAAAACGCCTATCTCTATAAAAAAGATAGACGAGTCATCACGGGTCTAGTTTTTTATAGAGGGTTATAAGCTAGGAACCTCTGTGAGTATTCATATTGTTTAATTGGCGTTAATCTGCGCTATGTTCGTTCACAAGAATAATATATTTGTATTGTAAAATCAAGGACAGATTTGTGATAATAAAGGTGAGTGAATTAATTATGGGGATGGAAAGAAGGTACATATATGCTGGTCATGATCGATAATCAAGATTCATTTACATATAATTTAGTAGACTTAATTCAACAACAGTTAGGGACGTCAATTCAAGTCATCAGTAGTACTGAAGCGAATGTCGAACAACTCGAGGCACTCAATCCAACGGGGCTCGTCATTTCGCCTGGTCCAGGTCGACCTGAAGACTATCCACAGCTCTATGATATTTTTCGTCGTTATGAAACAGAGATACCTATTCTTGGCGTGTGTCTCGGCTTTCAACTAATGATTGCGTACTATGGGGGTCAAATCATACATAGTGACCGTCCTGTTCATGGTCACACGACAGCGATTACGCATAATGGTGAAGGACTGTTTGAACAGTTAAGTCAAGACTTTCACGTGATGCGTTATCACTCGTTAATGGCAGGCGATGTAACTGAACCATTGAAAGTGTGTGCGACGAATGAGGATGGCATTCCAATGGGTGTGATGCATCAGTCATTGCCGATTTACGGTGTGCAATATCACCCTGAGTCCATCTTGAGTGAGTATGGCCGTGCACAAATACAGCTATTTTTAGAAAAGGTAGGAGAACGTCATGCAAATCCAATTTAACTACCGCTATTACGTGAACCCAGATGACTTTGAAACACATCATGCGTCGCTTGAACAGTACGTGACCAAACGTATCGCGATGCAGCTTTCTGAAGTACAAGAAGTGGTGCGCTTTGCTGAATATATGCAGAAGAGAGGTTATTACGTCGCACTGTATCTACCTTACGAATCAGCACGTGCATTTAATCCTGAGATGACGACGGTGACGCCACCAGAAGACTATGTCTACGCGGCTGCTTACATCTTTGATAGCATTCAATATTACGACGGGGAATTTGAGACCGCGCCGCATGAACCTCAACAGCAGTTTACATTTCAGTTGAGTGATGAAGTGATGCAAGATCATATTCAACGTGTACAAGATGCGATTGTCGAAGGAAATACGTATCAAGTGAACTATACAACCCGTTTAACTGATGCGATTCGTCAGCCTATTGCAGATTTGTACTATGCCTTGTTAGCGAAAGGACACGGGAATTATGCGGCGCTCTTCGATACTGATGAAGTTCAAGTGGCGTCATTCTCACCAGAACTCTTTTTCCAAAAAGGGAGCTTTGCAGGGCGACCTGATACTATCGTGAGTAAGCCAATGAAAGGGACAGCGCCACGTGCTACAGATGAGACGGAAGATGAGGTGAACTATCAACACCTCACGCAATCGAAGAAAGACCAAGCTGAGAACGTCATGATTGTTGATTTGTTAAGAAATGATATTGCGCGTATTGCTCAAACAGGTAGTGTCGATGTGCATCATTTATTTGCGATTGAGGCATACGAAACGGTGTATCAAATGACCTCAATGGTAACAGGCGAAGTGACGACAGAGACTTCGCTGAACACAATCTTTCAAGCGCTCTTCCCATGTGGTTCGATCACAGGTGCACCGAAGCTCAATACGATGCGTTACATCGCCGATTTAGAACAAACACCACGCTATATTTATTGTGGTACGCTAGGCCTGATGTTACCGAGCGGGCAAAGTATCTTCAATGTTCCGATTCGAACGGTGGAATATGTGGATGGGCAAGCACGTTACGGTGTAGGTGCTGGTATTACGATTGATTCAGATCCAGGTAAAGAAGTTCAAGAGTTTAAAGATAAAACGAAGATATTGGAGCAATTATAATGCAATTATTTGAAACGATGCGTTTAGAGAAAGGGCAAATACCACGCTTAAGTTACCATTATGAAAGATTGGCACAGGCATGTGACGATTTGAACTTTCAATTCGACTCGAAGAAATGGCACAGAGAAATTGAGTATTTAATGTCGCACTATCCCAATGGGGTATGGCGGTTGAAAGTGCTAGTGAATGCCCAAGGAGAAGTGACTTCAGAAATTGCAGAATTACCGACGAAATCACGTTTTAGTGCGCGATTTCAACCTAGTCATCCATCCGCTGATTCTTCAGTGGTGACGCATAAAACGACGGATCGAAGCCATTTAGCACACGACCATCAAACGGATTTGATTCTACTCTACCGTTCAGATGGCAAGGTGTTAGAATTTGATATCGGTAATGTTGTCATTGAAGAAGCGGGTGAATGGTACACGCCAACAAATGACGGAGATTTATTGGAAGGATGCAAACGTCGAGAACTTTTAGCAACTGGGAAATTGCAGATAAGAAACTACCAGAAAGAGGAATTGATAGAGAAACTTCAGTCGCAACAAGTCAAGGTGTATATGATTAATAGTCTGCGAGAGGTTGCCGATGTCGACATTCATCTATAAAATAGTGTAAGAATAAGATGACACAAGTTAAGTTAGCTTTAATAGAAGCGTCAAGTCTGATATGAATCACAGTTAGACGTACATTTTTTATGATAGGACATGATTTTAGAATAAATGAGGCGAGTGAATGATCATCATCTGGTTGCTGTGTGCTGTTCTTATCGTAGTGTTAACGTATTATGGAATCAAACGGTATCAGAGACATCTATCGTGCGCAATGCGACGGTGGATTATCGTTGTGATGCTCGCAATAGAGAGCGTTGTTCTTTATTACTTAATGAAAGAAATTGTGAAGTTCATCGTACGAGGTCTAGGTCTATTTTACCATGAGTGATAATTAATAATGAGGTGAGCAAATGAAGATATATAGTCAAGGAGACCAAGCGATTGTCGTCTCAATTGAGAAGGAAGTCTCGAAAGATCTAACGGAAGATTTACTCGCTTTAAGAAAGTATTTATTATCGCGAAATTATCCGTTTATTACTGAAATTGTACCAACCGAATCTGACATGATGATTTGTTATGATGCGCGAGATATGATTAAACATTATGACATTGCTTCGCCTTATTTATATATGAAAGAATTAGTCGAATCGATTCAATTAGAAATCAAGTATGAGAATCATGATGACGTCATTAATGAGATTCCGGTCATTTATGGTGGTCAGTACGGGCCAGATTTGAATGAGCTCATAAAGGACTATCAAATTGATGAGACGACATTTATCGAACGTCACACAGCACCTACCTATTTCGTTTCAATGATGGGCTACTCACCTGGGTTTCCGTATCTCACAGGTATGGATGAGTCATTATATGTGAATTATACAGGTAAGAAGAAGTCCTTTATTCCAGCGGGTTCAGTTATTATAGAAGGTAAAAAGACAGGCATTACTACGACGGATACGTACGGGGATTGGTTAGTTATCGGTTATACGCCACTGCGCCTCTTTGATCCGTCAAAAAGTGACTTTACATCTTTAAAACTAGGGGATAGCGTGCAGTTTAAAGCGCAACGACCAGAAGATGTTGAACTAGGAGGGTATCAACCATGTCAATCATAATTGAAGAGCCAGGCTTGTTCTCCAACTTTCAAGATTTCGGGAGACAGGGTTACGAACATAATGGTGTGATACCAGGTGGTGCAATGGATACGCTTGCCCATGAAATTGCGAATCGTCTCGTCGCTAATGATAAAGGTGAAGCAACGTTAGAAATGACCAATCAAATGGCGAGTATTCGATTCACTGAACCGACTTTAATTGCGATTTGTGGTGGGAATTTCAAAGCAGCAACGCAACATATGGAAATTTATCCTAATAAACTGTATCTCGTCGATAAGGGTGACGTCTTACATTTTACTGAAACGCGACACACCTCTCGTTTATACCTCGCTATCGGTGGAGGATTTGAACTAGACGACTGGCTCGGATCTGCTTCTACTGACTTCAAAGCACAAATTGGTGGCCATCATGGTCGTGCATTGCGTAAAGGTGACGAAATTAATATGAAACGGGATTATACCGAACGACATCATAAACTCTTTGAGAATTTGGCAGAGACACATCAAGCGGATTGGGGTGTCGATGGTTATGCGTTGTCATTTAACTATATCTCAGATGTCTTCCACGTAATTCCGAATAAAGGTACGGAAGACTTTGAACAAGAGATGCTGACACGCTTTACGACGAGTGAGTACAAGGTAACGAGCAAAGCCAACCGCATCGGAATGTTGGTAGAAGGTACCCCTGTCCAAGCATTCTATGATGATATGCCACGTCACCAATCAGTGAAGCGAGGCACGATTCAAGTGAAACGTGATGGAACGCCTATCATCTTGCTCAATGATCACTTTACGTTGGGCAGTTATCCGCAGATTGGCACGATTGCGAGTTATCACCTGTCGAAATTGGCTCAGAAACACCAAGGGACACGTTTGAAGTTCCAATTTATCGACGTTCAAACAGCTGAGAAGAATCTTGTGAAATATAGTAACTGGCTCAATCAGTTGTTCCATGCCATTGAATATCGCATGCAATTAGAAATGTTGAAATAGGCAAATATGAGGATGGATTGGATTAGCGAAGGCGAAGTGCGAGTACTTTAAGGCTGAGGTAGAGTTGAATATAACTTCGGCCTAAAGTCTGATGATTTATGACGCGAAACGTTCTATAATTTAGTAATCCTATGTTTCTTAGGTGAGAAGATGAATAACGCGTCATCCTTGGTATGTCGCACTTTTGAATTGAGTAGGGTGGCTTGTAAAAGTCACTTTTTACTTGATATTTGCTATAATTTGCTATATATTATTAAACTGAACTATCTCTTTGGGCTCGATTGGTTGATTAATCAAGTCATGCAAAGAGAATAATGAAATGGAAAAATTTAGTGAAAATAAGTCAATGTTGTCGCTTATGACTATGAGAAGATAAGTGACACCTATAACGTTTTATAAGAAAATGAGAGAGTTTTAGGCTATTTCTGAAAACTCGAAGTTGTAAATGAAATCAAAGTATAAGATCGCATGGTTTGAAGGGTTACTCGACCATCAAGTGTATATGTATTGAAGATCTTGTGCTTGCCTTATCGGGCTTTTGGATAACAATGACGAACTAGTATAAAGATGGTATGTAAGGGAAATAGATGAACCTACATATACAGATCTAAATAATCGGGGGAACAAACATGAGCCTGCACAAAAAGAAATTGTCTCTTTTTGCGTTTTTTCTATTAACCGTACTCACAATTACGTTAAAAACATACTTTTCATACTACGTTGATTTTTCTTTAGGTGTGAAAGGATTAGTACAGAATTTAATATTATTAATGAATCCATATAGTTTAATCGCGTTGATACTTAGTATCTTCTTATTCTTCAAAGGTAAGAAAGCGTACTGGTTTATCTTTATAGGCGGGTTCTTGTTGACTTTCCTATTATACGCGAACGTCGTTTACTTTAGATTCTTCTCTGACTTTTTAACATTTAGTACGTTAAACCAAGTCAGTAACGTCGATTCTATGGGTGGCGCAGTAGGTGCTTCTTTCCAATGGTACGACTTTGTTTACTTTATCGATATTATCGTTTACCTTTTTATTTTAATTTTTAAACATAAATGGTTAGATAAACGCGCATTTAGTAAAAAGTTTGTACCTGTTGTAATGGCAGCTGCTGTTGCACTATTCTTCTTAAACTTAGCTTTTGCAGAATCTAATCGTCCTGAATTACTAACACGTACATTTGACCACAAATACTTAGTAAAATATTTAGGACCGTATAACTTCACTGTTTATGATGGCGTGAAGACAATTCAGAACAATCAACAGAAAGCATTAGCTAACGAAGACGACTTAACGAAAGTGTTAAACTATACGAAACAGAAGAATACGAAACCTAATCCAGAGTATTATGGTGCTGCGAAGAAGAAAAATATCATTAAGATTCACTTAGAAAGTTTCCAAACATTCTTAGTGAATAAGAAAGTAAATGGTCAAGAAGTTACACCATTTATCAATAAATTATCAACAGGAAACGAAGATTTTAGATATTATCCAAACTTCTTCCACCAAACAGGTCAAGGTAAGACATCAGACTCTGAGTTCACTATGGATAATAGCTTGTACGGCTTACCTCAAGGTTCAGCGTACTCACTGAAAGGTGACAATACGTATCAGTCGTTACCGGCTATTCTCCATCAGAAACAAGGCTATACTACGAGCGTAATGCATGGGGACTACAAGACATTCTGGAACCGTGATCAAATCTATAAACATTTCGGTATCGATAAGTTCTATGATGCAACGTACTATGATATGTCTGAAGACAATTTAGAGAACTTAGGCTTGAAAGATAAGCCATTCTTCAAAAAGTCAGCAGACTACATTTCTAAAGAGAATGAACCGTTCTATACGCATCTCATTACGTTAACGAACCATTATCCATTTACGTTAAAAGAACAAGATGCGTCTATAGATAAACCGAATACAGGTGATTCAACTGTAGATGGTTACATTCAAACAGCACATTATCTTGACCAATCATTAGAACAATTTATTAATGATCTCAAGAAAAAAGGTGTTTACAAAGACTCTGTCATCATGATTTACGGTGACCACTACGGTATTTCTGAAAACCATAATAATGCGATGGAAAAACTGTTAGGTGAAAAGATCACTCCAGCGAAATTCACTGACTTGAACCGTACAGGTTTCTGGTTGAAGATTCCTGGTAAAGAAGGAACAGTTGATCATACGTATGCTGGACAACAAGACGTTATGCCAACGTTGTTACACTTACTAGGTATTAAAACAGATAACTACCTCATGATGGGTACAGATATGTTATCTAAAGATCATAACGATACCGTGCCATTCAGAAACGGTGACTTCGTTACGAAAGATTACAAATACGTGAATGGTCGTATTTATTCTAATAAAGATAACAAACCGTTAACTAAGAAACCGAAAGACTTCGACAAACGTAAGAACCAAACGGTGAAAGACCTTGAAATGAGTGACAATGTCTTAAATGGTGACTTGTTCAGATTCTATGACAATCCAGATTTCGATAAGATCAAGCCATCAGATTATAACTACAAGTCTGGTCCAGAAGGTAAAGAGAAGAAAAAATAATATATGATATAGGCGATAGCCCTTCAACAGTTGATTTCAATTGTTGAAGGGCTTGCTTTATGTTGTTGGGGTTTAAGGATTACTAGGAGACTCACGTTAAACTTAGAGGGAAAAAGCCGCGGAAAATAAATATCTTCTCATGATATTGATAATCGTTATCAATTAGTATATAGTTAACTTACACATATGGAACAATATAAAGTTAAAGTATATAGGTCTTTCATAATTGATATGTAAGAGGAGACATCTTAGAAAGGAGCAATCGTTGTATGAATAATCATCGATATTGGATGAGTAGCTTATGGGAATTTAGTCAGGGGAGTCAATTAAGGTTACTATTCTCTACATTACTATCTATATTAAGTGTTTTTGCTGGACTTATTCCTTATTGGGCGATTTATCGCTTATTATTGCAAATTATTGAAGGTGCCCGAAGTTTTAACGAGATTAAAATCTACATTGTGATTGCGATTAGTGCGTATATTATACAAATAATCAGCTTTGGAGCTTCTACTGTACTATCACACGTTTCCGCTTATCACATTTTAAGTCAAATTAGAGTAAGACTTGCTCAGAAACTGATGCGATTACCTCTAGGTGTGATTGAAAGTAAAAGTATTGGAGAACTCAAAAGTTTGTTTGTAGATAAGGTTGAAAAGATTGAATTGCCACTGGCGCACCTGATACCTGAAGTCATTGGTAATCTTCTTCTGTCATTAGCAATATTTATTTCTATGATCATCATTGATTGGAGAATAGCTCTCGCGCTATTAATTACGCTACCTCTATCACTATTCGCATTTCAACGGCTGATGTCCGGGTTCGATGCAACCTATGATAACCAGGTAAAATCAAGTAACTATATGAATAGTTCTATTGTTGAATATATTGAAGGGATTGAAGTGATTAAGACCTTTAATCAGTCCCAGACTTCTTATCAAAAGTATAGAGATGCTGTACATAATTACAAGACACATACACTCAATTGGTTTCGAGATACGTGGGGATACATGAGTTTATGCTTAAGCTTACTACCTTCGACATTCGTAGGCGTCTTGCCCATGGGAATGTATTTGGTTTCAGTGCATCAACTTAATAACGCTCAATTTTTTCTCTGTTTAGTACTATCTCTCGGTGTAGTTGCACCTATTCGAAACTTCACTAATTACATTAATCAAATTAAATCTATACAATACGCCATATTAGATGTGACAACTATTTTAGAGATAGATGAATTGCCAGAATCTAAGCAACCAAGTCTTCCTCAGACTAAAGATATTATTTTTAAAGATGTGGGTTTCTCATACCATAATACTGAACAAGATATGATATTTAACCACCTTTCTTTTGAAATACCTGAACGGACTTATACAGCACTCGTAGGACCTTCTGGTAGTGGTAAATCAACAGTCGCGAAATTGCTATTACGCTTTTGGGATACGACACGTGGTGATATTTACATTGGTGGTGTAAACATTAAAGATATTTCACCTAAAGATCTTAATGAACTCATTGGGTTTGTGGATCAAGACAACTTTCTACTCAATTTAAGCTTTAAAGATAATATCAAATTAGGGAAACCTGAAGCTACAGATGAAGAAGTGATTCATGCAGCGAAGTTAGCTTATTGTCACGATTTCATTAGCGTGTTACCAGAAGGATACGACACGGTAGTAGGTTCAGTTGGTGATAAATTGTCGGGTGGAGAGAAGCAACGTGTTACTATTGCGCGAATGTTGTTAAAAGATGCACCTATCGTCATTCTTGATGAAGCTACAGCTTATATTGATCCAGGTAGCGAACAACAAATTCAACAAGCGATAGCGAGTTTAACGCATAACAAGACACTTATCGTTATTGCACATCGACTCTCAACGATTAAAAATGCAGATCAGATTCTCGTTATAGGAGAGAAACAACTGCTTGAGAAAGGCACACATAAAGCGTTAATCGAACAGGAAGGGTTATATCATCACATGTGGCAAACGCACATCGATTCGAGAAATTGGGGTGTGTCTTCGTAACTAAGTCACCATGAAAGGAGCTCACAAATGTTTAGAATTACATTTCGTATACTACACTGGATGGCACCATATAAAGGAAGAATGATTGCAGGATTTATGCTGTCGTTTGCCAATTCAATTCTTATTGCATTACCCATTTTTTTAGCTGCCCAAGTATTTGCACGAATCATGTCACAAGAAACGATTAGCAATAAAGATATTTTCAATGTCTTTTTGGCGATGATCTTTCTCGTTGCTGGTCGTTTTGTGATGACATATGCAAAGAGTAGATTACATGAAAGTATTGCGTATGAGATGACAGCTGATGAACGTTTGAAGATCGGTGAAAAGTTGAAAGGGGTTAAATTAGGATATTTCGATGACCAAACGACAAATAATTTAACTACGACCGTTACCACAGATTTAACTTTTCTTGAAAATTATACGATGAAAATGATAGATATCGTCATCAATGGTTACATACTTATTTCTGTATTAATACTTTCATTGTTAACTATATCTGTTCAAGTAGCGCTTGTTGCTTTATTAGGCGTTATCTTATCGCTGATAAGTATCTATTTATTAGAAAGAATGAGTAAGAGAAATGCACCTTTATATCATCAGCAACAAAATCAATTGATTGAAAAAGTTATTGAAATGATTAGAGGTATTAAGGTAATTAAGACTTTCGCAAAGGAAGATACAAGTTTAAAAAGTTTCTACGCAGCGGTTGATAATAGTAAGCGTGTAAATACTAAAGTGGAATTGCAATATACACCGTTTAATTTACTTCATCTGCTAAGTTTGAAAGTAATTTCGGTATTCATTGTAGTTTGTGCTGTAATGTTGTATTTTAATGGCCATATTGATTTATCGACGTTAATTATGCTTTCTATCTTCTCATTTATCATTTTTGAAAGTATTGAACACATTAATAGTGCTGCTCATGTATTAGAAATGATTGCGGTCACACTAGAAGATTTACAACAAATTAAAGAGGCACCTACTCTAGATGAAGGTGGTCACGAAATTGCTGTTCAGCAGCATAGAATTGAGTTTGATCATGTTGACTTCTCATTTTCCAATAAAAAGGTGATTAATGATGTGACTTTGGAAGTTCAACCAGGGACCTCTCTCGCTATCATCGGACCTTCGGGTAGCGGGAAGACAACGTTGTGTAATTTGCTGATGCGCTTCTATGATATCGACAAGGGTAATATTAAGGTAGGGGGAATTGATATTCGCGAAATGACGCTTCCCTCATTGATGTCGCAAATCAGTACGGTATTTCAGAAAGTCTATCTGTTTAATGATACGATATATAATAATATTCTCTTTGGTAAGCCCGATGCGACTAAAAGGGACATTATTGAAGCGGCTAAACAGGCTCAGTGTCACGACTTTATTATGTCTTTACCTCAAGGGTATCAAACAGTGATTAATGAGAAAGGGAATAATCTCTCAGGCGGAGAGAAACAACGTATTTCTATCGCAAGAGCCATATTGAAAGATGCGCCTATTATCATCTTTGACGAGGCTACAGCAAGCATTGACCCAGAGAACGAGCACTTAATTCAAAGTGCCATTGATCATTTGAGTGAAGGGAAGACGATGATCACTATCGCGCACAAGATTAATACTATCAAGAATGCTGATCAAATCATCGCCTTAGATGAAGGGCAAATTGTACAACGAGGCACACATCAAGAACTCATACAAGAACATGGTATTTACCGAGACTTTCTAAGTATTCGTGATCAATCTGAAAGCTGGAAGATTGAATCACGAGAGGCATAAATCTTCTATCACTATAGTTCATAGCTTCTCACGTGCAGAAAGCAATTTATTCTTACAGTTCGCTCGTTTATTCTATTACTTTGATTCAATATAGGATTGGAAATTTTAAACAATACAAAAGCCTAGGATGCACAGAACCATTATACCTGCGAGCTATCCTAGGCTTTCTAATCTACATTAGTTAAAATTATAAACGTTTCATTTATCAATATAGGCTTGACAGTTTTTTTATCTCAAAATAATAAAATAAAAACAAATGCTAAATCAATTTTTCAGTGACATTAAGTTATGAGATAATTACTGGAACTATTTAATTCGTTGTTATATTAATTCAATGAAGCACTAAGTTAACACCTATGAATAGATAATCGTAAGTCTGAATGTTTTGAAGAGAAGAATAAAGTATTAGGTGTTTTTGATTTCCAATTATTAATCTTATTCATAGTAATTGATTTAATTTAAAAGATATAGTCTTATACCTCTTTTTTATAACAATCGTTACATATAATTTTTTGCATTTGTGCCCAACTCTTCAAATTAGTAATACCTTTTAATTCTTTTACTTCAGTTAAAATTGCAATTTTGTCATTTCTGTCTAATTCTTTAGCGCAGTTACTACATTTAATTTTATTAAAAACCATATTGATGCTCCTCTTGTTATTTATGTGTCTGGCTTAACTTTGGCATACGCGATGTTGAAGAAAAAATGAATTTCGAAACCATAATTACTGCAACGATTTGTACTGAGCTTGACTACAATAAATTAGAAGTCACCGAAGTCTCCAAAGTCGCCGAAATCTCCTCCGAAGAGACCACCGTCATCGCCACCAAAGAGGCCGCCATCATCGCTTTGATCGCCACCTGTACTACCGGAGTCATCTCCTGAACCATGGTCCCCATCATCGTGGTCGTCAGAGCCATGATCATCATGACTATCATCATCGTGATCGTCGTCATTATCATGATCGTCATTTTCCTCTTTCGCATGCGCGATATTCTCAGAAAGAGGTAAACCCACACTGAAAGCAGTACTCATTAACATGGTAAACATCAACATGCTCATCATATTGTTATTACCAATTAAATTGTGTTGACGCGCATAGTCGAAACGTTGACGTCGTTCCTGTTCACTATAACCTTTCTCTTTCATCCGTTGATCAACTTCATTAGCATCAATATAGTCCCAATTTTGTCTGTTTAATTCTTCAGCTTCTTTTCGTTTACGACGCTGATACATGGCAAAGCCGACTGCTGCCACTATGATGACTAATAATAGGATTCCCACTCATTTCGTCTCCTTTCATTTATCTCTTACTTATATTATAAGAAAGAATTCACCATGCTTTAAAGTAATTCATTCGAGGTCAAAATGTATCGCACAAATCTTCTCATTTTACCAGTTAAATCTACGCTAGCTGATTCATTGGTGCGTGTATCATTCAACTTCTAAAAGGTGTATAATAGATAGAACTGACAATTTATTAGAATGGTATGAATAAAGGGTGTTGATTCATGGAAGCTTATAAGATTGAACATTTAAATAAGTCCTATGCAGATAAGGTGATCTTCGACGATCTCAACCTTTCTATTTCAGAAGGTGAGCGTATAGGGCTCGTAGGTATTAATGGCACAGGTAAAAGTTCACTTCTCAAAGTCATCGCTGGTATCGATGATGATTATCAAGCTGAGATATCACATCCGAATAACTATCGCATACGTTATTCTTCTCAGAAACAAGTCTTTAATGAATCGATGACGGTCTTCGAAGCAGTATTAGCGACGAATACGCCAACACTTCAGGTGATTCGTGAATATGAACAAGCTGTCCAACGTTATTCAGAAACGCAATCAGAAGATGATTTCAAGACGATGATGCGTGCGCAGGAACAAATGGACGCACATGAAGCTTGGGATTATAGTGCTGAAATTAAGACTATCCTTTCTAAATTAGGCATTACTGAAACATCAAAACAAGTGAAAGACCTATCTGGCGGTCAGCAGAAACGTGTGGGGCTCGCTAAGACGCTCATTGAACAACCTGACTTGTTATTGTTAGACGAACCGACCAACCACTTGGACTTTGAATCCATCAACTGGTTGATTAATTACGTTAAACAATATCCACATACAGTGCTCTTCGTCACACATGATCGTTATTTCTTAAACGAAGTGTCTACACGTATCATCGAGTTAGATCGTGGTAAGTTACAAGGCTATCCAGGTAATTATGAAGATTATATTGCGATGCGTGCTGAAAATGAAATGCAAGAGCAAAAGCAACAAGAGAAACAGAAGTCGTTATATAAACAAGAGTTAGCATGGATGCGTGCAGGTGTGCGTGCCCGTACGACGAAACAACAGGCGCGTAAAGATCGTTTTAAAGAGCTGGAACAAGATGTGAAGAACCATTATCAGAAAGAGAAAGCGTCCCTTAACTTAGCTTCTTCACGTTTAGGTAAGCAGGTCATTGAGCTTGAAGATGTGACGAAAGTAATCAATGATAAGATGTTGTTTGCGCATTTTACACAAATCATCCAGAATGGCCAACAAATTGGTATCGTCGGTCCAAATGGCGCAGGAAAGACGACATTGTTGAACATTCTTTGTGGTGAGGATACAGATTACACAGGCACTGTTAAGATTGGTCAAACGGTTAAGATTGCATACTTTAAACAAACGGAAGAACGGCTAGATAGAGATATCCGCATGATTGACTATTTGAGAGAAGAAAGTGAAGTGGCGAAAGAGCAAGACGGTACTTCAGTCTCTGTTACGCAACTGCTTGAGAGATTCCTCTTCCCGAGTAATACGCATGGTAAAAAGTTATATAAATTATCTGGTGGAGAACAGAAACGTTTGTATTTATTAAAGTTACTCGTACATCAGCCGAATGTATTGCTCTTGGACGAGCCGACCAATGATTTGGATACCGAAACACTTACGATTTTAGAAGATTACATCGCGAATTTCGGCGGTTCGGTTATTACAGTCAGTCACGATCGCTATTTCTTAAATAAAGTCGCTCAAGAATATTGGTACGTGCATGATGGACAAATCGAGCGTATTCTCGGTACCTTTGAGGATTACGAGCAATATAAGAAACAACAAGATAAGTTAGCAGCCGAAGCCTCTAAACAAGAGCAAACTTCAGCATCAGCTGCTTCAACACAGTCACAGCCACGTCAACGTAAGTCGTTGTCTTATAAAGAGAAGAGAGAATATGAAATGCTCTTGGAGCGCATCGATGAGACAGAAGAGCGTCTCGCTGAAATTGAAAAAGAAATGGTAGAAGCGAGCGCAGATTACGAGAAAGTTAAAGCATTAAATGAAGAACAGGCGGCTCTAAATGAGACGTATGAAACAGATTTAGAGCGGTGGGGCGAATTAGAAGAGAAACAACAAGGATAATGAGGAGTTAAGATATGGAAGCAACTTTAGCACATTATTTTGGTTATCAAACCTTTAGACCCGGCCAAGCTGAAATTATTTCCCGGGTCATTGAACATCATAATGTCTTAGGTGTTTTACCGACAGGTGGAGGTAAATCATTATGCTATCAAGTTCCGGGCTTAATGCTCGAAGGGACAACGATTGTGATTAGCCCGCTCATCTCGTTGATGAAAGACCAAGTGGATCAGTTGCAAGCCATGGGTATCGAGGCTGCTTATTTAAATAGCAGTCTCAGTGACCCTGAGCAACGTGAAGTGGAACACGCTCTGATGCAAGGGCGGCTGAAATTCTTGTATGTTGCTCCCGAACGCTTTGAGAATCCTCGTTTCACTCATCTCATCTCCCAGTTAAAGATACCGCTCATCGCCTTTGATGAAGCACACTGTATCTCTAAGTGGGGGCATGACTTTCGACCTAGCTATCGAGAAGTTATTAGTAAGGTCTTTCAGTTGCCGCAAGATTTCGTCCTCATCGCCTTAACAGCGACTGCTACTACCGAGGTTCAGAGCGATATTATGCACGCACTTCATATTGACCAACCACACCTCGTGAAGACGAGTCCCATACGCCCTAACCTTCATTTTAAAATCAATCGAACTTATCAACGACGCCAGTTTGTGGTCAAATACTGTCGGCAACACGCGAAAGAAGCAGGCATTATTTACTGTTCGACTCGGCGAGTGGTTGAAGAACTCCATGAGACGTTAATCCATAATAATGTGAAGAGTGCGATGTACCATGCTGGATTGACGACTGAAGAGCGTGAAGCAGCACAGAATGACTTTGTTTACGATCGCGTTAACGTCGTCGTAGCTACCAACGCCTTTGGTATGGGAATTGATAAATCAAATGTGCGCTACGTGATTCACTACAACATGCCAGGTGACATCGAGTCGTATTATCAAGAAGCAGGACGTGCAGGTCGTGATGGGCTAGAGAGTGACTGCATTCTGCTTTACGGCGAACAAGATGTAGGACTACACCGTTACTTTATCTCTTCTTCTAACGGAGATGAGGAATATAAGGATAAAATGCGTAAAAAGCTGACTAAAATGATTCAGTATACGAAAACGACGCGTTGTTTAGAAGCAACGATTGTGTACTACTTCGAACCGAATGAGCGCTTGAAAGCCTGTGATAAATGTAGTAACTGTCTCGAGACGAAGAGAGATTATGATATGACGCGTGAGGCCCAAATGATTATTAGTTGTATCGCACGATTGAATCAACAAGAAAGTCATAGTGTGCTCATCCAAGTATTACGCGGTGAAACTTCAGATTATATTCAGCGTTATGGCTATAATCAACTCTCGACACATGGTCTGATGAAGAACTATACCACGACGGAGATCGCCCATCTAATCGATGAACTCCGTTTCCAAGGTTATCTCAACGAATATAATGGTAAGCTCGTCTGTGATCCATCGGTAAGAGATGTCTTACATGGTCGAGTGAAGATTATGACAACGGCATTTAAACAGAAATCGAATGAAACGGTCTTGATCAATACTATAGATAGTGTCGATGCGTACCTCTTTGACAAATTAGTTGAAGTGCGGAAACAGCTCAGTGAGAAATTGAATATCGCACCCACAAGTATCTTTAACGATGCAACGTTAGAAGCCTTTGCGAAACGTCAACCAGAATCGAAACAAGAGATGATTACGATATCGGGCGTAGGAAGCTATAAATTGAAACACTATTGTCCGAAATTTATCGATGCGATACGTGATTATAAAGCACGTGACTCCCATGAGTGAGTAAGAGTTAAAGTATCGACAATGAGATGATATTGTTTTTATATGAGTCACAGTTTGATAAGTGTTAAGCGATTCTCAGTCGACGGCGATATGACAATATAATAGATTAATAACTTATTAACGTGTAAGCGTCATTTCATGCTAGAGGGCTGAAATGGCGCTGTTTTTTTATATAGGAATAAAGATAAAGTCGTCCATCTGAAAAATTTATTTTACCAGTAAAAATAATTCTCAAATCGTCTTTAAACTCTGGAAAAAAGGGAATGAGTATAGATGAACCTGTGGTTATTACAACCCAGAAGATGAGACAGAGAGAAATAAAGGTGATATCTTGATTGAATTTCAGAATGTAAGTAAACGTTATGGTAATAAAGTCGCTGTAGATGATGTGAGTTTCAACATTGACGAAGGTGAGTTCTTCGTATTTATTGGACCTTCTGGTTGCGGCAAGACAACAACATTAAAGATGATTAATCGCTTGATACCGTTATCAGAAGGCTATATTTATTTTAACAACCAACCGATTAGTGAATATCCTGTATATGAAATGCGCTGGGATATCGGTTACGTGCTTCAGCAAATTGCACTCTTCCCACATATGACGGTAAAAGAGAACATAGCACAAGTGCCTCAGATGAAGAAGTGGAAAGAGAAAGATATTGATGCGCGTGTGGACGAATTGTTAGAAATGGTCAATATGGATCCAGAACAATATAAGATGCGTAAGCCTGACGAACTGTCTGGTGGTCAACGTCAGCGTATTGGTGTTGTGCGTGCTTTAGCAGCTGATCCACCAGTCATCTTAATGGACGAACCATTTAGTGCACTTGACCCGATTAGTAGAGAGAAACTACAAGAAGATTTACTCGATTTGCAATCTAAGATTAAGAAGACGATTGTCTTCGTGACACATGATATTCATGAAGCGATGAAATTAGGCGATCGTATTTGCCTTTTAAATGAGGGACATATTGAGCAAATCGGCACCCCTCAATCGTTTATTGATACACCGAAAAATGACTTCGTAAGACAATTTATGGGCGATCAAATTAAGCAAACTGAGTGGGTGAAATTAGGTGACTTAATGACACCGGAGAATGTCAGCGATGCGCATGATAATCATCTCGGAGGTTATCCAACTTTCGACAGTGAACAGCGTATCAATAAAGTGTATCAAGCGCTAGCCACTCACGAAGCAGTCATAGTGAACGATCAGAAAAATGATCAACATGCGTTATTAACACGTGAAGCGGTATTTAATTATTTATCCCACTCACAAGAACGGGTAGGTGAGCACGCATGAATGAATTAATCCAAACATTCTCAGATCGTAAAGGACAACTGCTCTCAACGATTCTTGAGCATATTCAACTATCCTTTATTGCATTGTTGATTGCTGCATTGATTGGTGTGCCTTTAGGTATATTACTAACGAAGACGAAGCGACTTTCTGAAGTTGTCATGAATATCGCAGCTGTCTTGCAGACGATACCTTCACTCGCATTGTTAGGGTTAATGATTCCACTCTTTGGTATTGGGAAGGTTCCAGCAGTCATTGCACTCGTTGTGTATGCGTTATTGCCTATCCTACGAAATACATACACTGGGATTGCTGAAGTCGACCAATCACTCGTGGAAGCAGCGAAAGGGATTGGAATGAAACCGTGGCGTCGTTTGCGTAAGGTAGAGTTACCAATGGCGATGCCGGTAATCATGGCGGGTATTCGTACCGCAATGGTTTTAATCATTGGTACTGCAACACTTGCTGCTTTGATCGGTGCTGGCGGTTTGGGGGATCTCATCTTACTCGGTATCGACCGTAACGATTCCTCACTGATATTAATCGGTGCGATTCCAGCAGCATTGCTCGCGATTATCTTTGATTTAGTGTTGCGCTTTATGCAGAAATTGTCATACAAGAAATTGATGCTGTCACTCGCAGCTATCGTCATTGTCTTATTAATTGCGATTATCGCACCTCTTTTATCTAACAAAGGGGAACATATTACGATTGCAGGTAAATTAGGTTCAGAACCTTCTATAATCACTAATATGTATAAAATTCTTATCGAAGATGAAACCGACGACACGGTGGAAGTGAAAGATGGCATGGGCAAGACGTCCTTCCTCTTTAACGCCTTGAAATCGGACGATATCGACGGTTATTTAGAATTCACAGGAACGGTCTTAGGCGAATTGACGAAAGAAGATTTGAAGTCGAAAGAGGAGCCGAAAGTCTATCATCAAGCGAAACAGAGTCTAGAGAAGAAATATGATATGACGATGTTGAAACCGATGAAATATAACAATACCTATGCTTTGGCTGTGAAAGAAGACTTTGCGAAGAAGCATAATATTGAAACGATTGGTGATTTAGATAAAGTCAAAGATCAAATTAAACCTGGATTCACGTTAGAGTTCAATGATCGTGGCGATGGCTATCCAGCTGTTAAAAAGGCTTACGACTTGCACTTCGATAACGTTAAGACGATGGAACCGAAATTACGTTATCAAGCTGTGAAGAAAGGTGACATCAACCTCATCGATGCGTACTCTACGGATGCAGAACTGAAGCAGTATCACATGAAAGTGTTGAAAGATGATAAGAACGTCTTCCCACCATATCAAGGTGCGCCGATGTTTAAAGAGAAATATATTAAAGATCATCCAGAAGTGAAGAAACCTTTAAATAAACTCGCAGGTAAAATATCAGATGAAGACATGCAAGAAATGAACTATCAAGTGACTGTGAAGAAGAAAGATCCGTATGACGTTGCCAAACATTACTTAGAACAACATCATTTAATTAAATAACAAGTAAAGTAGTTATAGGAGTAGGACGAAATCAAGTTGATTGTATCGTCCTGCTCTTTTGATTGTGATGTGACCTTTCGTGTAAGCCTATTCTATACCTCTTTAATGGAATAAACTGATTATATTGTGTTCTGCTAGCCTAGCGCGTATAATAGTGATTAAATTTTGAAATTTCAGATAAATAAAGGAGGACCACTATGAAAGAACAAATTAATCAATTATCAGCATATGAACCAGGTCTTTCTCCGAGAGGTTTAAAGGAGAAATATGGCGTAGAAGGTGAACTGCACAAGTTAGCATCAAATGAGAACTTATATGGCCCATCACCTAAAGTGAAAGAAGCCATCACGCAACATTTAGATGAGCTCTTCTACTATCCTGAAACCGGTTCTCCGACACTTAGAGAAGTGTTGAGTCAACATCTGAACATCGACGCAGACCGCATCTTATTTGGGGCTGGTTTAGACGAAGTAATTCTTATGATTTCTCGTGCTGTCTTAACGCCAGGGGACAAGATTGTAACGAGTGAAATGACCTTTGGACAATATTATCATAATGCTATAGTTGAAGCGGCTACGGTAGTTCAAGTTCCTTTACAAGAGGGTCAATTTGATTTAGAAGGTATTCTGCAAGAAGTGGATGACGATACGAAACTCATCTGGCTGTGTAATCCAAATAATCCGACGGGTACTTATTTCACACATGAACAGTTACGTGACTTCTTGTCTCGCGTACCTAACGATATTCCTGTAATGATTGACGAGGCTTACTTCGAGTTCGTTACAGCAAAGGACTTCCCAGATACTTTAGCGTTACAAGAAGAATTTGATAATGCCTTTTTACTCCGTACTTTTTCAAAAGCATATGGCTTAGCTGGTATGCGTATTGGCTATGTAGTTGCGAATTCAGAAGCGGTTAAAAAATACAATATTATTCGTCCGCCATTTAACGTGGGGCGCTTGTCAGAACATGCGGCTGTCGCTGCTTGTAAGGACCAAGATTATTTAGCTCAAATTCGAGAGCGCAATGCACGCGAAAAAGACAAGTTCTATCAAATTCCAGAAAGTCGTCATTTCTATCCCAGTCAAACGAACTTCGTCTTTGTGCGAACGTCACAACCACACGAACTCTTTAAACAACTTTTATCAGTAGGATGTATCACGCGAGAATTTCCAAATGGGGTGCGAATTACGATTGGTTTCCCAGAACAGAATGATCGAATGGTAGAAGTGTTGCGTCAATTTGAGTATGACGAGTAAATAGGATTGCGGGGGCAAGACGACGAAATCAAAGATTTCTGTCTTAATAAATTATTGACATTGAAGAAGAGCATAAGCTACTGTTAGCACTAATTTTTCAATTACGCAGTAGCTGATTGTATTTGAGAAAGCTAACGCTGTCTCAACCACTAATCAGCCTTGCGGGGGCAAGACGACGAAATTATTCTAATTTCTGTCTTGCTCCCATTTCTATATTATCTTTGCTATAATCGAGGGTGTACAGAAAGGAAGAAATGATGTTATGACTAGACAATCTATTGCAATTGATATGGACGAAGTGCTTGCGGATACGCTCGGTGCAATGATGAACACTGTGAATGAACGTTTGAACTTAGGGATTACTTACGGCATGTTGGATGGTCAGAAACTAAAGCATGTTATTCCTGAGCACGATGGTTTATTACCTGAAATTCTTCGTGAACCTGGCTTTTTCCTTAACTTAGATGTGATGGACAATGCACAGGAAGTCGTGAGAGAGCTGAACGAGCATTACGATGTGTATATCGCTACAGCGGCGATGGACGTTCCGACGTCGTTTCAAGAGAAATATGAATGGTTACGCACATATTTTCCATTTTTAGACCCTCAACATTTTGTCTTTTGTGGGCGTAAAAATATCGTTAAAGCTGATTATTTAATTGATGATAATCCGCGACAATTAGAAATCTTTGAAGGCAAATCCATTATGTTCACAGCACCGCACAATGCGTCTGAAGACCGTTTTACTCGAGTGAGCGGATGGAAAGACGTTGCTGAGTACTTTTTAAAATAATAAACGGTAATCATATTAATAAAAAACAAGCTCCTTTGAACGTCTTAATGACGTGCAAGGGAGCTTGTTGTAGTTATAATGTTATTTATTTTAAACAACTATTCGGATAAAGTTAAGATCTCAATGGCTTGTGGCACGACTTCGATTTCCAGTGGCGTCGATAAAGCAATCTCTCCATCCATATCGACATCGAGATGCTTATCCGTTGTGATTCTAAATTTGCGTCCTTGGAGATGTGTAATACCCTTCGTCACGCGATTCCAATTCATGCTGTCGCGCTTCTTGAGGATGTCGTTAAAGACGCTCATCTTACTATGTTTAAACACAAAGGCGTTAAGAAAACCGTCACTTGGTGAGAGATCTGTCAGCGGAATACGGTTACCACCGATGTGAGGCCCGTTCGCAATGACGAGCATCGATGTTTGACCCTGTGTTTCTTCTCCGTCGACAGCGATATGATAGTTGAATTTTACAGGATTGACGAGTGTTTTAACCGTAGAACCGATATAACTTAAGCGACCGAAGATATCTTTATTTCCTGACTGAACGTTCTTCGCATTCTGAACAATCAGCCCCATACCGACAAAGTTGAGCGCGTATTGTCCGTTGACCTTAATCACGTCATAGCGTTGTGGACGTGCCTCGAGCAGTTGCTCACTCGCCTTAGTATAATCGCCATCGAGGTTGAGTGTTTTAGTAAAATCATTGAACGTTCCACCTGGAATGATGGCGATTGGAATATCGAGTTGATGCGTCATTACGCCATTGACGAGCTCATTAACGGTACCATCTCCGCCAAGGATAAATAAGATATCAATATCTGAACCGTAGTCTTGAGCTTTAATAGCTTCACAGTAATCGATAATATTGCCTTCCTCTTCACTCAGTTGAATAGAAAGGTGTTTGCACATTTGAGATAAATATTGTGCTACTGTGCCGATGCCGCCGTAAATATCGTTGAGACCGGAATGTTCGTGGTAAAAGAGCACACCATGATTGTATTGTCTAGACAAATGTTTCACCGCATTTCTTTATATTCTTGGGTAGAAACTAGGACGTCACGTCGTGTCATGATGCTGTAGCATTTTACTCTATAACGTCCTAGTTGAATGTTAAGTTAGTCTAATCTCATCATACTTGCTTTCTACTTTATCATAATTCATCTACCCGTAAGAAGTTGAAAGGTTACTTTATTTGATGCCTCGCATACCTTTATTAATCTTCGGAACGAAAGCTAACGTAATCAGACTGACTACGAGTGCGATACCTCCGATAAAGATGAAGTAGTTGGCATAGCCTAAAGGTTTAATCAAACGTACGAGTGAACCGTTCAATGCTTGACCTGTCGCATTTGTCAGCAACCACACACTCATCATTTGAGCGTTGAATGCTTTCGGTGCGAGCTTAACGGCTGCACTATTACCAGTAGGAGATAGACACAATTCCCCGAGTACACATACGATATATGAAATGATGACCCAGTTCACACTGATTTGCGCATGTCCACCTGTCGCATAGTCGACCCCTGCAACTAAGAAATAAGAGAGACCAGCGAGTGAGGCACCTAGAACGAACTTCACTGCCATACTCGGTTGTTTAGAACCCATCTTCATCCAAATCACAGAGACGATACCTGCGAGCAGGACGATGAACAGTGGGTTAATAGATTGGAAATATGCCTTACCGAAGCCTGTAGTCCAACCGAAGAGGTTCAGCTGCATATCTGTATACTTCAGAGCGTATAGGTTCAAGACGTTTGCGCCTTGCTCTTGAATGGCCCAGAAGATAACGCCAAGGATAAAGAGTGGAATAAATGAAATTACGCGAGAACGTTCCACCTCTGTGACCTCTTTACTGCGAATCATAATAGTAAAATAAATGATCGGTAAAGCCACACCTAAGATTAATACTGCGGTACTTACAAGACCGAATGAAAGTGTGCCTGTTAAACCAGTCACAATTAACAATATTATAATTATTGCGATAATTGTTCCGAAAATTAAACTATATTTTTTTCGTTCTGCTTTCGTTAACGGGTTTGAAGGTTTCATTCCCACTTGTCCTAAATTTTTACGATTAAAGAGTAAGTACCATACGAGTGCAAGTGCCATACCAAATGCTGCGATTAAGAAACCAATGTGGAAATTACCATTATCGATAAATTGGTTAAGTATGAGTGGCGCGACTAATGCACCGCTATTCACTGACATATAGAAGATAACGAAACCAGAGTCGATACGCTTATCATTTTCAGGATATAAGCGTCCTACGATGTTAGAAATATTTGGTTTCATTAAACCTGACCCCACAATGATAAAGAACATTGATGAGAACAATCCTGCCATACCAAAGGGTAAACCTAAACAGATATGCCCGATAATAATCAGCACTGCGCCGATTAACGTAGCAGAGCGTGTGCCTGTGAGACGGTCAGCAACCCATCCTCCCAAGATTGAAGTCATATAGATGAGCGCGCCGTATACGGACATGATCGACTGGGCCGTACCTTCGTCCATATTTAATCCACCTTTAGTGATGGAGAAGTACATGTAGAAGATCAGTAGTGCGCGCATGCCATAATAGCTGAAACGCTCCCAGAATTCGACGAAGAAGAGTACACCTAGCCCTTTAGGATGACCAAAGAACCCCTTCTGCGGAATCGTTTGAACTGCTTGTTCATGATTCTTTGTTTCTGTCATAACATTCCCATCCTTTCTCCCCTTTAAAAAGAGTATTAAATAAATTCTACTCTTATTAATTAGTTGTTTCAATAATATTCTAAAAATAATAATATTAGCAAAATTGTGAAATTTACAAATTTAAATTATTTTATATACCTTCTCAAACTTGGTCATACGCTATGTGAGTAGATTATATAGAAGTAATTATTAATGACAGAAATCCTTACGATAAGGTCTTCATTTTGACATTAAAAAGTACCTCAAAAGCAATGATATCTATCTCGCTTTTGAAGTACTAAAAGTAATCATTTTTCAATGTTAAGACTCTCGCTTGCATATGGGACCACACTCAACTAATTTCTCTCGCTCAAAGAGCTCTAGAAATGGATTTTCGTTGTGGTCTAGCGCCATCATGCGTCTCGAGTCGACATTGAAAAATTGATCTATCATTCAACTAAATTAGAAGTAGCTACCATCTCATATTTTAATTTTAAATAATATCCTAGACTCGTTTAGAAGCAGGTGATACCTGTTATTTATGATAGATAGTAAAAATCCTTATGAGTTCGTTCGAATCTCTTTCTACAGCTATATTTAATTCATCCTTAGTAGTTAGAAGACGCCTTTCATTCCTTTTTTAACTAAAGGAGAAAGGATAAAGAGTAAGACCCCGATTGCTATAGCAACTATGCCTGAATAAAGGAAGTAATCCATCTGAGATATCTTCGTATAAACAACTACAAGTTGAGCGTTAAGACCCTGTGCAGTCGCATCGGCGAGTAACCACAAACTCATCATACGTGCTGTAAAGCTTACCGGCGAGAGTTTCGTCGTTGTAGATAACCCGACTGGTGAAATACATAACTCCCCAACCGTAATGAGTAAATAGCTCAGTATCAACCATAGTGGGTTAATTAAACTGTGAGGTCCTGAAAGTGGAATATACATCACGATAAATGATAACCCAGCCACGATTGTGCCAATAGCGAATTTATGTACTGTTGGCGGATTGAACTTCCCTAATTTCACCCACAATGCAGCAAAGACTGGCGCTAAGGCTACGATAAAGATAGGGTTAAAGGATTGGAACCAAGCTGCTGGCACATGGAAGTGAATGAGACCATTTGTCGCTTTCCCTAAATCAAGTTGCGTCTTATTATCTGCAAAGCTTGCTAGTACCGTAGAGCCCTGTTCTTGAATCATCCAGAATGCCACGGCAGTAATAAATAACGGTACATAGCTTAATACACGAGAACGTTCAACTTTCGTCACATCTTTGCTGACGAGCATATTAACGATGATGACGAACGGTAGAATGACACCTAATATCGTAATGAATAAGCTGAAGTTCTGTAAGGTAAGTGCGTGATTTATTTGTAAAATGATGAGATAAATTGCAACTAAGGCAATGACGACACCTGCATAGAGTGAAGTCTTCTTTATCTCCTGCTTCGTTAAAGGATTAGGGGTAGATAAACCGGCTAAACCTAAATACTTTTTACGCGTCACAACGTAAATCACTAAGCCACAGAACATCCCAATTGCTGCGACTAAGAAACCTAGATGGAAGTTAAAGCGCGTTTGTAAGTAACCTGTCACGAGCGGTGAAAGTAATGCACCCGTATTGATGCCCATGTAGAAGATGGTAAATGCAGCATCTCTACGCGCGTCATTCTTATCATACAGTTCGCCGACAGTAGTTGAAATGTTAGGTTTCAGTAATCCTGTTCCGCAAATGAGGAAGAGTAACGCAATCATGACCATCGTTAAATTGTTAGGTAAAGATAGCAGAATATGACCAATCATAATCAAGATGCCACCGTAAAAGACTGCGTGTTGGGTTCCGGTAATCCGATCGGCAATCCATCCCCCTATAATCCCACTCATGTAAATCAGTGTTCCGTAGATGGAAACGATTTGCAAAGCAACGCCTTCGTCTAAACCGAAACCGCCTTTAGCCACGCTATAGTAAAGATAATAGACTAGGATGGCTTTCATTCCATAGTAACTAAAGCGTTCCCAGAATTCGGTTAAGAAGAGTGTGCTTAACCCCTTTGGATGTCCGAAGAATCCTTTACGTGGTGTACTGTTAAGGATTTCTTCGCGTGTGTGTTGTGCTCTGTTCATAAGCATCCCTCTTTTATATTGTTTAAGTATTAAAGTAAACCTTATCGTAATACTATTTTGCGAAAATTACAACAATTATCGTAATAAATGAGTTGATTTTTTAGTGAATTATGAATGTTTTAGGAATTTTGTAGGTTAGAAAAGGGATATATAGAAAATCCCACCAACTCTTTTATATAAGTAAGAATTGGCGGGGGAGTTTGTAAAATTAAAATTAAAATTAACGATTATCGACTTTTTCAGGATATAAATCGTGATTCATTAAACGGTGTTCTGCCATGCGTTCATATTTAGTATCAGGACGCCCGTAATTTGTATAAGGGTCGATTGAGATGCCACCACGTGGTGTGAATTTACCCCATACTTCAATATAGTGTGGATCCATTAAGTCGATTAAGTCATTCATAATAATGTTCATGCAGTCTTCGTGAAAGTCACCGTGATTACGGAAACTAAATAAATAAAGTTTCAGTGATTTGGATTCGACCATTTTAACATCAGGGATATAAGAGATATAAATCGTTGCGAAATCGGGCTGACCTGTAATAGGGCAAAGGGATGTGAATTCGGGGCAGTTGAACTTCACGAAATAATCTCTGCCTTGATGTTTATTATCGAAGGTTTCTAATACATCTGGACGATAATCGAAATCGTATTGGTTATTCTGGTTACCTAATAACGTGATATCTTCAAGTTCTTCTTGATTGCGTCCTTGAGCCATAATCATACTCCTTTAATTTGAATTCGTTTGTGATTTGCGCGGTTGCCGACGTGCTTTTTCAAACATGTAATAACTTGCACCAATAATGATAACGTAACCTAACATAGCGTAGAAGTCTGGTGACTCGCCGAACAGGATAAATCCGAATAGCGCCGTAAAGATAATTGACGCGTAAGTAAAGATAGAAATATCTTTCGCTGGTGCAAAGCTGTATGCGAGTGTAATACCGATTTGACCTACTGCAGCACTTAAACCTGCGCCTAAGAGATAAAGCATTTGCAACCATGACATCGGTTCGTAAGTAAATATCGTGAACGGAATAAGTACGATGATAGAGAAGAATGAGAAGTAGAATACAATCGTATATGGCGCTTCTCTCGTACTTAATGCACGGACACATGTGTATGCGCTTGCTGCAAAGATACCAGACATTAAACCGATGAGACTTGGAATCATCGCAGACGAGAATTCAGGTTTCACAACGAAGAGCATTCCCGCGATTGCGACAATCATCGCGATAATCTGGTATTTGAAGATTCTTTCACGCAGGAAGAACAGGCTGAGTAAGATCGTCCAGAACGGGTTCAGTTTCATTAATGTATCAGCGTCACTTAAGATCATATGGTCGATGGCATAAATGTTGAACAGCACCCCTGTAAGTCCTAGAGCCGAACGAGCGATGAGTAACGGTTGACTACTCAACTTACCGAACAAGGGCTGTTTATATTTGTATAGGAAAAATAAAGGGATAAACATCGCGACGAGATTTCGGGCAAGAGACTTTTGAAAGACTGGTAAATCACCAGCGAGTCTAAAGAAGACCGACATGAAACTAAAGCCAATTGCAGAAATCAGAATCGCGATAATACCTTTCACTTTAGGGTTCACTGATATCGCCTCATTCATATAAATTTAACGTATCTATCTTAGCATAAAAAAATATTCATGTAATGAGGGTTGCAAAAATTTCAGGAGTAGGATAATATATATTATACGAACAAACGTTCGATTGTCTTTGAGTATACACTAGGGGGTTATTCTATATCTTTTAAAATGTATGGTAACTCACTGAAAACACTGAATTGCTCTACCTTAAGCGACACCGTGATTACACGTTTTTTATGAAAATGCAACCAAAAACCCTCTGGTTTACGAAATAAAATTTTTTCGTTTCATTTTTTGAGATTAAAAGCGTGTGGTGGTGCGAGTTATATAAATTGATACAAAATTGACATCAAACTGACATGTGAGTATCTCTTTAAAATGGAATCACAGTTATGTATAATGAAACACATAATGTAGTACGAATTCTTAAAAACAAACACAACATGTTGTGTTTTTCGACGAAATGACCATTTTAATAAAATGACTATAAAGAGGTAATTTAACACGTAGAAGAAGTGATTTATCCCTTGAAATAGGGTAACGCTATCAAATAGATGCTAAATTACATGGTCACTTGCTAGGTTATTAACACTATATGTTGTGGTAGAAATGCAATGGACAACCCAAGATAAGATTTAAGAATGATAGGTGTTTAGGTCGTCACCTAAATGAGATACATAACTAGAAAGAAGGTGAGCCAATGAAAGTGGTCTATTTCTCATTTACAGGAAATGTGAGACGTTTCATACAGCGTACGGAACTCGAAGATACTTTAGAAATCACTCAAGCGAACTGTACAGATCGTATAGATGAACCCTATATATTGGTCACTGGAACAATCGGTTTCGGAGAGGTGCCTGAACCGGTGCAGTCATTCTTGAATCATAACAGTGAACATTTAGAAGCGGTAGCAGCCAGCGGTAATCGAAATTGGGGACAGAATTTCGCTAAAGCTGGTATTACCATTTCTGAAGACTATCAAGTGCCATTGTTAATGAAGTTCGAAGTTCAAGGCACAAACAGAGACGTTGAGGAATTTAAAGTTAAGGTGGGACAGGTTAATGAAGACTATGGACGAGAAAAGATACAATCATATTGAATTAAACAATGAAGTGACGAAGAGGAAAGATAATGGATTCTTCAACTTAGAGAAGGACCAAGAAGCTTTAGAAGTCTATCTACAAGAGATTCATGACAAGACCATCTATTTCGATAGCGAAATTGAACGCTTACATTATCTCGTAGACAACGACTTCTATTTCAATGTTTTCGAGAAATATACGGAAGAACAACTTGTTGATGTGACAAATTATGCAAAGAATATTAACTTCCAATTCGCAAGCTATATGTCAGCAAGCAAATTCTATAAAGACTACGCTTTGAAGACGAATGATAAAGAGAATATTCTTGAAGATTACAATCAACACGTGGCTATCGTTTCACTTTACTTAGCAGATGGCGATGTTGACTTAGCGAAGCGCTTCATCTCAGGTATGGTTGAACAACGTTATCAACCTGCGACACCGACGTTCTTAAATGCAGGTCGTGCGCGTCGAGGTGAGCTCGTATCATGTTTCTTATTGGAAGTGGATGACAGCTTGAACTCAATCAACTTTATCGATTCTACAGCTAAGCAGTTGAGTAAAATTGGTGGCGGTGTGGCTATCAACTTATCTAAATTACGTGCACGTGGTGAAGCGATTAAAGGCATTAAAGGTGTAGCTAAAGGTGTGTTACCTGTGGCGAAATCCCTTGAAGGTGGCTTTAGTTATGCTGACCAACTTGGTCAACGTCCAGGTGCAGGTGCAGTTTACCTCAACATCTTCCACTATGATGTTGAAGAGTTCTTAGATACGAAGAAAGTTAACGCTGACGAAGACCTTCGTCTATCAACAATTTCTACGGGACTCATCGTACCTTCTAAATTCTTTGATTTAGCTAAAGAAGGTAAGGATTTCTACATGTTTGCACCACACACAGTTTACAAAGAATACGGTGTAACATTAGACGATTTAAATTTAGATGAATATTATGATGATCTCGTTGCTAACCCTAATGTTGACAAGAAGAAAAAAGACGCACGTGAAATGCTAAACCTTATTGCACAAACACAATTACAATCTGGCTATCCATACTTAATGTTCAAAGATAACGCTAACAAAGTACACCCTAACTCTAATATTGGCCAAATCAAGATGAGTAACCTTTGTACAGAAATCTTCCAACTTCAAGAAACATCTGTCATCAACGATTATGGTGTAGAAGACGATATTAAAAGAGATATTTCTTGTAATTTAGGTTCTTTAAACATCGTTAATGTTATGGAATCAGGTAAGTTCAGAGATTCTGTAGCTACAGGTATGGACGCTTTGACATTTGTGAGTGACGAAGCGAACATTCAAAACGCGCCAGGTGTTAAAAAAGCGAATAGTGAGCTTCATTCTGTAGGTTTAGGAGCGATGAACCTTCACGGTTATCTTGCTAAGAACAAGATCGGTTATGAATCAGAAGAAGCGAAAGATTTCGCGAATATCTTCTTTATGATGTTGAACTATTATTCAATTCAACGTTCTATGGAAATCGCTAAAGAACGTCAAACCATCTTCAAGGACTTTGACAAATCTGATTATGCGAATGGTAAATACTTCGAATTCTACACTTCACAAACATTTGAACCGAAATATGAGAAAGTGAAACGTTTATTTGAAGGATTAGACATTCCTACTCCTGAAGATTGGAAAGCATTACAAGCACAAGTTGAAGAACATGGTCTATACCATGCTTATCGTCTTGCTATTGCACCTACACAAAGTATTTCTTATGTGCAGAATGCGACACCATCTGTAATGCCTATCGTTGACCAAATTGAACGTCGTACTTATGGTAACTCAGAAACATTCTATCCTATGCCATTCTTATCACCAGAAACAATGTGGTATTACAAGTCAGCATTTAATACAGATCAAATGAAATTAATTGATCTAATTTCAACAATTCAAACTCACGTTGACCAAGGTATTTCAACGATTCTTTACGTTAACTCTGAAGTATCTACACGTGAATTGTCACGCTTATATGTTTATGCCCATCACAAAGGGCTTAAATCACTTTACTACACACGTAACAAACTATTAAGTGTAGAAGAGTGTACAAGTTGCTCAGTTTAAGCATTGTGAGTAAATAATCTAAGCATAAAGTAGTACGTATTGTTCTCAAGCATGAAGTAGATTAAGTAGGAGAGTGTTGGCACTATTCTTGTCGCGGTGCTCATCTTTCCTACTTAATCATACATACAATATTTAAATGAGATTGGAGACGTTAAACACATGAAAGCAGTCAATTGGAATACGCAAGAAGATATGACCAACATGTTCTGGCGCCAAAACATATCGCAAATGTGGGTGGAAACAGAATTTAAGGTTTCCAAGGATATTGCAAGTTGGAAGACATTAACAGATGAAGAAAAGAACGCCTTCAAATATGCGCTTGCAGGCTTAACTGGTCTAGATACGCACCAAGCCGATGATGGTATGCCACTCGTCATGATGCACACAACAGATTTACGTAAAAAAGCAGTATATTCATTTATGGCGATGATGGAACAAATTCATGCGAAAAGTTATTCCCACATCTTTACAACGCTATTACCATCTAGTGAAACGAACTATCTTCTTGATACGTGGGTGATTGAAGAACCACATCTAAAATATAAAGCGGACGTTATTGTGGGTAACTATCACAAATTATGGGGCAAGGAAGCTTCAATCTACGATCAATATATTGCACGAGTATCAAGTGTATTCTTAGAAACATTCTTATTCTATTCTGGTTTCTATTATCCACTTTATTTAGCAGGTCAAGGTAAGATGACAACATCTGGAGAAATTATCCGTAAAATATTACTCGACGAGTCAATTCATGGTGTGTTTACTGGTTTAGATGCACAACATTTACGCAATGAGCTTTCTGAGAGTGAAAAGCAAAAAGCAGACCAAGAAATGTATCGTTTGCTCGAAGATTTATATAAAAATGAAGTATCTTATACTCACAAATTATATGATGACATTGGACTAACAGATGATGTGCTTAACTACGTGCGTTATAACGGCAACAAAGCATTATCTAACTTAGGATTCGAACCTTACTTTGAAGAACGTGAATTCAACCCAATTATTGAGAACGCGTTAGACACTTCAACTAAAAACCATGACTTCTTCTCAGTTAAAGGTGATGGTTACACACTTGCACTTAACGTTGAAGCGTTACAAGATGAAGATTTCATTTTTGATGATGAGAAATAGTGAACTCACATTTTTACTGCATTATCAAAGAGCGGGGGCTATTGGCGTAGTGCCTTGCTCTTTTTCTTACTTATTTTTTCCTTCTAATAATTAGTTTCACTATCTACTTTTATTCGAAAAAAAGAATTGGTGTAATACATTTTGTACAAAAAATTCTCTATCATAAATTATTCAATTGTAAATATACTCCAACTATACAATTTCTCTATGATTTTATCGTAGGCTATTGAAATATCTAAATTTCATGATAAACTAGATTTATGCTTAGTGATAACGATTATCATTATCGCTTTTTAATCTATGATAAAGGAATGGAGACTATTGTTACGAGGGATTATTAATCGATTCACTTTATTCCTACTTCTCATCCTATTAACACTGTTATCCCTACTTATCGGTGTTAAGCAAATACCTCTTTCAGATCTTGGACATTTGTCACAAACACAACTTCATATCATCTTAACGAGTCGTATTCCACGTACGATTAGCATTCTTATTAGTGGAAGTACATTAGCGTTAGCAGGTCTGATTATGCAACAAATGATGCAGAATAAATTTGTGAGTCCAACTACAGCAGGTACGATGGATTGGGCTAAGCTCGGTATCTTGATAGCGATGATTTGGTTTCCGCAAGAGAATATACTCATCAAGCTTGCATTTGCTGTCTTACTTAGCATTGGTGGCACATTCCTTTTTGTGAAGCTCATTCAATTGATTCGCTTTAAAGAAGTCATCTTTGTACCTTTGATGGGCATTATGCTTGGTGGCATCGTTTCAAGTTTCACTACGTTTATGGCTCTGCAAACGAATACTGTTCAAAGTGTAGGCAATTGGCTCAATGGTAATTTTGCCATTATCACGAGTGGCCGTTATGAGATTCTCTACCTTAGTATTCCGCTTCTCATACTCACTTACATATTTGCGAATCATTTTACGATAGCGGGTATGGGCAAGGATTTCAGCAACAATCTTGGTGTCAACTATGAACGCGTTATTCACATTGGTTTGTTTATCACAGCGACAATTACTGCGCTAGTCGTAGTAACTGTAGGAACATTACCATTTCTAGGACTCATCGTGCCTAACATTGTAGCAATCTTTAGAGGGGATCACTTGAAACATGCGTTGCCTCAAACAGCAATTCTCGGAGCGATATTTGTGTTGTTCTCAGACATTATCGGACGTCTCGTCGTTTACCCATATGAAATCAACATCGGTTTAACGATTGGCGTGTTTGGTACGGTCATCTTCCTCATAATGCTATTGAAAGGACGCCGTCACTATGCGAATTAATCTCAATCTTAAATTAGCGATACTGATAGCAGTGGTTATCCTAAGCGGTGCGTTGTATTTATTCCTTGGACTTAATTTCGACATCATCCATTATCAGTTACCTGCCCGGATGAAGAAGTTGATATTAATGTTCATCGTCGGTGGCGCAATCGCTGCTTCTGTCGTTATCTTCCAGGCGATTACAACTAACCGCTTACTTACGCCCTCTATTATGGGATTAGATGCAGTCTACATGTTTATTAAAGTCTTATTAGTTTTTATATTTGGCGCGCAGTCATTATTTAATACGAATATTTATCTCAACTTTGGGATTACCGTATTAGCGATGATTAGCTTCGCACTCATTTTATTCCAAGGTATCTTTCGTCTGAAAAATGTTTCTGTCTATTTCATCTTACTCGTCGGAATCATTATGGGTACGTTCTTCAGAAGTATTACGAGTTTCTTAGAACTCATCATTGACCCGGAAGATTTCCTTGCAGTACAAAGTGCGATGTTTGCGAACTTTAACGCAGCGAATCCGCGTTTAATGACTTTGTCAGCGATTATCTTACTTATTCTTATCGGACTGACTTTTTATCTCATTCCATATTTAGATGTCTTATTACTCGGGCGAGCACAAGCGATCAACCTTGGCGTACCTTATCAATGGATGACCCGTACGTTACTGATCATGGTTGCGGTTCTCGTGTCGCTTTCGACAGCATTGGTAGGCCCTATTGCATTCTTAGGATTAATGACAGTAAACATCGCCCACGAATTAATGCGAACTTATGAACATAAATATATTTTCCCTGCTACATTGTGCTTGAGTTGGATCAGTTTATTTATAGCTCAAAGTGTGATGGAGCACATCTTTGACGCGACGACACAAGTAAGTATCGTTATTGATTTAATTGGTGGACTTTACTTCATTTACTTATTAGTTAAAAGGAGAAATACAGTGTGATTAGTGTAAAGAATTTAACTAAAACGATTGAGCAGCGACCCATTCTACAAGATATCAACGTAGATATTCACAAAGGCCAGTTGACGACGATTATAGGTCCTAACGGTGCAGGCAAAAGTACCTTGCTTTCAGCGATAACGCGTCTGACTGACTACGATCAAGGAACGATTACGATCGACGAGCACTCCATAGATGACTACAAGAGTAATGATTTAGCGAAGAAGTTGTCCATTTTAAAACAGACGAACATCACTGAACTTAACATAACTGTGGAACAACTCGTACAATTTGGACGGTTCCCATACTCGAAAGGGCGACTTAAAAAAGAGGATAAAGAGAAGATTCAGGAAGCTTTATCTCTGCTTAATTTAACAGAGATTAAAGATCGCTATATTAAAACCTTATCAGGTGGTCAACGTCAGCGCGCTTATGTCGCAATGACGATTGCTCAAGATACGGAGTATATCTTGTTAGATGAGCCACTGAATAATTTGGACATGAAACACGCGGTGCAGATTATGCAAATTCTGCGTCATCTTGCACATCATTACAACAAGACGATTGTTGTCGTGATACATGATATTAACTTTGCGTCCTGTTATTCAGATCATATCATCGCGATTAAAGATGGACGGACTTTTATCTCAGATGCGAAAGATCAAGTCGTTCAAGCAGAAATATTGAGTCAGCTTTACGATATGCCAGTGAAAGTAGAAGAAATTGCGTCTCAACGTATTTGTATTTACTACGATGAGTTCGAGGACTCAACTCGGAAAGAAGCATAAATCGATAGTACATTGAAGGGAGTGATGTGTCGCTACAAAGTTAACGCTATGGGGGAAACGCGGCATATAACTTGGGAAGAACAAATGGAGGATATCAATGAAGAAGTTTACTATATTTCTATTAATTAGTTTAATGTTTGTCCTTGCTGCTTGTGGTAACCAAGGTGATGGTAGTAAAGGTAAGGACAGTAGCAGTAAGAGTGACAAAGAGACTGTAACGATTCATAACCAGTTTGAAGCTAGAGGCGACAAGAAAGATGGTAGTGATGCGAAGAAAGTAGACGACAAAGTTTCAGTACCGAAGAACCCTAAACGCGCAGTAGTTCTTGATTATGGTGCGTTAGATACAATCAAAGAACTCGGTTTAGCAGACAAAGTGAAAGGTTTACCTAAAGGTGAAGGTGGTAAAAGTTTACCTGATTTCTTAAAAGAATTTAAAGATGATAAATACATCAACACAGGTAACCTTAAAGAAATTAACTTCGATAAAGTCGCTGAAGCCAAACCGGATGTCATCTATATTTCTGGACGTGCAGCTTCACAACAAAACTTAGATGAATTCAAGAAAGCAGCTCCAGATGCGAAGATCGTCTATGTAGGTGCAGATGATAATAACGAACTTCAATCATTGAAAGACAACACATTAAATATTGGAAAAATCTACGATAAAGAAGATAAAGCTAAGAAACTTAACAAAAAATTAGATGACAAAGTCGCAGATGTTAAAAAACATACAAAAGACATGAAAGACGATAAATCTATGTTCTTACTTGTTAATGAAGGCGAGCTTTCAACATTTGGTCCGAAAGCACGTTTCGGCAGCTTAATCTTTGATACACTCAGTTTCACACCAGCAGATAAAAATGTCAAAGCAAGTACACACGGTCAAAACGTAAGTAACGAATATATCAACGAGAAAAATCCAAGTATTATCTTTGCGATGGACCGTGGACAAGCAATCGGGGGTAAAGCTACTGCGAAGAAAGCACTCAACAACGATGTACTTAAAGATGTAAAAGCGAATAAAGAAGACCAAGTTTACGAATTAGATCCTAAATTATGGTACTTCTCAAGTGGTTCTACATCAACTACAGCACTTAAACAAATCGAAGAGTTAGAAAAAGCATTAAAATAATGATGTAGTGTTCACATTCAAAGCAATAAAATAGAGAAAAAGGTCGAGAAGAGGTGTGTTAGACACGCTCTTTCTCGACCTTTTTTCTATACTTCGAAATAGTGATGATAATGAAACATACATCGCGTATTAAAGTGTGAATCACAATAAGGACAGGTCTCTGTCATCATATATTCGTTAATAGTGAGATGCCGTTTACAAACACCACATAGCACAGCATGCGTGTTAAACTCATCTTCACTCCAACGTTTCACTTGGTGTTGTTCATGCTCTTCGTGACACTTGTAACAAGGATAATATTTATCGCAGCATTTAAACTTAATCGCGATGATATCTACTGGCGCATGATAATGTTTGCAACGTGTTTCATTATCTACAGTATCTCCATAAACTTTAACCATACTACTTACCTCAATTACTCAGTTGTAGTTATTGTCGTTCTTGAGGGTGTTCGCCAATAATTCTTACTTCAGGATGTAAATCAACATCGAATTTCTCTTTAACCACATGTTGCACATGGTGGATTAAATCTTCGTAGTCGGTAGCTGAGCCTCCATCCACATTGACCATGAAACCAGCATGTTTTTTAGAAACTTCAACGCCACCGATACGATGTCCTTGAAGATCGGAATCTTGAATGAGTTTACCAGCAAAGTGACCTGGTGGGCGTTGGAAGACACTACCACAGGAAGGGTACTCAAGAGGTTGTTTCGATTCACGACGTTCTGTGAGATCATCCATTTTAGCTTGAATATCGTCGAGGTCTCCAGGTGTGAGGGTAAAAGCCGCTTCGACCACAACGAGATGATTCTCTTGAATAATACTGTTACGATAATCTAATTCCAGTTCATTATTTGTGTAAGTGAGTAATTCACCTTTTTCATTTACACATAAAGCGTAATCGATACAATCTTTCACTTCACCACCGTACGCGCCCGCATTCATGAATACAGCGCCTCCGATGGATCCTGGTATACCACATGCGAACTCTAAACCAGTTAATACGTGGTCTCGTGCAGTACGTGAGACATCGATAATCGCTGCACCACTGCCTGCGATGATAGACGAATCTGAAACGTCAATGTAATCAAGGGATAGTAAACTTAAGACAATGCCACGAATGCCGCCTTCACGAATGATGATATTAGAACCATTACCTAAATAAGTAACAGGGATATCATTCTCGTATGCGAAGCGGACGATTTGTTGAACCTGTTCGCTCGTTGTTGGTGAAAGGTAGAAGTCAGCTTCTCCTCCTGTTTCTGTGTATGTATAGCGTTTCAACGGTTCATCTACTCGAATAATATCGGTAGGCACAATCTCCTTTAATTTCGTTAAGATGTCATCTTTAAGCAACTCTGAACATCCTTTCCATATTCTCTTTAACAGTCATTACTCCCATTATAGCAACTCTCGAATCGATTTGCGATTAACAACAATGTGAACGATGACTTTACCTCAACTTATCACATGAGATAACTATTTCTAAATCAAGTGCTTATTACAGAAGTGTCATTTCATTCATGCAACTTCCTCACTTTGAGTCAGCCACATACTTCTTATAAATCTTATCTAAGGCTTGCTGCTTGCGTTGCTCATAATCACTAATACGCGCGACATGCTCGAGAATTTGTGTCTTTTTATCATTAAAATGGCGAGCGATTTCGTCATTATTAGCTAAAGCTTCGTCCATCTTAAGGTATTGCTTGAAAAGGGGCGTGTCTCTTTGGATGATATGCAAACGCACTTCTTGTTTGAGATCGATTAAATTATTAAATTTCGCCATAACCACCTTCTTTTTATATGGGTGATGTAAGCGATAGAAACCTGCATAATTGAGACGTTTTTCATCTAAAGCTGTGATATCGTGTAAGTTATCTACACCCACCAAGATATCGAGTATAGGTTCCGTTGGATAGTTAAAATGACTCGTGCCACCTATATGATGTGTGGACTTCACGGGTGAATCTAAGAGATTAAAGAGAAGATGACGTAGTTCTTCATATTCAGATTTAAAATGATGTTCTGAATCTGCTTTAATAAAGGGTTGAATTGCTGAATACACGATGCGTTACCTCCTTTGTTCCTTATGATATGTTGAATTTTAGTATAGATAAAGTGTGCATTATTTTCATTGTAATCGTGTTTATGTATAATACGAAATGATAGGAGTGCAAAAATGAAGAAAATTAGTTGTTTACTTACTCTAATCGTTTTAACACTTTTAGTCGCAGGTTGTAAAAACAATGAGCCTAAAGACTTAGCGAAATTTGAAAAACATCTCGATCAAACGCAGCAGAAAGAAGCAAAAATGAAACAGACGCTAAATCATCTGGATTTGAAACAAATTGATCAACTTAAAGAACAACAAATGACAGACAAAAATAAGAAAGAATTCAATGAGCTTCAAACTGACATTAACAGTAAGCTGATGCCCCAGATGAGAGCATACGAGAAATCCGCGAAAAAGTTGCCAGCCGAGTCTTCTAAAGTGAAACATCTTAAGCAAACGTATCTTCAAGGTGTGAAACAGAAAAAGCAGAAAGTGAAAGATCTTAAAACGTTTGTCGATTTATGTAATCAATCTGTTAAAGCAAATGAGGATATTCTAGATTACACGAAATTGTTTGAGAAAAAACGCTCACTCATGGAAGAAAATGTTGATAAAGCGAACAAGCATGGTAACAAGCAAGATGTTGAAACTTTTACGAAAAAGGTAGAAAATAATAACAAGGAACTTAAAAATACTGCAGAAAATCATATTAATGACCAGAATCCTAAAAAAGGGAAAAAAGCAATTGAAGATCATATTATGCCGCTCATTGATAAGCAAATCAAAGATCTCAATCAAACGACGATTACAGATTCAAATGTGAATGAAGCGCGTAAAAATGCGATTGAAATGTACTATAGTTTGCAGAACTATTATGAAACACGTCAGGATACGATGGGTAATACACAACGTTTAGCAAAAATTGATCTTCAGAACTTACCAAAAAAGGGTGAAGACTTAGAGAGTGATGACAAAGCCTTTGATAAGGAATTAAATCAACTTAAATCTTAGTCGCTTTGTCAATTCAAAGTCAAATTAATTTATAATAAACGGTTAACAACAAAAAGGTAATTGTGTATAATTGGAAACATTGACATAGGAAATTATTTATCATAACGAAGAGTAGACGATAAATCGATGTAACATCGTGTATTAATCTCATCTCAATTTCGATAAAGTAAGACGTCTGCTCGCTAAATTATCTTAGAGGTGAATAGAATGGCTATAAAGCTGAGTTCGATTGACCAGTTTGAACAAGTGCTAGAGGAGAATCGTTATGTCTATATACTGAAACACAGTGAGACATGTCCGATTTCTGCGAATGCATATGATCAGTTCAACAAATTCTTATATGAAAGGGACATGGACGGTTATTATTTAATCGTTCAACAAGAAAGAAATTTATCTGATTATATCGAAGAGCAAACAGGTGTGAAGCATGAATCACCACAAGCTTTCTACTTTGTAGATGGTAAAGTGAAGTGGCATGCGAGTCACGATGATATTAACGTTGCAACATTAGCTAAAGCTGAAGAATAAAGAATTATGCATGTGTCATTGTTAGAGCAGGGCGATAGCTCCTTTCTCAACAGTGACGGTGGGGAGTAGAAGATGTATCGCGCGCACAAAGCTACGAGCATCGTTCTGCTCCCATTTCTTATTTCATGAAATCATAACACAGGACATGTATAATAGAGTATTGAACAATTCGCTGAGCGACAGATTGATTGAGTGTCACGTAGAAATGACAGACACATTAATTTTATAGATATTTAAGTATCAACAATCAATTTTTAACAGAAAGTAATGAGTAAGAAATAGATGAGGTGACAGGATGAAAGTATTAGTAGCCATGGACGAATTTAATGGTATCATTTCAAGTTACCAGGCGAATAGATATGTAGAAGAAGCAGTGGCAAGTCAAATCGACTCTGCTGATATTGTTCAAGTCCCATTGTTTAATGGACGTCACGAACTCACAGATTCAGTGTTCTTGTGGCAATCAGGAACCAAATATCGTCTCAATGTACATGATGCGGATATGAACCCAGTTGAAGCGTTATATGGCATTACTGAAAAGGGTATGGCGGTGATTGAAGGTAATTTATTCTTAAAAGGTGAGAAATCAATCGAAGCTCGCACAAGTTACGGCATGGGCGAAGTAATAGCAGATGCCTTGAACCATGGTGCTGAACATTTAGTTGTTTCTCTCGGTGGTTTAGATAGCTTTGACGGTGGTGCAGGTATGTTACAAGCTTTAGGTGCACGTTTCTTTGATGATGAAGCGCAACCGATCGATGTAACTGAAGGGCCACGCGTGTTGAAATATATACGTAAAGTCGATTTCTCAGACTTACATTCAGGATTACAAAGTGCGCGCATTCAAGTCATGTCTGATTTCGACAGTAAGCTCTACGGACGTCATAGTGAAATCATGCAGACGTATGAAGCTTACGGTTTAACGCGTGAGAAAGCTGCAGAAATTGATAATTTAGTATGGTACTTCAGTGAAATATTGAAGAGTGAAGAACGTTTGACTTTAGGACCTGTCTTACGTGGTGGCGCTGGTGGCGGTATTGCAGCGTTGCTCAGTGAAATGTTTGAAGCGAAAATTATGACGAGTCACGAACTCGTCGATCAAATTACACACTTGGAAAGTTTAATTGAGCAAGCTGATTTGATTCTGTTCGGTGAAGGTGTCAACGAACGCGACCATGTGTTAGAGACGACAACGCAGCGCATTGCTGAACTTGCGACGAAGTATGACAAGCCATCGATTGCGATTTGTGCGACACCTGACAAGTTCGAGCATTTCGAGTCTCTAGGCGTCACAGCCATGTTCAATACCTTTATTGAGATGCCGAAGTCTTACACTGATTTTAAAATGGGTATTCAAATCCGTCACTATACAGTTCAAGCTATCAAATTACTTCAAACTACTTTAAATGACCAATAATACTATAATAAAGGCCTTAAACGTTGAGTTAGGATGCTCAAGTTTAAGGCCTTTTTAATATAGGCTAAAAATCATTTTACCATCACAAAAGGTCGTCAATTAATCTGTCGTTGTCGTATCATGTGACTTCGCAACCTCTTCTGCAATACCAATGATCACTTTCACTGCTTGTTCCATGATGTCGATTGAAGCGTATTCAAACGGACCGTGGAAGTTGGCGCAACCTGTGAAAATGTTTGGTGTCGGAAGTCCTTTGAAGGACAATTGACTACCATCTGTGCCGCCACGAATCGGCTCAGTGTTCGGCGTGATATTTAAACGTTCAAAGACGCGTTTCGGAATATCAATAACATGAGGGACGGCTTGAATCTTATCGCCCATGTTATAGTATTGATCTTCAATGTCTACTTCGACAGGGTCATTTGCGTAATGACTATTAATGTCGTCACGAATTTCAAGCAACTTCGTCTTACGTGCTTCGAATGTGTCGCGATCATGGTCGCGGATGATGTATTGTAACGTTGCCTCTTCGACATCGCCGTTTAACTGCATGAGATGATAGAAACCTTCGTAACCTTCTGTACGTTCAGGCACCTCATCTTGTGGAAGTAGTTGGTTAAATTGTTGGGCGAGTAATAGGGCGTTAACCATCGCATTTTTAGCAGAACCAGGATGGACGTTCACACCATGGCATGTCACCGTCGCACCTGCAGCATTAAAGCTCTCGTATTGTAGTTCGCCGTATTCACTCCCATCCATCGTGTAGGCGAAATCCGCATCGAAGCGGTCGACGTCGAATTGATGAGGGCCGCGTCCGATTTCTTCATCCGGAGTGAAACCAATTCTGATACGGCCGTGTTTAATCTCAGGGTGTTCTGTGAGATAGCGCATGGCTTCTACGATTTCGACCACACCTGCTTTATCATCAGCTCCGAGTAGTGAAGTTCCATCGGTTATCATCAATGTATGACCTTCCACTTGTTTCATCCCAGGGAAGACATCTTGGCTCAATACGCGATCAGTATTTCCAAGTTGAATAGGTTGCCCATCATATTTTTCGATAATTTGAGGGTGGACATTGCTCGCATTGAAATCAGGAGATGTATCCACGTGAGCGAGGAAACCGACTGTGGGTACTTCAGTATCAATATTGCTATCAAGTGTCGCAAAGAGATAGCCATTCTCGTCCATGTCCGTTTCTAATCCCATGTCTGTTAATGTCCGTTCCAACAGATTGAGTAAATTCCATTGTTTTTCTGTAGAAGGTGTCGTGTCTGAATCAGGATTTGATTGTGTATCGATTTGCGCATAGGTTTTTAAACGCTCGATTAATTGTTGTTTCATTGCTATCAACCCCTTTTCTTGTATACCTATTATAACGTGTGTGGGTGAGAATGACAGAAATCTGTGATTGCGTCTTTTTTACGAGAGCCTGTTTGAGGTTTGTAAAAGGGAAGGGCAGTTAGCGGATTTAAAAGATGTCTGCAAGTGCTCAAAATAACTTGGCCCTATGGAGAAACGCGTCCTTGCAGCTTCAAAAAAGCTTGTTCAAATAGAAAAACGCCAATTTCTCATCTGACTTGCGTGTCTCTTCCTTTTACCAATCTGACATTGGAAGAAAGGACAGCTAAGGATGGAAATTGACGTTATTTACAAATATTCTATGTCTGGAATTTCAAAGATTTAAGCACGGTTATTCATATTATAACTTTTACGATACGTTTTACCTTTAATACGTCCAAAGTACTGCTTAACCCGTATATAGAGGTGATAAACGATTTCGGCACACAGAATACCGAAGGCGATGGCACCGGAAATCAGTGTAACTTCTAAGAATGTATTAACAGCATGTGTGTATTCGTTTGAAACGAGGAAACGTGTTGCTTCGTACGCTAATCCCCCAGGAACGAGAGGGATAATGCCAGGCACGATGAAGATGATGACGGGTCTTTTATAATGACGACTCATAATGTGACTCATCAAAGCCAAGATGAAACTACCGAGAAAGGCCGCCATCACTTTACCTAACTCTGCGTCTAGTGTCAGTTTGTAAATAATCCAACCCATGGCACCTACGAAACCACAGGCTAAGAGTAGACGCCGTGGCGCATTAAATAAGATTGAGAATAGGATTGTAGCTAAGAAACTGATAATAAAGTGAAAGATGTACACAAAAATACTCACTGTCTGCGTCTCTCCTTAATAAAAGATTAATAATACGATGGCAACGCCTGCGCCAATCGCAAAGGACGTTAAGGCAGCTTCGACACCGCGCGACATACCCGCGAGGAGCTCGCCAGCCATTAAGTCACGAATCGCATTGGTAATCAGAATACCAGGCACGAGAGGCATCACACCTGCGATGGTAATTGTGTTCTGATTGTACGCCCAACCAAGATGCGTCGCTGTCGCCGCAATTAAGATCACGACAGCGGCACTGATAAATTCAGAGAAGAATTTAATTTGGATAAATTTCTGAATCCATTCAAATGTAAGAAAGGCACCAGCACCGGCGATAACAGCGTAAATAAAGTCATGCGCTACGCCACCAAACATAAACAGGAAGAAGCCACATGCGATGGCGACAGCAAAGAATTTCAATACCGTCGTAAATTGTAAAGACATATGATGAAGATGTACGAGTTCTGATTTCGCCTCATCAATGGTTAATTTGTGCGCGGCAATTTTACGAGAAATATTATTAACTAAAGCAATCTTCTCTAAATCTGTCGTGCGTTCACGAATACGGATTAAACGTGTGTTAGTGCGATTATTTAACGAGAAGATGATCGCTGTCGATGTGACGAAACTATATGTATCCTTTAAACCGTAGCTTGCAGCCATGCGATTCATCGTATCTTCAATTCGATAGGTTTCAGCACCGCTCTCTAGCAATATCCGTCCGGCTACGAGCACGAGATCGATGACCTTATCTTCGTCGATGATTGTAATTGATTCTGACATAAGTGCGCCTCCTATTCACCACAATAGAGCTATTGAAAGTTTACAGCTTGGACGGTCTTCTTTCAATATATTTTTTGAGTTGTAATCAATTTTTCATTTTTCTAAAATGTGCAGTTAAAATAATACAAATGCAGTACGTTAGAATCAAAGATTGATGTACTGTACCTTAAAAAAGGGATGAGACTAGCCACACGTTACCGTGCGTTAGTCACACCCCAATGGGCAAGCTTAAATATTAAAAATGACTAGTTAGTTATTACCAGAAAAGTGTGCGTCTAAACCTTGATAATTGGGTTAAACATCACTTGGTTTCGTCCTTCTTTTTTCGCTACATGCAACATATCATCTGCATCTTTAAAGACTTTGCGTTGTGATTTGTAATCCTCGCGCGTTAAATAGCCGACTCCGATAGATACAGAAAGTTTAATAACTTCTTTATCTGGTAGATGGAATGACGATTGTTCTACACCTTTACGGATGCTTTCGCCTAGTTTCACACATTGATCAAGTGAATAGTTGCGCAAGACGATAGAGAATTCTTCACCGCCATTTCTAAAAATCTTGATATGTTCGGGTACATAATTGATGAGTAGTTGTGCCATTTGACGTAGGACTGCATCCCCAGCTTGGTGAGAATAATCATCGTTAACATCTTTAAAGCCATCGATATCGATGAGTAGCAGACCTAAACCTTCTTGATGTTCATCAGCAAGACGTGACGTTGCGTTGAGATGACGGTCGAATTCTTTAACGTTACCCAATCCTGTGAGATAGTCGAGTTTATCTTCATTCTCATAACGGTTCACGAGCGAGAAGAAATGCCAAATATCTAAGAAAGTCAGTGACGCCGTAATCGTTAATACGAATGACAATGGCACTAAGAACATTAATTTGACTAACTCATAATAAGGGCTGATCAACGCTAGAATAAGTAACAAGACGAGACTGATTAAGTTAAGAATTTGGATTGAAGCGAAATCACTTTGCTTCAAGAAAGGTCCGATAGCGCTGACGATGACCGCAATAACGATGAGTGTAATACTGCCAATATAATCGTAATGAAAGACGAGTATACTCACGATAGATACCACTACGGCCGAGCTGACGGTAAAGAACATATTCGTATAGCGACCGAGGAAGAGTAGCGGTACGAACGTGAGATAGAGCTCGTATCGATTCATCAATGGTATCGGATTGACTGCTAAGAGTAGCGCAATGATGGTCATTAAGATGGCCACATACACTTGCGAGAACACCATATTTTTATTCTCGGAATACTGTAAGCGATGGAATAAGTAGATTCCCGCCACAGTAACTGCAATGTTGTAAATGATAGCTTCAAACATGACTGGTTCGCTCCTTTTAAATCTCCTTTGTTATTGTAAGTGAAATTCTACTTTTTGTCATTTAGTTCCTCAGATTCGAGCGGTATTTATCGTTTGTTTGGAGAAAGGTGAGGTTAGAGATCGCGTGGGTAGTAGGCGAAATTGTTCAAAGGTTTTGAGTGAAAGTGGGGGGATCGCTTTTGAGTAAAATGCAGGGAAACGGTCGAGCGGTTATTTGAAATGATGATGATATTTAATTAAGTGGAGTTGAAAAGTTCAAGAGAGTAAACAATTACAAGGATATATAGTTGAAGCTTTCGGTATTGGTTGGTTTTGCAGTTGTCTAAAACCTCGATAGTCAAGTAACTTCGAAAAGTGAATTTGTACATAAAGGAGTGAGCTACGAATCCATCATTTTTATAAATAATCATAGAGAATAGATAGCAATAGGTTTGTCTTCATAGCTAATCGAGCCGTATTGGTTTTCATGAGTTTGGAATATTGCCTCAAATTAGTATCTAGAATAGTAAGAAATTATGCTTAGAATGATTTTTGAGTGTATTTTCAATGTGTACTCGAGACGCTTGATGGAGATAGACCGCAACGAAAATCCATTC